>NZ_CP013444.1:0-1200000 GCF_001718835.1 Burkholderia cepacia | reverse complement strand
GAATAGGCGGCGATCCGCTGGAAGAGCTGCTGCTCGTCTTCCGCGGCACTGAATTGTTGATAGGCATCCTGCCAGCGCAGTTCCATTCATTCTCCGACAGCGTCACGCTGTCATACTTGTCAGGTTCCAGCACCCGTTCGACGCTGATACATTCCGCGCATGACTTCACCTTTGCTGCACCCGGTCCCCGGCCCGTCCCCGGACGGCTACGTACGCCTGTCAGAAAGCGCACTGGCCGTGCTTGCGCTCGACCATGTCGCAAGCGGCCTGGATCCGGCGCTGCTCGCGGAGCTGCAAAACTGCGCGGTCGATGCCCGCCTCGCCGGCTACACCGAGTGGCAACGTCCCGCCCGCGCCGGCGTCGCTTACGTGACGGTCGGCTGGGACTGGTACCTCGAACGCGCGACGGGCACGTTCGTGATCGCGGGCGGCGACGTCCGCAGCAACGTGATGGCCGTCGACGCCACGGGTGCCGATATCGGCATGCTCCGCACGGCCGCCGCGCTCGTGGCCCGCCTCGCCCGCCTCGACTGGCCCGCCGCCGTCGCGTCCGCCGTCTTCGCGCATCACGACGCGCATCATGCCCGGCCGACGCTCCAGTGACGACCCGATGCAGGAATTCATCCGACGATTGACGCCCAGGCGCTCTTTATAAGCAAAAGCGGCACGGTTTTCAATCCCGTTGATCAAGAAACCGTTACCACGTCGCGGTCGGTTTTTTTCGCTCGTCACCTGTAAGAGTTACCAGTTACCCCCCCTCGGGACGCGCGCTGTAATGCACGCACTCCAAGCAAAGACCCGAGGACACCATGCGGACCTTCGTTCACGAGGAAGGGCGGTTGCCACACGAACTTGCAGCGGATCTCGGGCGCTATCGGCGCCGTGTGTTCGTCGAACAGCTCGGTTGGGCGCTCCCGTCGGCGAACGAAAGCTTCGAGCGCGACCAGTTCGATCGCGACGATACCGTCTACGTGTTCGCGCGAAACGCCGGCGGCGACATGTGCGGATGTGCGCGCCTGCTGCCGACGACGAGCCCCTATTTGCTGAATACCTTGTTCGCGGATCTGCTCGCGGAAGGCGTGACGCCGCCGCAGTCGGCCGCGGTGTGGGAGCTGTCGCGCTTTGCCGCGACGGGCGAGGCCGGTTCGGCGGAAGCCGCCGCGTGGGCCGTGCGCCCGATGCTCGCGGCCGTCGTCGAATGCGCGGCGCAGCTCGGCGCGCGGCAGCTGATCGGCGTGACGTTCGCGAGCATGGAGCGGCTGTTCCGACGGATCGGCATACACGCGCACCGCGCAGGCCCGCCGAAGATGATCGACGGCAGGATGGTGGTCGCGTGCTGGATCGACATCGATCCGCAAACGTTTGCCGCACTAGGAATCGAGCCGGGGCAGGCCGCCCGGCAAGCCATCGCCGCCTGAGCACATCCATGCCGCTCGGGCGCAATCGTATTCGAAGGAGAATCAACGTGGACCAGTCTCAGGTCTTTCGCGCGATGATGCCCGGGTTGACGAGCGCCAGCGGCGCCCGCATCGCGGTCGCCTACCCGTCGTTTCCACGGCCGCTGCCGCTCGTGCGGCTCGACCGTCGCGGCCTCGTGTTCCGTGCCGCCGGCGCGGCGCCGCTGGTCTGCGGGCTGCCGCGTGCGGCGACGTTGCTGGTCGCGGACGAGCCGCTCTGCTCGCTGCGCCTCGTGATCCGCGACGTCGCCCCGGCCGGCGAAGGCCGGCATGACCTGACGATGCAGCCATCCGGCGCCGCCGGTGACGAATTGCTGTGGCATGCGCTGCGCGATCGCGAGCCTTACCGGCACATCCGGCACCCGCTCGCGCCCGTCGCCGGCTCGGCAGCCGGCCCGAAACACGATCGGCACGACCCGGCGCCCGCGCTGATCGCAGGCGCCGACGGCACCGCGCGCCTGTCGCGCAGCGCGGCCTTCCGGCTGCCGTGCCACAGCGACGCGCTGTTTTTTGCCGACTGGCTCGAATATCACTTCGACGAATTGCGCGCGCTGTCGCAACAGCACGGGCCGCAACTGCAGCTCAACCAGCTCGAGCGACAGGTCGCCGACGACGAGGTCGGCGTGCGCTTCGTCTACGACATCGACGGGCACGCGACCCGGCACGAATTGAACGACTGCGCGCGCGAGGCCTGTGCATGGATCGAGACGGAGATGCGCGACAAATTCGCGTTGCCGATCGCCCACGAACGGCTCGGCAGCAATCGGGCGCGCGGCATGGACATGCGTGCGCACCGGGCCCATTGAGTTGCAGGAATACAACAGACGATCGATTGCCGGTTGCCGACGCTAGGGTTTTCCCTTAAATTCACGTCTGTCTCCTCCATGTCTCCAAACATGGATTCAGCCCGCTCCAGCAGCGGGCTTTTTTATTGCCTGCGCGCGGCGCACCGCACTACTTGCCAGCGAAATCCGCGCTGCCCGGCTCCATGAAGTAAAACACGGCAAAGACGAGCGCAATCACTGCCGCCAGCACGAGCAGCAAGCGCATCCATCCTTTTT
Organism: Burkholderia cepacia; assembly: GCF_001718835.1. Taxonomy (NCBI): domain Bacteria; kingdom Pseudomonadati; phylum Pseudomonadota; class Betaproteobacteria; order Burkholderiales; family Burkholderiaceae; genus Burkholderia; species Burkholderia cepacia. Next base: position 1,197,482 of record NZ_CP013444.1, on the reverse strand, counting down.
TCGTTGTCGGCAGACTGACGAGTTCGAGCCCCTCGCCGGAAAGGATCGCAAGAACCACGGCGATCAGCGCAGCCAGCGCCATCGTGCCCTTCGCGACGAATCCGAACAGGCTTTCCAGCACTGCCGCCCATCGAGACTGACGGTATGGCCCTGCGACGGGCCGTCGAAGCTCCGGCTTACGATCGTTCACATTGTTTACCGGCAACCGGGTTCGTCCCAACGTGCGGCAAGCGCATCATCGGCGCGCACACGAGCCCAACATCCGTCATCGTGTCGGCGCCGAACCTGCGTCGACGGTCATGCGCTCCAGTTGCCGGATGATTTCCGCACGCAGTTGATCCGGCATGCGCTGGCAACCCAGCAGATCCCAGAGCCACAGGCCGTCGGCGGCGAGCCGGCAGATCATCAGCGTCGCGGCCTGCTCGAGCGGCACCGGGTCGGGGCGGCTCAATTCGCTGATCGGCGCTGACCAGCGTTCGCGCGCCTCCGGTTCACTCACCATCGACGCAACCAGGACGCGCAGCACATCCGTGCTGGCCGCCGGATTCTTCTGGTCGAGCATCGTGTGCATATAGGCGCGCGAAGCTGCGCCGGCCGGCTCCGGATCCGCGGCGATCCGTTCCGCCATCTGCCCGGAAAACCGCGCGACCGTTTGCTCGAAGAGCGCGTCGAGCAACCCTTGCTTGTTCGCGAAGTGATACTGCAACGCGCCCTTGGTCACGCCGGCGCGCTCGGCCACCGCGTCCAGCGTGAGCGCCTGCACGCCATGCCGGGTGGCAATATCCGACGCTGCAGCGAGAAGCTGCGAGCGCACCTGCTCCGGCGCCTTCTTGCGCCGCACGCCGGAAGCGACCGACGCGGCTGGCGTCGATGCTCGTTCTGCGGCGTGTGCGCTGGCGGCCTTCGCCACTTCGGCCTGCATGGACGCGTTGCGCGGCGCTGTGTCGGGATGTTTTTTCATAGGCGGATCTTAGCATCGCCCCCTCTCCGATCAAACATTCCATCCAGATGGTATTATTCGCGCCATGAAACCGAACCACGCCTTCTCCCCGTCCGCGCTCGACACCGCCATCGCCCGCGGACGCGACGCCCTCGTGCGTCTCCAGCAGCCCGACGGCAGCTGGTGTTTCGAACTCGAATCCGACGCGACGATCACCGCGGAATACATCCTGATGATGCATTTCATGGACAAGATCGACGACCTCCGCCAGGAAAGAATGGCGCGCTACCTGCGCGCGAACCAGCGGCTCGACACGCACGGCGGCTGGGCGCTGTACGTCGACGGCGAGCCCGACGTGTCGTGCAGCGTGAAGGCGTACTTCGCGCTGAAGGCGGCCGGCGACAGCGAGCACGCGCCGCACATGGTCCGCGCGCGCGACGCGATCCTGAAGCTCGGCGGCGCGGCACGCTCGAACGTGTTCACGCGCATCCTGCTCGCGACCTTCGGCCAGGTGCCGTGGCGTGCGGCGCCGTTCATGCCGATCGAATTCGTGCTGTTCCCGAAGTGGGTGCCGATCTCGATGTACAAGGTCGCGTACTGGGCGCGCACGACGATGGTGCCGCTGCTCGTGCTGTGCTCGCTGAAGGCGCGCGCCCGCAACCCGCGCAACGTCTCGATCCGCGAGCTGTTCGTCACGCCGCCCGACGAGGAGCGCCACTACTTTCCGCCCGCCAAGGGCATGCGCAGGCTCTTTCTGGCGCTCGACCGCACGGTGCGTCATGTCGAGCCGCTGATGCCGAAGGGCCTGCGGCAGCGCGCGATCCGCCACGCCGAGGCATGGTGCGCGGAACGCATGAACGGCGAGGACGGGCTCGGCGGGATCTTCCCGCCGATCGTGTACAGCTACCAGATGATGCAGGTGCTCGGCTACCCGGACGATCATCCGCTGCGGCGCGATTGCGAGAACGCGCTGGAAAAACTGCTGGTCACGCGGCCGGACGGCAGCATGTATTGCCAGCCGTGCCTGTCGCCGGTGTGGGATACCGCGTGGAGCACGATGGCGCTCGAACAGTCCCGCGGCGCGACGCCCGCCGCGCCGGACGCGCAGGTCTCCGATCGCGACCTCGACGCGCGCATTTCGCGCGCGTACGACTGGCTGGCCGAACGCCAGGTGAACGACCTGCAAGGCGACTGGCGCGAAAACGCGCGGCCCGGCACGCAGCCGGGCGGATGGGCATTCCAGTACGCGAACCCGTACTACCCCGACATCGACGACACCGCGGTCGTCACCGCGATGCTCGACCGCCGGGGCCGCGCGCAGGCCAGGACATCGGGCGAGAATCCTTACGCGGAACGCGTCGCGCGCGCACTCGACTGGATGCGCGGGCTGCAATCGCGCAACGGCGGCTTCGCGGCGTTCGACGCCGACTGCGACCGCATGTACCTGAACGCGATCCCGTTCGCCGATCACGGCGCGCTGCTCGATCCGCCGACCGAGGACGTGTCGGGCCGCGTGCTGCTGTGCTTCGGCGTGACGAAACGCGCGGACGAACGCGCGTCGCTCGCGCGCTGCATCGAATACGTGAAGCGCACGCAGCAGCCCGACGGCAGCTGGTGGGGCCGCTGGGGCACGAACTACATCTACGGGACGTGGAGCGTGCTGGCCGGCCTCGCGCTCGCCGGCGAGGACAAGTCGCAGCCGTATATCGCACGCGCGCTCGACTGGTTGCGCGCGCACCAGCATGCGGATGGCGGCTGGGGCGAGACGAACGACAGCTATATCGACCCGAAGCTGGGCGGCACCAACGGCGGCGAAAGCACGTCGAACTTCACCGCGTGGGCGCTGCTCGCGCAGATGGCGTTCGGCGACTGCGAGTCCGACTCGGTGAAGCGCGGCATCGCGTATCTGCAGTCGGTTCAGCAGGACGACGGGTTCTGGTGGCATCGCTCCCACAATGCGCCCGGCTTCCCGCGCATCTTCTACCTGAAGTATCACGGCTATACCGCGTACTTCCCGCTGTGGGCGCTTGCGCGCTATCGGCGCCTCGCCGGTGCGCAGACCGCGCCATCCGCGCCGGGCCCCGGTACGGCCGCAACGATCGCCGATCCGGCTGTCGCGTAACTGCGCGGCCCGGCCGGCACACGCGGCATCTGGAGAATGCCGCGCGTGCTGCGCGCCGGCCGGCGGCCTATCATTGCAGCTTCGCCGACCGCGTCATCCCCGCTCATGCATGCCCATCTGCGCATTGCCCGCCCGGTCAGCAACCTCGCCCGAACCGAGCGCATGTATTGCGATGCGTTCGGGCTCGCGGTACTCGCCAGGTTTCAGGACCACGACGGCTTCGACGGCGTGATGCTCGGGCGCGAAGGCATGGACTACCACTTCGAGTTCACGCACTGCCAGACGCACCCCGTCGCGCCGACCCCGACGCCGGAAGACCTGATCGTCTTCTATCTGCCTGACGGCGAAACGTGGAAGGCCGCATGCGACCGCGCGACGGCGCACGGGTTCGTCCGCGTGACGGCGCTCAATCCGTATTGGGAAGCGTCCGGCCAGACGTTCGAAGACCTCGACGGCTACCGGATCGTGCTGCAAAACGCCGCGTGGCCTCGATGAGCCGACGCATCGATACGCGGATCCGTCAGCGGGAAGCCGCGCGCGACCACGCGACGTACACGACATGCCGGCGCAACGGATGCCCGCCCGCAAGCGCCGGGTGGTCGAAATCCAGCATGGGCTGCCGCTGCATGCCGATACGCTGCATCAGGCGTTGCGATCGAAGATTGGCATCCGCCGTCCACGCGAAGATGTCCGCCAGCCCGATCCGCTGAAACCCGTCGGCCAGTACGCACGACGCTGCTTCGTTCATGTACCCGTGCCCCCATGCGGCACGCGCTTGCCGCCATGCGATCTCCACACAAGGCGCCAGCGGATGACCGTCCCGCTTCTCGTGATGCCAGCCGCAGAGGCCGATCAACAATTCGTTGCCCGGATTATTTCGTCGACCGCACTGCCGCCGCAAAACGTTGCGCACGCGACCATCTCGCCGCGCATCACCATCGGCACGACGCATGAAAAAAGCCGGACGAACCGGCTTCGATTGCGTACCGCGGCGATCCGAAGCTCCGCATTGAAATGCAGGTCACGGCGACGCGCCGATGCGCGTCACTCGTTTTCTTCAAAGTAGTGAAGAGGCCTTTTGCGGCGAGCCTTCGCCTGCAAACCTACGCCAAAACCTACGCTGAATTCCCTCGCGACTCTTTGGCATATTAGCGTCGCATTTCGGCAACAGAGGATCCGAAAGTTCAGCATTTGCCCCTAAATGACCGGACAGGATGTGCCCATTGGCCACCCCGCCCGCGCCACATCCAGCTGACGCCGTAGGAAAAAAGTCGAATGAGCAGCTCCCGGAAGCGTTCCTGCTTCATGTTGATCAGCGCCAGTTGGTCGCGAATGACGGAGGACAAGTTCATTTTTTCAGTTCGATTTCGTAGTCACTGCCGGAATAAGCCGGATTGTCCAGGCGCGTGGGCAGCCTGCGCACCAAGAAGTCATCACCACTGGCCCGCGCAGCTTCGACAGCCTGCATAGCCTTGAGCACATCTTCCGCGCTTTCGGCTGGAAGAGCTGAGAGCCTCACCGGATGCCGGAAGATGCGCAGGTCCGCGCGGAGGCCTTCGGCCACAAGTTCGTTCGGGAGTGAGAAAGCCTCTGCCTCTGCGCGTGCGAGAACGGCTGCGAGGCGTTCCTCTCGCGTAGCCCGCGGTCGAATGGTCACGGTGACGGCCTTGCGGCGCTGCGTCGCGGTGCGCAGCCTGAAGCTGGCCGGGTCGAGCAGACGGACCTCAGCATCGGTGAGGTAAGCGCCGTAGTGCCGGAGAAGCCGGTCCTGCTCCTCCCTGTCTTCAGCCTGCGCCACGCGCTGAATGCCTTGCAAATAGGCATGGCGGGTCTGACCTGCTCGCAGCATCAGCGATTGCATCGCCAACCCGTTGATGCGCTTCAGGTAGGTCTCCATCGCCTTGAGAAAGCCGGGCTGCTTGGTCTCACAGGCGGCGTCGACAATGGCCTCTATGCGGCCGAGGAGCCACTCATAGACCGAGGCACCGGTGTGCTCCTTCACTGCCCAGTGTGCAATGTCGTGAAGCTGCTCGTCCATTCGGCTGAACTTCGCGTCGTTTACCTGGCGAAGCCTGTCCAAGTTTTGACGGATGGCCTGCCGGTTTAGCATCGCGTTGTCCGCGGTCAACTGCTTGGAGTACTCCCGCTGGAACCGGTCGAGGAACTCAACGAACTCGCCCCACTGGCGCTGCGCCGATGCGGCCTGCATTAGGTGGCGCACAAGCTCCTGGAAATAGTCGATGCCCTCAGTCAGGTCCTCGATGACCTTCTCGGCGTATTCATAAGCGTCGACCAGGTCATGGGCGTCACCGCGAGGCTGCAGGGCCGCTTCCAAGGCGTTTCGGCAACCGCGCATGTTTCGCTGCCGGCTTCGGCTCGGGCGGTCCAGCGTCCACAGCGCCTCGGCGAAGAGCTTGCCCGGGCGTGAGAACCGGAACGCCGTGACCAACCCCTCTCGGTCGGCGAACTGCTCGAGCCAACCGTCGGTAAGCAGCGTCCTCATCACGAGGTTTGTCAGTTGTAGAGGCTCATCGTCAGCGATACTGAACTCGTCGGCTTCTGCTTCTGTGATCAATCTGTCGGGGTTATCTCGCGCGACTGCCATGAGGAGCTCGCGCAGCGAATCTCGCGTCATCGTGTGCGCGTAGTCAGCTGCCGGCCCGTGCAGGCGCTCATACAGGGCACGGAGGCAAGCGACAACGAACTCCCTACGGGAGCTATTCAGGGGTCGGAAGAAACGCTTGCGCTCAGCCTCGAAGAACGCGGGTTGACTCATGGAATGGTTGCCCCGGGGTATGGTGCCATGCCGGCCATGGCTGCTCAGCCGCCACTATGATAAAGCTCAATAGCCGCTGTCACGAACGGTAACTCCCGTTGGGTCCTATATGGTCGCTGTCGAACACGAACATCTCGCCTGCCTCGATGATCTTGGCCCAGGCCTCGGTGAACCAATGGTTGGTGCGGTGTCCCGACGCCAGGCATCTTGTTTCTTGATATTCGCCGCCGTGCTCCATGTTGTACTAATTCAATAGCGAAAGAAGGTAGCTTTCCGTGACTCCGGGTTTGGCATGCTGCCGCATCTGGCCTATCGTGGGACTCGATGCCCAATCTGCGGCGTTATCGCTTCTAGGCGACCTAGCCATCGCGACTTTTGCTCGCCGGGTCAACGCAACGCGTCCACAGTTTTTGCTCCAGTCCCGCCCCGGCCCGACGCCCCCATCTTCTCCTGCGATTCCAGCGCCCGGTGCAGGACATTTGCAGTAAAATTATGCGCCCTGATGCAAGTTGCAGCAATCAAAAATGACCCGTCCAATCGACCCGGAAATCAAACGCGTGACCGTCACGCTGCCCAAACACCAACTCGATGCGCTGCAGGCGATTGCGCAGCAGGAGGATGTTAGCGTTGCATGGCTCGTGCGCAAGGCCGTAGATAAACTTCTGCGTCAGGGTCCGGCAGCCCCTTTGACCAACTACCGCTCGGAAGGCAAGGCGCGCCCATGAAAAACGAGGTTCTCATGCCTGCCCAGTACACGATGGCGCGATTCTGGCGCTGCGCCCTGCAGGTCAATCCGTCGGACTACCAGGCACGATATCGCGGCAGTGACCACGGGCTGAGCGAAGCTGACTACAACCAGCAGTTGCTTGACCAGTGTTTCGCCCGGGGGATAAGGATTGTCGGTCTCGCCGACCATGGCAACGTGGATGCTCTCGATGGTTTGCGAAACTTTCTCGAGCCGCACGGCATCGTCGTCTTTCCCGGGTTCGAGATCGCCTCGAGCGAGAAGATCCACATGGTGTGCCTGTTCCCGGAGGGTACTACCCGGGATCAGCTTAACCGCTATCTGGGCAAGCTCGATCTCACGCAGGTGCAGGACACCGTGGCACCATCACGCAAGACTTGCCTAGATCTTGCCCAAATCATTTTTGATCTCGGCGGGTTCTGGTATGCCGCACATATGACGGGGAGTAACGGCCTGCTGCGGCTTAATCAGGACGGCGGAGGCCTGTCGCACGTTTGGAAAGACGAAATGCTGGTCAAGGCCGGACAAATACCGGGGCCGACCACTGACCTGCCTGTCAACTACCGCGACATCATCCTGAACCGGAACCCGGATTATCGCCGCGTACATCCCATCGCCGTGCTTAACGCGAAGGATGTCGCCAAACCGGAAGATCTCGCCGACCCGGGCGCGACCTGCTGGATCAAGATGACGCGACCGGGCTTCGAAGGCTTCGTGACAGCATTCAAGGACCCTGAGTCACGCATCCGGCTCGGTCAGTTGCCCGAAGCCCACTACTCGCGAATTGAGCAGATCAATTTTCATGGGGGATACCTCGACGGCATCGCAATAGCCCTATCTGCGCACCTGAATACCGTGATCGGCGGTCGCGGAACCGGCAAGTCCACGCTGATCGAATGTCTGCGGTACGCGCTCGATCTGCCACCGCGTGCCGCCACGGCACGCCGGCAGCATGAGGACATTGTCAAGGCCAATCTCGGCGCAGGTGGTCGCATTGAACTGTCGATATGCTCGCACGCACAGAACGGTCGCGGATATCTCATCTCCCGCCGCTATGGAGAACCACCCGTCGTCAAGGATGACGATGGGCAGGTGTCGACCCTGCAGCCGCATGACCTACTGCCCCGCATCGAGATCTACGGCCAGAACGAGATTTTCGAGCTCGCACGCGACCCTGCCAGCCAGACGGCGATTCTCAACCGCTTTATGCCCAGCGGCACTGCATTGACGGGCGAGCTTCACACGGTCGGCAGGCGACTGGCAGAGAACCGGGAAAAACTGCTGGCAGCCGCCCGGCAGAAGGATGATCTGCAGGCCCAGGTCGCACGTCTGCCCAAACTCATGGAGCAGGTTCAGCAATTCCAGTCACTCGGACTCGAAGACAAGCTCGCGCTGGTGCCAAAACTCGAGCGCGAGCGGCAGCTTTCCCTGCGGGCAAGTGAAGAAATGGATCGCGTCGGAGAAGGTCTGTCCGTTCTCGAAGGTAACCTTCCAGACACTGCCTTCCTCAGCGAAAAGGCTCTGGAAGGAATGCCGCATGCGGACATACTCGCCCGGATTCGCCATGCACTTGATACCCTGCGAACGCAGATCGCACAGCAACTGGTGAATTTGCGCACACTGCATGGTGAAAACAACGCAGCCATCAGGGCGCAGCAGACGGAACTCAATGCGCGGCTCGCCGAAGAGTCGGCGACCCTCGAAAAGGTTTTTGCCAGCCTGCCCGCCTTTGCTGGCAAACCAGGTCGCGATGTCGGGCGCGCCTATCAGGAACTGCTGCGCGAAATCGAAACTATCCGCCCGGGTGAAGCCCGAATGGCGACAATCGACAGACTGCTGGGAGAACTCGAAGCCCAGCGACGTAACCTGCTGGACGAATTCGCCCAAGTGCGCGACAGACGTAGCGATGAACTACGCACCGCCGTCAAGAAGCTCAATCGCAAGCTTGATGGCAAACTAAGGCTGAATCTCAAGATTGGTGGTCAGCGTCGGGCGCTGAAAGAACTGCTGCTGCAGCTACCCGGTCTCGGTGAAAAGAAGCTCGCGTGGATCGACCAGTCCGGTGATGAGCTGACCATCCCTGCCCTCGTAAAGGCCATCCGGGAAGGGGAATCCGCGCTCAAGACGTTGACCTACGACTGGGGCATGCAGAACTCAGTCGTCGAGGCCCTCGCGCGACTCGACCGTGGCCGCGTACTGGAACTCGAAGAGATCGACCTACAGGACCGAATCCTGATCGAATTGAATGTTGCCCATCAGGGCGAAGTATTCAAGCCGCTGGATCAGCTATCCACTGGACAGCAATGCACGGCAATCCTGCACCTGCTGCTGCTCGACAACGATGATCCGCTCATCATGGACCAGCCCGAGGACAACCTGGACAATGCATTCATCGCCGAGCGAATCGTGACTCAGTTGAGGGAAGCCAAGACTGAGCGCCAGTTCCTCTTTGCCACCCACAATGCGAACATCCCCGTCTTCGGCGACGCAGAGTGGATCGGGATATTTTCGGCATCCGAGGCGCAGGCACATATGTCTCCTGACGCGCAGGGTTCCATTGACGTCCCGCAGATCCGCGAGCGCGTGGCCGACATTCTGGAAGGCGGTCGCGAGGCATTCTCCCAGCGCAAAGAGAAATACGGATTCTAGGAACGACCATGCTCAAGACGGAATTGCTGGAGATTGTCGCCAACGGAGAGAATTCCGGCATCGAATTTAAGCGCGACGACCTGCGCCCCGAAGCGCTTGCCCGTGAAATTGTCGCGATGGCAAACCTGCGCGGCGGCATGATCCTGCTGGGTGTAGATGATGACGGAACGATCTCCGGCATCCAGCGCGAGGATCTCGAAACGTGGGTCATGAATGCGGTGTTTGCACACGTGCATCCGATGCTGCTGCCCTTCTATGAAGTTGTGACCATGGACGACGGTCTTCGTGTCGGTGTCGTGTCCTTCACGATGGGCACGAGCAAACCCTATGTGCTTCGCCACAATAACCGGGAAGATATCTACATTCGCGTCGGCAGCACGTCCCGGCTCGCGGATCGTGAGACCCAAGCCCGCCTTTTTGCAACGGGCGGCCTCTTTCACAGCGAAACCTTGCCGGTATCCGGCGCCGCACTCGACGCACTCGATCGCGCGCGGCTCGAAGATTACCTCGTGACTTTTGCCGGTGACCGCGAGTTACCGCAGACCGATGACGCCTGGCAGCAGCGCCTGGTAGGGCTCGGGTTCATGACCGACGTCGAGGGCCGTACACCCGTCTGCAGCATCGCCGGACTGGTGCTGTTCGGACGCTCACCACGCCGTTTTCTGCGCCAGGCTGGCATCCGCTGGATGGTATTCAATGGCATCGACAAGGGCTACCAGGCACTCGACGATACGCTGCTGGATGGTCCACTCGTCGGACGGTTTGCACGTCGCGAAGGTGGCGGACTCGGCGAAGTCGTCGAAAACGGTCTGATAGAAGATCTGCTGGATCGTATGCAGGGTCAACCTCTCGTCAGTACCGAAGGGGAAGACCTGGGAGACGGGCTACGGCGCGAGCGCATCTGGCACTACCCACCTGATGCGCTTCGCGAGGCGATTGTCAATGCACTCGCGCATCGCGACTGGACTCGCAATCTCGAAGTCGAGATCGTTGCCTACTCCAATCGCCTGGAAGTACTCAGCCCGGGCGCCTTACAAAATTCGATGACCGTGGAAAAGATGCTTGCCGGACAACGCTCGCCCAGGAACACCACAATCGTCGGCGTACTGCGCGACTACGGCTACGTGGACGCGAGAGGTATGGGCGTGCGCAACAAGATCGTTCCGCTGGTAAGGGCCGCAGCCGGCATCGAACCCGCCTTCGAAGCAACGGAAGACCATGTGCGGGTGGTCCTGCCGCGTGCCTGAACATCCCACGCCGCTTCGTATCCGTGCGACGATCACCGCACGCTCACCGGCTCGGGATTCATGCGCACACCGACGCCACCTCGTTGATTGTGACAACCGGCAGGAATGCCGATGGTAACGCCTCGACGCTTACCGCCGCAGCAGCGTAAGCGGTCCAGTAGCGACATCTATCCGGAAGTGCTCTGAACGAGGAGCATAGGTGTCCACCTATTCGTGAACTGAACCCCCGAAGGTTGGACCCTGACCTGAAAGGGCTATGGGAAAATACACGGACCGAGCCAAGCTAGCGGCCGTCAGAGCTTACTGTTCCGGCGAGGCCGGCCTAAAGGCTGTTGCTCAACGGCATGGCGCCAACATTTCATTGCTGCGGCAATGGATTGCCCGCTATCGGGCTCATGGTGAGGAAGGCGTGCGGACGAAGAAGCGAGCTCCCACGAATTTCAGCGCTGAATTCAAACTTTCGGTCCTGAAGCGGATGCGCGAAGGCTTGTCCCAGCGACAAACGGCAGCCCTGTTCAATATCCGCCGCTTCAACGTGATCGGCGAGTGGGAAGATAAATTCAATTGCCAACGCGGTCATACACGGCATCCGAATAATTGACCCAGTTCTCTTGCACCAGCACGCACTTAATCCCGAGATGCGCGGCAACGGCAGCCACCTGGCGCGTCTGGTTCGACTGAATACCGCCGATCGACACGAGCGTGTCGCAACCTTGCGCGAGCGCTTCGGGAATCAGGTATTCGAGCTTGCGGGCCCTTGTTGCCGCCGAGATGGGCGCTCAAACGCTTCGTCGGCTGAATCGGCGTCGGGCCAAACGTGAGCGGATAGCGGAGGAAACGTTGCAGGTTCATGGGGGAGATTCCTCTCGATATGTGGTCGGACATCGCCACGCGGTCGTCGCAGCAGGTGTGTATCATCATGGAGAAGCCGGCGTTCTGACGGGTTGCGAAAAAATGTTTACGCATAACGTCATGAAACGAAACACCGCTTCAATCCATTTTTGTTTCTTCCGATTCACTTCATCGCAATGAAAAAAACTACAGCCTCCACGAAGCCACACCGACCGGACGTCCAGACCGACCACGCGTATCACGCGATCCTGCGGCAACTGCAACACGATGCATGTCACACTGGCGGCGAAAGTCAAGTTGAGCGCACCGGCGTGCCTGCGCCGCGTCGAGCGGCTCAAGGAGGCCGGCGTGATCCGCGCGACGGTCGCGCTGCTCGATCCGAAGAAGATCGACGCGGGCATGTTGGTGCTGATCGGCGTGATGCTCGACCGCTCGACGCCGGAGTCGTTCACGGTGTTTGAAAGAGTTGCATGCTGATCCGCACGCGTGACAGCGACAGCTTCAACCGGCTGCACGCAGAAAAGCTGCTGTATCTGCAGGGCGTGCGGCAAGTCCGAGCCTTTATCGTGCTGCGAGAAATCCTGACGACCACCGAACTGCCGGTCTGAACACGAGAGCGGCGCTGCTCAGATCCTCGGAAAAGACGCGCTCGGAAGTCACAGCAGCGTGAGGAGGAACTCCACGAACAGCTGCACGTTTTTTGGCAGCGTGCGCCCGACGAGCGTCTGCACCTCGATATAGCGCTCGCCGAGCCCGGGATCGCGGATAGGCACCGCGGCAATCTCGCCACGTGCGGCGCGATGCCGGATCGTGACCTCGGCCGCGATCGACACCGCGTCCGACGCCGCGACGAAATTGTGCAGCGACTCTGCGTAATTGCTGACCATCACCGGCTCGAACACGAGACGTTGCTGGCTCGCGGTAATGTCGAACAATTGCCTGATCGTCGTGTTCGTATCCGACAGCGCCAGCGGATACTCGCGCAGCTGCGCGAGGCTCAGGCGCTCGAAACGCGCGAGCGGATGCTCGCGGCGCATCACCGCCACCACCGGCGCCGGGCTGCGATGCACGACCTTGATGTCGCCGTGCGTGGTCCGGCTGAAGGTCAGCCCGATGTCGACTTCCCCTTCGCGCACGCGCCGCGTCACTTCTGCCGGAGCGCTGACCGCGAGGTGAAAGTGAATGCTGGGATAGTCCTTCCGGAATGCAGCCATCGCCTTTGGCAGTAGCTCGATCGCGCCGCCGTCAGACGATGCAATCCGGATCTTGCCGCGGCGCACGCCCTGCAACGCCTCAATGTCCTGCACGATCCGATCCGCCTCCAGCGCCAGCCGCGATGCATAGGCGGCGAGCAATTCGCCCGCCGCGGTCGCGACCATCCCGCGCGGCCGGCGCTCGAACAGCGGCGTGTCCAGCGCGCTCTCGAGTCCGGCGATCTGCCGGCTGATTGCCGACGCCGCCACGTTCAGCCGCACCGACGACTCGCTGATCGATCCGGTGCGCACGACGTCGAGGAAATAGCGCAACGCCGTTTCCTGCAGATGATGCTGTTTCATTCCCGATCCTTACCGGCATGGCGCTTTCGGCGCCGGCCGAACTAGTTCGCTACGCGACGACGACCTCGCCGCGCGGCGCGCGCCGCGTAGCGAGGGGGCTCGAACCGCCGCTTTGCCGATCCGGCAACGCAAAGTTATTTAATCAATAATAGTCTCGGCAAAAATCGCCCGATAGTCTCGCTACCAGCATCCGACGTTCAACAGCGAAGTCCTGTTCCGGGGGGCGATTCATGAAGCTTCATGCTGGTCTGATCCGCAACGCAAGGCGTGCATTCGTATGCGTATCCGTACTGCTCTATACCGCGCACGCGGTTGCAGGCAAAGCGAACGATACGCTCGTGTATGCATCGGATAGCGAAGTCGAAAATATTTCCGCGTATCACAACAATTTGCGCGAAGGCGTGATTCTCGCTCATCTGATCTGGGACAACCTGATCTACGCGGATCCCGCCACCGGCCAGTTCAAGCCCGCGCTAGCCACGTCGTGGAAATGGGAATCGCCGACCTCGCTGCTGGTCGATTTGCGCCGCGATGTGAAGTTTCAGAACGGCGATCCTTTCAGCGCCGCCGACGTCGCATTCACCTTCAACTACATGAGTTCGCCGAACTCGAAGGTCGTGACCCGGCAAAACGTCGACTGGATCAAGCGTGCCGAGAAGGTCGGCGATTATCAGGTGCGCATTGTGCTGAAGGCGCCCTTCCCCGCCGCGCTCGAATATCTGGCCGGCCCGCTGCCGATCTACCCGGAAGCCTATTTCAACAAGGTCGGCCTGGACGGCTTCAGCAAGGCGCCGATCGGCACCGGACCGTATCGCGTCACGTCGATCCAGCCCGGCGTCGGCGTGACACTCGCGAAGAACGCCGCCTATTTCAGCGGCAGTCCGCTCGGCCAGCCGAAGATCGGCACGCTGCGCTTCGTCGTGATCCCTGATCCGGAAACCCGTGCCGCGCAATTGATGACCGGCGCGGTCGACTGGATCTGGCGCGTGCCGGCCGATCAGGCCCAGTCGTTGAAGGCCATCCCGAATCTGACGGTGGCCGGCGGCGAAACGATGCGCATCGGCTTCCTGACGATGGACGCCCAGGGAACCTCGGCGCCGAACTCGCCGTTCAAGGACGTGCGCGTACGCGAAGCCGTCAACCACGCGGTCAACCGCGCCGCACTGGCGACGAACCTCGTGCGCGGCGGCAGTCAGCCTATCCATGCGCCGTGCTTTCGCACGCAGTTCGGCTGCGACGCGAGCGTCGCGGTCAAATACAACTACGATCCGGCGAAGGCGCGTGCGCTGTTGAAGGATGCCGGCTACCCGAGTGGCTTCGAGACCGACCTGTATGCATATCGCGAGCGCGAGTACGCGGAAGCCATCATCGGCGACCTTCGCAAGGTCGGGATCGTCGCGCACCTGCACTACCTCCAATATGCGGCGCTGCGCACCGCGTATCGCGCCGGCAAGACGCCGATGACCTTCCAGGCTTGGGGTTCGTATTCGGTCAACGACGCGTCCGCGTCGCTCGGCGCGTTCTTCAAGGGCGGCCCCGACGACTCCGCAAAGGATCCGGGCGTGATGAAGGACATCGGCATCGCGGACGCATCGAACGATCCGGCCGAGCGCAAGGCCCGCTACGCCACCGCGCTCAAGCGCATCAGCGAGCAGGCGTACTGGGCGCCGCTGTTCTCGTACTCGACGAATTACGCATTCACGTCGGACCTAAAATTCCAGCCTTGGCCCGACGAACTGCCGCGTTTCTCGCAGGCGAGCTGGAAATAACCGGGCCCCGCCCCTTCACGTCACGGAGCCCGTCATGCTCTCCTACGTCGCACGCCGCTTCGCGCTCGCGCTCGCGGTGGCCTTCACGGTGTCGCTCGTCAGCTTCGCGCTGCTGCACTTGTCCGGCGATCTGGCCACCTCGATCGCGGGGCCCGAGGCGTCCGCGCAGCAAGTCGCGGAAATCCGCGCGCAGTACGGGCTCGACCGGCCGCTCCCGGCGCAATATCTCGACTGGTTGTGGCGGGCGGTTCACCTGGATTTCGGCCGCTCGTTCTTCTTTCAGGACACGGTGATGGACCTGATCGGACAACGCCTGCCGATCACGCTGAAGCTCGGCACGGTGTCGCTCGCGCTGGCGGTGGCGATCGCGATTCCGCTCGGCGTGCTCGCGGCGATCTTCCGCGACACGTGGATCGATCGCCTGTCGCTGTTCGTCGCGGTCGTCGGGCAGGCGATGCCGAGCTTCTGGTTCGGCCTCGCGCTGATTCTCGTGTTCTCGATCTGGCTGCGCTGGCTGCCGGTCGCGGGCAACGCACAGTGGCAGAACTTCGTGCTGCCCGCGATCGCGCTCGGCTATTACGCGACGCCATCGATGATGCGCCTCACGCGCGCCGGGATGCTCGACGTGCTCGGCGCCGACTACATTCGCACCGCGCGCGCGAAAGGGCTCTCTCCCGCGCGCGTGATCTTCCGCCACGCGCTGCGCAACGCACTGATCCCGGTGGTCGCGCTCGCGGCCGTCGAGTTGGGCTTCATGCTCGGCGGCTCGGTCGTGATCGAATCGGTGTTCTCGCTGCAAGGTCTTGGTCAGCTCGCGTGGGACGCGATCGCGCGCAGCGACTTCCCGGTCGTGCAGGCGGTGGTGCTGCTGATCGCGATGTTCTATATCGGCCTCACCTTTCTCGCCGACGTCGCGAACGCCGCGCTCGATCCGTGCCTGCGCGTGGGCTAACCCGAGGACCCGACTGATGATGACAGGACACTCTTCGTCACGCAGTGACGCAACCGCTATCAACCTGTGCACGCCCGCGCCCGCATGGCATCGGGTGCTGCGGCGCATCGTCGGCCATCGCGGCCTCGCGATCGGTGCGGCGCTGCTCGGCGCGATCGTGCTCGCCGCGCTGCTGGCGCCGTGGCTGGCGCCGCACGATCCGTATGCGCAGGACCTCGGCAGCCGGCTGATTCCACCGGTCTGGCACACGAACGGCGATTGGCAGCATCCGCTCGGCACCGACAAGCTCGGACGCGATTACCTGAGTCGACTGCTGTACGGCGCACGCGTGTCGCTGACGATCGGTGTCGCGGCCGCCGCGCTGTCCGGCCTGATCGGCACGACACTCGGCGTACTCGCCGGCTACTTTGGCGGCCGCGTCGACAGCGTGATCAGCTACGTGCTCACGACGCGCCTCGCGATGCCGGTGATCCTGGTGGCGCTCGCGCTGTCGTCGCTGCTCGGCACGTCGCTGAGAACGGTGATCCTGCTGCTCGGCTTCCTGATCTGGGATCGCTTCGCGGTCGTATCGCGCTCGGTCACGCAGCAACTACGCGACGCGGAATTCATCGCGGCCGCGAAGGCCGTCGGCGCGTCGACGCCGTACATCCTGCTGCGCGAACTGCTGCCCAACATCGCGAACGCACTGATCGTCGTGCTGACGCTCGAAATGGCCCACTCAATCCTGCTCGAGGCCGCGCTGTCGTTTCTCGGGCTCGGCGTGCCGCCGCCGCTTCCTTCGTGGGGGCTGATGATCTCCGAGGGCAAGACGTACATGTTTTTCCAGCCGTGGGTCATCGTCATTCCGGGCGTCGCGCTCGCGGTGCTCGTGCTCGCGGTCAATCTCGTCGGGGACGGCCTGCGCGATCTGAATGCGCCCGACGGCCGCCATCATGGAGGAAACGGGCGATGAGCGCGCTGCTCGAAGTGCAACAGCTGCAGGTGGAACTGCCCACGCCGAACGGTCCGCTGCGCGCGGTGCGCGGCATCGACCTCGAGATCGCGCGCGGCGAGATGCTGTGCCTGGTCGGCGAATCCGGCTGCGGCAAGTCGATGACCTCGCTCGCGCTGATGGGACTGCTGCCGCGCCGCGCTCGCCGCACCGCGCAGCGGCTGCGGCTTGCCGGCGAGGATCTGGGCGCGCTTTCGGACCGCGACATGGCAAGGCTGCGCGGCAACCGGATCGCCATGATCTTCCAGGAGCCGATGACCTCGCTGAACCCGTCGCACACGCTCGGCAGCCAGCTCGTCGAGGCGCTGCGCCAGCATCACCGGGTAACGGCCAGCGAGGCCCGCGACCGCGCTGTCTATCTGCTCGAACGGACCGGCATGACGCACGCCGCGCAACGGCTCGGCCAGTATCCGCACCAGCTTTCCGGCGGCCTGCGGCAGCGCGTGATGATTGCGATGGCGCTGATGTGCGAGCCCGATCTGATCATCGCTGACGAGCCGACCACGGCGCTCGACGTGACGATCCAGGCGCAGATACTCACCATGCTGCGCGAGCTGCAGCAAGAGTTCGGCACCGCCGTGCTGTTCATCACGCACGACCTCGGCGTCGTCGCGCGCATCGCCGACCGGGTCGCCGTGATGTACGCGGGGCAGATCGTCGAGACCGCGGCGGTCGGAACCTTGTTCGCGCAGCCGGTGCATCCGTACACGCGCGGACTGCTGAACTGCATTCCGGTGCGCGGCAGGCAGCAGCCTGGCACTCACCTGAGCGCGATCCCGGGCGTCGTGCCTTCGCTGCTCGGCGAGCTGGCGGGCTGCGCATTTGCGAACCGCTGCGCACACGCATGCGACGCGTGCTCGCAAACGCCCCCTTACCTCGAAACCGGGGCCGGCCATCGAGTGCGCTGCCTGCTCGCCGCCGAGCCCGCGCCGATGCCGGCGGAGGTGCCGCAATGAACGACGAAATCGCCCTCGAACTCTGCTCGCTCGCGCGCACGTTCACGCTGCGGCGCGGCTGGTTCGGCCCGGCCACCGAGTTGCGTGCGGTCGACGACGTGTCGCTGCGGCTATATCGCGGCGAAACGCTCGGACTGGTCGGCGAATCGGGTTGCGGCAAGAGCACGCTCGCCAAGATGCTGCTCGGCCTGCTCGAGCCGACGGGCGGCAACGTGTTGATCGGCGGCAGGGAAATCGATCCGCGCGAACGGCGCGCGATGGCTCGCCGGATCCAGCCGATCTTCCAGGATCCGTACTCGTCATTGAACCCGCGCAAGACGGTCGAGCAAATCGTCGGCCTGCCGCTGAAGCTGCACAGCGAAGGCGATGCCGCAGCGCAGCAGGCCGAAGTCCGCAGGATGCTCGATCTCGTCGGGATGCCGGAGCGCACGCATGGCCAGTATCCAAGCCAGTTGTCCGGTGGCCAGCGGCAACGCGTGGCAATTGCGCGCGCACTGATCCTGCGCCCGGACATCCTGATCTGCGACGAACCGACTTCCGCGCTGGACGTGTCGGTCCAGGCGCAGATCCTGAATCTGCTGCTCGACCTGAAGGCGGAATTCGGGCTCAGCTATCTGTTCATCAGCCACGACCTCGGCGTCGTCGAGCATCTCGCGGACCGCGTCGCGGTGATGTATCGCGGACAAATCGTCGAGCTCGCAGACCGGGGGACGATCTTCGAACGCCCCGCTCACCCGTACACGCGCCGACTGTTGTCGTCGGCGCTCACGCCCGAGCCCGGCCTCGGGATTCCGAAACTTGCGCCCCTTCTTCCCACGAACTGACCGAGGATTTTCTTCATGAGCCGCGAGCAAGCCATTGCATACGCAACGGGGTATTTCGACGACGGCAGTTTCCGGCAAGTTTTGAGCGAACGCGTCGCACACCGAACCGAAAGCCAGTCGAAAAACAGCCTGCCCGCGCTGCAGGCCTATCTGGACGAGAATCTGATTCCCGCATTCGAAGCGCTTGGTTTCACGTGCCGCTGCGTCGCCAACCCGGTGCCGGGATGCGGCCCGTTCCTGCTTGCCGAGCGAATCGAGGATCCGACCGCCCTCACGCTGCTCACGTATGGGCACGGCGACGTCGTCCACGGCTACGACGCCCAGTGGCAGGCCGGCCTCGCGCCGTGGCGACTGAGCGTCGACGGCGATCGCTGGTACGGCCGGGGCACCGCCGACAACAAGGGACAGCACACGATCAATCTTGCCGCGCTGGCGCAGGTGTTGCGCGCGCGTGGCGGCAAGCTCGGCTATAACGTGAAGGCGATCATCGAGATGGGCGAGGAAGCCGGCTCGCCGGGCTTGGCCCGGATGTGCGAAATCAATCGCGATGAACTGCGCGCCGACCTGTTCATCGCGTCCGACGGGCCGCGCGTGAGCGCCGCGCGCCCGACGCTCTTCATGGGCTCGCGCGGCAGCGCGAACTTCACGCTGTCGGTGGAATTGCGCGACGGCGCGCATCACTCCGGCAACTGGGGCGGGCTGCTGCGCAGTCCCGGGATCCGACTCGCGAACGCGCTGGCGTCGATCGTCGACGCGCGCGGGCAGATTCGTGTCGACGGCCTGCGTCCGCCGCCGATTCCGCCGAGCGTGCGCGCCGCACTCGCGTCGCTGTCCGTCGGCGGCGGTTCGAACGATCCGGCCATCGACCCCGACTGGGGCGAGGAAAGCCTCACGCCGGTCGAGCGGGTATTCGGCTGGAATAGCTTCGAGGTGTTGGCGTTCAAGACCGGCAACCCGGAAAGTCCGGCCAATGCGATCCCCGGACACGCATACGCGCATTGCCAGATGCGTTTCGTGGTCGGCAGCGATGCCGCGCATTTTCTCGCTCACTTGCGCGCCCATCTGGATGCGCACGGCTTTACCGACGTGCAGGTGTCCCCGTACACGAGCTTCATGGCGGCGACGCGCCTCGATCCGGACGACCCGTGGGTCGAATGGTGCGTGCGCTCGATCGCCGCGACGCTCGGCGTGGCGCCTGCGCTACTGCCGAATCTCGGCGGCTCGCTGCCCAACGACGTGTTCGCCGACATTCTCGGCCTGCCGACGCTGTGGGTGCCGCACTCGTACCCGGCCTGCTCGCAGCACGCGCCGAACGAGCATCTGCTCGGCAGCGTCGCCCGCGAGGGCCTGCAAATCATGGCGGGACTGTTCTGGGACCTCGGCGAAGCAGGCCAGCGGATCGGCGCGGAGCGACAGAACCGGCGGTGAATGTGCTCAACTTCTCGGTCAGCATGCCCTGACATGGCCCAGCCATCTCGGGCGTTTTCGCTTGGAAAATGGGAGCGCCGATGAGGTCCAGAAATCTCGTTGCGACGTTGATTCGAACCATAGCGGACGGAGTATTAATCTGATGCCAAGTGAAGGCTAGCCGTACCTCAGGTTTTAGACTTCGGTACAGGCAAGTTTTGCTGCAAGACGCCCCCTTAGCAAAGTACGTCGTCACCTTTCGAGGAATTTCGATATCCAGCTTTACACTGGTGGCTGCTTGGCCATCAGTTTATGCCACACACACAAAATTTCTGATAGGCTCGTTGCGGCAAGTCTCACGACTTCATTCCGCAGGAGAACTTGCATCAAGACGAAAGCCGCTCTTTACTATTGGCGACGCAATGACCACATAGCTGAAATACTTTTCGATACCGATATCACGTTTCAACAGCCCCTCCATCACGTCACGGAAATGCCCGATGTCACGCGTGACGAGCTTGAGCAAATAATCGTAGTTACCCGTCGTATGATGGCACTCCATGATTTCATCGACGTCGTTTATTGCGTCGATAAAGCGCACGAAGTATTCACGACGATGATCGGTGAGTGTAATCTTGGCAAACACGATTTGGTACGCGCCTATCTTCTCGATCCGGATTGTCGCGCCGTATCCAGCAATGAATCCCGCGCTCTCGAGCCGCTTGATGCGTGCCAGGCATGGGCTCCGAGAAAGGCCGACGGCGTCAGCCAGCTCCACATTCGTTATGCGACCGTGGCTCTGCAACTTGGCCAAAATGCGCAAGTCCAGCCGGTCAAGTATGCTATTCGCTTTCATATTCGCCCTGCCGTCGTCCGGTCCAATTGACTCTAGACGAGCGCGTCGGCGCTCGCCTCATGATGGATAGTATCCCAGCCCACCAGCACAAAAATATCGTTATCTTGCGTTCTGTCCCTCATGCTTAGCATCGCAGATCTCACATCGCAGAAGCCGCGTTGTTGCATAAGTCAGGCGTGAGGACGAAGTAGTGCCTATGTTCATGATCTCAGGCGATGCGGACGGACTGCGGGCAGGCGAGCTCAATCATGCGGCTGAGCTCGCCCACTCGAGCAGCATCTTCGGTCGCCTGCGTATCGGTACGACGTGCCCACAGCCATGGCCCCGTGAGCGTCTTGAGTCGCTACATCGCGCGCTCGGCCAGCGAACGACGATGGTAGTCGCTTTGTAGCCTCCATTCGCCTCAGCTGCCTCGATCAATGGCGTCACCAGCATCGTTGCGCTGAGCCGCACCGGGCGTGATGGGCGGTCAGTGAACGGCACCTTCGCGAGGCGGAATCGAGGGCATCGCGTCGCGCGCGGCGATTGCGGTGTAGCAGTCCTGCGTGTCGTATGCGCCATCGCCGCCGATGGTGTCGATAGGCTCGTCGGTCGGGGTTTGATCAAGCAATTCGGGCAGCACCTCGCCGTCCGCGATATCCTGGTGCGTCATGAACGCCGCGCGCAGTTGGCCGGTGTTCGCGCCGAGTGCAAGATGGACCTTGCGCCAAGTGCGGCGCTTCGAGTAACCATGCCGGCGAACCTTCCATTCGTCTTCGCCGTAGACTTTCACGCTCGTGCTGTCGACGACCAGGTGCAACGGTTCGCCGCTATGGATGACTCGCAGTTTCACCGGTAACGGCTGTGCACAACGGCACACGGTCGTGTAATTTGCTGCAGGCAAATCGGCAAAAACAGATCGCACAGGCTTTCTGCAAAGCCCTGGAAGGCGCGCAGCGGTAAATGGAACACGGTCTTCAAGCCGAGCAATTCCTGAACCAGTGCATCGCTACTCAGCCGCGGACGGCGCAAGGCAGGGGGATAAGCATGGTGAATCGGCTCGATCGCTCGACCAGCGTTCCGATCGCAGATCGGTTCAGGGTCAACCCGGCAAACAGCGCCGCCTTCCGCTGTGCGACTGATGCCTGATAATCGAGGCCGCCGCTACGAGTTGCGGCATTACGCGTGAGCTCTCGTGAGACCGTTGATGCGCTGCGGCCAATACAGCAAGCGATCTCACGCACGCCGACTCCTCGATGGACGACCCATGAAACACCTCCTAGAGTAAGGTGTTACGGCGACCGGTTGAATTCACCTAGGGCATCGCGATCGGAATGCAGCAACAATCCCGGTAGCGGTTTGCGTTGCCAGCACGCGCTACGCAACGCCTGGCAGACCTGATCCCGCTTTGATCCGCTCGGACATCGACCAGCCGACGATGCGTCGGCTTGCCAGATCCAGGATCGCCGCCAGTTGCGACGAACGCTCGCCGGTCTTCAAGAACCTAATGTCGCGTACTCAGGCATGATTGGGCCGCCAGCCATCAAAAAAAACGCCGATCTAACAGATTCGGCGCAACCGACAGGCGATGCGTCGAATCCGTCATCACCCGATATGGGCGCTTGTAGAACCGGACGAGCCCCTGACGTTGGAGGCTGCGGCGCACGTGTTCGGCGCTCACCGGCCGGCCTTGAGCACGCAACTGCCCCACGATTCGAGGACGGCCATTGCGGCCACGGTTGACCGGGTGAATGGCGACGACCTCAGCGTCCAACATGGCATTGGCCAGTGACTTGGATTTCGGCTGCGCCACTGGCAATAGTCGTTGCGCGACACACCCGAACCCGGTAAAGCCGATCTACGCTGTAACGGTCGCGATGTGCGTCAATCCAGGCCAACCTCACCACGCCCCCTTTGTCAAGTACGCCGTCGCCCTTCGAAGAATTTCGATATTCAGCTTTGCGCCGGCCAGTTCCTTCCGCAGACGACTGCTCTCGGCCTCCGGGTCGCTGACCGGACGACGACTGGAGACGGTGCGCTCGTCGCCGGCCAGCTGTGGCCTGCGAGCGCCTTCATGCTGGCAGACGCTCTCAGCAAGCCACATCACTTCAACCTTGAATTCCTTCGTATATTGCCGGCCCAATACAACGTTCTCCGCTATCCTCTCCGTATAGAGCGTTTTATTCAAATACCAGGAATCAACTGGGAAATCTGTACCCTAATTACCCTGCGCTCTCGCTTGAACGTGAAACGATCTCGTTCGCTTTCCTCGCATTGTCAACGTCCTGTCGTAATCGGGCATGTGATCGCACTGATCAATATTTCGATCAACTTCGCCATTTCAGCGCCGGTTTGCGCAGTGTCCTTGAATCCACGAATGCTGAAAACGATCACGCGCGCGAGTTCGTCGACAGACTGGCCAGCCCATTGCGCGTCGGCGGACTCGCGCAAGATTTCGGCCAGCAGTTGCCCGAACCGCGCGTAGCTGGCACGAATCGACGGAAACGCGAGATTCATCAGGTCACGAGCGTCGGGATTCGCGAGCATGTTCTCGAACGCGTCGACGCTCCATGTCGTGCAGGCAAACAGCAGCTTGTCGTGCAAAGTCGGATGCCCGTCGAGGCCGGCGCGGATGAGCGCCAACTTGCTGTTCGTAAACGCGTCGGCGACCGCCGCGAATATCTCGTCCTTGCCGGGATAGAGTGTGTAGACGGACGGGCGCGAGACACCCGCTGCCTGGGCGATGTCGCCCATCGTGGTGCGTGCGAACCCGTATCGGCCGAACATCTCGGCGGCGGCAGCCACGATTCGGGCTCGTTTGGGGTCAAGTTGGGTCGATTCGTTCATACCTGCATGTTGACACATTGACAAAAAATGTCCATGATCCCGTTTGCCTTGACGATTTGACGAAAAACGTCATGGCGTATTTTCGCTGTTATTAAGGGGCTCAACATGAGCAAATGGTCAGAACAGGATGTGCCCGATCTCCACGGCAAGGTTGCCGTGGTGACCGGTGCCAACAGTGGCTTGGGACGGGAAACGACGCGCGTGCTGGCGAGCCGCAATGCGACGGTCGTGATGGCGTGCCGCAGCACCGAGAAAGGGCAAAAGGTCGCATGCGAGATTCGTCATGTATTTCCAGGTGCGGACTTGAACGTCCTGTCGCTCGATCTCGCCAGCCTGGTATCGATCCGCGGGTTCGTCGACGCATTGACCGCCAGCTTCCCGGCGATCGATCTGCTCATCAATAACGCGGGCGTGATGGCGGTCCCGCTAAGCCGGACGGAGGACGGATTCGAGAGCCAGTTCGGCACGAACCACCTCGGTCACTTCGCGCTCACCGGATTGTTGTTTGACTACATCCGGCCGAACGGTCGGATCGTCTGCGTGTCTAGCATCGAACATCGACGCTCGAAGGGCATCGACCTATCCGACCTGAACTGGCAGAAGCGCCCGTACAGGCCGTGGGCGGCCTATCGCGACAGCAAGCTGGCCAATCTGCTCTTCATGCTCGAACTGAGCCGCCGCGCCAAGGTGGCCGGGCGTACCGTGACGGTGGTCGGCGCACATCCGGGCTATTCCGACACGAACTTGCAGTACGTCGCGTCCGAGCAGAAGCGCTCCACCCTGGAGGCATGGTTCTGGCGGGTGGCAAACGGCATCCTTGCCCAACCCGCGACGAAGGGCGTACTGCCTCAGCTCTACGCGGCGACCACGGCGGACGTGATCAGCGGCGATTACATCGGTCCCGACGGCTTTCTGGAATTGCGCGGTTATCCGACAAAGGTCGGCCGGACAGCCGCCGCGCGCGACGAGCAGGTTGCTCGGCAGCTTTGGAGCTTGTCAGAGCAATTCACTGGCGTACATTGCTTATCGGATCACGTCGGAGCGTGATCGACTCAGCTTTTTCCTGTGGACGGGCCGCGATCGTCGTGATGCCGTCCATTCAGCCCACGGAGTCCAGCTCATGAAATACAAGCAGCTTGGCCAGACCGGCCTGTTCGTTTCGGAAATCTGTCTCGGCACCA
Organism: Burkholderia cepacia; assembly: GCF_001718835.1. Taxonomy (NCBI): domain Bacteria; kingdom Pseudomonadati; phylum Pseudomonadota; class Betaproteobacteria; order Burkholderiales; family Burkholderiaceae; genus Burkholderia; species Burkholderia cepacia. Next base: position 1,172,833 of record NZ_CP013444.1, on the reverse strand, counting down.
TGACCTTCGGTGGTAACGAGGAAGCCGGCATGTGGAAGGCCATCGGGGCACTGGAGCAGCGTGAAGTCGACGCGATTGTCGGTACCGCGCTCGAGGCTGGCGTCAATTTCATCGATACAGCGGACGTGTACTCGTTCGGCGCATCCGAGCAGCGGCTCGGCCAGGCGCTGAAGAATCTCGGTGTCGCGCGCAAGGACATCGTGATCGCCACCAAGGTCGGTAGCCCGGTCGGCCCCCGCCCTAATGACCGCGGCGCATCGCGCGGACACATCATGGACAGCGTACAGGCCAGCCTCGACCGACTCCAGCTCGATCACATCGACCTTTACCAGATTCACGCGAACGACAGCGTGACCTCGGTCGACGAAACCCTGCGCGCACTTGACGACCTGATCCGGCACGGGCTCGTGCGCTATGTGGGTGTCTCGAACTGGGCTGCCTGGAAGATCGCAAAGGCACTCGGATTAAGCGATGCGAAGGGCTACGCGCGCTTCGCTAGCCTACAGGCCTATTACTCGATCGCGGGTCGAGACCTTGAGCGGGAACTAGTGCCGATGCTGAATGAGGAAAAGCTCGGTCTGCTTGTCTGGTCGCCCTTGGCAGGCGGCCTGCTGTCCGGCAAGTTCGGTCCGGGCACGAGTGCACCGGAAGGTTCGCGGCGCATCGGCTTCGATTTTCCGCCGGTCGATCGTGATCGCGCGTGGGCCAGTGTCTCCGTCATGCGCGAGATCGCCGCCGCACACGAGGTGTCCGTTGCGCGCGTCGCGCTGGCGTGGGTCTTGGCGAAGGCGCACGTGACGAGCGTGATTGTCGGCGCGAAGAGCATCGGACAGCTCGAAGACAATCTAGCGGCCGTCGACCTCGTGCTTTCTCTCGATGAGATTGCCAAGCTTGATGAAGTGAGTGCCTTACCGATCGAGTACCCGGGATGGATGGTCGCGATGCAGGGAGCGGTACGCGTACCACAACCATTCAAACCGAAAGATTGATACGTTACCTCGCTGACCGCGATTGCCCGCTTAGATATTTTTGCGTTCACGACTTTTTCGTCCGATAACCTGAAAGGGAAACATAGTCTTTACTATGTTTCCCCTTTCAGATTTTGCCATCGGGGGTGCAACATAGCAAAGCCGATATCCCCTCCCGCGAACTCGTCTCCATCCTAGATTTTGACGGCCCAGGGTCAGTGTCTGCATCAACCTAAACCAACCGACCTCCACGATTTCCGGTGTAGTTCAGAGAGGAGCCGATCAACGGGCCAACATCGGTTGGATGCGCTGCAAAATGGTCATTTTGAATTGCCGTCCTGACAGATCGCACCCAAGCCATCCGGTTCCAATTTCATACCTTCAGTGAAGTCAGTTCAGTACCGGCACAACATCTCTACCCGTGGGACTCCCGTCAGAACGTTTCCCACGCGTCGGCGGTCGAGCCTTGCGATGCCACGGCAACAACACTCGTCGCGTTGTCGGATTTCTGCAGAGCCGGGTTAGTTTTCGTCCGCACTGCTGATACTTGAAGCACGGGACTGCGGGGCTTGCCCTGCGGCAAAACCTCGCGCGACAAGGACGGTGCGGTGTCAGCAACCTTGAATACCGATACCGCTTCCTTCAGATTATTCGCCTGCTCTTCAAGCGAGTGCGCCGCCGCTGCCACCTGTTCGACAAGCGCGGCGTTCTGCTGCGTAACTTCGTCCATCTGGCTGACCGCCTGATTGACCTGTTCGATGCCACGGCTTTGCTCTTCGGATGCAGCGGCGATCTCACCGACGATATCGGATACCTGCTTGATCGCCTGCTTAACCTCCCCCATCGTCGTACCAACTTGCGCGGCCTGCTTCGCGCCGCCCTGAATCATCGAGACGGATGAACCGATCAACTCCTTGATTTCCTTGGCGGCCGACGCGGAACGCTGTGCGAGACTGCGAACCTCGCTTGCAACCACGGCAAAGCCGCGACCCTGCTCGCCGGCACGTGCGGCTTCAACGGCCGCATTGAGTGCGAGAATGTTTGTCTGGAATGCAATACCTTCGATGACACCTGTAATTTCGGAGATCTTGGTTGAACTCCCATTGATCTGACCGATGGTCTTAGCCATCTCTTGCACGGCCTCGTTGCCTGCGTCGGCCATGTTCGTCGCACGGCTCGCGAGTGTGTTGGCCTGTCGCGCGTTATCGGCATTTTGCTTTACTGTCTCGGTCAATTGCGTCATGCTCGCGGCAGTCTCCTCTAGTGAGGCGGCCTGTTCTTCCGTCCGCCCGGAAAGGTCGGTGTTCCCGCTCGCGATCTCCTGCGATGCAACTGTGACTGATTCGGCATTCGTCTGGATTCCGCGCACGGTCGAACCTAGGCTTTGCTGCATACCGCGCAAGACTGTCAACAATTTACCTATTTCGTTATTGCTGGTAATCTGAATATCTGCTGCCAAATTGCATTGAGCGACCAGGCCAAGCTGGGTGACAGCATAGTCAAGTGGCTTCATGACGACGGTCCTCAGTAGATAAAGCACCGCTGCAGCGAGGACGAGCGCAATGCAGATGGATACCCACACAACCCAACGCATGGTCTGGAATTCCTGACGGCGTGCGCTCTGCGTCTGGGTGATATTATCCTTCTCGACCTTTTGGTATCTCTCAAGCGCCTTGGAAAAACGGCCTCCGGCCTTGTCGATCTTGTCAATATTGAGCGTATAATAGCCGTCGGCATCACTGGACTTAAGTAACTGCTGCCCCTGGTCGAGAAGTCGCGCCAGCGAGTTGGCTGAATCGATCAGTTCCGCTCGGAGGGCTTCATCGTCGGTAGGCAAGATTGGCAGGCTGTTAAATTCCTGCAATTTGCTCAGCATTCGATCACGGGTCGTCTTGATGTTGTCAAACACCCACGGCTCCGCCTTGGTGCCCTTCATCAAACCGGCATAGGCCAGTGCAAACCCAGCGCGGGTACGCGCCGAGTCTTTATAGACATCGTTGATAAGAATGACCCGCCCCGAAGTGTCATGCACAAAATCCGTCGACTCGTTTGATCTCGTCAGCAAGACAATCCCGGCGATCAGGCAGGAGACGACCAACAGCGTAAAGATCGCGATGACAGCTGTAATGGTAAACCGGACGGAAATATTATTCATACTCCAACACCCCCATCAATATCGGAATAAATACAAGATAGATTTTATAAATTCGTATAAAAACGCATGAAAATTACAGTTTCCGCCCTTGGCCTATAAGTGCCCCGATTTAGATTTTCGTTGCATTATTTGTGCGCGAATGCAACGTTCTGCTGCGTAGCTTCGTCCATCCGACAGATTGCCTGATTGACCTGTTCCGGCGCGAGGCGTTTCAAAGTCGCATTAAGTGCGAGAACGTTGGTCGGGAACGCAATACCTTCGACGGCTCCGGTGATTTCGGATATCTTTATCGAACTCCAATTTATTAGGCCTATTCTTCCGATTATTCCCTGCACGGTTTCGTTACCCGCATCGGCCATGCTCGTCGCACGGCTCGCGAGAGTGTTGGCCTGACGTGCATTATCAGCGTTGTGCTTTACTGTTTCAGTCAACTGCGTCATGCCGGCGACTGTCTCGTCAAGGGAGGACGCCCGCGCTTCCGTCCGCGTGGCGAGGTCAGCGTTCCCGCTTGCGATTTCCCGCGACGCAACCGTAACCAACTAGTGGTAGTGCGAATGCCAGTCAAGACATTAGTCAGCTTGCCATTCATCGTCTTCAGCGATTCCAAGAGTTTCCCTATTCTGCAAGGACTTCCTGCAAGCTTCGCAGAGCAACCAATAACCTCTTATCGACCACTACGTCCTCTTTCTTGAGTAGACACACCTTGCCTACTGCGCGAATCCGATCCAGAAGATCGGGCCCTGTTTGCGTTTGAACGTCACGGGAATCCGAAACGGCGCAGGACACCCCTTGGAAGTCAGCCCCTCTACGGACGCGAAGCGCATGTCGCAGGCAAGAACGAATTCGCTGCCGGCACCACGCACGCGCCCATCGATCTGAGCGATGGTGACGGCTCGAGTTGTGCGCAAACGCCGGAACAGCAGCCCAAATGAATTCTCACCGATCAGGGCTTCTGCTTCTTTTTCGATACTCCTTCACCTGCATTACATCTACGTGCGGAATGAAGAAGTCGGCGTGCGCGCTGGTGAAGAGCACGACTCTGTAATCGCCACGGTCCAACACGTTGATGATCGACACAATGTCCCTCACGAACTTCGTGCCAATCAGGTTCATCGGCCCGCTGTCGATCTCGGCGAACAGTACACCGGCATCGCTATGGGTTCGTAGCGTTTCAAAGGCTTCCACTGTGGCTCCCCAAAAAAGTTCAATAACGAAACCTTTAGACAGCGTAGAACCATGTTTTAGATTGCAACACATGAGAAAGCGGCCGGTCACTCCAAACGGGCCTGACGCCTAGTGTCATGGAACTGTCCAGACCGGACTGCGGTCGATCGTCACTACACGTCGACCTTTAGAAGCTCAATCACATGCATCTTCCTCCAGCAGCCCGACGAGTTCTCCAGTAGAGCGACCGAGCTACAGCACGTTTGAATCGTCTCCCGCGCAGACAGACGATATTCGAGCTCGACGGCAGCCAATAGTGCTGTCGCAGCATCCCCATGTGCGACAGTCAGATGCGGAACGATGCCGTCGTGTGCACCACCATAGGGCCAAAACATGGGGAAGCGCTCGACCAGTGCAGTCGTCAAGGCGACGAACGGTTCTGGCGGATCGGGTGCAAGATAAGTGGTGACCGCAAACCGCTCGACCCTCGTCAACGAAAATTCGAATGGCTGCACAACACTCAGCGCGCTTTGGGCTTGACGAAGGACGTCGGGCGTAATTTGGTCAGGCGGCATGAAGGGAAACAGAACCGTGACATGCGCCGGCACGCCTAGGTTGGAGGTAGCATCAAACCGACTCCGAAGGTCCGCTACAGCTGATTCGGCTGCGGGAACCTCAACGACGAACGCTGTTGTGAGCATTCAGGAATCCTCTCACGTCGATTGGCCATTGATGATGGACTTCTTTCGGTAACACGCCCTTTGACTGCCTGCGGCATTTCTACACGATGATGGTCACACGGGGCCAGCGGTCCTTGTATCTTTTCTGCTGGATTCGCCGATGATAGGTATCCACGCTGACACGCACTGGATTGCGTCGTACCACCATGGAAAAAAGGTCGTCGAGTCCGTATGGCGCGCAGACATCGACTGTCCCGTCGCCCAGCAGAGTGAGTCCCACCGCCCTCGTGTACTCCGACCACGACGCAACGGCTTGGGTCAATGAACTGAACGGGGACACCGGATGCCCCAAGGCGCCCTCGAACCAGAGATGAACAGCGGCCTGATTTGTGACCTCCACGGAATTTCGGGACATTGCGCCGTGAGGCTGCGCTGGATTTCGGCATCGCGAATCGACGACAAATCGGACGGGTCGAAGTAGGCCAAATCGACGTCGGCTGGACGTGCCGGAGTCACATATCCGTGAAGCGAGTCCCAGACCAAATTTCGAATGGCCCCGGCGCCAATGCACCAGGATTTCAGGCCCATCGCACGTGCCGCCGACAGCGCAGACATACACCAAGATGACTGTCGGGCTATGTCGATTAATCTTTCATCGAGATTCATCGCGGATCTACATGACCTAAACGAGCAGGACGGTTGAGATGGTCACCAAATTCGATCGCCCCGTCGAGTCACCGAAACCGGCCCATTCTTCCCCGGCAGCTTCGTCCTTTTCTAATCTGACTGCGATACCGTGAACCGGGCTACCGACAACTTGCTCGATCGTAAGCGATCGAATAACGGCGCCCTTGTGTAGAAATCGCTGCACTCTGATGCTACGTGTCCACGTGGACAGCTGGTATCAGAGTGTATGAGTGAGAAACAAGACCTACGGAGCCGACTGGTCGTCGGACGGAAACGAGATGGCCGCCGGGAATATGACGATGCGGCTCGTGATGAACTGGTACAGATCTGCCTCCAACCAGGCGTTTCAATAGCCCGGACTGCGATGGAGCACGACCTCAATCCGAACCTGCTACGCAGCTGGATTGCGCGCTACCAAAAGATCCAGGCCCGGCTCGAACATGAGCTGGTAGCCCGGACGCCTGCAATTTCCGACGGCGTTGCGATCGACCTCCCTAATGCACCATCGGCGTTCGTGCCAGTTGTCGCGGCTCCCCCTTCGTCACCAGCACTGCTACAGAGCCGTTACCTCCGATTCGAGCAATGGCACTATCGCTGCACGTGCGTCTGACCAATGGTGTCGAGCTTGAGCTTGGCGAAGCAAGCTTCGATGAGCTCGCCACGGTGATCCAGATGCTGTGGAGGTTACCGTGTTCCGGTTCGACGAAGCGCTGAAGATCTATCTGCATCGCGATCCGGTCGACTTCCGCATGGGCATCAACGGGCTGTCAATCCTGGTCGAACAGGCGATGCGCCTTAACCCGATGACCTCGGCGCTGTTCGTGTTTGGCAACCGACGTCGTGATCGAATCAAGATTCTCGGCTGGGGTGGCAACGGCTTCTGGTTGCTGCTCAAGCGTCTCGAAGCCGATCGCTTCATCTGGCCAAACGGAGGTGAGCCGCCGAAGCTCATGCACTTCGGTGGCAGGTCAAAGCGATAGCATCGGTAGACCGGTCGCGGTGTGCGTCCAGTATAGGCCACCGATAGACGGCGTCCGCAGCGCGCGCATCCAAGTAGCCCTGCCAGCAGGGCTCGCCCACCACGCCCCGATTTTACGTCGCCTGCCTTGCCATAGGCGTTGGCGGCGAGCAGCTTCTGATTACGCTCGAATTCTGCCCAGTCGATGTAGCCTTCGTGGTGCTCTTTGAGCAGAACCTCCCACTCCTCGAACGGCTTGCGGTGCTTGTAGGTCTTGTGTGCACGGCCATCGACGATGGTCGTCTGCTTCCCGCTCTTGCCATATGCGTAGGCCCCGGCATAGAACGGATTCCTGAGCACCGAGATCACGGTGCGGTAGCGTATCAGCGTCCAGTCGAAGTGCGTCAGGGTCCTGCCATCGGTCGGACGCGGAAAGTGGACCTGTTCGGCCCGTAACGACAGGAATGCCTGCCGTGCGCTACCCAGTTCACGAAAGCGAGTGAAGATCAGGCGTATCACTTCCTGCAGCCGCTGGTTGGGATCAAGACCCAGGCCGACCTCACGATGCCAGAGATAGCCAATCGGCACGCTGATGCGCAATTCACCGCGCTGAGCCTTGGCACGCGCGGCATCCAGCATGCGCGTTCGAAGCACGTTGAGCTCGAATTCGCTAATGCTGCCCTTCATGCCAAGCAGCAGTCGGTCGTTCGGCCGGCAGGGATCGTACACGCCATCAAGGTCGATGACCCGCGCCTCGACTAGACCACACAGTTCGAGCAGATGGTGCCAGTCGCGCCCGTTACGGGCAAGACGTGATGCATCCAGGCAAAGGACGGCGCCGACTTCGCCGGCACAGAGCAATGCCACCAGGCGCTCAAAGCCGGGCCGGGCCACCGTTCCGCTCGCCGATCGACCCAGATCATCGTCGATGACCTCGATATCGCGAAACCCGCGGCGCTTTGCTTCTCCCACGAGCTCGTACTGGCGACGCTGGCTCTCGAGGTTCATCTGGACCTGGGCCTGCGTCGACTGACGGACATAAACTACCGCCTTGCGCTGGAGAAGGGGCGCCGGCAAACGATCAGCGTTCGTCATCGTCATGCTCCTTCCCGGTAGTTACGCCGGCGGCTTGGATCAGCAGGCTTGCAAGACGCGCGACTACCTTTGCGCGCTGCGCCGCGTTCATTCCCTGAAGCTCGGCGTTGTCGAACACCATGCTCATCTGGCGTGGTGTCACCGCCGGCGATTGCGGTCGTGCTGGAACACCCCTTGGTAGCTGGCCCATTGCGTTTCTCCCGGACGATGGTGGAACCGTCCGGCGAGTTTGCTCGCAAGCGCTGATCAACAAGCAGCCGATGCAGGGCGCATAGCACCGCCACGGTAACCCTCGGCTCGCCGAGCTCCATGGCTGAACACACGGCCCGATCGAGCATCCACGCTGCCACAACCTTGACTACGCCAGGGCCGGCGTCGACATGCACCACGCGGCCGCCGCTGCGTTGCTCGACATCTCGAACCTTGACGCGGTGACCATACAGCGGATGCCAACGATAATGGACTTCAACTTCTTGCCCGATAAGGGCAGAATGAACGCGAGCTTGCCGTCGGCCGCAAGGGCTGGCTGTTCTCGGATACGGTTGCCGGCGCGCAGGCCAGCGCCAACCTGTACTCCCTGGTCGAGACGTGCAAGGCGAACGGCGTCGAGCCGTATCACTATCTGGTCTCGCTGTTCACCAAGTTGCCGCTCGCTGCCACTGCTGACGACTATGCGACACTTCTTCCTTGGAACACACCTGTTTCAGCTAATACTCCCCGAGATTGAAGAACGCAACAGGCACAGTTGCCGCATCAACTGGCGTCCTCCATTGCTAACATAATGCCGGCAGCTCAACCCTAAACCGGAATCAGACTATGTCCTACATTCTGTATTACACACCGGGTGCGGCAAGTATGGTGGTGCACTGGATGCTACTTGAACTGGGCGTACCCTTTGAAACAAGGCTCGTTGACCTTGACGCGGGTGCACAGCGCAACCCTGAGTATTTACGCTTGAATTCCTCCGGTCGCGGGCCAACTCTCGTAATCGATGGCATACCACGAGGAGAATCGACCGCATTGCTGATGCTCCTTGCTGAACGACATCCTGAGTCCGGGCTTGCACCACAACCGAACTCACCTGAGCGTTCCGAGTGGTTCGAGATGATGATCTATCTCGCGAACACGTTGTTACCGGCGATGCGAAGCTGGTCCTATGCGGAGGTTGACGGTGAACCTGGAAAAGCCGCAGCAGTGAAGGAGTTTGCGCGTGGGCAAATCGAAGGGGCCATGGAGCATCTGAATTGTTTGCTCGGGGATGGCCGCCTGTATCTGATCGGCAATCAATTGAGTACCGTTGACTTTCTGGCGCTCATGCTTATGCGCTGGACGCGCAATATGCCACGCCCAGCGACATCGTGGCCGAACCTCATGCGCTACATACAGCGACTTCGTGGAAGGCCGACGTTCGTCGAGCTAAATGCGCGGGAAGGATTGACAGAATGGTTGAACGAGACGCCGTGAGAGGGTGAAAGCCAGGCGGACCCGAGTATTTTGCGCCGTCGCCTTCACTTGATGGGCGCCGCAGAATGATCGCTTACGCTCGATCAGCCAGTTTCGAGAAATGTCGGTGCAGAGCGATGGCCGCTCCAGCGTTGGAAAATGCCCGCATCCTTCCAGCGACTCGAATCGAGCATGGGGCATCAGCTTGGCGATACGAAGGCCGACATCGACCGGAACGAAATGGTCCGCCTTGCCCCATATGAGCAACGTTGGAATCGTGCTGGTTGCCAGCGTCGGCCACCGATCCGAACGGGTCAACGTCGCATCGGATTGTCGCGCGAACATGTCCGAACCGGCATCGTGAGCCATTTGAACGAACGCTGCTCTCGACCCGACATCTTCCGAAGGATTGGCATTCTCGGCGAATTCAGCAATCACCTGCTCATGCTCGCCCGCCCGCCCGAATCCTGCGACTCGTGGCGCGAACCCTGTCCGGATACGGATGTACCCCCGGCTGACAATTCATCAACCAGAGCCCACGTACACGTTCGGGCGCGCGCGCCTGCACTTCCATCGCGAGACAGCCACTGTAGGCGGTGCCTGCAATGATGAATGGGCCGTCAATGGAAGCGAGCAAGCGCTCGGCACTTTCCGCGAACGTAGGACAGGCAAGCACTCGAACAGACGGCGCGACCAGATCGCTCAACCTTTCGAGTTGATCGGCATACATCCGTCCGTCGCACGGCATTGTAGGCAAAAATATGAGCGGTAGAGGCATGACTACTGGCGAGGACGAGTTGGACAACGCCGAACACAGGTTCACGACCTCGCGCAACCAGGCAAGGCCCCGACGATTGTCGCGGATCCGGATCGGCGACTGACCGCTTCCGGCCGAACTGAGTCAGATGAACTGACGCTGTCTGTTTGGTCTAGTCCAGCTCGATACATATATCCCCGAGCAACGTCTCATTCAGGCGCCACAATCAATCGCATTGTCGGTTCGCGGCCGCGGTCGTGCCTACCGGCAAATCGGTCCATCGTGCGGCCGCCGGATCGGCCGGCACCAACCAGCGCTTTTCGCTGACCGAGAGCCCTGCCTCGATTGCCGACGCAACACTACGCAGCGCCAGCGTGATCTCCGGAACCGCCAAACCACGTTGCGCGGCGCAGCGGTGCAAATCCATTGCGGTCATTCGTTCTGAGGCACGCCATCGCCCGTTTCGTACATCAGCACGAGATCACTTTCCGCCTATTGCGCCCCAGCGGCGACCCCGATTTCGAACCATGTCGATGCGGCCTTCGAGTCGCCGGCGACGCCGCGACCGTGAAGATAGGTATGGACCTGGCAACTTCCGGCTCGCAAGGTCTCCAACCACCGGCGTCCCGTCTTGCCCGCGAACAAGATGGGTGCTCGCTCAAATAGAAGCCATCCGATACGCCGGCAGCTTGATGGCCGGCATCAACCACCTGCGTCGGATAGCGCTGGCCCATTTGTTCGTCGCACGGCACGCCGGTAATTCCCAACAGATACTGATAGCCGATCCAGCGTGCCGCATCGACGTTGCCTCGATCTGGGCAGACCTGAACCATTCCATTCCTTGCGTACGGTCGATGCTCGTACCCTCTCCGCCATGCCACGCCGGCAGCCATGAGTATGGCCGATCCGTCACCGCGATCCGCGCCGTGCTTCGCCAACCGAAAGGCCTTGCGCAATCCAGCTTCGGCGAATGGGGCGAAGTGTTCAGCGACAGCGTGATCGCTACAGCGCTACTCGATCGGCCGCTGCATCACGCGGTCGTAGTGCAGATCGAAGGCTCATCGTTCCGCCTGCGAGCACACGCCGATCTGCTGCCGGACATTTACGTAACCGTCCGCCCACCTTGAATCCCGTGCCGGCCGAACCAGTTCTCCGGAACCTGGGCCGGCCTCGAAGGAACCAACCCGATCACACCGCCGGTTGATTACCGTTCGGACAGGTGGGGGATTTTACTTCGATACTGGAGAAATTACGTCCGACGTTGACACTCGAGGCACGTCGTCCTTTCCAAAGACGAGATGAAGCAACTGGCTATCGGTGCCCTGCGCCGTGTCCAGAAGTTGCTAGCACTGGTGAAGTCCCTCTTCCGCCAAACCGAACATCAGTACGTCCCCGCGTAATATTTCTTTCAGAAATATTAGTAAGTTAATTGCTATTCAATTGGAATTTCCAGCGTGCTAGCCTGACTCCATCATACAAGGACTAGGTAGGTTTCGGTATTCAGTTCGTCCCCGCGACGAGACAGACAACACCGGGCATATCTCGCTCCACGGAGGTTAATTGAATACCTTCCTATCGAATTGGTTTGCAACAAGCATGGAATCAAGCGCCTCACCGCAATGGACAAGGTGTGAATTTTATTCTCATTGAATAATATTGTTCATATTTAAAATGCGCCGGACAGTTGGCTTTCCTCGGCGAGCAGTCACTGCAGCAGCATTCGTTGGAAGAAGTAACCTGCCGGCCAACAGACACCTCTGTCGGACGGAACAATGAAATTCTTCATTTTTCAAATCAACAAGCCGGAATCCGCCGGCTTACGCCATGGAGAAAAAAGGAAATGGCCTTGAGCGATCACGACGCACGTAACCTTGCTGCGGACCTTGTCAAACAAGCATTGGCGACCAACATCCTGGAGCCCGCCCCTATCTCCAATTGGATTCGCGGCCCCGATGAATGTGGGAAACGATTTGGTCTTTTCTTGGCTGCCGCCGTTGACGCGCTAGCGAAGGAACTCCAAAAGGAATAAACAAAAATCCCGCGGGCTTTCGCTCAATAGGCCATTAATCCGTCTGATTTATTGGGGCCAGTTCAGTTTGAGAATTGGCCTCAGAAATCGGCGCAAACAGTGCCTCATGCGTAACTCTTCGCTTGAATCTTCTCTTGCGTATTCGGCGGCACGCAATAACCCGCGTCACAATCTTTATAATCGTATACGACAGCTAGGCGTGCTCCTATGCAGTTGTTCTTTTCGTAACATGCCACACCTGACCAAGGGATGGGCGTTGGTGTTCCTGCAGCCCAACGAGGTACGGGCGGCTTAGCGGATGACTACTCCGCGTCGCTCCCCGTCGCCGGTCGTCCATCATGCGAGAGCAATGCCGCAAACCACCGGCTACTCTCGAATTGCGCCATCGTAATCATGATCAGCATCATGAGCGGCGTGGCAAGCAGCGCACCCCACACACCCCATAACAACGTCCAGATTCCAAGCGCGAGCAGCCCGGCGATCGGATCGATGTTCTGGCTTTTCGCCTGGAGCTTCGGCAGCACGAGATTGTGAAGCACGGTAAAAATCACCTGCACCGCTACGAACACGGCAATCGCTTGCCATTCCGTCGACGACTGAACGAGTGCCGAAAGCGCTGGCAACACGCTCGCAACGATCGGCCCGACCACGGGAATAAACGCAAGAATAAACGATGTGGCCCCCCAGAACATCGCGGCTTTCAGCCCAATCGCAAGGCACGCAACGGCTACCGCGATCCCGATCGCCCCGTTGGTCGCCAGTTGCACGACCATATAGTTCTGAATACTGCTTGTAATGTGCGCAATGATCGCCCGCTGTCTCGCCGCTCTCGCGGCGTGACGCACGACGAGATCAAGCTTTGGATTGTTCTCCGCATTGGGCGCAGTCAGCATGAAAGCGGACATGAGCAATGTCAGCAATACGATCTGGAACGGCTCGTGGATGCCCGAGGCCAGCCACTGCAAGAGGGCCGGTCCGTCGACGTGACGGATGGCGGCACTGAATAAATCGGCGTCTTTCGAACCCGTCACGAACGCGAAGTGCCGCGAAATGGCGTCGAGCTTCGAGACGATTGCCGGAACTTGCGAGACAACCGATCCGATGCCCTGCGTGACCACGTAGCAGATCGCCATGATCGCCGTGCCCATCACGCCGCCTGTCGTCAGTCTGATCGTCCATCGGGGGGCTTTGGGCAGCACATTCGCTACCAACTGCACGACAGCATCCACCCCGATCCGAAGGAGCGCCGCAAGAAAAAATGGGACGAGCACGGGCCGCAGATAATGCGCGAGCGCCATGCCGGCCGCAATGCCCGTAATCGTCGCTGCGACCGAAGAAGGCGCAGTCGAATTAGCCATACCGAATTCCAATATCAAGTCGTCGCACGACCCGGCTCAATGCGCGTGAGTCGTATCCGCCGCGCGCTGCGGCCGCGGTGCGAACCACACGGCAATCGCGGCCAGCACGAATGTGACGCCCGCAATGGCGAAGAGCTGTGACGTCGCAATCGTCACGGCCTGGCCCTGTACGACGTTGTTGATCTGACTTCGGGCCACCCCGAGCGGTGTTCCCGAATCCACCAGAGCATTCAAGTAGCGATACGAACGGTCGACGATATCGGCCAATTGCGCAAGACTGACTTTGGTGCGATCTTCCCACATTTTATTGACGAGCGCAGTCGCAATCGCACCCGAAAATGTCCGGCAGAAGCTCGTCAGCCCGACAGCCGATGCCGTCTCGGGCTCGTCCACGCTCGCAAGTGCCAGCCCCGTCAACGAAACGAAGAAGAACGGTAAGCCCAGCCCGAGCAGCAGCAACGGAATGGCGATCTGCCAAAGCGTCATGTCGGTATCCGCATACGAACGCGCGAGCGTCACCACGCCCATCCAAAACATCCCCGCAAACACGAGCGAGCGGCCGCCGAACCGTGATGCCATATTCGGCGCCATCGGTGCGGCAAGCACGGCCAGCACGCCCGTCAGCGCGCTCGCGCAGCCGGACCAGGTCGCCATGTATCCCGCCCCGACTGATCGAGGCAAGCTCGGATCGGAGCGACACGTCGTCGTAGATGCACGCGGCATCCCGCTGGCTGTCACGATTGCGGTAGCCAACCGGCACGATGCGATTGCATTCGAGCCCACGCTTGATTCCATCCCTGCGGTACCAGGCCTGAACGGACAGCCTCGCAAACGTCCGAGCAAACTGCACGCCGACAAAGGGTATGACTTCGCTCGTTGCCGGCGCTATCTGAGACAGCGCGGCATCAAGGCCCGTATCGCCGCCGTGGTATCGAAAACAGCGAGCGGCTCGGGCGGCATCGTTGGGTCGCCGAGCGCACGCATGCCTGGTTCGCCGGATTCGGCAAGCTTCGGATTCGCTTCGAACGGCGCCTCGATATTCATGCCGCTTTGCTTGTTCTGGCTGCCGCCGTCATCTGCCCGAGATTTGTGGATGACCTATATTAGCGGCTCGAAGCAAGGGGATTCATCCGCTCGAGGTTGCACGGGTGTCCGGCTATCGAGCCGTTCAGATGCTCTTCCGGTACGACCGCTTGTCTGCTGCCGACCAAGCCGAAGAAATAGACTGTTGACGCGCATTAGCACAAGCACCTCTGCGATATTTGCGTCAATCTAATTGGGCACACCCTCGGTTACACTCGACCTACTGAATCCACCAATACCAAGGCGTACCGAACGTACGTCACGATCAAAATGAAGCACCGCACGAAATCGACGTCCCATCGCAGCAAAAAGCCGCTGAGCAAAGACCTGTTGCTGCCTCTGCCAGCGGATGTGGCCCGAAAAAAGTCATTGGAACATCATCTTGCACTTGCTTCGTTGCAGAGCGGCAACGGCAGCACGGACGCGATCGGGAAGCTGTTTCACGCGCTCTACGTTGCGTATTACGTGCACGTAGCAACGATCGGGTATCTCGATCTTGATCAGTTCCGGACGGCCGAAGTTGCCCTGCACGACGGTGCAGCGATCTGGAAGGAAACCGGAAATTTCGACATTCCGGAAGGCAGTCGAGTTGCGATTGAGTGCGTACTACTTTTGTACGATCAGCAACTGGCGGACCAGCCCGCCCACCGATTTTCGTCTGCTGCTGACAAGTTGGCTCGCTTTCTTACGACACCGGACATCTCGCCGATCGTAACCGGGTAGTCGCACGTTGTTGAATGCCGTACCTGCCCCCCATCAACACATCCAAGCCCACGCGGCGCTTGAATTTGCACTCGCAATTCTAGCGTCCTACACTCGTTCCATCGACTTCACTTTGGCTCGACGCCGTGCGATACAGCCACCATCTGACGCTCGACGAACTTCAGCAACCGTTCTCTGCTGAGATATCACACGCTAAGTGCGTCCAGACCGCTAACACGTATTACACGCTAGCAGCAGGCGAAGGCGACATGCTGACTGTCTCGTATCTACTCGGTGTTGTTTACACCACTTATTTTATTGATGAGATGACGGACGGCAATTTCCCGCTCGAATTGTTCCGTGTTGCGGAAACAGCGCTGCGCGAGTGTAAGGCCAGAGGGCAACGCTCAGGGAAATTTGACATGCCTGTCGCCTTGCAGATTGCGATACAGTCTGTGTTGGGCCTGTACATTCAGCATCTTACGCACGCGCCCATTTTTGTTCACATTTATGCCGCAGAACGCGCTGCCGAATTCCCTTCGTCCGACTCCGCTTCGCCGATCCCACGGGAACCCACGCAACATTCGACACGCTAATTTTACTGTGACCGCGCATGATAATGGCGCTCCAGCATCCGCGCTCTTTTCCCACCACTACCGAGAACCTATCAAATGGCGACATACACCGAACTGAAAGCACAACTCGCAGCGCTGCAACAAGAAACGGAAGCGGCACGAATTACGGAGCTACAGACCGTCATCCAACAGGTCCGCGATATTGTTCAACAATACGGGATCACCGCCGAAGATATTTTCGGCCGTCAACGCGTACCGCGCGGGAAGGCTGCAAAAGCTCCCGTGCCACCGAAATACCGCGATCCGAAAACCGGCGCGACGTGGAGCGGTCGCGGTCGTGAACCGTCTTGGATTAGGGGCAAGAAACGCAAACCGTTTTTGATCGAGTCCGAGTAGGTTCGCGTGAAGTTATGCCCCTCGTCCTGAATCGCTTTCATCACGTCGGGATTGGACGTATCGGTTTCGACCAGCGCAACAGGAAAATCACGACGCTGGAGGTGGTCGGCCAGCGCAAGCGAGACAAAGATTTTGCCCACACCGCCCTTGCTGCCACCCACCAGATCGATAGGGTATGTCGTTGCCACGCTCGTTCTCTACAGGCTCTCGGTGTCCGGCGCGATCTCGGACGAGAACGCATCCTGAATTGATCTGCTCTAGAAATCCGGGACACAAATGAGTGTTAGTGTTTCGGAGGCAAATATCGCCACAAAAAATGTATGGTCCGCCCCGGCTTTGCAAGGCGAGCGTTGTCGATTCGACGCTGTCAGTTTGCGTAAATGTATCCAACCTCTCGCGAGTCGAACGCTTTTGGCGTTCAGGCCATGATGATGACCCTGAACCAGAATTAGTCCCTGTCGGAAGTGGAGATTTCCGGTTTGGTTGAGTTGTCAGGCGAGGCGGATTCCCTTGCCTACTAAAAAAAGCAGACCCATAAAAGCGGTCCGCGAAAAGGTCCTGGCGATACGAGGATGATGTTTGCCAGAACCAAGGCACTGAACTACAACGTCCTTTCCGCCGGCACAATTAAAATGTGGCCGGGTTGCGATGCAGTGAGCGGACACGTCCTTGAAGTCCCGAGCCGCTCGCGGCACGTCAGTATCGCGACTGCCATGTCGACATCACCCAAAAACAACGTGTTGAGTTTGCGTGACAGCTTTGGCGCTTGTCCGAGCAACTCACCTGCGCTCATTACCTATCCGATCGCGCCGGAGCGTGATCGACACCGCTTTCCTTTTGACGGGCCCCAATCGCCATAATGCCGTCCACTCAGCGTACGGAATTCATTTCACGAAATACAAGCAGCCAGACTGGTCTGCTGGTTTCGGAAATCTGCCTCAGCAACATGACCTTTGGCGGCAACGAGCATGCTGGCATGTGGAAAGTCATCGGCGCACTGGAGAAGCGCGAAGTCGATGCAGTCGTCGGCACCGCTCTCAAAGTCGGCGCCAACTTCATCGATACGGCGGATGCGTGTTCGTTCGGTGCGTTCGAGCAGCGGCTTGGTCAGGCGCTGAGGATTCTCCGCATCGCTATGTCCGGCCCTCCGTTGCCAGCCACGGCGGCACACCAGGGGGGTGTCAGGATTTCCGTGTTCAAGGCAGGTTGAGTAATTGCACGGAAGGCCGAACGAATCGATCTGAGTAAAGGATAGCGAACTGGTTCATGGCCGTCTTCCAGTCATGCGCGGCACTTCCCCAATTCGCGGTGATGTTGCGCAAGGCCAGCCAGATGAGTTTGGTCGCGGCCTCGTCGCTCGGGAAGTGACCACGGGTCTTGATGATCTTGCGCAACTGCGAGTTGATATTTTCAATCGCGTTCGTCGTGTAGATGATCTTGCGCACACCCGGCGGAAACGCAAAGAACGGGATCACCCGATCCCAGGCGTTGCGCCACGCGCTGCTGACGGTCGGGAATTTCTGGCCCCACGGCCCATCAGCAAACGCATCGAGTGCGGCCTGGGCCGCTTCCGCGCTGGGCGCGGCATAGATCGGTTTGATCGCGGCAGCCAACCCCCGGCGGTCTTTCCAACTGGCGTAATCGAGGCTGTTACGGATCAGATGGACGATACAGGTTTGCAGTGTGGTGGCCGGAAACACCGCTGCCAAGGCTTCGGGCATGCCCTTCAGACCGTCGGTGACGGCGATCAGGATGTCGTGAACACCGCGCGTCTTCAGATCGTTGAATACCTTCATCCAGAATTTGGCCCCCTCGGTATTCTCGATCCACAGGCCCAAGATCTCCCGCGTGCCGTCGGGCAGCACGCCTAGCGCCAGGTACACCGCCTTGTTGCGCACGACGGCGTCTTCGCGAATCTTCACCCGCAGTGCGTCGAAAAACACGACGGGATACATCGGCTCGAGCGGCCGGGCCTGCCAGGCGGTTACTTCGGCTATGACCTCGTCGGTGACCGAGCTGATGAAGTCGGGCGAGACCTCGGTGCCGTACTGTTCCAGCAAGAAGCCCTGAATCTCGCGTACGGTCATGCCTCGGGCATACATGGCGACGATCTTGTCGTCGAAGCCGGTGAAGCGCCGTTCGTGCTTGGGAATCAGGATGGGTTCGAAGCTGCCATCGCGGTCACGCGGCACCTCGATACGGATCGGACCGTCTTCGGTCAGAACCGTCTTGGCCCCTTTGCCGTTGCGCTGATTCGTGGCGTTGGCCGGCTTGGCAGCACCGGGAGGGTAGCCGAGATGATGATTCATCTCGCCGCCCAGTGCCCGTTCGATCAGCGCCTTCTTGAGCGCCAGCGTTGCGGCGTTGATGGCTTCGGCCGTCATCGGACCGTTGCCGAACTGCTCGAGCAGCTCGGCCGGAATCGCCGGCAGTGCCACCGGCAGGGCTTTCGGTTTGCGAGGCATACACTCTCCTTGGGAGCATGTTATGCCTTAAACACAAAATTCCTGACAGGCCCGCACACCAGTTGCCCAGCGGCGCAGCACCGTCTAGCCGACGCCGACCGAATGACTCACCTCCATATGGCTATAGCCCTGGTCGAGCACGAGACACGCGTCGGCTGTTTGAACCCCGGGGGAAAATGTCCGACGCTGCTTGGTCATCAGACACCTCTTCATGGCGAGCATCCTTTCCAAAATCAGTGTCCGGATTCATTAGACCAATACACATCCCCCTCCTCCCGAAGGTTCAAAAACGAAAAACGTCGGCCACCATCCGAACTAGCCCATCGTGAACGGATCACGAAGAGCCCCGCTAAGCTCAACCCAGACCGTCTTTGTTTCTAGAAACTCAGACATACCATCTCGACCATTCTCCCGCCCGATGCCACTGTGTTTGAAGCCTCCGAAGGGCGCAAACGGCGCCGTCACGCGATAGGCATTGATCCAGACATTGCCCGCGCGCAGCTGCGCTGCAACACGATGTGCTCGTTGCACGTTGAGTGTCCACACTCCGGCTGCCAACCCGTAGCGAGTATCGTTTGCCAGCTGCACAGCTTGCTCTTCGGTATCAAAAGTCAGCACTGATAAGACGGGACCAAACACTTCATCTCGCGCAATGGTCATGGAGTTTGTTACGCCAGTCAGCACCGTCGGTAAGACAAAGAACCCGCCCTCTGGAGCCGGTTTTCCACCGTAGGCAACCGTCGCTCCCTCGGCTTCAGCGGCCTTAACCATCGAGAGAACTTTGTGGAATTGCGGCTCAGTGGCGGTCGGCCCCATCTCCGAACTCAGATCCATGGGATCGCCAAGCTTGATGCTTCTGATGCGGTCGACCACTCGCTCAACTATCTGGTCGTGCACGGAACGATGTACGATTAGTCGCGAGCCTGCCATGCAGGTCTGTCCGGTTGCGGCGAACACCCCCGATATAACGCCGTTAGCGGCTGCCACCACATCGCAATCGTCGAAAACGACTTGCGGCGATTTGCCCCCTAGTTCGAGCGAGACGCGTGTGAAGTTCTCCGCGCCTGCATGGGCGATCGCCTTGCCTACTCCGTCCGAACCAGTAAAAGTAATTTTGTCCAAGCGCGGGTCGGACACTAGCCACTTCCCAACATCGGGTCCACCAGTCACGACATTGAAAACACCGGGGGGGAACCCAGCCTCTTCCATCAACTCTGCGAACTTCAACGTCGAGACGGGGGTGTGCTCCGACGGCTTCACAATAAAAGTACAACCCGCAGCAAGCGCCGGTGCTAGCTTGAACATCATGAGCAGACACGGGGAGTTCCAAGGCGTAATCGCCGCGACCACACCGATCGGCTCTTTTCTGGTAAAGGCAAGATAGTTCGGGCGGTCGCTCGGCAAAACCTCACCGCATGATTGCGTCGCGAGGCCCGCAAAGTAGTACAGCCATTCGGGAAGGTACTTCCACTGGCCAAGCATCTCTCGTAGCAGCTTCCCATTGTCGGACGATTCGACTCTCGCCATTCTTTCAGCATTGCTAGCAATCAAATCGCCAAGCTTACGCATCATCGCGGCGCGTTGCTGCGGCGTGGTACGCCGCCATGGCCCGTTATCGAAAGCGGCTCTTGCTGCAGAAACCGCGGAAGCAACGTCCTCTTGCGATGCGTCCGGCACAACAGCCCAGACCTTCTGCTGATATGGATTCAAGCTCATCAACGTTCGACCGTCTGACGAGTCCACCCATCGCCCGTCAACATACATTTTGAGTTGCTCTGGTGTTTTCAGTTGGCTCTCAAGATTCGCGCTCGTCATAGAAAAGTAGCCTCAGTTCGGTAAAGTAGAAGTTGGCGTTGAAGTGAGTGCACCACGTTAGAACACAAGAAGAGCGTACCCGGGACGAATCGGTTGCACGAACGATAATTTTTCATCACACCATGAGCGCTTGCTTGTACGTTCGCACATGAATATCGGCCACCAACGGACTGAACTGCCGCGCGTCTAAAGCAAATGACCTTCTGAGCTTCGCCACGTTCACCAAAGCGGTCCGTCGTTCATTCCGCTTGTGGGAGAGGCGGCTGATATCGCCTGCCGGCCGTCCGCTATTGCTTCGGTGAATCCACTCCGAGCAGCCGCAAGACTTCTTGCCCTTCTGCCTGTTCGCTGACCTCGTCCGTGGCCGTGATGAAAACGTCATTCCGCCATGACAATCTTTCGTAACAGTCGAATTTTTGCTGTCCTAGCATCGCTTGACTCAGCACGCATCGATCCAAACCTTCCGTTAAAGCACAGCAACGATCGAATCGAGTCGGTCAGGATCAGCGAATTTGAGAAGAAGCCCTGAGTATGGGCGTACCCTGCTTGGATCTAGCCTCAATGAGCGTTCGTTCAAATCCTGCAAGGTCACACTTCCACGTACTTCAGGTAAGCGACAAAACAGAGACTTAGGAGACGATATGAATGATATTCAAAAATCTGGTAGCGCTCTGGCTACACCGCAATCTCGCGATATATACCACTCCGATCTTGAAGCCTCGCGGCGCGTCAAGCGCATCATTTCCGCTGGCGCGTTCGGCACGATCGTCGAGTACTTCGACTTTAGTGTGTATGCGTTCCTCGCGACCACGATCTCCGATGTCTTCTTCTCATACAACAACTCAAGCGCAGCATTGCTCTACACCTTGGGGGTCTTTGGCGCCGCCTTTGTGTTGCGCCCCGTGGGCGGCATTCTGATCGGCCACGTGGGTGACCGGTACGGCCGTAAGCCGGCCCTGACGTTCTCCGTCGCAGGCATGGCCTTCGCAAGTACGTTGATCGGCCTTTTGCCCTCCTATGCGGCCATCGGCATCGGCGCTCCAGTGCTACTGCTGTTGCTTCGGTGCGTTCAGGGCCTGTCTGCCGGCGGTGAGCTGGGTAGCGCAGCATCCTATGTCGTGGAGGCGTCGCCTGGCAGGAAACGCGGCGCATTCACCAGCATGATGAACATGGGGGCCTTGATTGGCACGATGTGCGGCGCATTGATCGTTGCCGTTCTTCGTGGCGTGATGCCTACCGGCGCGTTTCAGGATTGGGGGTGGCGAATCCCGTTCCTCGTATCCTTGCCGCTCGGCGTGATCACGTTGATCTTGCGCTGGCGCATGGAAGAGTCCCAGGAGTTCGGGCGCATCGAGGCAACGGGTACCGCAGTGCGCGTCCCCGCTCTGGAGGCACTCAAGTCCAACCCGAGAGGGGTCCTTGGCGTCTGTGGATCATCGCTGGTGACGCTCATATCGTTCTACATTACCTTTGCCTATTTGCCCACGTACTTTCAGCGGCAACGCATCATGCCGGGCACCGCGGCAGCCTGGTCAACAACCGCCACGCTGTTTCTGGCCGCGCTTGCGATCCCGCTGTGGGGAAGGCTCTCAGATAAGGTCGGCCGCAAGCCGCTGCTCATCGCCGGTTGCATCACACACCTCTTGGCGGCCTATCCGGCATTCGTTGTCATGTCGCATTCCACGAGCGCGGCCATCGCTGCTCAAATCTTGCTCGGACAGCTCGAGGCCCTATACATGGGCGTCTTCATTTCGGCCTACTGCGAACAGTTCTCCACGCGCGTTCGCGTGAGCGGATTCAACCTCGGCTACAACACCGCCGCCGTGCTAGCAGGCACGGGCCCGTACCTGGCAACGTGGTTGATTGCCTCAACAGGACAGCCTCTTGCTCCCGTATGGATCCTGCTCGTCGCCGCCGCAATCTCGCTTGTTGCGACACTCACGCTGCGAGAAACCGCCAACCGACCGCTGACGAGGACTTGATCGCGGACAACCCGCAACTCCACGAATAGCGTTGAGTATGGCTTTGATCCTCCTCATGAACAACGCTGCGCGCGCAAAACCCGCAGCGTCAATCGATCAACGCGTGCTTGCGAGATCGATGGGCATTGGCCTATATGACGATACGTCATCTCTCGATCAAGAAAGATCGTTTGAGATGCGAATATTAATTCTCTTTAATATTCCCACGACTAACTCTGTGGAGCAGATATGACTGAGATATTCGTCGCGCCATCCGACGAAATTCACGAGGGCCAGCGTCAATTGGTGACGCACAACGACCGTCAGATCTGTGTGATGCGGGTTCAGGGGCAACTGCGCGCCTACCTCAATGTCTGCCCGCACCAAGGCGGACCGGTTTGCGATGGTTTGCTGATTCATAAGGTCGAAGAAGTCATCGACGAGCGTCGCTGCTATCGCGGCATGCGCTTCAACCCAGACACACTGCATGTGGTATGTCCGTGGCACGGTTGGGAGTTCAATGCCATCACCGGAGCCAATGCAGGCGATGAAAGCGTGACATTGAAGCAATTTGAGGTCACTGAACGGGACGGAAATGTCTATGTCGTTCTCTAATCCAGCCGTCACGGCGACGTCTTCAATGGCCGTTGAGAAGGGGCTTCCGGCCACATGCACCGCATCTCGACTGGATGAAACGGCGACTGCGCTGGCAGAACAACTGCGCCAAGCGACTAGTGCCGACCCATCGCAAGGCATCACGCTACTGGCCCTGCAGAAGCTGTTCGCAGCGCTGTGCGAGTTCTATGCACATGATGTCGCACAGCGCGGGGCAATTACCCCACTCAATACGCTGGACGGTGCCAGTCCCACAGCGATTCTCATGACAACGACAGCCCTGCTACGCGGCGCAAACCTAGAGCTTTTTGAGCTTGGCATGTGGCAGACGTGGTCGGGCATGAAGTAACAGGAGCCAAACGATGCTGATCGAATCCAGCGAAGCAACCTATCACCAAACGATCGATAACTATCACACCGGCAGACATCTCAAAAACGCTCGGAAGCAAGCCGAACAGCGTGGACTCGATGATGTACTCATCATTGACGTCGACTGCCATCACTACGAAACCGACAATCTTCTGCCGATTATCGAGCGCATCGAAGACCCCGCGTTGCGGCAGAGCGCGCTAAACATGTACAAATACAGGGGCGCGTCAGCTGTTCTTATTGACCAGCCGGGATATCAAGATGGCGGTGGCCGGATCGCCCGCTATCTGGGACGGAAGGTCGAGAACATTCCCAATGCTCCGGGCGTTCAGCGTGATCTCCAGCAAGCCTATCGCTGGATGGATGCACTCAGCGTCGACTACGCCTGCCTGTTCCCAACACCGATGCTGTTCCTTGGCCTTCATCCTCAGGTTGAAATTGAGGTCAATATGGCGAAGGCCTACAACAGCTGGATGGTTGAAGAAGTCTTGCCCGGCAACAGTCGCCTGCGATCGATGCTCTATCTGCCGTTCAATGACCCGGAGGCGACGTATGAAATGGTCAAGAAGTATGCCGGCACAAAAGGGGTGATTGGATTCATGGTGGTGTCGACCCGCTATCGGCCAATTTACCACAACGACTACATGAAGACCTACGCGCTTCTCGAGGAAGCCGGGCTGCCCATCTCATTCCATGCGTCCTACAGCTGGAGTGACCCGCTGACCTCGATGACCAACCGCTTCATTACGGCACACGCGGTGGGTTTCACGTTCTTCAATGCTGTGCATTGCGCGAACTGGGTGATCAACGGACTGCCTGAGCGCTTTCCGAAGTTGAAGGTGATCTGGATCGAGTCGGGGTTGGCATGGATTCCGTGGCTCATGCAGCGTCTCGACCACGATTTCCGGATGCGTACCTCGGAGTGTCCGTCATTGCGCAGACTGCCAAGCGAGTACATGCGCGAGATGTTCTACACCAGCCAACCTATGGAGATGGTGAACAACCGCGAAGCGCTGGAACTCACGTTCAAGATGATCAACGCAGAGTCCCAACTCCTCTACTCGTCTGACTATCCACATTGGGACATGGACTTGCCGAGCGTGATCTGGGATCTGCCATTCCTGTCGGATGATGCACGTCGACAAATCTTGGGAGGCAATGCCAAGAAACTGTTCAACATTGATACGTCCGATCGCTTTCCCGCCTCTACCGAAAATGTCGCTGTGGCAACGCGTTGAGACAGCAGCTCAAAAAGAAAACCCCGCGATTCGTTCGCGGGGTTTTCCTTTCAACTACGGGTAACGCGAGTCGTGTCGAAATCTTCGCAATCTAAACGTTCACGCTTGCCATTCCTGCCGCCGGCAGGCGTTCACCACGTACGGACATGAGCTGCAGTACGTCATCGATTCGTCTGACTTCTTCGTCGCTCAGTGACATGGTTGCCGAGGCGGCGTTCTCTTCCAGTCGTTCAACATGTCGCGTCCCCGGAATCGGAACCACGCCTCGATGCAGAAGCCAGGCCAAGGCCAGCTGGCCAGGGGCACAACCACGCTGCTTTGCCAACTGCACTACGGCGTTCACGAATAACAGGTTTTCTTTCAAATTGTCAGATTGAAATCGTGGAACCTGCCGCCTCCAGTCACTCGGATCCAGTTCGTCCTCACTCTGGAGGGTCCCCGTCAGGAAACCACGACCGAGCGGGCTGTATGCCACAAAGCCGATGCCCAATTCCTGGCATACCGGCAGCGCATCATTCTCGACCTCACGCGTCCATAGCGAATACTCGCTCTGCAGTGCGGAAATCGCGTGCACTTTGGCGGCGCGACGCACGGTTTCCCCGGAGGCTTCAGATAAGCCCAGATAGCGGACCTTCCCTTCCTTCACCAAGTCCGCCATCGCGCCCACCGTTTCCTCGATCGGGACATTGCGATCAACGCGATGTTGATAGTACAGGTCGATATGATCCACACCCAAACGCCTCAGGCTTGCGTCGCAAGCTTGTCGCACATACTCGGGTCGACCATTGATGCCGAGATAGGCGCCTTCGGGCGATCGGACAAAACCAAACTTCGTGGCGATTGTCACTTCATTGCGGCGCTGGCGCAGCAATTGGGCCAGCAAGCGCTCGTTGGCACCCATTACTCCATACATGTCGGCAGTATCGAGAAAATTCAAGCCGATATCCACTGCATGATTCAACACCTGCAAGGAAACCCGATCGTCCGCCGGCCCATAGAAATCCGACATTCCCATGCATCCTAAACCCATAGCCGAAACCTCTAGCCCGTGAACGCCGAGTTTCCGGCGGGGGATCGCTACATTCATGGTTCCTCCAATTTGCGTAGCAGTTGACAGTTCAGGCGGCCGCAACGCCCTCGCGGTCCGTGACTAGCGTGCCTTACACTCCCAAGAGATTTCGACCGCTCACGCGCGAAATGCATAGCAGTAGCCGGCATTAATGACTGAGCCATATCCGTACTTACATGCCAACCAACACCCCAGCGCTAGCCATCTTGGCCAGCCAGTTGCTCGGCCTCGATCAGGGAGCGGAGAACACGTTGGTACCTCACCGGCCCGACATCGATTTCCAAATGCACGCCGCTATCCGATTGATTGCGTGTCTTCAAACCACGCAAGATGGCTTGTTGCGCTTTGATAATGGCTTGGTCTTGGTCTTGGAAGGCGATACGTCGTAGCTTCGACACTTGCGCCTGGATCTCACTATCAAGTGCCCCACCCCAAGAGATGGGATTTCTCCGCACGGCGACAAACAGGTAGTACGTGGTGTGTTCGGTTTCTGGCGTCAAGAAGTGCATCCCATAGAAGCCCGTGCCCTGCTCTCTGGATGCCCCTGGATCTGTTACACCCGTGTCATTGATCAAACAGCCGGGGACATGCCACGTCATATCCATCCAGAGGTCCACATCGCGTCCGTCGCGCTTATAAAGCAGATCATAGAGGCCCACCGCCGGAGCGTTTGGCACACTGCGTCCGACAGTCACCGCGGTCCCGTTCTGAGCGATCGTCAGATCCGCCTTGACTGTGCTTTCGTCACCCAATATGCCCTCATGAACGACGGCCGTGTGGCTGAGATCCATCAAGTTGTCCGTGATCAACTCGTACCCTGCCTCCATGAGGATCCAGTCGCGCTTGCTGACGACCTTGGTGGGGTCCGGGTCCAGGATGCTGAAGTCAGGAATCAAGGACGCGTCCGCCTCTTTGCTTCCTAACCAGATCCAGATCATCGAGTGCTTCTCGACAACGGGGTAGCTTCTCACCTTCATCTGAGGAGAGATCCGTCCACTGCCATGCGGATTGAAAACACAGGCGCCAGACCCATCGAACTCCAATGCGTGGTATGGACACCGAATGTTACCGCCTTTGACGATTTTCCCCATGGACAGGGGGGCAAATCGATGTGCACAAGCGTCCGCCAGCGCAGCAACTGTCCCATCGTCTCGCCTAAACAGCACGATAGGCTCATTGAGAAATGTTCGAGAAATTGTCTGTCCCGGCAAGAGATCCTGGGACCACAGTGCGACATACCAAGTGTTACGCAAGAATGCCATTTCGACTCCTCTCTAGCTCCCGGTACATGACCGTCTCGCCGTCCAACAATGACGTCCGGCAATGTCCGCTTTGGTGTCGTGGGTCAAGCGATTCGCGAAGGCTTCCACGAGAAGCAATGCTCCATCGATACCGCCGTACTGACAAGTCACCCCGATGAGGGACAGAGTTCATGCGCTACGAAGGCTCACTGGGTCAACCTCGAGGCGCCTCGCTCCGCGTTCAGGATGATCGAGAAAAGCTCATTTTGGGAGGTCACACCCAACTTCCAATAGGCCCGCTTTCTGTACGTTCGAACGGAATGCACCGACAACACCAGATCGAGCGCAATGGCCTCATTCGAATACCCGGACACAATCCGGGCACATACTTGCGCTTCGCGTTGGGATAGATCGCGACCGCTTTGAAGCAGCAGTGCAATATGCATTAGATTCTGGGCACGGCTCGCGGGTGTCAATTCGGCATGGCGCTCGCTTGCTGCAGCAAGCGGTGCCTTGACGTTGTCAATGACGTTTACCACACAAAAATCTCCCTCTTGCTTGTCCCGGTAGAGCGACAAACAGATGGCGCCATCTGGGCGTTGGACGATCACGCTCAACTTCCCGACAATTCCGGGTTCGACAAACATCCTCTGGGAATATTCGTCTTCGGCGATCTCCCTCACGGTGAATCGCATCCATTTCACGTTTCGCGTGGGAGCTGCGATGCATTGCTTTCTGAATGGGTCGAAAGCATGGTAACGCGTAAAATACTTCTGAACCAACAACAACGCAGAATGGTCATCGCGATCATCTCTGGCTGCCAAGGATGCAATCGAAGACGGATCCGAGAATTTAAACAGCACAACTTGGCGGACGCGCATTTCCCTACGAAACGCATCAAACAACACATCGCCGAACTCCGGTCGTCCGATTGAAAGAATGATGTTGTCCAGCACATCCATCTCCTCGCCACGTCAAGAGAGAGTTCAGCGACGCGTCGGATCAGCGCCATCTATCTCTATGGTTTCTTCTGCTACTAGGCGGACAGTTCGGCGAGTTCGTCGGTTGCGGCATCCGCCCGACCGTGCATCAGTGGCACCAAAGCGATCCAGACCAGCAACCCACAAAGAGGTGCGAGCGAGCAAACAGCCCACCACCACCACCCCACCACCGCTTCACTGATGACACCGATCACCAACCAGGCATTCATCGCGATGATGGCCAGCGCCGCCCCCCAGATCAGACACTGTATCGAGCGCGAGATCACAAATTCGCCCATGATTCCTGCGTGAGTCGTGCATCTGATAAGAGGGACCATTGCAAATGGAAGCTGGAGGCTCAACACGATTTGGCTGAGCACTAACAGGCTAAGCCCACCTCGCTCTCCACCAATGGCAAGCGCCATCGTGGCGGGAACCACAGACAGACTGCGCGTGAGGAGCCGACGTCTTACCGGGCTCATCCGCAGTTGAATGAAGCCCTCCATCACCACTTGGCCTGCCAATGTCCCCGTGATCATCGAACTTTGTCCGGAAGCCAACAACGCAATCGCAAAGATCAGGGCAGGCAACATGGTGCCCAGCATCGGCGTCAGAAGCTCATGGGCTTGACGCAACTCGGTCACCTCAACACCTCGAGTGTGGAACACTCCCGCAGCAAGAATGAGAATCGCTGCGTTGATAAACAGCGCCACATTCAGTGCCAACACGATGTCTATGCAACTGAATCGAAGTGCGAAACGCTTCTCCTCGGCGGTCCGTTCGATTCGTTCTGCCTTCACTAGCCACGAATGCAGGTAAAGGTTATGGGGCATCACCGTTGCTCCCAGGATACCGATAGCAATATACACGCTCTCCTCTCGTACGCGGGGTACCAACCCGGTCACCACTTCGCCCCATACCGGGTGAACAAAGAACAACTCAGCGACCATGCACGCGCCGATCGTGAACGCCAATACCGCGACAAACGCCTCCAGCTTGCGTATTCCATATTTCTGAAGCACAAGAATCAACATGACATCTAGACCTGTCACCGCAGCCCCCCACGCGAGGGGAATTCCGAAGATGAGATTGAGTGCGATCGCGCTACCCAGAACTTCTGCAAGGTCACATGCAATGATCGCGCCTTCGCTAAGCACCCAGAGTGCGATTGCAATGGGTGGGGAGTAGTAGCGTCTACATGCCTGTGCCAGATCCATTCCGGCCACAATACCCAATCGCGCTGATAGGCTTTGCAACAGAATAGCGATCAGGTTCGAAACCACTACCACCCACAACAATTGGTACCCGAATCGTGCGCCGCCCTCCAGATCAGTTGCCCAGTTTCCCGGATCCATGTAACCAATGCTCACCATGGTTGCTGATCCGATATAGCCGAACAGATAAGATCGCCTCACAGGCGAGCGCAATTTCCCTCCGTTTTCGAGAGGCATCATCGAGCGGAAACTCCGTGTGAATCATGCGGTCCGCACGCGTCATCGATCACGAAACATCGTTTTGAAAAGGACGAATTGAAATAATGAACAACTTGGGGCACCTGTACCGCGATACCACCCGCGACGATTGCAGCGCCCACCATACGCTTGCACAGTCGCCTCATACGAAGCGAGTCGATGAAAAGCGCTCTCTTTTGCATTGCACTCATGTTGCCTTCCTTGCGACAATCCGCGCGGCACCCGCGCGAGACGTGGATTAGGCTCCCGTGTGGCCGCCAATAAATTGAGCCGTCGTACAAGCTCACGAATCAGCGTAATTCCATCTGCGGCGCAAGGAAAATGAAAAAACATGTGGGAACCGTGACAAATTTTCATCCGTCGGCCCATCGTCACAACAGTGGTGCGACTGCGCCGCCGAGTGCTCCCCTAAAATCACCCCACCATTTTTTATGCTGACGTCGGCCAATGGCTTCTGCACAAAATCAACTCGCCCTGTATTCCAATCAGGATTCGGCATGTGTGAACTGCTCAAGCAGCCACTCCACGAACATCTTCACCGTCTTTCGCCTTGCGTGTTCTGGCGTGCTGGTGACGTAATACCCAGTATTCGACTTCAAACGCCGCTGGAAAGGCTCGATCAGTCGTCCTTCCCGGATATCGCGATCGACTAGGGGTGTTCTCCCCATGGCAAACCCGAGTCCGTCGATGGCGGCCTGCGACGCCGAGAGCATGGTGTCGCAACAAACCCAGTCGGCGAACTCGTCAGGAGAGCAACCGTAAAGGGCTAGCCATTCCGGCCAATCGTCCCGGAATGCCAATGAACTGGTGCAGATGGCCGTGTGTCGCAACATGTCGCGGTGCGATGTCACGTTCGAACTTGCGAGAAGGGTCGGGCTGCACACTGGAAAGAGTTCTTCAGGTGCAATGCGATGCGTGACCATACCCGGCCAGTCACCAAAGCCATAACGTATCGAAACGTCGTAGTTGTAGCTCGCTTTAGCATCGTGGGAGACCACGCTCTCGAAGCGAATACGTATGCTCGGATACCTGCGCCGGAAGTCTGGCAGCAACGGAAGCAGGCATTTCAAGCCAAATCCGGCAAGCGAAACGATGGAAAGCGTTCCTTCATCGCTCTGGTCGACAATTCGCTGAGTGGCTGCAGACAGCATGTTCAGCGCGCCCCTGACTGCAGGCAGATACTGCCTGCCTGTATCGGACAGCCGGACGGCATCACGATCTCGAACGAACAACTTGGCTCGAAGGTGGTGTTCCAGCTTGCGGACTTGGTGACTGACGGCGGTTTGCGTCAAACTCAATTCAACCGCGGCTTTCGTAAAGCTCTGGCGGCGTGCAACCGCTTCGAATGCTCGCAGACTTGCCAGTGAGTTTGGAAGACGACGGGGTCCGATATAAGGGCGGTCGTCAGACCCCTCCTCGTCACTGCCGTCATGGACCGCTTGAGCTGATTCCATCGCCGAACCAAATTCATTGTTGAGCGCACCGAAGTGCCCGAAGGTCCACCTCGTAGCCGAAGTTACCGGACTACAACTATACGATTCAATCTCATACCTGCAGCACAGGCTAGCAAGCCGGATTGGCGATCGCCAACGAAAATTGCTCATATCCAGTATGAGATCGTCCTTATCCAGGTGAGCGGAACGAAGCTCTTTTGCGCAAAACCCAAGGTGCCGCGCTTGTCGGCACCTAGCAGCGATCCGAGGACGGTGCTGGTACCAGGAAGTGTTCGCACCGATTACTTACACGCCAGGACCTGCCACACGGACACAGGTGGAGAGTACGCATTGGAACAAACGATTTAACGCCATCAAGCCTGGCGTGTGCCCACGTGGCGGCATACCAGATGTTGCGGATAAAGCGATCGGTCGCCGCAATGGCGGCTGGCGCGCGTTGCGGCGACTTGGCCACCACGACCGGATTGACGGTCGTCGGTACTTCGCTCATCGCGTCCACGCCGAGCATCACATCACGATGCAAATTAATGATTACCTTAGGTAATCATTATAAGTGCTACACTACCGATACAAGTTCCCGCGTTTAAGTAGATTCCCTACCCCACACCCAAGACGATGGCTAGCCGCAAGAAAACCCTTGAAACGGACACACCGAACCGAGCCCGCGCCAACACGTCAGCCGTGAACGGTCAAGCACGGCGAACGCCAAAGACGACGTTGGATCCGCTGCAGCAACCAGACCTGCTGGATTGCTCACTTGGTTATGCAATCAAGCGCGCACAAGTGCGCTGCGTGGATGCAATGTTTCAATTGCTGCCTCCTGAGCTGTCACCCGCCCGCCTGACTGCCTTGCTGACGATTGACGCCAATCCTGGTATCAGCCAGGTAGCGCTGGGAACGGCATTGAACATTGCGGGGCCTAATGTAGTGAAGGTCGTCGATGCTCTTGAAGCGCTGTCTCTAGTCACGAGACAGCCGAGCGAGACGGACCGCCGCGTATATGAACTTGAGTTGACCCCTGAAGGGCGGTCCGAGGTCAAGCGCGGCCGCGCCATCATGGCTGAGTTCGAGCATGTCATCGCCTCCCAACTGACGCGCGCCGAACGTGAACAACTACTCACCTTGCTTCCCAAGGTCGCGGGAGCAGTTCAATAGCGTGCGGTTTCACTGACTTCGAAAAGGAGAAAAGCCGCACACCGTGTGATGCGCGACTTCGAGCGACAGCTCGATGGCGTGGCGCAGCAAAGCCGCGCGGCGCTGGAAGAACTGATCGGACACACGAAACGGATTGTGTCGCAGAAGCAAAAGGACAAGAACAAGCTGTACACGCTGCACGCGCCGGAAGTTGAGTGCCTGGCGAAGGGCAAAGCGCGAAAGCCTTACGAAATCGGCGTGAAGGTGTTGATCACGACGACGCACCGGGAGGGCTTGGTGGTAGGAGCACGCCCGATGCGGGGCAATCCGTACGGTGGGCAGACGCTGGCCGAAGCGTTGGAACAAGCGGCGATCCTCAGCGACGTTCAGCCGGAGATTGCTGTCGTCGACCGAGGCTACAAGGGAGTCGCCGTCGATGGTGTGAAGGTCTATCACCCAGGCTTGCGACGCGGTATTACGCGCGGGCTGCGAGCAACGATTCGGCGTCGCAGCGCGATAGAGCCGGCCATCGGCCACATGAAGGCCGACGGCAAGCTGGATCGCAATTGGCTCAAGGGTTCGTTGGGCGATGCGATCCGCGCAGTGCTGTGCGGTGCCGGCCACAACCTGCGGATGATCCTGCGCAAGCTGCGGCTTTTTTACGCCCTGATTCTCGCCGCTTTGCTCAACTTCCAAACCGCTGCGCTGTCGGCGGCATAGCTTCAACTGCGCGACAAAACGAATTGTTCAGGGCCGACTAGCTAATGCCAGGTGCAGCGGCAACGAGTTGAGTCTTCGAAAGCGATCCAATTGCACCGAACCCTTGTAGGCGCAAATGGTCATGAATTATGCCGAGCGCCTTGTTGAAGACACGGCGTGCGACGACCCAGACGTCGCGATCGCCCGGCTTTCAATAGCCGCGCGCGTGCGCTGCGAAGTGCGCGCCGCGGCTTCGCGCAGCGATTCGACGAGACGCTCCAGATTAGCGAACTCAAGACGTTGAGTCGGGACGATCAACGCAAGCGATCCGACCGCTTCACCGGCGTCGTCGGTGAACAGCGGCGACGCGAGTGCCGAAACCCCGTGCTCCAGTTCGTCTTTTGAGAGATAAAAACCCGCGCGTCGGATTTTGAGGAGCGAAGCCCGAAACTCTTCAAGCGTCGTCCCAAGGCCGCTTTGTGCAATGTCCTCGGGATATTGTTCGAACAGGATCGCGAGCTTGGCCTTCGGGAAGGTGGAAAGGATCGCCTTCGGAGCGGCGCCAAGAAACAGGGGCCTCGGTCGGCCTCGGCCGTAGCGGAGGTCAAGCGCCGCGTCGTGAGTCTCCCGATGCGTGTCAACAAGCTCGTTTCCGTACCAGCGCGACATCACAACATCGAAGCCGGAATGCTCGCTTAACTCGTGCATGATCGGCTGGCCAACGGCAAGCAGCGGATCCGACGCGCGCAGGTGGTAATCCAGCCTGATGATGCGAGGACCGAGACCGTACTCTCCGCCCGTGAACCGGACGAGCAAACCCGCATCCACAAGCTCACGCACGTAGCGATAAGCCGTCGGCGCCGAGCAATCGAGTTCGGCAGCAACGTCTTCGGCGGACAAGAACGGCCTGGCCTCCGAAAACAGTTCGAGTATGGATAACAGCCGGGTGATGCTCGACATCTGGATGCTGAACTCCTTCTATGTGAGCGGATTATGCCACTAGCGCGTTTGCCCGTCGGTCTTCCCGGTTCACGGAAAGCGGTTGGATGCGCGGCTGCCAACCCGTTTTGCGCCGGGCACTGCGTTTGCGCTTGCCCGATGCGCAGCCGATCGGGCAGGCAACATGTTAGACAAGGCCCATGCGCACGGCCATCTCGGCCTGCCAATCGGTTCGTGACCTGAATCCCGGCAGCGCACTCGCGTGGTGCTCAACGGCCGCCATCAGTTCCGCGTCAGGCAAGTCAAAATCGACCGGTACCCGCATCGGTTGATCGACGTACCAGGGCGTGTCGATGAAGATCTCCAGCCGGTTGCCCTCGGGGTCGCGCACATAGATCGAAATCGCGTTGCCATGCGTGACGGGGCTGATCTCTTGCAAACCTTCCGAGACAAAGCGCGCGTGAAACTGCCTGAGCGTGTCAAGACTGTCCGCTTCGAACGAAATCTGATTGATCGGATTGAACGCCAGGTGCTCCGGCCGACCGCTCGCAAGCACGATCTGGTGATGAACCGCGGGATCACGGCTCAGGAACACCAACCGCATTTCGCCGTGCGGCGCCTGCAGCGTCCCACGATCCGTCACGGTGAACTCCAGCACCCGCGAATAGAAGTCTTCCACCCGTGCCATGTCGCTCACGTAGAAGCCCATATGGCTCAGCGATAGCCCGCGTCGCGCTTTCTTCGTACCTTCCATGCCTGTCTCCAGTAGTGATAACCCCTAACGAAAAACACGTTGCACCCACCGATAAATATATTTTATTCTCAAATAATGATAAATGCACGACTTTTTGTAGGTCGTTAGCATCGATCTGCCTGGATCTTTATCTACTTGGAGCATCAATGAAACTCGTCAGCTTTTCTACCCATCAAGGCCCCTCCTTCGGCACCGTTCGCGACGACAGCGTGTTTGACCTCGGCAAACGCCTGAACGGCCGTTACGCCGACCTGAAGGCACTGATCGCCGCTGACGCACTGGATGAGGCTGTCCAAGCGGCCCAAGGCGCTCAGGGCGACTACCTATTGGCGGCAGTGACGCTTCTGCCGGTGATTCCCAATCCCGGGCAGATATTCTGCGTGGGCCTCAACTACGCGGAGCACGTCAAGGAAACCCATCGCGAAACCACCGAGCAGCCCGTGATCTTCATGCGGCTTCCGGCTTCGCAAGTGGGCCATGGGCAGCCAATGTTGCGTCCGCCCGAGTCGCAACAGTTCGACTACGAGGGCGAAATCGCCGTGATTCTCGGGCGCGGTGGGCGGCGCATCGCTGAAGCCAACGCATGGAATCACGTCGCCGGGTACGCCTGTTACAACGATGGTTCAGTGCGTGACTGGCAGCGTCACACCACCCAGTGGGGACCGGGCAAGAACTTCTATCGCACGGGCGCCTTCGGACCGTGGATGGTGACGAGCGACGAGATCGAGCCGAACGCGCTCATGACCGTCGTCACTCGCCTGAACGGGCAGGAAGTGCAACGCGCGACCACGCAGATGCTGATTCACGGCATCGCCAAGCAGATCGCCTACTTGTCGACCTTCACGCCGCTCGCACCGGGCGACGTCATCGTCACCGGCACGCCCGGCGGCGTCGGTGCAAAGCGTAATCCGCCGTTGTTCATGAAGCCCGGCGACCGGGTCGAAGTCGAAGTAGACCGGATTGGCGTCCTCTCCAATCCGATTGCCGACGAAGCCTAAAGATTCGTTGCCGGACGCGCCCCTGCGAGTCCGGCGCCTCATCAAGCGGATGTAGACATGTCAGATAAAACCATTTCGATGCACGCATGCGACTACGATGTCGCCATCATCGGCCTCGGTCCGACCGGTGCGACGCTGGCCAACTTGCTGGCGATCGAAGGCGTGCGGGTACTCGTGCTGGAGCGAGACAAGGACATTTTTGCGCTGCCCCGCGCGGTGCATTTTGACGGCGAATGCATGCGGGTGTTTCAGAGCATTGGGCTCGCAGACACACTGCTTCCCAAACTGTTTGTCGGTCCCGGCATGAAATTCGTGAATGCCGCGGGCCAGCTTCTCATCGACTGGGCACGCCCCACGTGCATTGGCCCGCAGGGCTGGTGCGCAAGTTACAAGTTTCATCAACCGGACCTCGAAAACGCGTTGCGCGATCGCTTGGCTGCTCAGGCAAACGTAGACGTACGGCTGCGTCACGAAGTGTTTGTGCTTGACGAAACGGACGATTGCGTCCAACTGCGCTTTGAAGACACCAGTTGCGGCAAGCTCGGGCGTGCGACGGCCCGCTACGTAGTCGGCTGCGATGGCGCGCGCTCGATTGCGCGTCGGTTCATGGGTACCGAACTCACCGATCTGAAATCGCATGAACGTTGGGTCGTGGTCGATGTCTTGCTCGACACCCCGCGACCCGATCTCGGAGATTTCTCCATTCAGTATTGCGATCCGGCGCGCCCGACGACCTATACCCGTGGTCCGGGAAATCGCCGCCGCTGGGAAATCATGGTCATGCCGGACGACGATGCGACGCAACTCGCGTCTCCCGAATGGCTGTGGGATAAGCTCGCCCGCTGGATTTCCCCGGCCAACGCCCGACTTGAGCGTTCCGCGATTTATACCTTCCACTCGGTCGTGGCGAACGGCTGGCGCCGCGGACGACTGCTGCTTGCTGGCGATGCCGCGCATCAGACACCGCCCTTCATGGGACAGGGGATGGCGGCCGGCATCCGCGACGCGTCGAATCTTGCATGGAAGCTCGGCACCGTCATTCGCGGCACTTCGCCCGACGGTCTGATTGATACCTACGAATCGGAGCGTTCGCCTCATGTGCGCGAGTTTATCGAAACCGCGGTGCAACTTGGTTCGGTCATTCAGACGACCAGTCCTGAGGCCGCGAACAACCGCGATAGCGAAATGAGCGCCGCGATTCGCAACTTCGTCACCCCGCAACCGAAGCTGGGCCCGGGAGCCTGTCTCGACGCATCCTCGTCGGCCGTGGTTGGACAGATCGCGCCCCAACCGCGCCTGGCGGATGGACGTCTGATGGATGACGTCGTCGGATACCGGTTTGCACTCGTCGTGTTGCCCGAATTTCTCGCCGGACGTGACGACATTGCCGATCGTGCTGAACGGGCGGGGGTCCAGATCGTCAGCGACGGGGATGCGGTGAATGCGTGGTTAGTGGTAACAGGCGCCGCAGCGGTACTGATCCGTCCTGACCGCTATGTGTACGGCGTCGCACATGACATCGCATCGTTGAACAGCTTGCTCGAACACGCATTCCCTGCACTGCAGACAGCCTGTGCGTAACCGGCCCGGCGCACCGACGGCGTTGAGCCGCTGATGCGTCCGACCACACAAACCTATTAGACGAAGAAGCCAACAATTTTTGGAGGAGTCATGGAGCTATCTCATCACCCGGTTGGCGCCGCTGACCATTCACACTCTGCCGGCTTATCGCGGGCGCAGTGGAAGATGATTCTCATCGCGAGCCTTGGCGGGTCGCTGGAATTTTACGACTTCATCGTATACGGTTTCTTCGCCCATTACATCGCGGCCCAGTTCTTCCCGAACGCCTCGTCGTTGATCAGCATGCTGGCCGCGTTCTCGGTGCTAGCGATCGGCTATTTCATCCGACCGCTTGGTGGTATCGTCCTCAGTAGCTGGGGGGATCGTTACGGCCGTCGTCCGGTCTTCCTGGGCTCCATCATCGTGGTCACCTCGGCTACGATCTGTCTGGGCTTGCTGCCCAATTACCAGAGCTGGGGCGTCACGGCTTCAATCCTGCTCATCTTGTTGCGCATGCTGCAAGGCTTCTGCGTCGGCGGTGAAATGCCGGGCGCAATTACTTATGCGGTGGAAGCGGCGCCACATCGTGCAGGATTGGCCGCAGGCATAATCATCTGTGCAGTCAACGTGGGCGTCTTGCTTGCGACGTTCGTTAATCTCGGCATCCAGAGCTACCTCTCCAGCGCTGACGCGGCGGCCTATGGCTGGCGGATCGCGTTCCTGTTCGGCGGCTTCTGTGGACTGTTGTCCTACTGGATGCGTCGCAATCTGGACGAGTCCCCCGAGTTCAAGGAGATGCATGGTGCGGTCGTCAAGCGACCATTTCGCGAGACGCTGCGACATCATGGCAAAGCTGTCGTCGCGGGAGCGCTCACGATCGCAGTGATGGCTGGCGTCAACGGCATCCTCTACGGTCACATGCCGGCCTATCTGGTCCAACAGCTGCACTATTCGCCACGCACGGCGGCGATCGCCCAGAATGCCTATCTGGTTGTCAGTTCCTTCGGGCTGCTCGCTGCGGGCTGGCTGGGGGACAAGGTCGCGCGCCGATACCTGTTGCGAACGTCAGCGGCGCTGCTGATTGTGCTGAGCTACCCGTTTTACTTGGCGCTTGTGAATCACACCGTCAATCCGGTCGTTCTATTCGTCCTTGCGGCGGTGGTCTTTTCACTGGCAAGCGGTACGTGGCCCTCTGTCCTCGCCGATCAGTTCCCGGTCCAGGTCCGGTTCAGTGGCATCGCCCTGGCGTATAACATCTCGGTGGTCGTGTTCAGCGGTTTTGCACCGTTGCTCGCCACCATGCTGGTTCGTGAGACAGGGGCCTTGACCACACCCGCTTACTACGTCATCGGTGCATGCGCAGCCGCCTTGCTCGCGAGCTTTGCCTTGCCAAAGGCAAGTCTGCTGCCGAGCTCAGTTCACCGGGAAGCCGAATGACGTGTGTGGTTGGCTCGAACCATCGCGAAACAACCTAGCCGCCCGACACCGCTCTCCGATTCTGTTTTTTTCCCGAGCCGAAGGGCGACCTGCTGGTAGATCGTCTGCCGTGATCCGTGCTTCGGCGGCTCTCGCCTGTCTGCACGGATGCCGATTCGTGAATACAAGTTGGGCCGGTACTTCGGTCCAAAGAGCCCCGCACATCAGCGCCAATCTTCTCAAAACCTATGTTGCCAAATATAACGAGACCCAGAATGAAGGTAAGTGCCTTCCCTCCACCGTCTTGCAGAAAAACCGCCATAGCAGGCGGAATGCTAATCTGATACCAAGTGAAGGCGGCACACGAAGCGGATTTCCGCGGAGCTCGGCGTGAACGCCGCTTTCA
The DNA here is from genome assembly GCF_001718835.1 of Burkholderia cepacia. NCBI lineage: Bacteria > Pseudomonadati > Pseudomonadota > Betaproteobacteria > Burkholderiales > Burkholderiaceae > Burkholderia > Burkholderia cepacia. Next base: position 1,134,198 of record NZ_CP013444.1, on the reverse strand, counting down.
GCACTGACCTGACGTTTCGGCGTCTGGGCGAGCAACTGATTGCGGCCGCGCAGGAGGTGCCGCGCTTCGACTACCGGCGGATGTCGGCTTGGCTGACGCTGGGCGAATCGCGTGTGCGACGAATGTGGCGAGCCTTGCAGCTCAACATTCCGCGGCGGCGCCCTCGCCGACGTCGTTGTGGCAACGACATACGCCTGCCAGGCACCGCCCAGCCCAATTCGGTCTGGAGCTACGACTTTGTGCACGACCAGTTGGTGGATGGGCGGGCGTTGAAGATGCTTTGTGTGATCGATGAATACACCCGCGAGTGCCTGGCGATCGAGGTCGGCGCCAGCCTGCGTTCGCAGGATGTGATCCTGACGCTGTCGCGACTGATGCGCCTGTACGGCAAGCCGGTATTTGTGCGGTCGGACAACGGCGCCGAATTTACCGCCGCCAAGGTCATGTGCTAGCTAAGAGATGCTGCAATCGTCCCGGCCTTCATCGCGCCCGGCAGCCCGTGGCAAAACGGATTCGTCGAGAGCTTCAACGGCAAGCTACGCGACAAATTGCTGAATCGCGAATAGTTCCGCAGCCGGGCCGAGGCCAAGGTACTCATCGAACGTTGGCGACAGTTTTACAACGAGCGTCGGCCCCATAGCGCTCATCGCTATCAACCTCCTGCCACGGTCCATCGAGCCTGGCTGGATTCCGATAATATCGACGCGAGACTCACTGCTTGATTGGTCACAAAATTCCACCTCAGGTAACAGCGACTGCTGCACGAAACCTGGCCATCGCGTTCGAGCACTACAACGAAAAACATCCCCATAGCGCGCGGAAATACCGCTCGCCTCGCGAGTTCCGGCGCTCGATGGATTCAGCAATCCTTAGTGTGACGCTTTGTCCGGAGTTACAGGGTCAACTCCACCTGTTCTCCTCCTAGTTCTATTTATTTGAGTCGATTTTAAACTCAAAAGACAATCATTTCCAGAGAGAACATTTTGACTCCGCCTTCGTGTTGAATGCTTGCTCCCCTGGCACCGTTTTCACCACCTTGTAGTAGTCCCATGGATACTTGGATTCCGACGGCTTCTTCACCTCCATTAGGTAATAGTCATGCACCATGCGCCCATCCGACCGGATGTAACCGTTTTTTGCGAAAATGTCGTTAACCTTCGATTCCTTCATCTTTGCCATCACCTTGTCCGCGTCCGTCGCACCAACGCTTTTCACCGCATTCAGATAATGCAACGTAGCGGAGTAGGCGCCCGCCTGAAGCACGGTCGGCATTTTTTTTGTTTTTTCGAAGAACCGCTTTGACCATGCACGCGTCTGGTCGTTTAGATCCCAGTACCAGGCATCCGACAAGTACATGCCTTGGGTCACACCGAGCCCCATGGCGTGCGTGTCGGAAATGAATTGCATGAGCGCCGTCATCCGCATGCTCTTATTGATGCCGAACTCGGTTGCGGTCTTGATCGCGTTGTGCAAATCGCTGCCGGCATCGGCCAATGCGAGCACTTGCGCCCGGGAACCTTGCGCCTGCATCAGGTAGGACGAAAAGTCTGAAGCCGAAACAGGGTGACGCACCGAACCGATTACCTTGCCACCGTTGCTCCTCACTACTTCGGAGGTGTCTTTCTCAAGCGAATGTCCAAAGGCGTAGTCGGCAACCAAGAAGAACCAGGTTTTCCCGCCTTGATTCGTGACTGCCTTTCCCGCCACGCGAGCTTGCGCAATGGTGTCAAGCGCATAGTTGATGGTGTACGGCGTACATTCCTCGTTAGTCAGCCGTGCCGTACCGGCACCGACCGAGATATAGACCACCTTCTTCTCGGCCGCGATCTTCGACATTGCAAGGCCAACGGCAGAGTTCACGCCGCCCAGCAGCAGATTGACCTTCTGAACATCAATCAGCTCTCTTGACCTTGTGGAGGCAACGTCCGGCTTGTTTTGATGATCGAACGCAAGCAGTTCGATCTTCTTGCCCGCGACTTGCCCGCCAAAGTCGGAAATCGCCATCTTCACTGCCTCCACCCCGCCTGCACCATCGATATCGGAATAGAGTCCGCTCATATCCGTCGCGAATCCAATCTTCACGGGAGTTGTGGGCACCTGTGCCCGAACCGGGTACGCAGTGGCCACACCAAACGTCGCCACAGCCATCATTACGGCAAAGAGTTCCATTCTCTTCATCGCCTCCTCCGATAGTTAAATAAATATTCTATTTTTATCAGACATAACAAGCCATCGCCACTTGCATGGCAATATGAAAATACAAAGATTTATCTCATAATTAAAAACCTTGTGCCGACACAAGCGGCACATCGCGACACTCGCTTTCAAGTGCAATGGAAATAGAGCCGCGATACCACTCCTAAAGTGCCGTTTTCTACGACACAGGCGACACCGCAGGAACAATGATGAATGGGCTAGCCCATGGTGAACGGGTCGCGCAAATCCCCGCTCAGCTCGACCCAGACAGTCTTTGTCTCAAGAAATTCAGCCATGCCGTCGTGGCCGTTTTCACGCCCGATACCGCTGTGTTTGAAACCACCGAAAGGCGCAAAGGGTGCGGTCACCCGGTACGCATTGATCCAGACCGTGCCGGCGCGCAATTTCGAGGCGACGCGATGCGCCCGCTGCACGTTCAGTGTCCAAACGCCCGCGGCCAGGCCATATCGAGTGTCGTTGGCGATGCTGACAGCCTCATCCTCACTGTCAAAGGTCAGGACTGACAACACCGGCCCAAACACTTCATCCCGGGCAATGCTCATGGAGTTCCGGACACCGGTCAGCACCGTGGGCAGGACAAAAAAGCCGCCCTCCGGAGCCTGCCTGCCGCCATACGCAAGCGTTGCCCCCTCCGCTTCGGCCACCTTGACCATTGAAAGAACCTTGTGGAACTGTGGCTCTGTCGCTGCGGGCCCCATTTCCGTCGCCAGATCCATGGGATCACCAAGCCTGAGCTCCCTGATTCGGCTGATGACACGCTCAACAACTTCGTCGTGAATAGATCGATGCACAATCAAGCGGGAACCGGCCATGCAGGTCTGCCCGGTCGCCGCGAACACGCCCGAAATGACACCATTTGCAACCGCCTCGACATCGCAATCGTCGAAGACGAGTTGCGGTGACTTTCCACCGAGTTCAAGCGAAACGCGCGCGAGGTTTTCTGCTCCCGCACGGGCAATGGCTTTGCCAACGCCATCCGACCCAGTAAACGTGATCTTGTCCAGGCGGGCATCGGACACCAGCCACCGGCCCACGTCCGGTCCCCCGGTGACAACATTGAAGACGCCAGGTGGGAATCCCGCCTCTTCCATCAGTTCGGCAAACTTCAAGGTGGAAACCGGTGTGTGTTCCGAAGGCTTGACGATGAAGGTGCAGCCCGCTGCAAGCGCAGGCGCGAGCTTGAACATCATCAGCAGGCACGGTGAATTCCATGGCGTAATTGCTGCCACCACACCAACCGGCTCTTTACGGGTAAAGGCCAAGTAGTTCGGTCGGTCGCTGGGCAGGAGCTCCCCACAAGCTTGCGTAGCAAGGCCGGCAAAGTAGTACAGCCACTCGGGCAGGTATCGCCACTGGCCGAGCATCTCTCGATACAACTTGCCGTTGTCCGAGGACTCGATTCGCGCCATTCGTTCAGCATCGCGGGCAATCAAATCACCAAGCTTACGCATCAAGGCGGCACGTTGCTGCGGCGTAGTACGCCGCCAGGGGCCGTTATCAAACGCATCCCGAGCCGCGGTTACCGCCGACTTGACATCGTCCTCCGATGCGTCCGGCACGACCGCCCACACCTTTTGACGATACGGATCGATGCTCTCGAGCACCTTGCCACTTGAGGACTCGACCCAAGCCCCACCAATGTACATGTTAACGCGTTCGAACGTTGTTAACGGATTTGCGGAAGACGTGATTGCCATGGGAGGGTAGCCTCATGAGTCGCTTTGGAAAGTGAGAAAAGACTAGCTCCTGCGCCGCACCCGTGCGAACGATAGTTTTTCATCCCAGCTATGAGCGGTCATTGGAGTCGCCCCTACGCCAACAATACTGCTGTTGGCTACGCAGTGCTCGCAGCAATCAAGCCGATCTCATGGCTCACATGAATGGCTTTCGTTCGCCATACCTGCCCGGACCTACTACGCTACATGAGTCCTGCGTGCATATAGAGAGTGAGATTCCGTGGAAATTCACGACAGTCCCATCATCATTGACAATCCATTCCTCGCCTTAGTCGGTGCGTCATGCACCGAATGGTTCGAGGGCTACTGCGAATTCCACCTACCAATCGGTGCGAGTATGCTCAATAGACAGCGGGTTCTTCAGGGCGGGGTCATCTCCACGCTTCTGGACGTCGCGTGCGGGTACTCCGGGTTGTATAACCTTGCGTCGCACGAACCCGTTCATGGGCGCACAGTGTCCTTGGCACTGAACTTCCTCAACAGTGGGACAAGCGGTACGGTCATCGCTAAAGGTTTTCTCGAACAACGAGGCCGGTCGCTATATTTCGCGCGCGGGGAGGCTTGGTTGGATCACCGAGTCCTTCTGGCGACAGCGCAAGGTAGTTTCAAAGTGACTAGACAGCAGTGATTCCCCGCCATACGCAGGCTCGAACTGTGAAAAATCGTTGTGCCACGGCAAGCAACGCACCGGATCACTCTCATCTCTCCATAGGGTCGAATCGAAACGTTTCGGTCATGGATGTACCTAGGGAATTTACCGAGCCCGGATTTCCTTGCTTTCAACACGCCCTGCAGTAAACTAATTATACTGGGTAACAATTATTTATTAAATGTGCTGCGACCCGACTGGCTACGTAGCGCACGATGCCAACGCCGCAATTGCACACCATGAGACCGTTTATCCCTTCCCTTCAGAGTCTGATCGCCTTCGAGTCGGCGGCTCGTCACTTGAGCTTCACGAAGGCTGCTCGAGAACTCGACATCACCCAAACCGCGATCAGCCATCAGGTGAAAACGCTCGAAGATCGGCTCGACACGAAGCTGTTCGTCCGCCAGCGGAACATGCTGACGCTTACGCCTGCGGCGGTGGAATACCTGCGATCAGTCAATGAGGCGATCAGCATGCTCGCCATTGCCAGCGAGAACACGCGCAAAAAAAAGGCCAATACAGTGCTCACGATCGCGTGCTTGCCGACCTATGCCGTCAAATGTCTGATTCCAAAGCTCCCCGACTTCCAGCGCAAACATCCAGACATCGCGCTTCACTTGTCGACGAGCTCAAACTTCGACGACTTCGAAAGCAACAACTACGATGTAGCCATCAGATATGGGGCGGGAAGATGGGGAGGCATGCGCGCCGACCTCATCCAGGGCGAAGAATTCTTCCCGGTTTGCTCCCCTCGCCTGCTTGAAGAGATCGGTTCCCATGGGAGCATTGAAGACAAGCTAGCCCGGTTTGTGAGGATCCGGACTTATTTCTACTCCCTATACCAGGACGACTGGCCGGCATGGCTCGATGCCGCGGGCTACAGTGAAGTAAACTTCGCTGGCGAAGCCGTTTTCCAACTCCAGCTGACCTCACTCACTGCGGCGATCGAGGGCAGTGGCCTTGCGATTGGACGTACTCCGCTAGTCGACCGCGACCTCGTTCAGGGTACTCTCGTCCAGCCCTTTGGTCCGCGTGTCTCGTCTGGTTCCAGCTACTACATTACGTCAACGATGGCCAAAGCGAAGGTCGGGAAGGTCGAGCTTTTTAGGGAATGGGCACTGACACAGCTGACACACGTGGATACTCAGCCCATCCCTCACAAGCTCACTGCTGTTAACGACTCTTGAAAGGTGCGATGGACAAGTCAAGCACTGGAACACCATGGCGCTCCCTGGCCGAAGTGCTAGCCGGGCATCGCAATCGGCACCCCGCCAAGATTGCTATCGTAGACGTCGAGCGTGAGCAGCACATCAGCTTCGCTGAGCTTGCAGGTGTGGTGGATGGCATAGCGCTTCAGCTGAAGAAATTCGGCGTATCTGAGCGTGTCCGAGTTGCCCTACTGATTGATGACGGCATTGAGACCGTACTGATGTGGCTTGCATTGTGGCGCCTTGGCGCCATCGTGTGCCCCTTCGACACCTCTCAACTTGGAGCCGTCGCAACGCAAGTCGCATTCAATGCGTTGAACCCGGCACTTGTACTCTACGGTGCCAGCATCATGGCGGCTGATTTGCCAGCGGGTATTCGCGCAAGCGCTCGATATGGCCGCTGGGGAAGCTGCTCGAAACCATCGCAGCAGGCAGAAACAATCCATCTTTCGGCATTGCCTTCAAATACCACCCTGGCCATGCCAAACACAAAGCCGGACGACATTGCCGCGGCGTGCTGCACCTCCGGTAGCGCGGGAGCGGCAAAGATTGTCTTGCACGATCACGCATCGTACTGGCTCAACGGCCTGGATAGCGCTTACCTACTGGAACTTAGCGAAAGCGATCGCATTCTCGAATACCGCTCACTCAGTTGGTATTCGCCCCAGATTCTTTCGCTGATGCCCTTTCTCCAAAGCGGCGCAACCCTGCATCTTGCACGTCAATTTTCACGCAGTCGATTTCCTGCCTGGATAGCGAACCACAAAATCACGATCTCCGCCGGTGTACCTACCGTTCTCAACATGCTGCTGAACGGCCCAATCGAGGAGCTACGGGCTTGTGCGTCGAGCCTGCGTCTAATGACCTGCAGTTCTGCACCATTGTCACGCAGCACTTGGCTACGCTTCGAGCAGGAAACCGCTATCGCAGTTCTCAACATGTATGGCTCAACAGAAGCCGGCTGGATCTGCGGCAATCGCCTATGCAATCGCAAGATCGGGACCGTGGGTCTGCCCGTTCCATATACGGCTTTCGACGTCGTGGATTTCGAGGGCCAATCATGCCCCGCTGGAATGGCAGGACAAGTTGTATTGGAAGGCCCAAAGTTGGCCGCTGGAATACTTGAAATCGACGGTTCAATACGTGCCGTCCGCGGGCGACGGCTCTACTCCCGTGATCTCGCACAACGCGATGAAGATGGTTTCGTACAACTGCTGGGGCGCATGGACGACCTGGTGATACGAGGAGGCATCAAAGTCGCACCAAGTGAAATTGAAGATGCCCTGTTGGCGCATGGTGACGTTGTAGAAGCCGCTGCCGTGGGTGTCCCTGATCCGATCTATGGACAGGACATCGTTTGCTATGTTGTCCTACGCGAAGATGCTAGCACTAAGCCGGACATGCTACGAGCCTACTTGGCAACCAGACTGCCGAAAGAAAAGCGCCCCGCCAATATCTGGTCAATCGAGGCACTTCCTCGCTCCTCCCGGGGCAAGCTGCGGCGGGACGCGCTCCTTGCTCGATGGCATCGAGTAGTTCTACGTCGTCAATAGTCGGCCCGACAAATCTCATCTGCCGGCCCTGGCCAGACGGCCCTCGCGAGTTTCTCTGATCCCCATCGCCGCTATCCGAGCAAGCAGAGAACACGGGCATGGCCCGTACGCTGACAGTTGCAACGCAACAAAGCCTCTGAGTGCAGACGGGCAGCACTCAGCGGATGGCCGACGCGTGCCTGGTGGTGATATCGGAACACGGTCTGGTGCCTTCGGTTCAGGCGGCACGCGTGACCTTGGCCTCTGCCCCGAACACCCCGAAGGCGCAGTCGCGGCCGGGCTGCTCGGACGCGGGTCGGGGATTCTAGGTGCGGCCGAAGACGTCGGAAACATGCTGGTTGACGTCCTCAGCAACACGAACCGGTCCAGTATGGAAGCCTTCGCCTTGAATGCTGGGTTTTACCCGCAAAGTTACGGACCTGAATTAAAGATGCGAAACATCTCGGTGATTTCTTGCAGGACGAGGAAGCCTCTCCAGATGACAGTTGCGCCGGGCGGAGGATCATTGTGACGATTGAGGTAGCCGCCCACCAGCAGTTCCATGTGACCGGCTGCTGGGGTATCGAGCACGACTTGCCAAAGATTGCCTTGGGGATCGCGGGCGCGGCGGTTCCATGCCGCGCGCACCAGCCAGTGCACGCCCTCTGGTCGTTGTGCGGCGAACAGTTCATAGACATCGCGTTCACGATCGCCGATGCCAATGAGTTGCGTGTGTGCACATCGCGCCTTCAGGGCCGACAGATGCGCAAGCCCCTCGAGCCACTTGACGCTTTCCTTCTCGTGGATGGGGCGGGACTTGCGCTGCGCGGCACTGCCCATGGCTGCTGCAGTGCGCACCCATGTCTTCATGCCGAGCACGCCCAAGGACAAGCCCTCCGGACTGACCGCCAGCAGGCTGTGCATCAGGAAACCACGCTCATTGCCCCCGGTACAGGGACCCAGGCCGTCAGTGGCATGCAGATGCGTCAGGTTGAATTCGGTGGTGTCCTGTATGGCCAGCACTACCGGAATCTGCTCCATGCGGCGCAGCGTTTGTGCGATATGCGGCGCCAGCACACCATCAGTGTCGACCAAGTCGTTGTCGAAGAATCGATAGCCCGCCTTCAGTTCAGCGGGCGACAGCGCTTGGGGCAGCGACGTGTGCGGACTTGCAGCAAGTTGACGAGCCAAGGCCACCAGGTGCTGCGACAGGCCCGCATCGCCAAGTTTCGCCTGCGCGAACTCCTCACTCGCCCAATCGGCCGTGTCGTTCTCAATCGCCAATTTGCCACCGATGCATCAACAGAACGGGAAAAAGTTAACACCGACGGCCGAGGTTTACAACCTCACTTATGGGTAATCCTCAGGCCTTGAATGCGATGCAGCAACGCACAACGGCGCAATTGTCGGTGCCAGGGTTTGGCCATTCCGTACATAAGAACGGAGATCCTAGGGCGGAGCGCCTTTTGGCACTCGCGCCAGCGTTAGACGTGGACGGCCGATACGTGGGAACGACATCACGTGCTTGGCAGAGCGGATAATGGTATTCGTGCAACTTGCCGGGCGGCTCTGCGAAGGCTGCGTACCACTGCTTGAGACCGACACTGCCTCGTCCCCGAATGGCTACCGTGGTAACGGCTTGCCATTCGTTTCGGGTAAGGCCGGTGCGGCAAAGATACCAACCAGGTAGACGCACGCCAGCGCCAGAGCGGCTTGACCATATCCGCCGAACGCGTGGATCATCGTACCGGCGAGCAACGGGCCAAGAAATGCCAAAAAGCGTGGCGCATTGAACGCGAAAGCAAGCGCCGTCGAGCGCATCCGTGTCGGATAGAGTTCCGGCAGCCACACCGGCATCCACGTGTACTGGCCATTGGCAAAGATACCGCTGACAAACGCAAAACCCAGCAATACGTACACATCGGTGGTCGTGAAAAACAATACAGGCGTCGTCAGCAAGGCCAGGACGTAGAACGCGATCGTGACTGGTTTGCGGCCGTAGGCATCGGACAGGAAGCCCAATGCGACATAGCCGGTGATTGATCCGACCGTAAACGCCATTCCGGCGTAGCTCGCCCACTTGGCCGCCACCAAGCCATTGGCGCCAGCCGTGGCAGCGATGAATGGCGGCACCCAGGTCGAAATACTCCAGAAACCTACCGTCGTAGCCAAGGACATGAGGAACACGGCAACTGTCCGCCCACGGACTGCCCGGTCGACAAATAAATCGGACAGCGTGAATTTGACCAGATGCGCATCCTCCGAGGAGAGCGCGACTCCGCTCTGCTGCTTTTTTTGTGCAGCTACGCGCTTCGCCTTCACCGCTTCCCAAAGCGCCGACTCTGGAATGGCGCGGCGAATCCATAGCGTGAGGAGCGCAGGCAACACACCCAACAAGTACATGTAACGCCAAGCATGCTCACCCAACGGTGCGATGAGCAGCCACGCCAGGGAGGCAAAGAAGAACCCCAAGCCGAGTCCGCACTGCATGAGCCCGGCGCCTTTTCCTCGCGCATGGTCCGGCCAAAGTTCCGCCATCATGGAACTGCCTGTGGCCCATTCCGAGCCGACGGCCACGCCGACCAGGAAGCGCAGCACAGCCAACGACTCAAAACTCCATGCAAACCCGGACAGGCCCGTCGTCACCGAGTACGCCAGAATGGAGGCGATCATCATGCACTTGCGTCCGATGTAATCCGCAAGGATCCCGCCCAACATGCCGCCAACACCCCAACCTAGTAGATTGATGGCGATAAGCGCGCCGATGTAGACCGGCAAGGAGCCTTGCGCGGAGGGCTCGACCAACTGGTGCAATGCTACGCCAGCCGTCAGGATGAGTGCATAGTTCTCGAAGCCATCGAACATCCAACCAAAGTTCGAGGCGGCGAGAATGCTCCATTGCCTGCGCGAGAGCGTCTTGTACCAGGGAAGCTCGCGCGTTCGTGACGCGTCAACGCCCATGTTCGTCGTCATGTCAAACCCTATGCTTGCTACGCGTCGTGGCCACGGTGAGCGACCAATTGAATCTCCGTGAGCCACCCGTGATGGAGCTCCGCCACAGGCACAACCGTACGGGCGGGGCGATGGTTGCCCAGAACCTCGGCATAGACCGCGTTGAATTGCGGCCAATGGGCCACGTCGACGATGTAAGCCGTGCACTGCACGACATCCGCCAGACGATATCCAGCGGCCTGCAAAACACGCTCGCACTGCGCAAGGGTTGCCCTGACTTGCCGCTCGAAATCGTCCTGCTCACCCGGAAGCGGAGATGTCGGCAACACACCTGAGAGAAAGAGGAAGCCGTTCGCCTCCACGGCGTGGGAATAGTGGCCAACCGGCGTCGGCGCCCCTTCAATTGATACGGTTCTCACGCGTCACCCATTAACGTGCGCCATACACAGAAGCGAATGCGGCAAGCACCGCGACAGCTGCGGCGATCGTGGAAACGGCCGCGCTCAGCGTGGCCAGCATCGTCGCAAGCGTACTTGTGCGCCGGGCATCGTGCAGCGTCACATGTACTGCTGGGCTGCCTGCGGCACCTGTGAAACTCACCGGCACCGCGCTCGCACTAGCCAAGCTCTCCTCGCCCAACGCCGTTGACGCTGTCGTCGCGGAGGGCCTTGCGGCAGTGGCGCCCACCTGCTCCGTGTCACCACTCGCCGTCTCACCCGGCTCAATCGCCCTCGCAAAGCGGCCAAAGAATTCTTCCGACATTTTCTTGGCGACACCGTCCACCAAACGCGCACCAACTTGCGCTAGCCGTCCACCCACTTGCGCGTTCACGCCATAAACGAGCTTCGTACTGTCGGCGCCGTCGGCTTCCAGTGAAACCTGCGCGGAACCTTTCCCAAATCCAGCCGCCCCGCCGGACCCTTCAAAGGCGAGTGCGTAGCTGACCGGCGGCTGAATGGCAGACAGCGCGAGCTTTCCGTGAAAGCGAGCCTTGATGGGGCCAACCGTGGCAGTCATACCGACCTTGTAGCGATTCTCTCCTTCACTCTCAAACAACTCGCAACCCGGCAAACAGCGCTTCAAGATTGCTGGATCATTCAAGGCTGCCCACACACGCTCACGTGAAAGCGCAAGAGTCCGCTCCCCAGTTATTTCCATGTTCTTCTCCGACCTCAAATTTCGAAGATGCGCTTCAGCGCGCACCACCACGAATACGTTCAGCTGCGAGCTTCACTGCCGCGATGATTTCTGGATACGCGCCGCAGCGGCAAAGGTTTCCAGAGAGATAGTTGCGGATTTCAGCATCCGTCGGATCGGAGTTCTGCTCCAGCAACTGCTTGCTCATCAGAATGAACCCGGACGTGCAAAACCCGCATTGAAATGCACCGCATTCGATGAAAGCTTGCTGTACCGGGTCAAGCTCACCATCCTTTTCAAGACTCTCGATGGTAGACACCTCTGCGCCATCCGCGTGGATGGCAGGGTAAATGCATCCTGTAATGGCGTTGCCGTTGACCCGGACAGTGCAACAGCCGCACAACCCCTGGCCGCAGCTTTCGCGCGCGCCATACAAATCGAAACGGTTTCGCAGTACCTCCAAAATCGTCTCGTAGCCTTCAATGTCAGCGGTGACACGCTCACCGTTAAGAACGAACTGAATCTGTGTACTGGTGTGGCTCATGTTTACTCCTGGCCGATCGCTTCGCCGCAAACCTTCGCCATCGCGCGGAATACGGCTTCCGGCTTGAGTGGCAACGATTTCAGGCGAACGCCAACTGCATCTTCGATTGCGGCTGCAATGGCAGAGGCCACACCGAATGTCGCGCTCTCACCAACGCCCTTTGCACCATACGGACCATTCGATTGCGTGGCTTCAGCAATCTCGCACCCAATGGTTTCCGGAATATCGTGAATGCCGGGGATCTTGTATTCGGAAAAGGATGCGTTGCGTAGCTGACCTTCGTCGTCGAACTCCATCTGTTCCTGGAGTGCCATTCCGAGCTGCATTATCGCGGCACCTGAGATTTGGGTCTCAACGATCTTCGGATTGATCGGCGTACCGCAGTCCACAACGTTCTCGAAACGAATCAACCGAAAATGCCCTGTCTCGGTATCGACTTCTACCTCTACCCCTGAGGCGCCGATCATCCAGTTCGGCGTAATGTCACGTGACTGTCCGCTGTCGTGGTCCGGCGACTGGTAGCGAGGGATAAAGCTACCGATCCCGATGATGTTTCCAGCCTGCATACCGTACTTTTTGCGCAGCAGGTCTCCGGCAGACGAAACGCCCCGCCAGGGTTCACCAAGCTCCTCGGCAAGCTGTTTCAGTTGTGCCACCACATGTTCCGCCGCAAGACGCACGGCGTGTCCCATATGAAACGTCGATCGCGAACCCAGCGTCGCCATGTCATAAGGCGTGGTATCTGTATCCGGCCGCGTAACGTGAATGCGCTCGGCCGGCATACCAAGGACTTCGCCCGCAATCAGAGCCATCGCCGTGTCGGACCCTTGGCCCATGTCGACCGTGCCGACCTGCAGAATGCAACTGCCGTCACCTTGCAAGCCGATCGTTGCCAACGACGTGGTGGGCGCAACCACCGCTTTAAAGCCGATCCCAATCCCTCGCCCGCGACGCAGTGAGCCATTCCCCTTGTCGAAAGGCGCGGTCCACTGCATTCGCGCAGCCACCCGGTCCAGCACCAACTCGAGTGCTGCGTCCTGCATCACGGTTCCCGTCGCATGCGGACGTCCATTCTTCAACAAGTTACGTCGCCGAAATTCAATCGGGTCGATCTTCAACGCGCGAGCGATGATGTCTGCCTGGCATTCGTAACCCCACACGACCTGAGTGATGCCGAAACCGCGGAATGCCCCTGCAGGAGGGAGGTTCGTATAGACTTGATACGAATCAATCTGAACGTTCTCGATGTCGTACGGCCCTGAGGCTGTAAATCCCGACTTTTGCGTCACACGCGGGCCAATGTCCGCATATGCGCCGCCGTTCCACCAGACTTCACATCGACGGCCGGTGATGATCCCGTTCTTGTCCACCGCACTTTGAATACGGAACGTGGTGGCATGCTTGGTAATGGTGAAGAACTGCTCTTCCATGGTCAGCGCCACTTTCACGGGACGCCGAGCCAACAGCGCGAGCGCCACAGCCAGTGCCTCCAGCTTGATGTAAAGCTTGGCGCCAAACCCACCACCCAAATGGCGCGTTTTCACTTGCACTTGGTTCTCTCGCCACCCCAGCAGTCGGGCAATCTCAATACGCACGAATGAAGGGCTTTGCGACGCGGTGTGCAAAATCATGGTTCCGTCACCTGGCTCCGCGATGGAGATCATGGGCTCCAACGGGACGTGCATCACCTGTTGCGTCGTGAATGTGTCATCAAAGACGTGTTCCGCCTCCGCGAAGGCTTTGTCCACATTACCCCGCCGAACACGGAAGTCCAGCGCGACATTGGTCATCCTGCGTCCCGCCAGATGCTTGAGATCGGGAAACGTGCCCGCGGGCTTCAGTTCGTCGTGAACCACAGCAGTCGAGCTTGCAGCTTCAACCTCATTGAATACAGCTGGCAACGGAGCGTACTCCACATCGATCAGATGCGTCGCCGCTTCTGCCACGTGCGGGTCTACGGCGAGCACCACTGCAACTGGCTCACCCACATAGCGCACCTTGTCGATCGCCAGGATCGGCTGATCGTGAAACGCCGGGCCAAAGTACGGTTCGGGAATCACGCGCAAAACGTCTGCGCCCGTGACGACCGAATGCACCCCTTCCGTTGCCTTTGCGGCTTGCGCGTTGATCGAGACAATGCGCCCGTGAGCGACTGTGCTCCGCAGGATCTTTGCATGCAGCATGCGAGGCAGCACGACATTGTGCGTATAGTCTGCCCGCCCAGTGACCTTGGTCCTGGACTCCAGTCGTTCCATGCGACGCCCAACCTGGTGGATCGCGCTATCGGCCGTTTCGGGAGGAAATTTCGTCATGAAGCGCTCCTTGACTGAACAGCGAGACGTACGGCGCGCCCCAGCATGACCTTCAACAGTTGGCGCTTGTAGGCGGCGGAGCCATGTTGATCGCCAATCAGATCGACTTCCTGTACTCCGGCTTCACCGGCCCGCAGCAGCGTAGCGTCTTCAATTGTCGCCCCGTCGAGCACAGCCTGTGCCGCCGTCAATCGTGTCGGCCGGTCCGTCGCTGCACCAATGAATACACTCGCCTTGCTGATTATGTTGTCGCGGACATCCATGGCGAGCGCGAGGCCGAGCGCCGGCCAGTCATGCGACGCTCGCGTTGTAACTTTCATGTAAGCGGTATGACTGGGCTGCGCCGGCACCGTGACCGCCGTAATGAGTTCATCGCGCGCAACAACTGTTTCGTAGTACCCCGTGCAAAGATCCGCCACTGGAACACTCCGCGTACCGTGGGGCCCCGAAATGGATACGATTGCCCCAAGGGCCGACAACACGGGAGGCAAATCCATATGGGGGTCGGCATGTGCAAGCCCTCCCCCGATGGTGGCCACACTGCGAACCCGTACATTCGAGAGCGTTCGCATCGTCCGCGCGAGCATGGGCCACCCACGCTTGACGTCGGCATCGTTCTCGATGGTTGAAAGGCGCGTGAGACCGCCGATTACCAATGCTCCGCTTGCATTGACGTGGAGCTCAGTGTAGCGGCGCTCGACAGCATGAAGACTCACGAGCCGCGTTGGCCTTAGCACACCAGCTTTCATCATCAGCATGACCGCCGTTCCACCGCCAACAGGGCGAATGCCAGGGTCTTCCGCATCCAGCAAACTCAATGCTTCTTCGATTGAGTAGGGAACTAAAAACTCAAACGGGACCATTACGCACCCCTCCTTCCTTCGCGAATACCGGCGCCTGCGATGAGCAGTTCGCGCAGCTCCGACGCAATGACATCGGGAGTCTCCAAGGGCGTGAGATGACGCGCTGCTGGAATGACCGTCAACGTTGACCTGTCGATACCATCATGAAGTGCTTGTGCCATCGGAAGCGGAGCCGCATAGTCCTCCTCCCCAACGATGACTGCCGTCGGCATCCGCAGGTTTTCCATCAGGGCACGGCCATCGAACCTCCCGAGCATTTCGCATGTCGCGGCGAACGCTTGCACATCGTTGCGCAGGAATGTCTGCACGCAGGCTTCGACGACTTCCGGTCGTGCGGCTCGAAACGCGTCGCTGAACCAGCGCGTCGTTTGGAAATCGACCATCGCGGCCAATCCTTCGGTACCCGCGCGCTCGGCACGCGCGCTCCAGTTCTTTTTTGCTTCGGGGCCATACCACGCCGTGGTGTCAATCAACCCTAACGCGCTCGTCCGATCGCTATGCGTACCCGCAAACTGGAGTGCCACGCATCCACCCATCGAAGCACCGGCAACGACGACGTCAGGCCAATCGAGCCAGTCGATCACATCCTTAAGATCCCCAGCCATTTGCTCAGCCGTATAAGGCCCGACCGGCTTATCCGACGCTCCGTGACCTCTCGCATCAATGGCCAGCACCGATGCTTCGGCTGCCAATCGCTCAAACATTGGCGCCCAAAAGGCTCGGTCCATGGCTAGGGAGTGCAATAGCACTATTCGAGGCAGATCCGCCGGCGCACGAGACACACTGGCAGCGATCCGTACCCCATCACGGACAACGATGCTCTCTGACGATGTTTTCATGTTCATTTGTTTCCGATATTCAAGATTGCAGCGTGTAGTGGCATCGTGAATCTCGAAAGAAACATCCGCAAACGACAAATTTGAAGAGCGCGCATGAACTGCGCTCATGCCGAACCGCATGTCTAGGACAGGCTATGAGGGACTGTCATAGTGAGGGCAAAAAAATTTCGTTTGCTGTGCCTGATCGGGACGACACATGATCTCTTCGAGACGATAAGGTGATTCGTATGGCGCACATTGACCATTCCATTGCAGACCTGTTTACATCAGCTGGCAAGCTGCGTGCCGCCATCAATCTCGGTAATCCAATCCTCGCGCGACGCGATCCGGCAACGGGAACACCTGCTGGCATCTCGGTGGACCTGGCACACGCGTTCGCGCACCGCCTTAATTCCTCTCTCGAAATGGTGGTGGTCGAATCCGCAGGGAAATCGGTCGATGCTGTCGCAAACGGCATCGCTGATATCGGTTTCTTCGCGATCGATCCTGTCCGAGCCAAGGACATCGCATTCACGGCGCCGTACATCGTCATTGAAGGCTTCTATCTAGTACGAGACACCTCTTCGATCACCCAAAATGATGAGGTGGACCGCGAGGCGCAACGAGTCGTTGTTGGTAAGGGAAGCGCTTACGACTTGTTCCTAACCCGAGAACTAAAGCACGCACAGATTGTTCGGGCCCCGACATCTCCCGCAGTCGTAGACACGTTCGTTAGCCGGAATCTGGATGTCGCGGCAGGCGTCAAGCAGCAACTGGAAGCTGATGCGCGGCGCGCTCCTGGCTTACGGCTGTTACCAAGCCGCTTCATGGAGATTCACCAAGCGGTTGGATTGCCCAAGCACTTTGGTGGCGAAGCAGCGCTGGTGCTCCGCACGTTTGTCGAGGAAATGAAGGCCAGCGGTTTTGTCGCCGCGAGGCTTGCCCACCACGGCATGGACCCGGCACTTGCTGCACCCGCGGAGTACGAAAAGCAGCGCGGTGGGGCGTAAGTTCATCTCCGATCCGCAGCTAAGCAGGGCTTGACTACGAGCCGAGCCCATCAACCTCTGGCCCACAATCCCACCGAAGGAGGCACCCTCAGTGGACAGCGTCGACCTGGAAGTCCTAAAGGCCGCGACACAGTGGATCGAATCGGGTTACGGCGTAACACTCGTCACCGTCATCCGTACCTGGGGTTCGGCACCACGCCCCGTTGGTTCCATGCTGGCCATTCGTGAAGATGGATATTTGGTTGGTTCGGTATCTGGAGGATGCATTGAGGACGACCTCGTGGAGCGGGTTCGGGCTGGCGATTGGCCACGTCAATCGCCCGAGTTGACGACCTACGGCGTGAGTGCCGACGACGCACACCGATTCGGCCTGCCGTGTGGTGGAACACTGCAACTCGTACTGGAGCCTGTTCGGAAGCACTCGCACATTGAAGACTTGCTCGCTGAAGTCTCCCAGTTTCACCTGGTCACGCGTGAACTCGACATGACTACGGGTAAGACCTGCCTGAGGCCAGGACAATACGTTCCCGCTGTCTATTTTGATGACAAGCGCCTGATCACCTCGTATGGCCCGCGGCATCGCCTGATCATCATCGGTGCTGGACAGCTGTCGCGCTATGTTGCAGAGATGGCGCTGGCGCTGGACTATCACGTTATCGTCTGCGATCCACGCGAAGTGTATGCGGACGAATGGAGCGTAAAAGACACCGAACTGTCACGCGAAATGCCGGATGACCTTCTGCTGCGGTTGGGTCTCGATCCGCACAGCGCTGTGGTCACATTGACGCACGACCCCAAGCTCGATGACATGGCACTGCTGGAGGCACTCAAGTCGTCCGCGTTCTACATCGGAGCCATCGGGTCACGTCTCAACAATTCAAAGCGACGTGAACGTCTTTCGCTGTTTGACCTGTCTGCTGAAGAAATTGCACGTTTGCACGGCCCAGTGGGTCTTCATCTAGGCGCGCGTACGCCCGCGGAGATTGCAATCGCGATTCTTGCCGAAATCACGGCGATCAAAAACGGCATAGCTGTAACACAGACGTTCCCTGTTGGAGCAACACAAACGTCCATGATGGAAGACACCGCCAACTCCACAATCTGTCAGCCGCAACCGTAGATTGACCAATCTGCAGCTGTCGTCTTGCGGTGGCCAGACCTCAACTGTCACCATCCACTGAAGCTAAGACGATCTGCTGCGCACGCGGCGCGGCATGTAGCCTACGCCGAACGCCGCGCCGAGCGAGCAGGCGGCGGCGCCCAATAGCTCGAAGAACATCAATCAAGCTCAAGGGAATTGTCTCGTCATTCACGTGAACAGAGACCGCGGGAGCGTCTGACCTGCCTGATTTCTTCGTGCCATTTCAATCTTGGAGAACGGCCTCGGTTGCTTCAGTTGAACAATGCCGCTGCTTGGACTCGTTGGGCGTCAGATAGGCCAGACTCGAATGTGGTTGGATGGCATTGTAGTGACGTCGCCACTGCTCGATCACAACTTTCGCTTCCATACGGGTTCGAAACCATTCCAGGCTCAGGCATTCATCTCGGAGCTTACCGTTGAAGCTCTCGTCCGCGCCGTTCTGCCAAGGCTTGCCGGGGTCGCTGAGTGCCATGTCCATGCCGTTCTGTGCAGCCCACCTCAGGATGGCCCTCGATACGAACTCTGGGCCGTTGTCCGAACGCAAGTAACGAGGCGCACCATGAAGGCTGACCAATTGGGACAGGACTTCGATGACACGTCCGGAACAAATCGATCCGGCCACGTCGATTGCCAGGCATTCACCCGTGTACTCGTCGATCACCGTCAGACACTTCAACTGTTGGCCGTTGGCGCACGCGTCGAATACGAAGTCGTACGCCCAGACGTGTCGTGCCGCCGTCGCCGGCTGCGGCCGAGGGCGATGGATCGACACGCGCCGACGGGGTCGCTTGCGCGGCACCTGCAACCCGGCAAGACGCCACAGCCGCCAAGCCCGGTCGGCGCTCATCGGGTGACCCTGCCGCTCCAGAAAGATCTGGATGCGGCGGTAGCCATAACTCGGATATTGCGCCGACAGGATGTTCATCGCTGCCAGCACCGGCGCGTCCCGCGCGGCTAGTGTCGATTCGTAATGCAGCGCCGATCGGGCGACAGACATCAGCGCGCACGCACGCCGCTCCGACAGGCCCCGGGCTTTCGCGTAGGTGACCTGCTGGCGTCGGGCGGGCGTGCTCACCACTAATAGGATGGTCCGCCCCTCCCGTAATCGCGTAATCTGGGCCGACGCCTGTTTCCGTCCTCGGAGGTGTGCCATGAGCCAACAATGCTCTACTGCGATCGCCCGCATGGGCATCGATATCGGGAAGTCCGTGTTCCACGTCGTCGGACTCGATGCCAACGGCAAACCGGTGTTCCGGAACCGATTTACGCGTGAGCGACTGCTCGAGTTCCTGGCGCGTGCATCACCAACCATCATCGGGATGGAGGCGTGCCCTGGTAGCAACTGGCTCGCTCGTAAAGCGATTGGCCAGGGACATCAGGTCCGTATCGTGCCCGCACAGTTCGTCAAACCGTTTGTTAAGTCGAACAAGACCGATATCGTCGACGCGGAGGCTATTGCCGAGGCGATTTCCCGTCCCACAATGCGCTTCACGCAGCCGAAGACAGAAGCACAACTCGATCTGCAGGCACTACATCGAGTTCGGCAAAGACTGGTTTCCAGCAAGACCGCCATCGTCAATCAGGCTCGTGCATTTTTGCTTGAGTACGGCCTGACTATCGGAGCCGGCCCCGCATACTTTGTTCGCGATATGCCAGGCATCCTCGCCGACGACGGCAACGGTCTAACGCCTGCGATGCGCGATCTGTTGCAGGAGCAGTGGCAGGAATACCGCTCCATTGAGGCACGTCTTTTGCAATTACGCCACCAGATCGAAGCAATCGCAGGGGCCGACGATGTCACCACACGATTGATCTCGATACCGGGTATCGCGCATCTGACCGCAACCGCGATTACTGCCTTCGCAGGTACCGGTACGCAATTCAAATCCGGCCGCCATTTCGCTGCCTGGCTAGGCCTTGTTCCCGGTGAATTCTCCACCGGAGGCAAGCAGCACTTGCTCGGGATCACCAAGCGAGGCAATCCATATCTGCGCAAGCTGTTGATTCACGGTGCCCGAGCGTGCGTGCTGCACCTCGATCGGACCAAGGATCATCTCGGGCTCTGGATCTCGGAGATGGAGGCGAAGGGCATACACCGCAACAAGGTCATCGTCGCACTGGCCAACAAGCTCGCGCGTATCGCGTGGACCATTCTCACGCGACGAGGAACGTTTTATCTTCGGCAGCCGCAAGCACAGTAGGCTGCCGATCACCCGTCAAGGTTTGCAGACGTGCAATTGATGACGAAACAGCGCACCGGCGTTCGGTAAGCCCGGGACAAAAAAACGGCCTTCGAGGTCAGTCCACTTATTGGGAACCGAGCGCGCATATCCCATCATGGCCTTGCCGCCAAAAGCGGCTGACTCGCGAGAGGCCGGATACATTTACGCAAACTGTCTCGTCGGAGAACGCCCGCTTGCAAAGCCGGGGCGAACCATACATTTTTTGCGTTGATCTCTTTCATCACGTCCAACTCGAGATCGCGCTCGGCAAGCATCTTCTTCAGCCGCGCATTCTCTTGCTCGAGTTGCTTGAGCCGCTTCACGTCGGTAGCTTCCAGCCCGCCGAAATGCTGGCGCCAGTTGTAGATCGTCTGCTCGCTGATCCCGTGCTTCTTCGCGACCTCAGCCACAGGCGCCTTGTCGGCCTCGCGCAGGATGGTGACCATCTGTTCTTCGGTAAACCGGCTCTTCTTCATGACTTCCTTTCTCCGTTGGAAGCCATTCTCTCAAGTTTCAACTGGTCCGAAAATTCCAGGGCAGGTCACGTCCACACTGATCCTGAATTGACCGAGGGTCTCCGGGAACTGGATTATTTAGGAATGGAGTGGACTTCCATCGATCGGACTGGCAAACCTATATGACGATCAGGAGAGAGTGATTACGCGCGGATCACAAGGCGTGGTGTACAGTGTTTCGACATCTGCCGCCCGCCTGTCAATCACAGCGCGCTGGTTGATGTATCCCTTATCCGTGATCTCCCCTGCCTCGATACTCGGCGGTTCAGTCAGCACGAGCGCCCGAGAGGGGCACTGCGACGACCCGCCGCCCTCGCTGCGCAGCGCATGGAGCGCAGCGCCGACCTTGGATGCCACCTGCTCCACTGGCAAAGCTTTAAGTTGAGGGCTTGGGAAAATCAATACACCGAGTTCGACACGATCGTGTCCCGTGATCACAACATCCTGGGCAAGCGGGGCAAGCGCCGAGACAATCTTCACCCTCAGCGTCCCGACCGACACCCATGTGCCGGACGTTAGCTTGAAGTCTTCAGCAACGCGGCCATTGAAGACAATGCCCTTTTCCGGGTGGTTCTCGTCGACAAGGAAGCCAGCATCGCCAATACAGTAGAACCCCTCGTCATCAAAAGCTTGGGCCGTTTTTTCTGGCGCATTGCGATAGCCTGGGAAGACGGAGACACCCCGAACACGCATTTCCAACTTGCGGCCGTTTGGCACAAACTTCAACTCAACGCCTGGTAACGGCAAACCGACAACACCGGCACGCTCAAGCCACCAGTGCGGATTCGTTGCGACCGGGGCAGTTTCGGTGGAGCCCCAAGCGGTGGTAAACCAAATCGGCCGCCCACGCACTCGACGAGCCAGCGCATCCAGCCGCTCCCACGTCGACTGAGGTAGCGTAGCGCCCGCGTAGAACACCATTCGGATACGCTTGAAAAAGTCTCTCGCCAACGACTCGTCCTGCTCGAGCAAAGGCAAGATCATGTCAAAACCGCGGGGCACATTGAAGTACAACGTCGGCTGAATTTCGCACAGATTCCGCACGGACTTTTCGACTTGCCCTGGCAACGGTCGGCCTTCGTCAATGACCATCGTGCCACCGTTGCGCAGAATCATGTTCATGTTGTGATTACCGCCGAACGTGTGGCTCCACGGCAGCCAATCTACGGTGATCGGCCTTTCGAACTCAAGAAAGCGCCAAACCTGCGCGATCATCTGCTGATTAGCACACAGCATCCGGTGAGTGTTGATCACCAGCTTGGGCTGGCCACTTGAACCCGATGTCAGCAGATACTTAGCCGAATCGTCTGGCTCAATCCCATGGAAAGCCTCCATGACGGCTGAACGCTCTACAGTGCGGGTCAGATGGTCGAACGCGAGTGCACCTGGGTATTTGTCGGCGCCCTGGCTAAACACTGTCACCGGCCGCAACCCGGAGCTTGCCAGAGGCGTCCCGTAGACTGAGGCATCGGACGCATACACCAGCGCCGGCGAAAGTGACTGGAGAATGCCGTGAATTCTTCCAAAATCCTTCGCGACCCGGCAATACGCACTGGAAACACTGCAGATCGTACGCCCGACATGCATGGTCGCAAGCATGAGAAGTGCATGATCAATCGCGTTATCCGAAAGCACAACAATCGACTGCTCCGCAGGCAGATCGAGGTCAATCAAACTCTGCCCGATGGCGCCAACGAGCCTCCGTAGCTCTTCGTAACTAACACGCCGCCATTGCCCATCAGGATCACGCTCTGCAAAGGCTATAGCGTCTGGCGTTTCCACAGCCCAACGTTCCACCCATTCGCCAATGCAACGCGCATACGGCTTGAGTGGTTCTGGAGACCTCAAAGTGAAGGTTCCGTCTCCACGATCGACCTTGACTGTGCGCGGCGGCGCCAGTGAATCGGCATCGATGAATTCCTCAGTGCTCATCGTTGTCTCCTGTTCTATATATAGACTCATTGGCAAGCGGATGCTACCGACTCACTTTCGCACCAACGCGCCAGGAATCACTCACGTGCGGTGATACGAACGGCCGGTGGAGGCAGCTCCCAGGATGCGCGGGGTCTCGGTGTGCCTCGGTTTGATCAACCCAGGACGTACCACGCATCGCGACCTCAGACAAAGCAATCGATGGATAACGCGCCAGGATCGTTATGTATTCTCAGTACAGACTGTTCCACCTCCGGCAGTAAATAGGTGAAGTAGAACTGAGCCGTCTCGATCTTGTTCGCATAGAAGACGTTCTCGCTTTGCGGCAGCTTGAGCGATGCAACTGCTGCAGTACGGGCCCATGCCACGGCTAGCATTGTGTGCCCCAGCATGCGAAGTACATCGGAAGCAACGCGATAAGGATAAGCGGCGTCTTGACCTGTACGCTGCCCGACGAAATCGACCGCCTCCAACACAGTCGCGGACAACGCTGAAAGCTTGTCGGCAATGGCCTGAAGTCGCTCATCATTGACCGCCGTCTCCCTGCACTCGCCCAATGCTGTCTCAACGAGATCTTGAATGTGTGCAAGACCCCGGCGCGTCTGCAGAAGCTTACGGACCAATAGGTCGATGGCTTGTATTCCTGTCGTGCCTTCGTAGATTGGAAGAATGCGGGCATCGCGCACAAACTGGTCGATGCCCGTCTCGCTGATGAAGCCATGCCCTCCATGGATTTGCAGAGCGAGGGACGTGCATTCCTGCACGTTCTCGCATAAGAATCCCTTCAGGATCGGCGTGAATAGTGCAACCAGTTCGGCTGCCTCGCTGCGGACAGCCGCGTCGGGGTGCCGCTCCGAGCGGTCCATCTCAAGCGCGCTCCAGTGAATCAACACTCGCGCTCCCTCGTTGTACGCTTTTTGCACCATCAGCATGCGTTGAACATCTGGGTGGTCGCAGATACGCGAAGGGCCATGCTCAACGGTGGCAGAGCCCGCCGCCCTACCTTGCCGACGCTCCAAAGCGTACGCGAGTGATTGCTGGTAGCTGACCTCTCCAAGCCCGACGGCCTGGGCCGCACACATCAAGCGAGCAGCATTCATCATATGAAACATGGAGGCCAAGCCACGATGAGGCTCGCCCACCATCCACCCTTGTGAGGCTTCGAAGCGCAGCGAACACGTAGCGCTCCCACGCAATCCCAGCTTGTGCTCGACACCATCACAAAACACCCCGTTCCATTGACCCTCTTCCGTGAGCTTTGGCACGAGGAACAGCGACAACCCCTTGGTTCCCTCCGGAGCTCCAGGCAATCGAGCCAACACGAGATGTGCGATATTCGCCGTCAGATCCTGATCGCCTCCGCTGATAAAGATCTTAGTCCCTGAAATCGCGAACGAGCCGTCCGGCTGCGCAACGGCACGCGTTCGAATCTGGCCGAGATCAGAACCAGCACCCGGCTCCGTCATCGCCATCGTTGCGAGGACACTGCCGTCTAGAAGACGAGGCAACCAGCGAGCCTTCAACTCTTCCCCGGCCTCATTCCACAGGCATTCGGATGCGCAGCAGTTAATCCCGGCGTACATGGCGAATGCGTGTGACGCGCCGCTCAGGAGCTCGATCAGAATGCTGAAAGTGACTCGCGACAGCGCCTGGCCACCGTAGCGCTCTTCGGCACAAAGCGACGACCAGCCTTGTGCTCTAAATTTTTCGTACGCTTGCCGAAAACCGGGAGGGGTCAATACATGTTCCCCGTCGAAACGACACCCCTCCCTATCCGCGACTCGATTCAGAGGCTGAACTACTTCGCTGGCAAAAACCCCTGCAGCCTCGACAATCTGGCGCAGGGTGGTCTCATCCAGCGCCGCTTCCGCGCCCATCGACGCAAAGTGTCGCGTTACATCCAGCAGTTCGAATAGGACAAAGCTTTGGTCCGCGCCCGGCGCTCGAAAGGCCATCCTTCTCTCCTCTTACCGTGGTGCCAAGCGAATGGCACCGTCCAATCGAATCACTTCGCCGTTGAGATAGCGATTGACCACGATATGCCGAACCAGGTCAGCAAACTCGGAAGGATCACCAGTGCGTCGCGGAAACGGAATTGCGGCCGACAATGATTCCTGCACCTCTTTCGACGCGGCTTGCAGCAGAGGTGTCTGGAAGATGCCGGGCGCGATGGACATCACTCGGATACCAAACTGTGCGAACTCTCTGGCCAGTTGAATGGTGAGCGATACGATTCCCCCCTTCGAGGCTGCGTACGCGGATTGACCAATCTGGCCTTCGTAGGCGGCCACGGACGCGGTCGACACGATAACGCCGCGCTCGCCGTCGCCGCTGTCTGCGAGACCCGCCATGTCGGCTGCAGCCAGGCGGATCATGTTGAAGGTGCCGAACAAGTTCAGGCTCACGATTTTCACGAAGTCATCGAGCTGCATCGGGCCGGCCTTTCCGACAACACGCTTTGCGTGCCCACCGCCCGCACAATTCACGAGAATCCGCGCATGGCCATGGGCCTCACGCGCGGCTGAGACAGCAGATTCCGCGCTCGTGAGATCCGTCACGTCGCACTCCAGCGCGAGACCGCCAATATCGTCGGCAATCCGCTTCGCTCCATCGGCATTAATATCCAAGAGCGCCACGCGAGCGCCCTGGCCGGCAAGGTGACGCGCGGTCGCCGCCCCAAGCCCGGACGCAGCACCTGTGACGAGTACGGGAGTATCTTCCAGCCTCATTGCGTCGACTCCTTTGAAAATCGATGATGGTCAGCAAAAGTCACCGTCTCTCTGGGACGGTGGTTGCAGCCGGCGGTATACCCCAAGCTCGCCTTCACGATCGAGCCCCAGAAGACGAATCGCGTTCTCTTTAAGCACCAGCGGTTTGACTTCCGGTTTGATCGGAAGGCCTTCGAAATCCTCCATCCAACGATCTGGCGTAATCACTGGGAAGTCCGAAGCAAAAAGCATCTTGTTCTTCAGCAACCCATTGATGTACTGAATCAAAATCGGAGGGAAATACTTTGGCGACCAGCCTGATAGGTCGATGTAGACGTTCGGCTTGTGCGTAGCCACTGCCAGAGCGTTCTCTTGCCATGGAAATGAAGGATGAGCAATCACAATCTTCATATCCGGAAAATCCACTGCCACGTCGTCTAGGTAGATCGGGTCCGAGTACTTCAGGCGAATTCCGCCGCCCGCTCGCATGCCGGCACCAGCCCCAGTCTGGCCGCTGTGGAAAACGGCTGGCAGGGCGTACTCCGCAATCACCTCGTAGAGGTCATACGCACAGCGATCGTTTGGGAAAAACGCCTGCAGCGAGGGATGAAACTTGAAACCTTGAACCCCATACTCCGTGATAAGCGTTTTTGCCTCGCGTGCTGCCATCTTTCCACGTCTAGGGTCAATGCTGGCAAAGGGAATGAGAACGTCTCTATTCTCTGCAGCCTCCTCTGCAATCTCCTCATTCCGTATCCGTGTCTGCCCAGTTGCGCTTTCAGTGTCAACGGTAAAGATGACCGCCATCATCTTTCTGGCGCGATAGTAGGCTGCAGTCTCCGAGATCGTCGGCTTCGGCATGGCCTGTTTGAAATACTGCGCCATTGCGTTGTCAAACTCGATTGCAACGGGATCCGGCGGATTTCTCGTTGAGACCATGGCATGCGTGTGCACGTCAATGGCAACCACATCTTGGAGATTCATGGAGATATCATCCTAAGATTGATGTAACCGTTAACGCTGACTCCCCTCATCGAGTGAAATCGTTGTTAACCGGATCAATTCCCTTCGATCGATTCATTCAGGCATGACTTTTGCTGCTCGCTTTCCAAGGAATGCGCAAATACGGGAATGCGCCTCTTCTTCTGCTTCCGTAACGCCGGCCATTAGCGCTTCAGTTAGCAAGCCATGCTCCATCGTCTGTTCCGCTATCAACGGCAGAGCATGCATAATCGCGAAATTGGATACGGCGGCGTTTGACGCAACATGCTCAGCAAGTGCGAGCGCCTTATTGGGCCCTTGGCCAGGCCGCATAACGTAGTGCACTAGGCCAATACGAGATGCATCTTCGGCACCGTAGACCCTACCTGTCAGCATCATCTCCATCACCCGAGAAAATCCGATCAGCTTCGGGATACGCACCGAACCTCCGCCGCCAAGGAAAATGCCGCGCTGGCCTTCCGGCAAGCCAAAGTAGGCTGAATCTTCAGCAATTCGGATATGCGTGGCGGAAGCCAGTTCGAGTCCACCACCGATGACCGCTCCTCGCATCACGCAGATGACCGGGACTCGCCCGAATTGAATGCTCCGGAATGCTTCATACCATTGTCGCGAGTGGTAAACGCCCTCCGCCGCTGTGACCGATTGAACCTCGGCGAGGTCTAAGCCAGCGCAGAAATGCTCGCCACGTGCATCGAGAATGGCCACTTTGACCGTATCCGGGAGAGACTCAAAAACAGTCTTCAGCTGGCGAACGGCCGACAAGCTGAGTGCATTCCGCTTATGAGCGCGATTCAACGTAACCTGCGCAACCGCTTCATTAATTTCGACCACAATCAACGGGTCGTCGATCGAATGTGAACCGTGCATATACGTCCCCCTTAAACGCACAATCGTTGCCTACCGATCATTCGCCGTGATTCATGGCGAGCCATCTTGAGCAAGCGTGGAGTTCCTGCGAACTCCAAGGTCGGCCAAGGCGCTTCGGTAGATAGACTCCTTGGCTCGCTACACACGGCATGCATATCTCATATAATCATTACTCTATATATGCATACTATGCAGACCTTCCTCTGTGAGGCAAGCGCGCGCAACTAGGTGAATTCCCCAGTTTCGATTGATAAGGAAAGGCGCTGGGCTTGACCTATGCGACCGTACGATCGGAGCGAGAAGCGACTGGAGCACCAAACGGCGTTAGGAAGCGTTGTGGCGATTAGCTGATGGCGTATCAACTCCGCGCTGTCCATCGCGATGTGACGGACCATTCGGCACGGTGCGCAAACCCCAGCCGCGTCTGCCCCAAGGGCATTCACAAACACATAGCCAGCAATCGAGAAGTACCACGCCTTGCCGCCTAGCTTAACCACCGTACGCGCCGTGCCATTTGCCAGTACATAGGTATCGAACGCATAGTTCACTGCGTCTGGGGAGCGCACTCAGCGAACAATGTCGGGATATCTCGGGAAACTGGCGACCGGCCCATTGACCGAAGATGAAGCTAATTCCCGGTTGCACCGACATGCGAGCCGTCGTCAGATCATTGGCACATCTAATCCGCGGAAGGGTGCTTGCTCTGATTTTTCCGCGGCCATCTTCGATGAAATCAAGTCCTCACGAATCATGTCGGCAGCTTTTTCCGCGATCATGATCGTCGTTGCATTCGTGTTGCCCGAGATGATGGTCGGCATGATTGAAGCGTCGACGACTCTCAGCCCGTCGACGCCATGGACGCGCAAGCGCGAATCGACGACCGCTAGAGGGCCGTTTCCCATTTTGCACGTACCAACCGGATGGAAGATCGTTCCGGCGAGTTTGGAGATGCCTTGGATGATTTCCTCGTCGCTTTGGAGATTCGCGCCGGGCGCGAACTCCTCAGGCGCGTAGCGGCTCATTGCCGCAGACGCACACACTTGGCGCACCTTCCTCAAGCCAGTGATTGCCTTCGCCCTATCGGCCGGCTCGGTGAGGAAGTTCAAGCGGATCGCAGGGGCATCAAAGGGATTGGCACTCTTCAACTTGATTTGCCCCCGGCTCTCCGGATGCAGCAGACAAACACTTGCCGAGAAGCCCGCAAACTTATGCGGAGGATCGCCCACCGCGTCATACGTCAGCGGATAGCAGACCAATTGCAGATCCGGCGTTGCGCGTGATGCGTCACTCTTGAAAAAGGCCGTGACAAGGGCGGGCGGAATGGTCAACGGCCCCCTGCGATGCAGCAAGTACTCCCAGCCCATCTGCAACCGTCCCCAGAGGCTTGAAGCTTGCTGGTTCAGTGTCGTGGTATTGTGGACCCTATACATGGTGCGCATCGCCAGATGATCCTGTAGGTTTTCACCGACACCTGGCAAGTGACGAATGCTACCTATCCCGAGCTCCTGAAGGGCAGCGCCATCCCCGATACCTGATAGTTGCAGGAGTTGTGGCGAACCGACCGTACCACACGCCAAGATCACCTCCCGTTCTGCACGGACAAAGGCATCTTTTCCGCCATGCTGCAGTTCGATGCCAGTCGCCCGGCACCCGTCAAACCGAATGCGTTTCGCCTGAGAATTCGATAGCACTGTGAGATTTAGCCGCCGGCGGGCCGGTTTGAGGAACGCGCGAGCGGTACTCATTCGGAATCCCCCCTTCTGCGTGACCTGAAAGTAACCAGCGCCCTCGTTTTCTCCTGCATTGAAATCGGCGGTAGGCGGTATTCCGCACTCAACCGCAGCAGCACAAAAGCTATCGAGCACGTCCCACGAGGCTCGAAGATCTTCAATGCGAAGCTCTCCCCCTACACCATGAGCCTCGCTCGCACCTCGCGCCTGATCCTCTGACTTCTTGAAGTAAGGCAACACGTCGTTCCAAGCCCAACCCACATTGCCCTGCGCACGCCACCCGTCGTAATCTGCTGCGTGTCCGCGGATGTAAACCATGCCGTTGATGGAGGACGACCCGCCAAGTACCCGTCCACGTGGATACTTAATACTGCGCCCGCTAAGGCCTGGTTCAGGTTCAGTACGGAACCGCCAGTCCGTTCGAGGATTGTCGAACGTATGGAAGTACCCCACCGGGATATGAATCCACGGGTACCAATCCGCGCCACCAGCCTCGATTAGGCACACCTTGACATTCGGATCCGCGGAGAGACGATTCGCCAGGACACATCCAGCCGAGCCCGCGCCAACGATGATGTAGTCGAATCTCCCGAGCAAAGCCTCTTTCATCGTCTGGATCTCTTTTATTTGCTGATGCGTGGTGACAAGGAATCGGGGTACTAGAGCCTTAACTCGTGAGCAGACAAGGACGTGAGCAAGGCCGCAACAACGCTCTGTCGTCTATACGAGGCGATCAGGTACCTCATTTGAAGCGAAGGCTAGCAAACCGCTTCAAAGTTCACCAACGAAAGTTGCTCATAGCAGATATGAATCAGGACGAAGCAAGGCACTCCCGTCAGACATCGAAAAACCTTGGTAAGACCGAGACCGCGAAAAGACCTTGCACTGGCAGCTGACCTGGAACGACATCTCCTCATGCTCGGTATGAAGAACTGTCGTTTGCCAGCTTCCACGCATTTTTATAGCCTTTGGCCTACACCGATCGCACATGCCTTCCTCTTTATCGTGGCGTGCGTCGATCGCCATGACTATTGGCTAACAAGGAGACATCGATGAGCGAAGCACCCACCACCGTCATTCCCGTTGCGGTGGCCAAGCCGCTGCAACGCGCGCCAGCAGCCGTTGCGGCAACTGATCGCTTTATCCGCAACACCTGGTATGTCGCCATGTGGGCAAGCGACCTGCCGCCAGGGAAGCTGGTCTCCCGCACCATCTTGAACGAACCGGTCCTGCTCTTCCGCAAAGAGGACGGCTCCGTCGCCGCGATCGTCGACCGTTGCTCGCACCGGTTTGCTCCTCTCTCCATGGGCAAGCTGTTACCCGGCGATCGTGTGCAGTGCATCTATCACGGGCTCGAATTCGGCCCAGACGGCGCCTGCGTCAAGAACCCCCATGGCAATTGCATGATCCCCGCGGCAGCGCATCTGCGCAGCTACCCGGTCGAAGAACGGCATTCACTGATCTGGATCTGGATGGGCACCAAGACAGCTGATCCGGCGACCATCCCGGACTACAGCTGCCTGGACAACCGCCCTGTCCTGCACGTGACACAGCCGGGGTACCTGAAGGTCCACGCCAATTACGAGCTGGTTGTGGACAATCTGCTGGACCTGAGCCACACCTCGTACGTGCATGCCGGCATCCTGGGCACCTCTGACACGGTTGAGGCGGAGATCAGCGTGACGCAGCAGGGCGACGTTGTCAGCGTCAGCCGACCGTCCAAGAATGCGGACACACCGGGCATTCTCAAGATGATGAGTCCCTCGGGCTTTGAGAAGGGTGACCAGTGCAGCACCATTTCCTGGTATGCGCCGAGCAATCTAATCCTGGAGTTCGGTGTGAGCAAGCCTGGCCAGCCCAAGGAGAAAGGCACCGGCTACTACGCGATTCACCTGCTCACCCCCGAGACAGAGCGCACAACCCACTATCACTACACCGCCGCACGCTGGAACGTGCTGACCGAGGGGGATGAGAAGAATGCCCAGATCCGGGACAGGATCTTCGAGATGCGCACCTTTGCCTTCGCCCATCAGGATGTGCCGGTCATCGAGGCGCAGCAGCAGCTCATGGATCAGGCCCGCGAGCCGCTCACCCCCACGCTGCTGGCCATCGATGCTGGTCCTGCTCGCTATCGCCGCATCCTCGAGCGCTTGCTTAACGAGGATCAGAAGGCGGACTAACGGCATGACACGCTCTCATACGCCAAGCAACCACGCGAGGTTGGCATGATTACTCACGAACGTTGCCTGAATGTTCTCATCGCAAATCGAGATGACACTGCCGAGGGAATCATCTCGCTGGAACTTGTCTCGCCGGACGGTGGCAATTTGCCGCCCTTCGAGGCTGGCTCCCATGTAGATGTCCATATTGCCCCCGGACTCATACGACAATACTCACTATGCAACGACCCCTCTGAAAGTCGTCGCTATCGCTTGGGAATACTGCGTGATGAAGCATCCAGAGGCGGTTCCGTAGAAATCCATCGCACATTCGTGCCCGGTCAGGTCATTCGAATCAGCGAGCCGCGTTGCAATTTCCACCTTGCGACAGCCACTGACCGGGCGGTTCTGCTCGCAGGGGGAATCGGTATCACCCCTTTGCTGTCGATGGCGTATAGGTTGCATGCGCTGGACGTACCCTTTACGATGCATTACTGCACGCGGAGCAGTCGTCGCACCGCTTTCGCGGCTGAGATCGCGTCGTCTGCCTTTGCGCCTCAGGTCGATTTTCACTATGACGAAGGCGCTCCTGCGCAGCGTTTCTCGCTGGATACATGTCTGCCGGATGTAAGAAAAGGGACACACCTTTATGCCTGCGGTCCGGAAGGTTTCATTCGTTTCGTCACCGATGGCGCCATCTCACGCGGTTGGGAGCCGGAGCAGATCCATTCCGAGCATTTCAAGGCTGAGATTTCGACCAACGGCAGCACCTTTACGGTTGTCGCCGCAGTGAGCGGGGTTTCGGTGACTGTACCCACTGGCGTCACGGTCGCGCAGGCCCTGATGAACGCGGGCGTTTCGGTCCCACTTTCATGCGAGCAAGGCGTCTGCGGGACCTGCCTGACGCATGTTATCGAGGGGGTCCCCGACCATCGCGATCAGTATCAGACCGACGATGAGAAACGAACCAATACTCAGATGACACCATGTTGTTCACGCTCACTCAGCGAAAAGATCGTGCTCGAAATTTAGCAGTTGGAGCTTTCATCTTTTTCGAGTCTTGCTGGCCCTCGCAGCTGGCAGCAAGGGCCAGCAAGACTCCTCCTAAGTTACTATGAGCGCGCCCTCAAAGTCGGTTCCGCGATCACCTTTGACACGGATTCATGTGACGAGCTCGGATACGGCATGGAAATGCTTGCAGCAGCGGCAGACCTCCTCTCAAACATTTAACTTTTCGCTATCCGAATTATTTTTCACCGCGGCCAGACGTTCCCAGCACGTCGCGTGTGCCGCCGATTGGTTCCGAATCCAGGCTCAAGCCCTTGCCCGTTCAATGGTCACTTCTTCCTTGCGTTTACGTGCCATAAAGTGGCTGCTTAGCCATCAGGCTATACCGCACACAAACGTCAGGATAGGCTCCGATCTGACGCATCCCGGCTACGCCTCACTGTTGCGTGTGAAGTTCTCAGGAACTGCCGGTCCCCACAAATACAATGAATCTTCCGGCTCGTAATTTCCCGCTCGCCACGTTCTGCCAGCAGAAATGTAATCGATATCTGCCGAATATTCACAGAACGAACCCCACGGATCCTCAACGTAATGGAAATAGTTCGATCCGAGCACATGTCTTCCTGTACCCCAACCACGCACATATCCTGCCGTCGCCATCTGGGCCGCTCCTTCGCCGACACGATCAACGTTGTCAACGTCCCACGACGAGTGATGCCATCCGCGTGCCGAGCTTTTGGCGAACGCGATCAGATGGTGGTCGCTGCCGTGCGGCGCATGAGTAAATGCAATCAGGTCCGCTGAGCGGTCAGAAAGCCGCAGCCCGAGCGCCCGTTCATAGAAATCGACGGCCCGCGGCACATCCGGCGTGAACAGCAATACGTGGGACAGGCGGTTAGGCCGAATCCTCGACATCGACGATCGCGTACACGCGCCTCGCTCGTCCGCGGCCACACCACGGGTAACACAACGCGCTTTCGATGCAGGGGTCGTCTTCACCCCTGGCCGGACATGAACGCGATTGCCGTCCGGGTCGCTGAACCAGAACCCGGACGAATCGTCTGTCGGGGCACCCGGCTCGATGACGGCGCGAGCCGCCTCGACCTGATCGCGCAGCACAGCGAGGTCCGCATCGAAACAGTTGAAGCTAAGGTATGCAAGCCGCTTGCCGTCCGACGGCAAGATGCGTGCCCATCGGTGACCATCGCCCGCGCGCAATTCGAGCATGTCTCCACGCTCGCCAGTGCGTACGACATCCAGGCCGAACGCGTCGAAAAAGCGCTCCGCGTCCCCGATCGACGGCACGCTGAGCGCGAAGTGGTCGATCGAATGCACCGCAGCACGCGCATGCATCGCGTTAAAGTCGTTCATTTCCGTCTCCTGCTCAAGCATCCCGTTTCGTGTCGGCGTCGTGGCGGCGATGAAGGCCGTTCAGCACCGCCGCGCTTGCTCAGGCAGCCGGCTCGTCAATGATTGTGTTCCGCAGCGTTCCGATGCCTTCGACGCTGATCTCGCAAACATCCCCTGCCTTCATCAGTCGTTTCGGCTCACGTGCCCAGCCGATGCCGGACGGCGTGCCTGACACGATCACGTCGCCGGGTTCCAGCGTCATCGCTTCGCTGACGATACTGATCAGCGTCGCAACGTCGAACACCATCTGATCGGAATTCGCCGACTGTACGACTTCCCCGTTCAGGCGAGTTTCGAGACGAAGCCCCTTGGCACCCAGAGGCAGTTCGTCCGACGTCACGAGATCCGGCCCAAAGGCGCCGGTACCATCGAAGTTCTTTCCGACCGTCCACTGCGGCGTCTTGAACTGATATTCGCGAACTGAACCGTCGTTGAAAAGCGCGTACCCCGCCACATGCGACAACGCTTCATCCTTCGCGATATGCCGGCCCCCTTTGCCGAGCACGACGGCAATCTCCCCCTCGAAGTCCAGCCCAGCGGAATCGGTCACGCGTGGGCGCACCATCGGCTGTTCGTGCGCGATCAGGCTCGTATTGACGCGGAAGAACAGCGTCGGATAGCCCGGCTGCTCGTACTTGCTTTCCTTCGTGTGATCCGCATAGTTCAACCCGACACAGATGATCTTCGGCGGCCGGCGCAGCGGCGGCAACCAGGTGACCGCGCCAGGATCGACGAATTCCGCGTTCGAGCAGGGTTGACCATAGCTCACCAGATCAACGCCACGTGCGAGCAACGATTCGAGACTTTCGTCGCCAACCAGGCGAATACGCGCTGCGTCGCGCACACCCAAAAGCGCCTTGCCGTCCTTCAGAAATGAAACAAAACGCATACGCGCCTCCGAAATAATTTGAATTGAAACAGTTGCCGGTCTATTCGGCGCTTGCCTATCACGATGATTGCCCACGCAGCAACCGGGAAAATTCCCGGCAAATCTCGTCATTGGCCCGACGTGCCGAAGTGGATACCTCAAAGAACGCGAAGAACGGATGGAACATGTCGTCGAATTGCAATAGCCGGACTGGAACGCCAGATTCGGCGAGACATTCGGCATAGGCACGCCCTTCGGCGCAAAGCGCGTCATGCCCTGCCACCGCGACGAGCGCTGGCGGCAGCCCCGCGTGACTGTCCGCGCGCAGCGGTGATGGCGGGCTGTATTCGGCGTCGCCCCTTCGCTCGCCCATGTAGAGCCGCACGATATCTTCCAGATCCTGCGGAGCAAGCATCGGGAAGTCGCGTTGCAACCTCCTCAACGCAGCAACGTCGCGGGCCATGTCGACACCCGGCACGACCAGTAGCTGGGCCGCGAGCGCCTGCCCCCGATCGCGTAGCGCCAGCGTCGTCGATGCGGCCAGGTTGCCTCCCGCGCTTTCCCCCGCCACGGCCACGCATGCAGCGTCGCCGCCCAGCACAGCTGCGTTCTCGATCGCCCAGAGCGTCGCCGTCAACGCGTCGTCGTGCGCTGCGGGATACGGATGCTCGGGCGCGAGTCGGTATTCGACGGAAACGATCACTGCTTCGATATCGCGGCACAACTTGCGAGCGATGTCGTCCATCAGTTCAACGCTGCCCAGCACGAACCCGCCGCCATGGAAGAACACGACTGTCGGGAGCCGTCCCGTCGCTGTCGGTCGATAGATTCGAACCGGAACACTGGAATCCGCGTAGCAAGCAACGGCATCTTCAACCGCCCTCACCAGTGGCATCGGCGTACACTCTCGTGCAGCCATGATCGCCAAACGCATCCGTTCGCGGGCCTCCGTCGGCGTTCCGGAAAACGGCGGCGGGGCGCGCCGTGCCCGCATGGCCGCCACCATTCCGGCCAATTGCGGATCGAGCGGTGTAGCGTTTTTCTCCTGACTCATTCGATCCCCGATCGGTCATCTCGCGATGCCGTGCCGGTCGCCTGAAACGCGGCGCGCGTCGCCGGCCCATGCATCCACTTGCATATCTGCACCCGCAAATCGTCCACTCGGCCAACCTCCGACGACGCCCACGCGACATACGCGTCCGGCCTCACCAGCATGCCGGTCACGCCGTTCATCGAGGCGGGTACGCACGCAAGCCGGGCCGGCACGAGATCGACCGGCAGACCTTGCGTCGCGATCGACGCAAACTGGTGGCTTTCTCCCTCGAGGTCGAGCAGCAAGAAGCGCCGATTGCGAAGCAGCTCCGCGACGCGCACCGATTGCCCGTCCAGCATGACGACGTCGAAATCCGGAACACGTTGCCCGGTGAGCGGATGACTGCCAGCCTCGCGTGGATAGGGTTTTTCGAGGCCGCTCAATTCGAGCACGAGCTTGCGCTGCACATCCGGAAGCGGAATGACGTGTTCTGCCATGCGCCG
Organism: Burkholderia cepacia; assembly: GCF_001718835.1. Lineage (NCBI taxonomy): Bacteria > Pseudomonadati > Pseudomonadota > Betaproteobacteria > Burkholderiales > Burkholderiaceae > Burkholderia > Burkholderia cepacia. Next base: position 1,098,122 of record NZ_CP013444.1, on the reverse strand, counting down.
CTTGAGTGCGACCGCATCCGGCTCGAAGTTGAACTGCAGCGCACATTGGGCCTTTACACTTTCGAGCAGCGCGCGCATCACCGGCTGCCGTTCCGCGTCGTAGCTGTCAAGAATCGACTCGTCGGCCGTCCCGTTGATCACGTTCGCGAGCTTCCAGCCGAGGTTGAACGCATCCTGCAGGCAGAAATTCATTCCAACCCCGCTCGCCGGGTAATGAATCCGTGCAGATTCGCCGACGAGCATCACCCGCCCTGATCGGAAGGTCGGCACGCTGCGCATCGTGTCGTCGAACCGCGATGCCCAGCGCAATTCCTCGATGCCGTAGTCGGTTCCGTGGATGTCGCGCAGGCACTGACGAATTTCGTCGACAGTGACCGGTTCGTCCTTCGGTGCGCGACGCCGGTCGCGATGGACGATGTTGAATCGGGTGATGCCCGCGCCGAACGCGTAACCACGTGCCCAGCCCATCTCATTGTTTACGTCGGTGCGCTTTCCGTGCCAGGGTGCATCCAGCACGGTATCGACCGCAATCCCGCGAAACGTTCCGGATTGTCCTTCGAAAGGAATGCCCGCCTGGGTGCGAACCACGCTGCGACCACCGTCCGCACCGATCAGGTAGCGCGCACGAAATGTCGTGGTCGTCCCCGATTCGCCAACCGTCTCGACATCGACGCCTTCGTCGTGCTGCCGCAACTCGCGTACCGCCTCTCCCTTGCGAATTTCAGCACCGCTTTCGAGCGCCCAGGACCAGAGGATTTCCTCGGTCAGATTCTGCGGCAGGCCCAGCGTGAATCCAAAACGCGAATCCAGGTACTGCCACTGGATCCCCGGAAAACCCGCCCAGATATGCGCGCGGCGGAATGGAAAATCGACGATGGTTCGCGTGCGCTCGATAAAGCGGTCCGCGATGCCTCGTGCATCGAACAATTCCAGCACGCGCGGCAAAATCGTCCCAGCGCGTGATTGGACACCACCGGATCGACGCTCCAGCACGAGCGTCCTCACCCCCATGCCGGCGAGCTCCGCCGCTATCGTCAATCCCGACGGCCCGCCGCCGACCACAATCACATCCCATTCCATCCTTCGTCTCCTTTCACTGATTCGTCGATCACGATCGAAGCCATACGTCGTCCCGTTCGTCGACGTCCAGACTCAACGGTGTCAATGCCTGACCGAGGCACGGTCCAAGCACGCAGGCTCCGGTCGCAATGTCGAACTGCGCGCCATGTCCGTGGCACACTATGCGCGTGCCGTCTCCGTTCAGATACGCGTCCTTGCGCCATGCCATCGGCGCGCCCGGGTGATGAGGGCAGGAATCCGCGTACGCATACACGCTGGCACCGTCGCGCACCACGAGCACCATGTCCCTGCCGATCGCATGCGGATCAAACCCTCTCGATCCGCGGTCGGGCAGTTCATGCAGATTGCACAACCTCACGCACATGACGCGCGGTGCGTTACTGGTCGACATGCTTGGGTGCGGGGCGTCCCGGCGCCCATCGCTCCTTCGCCGCGAACAGGAACAGTTGCGACGAGTCAGCACCGGCTTCGGCCTCCCGCGGCGTCCAGTGTTCGTCATGCAAATCCATGTCGGCGTCGTATTCGACGTGACAGCCGAGCGGGCTGTTGAAATACCAGAACCAGTTCGAGCCAAACTTGTGACGCCCCGGCCCCCAGAACGACTGGTATCCGTTATTCGCAAGCCGGGTGCCGGCCTGCATCAGCTCGGTCGGACCACCGAGGTGAAACGTGAAATGCTCGCAGCCCTGCATGAACGGCGGGGTTTGCAGCAGGAACAGCGTGTGGTGATCGAGCGTGCCCGCCGGCCGCAGAAACGGTCCCACGCCCGTAAAGCGGTCTGTGCAAACGAAGCCCAGCCGCTCAACATAGAATGCTTCTGCCTTCGCCGCATCCGGCACGAAACACACCACGTGCGACAGGGTCCGCGGCAGTGCCACGGCATGCTCGTCGGCCGCGACGGCGTTGACTGCTCTTCCGGCAGGCGCGCCGGGCGCGTTGATCGTTTCGGCGGGCAGCTTGATCGTCCGACGACGCGTCACCCGGAACCCCAACGCGAAACCGACATCATCCACCGTGTCGAGCGAACCGTCGGCAAGGCGCGTAATCGTCCGATCCCGGCCCAGTTCGTCCATGATCGCGTGAAGCGTCGCCTCGTCCGCCACGCCATAGACGGTCTTGCGCAACATCGTTGCGGTCGGGAGGGGCGCCGGCAACGACGGATCGTCCTTTTTCCGGAGCGTGATCGCGGTGCCGTCCAGCGCCTCGAAGCGACCGCCGTCGGCAGTCGCATCGACCGGTCTCAAACCATAGTCAGTCAGGAACCGCGCGCATGCGCTCACGTCGTCCACGCCGAAAACCAACTCGTCCAGTCCAATGATGTTCATCTGTATCCTCCAACTCGGAAATCAATCGTTCTCGATCAATATGCGGTCCTGCCACCGAGCGTTTCAGCGACCCAGTCAGCGATGTATGCGCAAGCGTTCGCCGAGTTGTCGAAGCTGCCGTGCTGAACACCGCCTTCGCGCTCGGTAAACACCTTCAACTCCCGCTTCGGGCTATTGGTCAGTTGCTCGTAAGTTTGCATCGCCCAGTGCAGCGGAATCTGCGAGTCCTTCTCGCCATGCGTGACGAGAAAGGGAACCTTGATCTGGTCGAGAACACCGTCGAGATGCACGTTCTCCGCAATGCGCATGAAATCATCGAGATCCTTCGCTCCCCACACCCATTTCACGTGCTCCCAGTAATGCGGTACCGGGAAACTCCCTTCCCGTGCGAGCCGTTTTTTCTGCACATCTCGCCAGTCGTGGTTCGCGCCGAGCGTCACGCCGCACGCGAAACGCGGCTCGAACGCGACCGCACGCGGGCAAAAATACCCGCCGAGCGAAACGCCCTGCAGCCCAATGCGCGCGGCGTCGACGTCTACGCGCGTCTCCAGCCAATCGACGATCCTGCTCGCCCACCTTTCGCTGTCGTAGACCGCAGTCATCCCGTTCAGGCGCAACGCTTCGCCAGTACCGGGCTGATCGACGATGAGGGAAGCTACGCCGCGCTGCGCGAGCCATCGCGGCAGACCGACTCGATAAAGCATTTCTTTGGTCGAATCGAGACCGTTGATCTGCACTAGGATCGGCGCAGGTCCGTCGGTGTTCTCGGCACGCACGTAAAGTCCAGCCAAGCGCGCGTCTCCATATGGAATCTCGACGCGCTCGCAGTTCTCGCCGGTTTGTGCGATGCCTCGCGCGAACAAGTCGAGAAAGCGCTGGTAGAGCATGACGCGGCCTTCTGCGCCGTGCGCCTGAAGTCGTTCCGCCGTGATGAGGTAAATCGCCGCGCGGTTGTACTTCTCGCCGGCGGAGATCAGCCGGCCGCGCGACTCGTCCTCTTCGGCAAGTTCGCACAGCTTGTCCGCCATGCGGACCCACGTTTCCCGGAACGCCTGCGTACCGGTGGCATCCGGTTGCCTCGATGCATCCTGCAGCGGCGCGCACATCTCCTCGATTTCGCCGATACGTGCGCCCATCTCGATCGCCAGATCCACCGACAGGTTCCAGACATAATTGCCAGGAAAATACTTGAACACCGTGTTTGCTCCCGTATGTGACAGATTCGATGGCAGCTCGGAATCGATGCGCCATCGACTTGATGCGACGCCGCAGCCTTCAGGTGAGCGGTGCCAGTTCCGGCGCGAATCGCCCGTCGAGCAGAATGAAGACCATGCGCGCGTTCCGGTCGCTGCGATTGCTCCATGCGTGATTCGTGCCTCGTTGCACGACGATGTCGCCGGGCTTCAACAGGGTCTCGCCCTCATCGACGACCAACCAGATTTCACCTTCGATCACGATCCCGTAGTCGACGGTCTCGGTACGATGCATCAACTTATCGGCCGACTGCCCCGTGGAGGTCGATGCGCTTGCCGCGGCGATTTCCGAAAACAGTTCATCGGCCTTGAAAGTCGAGTGATCGGGATCTGGCGGCATGTCGACGACGCGAATCACCGAACCGCTCCGGTTCGGTGCGAGACGCAGCGGACCCACAGTCGGATCGACTCCGTTATCGATCGGCACCGGCATGCCGACCGTGCGCCATACCTCGGAGAACACGAGCCCGGGCAACGCCTGGAGCGGGAATACGGCCGCCGGCGCGCCATCGCTGACGATGATCGCGTTGCCATGCCCGTCATGTCCGGTCACAACCCGGCGAACAGGAGAATTCATGTTGCTCTGCTCCATATGATTCGATTGAAGGCACATCTTGACCCGTGGGTCATAACGGCTGCGCCGTCACCTCGACCATTTGCTTGAGAATTTCGATTCGCCCGTGCGGGGGTTCACCGTGCATCTCCCATTCGCCGATCTGCACCGAGCTTTCGTGGATGAACCTGCATCGTCCGAGACGCCGACTCATGAACTGCTCCATCAAGCGTTCGATCGGCTCGCCGGAGGGCAGCAGTTCGGCAAGCACGACTGCATCCTCGATCGCCATGCCCGCCCCCTGCCCCAGATGCGGCGTCGTCGCATGCGCTGCATCGCCGATTAGCAGCACACGCCCGCGGTACCAATTTCCGGGTACGAAAACCACTTCCAGCGGCTTGTAGACGACCTGCGCCGGGTCGACGATCTCTTCGCGCAACTCACCGATCAATCCGCCGAAATCCCTCAGCCGCTCGCGCATCTGAACGGCAAGTGTGGATGGCTCCATCCACGGATTACCGGGCTCTTGCGACGTGACGAACATGTACATCAGATCCTCGGCGAGTGGCACGAGCCCCGCGTTCGCGCCCGATCCGCGAAAGCCCGCAAGGTGATCGATCTGCGGCACGCGCCCGAAGTTGTGCCGCCAGACCGCCTGCCCGGTGTAACGAGGCAGGAATTCATCGCCGAACAGCAACTGTCTGACTTTCGAGTAGACGCCATCGGCACCCACCACGAAATCGTATTTACCAATGCTGCCGTCGGTGAACGTCACGTCGACGTGATCGGCGGCCTGGTCGAACTCTGCAACCGTCAGCCCAAGCCTGATCTGTACGCCCTTTTCTCGCGCCGCATCGCTCAACACCTGATGCAGCGCGAGCCGCGAAATCCCGACGTTCGCCGGATATTGCGGCCCTGCGAGTCGCAGTCCCGGAATGACGCCCGTCCTGTTGCCTGCCGCGTCGTAGAGCATCGCGTCATCGAACGGAAACGCAACCGGCAAATAGCGATCGAGCAGACCGAGCTTTGCCATGTCGCGCACCACGTTGCTTTGCTGAATGATCCCGACACCATAGACCGTCCATTCACGCTTGATCTCGACGAGATCGACATCGATACCACCGTCGCGCAACCCGATCGCCGCCGACAACCCGCCGATGCCGCCGCCGACAATCAAAACCTTGGTGACACGTGCCATCTATTCCCCCTTTTCTTTCAATACGAGTATTCGAAAACACTTCGCCATCGATACCAGCTGCCGCGAATCGACATCGGCCGAACAGCGCCTTGAATGGAGGTCATTCAGGCAGGTTCGCCTGCCGGAGCGACAGATTTCCACTCGACATCCGTACTGCTCTCCGTCAATTTTCGCGATCGCTCATGCTTGTGCCGACGACGCCTTGCGATCGGCCAGCCACTGCGCCGCACAGATTGCTGCAAGCACAAGCAGCACCAGACCCAGCACCTTGATCGCTCCCATCAGTCCTCCGACAACAGCCGCGACCCCCGCGACAACGAGTGGGCTCATGAATTCGCCGAAGTAGATGCTCGCCATGAAGCCACCCGATCCGCGACCGCGCAATTCAGGCCGCAAGCCGGAGAGCGCCCAGGCGACCAGCGTTGGAATCATCAATCCGGCACCGAGCCCGTTCAGCAATACGGCGATCATGACCTGCGGATACCTGGATGCCCCCGACAGCGCGAGCAGGCTGCCTCCGGCCAGGGCAAAGGCTATGCACAGGGCACGCACCGGCCCGAGACGACCCAGCCAGCGCGTGCAGATTGCGCCGGCGAACACCGCCGCATGAGAGGTGCCGATCGCGGCCCCGATCATTCCGGGCGCGCGCACGCCCATGCCGCTCAACAGGAATCCGAGTTGAACCGCGACGATGAACAGGCTGACCCCGCCGCACCAGCTCAGGACATACAGCCATGCGTGACGTTGCCACGGAAAGGCCGCGACATGCGTCGTGCCGCCTCGCTGGCGAGTGTCGATGCGGAGCGGCTCCCACAACGCCGCGCTCGAGAACGGAACCATCAGGACGCCCGCGAGGTAAAGCCAGAATGGCACGCGCCACCCCAGTTCACCCACCACACCGCCGACGAAGAAGAAGATCGCCGCGCACACGGATCCGGTCATGGTCTGCCATGCGAGCATCCGCGCTCGCGATTCGTCGGCGTAGTAGTCGCCGATCAGCGCAGTGCAGCACGTGATGATGACTGCCTCGGCAACGCCCAGGCCGAGCCGGCTGGCGAGTACGCCATAGAGGTTGTCGAGCCAAAGCGGGGCCGTGCCGAGCGCGCTGTAACAGAGCAGCCCGACGATCAATGGCGTCTTGCGGCCGAACTTGTCGACCACGAGCCCGGCGAAGGGGCCGAGAAGGCCGACCATCAGCGCCGGCGTGGTCAGGACCAGCGGCACCAGCACATCGGCGTGAGCGACGGCTGCGAAATGCAGCACCATCTGCGGTAGCAGCGGCGCGATCAAAACCGCTCCCAGAATCGGAAGGCAACTGCCTATGAGAAGCAATGCCCCCTGCATCGTATGCGGCTTCTTCACCTGGCCACCCAACGTCGATTCCATACTCATAAGGATTCCTCTTTTCATTGCCCGATTCCGCTCTGTCAATTCAGCAATGCTTCCGCCGGCCCTGCGCGGCGGACGTTCAGAAAAAATGACGGATACCGGCGACGGCGCCAACGGTCGTACCCGCTGGCGCATAAGACGAAGTCGGGGCATCGCCAAGCGCGAGGCCGAGATTAGACGCGCCGTGATTGTTGACCACGCCGACCTGCGCGTAGAGAGCCGTCGCCTTCGAAAGAAAATACCCGGTGCCGAGCGAAGCCATCAGCGCGTGGCTCGACGTGTCATTGCGGTTGCTCACGTACCACACGCCGCCGTTCAGATCGACCGCGGGCGTCAACGCATAATCGATGCCGCCGCCGTAGACGTTGTTGTTGGTCCCGGTACCGGTGACTTTGTAGTTCGTGAACGACGCCTTGGCTGTCAGTCGACCGAATGCGTAGCTCGCGCCAATCATGCGACCTTCGAATCCGACAGTCGTCGGAGGAATCGTCTGAATCGTGCCTCCCGGATTGCCGTTGTAGTAAGCGGCATTGAGCCGCAAGCCGCCCCATTGATACGACAGACCAGCCGAATACTGTCGACCTGCCGAAAAATTCCCGGCCTCGCCGCCGAGTGCCAACATCGCGCTACCGCGCAGGCCGGCAATCAGCGGCGTTGTATACGATAGTGCATTGGAATTGAATGCGCCCGTCGCGCCGATGTTGTTCGCGTAGATCAACAGGCTGCTGCCGAAGTTCGACATACCGACGGGATCAAGTGCGAACAACGCGTCGAAAAACGGGGAGAACTGCAGACCGGCCTTGATCTCGCCGAATGCGCCCGTCAACCCGACATACGCTCGGCGCCCGAGAAAGTTCCCATTGGAATTGTTGTAACCTCCGCTGCCTATATTGATTCCGCTTTCGAGCCGGAACTCGGCCGACAGGCCGCCTCCAAGATCTTCGACCCCTCTTAGACCGAACTGCGACGGAAGTTGGCCGCTGTCGGTAAAGGCAAACAGCTTTCCCCCTTTACCGCCCGACGCATTCACGGTCTTGTTGAGATAGAGCAGCCCGCCATCCACGATGCCGTAGAGCGTAACGCTGCTTTGCGCGCAGGCTTCGATCGCGCACGTCAAACCTAGTGCCAGAACCGTTGCCTTGCCCAACAGATGCTTGTTGACACCCATGCCTTGTCTCCGGATTTTTCAGATTTTTTGTGATTGACTCCACCCGAGCTCGGGATCGGTCGAATCCTGGAAGTCATTATTGCGACGAGGATGCTCGCCGTAAAATCGAACCGTTCAATGCCAGGTATTGATCCGGCCGATGGTTCCCGCACAAGCGTAGCCGTGCCACCGGCCGACCACGTCGGCACGACCACCCTACCCTTTTAGGGTATTCCCCGAACTGCTCGAGCCGGGAGGAAGATCACAATAGGTGGGCGCTCCGAGTCACTTGCGGGTGACGCGCCCTTCCGCCCCAAGGTGATTGAACGGCGCTCGGATTGCCACGAACTATTGACGACGTTGATGATATGGAAACCGCTGTATGCGACTCAAAGGCCTCGACCTCAATCTGCTGAGGGTCCTGGATGCGTTGCTGAAGGAGCGCAGCGTATCGCGCGCGGCGACGAGCCTCGATCTCGGTCAGTCGGCCGTCAGTTCCGCTCTTGCGCGGTTGCGCGAGCATTTCGAAGACGAGTTGCTTGTGCCACTCAACCGCCAGATGGCGCCGACTGCGCTGGCGCTCGATTTGCACGGCCCGGTCAAGGAATGGCTGCAAGGAATCGACTCGATCGTCCATGCTCAGCCAGAATTCAATCCGCGCGACCTCCGCCGCGAGTTCGTCGTGCTTTGCTCGGACTACGTCGCGGAAACTTTTATTCCGCGCTTGATCCGCCTGCTCACCGAAGAGGCGCCCGGCACGACGATCGCAGTGCGACCGCTCGACGCATCGGTGACGGCGCTCCCGGAAGGATTGGCGCGACGGGGCGCACACTTCTGCATCCTCCCGAGTGAGCACTGTTCTCCGGCTCGCCCTCGTGCACATCTGTTCCATGAGCGCTTCTGCGCGGTCGTTTGGCAGGACAACCCAAACATAGGTGAGACGCTGACATTGGGGCAACTGCGTGAACTCCCGCACGTCGCCGTTCAGTTCTCCGACGATAGTCCTGACGCGCTAGACGCAAGGCCGCTCGTTTTATCGGGGGTCGTTCGCAAGACGCGCGTCGTGGTCGATCAATTCATGCTGGCGGCGCAGGCCGTCATCGGGACCACCTATATCACGCTGATTCCCTACCGCCTCGGACGTCAATGGGCAGACTCGCTGCCGCTACGCCTGCTTGATTTGCCCGAAGGGTCGCCAAACATCGAATTCGACGAGGCACTCCAATGGAACGAGGCACAACTCGCCGATCAGTCGTTGCACTGGTTTCGCGACCTGATCCGCGAAGCCGCGAACAACCACTAAATTATCGTTGCAGCCCACATGAACTACCGCGACCTCGACCTGAATCTGCTAATCACGCTGCATGCGCTACTCGAAACCCGAAGCGTGAGCCGGGCTGCGGAGATGTTGCACATCGGGCAGCCAGCGTGCAGCGGTGCTCTCTCCCGCTTGCGCGATTACTTCAGTGACGACCTTCTGGTGCCTGTCAACCGGCGCATGGTTCCCACACCGCTTGCCCTGCAACTGCAGCACCCCGCGAGCGAAGCGATCAAGCGCGCCGAAGCGATTGCAGCAACGCGAGCCGGATTCGTTCCGAACTTCGCAATGCGCCGCTTTTCGATAATCTGCTCCGACATGGTGACCAAGCTCGTACTGACACACGTGATACGCGCGCTCGAACTCAGCGCGCCGAATGTGTCGTTGATGATCCATTCGGCCTCGCCCCTGCGCTCGTCGCGAATGCTGGTGGAAGAGGCACTCGACCGACGCGGCGCAGATTTCGTCGTCGTGCCGGCGCGCTACGTCCCCCCCGGATATGCAAGCCTGCCGCTATTAGGCACCGACTATAGCTGTATCGTGTGGACCAAAAATTCGCTAGTGCATGAAACGATCACACGCGATCTGTTCTATTCCCTCAAGCATGTCGCGCCTACGTTCGGCGACGGTCGCGTGATGTCGGTCGAGAGCGAGGACGGGCTGCGCCGACGAATGTTTTCGGCGAAGAGCGAATACGCGCTTTCGCTGCCGTCAATGGTGGTTGGAACAAATCTCATCGCAACGATTCCGACGCTACTCGCACGCGCTTATGAATCGCAGTACGACCTGCGGGTCTTTCCTGTACCGATTCCAGTGCCAATGCTGGAAGAACGGTTGGTATGGCCCAAACATCTCGATGGCGATCCAGCTTCTCTTTGGCTGAGGAAACTGATCCATAGCTGTGCGGCGAATAGCACACTGCACGTCGCGGACGGCTGAATATGGTAGCCTTCCACGCCTCCAACAAGTACATACCGGATGTGATCAATCGGGCAAGTCAGCTGCTGACGTTCCGATTCTGACCTGCGCCAACACCTTCAAATTTCTCTCGACCAATAGTACCTCCAAAACACGAGCACTAGGACTGTGCATGTCTGGACCGGCCATCGGTGTAAGCGCGCCGTTGACTGTGCCAAATCCGAGGATTTTGTGATCGACTCGATTCCCTTCTTCGAAGGGACAGACTGAACCGCTTTTAGATTGTTCTTTCATCTGATACGGGTCCTCGTAGATGCGGTCACTTACCCCCTGAAGGTCGGTTGCGCGATAAACACCGGGCTGACCACGTCGCGAATTTGGTTAAGCCCCGCGAAGAGCAAGTCATACTGCTCAGTCCCCACTAAAACTACGTACGGCCGCAGGCCACGAGCGGGACAGTCGTGCTTAGCCCGGTACAACGTCGATGCTGCTCGAAGGTGTCGACTATCGTCAGCCCACGCGCACTGCGCAACCCACTTCCGCGTTGTAAACGTCGTTGCCAGCACGTAAACTGTCGGCCATGAGTTCCAACGCCCTTACCGATGACATCGAAAGCTCAAGGCGTTGCTGTGCGCTCGCGATGCGCACGTCGGGCACTGCAGGATGTCGTCGATTTACAGAAGGCGGTCATCGCCACCGGCAAGGGACAAAGCGAACACTTGACGCTGCTGATCGCGAAGCTGCGTCGCATGAGTTCGGTCGCAAGTCGGAGAAGCTCGATCGCCAGATCGAGCAGCTTGAGCTGCGCCTGAAAGAACTCGAGGCCAACGTAGGTGTCGCACCCATCGAAATCCCGAAGATGCCACGCACGGCGCCGGAGCAGATCCAGCGCAAGCCATTGCCGGAACACCTGCCGCGTGAGATTCAGACGCACCTACCAACGTCGGGCGAAACGTGCACCGAATGCGGCGCGACGATGAAGCTGCTTGGCGAGGATGCCTGCGAGCAGCTCGAATACGTGCCGGCAAGCTTCCGCGCGATCCGCCACATACGGCCCAAATCCGGCTAATCGCGCTGCGATCACATCTCGCAGGCGCCGGCGCCGAGCAGGCCGATCGAACGCGGCATGGCGGGTCCAGGGCTGCTGGCGCATGTACTCATGGTGACTTCAAAAGGCTCTGTCGCTGTGATGGGCTCAGGCTTCGTTACGCTGGCTGCCACCCTTGCATCTATGGGCAAGATCCCTGTGGCCGGCATGGTGCTGCTACCTGGTGTCGAGCGCTTCATATCTGAGGCGCAGGCCATTACAAATACGATCGGCAATGCAGTCGGCACCCTGGTCGTCGCACGCGGGTTGGATGCAGTCGACCGCTTCAGGATGAAGCGAGTTCTTGACGGTGAAGCGGTCGAGGTCGAACGGCTCTCCGGCTCGCTGGAGAGCGCGGCACACGACGACAGCGCAGGCGAATTGATAAAGCAACAGAATGCACAGACCTGATCTGGCAAGAAAGCGCGGTTGGCTCTCGTAGATCAAAAGAAAGACGTCAATTCGAGATGCTGGCTGCGGATCGGGGGTGTCAGGCTCGCGACAAATAGCATCCCTGATCTCCAGCGTGTCGGCGTAACCAGCAGCCCGCGCTGCACGATATATTAATCCAGCGCGAGTCGAGCGAGCGATGGCAACACCACCTTACCGCGCTTGCCTCCCTTGCCCGATTACGTGCAGCCAGTGATCGCCGCGCTCGTCGCGGCGGATATTGCCGAGCGTCGCGCTGACCAGTTCGCCCGCGCCCAGACCGGTCGTGTAGCCGAAATTCAGGAGAGACCGCAAGCGCTGCCCCGCCGGTACTCCAGCAGCATGACCACTCGAGACCATCGGTAAAGCGTAAGCCCCCCGGTGAAGCCATCTTGTCCAGTCGCCTCATGACCGCGAGAATCGTGTCCACCAGATTGAAGTAACGGGCATCACTTTGGACACCGGCTTCAGCTCTGTCCATGCGGCCACGAAATGACTCTTACACATAATTGACACTCTCGTCCGGAACGCATACCGCAACCTTCGCGATCCCGTGCGCGACCCCGACACCACAGCCGCTCACTCGGAGTTGCGCATTCGTCGACCGTGCATTCCGTGTCGATTAATGTTCGCCTATCCGCGGCGGAATTGACGACCCCAGCGCAACATACTGTTTCAAAAACAACGACAATCGTCTCATTTTTTTATTGTTAGCCTGCGCTAGCCAACATTTCGTCTAGTGATTTCTAGAAAGAGCATCCTGCGATCGCGCGAAAGGATGTTCCGCGATTTGCAGCAGTCTTGCGGTTTCCGCCGAAGTACGGGCTTCACTGCCGATAAATCGGCTTGACGTTGGCATTGGCGCCTTTAGATGATTTCGCGCCATTACGCAATGTTTTAATAAATAAAAATGAATTGCCGGACATTGGGCTTGATTTTTATATTTTAAAATAAATACGGCCACGCATCATGGCATCGGCAACATTAAAATTGCTATATTAACTTAACAGGTGGGTTTATGAAGAACTTTAAATATCTTAACTCCAGGCGAAAATTCCTTATCTACGCGTCCACTTCCGTTTGCGTGCCATTTCTTCACGGATGTGGCGGCGACAACGACAAAAGTTCGTCCAATCCGAGCACGATGGACTCGGCTGCCGCCCAATTGGCTAGTGTGCATGCTGCATCCTCAGCATTAAATTTCAACGTTTTATCACTAAGGCCGGCGAATTTTTTAAATTCCATTGACAACACGATGACCCAACTTTACAAGTCAATTGGAAGCGGTGGGTTTTCCAATGTAACCTTGGTTAAAGACGTAACATCTGGAGACACATGGGGTGAACTTGCGGTACTCGGGGAAACTGCAACGCTAGCATTTACTTTAGCCACATTCCCAGATGCGTTTCTATTAACCGGAATTTTAACAACATTATTTAATGCACTAAACTCCGCGATGAGTGGAGGGGCAACCCAGCAGGAAAGCTATAGCGACATAATTAACAGAATAACAGCCGAGAAAATTTCCTCTTCCAATCTCAGCAGCTTGACGAGCCTCATTACTGGAATTGATAACACGCTGAAAGATTACGAAACGTATCTTCAATCGATTTCTGGCACGTCGTCATATAGTAGTTCGCAATCCAGCACGCTAAAAACTAAGGAAACCACTTTTTCAGACAGTTCTTGTGAAACGAACCTCCCGCAATTCATCAATAGCAACGTAGGTGTGTCCGGCGCTCCTCTGTATGCTCACGTCGCCGCTTGCCAGCTCATGGCAAATTATGAATTCCTTGCGAACAGTGGCAAGATGGATAAGGGTGTTCTTAGTTCGTCTGATGCGCAGAACTATCGAAATGAGTCGGTAAATAGATTTTACCGACACCAGAACGCACTGGCCACGCTGGTAAATAACTGGGTTGCGCCTTTGAATACTTCATCAAATGATGCGGACGCGGCCAAGAAGTTTAATTTGCTAAATGGTCTGATTGTAAATGGATTATCCGAGTTTTATCAGGCATATAAAACACTATTGATGACAAAATACGGATCAAAAATAAAAACAAGAAATTCGGTGGAAATATATCGGTACGTCAATATGTACATCAATGATACAAATTTTTCAATGACTAACGTTGAGGCGGCCCTGAATCGAGATCTCGTTTCCAGAACGTCCCTTCTCACCAATCTGAATGTCGTCGGCCACCAAGGAACGGGTGACCCAGCGGTGCTGAGAATCGCTCAGAGTTTTGTTGATGGCACGGGGAATTTGAGCTCTTTTTCAGTCGAGACTTGCACCGGGAATCCTCCCTCGACAGGAACTACAATAATTAATTCGACGTTCCCCACCAATCAATTTTCAACCTTCACCGTCGACGGCACCGATATACCAGATTCAATTAAGGTCTGGAACGGTGGATCAATACTTCATGCGCTCAATATCTCCTATTCGAATTCCAATCTGCCGGCCCTAATTTCAGGGCAGACATTGAGTGGCACCAATTTCCCAATATCTTGCGAAACCGGATATTACATCGGATCGATTATTACTTATCCCCGCTCGGCAAGTGCAACGTGTTCAGCGAACTCGGGCGAGCCAGTGAATATTGCCGCCATATCGTTTCGTCATTGGAGTTCAGTTGAACACATCGCGAAAGTGAACAAGGTGCTTGGTGTCGAAGTTGATCTCACGTGCGGATTTGATAAGAAAAATAGCTCTCCCGGAGTTTCAGCATATTCCGATTCGCTCGTTGCGAAGAGTGTTATTAATATCCCAAGTGGGAGTAGCATTGTATTTAATATAAATAATACCGAGACGGTGGCCGTTAATGTTAAAATTGTTATCTTTGCTGGCGCGGCATCTTCAAATCAAAATTCAACGATGGTTGTGAATGGCCAATCCACTTCAATTCCAGCAAATCCGACAAATTTTCATATTGGATTGTATGGAAGAAAATACGCAGAGATTGAGTTGCCGCAGGTTGTTTCGCTAAATAGTGGAACGAATAGCATAAAAATTAATGCACAATCTGGCGGCATCAATTTTATGGGAGCTCTACTATTCCCGGTATCGTAGGCGCTTATGCGCGAAGCATGCTTAATTAAACTTCACGGATGAGGTAACTGACCCTGAGCCGGAATGCGTCCCGGTAGGAAGTGGAGATTTCCGGCTTGGTTGAGTTGTCAGGCGAGACGAATTTACTCGCCTGACTCCTCTCTTGGCAAATTTAACACTCCTAATGATTGGAATGGCGATCTGAGGCCTTCGACTACCGCCCGCTTCAGGTTCATCTGATTCATCATCGCGTGCACAGCGCCCGTCAATCTACGTGATGTCACGTGCAACTGCTCGGCTTGATCAAAAAAATATGAAATTGGGACGCTATAAGCGTCGTCGTTTTTACAATCATCCGCTGACGCATGTCGGAGGCAGGGATATTTTTTGTTTTCACTAGATGAGTCGAATCACCATGAACAACGTCGACACGACGGAAGATCTCACCATCCGCGCTCTACTATGACGACGCAACTCAGGTAGTCAACGTTGGCGATGCCCCGGCATCACGTCCATCACACGACAGCCATGAAAGAAAGCGATATGAGCTTGGCCAAGACTGCATGGATGGACGCACAGGGGCGCGGCTGGACGGCACCCGATACCTACGTGTGCGCTAACTGCGTGGACGACGCTATCTCAAATTGCTGATTCAAGACAACGCCAGTTCTAACACCTGCGATTACTGCGAGCGTCAGGGCACTGAATACATTGGTAAGCGCTCGACACGTACCATCTGTTCATGAGAGCGCGGCACAGGCAATCTGATTCCCATCAGATGTAATGGGAATCAGATTGATGAACCGAGTGGTGCATGGAAGACAACCGGGATCGTCGAACGACTGCACAAGACTATGCTCAACAAGTTCTATCGCATCGTCTTCCGCAAGAAGATCTACGACTCGATCGCCGCTTTGCAGGCAGACCTTGATGGATGGCTCGACCAGTACAACTATAAACGAGAGCATCAGGGGCGCTGGTGTTACGGCAAGACGCCGATGCGCACTTTCCTCGATTCGCTCGAGCTCGCCAAGGAGAAACCCATCCCCCAATTGATGACTCGTTCTTTGTCGGTCCGACTAGCTGTCAGTTCGAGTCCCGGCTAATACATATAAGCGGCACGCGCAGATCCGTTGCTCTCTCGTTTTGGAGCCCCTTGGTCTTGTGTTTCGGGACAGTCCACACGAGGGCCGTCAGCCTCCTCCGCGACCTCGGTGCTCTCCATGGCAACGATCTCGCCGCCCCTCGTGCCGGTCCAAAGGTAGAGCGTCAACGCATCGGCCACAGTCAAGCTGAAATTCGTCAGCCACCGGATCAGTGTGCCCAGTTCGTCCATCGAAAGCACTCGCTTCTGTGTCCCGGTGTATCCCCCCTTGACCTTGCGCCCTTTGCTCTTCAAGCGCCCTTTTAGAACATCCTTCCACCAATTCGCGGTGTTTTCGGGAAGGCGCCCGGCATCAAGCGCATAGTTCTAGGCACCGCCGAGCTTCATGCGAAGACGTGCCGCGAGAACAGGCGTCGACCGGTACGAATCAAGGAAATCAAACGCTCAGGCTCGCGTGATACTCGCCGCGCTAGCGTCTGCGATCGGTCCCAGCATCGCCTTGAATATTCGGGCGACTTCGACCGCTCCCTTCGACTTCCGATGTACTTCTACATGCCCTTCCAGATAGTCGCGGCACAGCTGCCTGACTGTATAGGTAGCCGGGAATGGGAGAGCAGTCGGATCTCCCTTCTTTCGACGCAGTGCAGATAGTTCAGCGTCAGAATCGCGCTCAACGCGGTTCTCTTCCCACGCGGAGATCGCCCCAGCAAATGCCATCGCGGGCCACTCGCCGAGTTTCACTTGCCGCATGCGGCCATGGAGCGGCGACTTGTAGCAATATGTCCACGACTTCGAAGTAATGAATTGGCCTTATCTGGCAACACTCCCGTCGACAGACCTACGCCAAAACCTACGCCGGATCACATCGTCAGTTTTTGGCACCTTGTGTCGCGTTTCCACAACAGCCTCTGCACGGCGGGATAAGCAGTCACGAAGCAAGTGTGCTCGCGCCGCCCAATACCCACTCGATTGTCAACCCAATGGCTGAAGCCTTGCAGGCACGGCGTTTTCGCCTGGTCAGCAACGTGGATACCGTCAGCGATACCGCAAATCCTGCTCAGCACTCAACGGCTTTCGTCGGACCGCACCGGAGAATCCACGCTCACTTTGCTTTCAAAAATCGCGGACACTGGCCGTCTCGGGGCGATTTGTGAGCGCGATACCGTCGCTGATACCGTCAGCCTCTTTCGAACGCGCTCCTCGATCCCGTCACACCACACCAAACGAGGGAATGAAGTCAGGAAAGAAGCCTGAAGAGACAACCGGTCGCAGTCGGTGCATACGGGCCCGCCCTGAAGTCTGAGCGCCCGCCAGCTCCTTGACGGCCGCGACTGCCACGCATAATCTGCCGCCGTCCATCGTGAACTACTGGCTGCAAACTGACGAGCTCTCCTCAGATTGTCAACCAGATCTGCTCCGGTTCATGCGTTCATGCTGGCAGCGGGGCACTGACAAGCTCCGTATTGATGAAGTGGTCCGCTGGCAACACCAGTACTGGCGCACTTTGCGTGCTTCCCGGAAGCTGAATTTCAACCCGCTCATCTGGCAGCAACGACAATCGCGAGAGTGCCGCTCGAAGCGTCGCCAGGTTGACCGTGTTGGCAAGATAGCTCGACTGCAGTTCGCTTTGCTTCGGTCGCAGCAGTTCGATGTCTTCCCTTCCCGGGTAAGCTGCCGTTACGCTGCGGACGATAATCGATTCGCCTTCAGGTTCGCTGGCAATGCGAACCTGAAGCACCTGTTGCGCCGTACCAGGGATCCAGAAGAATCTCGCGGCGAACGGAGCAAGCTGCGCGTTAATGAATTGCCGTGCTGATTCCCAACCCGGCTGCGAAACGCGATCCAACAGCATCGGCAGGCCTTCCCTCAAAACGCTTTCCCGAAGTTGCCCTATGGATTCGAAGAAGGCCTCGAACAGTCCCCCTGCGACAAACGCCTGCTCGGCAGGCGAAACAGTCGAGCCCGCCATGTGCGCTCCGCCAAACAGGCTTGCCGCCTTTGAAGCACCATATTGCAGGGCGACAAACATAGCCCGGCCAACGGCGAATGCAGCATCCGGCCGCGGCGGCGCGCCCATGAGCAGAACCCTGCGCACCGCCATCTCCTCCGTCTTTCGGCTCTCCGAAAGAAGATTCGTCACCACCTGTACGTAGTCGGTCACCAGCGGCATCGTAGCGAGCCGGTTCCTCTCGACCATGACCGCCTCGTCTATCGGCAACACGAACGCGGCTTCGGTGTCGACTGGCACAATCTCTGGCGGCAAGGCACCCTGTTCCGGCACTACGGCCGGGAGCTCTGGAGTTGACTCAACACCGCCCTGCGCATCGCTATCGACCGGCAAATCCACGGAGACTTCGCCTGCAGGCACCTCTTCTCCAGCGTCTCGCCGCGTGTCGGCAGCGCGCTTCTGCTTGCGAATCGCGGCAATGAACAGCCCCACAGAATCCTGGAATTCCCTTTCCGCTATCGAAGCTAGTGCTCCCGCGGCGAGTGACTCCAGGTTCACGAATGCGACACGGCGGTGGCCAACCCGATGTTCGAACTCCGAGACGAGCCGCGGGTCAATCAGCCTGATGTCGGGATTTTCTTCGATCCCGATCTTTTTTGCTGCTTCGGCTATGCGTAGCCTCGGCCGATATAGGAAGTCCTCTTTCTTCTCCTGGGAAATGACAAGGACATTGAAGGGCGACTGCGCGTCAGCGGACGACTTGCCGGTCACCGAGTGTGTTTCGGACAGGGAGAGAATCTCGAGCCAAACCGCAAGGTCACCGTCTGCATTGCCTGCGGCCTCTTCGTCGCCTTGGGCGACGCCCTTTTCGGCGTCGGTCAATCCCGGAGGAATCCGGCTTGCCCGGCGATGGGCAGCCTGTTCGGCAAGCATTCTGGCAATCTGACCAAGGTCATTTGCCACAAAAGCAGGACGCAGTTCCGTTAGCAGTTCTCGGTGCACGGCGTCGATCGCGAGGTCGCCGCCTGCATCACCCAGCGCGTTCGTCAGTTGCTCAACGCGAGCGTTCAGTTCACGGCTCGCCTCGGCAGGTGTGACGTTCAAACGCTTCGCGATTCTCTCCATGTCCCGCACGGACGCAACTTGGTGCAAAATCGCGGATAACTGCTTCGTCGCTGGCAGCGAAGCACGCAAGCGCTCCAGATCCGCCTCGCGAAAACCATGCGTTTTTTTGGCGGCCTTGAATGCGTTATGCACATATTCGTTCGCGACCCACGCCGGCACAACGAGGCGCTTGGCCGCCAGTGGTATGCGCAGCAGCTTGAACAGCCCTTCCCTTGCCTCCTGATGAAGCCTGAAGGCCGCAGAGAGAACGTTGGTGTCCAGGAATACCAGCGTCCTTTCGTTCACCAACGCCCGAAAGCACGCAGCTTCGTACTGGCTGGGCGAAAGGGGAAGCTCCCACAGTCCGATTGGCTCGTTAAGATCGAAGAGACTCGACACAGCGAATTTCACGCCTTTGAATGACAGGTTGCCTGTACTGCCGCCCATTGCGCCCTGCCGGGCAGCACCCATGTTCCACGCGGCGCATCACTTGCGCGCGCTCGCCTTCCTCGACGTCTTTCGGCTCGCCGAAGTCCTCTTCGCGGCAGCAGGTGGTGGCTTGAGCTCGAAGTCCTCATCGGGGACAGCGGGCTGCGGGCTGCGGGCTTCATCGAGCAGGGACGACAGCGTCGCCACGGCTTTGGCGATGGCGTCAATTTGCTCCGGCCGCAAGGACCCGCGAGCAGGCTCGCGAGTCGGCACAGGGGCAGTCGACGGGCCAGGCGTGCCAGCAGTAACAGCCGGTTTCAACTGTCTTGTTGCGGCTGGCTCGAACCGGGCTGCATCGCCATGGGTGCCATGCCCCTCGTCGGCCGACAGACGGAATGAGGCTGGCGCGCCGGGCAACACATCGACAGAAACGACTTTCGGGGAAGCACGCGGAACGCGTGATAAAAGGTCAAACTGCCCTACGGACAGCAGCCACTCGAACTCCGCCCACGCGAGGTCTGCGGTTGACGGCGCTGCAATGTCGAAGCCATTGCGCAACTGCTTCGAGATGGCTGCAGTGGTCCGCGCCCAGTCCGCATGCCAGCAAGCTGGGCCCAGAGCACCAGCGAACGCGCCGAACCAGGCATACGTCGCCGGCAGCTTTTCCGCCACCTCCGCCAGCAGGCTAACATGACCTGTACCGGATCCGACCCACAGTGCGAGTGCAGCCAGCAGTGCGGGCAGCCGTGCATGCGCGACGCTGCCCACTGCGTGACTGTTCGCAAGCAGGGCAAACGTGGCGCGCTCGAACTCCTCCACACGATATTCCAGCGGACCGGTTGCCAGCTTGCGAAGATTCAGCGATATCGCCTGCAGTTCCTCGGGCAACGGCGGCTGCGGCCCCCGCTGTTCGCGTTGCCGTTCGAACGTCCAGGAAATGAGACTCACGAGTTCGCGTGTGAAGACATCTTGCCCGAACGCATCCTCTGCCAGCCCCCAGGTCGCGCGCAGTACGTCGACGCCGACCACACGCCATCTCTTCTCGGCTTTTTCCAGCAGTTCAATCCGGTCGGCTGCGACCCGAAGCGCGTGGCTGTCGCTCCGGAAGAGCGCCGAGACTCTTGCCTGGGTAAAGCCAAGACAGAACTGCACCCGGGACAGGGGGACGGCTGTTATCCCGGACTCCGGATTGCCACCCTGTGCGAGCAGTTCGCCAAGGATGAGCGATGGCCAAATGGCGTCTGCACCGACTGATGCTGACGCCGTGATTGGCTCGGACAGCCTGAATTCATCGTGGTCCAGCAGGCGCACGTACTGGCTGATCGGGAACACGTCGGGCGAATAGGTCGCCAGCCACGCGAAAAGGTCGTCCGATCTGAACCGGTCGAGGACCGCCACCGCTGGAAACGGTGCCCCGGTGTTACCGCTGAAAAAACCAACAGTAAGGTCACCTTCGCTGGCCGGACCGCTCAGCGGCGTTGCGCAGTCGTCGTTACCGGACGCCGGGTACGAGGCACCAAGAAGCGCCTTCGAAATGTCGCTCCGTTCAACGGCAAACCAGGTAATTGAGCGTGAGGTCATTATCGGATGTTAAAAAAGGTCTTCTAGGGTAGGCTCCGCAGGTTCCGCGAACGCGGCGTCCAGCAGCGGTGGCACCGAGCCAGTCGAATAGGCGGAAAGGCTCGTCTTGGCACGCGTCACGGCCGTGAAGAGCTTTTCGGGACGTGCGGTTCGCAGCTTTTCCACAAACATGAGATGCGTCGCGCGAAACTCCAGCCCCTTGGCCGAATCGATTGTGACCACACAGACTCTCTGGTTCGCGGTGAAGGAGCGGTCCCCATCCCGTCCGCTTTCGTGGTAGCCAACGACGTTGGCAAACTCGCAGCCTGACAGGCACTCCTTCACGCGCTGAACGTCGTTATTGGATGGCACCAGCACACCAATCAGTTCATTGGGATAGGCTTTCAGCTGCCGCCGGATCGCAGCCACGAGTTTCTCAAGCTGCGCGTCGATGGAGGCGCACGGAAAGAGCTTCGCAGAGGACGGCAGTGCATCTTCATCGTACCTGCACGTTGCGAGCAGACTTTCTGCCGGCGGGACCGGCGGACGAATCCGGTCTGCGACTGTGCAGATTGCATGTCCGATACGATAGTGGAACGGCAGAGTGAACTGCTGAAGGCCAAGACCCATCGCCGAAGCAATGCCCTTTCCTGCCTGCAGCTGCTGGTTCCCGTCGCCTGCGAGAATAAGTCGCGGCGTAATCTTCCTCATGAAATCCAGTTCCTCGCCGCCAAGATCCTGAACTTCATCCACAAGGATCGCCTGATATCTTTCAGGGCCCAATTCCGCCGCCACCTCTGAAAGAATTTCTGCGCAGCGCCGGCTGCTCTGTCGGAAGTCCCCTTCCGTCGCTTCGGACAGTCGATGCGGCCTGTTCTGCCGGATAAGGTCAATAGACCATTGCCGATGCGTAGAGATATGATCGATCTCAAGCACCTGCTTGACCGCAATGCCCGTTCTGATGAACTCTGTCAGGGACCGCCCCACGGTGAGCACGACGATGTTCTTGAATCGCTTCAAATAAAGGTACTGGGCCCGAAGCAGCAGGATGTTTGTCTTCCCTGAGCCGGGACCTCCAGTAACGAGAAACGAATCGTCAACGCCCACCTTGTTGACGATGTGAGCCTGCTGCGGATCCAGTTGCTCTGATTTTGTCCACCATCCCGCGTCCACGATTTCCCCCCGCATGTACTGGCAACGTACCTGATCAAGCGGCCGTCGCCGCACAGATCGGAGTCTGGAAGCCTCTTTATTGACTGCTTAGCAGTATATCCATTTCGCTCGCCGCACCGCGAGCATAACCATGCTAAATCGCTGCACGCATGAGAAGCATGGCGACGTTTCAAGGTAGGCTGATTGGTTCGACAGCGGCTGGTCCTATAGCCGCTGACGGCAACATCGACGCTCCAGCGCACAGACCACGACCTGACCGTATAATTGTTGAGCGGCGTTGTTCCCTGCGTCGGGCCTCATGCATTATCCAGCCAGGTCATCGGCACAAGCTTCACACCGTTGCGCCACTCGGGCAGGCCGACCACGCCACCAATATCGCCCCACACGTCGTGCGAAGCATGGTCGAGCACGATGAGCTGCAGACCGCCTCGGGCGGCCAGCGTCACCTGCCCCATCACCTGGAACGCTTGTCGGACCGCGTGCACGTCTTCGTCGCGCAACAGTGGCTCCTCGAGCGGGTCGTCGTCCGCATCTTCCGCCCGTTCCACGACGCGCTTTGGGAAGTAAACCTGGCTCGGCTGGTCAAGCACGAGAAACGCTGGAACAGGACTTTTGCGCTGCGACAAGAAAAACTGGTGCAGCGCCAGCAGCACCGCCAAGTGATACGAGAGCCAGTTTGAGCCACTGCCAATCTCGGACAGGTAATCGTCACGCTCGCTGCCATGCACCTTGATCGTCAGGTCGTTGATTTCGAGCGAAACCGGATCGTTCGGGCTCTCGACATCAAGATGCGGCAGCAATCGTCCCGCATTGTTGCTGATCGCATGCAGCGCCCGGCGTTTGTGCGCCTCGATATCCTGCTCCCGCAGCTCAGCGTCCAGCTTCTGTACCAGCTCTCTCAGCCGCGCGACCTCATCGACAAGCTCGCTGTCACTGCCCAGCCGTCGATGTAGATCCAAGGCAGATTCGAGGTTGCCGACAAACCGCTCCGCCCGTTGCGCAGCAAACTGTCGCTGCCGCGCCGCGTCCGAACGGCCCGCCAGGGCCCGCTTGCGAATCTGGACCGACCGCAGCCGCTCGGTTGCCTCTCCGACTTCCGCGGTTACCCGCTGCAGTTCACGGTCAAAGGCTGCCGGCAACTCCTTGTCAAGGCCAGCCTCCGCCTCGACTTCCTGCAGGCGCCCGGACAATGCCGTAAGCCTTCGCCTGGCTGAATCCGTTTGGCTGCCGCACACCGGACAATCCGCCTCGTCGTCGGCGTGCGACAACAGCCAGTTCGACAACTGCAGACGACCGCGCTGCAGCACCAAGGCACTCTGATACTGGTCGACGCCAATGCGCATGCGGTTCATCTCACCTAACCGGTGGCGCAAGGTCGTCAGCTCACGCGAGACCTCACGCTCTTCGGCCTCAAGGTCGCTGAGCTCATGCAACGCCTCCGAGATGGTTGAGGTAGTCACCGACAGGGTGAGATCCGTGCGCGCAACGACTTCTTCCAGACGCTCGATCATCTGGTCACGTGAGAGCTTCTCCTGTGGCCTGGCGGCAAGCCCCAGTTCCTGCGCCTCACTGAATTTTGCCTCCAGGTCGGCCAGCCAGCGCGCGGACACCTCCAGGACGTCCTTGAGTTCCCGCTCCTTGCGGCGCAGTTCCTGTCGCACGCGCGCGAACTCGAATTGTCTCGCCATCAACGCGGGCGTCACGGCGCCAAGCACATACGGGAAGATCTTGCGCAGCTTCTCCCGGTGCTCGTAGGTATTGGCCTTGAAGAAGAGCACATCGGGATTGGCGACGACGTTCTGCGGCTGAAATGTGAACGCAGCAAGATCGCGGAAGCTCGCGCGACCGTCAAATCCCGCCGGCTCGTCACCGCCGGAAAAATCGAGTCGGGACAAGCCCGCAAGTTCGTCCAGCAGGCGCTTTACCGCGTCCGCGTTAGTGTTTCTGGTAATGCGCCGAGGGATCTCCGCAATCCGCGAGGCTTCCAGCAGGTACATGTCATCGGTACTGCGCTGCGCACCGGGTTCGCGCCGGGCAAGCAGCTTGTCGCCCTGGGCCGTCGCCAACACGACGCCGAACCACTCGCAATGCTTGCGGATGGTTTTGACAGGGATCGAACAGGTGCCCGCTCCAAGGCAATAGTCGATGATGGGAATGACAGCGGACTTGCCGGTGCGAGACGCACCGCTGATGACGTTGACTTTCCCCAGTTCGAATTCAAGCCGGCGCGGCTCGAAGTTCGCATTGCGCGGCCAGAGCACAATCTCACGGATCTGCAGAAACATCAGAGCCTTACCTTTAGCGTTGTCGTTATCTCGTGCAGCGTCAGTTGGCCGCACCAGGCGCCGAGCTTTTCTGCATCGGCCATGAGTTGTTTCACGTCATCGGGAAGACCGCGCGCCCTGGTGCGCGACAACGGACTGACTTCACCGTCGTGGGACAGCTGGACTAAGTGCCCGGCCGCAGCCAGTTCGACCGACTGCAGAGTGAGCTCACGCCAGCGCACCGCGCGCTCGTGAATCTGAAGCAGAAGGTCCTGCTTTGAGACCTGCGAATCCCCGAATTTCGTTGCGAAAGCGCGAAGCCCTGAGCTCTGCCGGGTGCGCCGCAGCAGCTCTGCCGTCGCGCGGTGCAACACAACGGGCAGGACAAGGAACAGCAACGGCAATTGCGGCGAGGCACTCTCCGGATGGCTTTCGACATATCCGCAGCAAAAGCGCCAGACGATGGCCGCGCCCAGCGCTGGATTCTGGATGTTCTGCGCTTCACGGGCTAGCATCGTCACGCAGCCTTCCAGAGCTTGATCTGCCGCTCGTAGTCAGGATGCCAGCCGATCAACAGGTCATCGGCGAGCCGGTGAAGACATCCCGGGATGAAATGACCGGGCGGCTGCATCGCCTGCACCGGCACGGAAATATCCATGCAATCCGCATACAGTGCCTGCCCCTGCTGTTCATCGACCTTGCTGCCGTGCGCAACTGTGCAGGCGCGCTTCTTGTTTTTCCAGCCGCGCTTCAGCACCGCGTCCAGTTCATCGAAAGACGACGGATCGACCTCTCCGCTCAGTGCCCAGATTGTCCGGTCGGCAGCGGCCATCAGATAGTCACCGACAGCTTCGAGCTTGTCCTCGAAGTCCATGCCAATCAGATCGAGCTGCTGCACGAAGACCTTCGGCAACTGGCCGCGCGACTCCTCCTCGCTCGGTCGCCTAGCGCGGCTAAGCAGCACCGTGTCCCGATCGATCCTGCGTACGTAAGAAGCATAAGCTTCATGAAATGCGTCACGGGCGATGACCGCCGGCTTTCCCTCCTCGAGCAGTTGGTCCACCATCCGCTTGACGACGCCACACATATGGTCGGCAATGTCGCCGACCCTGGCGGGGGAAACCGGATGCGTGCGGATGATCGCCTCGACGTCAGCCTGCGGGCTACCGGTACCGACGGTGAGCTGGAAATTGCATATGATCAGCTCCAGACAGCGGGCATGCGCATTGAATACGCATTCCAAGTACGGGGCAATATCGTCGGCCACCGTGCCCTTGAGCGCAAAATCGGGCGGCGGCCCCCATAACATGTCCCGTGCATGGGCGATGGCCGCCCGCGCCTGCTCCTGCGTGCGTGCTCTCGCAAATGCCTCGACGATCTGGCCGCCAACCGGACGGGAGACATAGATCTCGAAAGCCACCCTTTTCAGGTCGCACCCGGTGTCCGTCGCCAATGTCGCCCAGTTCGATAACGTCTTCCACAGCGACTTTGCGCGATCGGCGACTGGATTGGCCGTCAACGCGCTCTTGCTCTGGATCAGACGCACGCCTGTGTCGGTGTGCTCTTGCGCAACATCGTCAAGATGCTCCATGCTGCAAAAGCTTCCCGCTGGTGCCTGAAGGAGCAGTTGCGTCAAGCGTGTGTACTGCAAGCCATAGCCCAACGCCTGGCCTGGCACCTCGGTTCTTCGACTTCTGGCGCGGGAAGACCCGCCCCGCCTGGATGTCGCCATTCAGTTCGCCCCCGACTGATCTGCATATCATCTTACAACAGACAATCCGGCGCGAGTACGCTGAGAAGGGGATCAAAGCCCGTTTTCAATGCCAGAACCGCAGGTCCCGTCCGTGAGGCCGCGTGGAAGATCAAGTGGCAGGCTGGTTCTCTCTCACGGAAGCGGTTACCCCCTTGCGCGGGGGCTCACGCGCCGTGACCGGGCTTTCGCGCTAAGCGTCAAGCCCCGTTCCGCGTCTCGCCCCTGACGGGCATCAATCCCTGGCTCAGCAGTCAACCCCGTCGCTTTCGAGGTAGGCGTGGCGCACGGCCGCGCCTTCTGCGCGACACCACTACTCGGTCTGCTCGGGACGCGGCATGCATCCGACTCCCAGCTTCCCGCCCTTGACGCGCGACCGTAGCCGATAGCGGGCAAGCATCAAGGGGCGAGGGACCGTGTTGCCCGCACCCCTCCCTCGCCTTTCTCCTTGACGCCTGCCCGCTATCGGCTCCCCGAGTCGCACGGGCGGGAACCCGGGAGTCAGGCGGCAGCAAAGCCAACCCCGAGTTCCACCGGGAGGTGTCCAGCCGCAACGACAAGGCATCTCTCTTCGCCCGGTTCAGGTCCTCAACCTTGACTGTGGAGATCACCATGCAACTCGCTTCCTCTTTCCATTACAGTGCACCGATGCTGCGCGCCGAGTCGCCCCTCTCGGACGATCAGATTCGACGCGTCGCCCCATCCATTTTCGCGGACGGCAAGCACGAAAGCCGCTCCGAACGCTACACCTATATTCCCACCATCGACGTGCTGCGCGGCCTGCGCAACGAAGGCTTCCAGCCGTTCATGATCTGCCAGACCCGCGTGCGCGATGCCCGCAAGCGCGAATTCACCAAGCATATGCTGCGGCTGCGCCATGCCGACCAGATCACCGGCGAGGAAGCCGACGAGATCGTGCTGCTGAACTCGCACGACGGCACCAGCAGCTATCAGATGCTCGCAGGCACATTCCGCTTTGTGTGCCAGAACGGCATGGTCGCGGGCGAGAACATCGCCGATATCCGCGTGCCGCACAAAGGCAACGTAGTGCAAAACGTGATCAACGGTGCGTTCGACGTGCTCGACGGCTTCACCCTGATCCGCGAGCAGAAGGACGGTATGCGTGCCGTGTCACTTGAGCGCGACGAACAACATGCGTTCGCGCGCTCCGCGCTCGCGCTGCGCTATGACTCGACCGATGCCGACGTCCCAGCCCCCATCAGCGAAAGCCAATTGTTGGCCCCGCGCCGCTTCGAGGATCGCCGCGACGATCTCTGGACCGTCTTTAACCGGGTGCAGGAAAACCTGACCAAAGGTGGCCTGCATGGACGCTCCCGCTCGGGCCGCGCGATGTCGACACGGCCCATTACGGGTATCGACCACAACGTGAAGCTCAACCGTGCACTGTGGATGCTCGCGGACGCCATGCGCCAGATGAAGGCGTAGCGACTTCAGGGCGACGCATTTGCGTCGCCCTGCTTCGTAGCTTTGCGCCATGACGCCCGTCGGGTCACGTCCTGACGCATCCAGTCCTTACTGGCCCGGCATCTTCTTACTCTCAGGAGTCGATCATGCAAGCCCCATCTGTTGAAACCGTCGCCTCGGCCGATGACGCCGTCGAATTCACCGCCGAACCCGCGGCCGCGCTCGAAACGAACTTCGGCAACGAGCAGCCAGTCGTGACGGTGCCGTATTCCAGCCTGCAACGTTCGCCGCTGAACGTGCGCACGAAGGCACCATCCGGCATTGCCGGATTGGCCGCCAACATCCGTGCCAAAGGCCTGCTGCAAAACCTCGTGGTCCATGAAATCAAGGGGGCACGCGGCAAGCAGCGCAAATATGGCGTGTGCGCGGGTCAGCGGCGCGAAGCCGCACTTGACCTGCTGTTCGAACAGAAGCACATCGCGGCCGACTATCCGGTGCCGGTGCGCATCGTCAGCGAAGGCGAGGCGCTCGCCATCTCGCTGATCGAGAACAGCGAACGCGAAGGACTGGACCCGCTCGACGTGCTGCGCGCCTACCGGATGCTGGCCGATGAAGGCCGCAGCGTCGATTACATCGCCGCGCTGTTCTCCGCGTCGCCCCTCACCGTCAAACGGCGCATGAAGCTCGCCAGCGTGTCGCCCACGCTGCTCGCGCTGCTCCGGGAGGACGCAATCACGCTCGACCAGCTTGCCGCCCTCGCGCTTGCCGACGATCACGATACGCAGGAACGCCTGTGGTTTGAGGCGAACGAGTGGCAGCGCCAGCCGCACTATCTGCGGCAGGCAATCACCCACGCCGAGATTGATGCGAGCCGCAACCGCCTCGTGCGCTTCGTCGGCCTCGCCGCCTACGAGGCAGCCGGGGGCTACGTGCGCCGCGATCTCTTTTCCGACGACGAGCATGCGGGCTATATCGCCGATGCCGACCTGCTGCAGCGTCTGGTCGCGCAGAAACTCGATGCAGCGGCGGCAACGGTGCGTGCCGAAGGTTGGGGCTGGACGGAAACGCGCGTGGAGCGTGACGTGCTGGAACTGAACCGTTACGGCCGACTGCGCCCGGGTCAGCGCCCGTATACCGACGGCGAGCAGCGCGAAATCGACGCCCTCACTGCGCGCCATAATCAACTGACCGCCACGCTCGACGCGCTGCCGGAGGACGACGAGGACGCCTACAACGAAGCCGAGCGCCTCGATGCCGAAATCGGGAACGTGGAAGCCGCGATCCGTGCGCTCGAAAGCCGCGCCATCGAGTGGGATGCGTCGCAGATGGCGGAATCCGGTGCGTTCGTGATCGTCGGCCCGCAGGGCGAATTGGTCATCGAGCGGGGTCTTGTGCGCCGCGAGAACTGCGCGGCACTCGACGCAGCAGGCGCGACCGTGACCGGCACACCCGAAGCGGATGCACCGGACACGACGGATCCGGCTGATGCAGCTGACACGCCGGCCAAGGCCAAGCCGATCCATAGCGCGACGCTCTGCCAGCGGCTGACCGCGCACCGTACCGCCGCCATCCATGCTGAACTGGTCGCGCAACCTGCCGTCGCGCTCGCGGCACTGTTGCGCCATCTGATCCCGCAGGCACTGCCCGAGCACTATCGCCCCGCTTTCGCACCCCGCTATCTGGCGCTGACGGGCGATAACAACCGCGACCGCCTGCTGCACGCGGCCGACGACTTGCCGGTCAGCCCGGCGTGGAACGCCATCGAGACGCAGCGCACGCGCTGGATCGGCGAGTTGCCGGCGAACCCGGCCGATCTGCTACCGTGGCTGCTCAGACAGGATGCGCATACGACGCTGCTCGACCTGCTCGCCTTCTGTACAGGCACCCTGCTCGACGACATCGCGACGTCCGACACGCCGCACGCGATCAACGCGCTCGCCGACGCGCTGAACCTCGACATGACGCGATATTGGGCACCGACCCGCGCCGCGTACTTCGACCATGTCAGCAAGGCGCGCATCGTGGAAGTCGTCTCCGACGCGGTGTCGCCCAAGATAGCGGCCGACCTCGCCAAGATGAAAAAAGGCGACGCGGCGGCCGCCGCGGAACTGCGCCTCGCGAACGTGGCATGGCTCCCGAATATCCTCACCGATCGCGCGCTTCCGGCGACGCCCTCATGGACGGTCACGGACGACGACGAGGATAGCGACGGCTCCGAGGAAGTGGATAACGATGAGGATGCAGAACATGACAACAAGCGCGTCAATCATGCGGCTCACAATATTGAGCGGTCCACCGACACCGCCGAACGGCCGCCGTGGCCCTTCCCGACCACCGAATCGGTAACGGTCGCACGCACTGATCCGGACGTCGCGTAACCCGATTGCGCCGTCTGACAGTTCGTGCCCGACGGGTGGCGCCCCAGCCACCCGTCCATCCACCCGCCTGTTACCAGCAACGTCACACTGAGGATGGCTACGCCCGTCGGCCATAGGCGGCGCATCGCGCGTGCAAAACGCCGCTCCATTGCCGCTGTCATCGCATCCACCCGCGCCACCGCCGCGTCAGTCGATTGTTCGAACGCACCCATCGCCTCATCCAGCCGCGCGCGTTGTTCGCGCCCCGAAATCGCCGCCGCGCCGAGCAGCCGATTGCCCGCCGAGCGCGCGACCTGACTGGCCAATCGTTCGCTTAGGGCGGTCAGTGCCGTCTCGTTGAGCGTGCCCAACGCTTCCCGGTACCGCGCCTCATGTTCCTGTATCAGGTGCTCCGCCAACGTGATCGTTGCCTTGCACCGCTCGAGCGCGTCGCGATGCTGCTGCAACAGCGCGTCAGTGGTACCACCGACTTCTCGGCGTGCAGCTTCGAGGCTGCCCTCGCTCGCCCATCGAATACGCTCCGGCATCGCCTCGTACAGGCGCGCATAGTATTCGAGCACCGCGAGGATCGACCAGAGCGCGTCGTTGTCTTTCAGATTCAGGACGCTCGACACCCGACGCATACGGGCCAGACTTGCCTCGTCTGGCACTTCGCCGGACACCGCCTGAAACAAACCAACGAGCGGATCGACTGACCGCCTACGACTCATTACCCTTCCCCGGTGGTGCCGATCATGGTCGAGAACATCGCGTCGCACCGCGATCGCCAGCGCAGCAGTTCCGCCCGTTCGCCGATATGCAGGGTTTCCGACGCCGCGCGAATCGACATCCGCTGGCTACGCAGCTCATCCGCTACGCGGTCTGCCAGATCCGGGAAGTCGAGCGTGTGGCCTCGTGCTTCGATCGTCTTGCGAAGCTGCGACGCCTGATAGAGCGTGAACTTGTCCGGTGCACCGAAATAGCCGTTACGCACCACATGGATCGTCGCGTCAGGAAAGGTTGGACTGAACGCCCGCAGCAGTTCCAGACTGTCGCGCTGCCGGTTGATCACCCATAGCACGACGAGCTCACGCCGCAGTTCACCGAGCGTGTCCGCCAGCGTCGCGCCAAAGCGCGCGACACCCGTCTGGCTGCGCGCCGCCGTGTTCACAACGATCGCAGCATCGCGGCGTTCGTCGCAGAAGTTGACCAGGCCGATCCAGCCCGCGGCCTCGTCCAGGCTGTAGGCGATGCACGGCAGCTCATCCTGAACCGCCTTCATCACGTCTGGATTGGACGTATCGGTTTCCACCAGGGCAACGGGGCAGTCGCGACGCTGCAAATGGTCGGCCAGCGCGAGCGAGACCAGGCTCTTGCCCACACCGCCCTTGCTGCCGCCCACCAGATAGATCGGGTAAGTCGTCGCCATACGCGTCCTCTACAGGTTCTCGGTGTCCGGCGCGATCTCGAACGAGAACGCGTCCTGAATCACCATGGTCCCCGGGTTGGTCGCCGCGCTTCCCCCGTCCTGCCGACCTTGATCTTGTGCGTGATCCACGCGCGGCGGCCTCGTTTGCTGGGGCTTCTTGGTGCGCGGCGATGGAGTCGTCCGAGCCGCCTGGCCGGTCTTTGCTGCGAGCTTGGCCCGGCTGTCTTTCGCAGTGCGTTGCATTGCGTAACGCAAGGTGCTGGCGCTGATTTCGACACCCGCTTCCGCCAATTGCTGAATAATCTCGTCGAGCGTGTAGCCCTTTTGTTGCGCGCCACGGATCTGCGGTTGCATCGACTGCACCGCATCGCGCACCGTGACGTGATGCTCGTGTGCGGGCTTGTCCGGTAGTGCGTCGAGACGACGCGCGGCGGCGTCCCATTGAGCCTGAGTAAAGCGCTTCACGACCGGCATGATCCACCTCAATGCACTGCCTTCATGTCATCTTGCTGATGCGACTGACGGCCGTCAATGCCCGAAAACAGGCCCGATTTGTAGCATCGGAATGCATGAGAACGGCCTGGAATGGCACGGCATCGGAAATTATTTTGTGTCGTCGCGCAGAGGCAACATGAACGCACGATCCATAGGTTATGCCCTGCGCTTGAAGACGAGCGTTCACGATTGTGTGAGCGATGATTCGCAGAGCCGCAGCGGTGTATGCGACCGGCACCCTCTCCTGCACTTGTGCTTGAATGCCGACTTGTTCGGTTTGCGTTCGCACCGACAAGTTCACGTACTCGATCCGATGCTTTTCTTGCGCCACACGAGGCCGACTCGATCGCTGAGGTCTTGCGCACCGATGAGTTTTCCTACGACAGGTGGTCGACGGATTGCCATGACGCGACTCATATTGTTCGCGTTTTTTCCGCTGCCTTCAGTTCATCTTGTTGCGCGAAAGACGCGTTTTTCCTGCGCGTATGAACGCGTCTTTTCACGGCTATGGCTCCATCTTTCTGCATGACTACCGCTCGCTACGCTCAGCAATTGATGAACAGCGAGAATAAAGACAATAGAACAAGGGAGCGCAGGATAGGCGACCGCCGGTTTCGGGCGCCATTGCGATACACCGAGAAAAACAATCCCTTCCAGCTGACTCAAGCATGCGAAATCTGCCTCCTAAACACCTGTACCATCCCAAGCACCTCGGTGTTTCCCGAATACATGCCAACGTAAATAGCAGCGTCGAAAATTCTGGATAACAAAGTTTTGTGTTCACGACACGGCCTCCTATATTGGAGGGAAGGACAGTCGACACATCACCTTTCATTGCGGATCCCCTCCTGTCGACAAAGGAGGCGGACCGACCGAGCCGAGCTCTGGGGAAATATTCCGTGGGATTTCTTAAACTTGCGATCGTCTTTGGTGCAATCGTCGTGATTGCAAAGAGCATTCAGCTCTTTAGTCGTCACGCGCGACGTCAGTACCGTCACAGCTTTTTCGCGGCACGCGGATTTTGGCTTGCCGCGATCGGCATTAATCTCACATGGTGGGGATACATCGGCTGGGGAACCGCATTGCTGCATCACGAACCGACTTGGGGCGGTCTCGTCCTCATAGCAATGGGGATTGCAGCAGTCGTCCGGTTGATCTACGAAAACGTCCGGAACACGGGGCCTATATACGGTTTTTTCGGGTCGATTCTGCAACTCGTCCTGTTTTTCCCGGTGGCGCTCTACGGCATCCCGCTTCTCGCAATCACCTTACTGTTTCTGCTTTTCGCGACGTTCAAGGCCGGACCAGCGTGGTTTGCGGATCATGAATGAATCCGGCGCCCCGAGACAGCAGTCGCGAGTCGCCACACAACGGAAATATCGTCGCCACCGATCAAGATCACCGTCAAAACGGAGCCTACAGGTGCCCCTCTGGTTGGAACTGTAGAAGATCGCTCTCCACGTGGAGCAAAAGACGCCGCGTACCCGAACGTGTACTGGATTCCACACACATGGAATCCAACCCCGCAGCACAATAGGTACGGCCAAACCGCTTCGACCATCAACGCTCCACATCCCGCCCGGCGTCGTCTAAACGATCTATATCGGGCACCCGCCGGTCCGGCTGCTCGCGCCTATCACCGGGCTCACGCCGTACAGCCGGACGATCTCGTTGCACCGGCATGGATCCTACGAAGTACGCCATTTCAATGGCCATCGCGCGATCCTCACGCGCGGGCGATCTCGCCATCGCGTAGGCCATCTCTCGCCACGCGGCGAATACGCCGCCCTGCGCGATCCATCCTGCGTCGCGTTGAGCGTCAGTCTGCATTGGATTCCAGTATCGTGGCGTTTCACCGCGCGCGACCAGATGGACGACGGCAGGCTTTGGATAGCGCTGCGTCACGCCGCGCGCACGGCGAGGCGTCGCGTTAGCCTCGATACCGTGCTCGCGCAACATCTCGGCAAAACGCTCGCGCCAGCGCTGAAGGTCCTTGTGGCGCGGATTCAGACGACGACCGTCCGGACCACGCACTTGGACGCTCAGATGTACGTGTGGATGCGCTTCGTCGTCGTGCGCCGCGAAGACATACGCGCGGCCGTCGCCGAACTCCAGCGCCGCGAAGTCCCGCGCCGCATCACGCACACCCTGCCGGTCCGTTGCCGGCGGCATCGACAACAGGATGTTGAAGACCTCGCGCCGTGTGCTAGTTTCCGGGATGCCCCACCCGCCCAGCTGCCAGGTCTTCGTGAGATCGCGCAGCGCGTCCTTGCCAGCAACGCGGTCACCGTTCTGGTCTTCCAGTTCGACCCTGCCGTTACGCGAGATATAGCGCAGGTGCCGACGCACCGCCCCCATGCCCTGCGCGCTGGCTGCCTTGTTGGTGATCTTGACCATGACCTCCGGACTGCGCCTGAGCGTGCGGGCGAGCTGCGCGCGCACGCGGGCGGCACTATCCCGAATGTCCACACGCGAGAGCCTCGATGCGCGAGCATGCCGCAACGGATCCTGAAACAGTCGGTCGCCCCAGTTCACAAGCATCGCGTCAATGTAGATTTTCGGGTAAGGCATGTCAGCGGCTCCAGCGATCGAGGTTCGCGCGAATGACGGCCGCCGCTGTACGCAGATGGTCGTCAATGTGTTTTCGCATCTCCGCCCAGTCGGGCATCGGATCCCGACGCGCGAGCTCCGTTCCGCCCCCGCGCGCAAACTGACCAAGCAAGCGGCTGATCCCGGCAAGCTGCTGACTGGATACTGACAATGCATGCAACTCGTGCTCGCCCAACTGAGGTTCCCGCGTCAACTGCGCACGGACCAGCGACACGATCCAGCGATTGCCACTCAGGCCCAACGCAGCCGCGCGCTGTTCGACTGCGCTCAGTTCCGCCGCGGTCAGTCGGACTTCGATGCGACTGCGCGGCTCCCCGACGATCGGCCGGGGCAGGCCCGAGATAATCGTGCAGGATTCCTCATTCATATCGTCGCGGATGGCGATTGCGATCAACTGGCGAACGCCCTCGCCCGCCGTCAAACCGCGGCGGGCGCACCAGTCGTCCCAGCGCAACCTGATTGCCCCGAGTTCGACACACAAACGCTCGCGCACGATCACGATTCACCTCAACGAGACGGTGATGGGGGTGACGGTTCGAGTGGCGTCCGGTCGATCTCGCGGGCAGACGTGCGCTCCTGAGCAGGACGCTTGCGACGATCCCGGCCCGATGGCGCGTTCGGATCGAATACCTTCGGTGTCGGGACCGGAATGCCGTCGTGCTGGAACGCAACCAGCATGCGTTCGGCACGCTGCTGCACGCGGGCAACGGAACGTTCGCTGAAACCCTGCTCGCGCATGGCTGCCGTCAGCACGGCCAGATGCAATGTCCGTTCGCTTTCGGAATACTGCGCGTCACGACGACGATGCGGTGCTTGTGCCGCAATAGGCTCCGCGTGGGCATCAAGGGAACGTGGCTCGCCGCCGGCAAGACCGCCGGATTGTGACGGCGAGACGGAGGTGGTGCGATCTCGCTGCACGACTTCTACCTGCCAGGTATTGCGATATACGTCTTTCTCCTCTTCGCCGATCACCCTGCCTTCATCATCCAGGATGGGTGCACGCACAATGACGAAGCGTTTGCCAAGATTTTCGAGCGTCACCTGATGTCCGATTTGAGCATTCGCTTCACGCACCGCGCGCTCGAGATCCACGCCCCACACGACCTGATCGATTCCGGCGTCATCGCGAAACACCACGTAGTATGAGTGGCTGCGTGCCGGATTATGCTGGTACGGGGCGCCACCGTGTTCCCGCAGTTCGCCGGCGTACCGCCGCGGTGCGTCAGCCTCGTCATTTGCGCCGTTCCGGTTCACTTCCGGAATAATAGGTGCCGACGTGGACACATCGACTGGCGCGGATGGAGAAGTTCCGTTGACGGCCGCACCTCGGTCACTCTGAGGCGCTGACGAAGCCACGGCCTGAACCTCTGCGCGACCCTGCGCGCCCGTGGCAGCCGTCGCACCGACATCCGCCGCGACCTCGATGCGGTTGTCCAACCGCGCCTGTCGAGCTTCCGCCAGACGAGCCAGGTCCGCGGCCTTCGGCTCGTAGCCGCTCACCTCGATGCCGAGCAGCGTGCCCTGCAGCCACGCCTCGCTGCGAAATGCCTCGTGACCCGACACGCGAATGCGCAGCCACGATTTCGCGCGCACCATGTCGATCATCGACTCGACCACGTCCGGGCGGTTGTGCTCGGTGACGAGGTACGGCCCGAGATCCTCGAACGCAAGCTGATACGGCGCATCCTTCAGGAAATACTGATTGCCCGCACGCAGGTAGCGCTTGCGCACGCGTTCGGGCGGCTGGTCGAGCGGTGCACGCCCGCGATCCACCTCGGTCGTCGTCCCGCTCCGCGATCGGGTGTCAGCCTGTTGCGACGCAGCCACATCGTCACGGATCGCCTGATCCCGCAATCTCGCCCGGGCAGCATCGAACTCACGTCGGCGCCGAGCGGATACGGCGTCCATCGCGGCCGATTCCAGTCTATCCCGACGTTCGTCCGACGGAGCCTGGCCGCCACTGTTGTCCGGCACGTCCTGTTCGATCACGTTGATGACCGGATCGGCCTCGTGAGCGGAGTTTGTCTGCGCCATGTCATCACCTCGCATCCTCAAAATCGACGTTGCGCTTAGGCACTACGCCGCCGCACCTCATCGTTCAGGCGACGAACCCGCCTCACGGGACGCATCCTGTTCCCTGGATTTCTCCAGCGCGGCCGCTCGCGCCTCCCGGATACGCGCCCAGGATCTCGTCTGCAACTGATCGAGCATCCCTTCCAGATTGGGGCTGTAATTCAGCTCTCGGGCGGATTTCTTCAGCGAGGCCACCGTGCGCTCCAGCAGATCGCGCGCACGGTCCCACGGATAGACCTTGGCCTGGGCGCCGTCATAACCGACCTGCAACTCGGAACCGTTCAGCCGCGCGTTTTCGTCCATCCATTTCAGGCGATCGGACGTAAACGTCATCTGATCCTTGCGATGGAACACGACGCTGCGCGTCGCGACTTCCTGGATCAAATAGTGTTCCGTGTTGAACACCTCGCCACGATACGGCCCACCGTTCTCACGCGGCGTCCCCATCCTGAGCGGCGAGCCGAACCGGTGTTCCGCCAACGCCCTGACTTCGTTGGGAACGTCACCCACGCCAAACAGCGGCTCACCGACCGGCGGGCGCGTCGACGCAAACCGAGGTGGATCGGAAACAGGAGGGACAGTTGGTGCCGATGCAGCAGGCAGGGGATCAGTCACTGGTTGCGCTGAGCCGGATGCGCCGTCCGTTGCCGGCACATCCGGCACGGCCTGCTTCGGTGCACTGCGCTTCGAGGACCGGCGACGCGGCGTCCCTTCGTCGTCGGCCAGCAGCTTTTCCTTGACGTTGCCCATTTTTCCGTCCTCCTCGCGATGCTCCACCTCAACCACAGTCATGCCGGATACGGTGGAGACATCCGGTTGACCATTCGCCCTCACAACCGAACGGACCACGGCGCGCAGGTGTTCGCCGACCGCATCGAATCCCGACAACACCGCCATATCGCTGAAATCGTTCGGTACCTTGTCGTTGATGCGCGCGTCGGCGGCGAACTCCGGCCAGGCCACGCGTGCCTGCGCCGCTTCCGCAGCCAGCCGGGCCTGCGCCTCGCCACTGCCCAGTTCGCCCAGCACGATCAGATCCGCATCGGGATACCGTTCGCGCAGGCTTTGCGCCACCAGCACCAGATTCCCGCTCGACAGTGCCGCCACTGCGAACCAGTCGGTCGCGCGTGAAGCGGACAATGCCGTCGCCATGCCTTCAGCGATCAGGATCAGCGAAGATTCGTTGGCCGGAACCAGCGTCGGCTCCGTCATCCAGTAGCCGCCCTTCTTCACGCCACCGGCCAGTGACGATTTCCACCCGTGTTCGTCGATCAGTTCCAGTGTCGAGATCGGTCCGTTCCAGACAGGCACGATCAGCACGCGCCCGGTCAGCGGTTCCTCCTCGCTGGCTGGCATATAGCCGAGCAGTGCACGCAACTCCAGTGCATCTAGTTCGCGCAGCGTGTCCATCGGCTCAAGGTGCTTGCGCACGAGATAGGGATGCTCTGGCCCAACCGGCCTCGCCCACTGCCAGATCGACGTGGCCTCGCGGGCGACAGCCGCATGGCGTGCCTGCCGCAGCGCTTCCTCGCGCTCCCGCTCCGCCAGTACCTCGGGAGATGGCGCAAGTACGGCGGTCATGCGGTCCGGATAATTCGTTCGCTTCAAGTCGAAGCCGTGCTGGCGCGCCTGCCAGAACAAGGTGGCAAGCGTCTTGCCGCCCGACGCGCTGACCGAGCGCCACGTCGTCCGGGCCGCGCGCTCGTTATAGTTAGCGGCCGTGCGACTCCACGCGTCCCAGATTTCAAAACCCTCGTCGCCGAATCCCTGCTTGAGTGCGAACGCCATGTCGACCCAGGTCTCGTAGTCATCAGCCGGAATCACGGCAAGCGCGGCGCGCGCACGGTCCGCCTCATCCACGTGGGGTATCGTCATTGCAAGGCTCCCATGACTCGCGAGGCGCTCGCGGCTGCGCGCCGCGCCGGCTCAACAAAATCGAGTTCCGCCACGTCAAGATCGTCCGCGCTCAGGTGACGTCTCGCCTGCACAACCTTGCTGGCCGGCACACCCAGCAGCATGAAATGCCGTTCCACATAGGCCACGGCCTCCTCCTCGCTGATGTCGGCCAGGTTCGGCGGCAGATCACGCGGATCCCACGCCTGCAGCACTTCCAGGTACTCGGGCGGCAGATGGATCAGCCCCGCGCCGTCTGGATCGATCTCATCAAGATGCAGATCGCGCAACCGACGCTCGACCACAGCACTGAAGTGGGTCAGGTTCATGGCCGGCACGGATGGCGCGGCCACGACGCGCGACGCAAACTCAGGATCGCGCCAGTAGCAGATTTTGTTGGCCAGGATCGGCTTGGTGTTTTCGAGCACGATGATTTCCTTGTCTCGCCCCAACTCCTTGAGCTCCTGCGGCAACAGCAACGGCCGGCGCTGCTCCGACACGCTTTCGCTCAACCCACCCCGGCCGCCGAAGAACGCATTGGGGCGACTCACGCTGCGCGACTGGTCGGTGAACGTGCCGAGCATTTCCGAGTATTCGTTTGCGTCCTTCTGCTCGCGCGGCGCATAGAGGATCTGCATCGCGTGATTCGTGATGAAGGTCCGCGCATCGGCTCGCCCGTAGACGGACTCGAGTTGCGCGATCGACTGGACGATTGACAGCAGGCGCAGGTTGTAGCCCGCCATATAAGCGACCGCGCGCGCGATGATGTGGATCTTTCCGATCGAGGTCATCTCGTCGAGTAACACGAGGCATTGGAATTTCAGCGTGGGATCGGCTTCCGGCAATTGCTTCGTGTTCAGATTAACGAGTTGCGAAAACACGAGATTGACGAGCAGCGCCGCCTCGGACAGATGGTCAGGTGTGATGCCGATATAGACCGACATGCGGCGGCGGCGCACTTCGCCCAGATCGAAATCGTTCGCGCTGGTTGCCGCGTCGACGATCGGATTAGCCCAGATCGTGAGCGGCGCGTTGAACGTCGCGAGAACGCTCGCCAGCACCTTGTCGTCATTCGACAGGAAGCGATTCAGCGCATCAACGCATGGCCCCGAGAGCAGATCACGATGTTGGACCAGCGCACGCTGCAGGTAGGTTTTGACCGGCATGCCATTGCCTGACGACTGCCGCAACACCTCGCCCATCGTGACGGGGAAATCGGGAATCGACGTCCCCTTGCCGGACCGGCGCGCATCACGCCATTCGCACAGCAGGAGCACGATGCCGAGGAACAGGTTTCGTGCCTGATCCTTCCAGAAATCGTCGTGGCCGCCTGGCGGATACAGCGCGTAGCCGATCGCGAGGATGTCGCCCACCTGGAACAAGCCATCCGAGATCGCCGACAGCGGGTTGTAGCGATGCGTGCGGCCGTCTTCGGCAAACGGGTTGAAAAGGTACACGTCCTGTCCGTGCGCACGCCGGAAGCCGGCCGTGGCAGCATAGTTTTCCTGCTTGACGTCGAGCACCACCACCGAATCGGGGAAACTGAGCAGATTCGGAATCACGATGCCGACGCCCTTGCCTGAGCGGGCAGGCGCCGCGAGCAGCACAAACTGCTGACCGGCGAAGCGCAGGTAGCGACCGCGCCATACACCCACGACAATCGCAGGCGGAGTATCGAGGTGCGTGCGCATCGTCATAACAGCCCCGCCTGACGGATTTCCGACCCGCTCGCAAAGCGAGCGCTACCGTAGAGGCGACGTCTGCTCGAGCTCGCCCATAGGGCATGCAGGCCGAGGACCGGGCCACCCAAGGACAGGAGCACGCCAAACAGCGCCGCCCCCGCGAGCTTGCGACCGACGTTCGGCATCATCCCGTGTCGCCAGGCCAGCACCGCATCGGACCAGCCCCACAGTCCCGCGTGCAGCGGATTGATCCGCAGGCTTGCATACAGGAAGAACGACGCGAGCCAGAGCGACGCGGCCAGTCCGCCAAGGAGGCAAGCCAGCACGGCCAACGTCATTGCGGCCGCCCGGGAATGCTGAAGCAAAGGGGAAGACGGATGATTCATGGCCGCTCCCTACACGAACGCGGTGCGCGCCTTGCGCACCGGATCGAACCAGACTTCCGTCATGCCCCACTGCCTGCCGGTCCGCTCGCCCGCCGCATTGAAGACCGGACGCACTTCCATGTGCGCGACGACGTCGATGGTCAGGAACAGCAAACGCTTGAGCGCGGTATCGTCCCAGGTGGCGGCTTCCGGGTGTTCCTTCGCCATCAGCGCGAAGCGCTCGATCGCGACCGTCACATTGGGCGCGTGGTAGCTCGTGATCGAACCCGCGTGTCCCGTCGTCAGGAGTTTCAGGAAGTCGTAGGCTTCGGCGCCGCGCAACTCAGCCAGCAGCACGCGATCCGGACGCATGCGCATCGTGCTCGCGATCAGATCAGCGGGCGTCACGCGGGCCTGGCCGTGCCCGCCCTTGCTGTACAGCAGGTGAACGCAGTTCTCGATGTGCCGGATGAATAGCTCGCGGACATCCTCGATCGTCACGATCCGCTCGGTCGCCGGAATCGAGCGGCACAGGGTTTTCATGAAACTGGTCTTGCCGGACCCCGTATTACCGACGACCGCGATGTTGAGCCGGCCCGTCACCGCGCCGACAAAGAATGCCCCCCAGTCCCGCGCATCCAGACACTGTACGAGCCTTCGATCATCGGCACGCAGTCCGGGCAATACCGAGTCGAGCCCATCCGGGCGATGCCAGGCCGTGTCGTCAAATAACCCCTCGTCACGGTAGGCATCGAGCGTCTTCTCGCGAGCGGACGGACGGCGGATCGTGACCGACACCGTTCGCGGCGGCACGACCGGCGGCACCACGATCTGGATGCGCCCGTCCCCCGGCAGCAGCGCGGACAGAACCGGATGCTGGGCCGAGATTTCCTGGCTGGTCAGCGTGGCCACCGCTACGGCGAACGACATGAGCCGGTCGAAATCGAGATCATCGCAATCGTGACCGTGCCAGCCGAGTTGGTTCTCGGTCATGACACGCTGCGGCCGGTTGATCACCAGTTCCGTCACGTCGGGATCGTCGAGCAATGGCGCGAACGGTCGCATCAGTTCGCGGACCGACGCGTCGTCGGGCAGCCGAGCGAATACGGCATCGGCGGATCGATCCTGCATGTCAGCACGGGCAATCATGGCGCACGCTCCGGTTGAAGCGCATAGACCGTTCCGAAATCCAGATCACGCGCGACGACGATGGTGAATTCGTCCCCCTGGTTCTGCGTCAGCGTCGGTGGGATGTTGATCGTGCTGTCGAGCACGCGCGTGGCCATGTCGTTGCCCTGCTGCTGCGTGCTCTGGAACACCACCGATCCGTTGGTGTTGCCGCCGCGTGTCGACAGATAGCCAATCGCGTCCTGGGTGATGCCGAGCAGCATCGCTGCACCGATGCGCTGGCGCCAGTGGTTGTCCACGTAGCCGTCGATACCCATGCGGCCGAGCGCGTCGGCCGCGGGCGAGTCGATCTCGACCGTGACGCCGTGAGGCGTCTTGATGCGGGCCGACAGCACGAACACCCGTTTCTGGCCCGGAGACAGGTTCGAGCGATACTGGCTGTTGATCTGCGAACCCCGCTCGATCAGCACCACGCGGCCATCGTCGGAATACACGTTCTTCGTCACCGTGCAGGTCGAGATGCCGGCCTCGGTCGAATCGAAGGCCGTATCGCCCACACAGTCGATCTTGGCGCCCTGCGCGACCACCAAACTCCGGTTGCCCAGCGTCCCGGCCTGAACGCGGGACGTGACGGTCGGCGTCAGCGCCTGGGCGAGCGCGCCGCCCGCCTGTCCCGGCCCCTGGGCTGAAGACCCTGCACCACTGCTCATCGCGACCGCAACTGATGAAGCTGGGCCCGCCATCCCGTCCACAAACTCCTGTCCGCCGCCCGTGGCCAGCAGCGGCGCGTCGTAGTAGCTCCGGGACGCGACAGCGTGCTTGGTGCGCACAGGCCCGGCAGCCACCGCCGTGCCCGACGCCGGCGTGGAGCGAACAGCAGCGGCGCTCGCGGGTACCGAGGCCGAAGCCGCACGACCGACCGCCGACGCGGGCAGATCCTTGAACTCGCGCCCCTGAGACGACGTATCGGCTACCGAATCGCGCCGCGCCTTCGCTTCAGCATCATGCCGCGCGAGAAAACCGTGCACCGTCCAGACGGCACCGGCGCCGACCACCAGCACGATCACGACCGGCGTCAACCACCAGGCGCGCGGACGGGCACCGCGGTATTGGCCCAACGCCGGCATACCACGATCCGCAGATGCGCCCGATGCACCCTCGGCCTGGCCGCGTCCAGGCTGCGAGCCGGAGGCATCGTCGGGCTCGATCACATTGCGCGGAGTATCGTCATTCATCGCCGTGACTCCGCATAACACGCTTCACGCCGTTGACCGTCGTGCCGTCATGGGGCGGCACGCCGTCCATGTCGTAAGCGTCGTTCCAGATTCCAACGACCTCATTGCCGAGCCGCAGCACGAAACGTTTCGCGACCTCGTGCACGACGATCGTGTCGCCTTCGACGTGTTTGTCGACCACGCTTTCCGTGCCATCGTCGGCCACCCGGAAAATCGCCGGCATGCGCCGGTTGTTCGGAATGCGCAGATAGGTAAAGCGCCCGTCATCCCATGCTGCGGTCGGCGCGATGTCGTCCGAGTCCGGCATGACCTGCGTCGAGTACCGTGCGTTGCGCACGGCCGGCAGCTGCGCCAGGCGCTTCGCGACCCACCCAGCATCCGAATCCCCATGCGCCTGTTTCGCCAGTTCGTCCGGATAGACGAAGGTCACGCGGTACATCACACGGTCGTTGCCGAACTTTGCCTTGAGCGGCAACACCACCAGATCGAAGCTGTAGCTGCGCCGGTCAGTACGGATCTCGAGGTTCGAGTCGTGCGCGGCGAGCTGCGGCTTCAGGTATACGTCGTGATCACCCTTGTTCGCGACCACCTGCCAGCCATCCCGGTCTCCGGGCGCGACGACCTGAATGTGCTCGTGTGGATCGAGCGCAATGTGCGTCGCAAAGCCGCGCTGCGCCTCAACGCGTACGACCTCATCCGCGCGATAGATCGCCTGACGGACGCGCGAGTCGTCGTTCCACCCCGGCAGATCGAACGCGCGAGCCACACCCGCAAACAGCAGGCTCGCCAGCGTGATACCAAAGGGAAGCGTCTTCATGGCGTGCCTCCGGTAGCCGCTGCGGACGCCGGTGGCGTATATTCCGCGTCACGGCTGTAGGCCGTCACCTTGAAGCCGAACGGGTTCGCAATCGCCACGCTCTCACGTGTGAATACGGGCGGCCGGTACGTATAAGCCAGTGTGATCACGAAACGCTGCGCGGGTACGGTATGGGCTTCACCATTCCTGAGCGACGTACGTTCGACATGCACGACCGCATGACCGGGTTCGTCGGGCGGCAGCGTAACCGACAGAATCCGGATGCGCCGCTCGAGGCCGGGCCCCAACTGCCGATCCAGTGCATCGGGACCGCTGTAGATACCGCGATAATCACGGGCGACCACGTCATCGCTCATCGCGAGCACGCTGTCGTAGTCCATCTGCAGCAGGCCCCAGTCGTAGCGCTCGCGTGCGCGCACATAAGTCTCGACCCAGTGCTTGTCCTGGATTTCCTTCGTATGCACATGGCGCGCGTCGAGCACGTCGATCACTTGGGATTCGCCCGTCAGGCGATCGACCTCGATGGGAAGCGGTACCACGCGATAGAACGGCACCATCACCGCGAGCGCCGTGGTGCTGAGCACCGCGACGCCAATCGCCGCATAGGTGACATGCCACGCGCGCCGTTCGGAGCGCTCCTGCAGGTGGGTCAGCGACGCCTCAATGTCGAGCACGCGCCCATAATCGTGCGACGCGCTCATGACCGGTCTCCCGCGTCCGGGAAAGTGGCCCGGTCCGGAGCGGCCGGCACTGTAGTTGGCACATCAGGCGTCGGCGGCACGCGGTTGACCGGCA
This sequence comes from Burkholderia cepacia, assembly GCF_001718835.1. NCBI lineage: Bacteria > Pseudomonadati > Pseudomonadota > Betaproteobacteria > Burkholderiales > Burkholderiaceae > Burkholderia > Burkholderia cepacia. Next base: position 1,053,733 of record NZ_CP013444.1, on the reverse strand, counting down.
CACGATGCAAGCCGTCCGGCAATACCAGCTTCGGCGGCCCGCTGCTGCAGGCGGCCAGACTCCAGGCAAGGCACCCGGCCAACGTCAGGGAAGTCAGCATGGACATGGTGATCGCCTCAGTTTCCGAATGACGCGGGCACCATCCGATCCTGCAGCCGGTTGGTCTTGCCCGCTCGGCTCAACACCAGTTCGCTCTGCTGCTCGACCATGAGCTTGTCCTCGGTCTCGGCCAGCATCCGGAAGAGCTGCAGTTTCGTCATCTCGTTGCCGACCGCCGTGGATTCGGCCTGGATGCGCGCCTGCAACTCCGCGACGCCCTTCGGGTCCTGGGTCGCGTCGATCTGTTGGGCCAGGCTCTGGATCTGGTTCAGTTCCTGCAATTCGGTCTGGTAGGCTTGCAGGCCGAACGCCTTGTCCTGGTAGGGCTTGTTGAGCGCGCGCTGGCACACCTGCTGATCGACCCCGGTCTGGTCCTCGCAGTTGTAGATCTGGCTGGCCGAACGCAACGCCTGTGCGTTGCCCGTCAGGCCTGCGTAGCCGCCGTTCTGGATCGCCGTATAGACGCTCTGCCAGTTCGATGGCAACGAGTTGGCGACGACCGGATTGCTCAGGAGCGCGCCGAAGCCACGCGTGCCGACCGTCGATTGGAAGATCTGGATCTCCTGCTGCACTTGCTGCTTGAGCTGACCGACGGTGGCGATGGCCTGCACCACGTTCTGCGCGTCATAGACCGGGATACCCTGCGACTGGGCACCGGCGCACCCTGCCGCCCACATGAATGCGGCACTCATCCATCTGCTTCGTCCATTCATGGTCATCACCTCCTCTTCAACTGACCTGCTGGCCCAGATTCGCGCATGCAGCGCGCTGGTATGCCGGCACCCCACTACCGCCCGATCCTCCACCTGAACCCGTCCGGTCGTGAATCTCTCCACCGGGCCGTGGCCCGCGGCCGTTGCGGCTGACCGCCCGTCCGATCGCCGTGACGAGGCTTCGCGACGCCATGCCCGCCACGAACGCGCCGAAGCCCGACAGGGTCGCGCCACCAGACAGCCCGGCCGCAACGGATGGCAACTGCCAACCGACCATCGCGAGGAACACACCGGTCGCAAACAGACCAATCGCGGCAGCCGCCGGGGCGGTATCGTCAAGGGAGGCGGAAATGGCTTGCATCAGGGCCGACGCATCAGCACCGGGTGAACTGCTCGTCGCATGGAGGGATGTGAGATCGGCCGAGAACGCCGTGAGCGCCATACCGAGAAAGGCGGCGACGAGAACCTGCAGCAACGCGTAATTGGCGAGCTTTGCGGTCCACGCTTCGAAAAAGCGTGCGGTCGGCGCAAACGCTGCACAGGCAATAAAGATCGGGCCGAGGCCGAGCACGAGTTCGAGCAGCATCCTCGCCATCACGACCTCGAAGGCCAGGACGATCAAAAAGATCGAGCCGCCGAGCGCGGCAATCAGGCCACACAGGAAATCCCCAATCGCGGCGGCCAGGCCGCTCGGGCTGATTCCCTCGTGTGTCGCCTTGTTGAAGTAGGCGTCCATCACGAGGTCGACCTGTTGGTCGTAGCAGTCAAGCGTCTGGTAGATGGTGGTCGCAGCACCCTGTCCCGTCACACTGCTGCCGTTGGCCGAGCCGCATCCCGGATTGCCACCGCCCGTCGTGTTCGCCGCGTTCTGGATTGTCTGGGCCAGCCCCGCCGTCGCGCCGTTGACAGCGCTGACGACTTGCTGCTGGTAAATCCCGGAGCTCAGCGCGAACGCCAGCGTGATCGCCACTTTCAGCCCACGCCAGGCAAAGGCCGGCACCGCCTCGTGGGCTTCGCCACGCACCACCGCGAGGCCATAAGAAAGTACCCAGATCGCGACAGCCGTCGTCACAACAGGTACGAGCGCACCGGAAAGCGCCGACGACACGTTCGTAACGTAGGTCGACATGCCGTTCTCGAGGGTGCCGCCCACGGCGGTAAAGAGGCCGCTCATCGCCCACCTCCCGGCCCCAGCAATTGAGCCTGGCGCGCGCTGACCTGAGCCGCGCGACGCTTCGCAAGCCGCTCATGGAACACGGGCAACCAGTCTCGCGGCGCGTCGCCGACCTGGGCGCGGATCGTGTCGAGCAACTCCACGTTGTCGGTCGTACCCGATAACACATCGAGCACATCGCCAAGACCCGCGAGATCGAGTCGGCCGATGGCCGAGCGATGGCCCTGCTTGACGAGGAACAGGCGGCTGTTCTCGCCCAAGTTGCGCACGATGTTGAATTCGGCCTCGGTCAGCTTGAAGCCATGCACGTAATCGTCGTAATCGGCACGTGGATTCGGCAGGAAGAAGAATGTCGCGCTCTGCTCGATCAGCGCGCTCGCGATCTCGCTGCGCAGCACGTCGGCCGGTGACTGGGTATCAAAAATTCCGAGCCCGTTCTGCTTGCGGATCGTCTTCTGCTTGTTCTTCGCAAAATCCGTGAAGACCGGATCGCCCAAGCGCTTCCAGAACTCAGTCATCACGTAGATGAAGCGCCGCCCATCGATCAGGTTTTCGGTCCGGTGTAGCAGGTACATCGTGACGGGCGTCGAGACCTCTGCGTCGTCAAGCAGCTCGGTGTCATCGAAACCGAACACGTCTGCATGCGCCAGATCGATATGGTCGGTCGGGTTGTCGAGCACCCACCCCAGACGCCCGCCCGCACACCATTTCGCGAGGCGCGCATGCAGGCTGTTCTCGCCCACATTCGGCAGGAGTTGCCGTACCATCGACAGGCGACGCAGGGGCTTGTCCATGCGCGCGACCTCGCGCACGGCGCGCGAGATGTCGAGTTCGTCCCTCGCGAACAGCGGCTCACCGATGTCGACGAGCTTGCGTACCAGACGCTCCCAAAAATCGATCACCGGCTCATCCGGTACCATCTGGAACGGGTTCAACCCGGTTGGCTCACCACGGCGGAACACGGTATAGGTGCCGCCCATCGCCCGAATCGCAATCTCCGTGCCGCGATCCTTGTCGAACAGCACCGCGGTGATGCCGTACTTAGTCGCCATCGCTAGCAGGAACAGCTCAAGCACCGTCTTGCCCGCGCCAGCCCGGCCGATGATCTGGGTGTTGGCGAGCGCCTTCTCGTCGAGCGAGTCCTGCTTATCCGATGTCGCGTGGAAGTTCAGATAGAGCGGCTGGCCGCTGGGTGTCTTGACGATCGTGATCGCCTCGCCCCATGGATTGCCGTCTCGCTTGCCGGTTGCGAAGTTGTGCAGGCTCGACAGGCCGCAAAAATTGCGCGACGTGAGCTTCGCCTCGCGCGGCCGGTAGCGCCAGTTAGCCGGCAGTTGCGCGAACCAAGCAGCATCAGCCACGAGATCGATCAGCGCCGTCTGGAAGCCGGCATCGGCCAGTTGCGTACGGGCCTTCGCGACACTTCGGGACACCTCGTCCAGCGAGTCGCCAAGCACTGCCAGCGAATAGTGATACTCGCCGAGAACGAAATTCCCGTTGATCAGGTCATCGAGCGCGTGGTCGATCGCCTCGACTTGGGACACGGCCACATCCTCACCCGCGATGAGCTGATTGCGCTGCCGCTCGAGCGCTTCCTTCGCCGTGGGCTTGTCCAGGATCGTGAAACTCTGCGTCTCGATATACTCGAAGTCGCCGTACAACAGGCCATTAAGCAGGCCGGGTTCGGTATCTTCCGGGTAATCCTTGAGGTCGAGCATCGCCGCGAAGCGCGTCGCCGTCGGCATGCGAATCTCGATTTTCTCGGCGCCGACGAAGAGCCGAGAAATCGGCAGTGCCTCGCGAATCGGGCCGGCTGGCACGGGCTCGAACTCCCAGACCCCGTTGACCAGATAGCCGAGCAGTTCCAGCGCTGACGAAAAGCGGCGCGCGGTCGGCGCGGCGGGACTCAGCCGGCGATAGACGCCGAGCGCAACTGGATCGTAGGGTTTGAGGCTCGATTCGACCTGAGCGGCAAGCTCCGCCATTACCTTCAGTGCGTCGAGCTGATCGCGACGGATATCGTCGCGCGTACGGCGTGCCGCACGGCTGAAGACACGTCCGAGGCGAGTGCGGTTTGGCCGGTAAACCACCGTCAGATACAACTCGTTGGCCATCATCCGGTAGCCCGCAAAGCTCGCGTAGTAGCGTGTCGCGAGCTCCTCGCAGAAACGGTTGCGGTAGTGCGTCGAAAACCGTTCCGACACCCGTCGACGCAGACGATGCGACCACAGCGCGACATGGCCGCCCGCGAGCCCGCGCACGAACTGGTTGAACCCGTCATGCCGCGCGAGGATGTCGGCGGGGTCGGCCGCCTCAAACGCGATGCCGGCGATCTTCCAGATCTGCAGGTAGTCGCCTTCGCGCGTCTTGATGACATGGTCGGTCACATGCGTCGAGTACGGGATATAGCCAGCCAGCGGTACTTCCCGGCTCGCGACGGACATGATTTGTGATTTAGCCCGCATGTCACGCCCTCCTCTTCAGGCGCACCGGCACATAGGCATGCACGCCCCAGAAGCGGCGATTGCGCTGGCGCAGCGCCATGCGAACACGTTGCGCGCGCTGCGCTAGCCGCTGGTCGTCATGGCGCGTGATCACCCGCATCGCAACGAACACGGGAATCATCAGAAGGAGGATCGCGACGCCCAGCGGGGGGCTAGCTAGCAATGCCCAGATGGCAGGAATCAGCATGCCGCCGCCGACCATCAGAAAAGGCACCAGCGGCACCCCCCAGAGCATCGCGGGACGCGTGCAGCCCTTGAAGACGGGATCCTTGAGTGCGCGCATGGTTCGGCGCCCCCGAATCAACTCGTCGGAATCAGCATGCCGGCGATGACGGTCGCGCAACCGACGAACAGGCCGCCGATAAACACATTCGCGATATCGCCGAACCGGGCGTGCTGGAACATCATCCGGAAACCCGCCCAGATGATGGCAATCGAACAAATCACGCCACCGACGCCCAACAGCGTCGTCTGGATCGTGTTCAACAGCGTATTGACCTGGGAGAGTTGCGCCCAAGCCGGAGTCGTGAACATCAGGGACGAAGCAGCAAGAGCAATTACGCGCGCCGCCGTTCGGTCGGACCGCGATTGCATCGACCATCCACCGAATCTTCGTGATTTGAATCGCATTCCTAAATACACGTTTTGCTCCTGTTCGCTTGATCGCTACTCGATTCTTTAAATGGCGAGTTAGAACACCACTGCACTACCGTCCGGTTCGCGCTGCGGATCCGTCGCGGGCGACGCCGCATTCACCCCATCCTGACCTTGTCGCGATGGCTGCGGAATCGCAGATCGAGACCAAGGTGCCCGGATTGGTGCCGCCGAATCAATCGGCACGACCGGAATAGGAGCGATCGCCGGCACGGACGGCTTCGGAGAGGATTGCGCCGCCGCGTTCTCCACGACACGGTGTACGTATCTCGTCTGGTAGCCGGTCGAGAAATTGCCACTCGCATAGCAGGACAGGCCCGCGCGCAGCGCTGTCTGTACATCAACCTGATAATCGGCCGCTGGATGGAACTGTCTGAACTTCAGCGCCGCGGCAAAACAGCGCTCGAGGATCGCGGCGCCTGTCGTCAGGTTGCGGCAGGGCTCGAACGCGTTCTCGGGGGTCAACCCATAGGCCAGCCAGTTCGCCCGATTCACCTGCGCGAGTCCGACACTGAAGTTCCAGCCGGCCGCCTCTAACATGCGCACCGTCGCCACTGCTTCGGCGGCATTCGATGGCTGTCGACGCAGCCGGCCATGTACGACGCCGATCGCGTAGGGATTGAATCCTGATTCAGTACGCACGATCGCCGTCATCGTGGCCGGGGCGATCTGCGGCGCGCACTGTTGCGCGAGCGACAAGAAATCGAGCGGCATCATCGATTCTCCCGGCCAAGGCGATCGACCTGCTGCAGGAAATACGCCGCTGACTTCGCAGGGTCATAGGCCAACTGCGTGCTGCCCTCGCCATAGAATTCCGTGATCGTCGGTCCCTGTCCGTCGACGCCCCACCAAACGCGGGTATAGAGTTGATTGCCGAACGTGACGTTGATTGCGCCAGTTGCTCGGCACAGCAGTTCGCTCTGCTCCGGCCCGCCCCAGACCAGCAAGTCTTCACGGCAATAACCGACGCTGGCGAACGTGTTGGTTGCCGATCCAACCTGCGTGCCACCTGTACCGAAATCACAGCTTGGAAAAGGATCGCCGTGTCGCAGCGCGGCCCACAATCTTTCGATTGGTGGCTCGCATTCGGTGTATTGCTCCGAGCCACCCGGGTTCGACAGACACAACATCACCTGACAGCCCCATTCATCCGCCCGAACAACATCGGGCCACGTCATCGACATGCCAAGTACGACAGCAAGCGACGCCACACCACGCCAAAGCGCTCGTCGCACGTCCAGAATCAACGCGAAATTACGCATGGCACGCCTCGACCCGTTTCGGCTGCGACGCCACTTCATCAGCCGATACACCCGCCGAATCGAGCCGCCGAGCGAGCACGTCGAAACACGCGCTCAGGCCCTCCCACTCGCGATTAGTTGCCAAATCAGCGTGAACGAGATCCGCAATCGATATCCCATCCGCCTGAGCTTGCGAAATGACGTCGAGCCGAGGCAGCAGTAGAGAGCCCCCAGGACTTTGATCGTGCGGAACCAGCCATGCGCCCATGGACGCCTCGAACCACTTGAGCTGGGTCTGCTGCCGTGGCGTTGGCTCGACGCAGTTGGGGACCATGCCGATAAAGCACAGCGACGGGTTGAGCCGGGCTCGTACATTGCGCACACCGTTGCCGCCATTGATGAAATCGACGACCTGCTCCAGCGTGTCCGGCGACAAGAAAACCGGACTGACCAGCGCGTCCACCAGCGCTGCCGCGCAAATGGCACGCGAATCAGGCCACGGCGGACTGTCGATCAGGCAGACGTCGAACAACGGAGCGACCTGGGACAGCAAGTGTCGCAAGTTGGCGTAACAACGCGCGCCAGCCGGATCGGCGTGATACGCGATGCCCGCAATGGCGTGTGCGGCAAGCACGCCAATGTACGGTATGGTCGTATCAGGCAGTCGGTCGGACCGAACATTGAGCGGCCGGCGCTTCATCATGCGTGTGCCCGCGCCTCGCGTGAGCGAAATGGCACTACATGCCGGCTCGGCCAGATCAATCACCAACACCCGATATCCACGCACGAGGCGAAGATAATGGGCGAACTGACACACCAGCGTCGTTCTGCCTGTACCACCATGGGCCGAAGCCACCAGAAGCGATTTCATGACCGTCGTTCCTCGGATTGAGCTCCGAGCATCGACGTCATTGCATGAAAAAGAGAACCCGCAGCACCACGAAGGCCACTGCGGGTTCAACGGGGAATCTTGAAACCACGTCAGAAAACGTAAAAGCCTGCGGTTGCAGGCTTTCTCACGCGCGCTACGGCACGCCACTCCATCAGTCAGACATTGATGCTGCGGGGCCGCTGACGCGTACTCGGTCGTGCTACGCACGTTGACCGGATCAGATTGTTGGCTTCACTGTAGGTCAGCCGTCACGCCGATTCAAGAGCCGACGTTCGTCAACGGGATGACCCGAGTTCCCTGTCGCGTCGCGGAGCTCCTCGCTGTTCCTATATTTATTTCGCGTTTGGAGTGAACGCGAGCTTGTCCACGACGCATCATCATGAAGCGGCTACGATTCATACCGCACGAGCAGCGCCCATACAATGGAAATCGCCTAACACTCGTCCCGGGAATGTCCCTGTTGTGTCTCGCCCGCCTCAAGGGCGCGAGCAAGCGCGGACCGCGCCGCACGGAGTTCGAGATCGAAAAGGTGACGGGGGTGGCGAACAATCTTCAGCCGTCGACACACGACTTCTCGGCTCGCATGCCAGAGGTAGACCATCTGCAGAAAATCCCGATGTCGTGGCGACAGCGTTCGCCATGCGCGGGTCACGCACTCGGCATCGACGGGATCGTACGCACCGCGATTCGACTGCCCCCAGTTACGAAGACGCTCATCGAGCGACAGCTGCTCATCACGCTTCACCGCCGCCTCCCTGCTCTTCCGCCTCGTGCACCTGGGAAGCCCGATATCGCGCAGGATTTGCCAAGAACTGTTCGATATCCGCTGCCCGCCACCCTACCATCCTCCCGCCGAGCGGAATGGCGGGCGGGAACGTTCCGTCTCGCATGCGTTTATAGATCGTCGATCTGGATAGACCCGTGCACTGCTCGACCTGTCGTCGGCGCAAGATCGTGCGCGTTCCGTCATCATTCCAAGACATGATTCGCCCTCCATACCCGGCACGAACATGGCCGGAACTGAAGGGCATTCAAGCAGTAAAGGCGACCCGTCGCCAAACCCGTCTTATCGACGGGACATTCCGTCGGTTCAGCACGGCATCTCGGCGAAGATCGCATATCGCGTGCCCGTGGCCCGTCGCATCCGTGTCGCTGCAAGGCCATTGCGCGTTGACGCGACCTTCCGCAGCGACCGACGTCGCGCTTGCCCCGCAGGCTGGGAGGAAGATCTCAGGGTATTTTTGCGAGAGACTGTTCTATCTCACGACGGCACATTCAGCGTCGGAATGGGTGACCGGATCTGCCCGGTCATGAATCGTTGAAGGTTTTCCCAAGCGGCGCAGTACCTGTGCATCGGCACGGCCGCCAACTGTTCGTCATGAACGACCAAGATCTGCTCGATCGTCGACTGCTCACGATCGAGCAACAGCCAAGCGGTGCCCTGCTCCGCGCGTGCAATGCATGCGTCCAAAGCGGCCTCGGCTTGCCGGTAAACACTCAGATCTGCTCCCGCCTCGGTCTCGCCGCGCATATAGAACGCGAGATAGACGACTCGTAGCAGACAACTGATTTGCTCTTCTCCCCCATGACCGGCCCGTATCGCGGCTAGCGCCATATGATTTTCGAGAGACAACGCACGGACCTTCGCAGTCGGCAAAGGCAGGAGGTCGCTTTTCGTGAGCGGCTTGCGATCAGCGCGCCTGACTTTCGGCAAAACCATGAGCCATGAAGTATTCGTGATGACGTTGCGACATGATACCGCGAGCCTCACATCGAGCCGAATGCATCCGGTTATCTCGAATCGAGCACGCACGAGGCGGCCGAGGTCGGATAGCCGGCCCGGCCGCGTTCCGCCGCAACGGCATAGTGCGGCTCAAAACTTGACCCGTATCCCGGCGCCCACGCTATTTCCTGACGACACACGCGTGATCGTGTCATAACGCCAAGCTGCATACACATCGGTCCGCTTCGACAGTGGGTAGTCGTAGCCGAGCGCGGCCGTCGACCAACGGATACGATTCCCAACCGACGGGCGTCGCTGTGTTCCCGCCCACGACATCAGTACGCTCCCGAGCCCGATTCGAACGCTTGCTCCGATCTGCACCGTGTCGTCCGTGACGTGATTGTTGTTGTCCACGCGTTGGTACTGCGCGAACAGCTTGACCGCACGCAACCGATACGCGCCACCCACCATCCAGGCGGTCTGGGCCGTGGCGCCGTTGAGAAACAGCGATGCCGTGTGCAGACTCTGCACGGCGGCCGTAGCCGAAAACGGGCCGGCGAAGTACAGCACGTTCGCGCTATAGTTGGCCTGCCCGACATGACCGGCGACGCCGGCGTTGCTGTAAAGCAGGCTGCCCGACAGGCCGCCCACCTCGGGCGTCTGATAAAGGATCGAATCGTCGATCGCCGTATCGCTCTGGAGCGACGCAGCGCCCATGGCCGAGCCGAGAAAACTGTGCACGACGATCGGCGAGAAGACGAATGAATTACCGAACGGATTGAACAGCAGCGTCGAGACGAACAGCGGCGCCGTATTGCGCCCCAGCGTCAACTCCCCAAAATGGCCGCTCAAACCAACGAAGGCATTCCGCCCAAAAAATGACTGCCCCGGAAACGAGCCGGCCTGACCGCCGTTGATACGATAGAAACTCTCGAGCGTGAAGATGGCCTTCATGCCGCCGCCCAGATCCTCCGCGCCGGACATCCCCCAGTACGAAGTCGTCATCCCGCCAGAACCCACCTGCCATGCATTGCCAGCTGCACCAGCCGGATGCAGTTCGCCAACGAATGCGTCAGCCAAGCCGTACAGCGAGACCGATGATTGTGCATGTGCGATCCCGGCGGATGTGCACATGCCCAACATGACCGCCCACTTCCCTGCGCTACCCCGAAATTTTCTTATCTGCATGACGTCTCCTTCCTCTTTGTGATTGTTTGTCCGTGTCGCGGTATCTAGGCGGCGGCTGTGGTTCAGTCCGGTCGCACCCGCGCGAGCGGTCGACCGCTGTCGGCCAGCGCGACCGCCACCACGATCTCGTTCGACGCAGGCGCGTCGGCCAGCGCCAGCGATACCGTGTCGAAGTGGTCGAAGCTCCACATGTCGGTGCTCCCGTGCAACGGGATGTCCAAGCACGCGCCTGGCGCGGCGCGCTTGGTCACCGACGGGATCAGCGACGTGGCGCCAGGCAAGCTCGCGCGCATGGCCTTACCCATGCGCGGATGCAGGAGCGCCGCCGCACACTCCAGCGGCACCGCACTGCCCACCAGCGCGGCCTTGCCGTAGGCTTGGATCGCCGATGGCGCGACATCCAGTACCCATCGCGCACGTCCAGTCAGCAACGTACCGAGCTCGGCGCCGAGTTCATAGAGCGGCTCGAGCGCCGTGCGCGGCGCGTCCGCGCGCCATTTGTCGAATCGGAGAACTGCCGCCGCCACGACCTGCCGATGTGGCGGGTCAACCGGTACGTGCAACTCGGTGCGCCGCTCGAGGAGGTGGACGACAATTTTGGTGATGGGTGAATTCACGCGCGAACCTCCGCGTCCCCAGTCTGGTCTCGCATGGCCTCTACCGGCGCCAGAAACGGACCGCGTGCGGATTCGTACGCACGGGCCGCACGCAGGACTAGCGCATCGCGGCCCCGCGGTCCGATGATCTGTAGTCCGGTTGGCACTCCCGCCGGCAAACCACAGGGCACGCTCGCCGCAGGCAGCCCGGTCTGGTTGCACCATGACGTCAAGGGCGGCGCCATGCGCTGATGTTCGGGCAGCCCCGGCGCGAGCGGCGGGCCGCAGTGGAACGTCGGTGTCACCAGCAGGTCGTACGCTTCGAAGAACGCGGCCATTGCAACCGTGAGGGCGTGGCGCGCCTGAAGCGCATCGACGAAGCTCGAGGTGCTGATGCTATCGCCCGTCTCGGCAAGCACACGCACGTCCGAATCGAGCTGCGGCCGCGCGGAAAAATGGAGCTGCCTGACCCGCTGGGAAAAGAACACGGCCCACTGGATCGCGTGCATGCGGCTCTCCACATAGCCCGCGAGCGGCGCCACGTCCGTTTCCTCGATGGTTGCCCCGAGCGCCTCAAGTAGCTCCACCGCGTGCCGGACGGCATTGGCAATGTCGGGCTCAACCTGTACACCCGCAGGCGCGGGGCAATAGGCAATACGCAAACCGGCGATGCCGTCGTCCAGACCGACACGGACATCCAGGCAGGCACAAGCGGGACAGCGCGCGTCGCTTTCGCGCGCCATCACGGTGAGCATCAGCGCCGCGTCGCTCACGGTGCGCGCCATCGGTCCGAGCGTTGACAGGCCAGTCCAGCTCCCTGCCGCCCCGGTAGGCACCCGATCGAACGTCGGTTTCATTCCCACCACGCCGCTCCAGCAGGCTGGAACGCGGATCGAACCGCCACCGTCGGTGGCCAGCGACAGCGGCCCTACGCCGAGCGCAACCGCTACCGCGGATCCACCGCTGCTGCCGCCCGGCGAGCGCCGCAAGTCCCACGGATTGCGTGTAATGCCGGTAAGCGGACTGTCCGTGACAATCTTATTGCCAAACTCCGAGGTCGTGGTTTTGCCGAACAGCAGTGCACCGGCCTGCCGCAGCCGCGCAACGGCGGGGGCATCCTCGACTGCCGGGGCGCTCGCCGACGTACACGAACCGTACCGGGTCGGTAATCCCTGCACGGCAATCAGGTCCTTGACCGAGACCGGCACACCATCCAGCAATCCGCTGGGCTCGCTTCGCATCCAGCGCCGCTCCGACTCACGGGCGGCAGCGAGCGCACTGTCCTCGTCAAGACTACACACGCCGTTCACGATGGGATTGAACCGTGCGACCCGGTCCAGCACCGCACACATGACCTCAACGGGTGAAAGTGCACGGCATCGATAGGCAGCGATCAACTGACTGACGCTCATTTCGATTACGTCGCTCATATGTATTCCTAATTATCAGAAAGAAAAAATGCCGAATCGACACGTGCAGCAGCTATCCTTCGCACGTGGGCAGGATCGGCCTGGCCGAGTCCAGAATCGCAAAGCTGTTGTCCGCCAGGGCGCGCCCGATGCGGGTTTGACACATCACGTGATCGCCGTCCCGGCTCACGCCCGTCTTGCCACGCGGCAGGCTCAGCGATACGCCCGGCAGCGCAGCCTTCACGCGAGCCACGTCGACGCTGCCAGCCGCCTTGACCGCCTCTGCGAACAGGCGTATCCCGGCGTAAGTACACTCCCCGTGTGGCAGCACCGTCGCATACGGGCCCAGTCTCGGATCATGTGGGCCGGCCGCGTGCGCGGTATAGCGCGCGAGAAAATCCCGGTTCTCGGGGTTATCCAGACTCATGAAGTAAGACGACACCCCTACGATCCCAGTCGACGCGCCAGCGGTCGCGATCGACAGTGATTCGTGTGCGATGTCGGTCGCGAGCTGCGGCTTCATGCCGAAAGACCGATACTGCTTCACGAACGTAACCGGATCGTCGCCGATGCTGTGCCAGACAATCTGCGGGTGCTCGCTGGCGAGCTGCTGCAGCACGGCCCCGTAGTCGCGCGTGCCGAACGGCAACCAGTACACGTTGAGAAACTGCCCGCCGTGACGCTTCACCGCCGCCTGCAGCTCGGGCACCAGTACCTTGCGGTTGCTGCCAATGTCCGAGACCACCGCACAGACCGAGCGGCCACCCTGGCGCATCAGCCAGCCGATCAGCGGGTCGACGCGCTGGTTGACGGCCAGGCCAGTGGTCAGCAGGTGCGGGTCGCATCGCCCCTCGTCGAAGTTCGGGTAGATGACGAGGCGTCCGGCGGACTTGGCGGCCTGCAGTGCGGCTTCACGCTCCGACGGCAGCACCATGCCGGTCAAAACCGCGACCTCGTCGCGCATCAACAACTGCCGCGCTTTTTGCAGCGTCACGGCAGTCGACATCTGGGTATCCTCGACGCTCAATTGCAGCGGACGGCCCAGCAGTCCGCCAGCAGCATTGATTTCGTCGATGGCCAACTTCGCGCAGTTGCGGTTGGTCTCGCCCACGCGCGTGAGCGGGCCGCTCAGCGGCGCAAGCAGGCCGACCTTGAGCGGCGTAGCGGTCCGCGCCCACGACGGTACGGCGGAAGTCGTGAGTGCGCCGACGGCGCTGAATAAGGCGGTTCGGGTAAAGGCACGGCGGTTCATCGTGGTCTTCATCGGGTGAGATCCAGGTGAGAATGCGTCGAATGTGGCGCAGGCATTGAAGGTGTGTCCGGCTCGGCAGCCGGCGACAGGTATTGCGCTAACGGGTGAGCGCCGGCGGCGCCGCGTCGGGGCTCAACGGGTCCTGCATGTGCGAGTCGCCCGTTCTTGAGCACAATGCAGCGCTGGGCGCTACGCAACACGAGATCAAGGTTTTGCTCGACGAGGAGCACGGAAAGCTGCGATCGGCGACACAGTGTCGGGATAACCTCGCCGATCAACTCGACCAGATTCGGCTGCACGCCGTCGGACGGTTCGTCCAGCAACAGCAGTTTCGGCCGGCCGCACAGCGCGCGGGCAATCGCCAGCACCTGCTGCTCACCGCCTGATAGCGTGCCGCCGTGCTGCCCAAGCCGGGACTTGAGAATGGGGAAATACTCGAACACCTCATTGAGGATCTCCCCACCGCCAGCGGCCTGCGTGCCCATCATGAGGTTCTCGCGCACGGTCAGCTTGGGGAAAATCCAGCGCCCCTGCGGGACCAGCCCGATGCCGCGCCGGGCGATCGCATGGGTACGCAGGCCGTTAATGGATTGCCCCTGAAACTGCATCTCGCCTTTCACGCGTGGCAGCAAGCCCATGATCGCTTTGACCAGGGTCGTCTTGCCCGCGCCATTGCAGCCGAGCACGCCGACGACTTCGTTTGGCCTGACGTCGAGGTCGATCTGATGCAGCACCGCGACGTCGCCATAACCGGCCGACAGATTCTCAACGTGTAACATGGCCTGCTCCCTGACCGAGATAGATGCGCCGGATTTCTTCATCGCGCGCGATGTCTGCATAGGAACCTTGTCGCACGATCTGGCCGCGGTGCATGACCCAGGTCTCGCACTGCAGTGCCTCGACAAAGCTCAGGTCGTGCTCGATCGCGAGCACCGCACAGTGCTCGCGCAGACGATGGATCAGGCGCACGAGACGCTGGGCGTCATTGGCCGACAGGCCGGCGGCCGGCTCATCGAGCAAGAGCAACGCGGGTTGGCACATCATCGCCATGCCGATCTCAAGCCACTGGCGTTCGCCATGCGGTAGGGCCATCGCGCGCAGATCCGCCTGGGCCGACAGTCCGATCTCGTACAGAATCGCGTCCGGGTCGGGCATAGGCGTGTCCCGGTACGCGGCGACGCCGAGACCGGCGACGATGAGGTTCTCGCGCACGCTCATTGAGAGGAATGTGTTGGTGCCCTGGAACTTGCGGACCACGCCGCTTCGGCAGAACTGGTGCATCGGCCTGCCGGTCACCCGCTCGCCGGCAAGATACAACTCCCCGGAGCCCGGTGCGTTCGCGCCGGACAACAGTCCGACCAGCGTGCTTTTGCCAGCGCCGTTCGGGCCAATCACGCACAGCAGGTCGCGCGCACCAATCGAGACGTCGACGTTGTCGACCGCGTGAATGCCGCCGAACGTGCGTTGCAACCTCTCACCTTTCATCAACGGCGTGTCCATTACCGCCCTCCTTCCACACGTCCGGCACGATGCAAGGGACTGCGTCCCCGTCGACTCCGACCGAATCGACGCGCGC
Organism: Burkholderia cepacia; assembly: GCF_001718835.1. Lineage (NCBI taxonomy): Bacteria > Pseudomonadati > Pseudomonadota > Betaproteobacteria > Burkholderiales > Burkholderiaceae > Burkholderia > Burkholderia cepacia. The sequence goes on along the minus strand of NZ_CP013444.1, from coordinate 1,038,712 downwards.
CAGCGATCAAGCCACCGAGCCGTACACCATTGGGCAGGAACAGCACGCAGCCGAGGAACAATGCGCCGAGCAGCAGCGGCCATCCGTCAGTGCTTGCGCTCGATACGGTCTGCTTGAGCAGCGTCAACCCGACGGCGGCGAGCACGGGACCGCCGAGCGTACCTCTACCACCGACGGCGACCCAGAGAATCACTTCGGTGGCCAGTACCGGCGAGAACACGTCCGGCGCCACTACCCCCGAGCAGGCGGCCATCAACGTTCCCGCGACCGCAGCGAGTCCGGCTGAGACGACGAACACCAGCAACAGGTGTCCCGACGTGTGATAACCGCAGGCCTTCGCGCGCCATTCGTTGGTCGCGATCGCAGCCAGAACCTTGCCGTACCGACTGCGGCACACGAGCCAGATCGCGACGAGCAGCACGGCGAGCGCGGCCGTTACCGTGTACCAGGAGCCGCGCGCTCCGCTCAAATCGAGCGTGTGCCCGGCCAGTGACAAGGACAATCCCGGAATACCTAGGAGGCCCGTGTCGCCGCCCGTGACCGACTGCCAGCTCGTCGCCAGTTGCTGGACAATAATCAGCACGGCCATGCTGATAATGGCGAAGAAGTGCAGCCGGACACCCGCGAACAGGAGAAAGTAGCCCAGCACGGCCGCGACGGCCATCGCGCAGACCAGCCCCGCGATCATTCCGATGGCGGCCGTCTGCCCAAACTGCACGGTGGCGACTGCAAAACCGTACGCGCCGAGTCCGAAGAAGGTCGTATGCCCGAGCGTGAGCACACCGGCCCTGCCCCACAGCAAGTCGTAGCTCAGTGCGAGCAGCCCCATGATCAGCGCGTCGCGCACGGTCGAGAGCAGGTAGGGCCCCAGGCAAAACGGCAAGATCAATGCGGTAACAACAATCGCTACGCCGATTGCCATTGGAGAGGCGTCTTCGATACTGATCGCCGGCTGCGACAGCCAGCGGCGCGTGCGCGCAAAAGGTTGTTGGAGCATGACTTAACCTTTACCGTGGAGCTGATGAGCGGCGCTGAAGCTAGGCAACAGGCCTTGTGGGCGGAACCGGATCAGAACAATGGACAGGATCAGCACGATCGCCGAGGCGAGCGACGGATCTACGTGATAGCTGAGCAGCGTTTCGGCGGTGCCAACGACGGCGCTGCCCAGCAGACTGCCGGCGATCGAACCGATACCACCCAAAACGATCACGAAGAACGACTTGGCCAGATAAGCGACGCCAAGGTGGGACTCCACCGAGACCATCGGCGCGACAAGTACGCCGGCCAGCGACGCGAGCGCGGCCCCGCCACAGAACGCCAGTCGGTTCAGCCGCCGCGTGTCGATGCCGACCGCCTCGGCCATCGCAGGATGCTGGATCACTGCACGCAGTTGCGTACCGAAACGCGTGTAGGCGAACAGCAGCCAGCAACCGGCCGGCACCGCCACTGCCACGCCAATCACGAAGAGTCGATAGGCCGGATAACTGCCCCCGGGCACGGGAAGCGCCCCGCTCAACGGCGCGTACACCAGCATTGGATGGGTGCCGAAGATCAGCTCGAGGGCCTTCTGGACGATCAGGCTGATCGCGTAGGTGGCAAGCAGCGTGTCGAGCGGCCGGTCATAGAGCAGCCGGATCACGAGGCGCTCAAGGCACCATCCGAGCACCGCACCCACCGCAGGCGCCGCAAACAACGCCAGCCAAAACGCATGCGGCCCGCCCAACGATTGCGCCACTGCCAGCGTGTAGGCGCCGATCGTGACCCACTCTGCGTGCGCGAGATTCACGATGTCCATCATGCCGAAAACAATGGCGAGCCCCAAAGCGATCAGCATCAAGAGGCAGACATAACTCATTATATTTAGGATAACTACCATATAACCCTCACTTGCTCACATTAATCAAAGGGGCACGTCCCCTCTCAACGTGGTACGTCGCTCTAGGGGTATCGACTTCCAGCTACCGGTGCAACGCGCGATGACGCCCCACCGTTCGCCTCTCGACGAACATCACGATCGAAACTCACAATATATTGTTAATCATAGGACAAAACAGATCGAATTCACAATTTGTTGTGAATTTCAGGGCGAATGCTCGCCGATACTCGATTTGCCTAATCAAATCGAGTTGGCATGACCACAGAATCATTCATCAAGGCGCTCGGCAACGAGATCCGCAGCCGTCGCAAAAGAAAAAAGCTGACCCAGGTCGGACTCGCCGTTCGCGCACAGGTCCACCCCAATACCGTCTCGCTCATCGAACGCGCAGAGACCGTTGCCGGACTCGACGCCCTGCTCGTTTTGGCCGAGGCACTCGACACGCCGCTATCACAAATAATCAAAGGCGCCGAGGATCGCATCAGCTCTCGTTGACCTGCTCTATTTCGGCTCCCCACCTCTGCAGAACACCTCCGCTGTCGCAATACCTCCCGAAGACCCAACCACAAGCGCACCGCTGCCGGTCGGCGTGACACGCGTTCGCCGATCATATTGGACTGCACCCATCCAGTGGGTGGCGAGCACTGGCCATACACACTCGGCTCGACCACCAGATCGTTACGCCCCAATTTATTATCATCAATTTACGGGCGTGAAAATTACCTGTCAACGCCGACATTCATCACGTTTACCCGACAAAATTTGCCAATCTCTCGCGCTTGACATACGCCATGGCCACGCCTATCGTAAATTTATTATAATTAATTGGAGTCACCATGGCTGGCAACCTTTGCGAGCTGACGACGCGCGAGCTCACCACACTCTACGAAAACGGCGAAGTGTCGCCAGTCGACGTCATGCGTGACGCGCTCGACCGCATTCGGTCGCTTGACCGCGCAGTCAACGCGGTCTGCCATGTCACCGACACTGCGCTCAGCATGGCGCGGGCCTCCGAGGCCCGATGGCAACGTGGCATACCGCTTAGTCCGCTCGACGGCGTACCGGTCAGCATCAAGGACAATGTTTCCATCGCAGGTGTCGCGACGCGGCACGGCTCTCGCGCTACCACGCCGGAACCGGCGCAGTCGGACAGTCCCTGCGTTGCAAGACTGCGTGAAGCAGGCGCAATCTGTTTTGCCAAGACCACGCTACCCGACTTTGCACATAAGATCGTCACCGACAGCCCGCTTACCGGTATTACACGCAATCCGTGGGATCTCACGCGCACACCCGGCGGAAGCAGCGGTGGCGCTGCAGCAGCAGTTGCGCTCGGGATGGGCCCCGCAGCGATCGGGACCGACGGAGGGGGCTCCATTCGTATTCCCGCCGCATTCACCGGAACCTTCGGGTTCAAACCTAGCTTCGGGCGGGTCCCGCACGCACCTCGCGGCCCATTCGGGTTGTTCAGCCATGTCGGGCCCATGACGCGCTGCGTCGAAGATGCCGCTCGTATCCTCACCGTGATCAGCCTCCCCGACAGCCGCGACTGGTACGCCCTGCCGTTCGATGGTGGCGACTACGCACGCGGGCTGCAATGCCGGCCCGTCCCCAACGGCATCCGTATTGCCTGTAGCCCAACGCTCGGGCTACCGGTCGCGGTTGAACCAGAAATCCACGCCGCCGTGATACGTGCCGCAGCAATCTTCCGCGAATTGGGCGCTCGGGTTGATGCTGCCGACCCACCGACCATTTCTCGATGCAATGCCGTCCACGCGACCCTGTGGCGCGCGTGCTGCCGACAGCTTACGTCCAGCCTGCCACGCGGCACTGACGAACTGGATCCATCGCTGCAGGCGTATGCTCGCGCAGGAGATGACTTGTCGCGTGAGGCATTGCTGGGCGCGTTGATCGAACGCGGTGACCTGGGTGCTGCGGTCAATGGCTTTTTCGAGCAACACGATATCCTCATCTGCCCCGTGTATCCGCGGGTCGCCATGCCGCTCGCCGAGTTGACGTCAAACAAAGAACTGTTTCCTCATTTCACGGCATGGTGCAATCAACTAGGCTTACCTGCAGCCAGCCTCTATGCCGGCTTAACGGAGCGGCAACTCCCCATCGGCATACAGATTGTCGGCGGTCGTCACGCCGATGCATTGGTCCTGTGGGCGAGCCACGTTCTCGAGCTCGCGTTCGGACGAGCACCGTTTGCCGAGATGACGCACGCCCTGTTTGCTTCTGCTGCCGTCACGGCGCCCAAGTGAGAACGAGACACTCACAACTGACCACGCCCGCGCACAGCTATCGTGCGCGGAAGTCTCGTGCGACTGACGGTCGCCAGCGGAAAAAGCCGCGATCTCCGTGCACTCTCGAATCGATCAAACCGAAGCCGCCATTGCTGTGGCTTCAGGTCGGTAGCCAAGCTCCCGCATGTGCGGGAAGTGCGGCAACGTCGTTCCGCTGAACGCAGCGAATGTCGAGTTCTTCCGGCATTCACGGCGCGCTACGGCCCGTGTCCAAATCTAGTTCAGAGTCCAGCACCAGCTTCTGCTGCAGCGCAGCGTGGACCGTGCGTAGCTGCGCTTGCGCTTCGTCCATGTGCGCCGCCATGAGCTGTGCGACCGCATCGGCATCTCGTCGCCGCGCGGCGTCCAGGATCGCGCGATGGGCGGCGACCGTGTGACGGCCGAACGCCTGATAGTCCTGCTGCGTCACGTTTCCGGCCACGATCACCAGCGTGTGCAGCATCTGGTTGATGATCTGGCATAGGCTGCGCAGAAACGCGTTCGGATGCGCAGCCGCCAGTACGTCGTGGAAATGGATGTCCTCGTGGCGCTGGTCGAGTGCCTCGGCGTGACGCGCCTCGAACGGCTCGCAGACGGACACGCTGCGCTCGAGCGCTTCGAAGTCCGCGTCGCTCAGATAGGGAACCGCGCCCGCCGCCACCATGGGTTCCAGTGTGCGACGCACCGCATAAATGTCCTCAAGCGTGACGCTCTCGAAAAACAGATAGTTCTGCAGCGACTGGAACGCCCGCGCGAGCGGTACGCGTGTGATCGTCGCCCCGCCATCCGGACCGGTGCTCAGGCTCACGAGCCCCTGTATCTCCAGCGCCTTGAGCGCGTCACGCATCGAGCCTCGGCTGACGTTGAACATCTGCTGGAGCTCGGCCTCCTTGTTCAGGCGCTTTCCCGGCCGTGCCTGTCCGTCATTGATCCAACGCTTGATCTGCTCAGCCACCTGATCGCCGCGCTTGATCGCGCGCGTGCCCCGTTTATCCGGCTGCGCCGGCGGCATCTTCTTTTCAGTTGTCGGTTTTCGCCCTGCCATATCCGTCACGTCCGTCGTTGGCCATTCGCTGCTGTATCCCGGCGCCATTATCGGGCATCCGCGTTCAACACGACCAGATTTCTGGCTCCATGACCCAGCCCCTCCCAACGTTGGGAGGTAGCCAAGACGACGACCAGCACCTAGGCTGCAGTCCGAGCGCCATACACCAAGCGCCTGCTACTTCCGTACATGTCGGTCGTGCGATATAGCGGCACCAACAGGAGGAAATCGCGCATGTCACAGTCGATGAAGCCGCCCCAGGTGCCGCCCTCGCTTGCGGCAATCTGGTCAAACCTCTCGGCCTACGGGCTGGAGCTGGATCGGCTCGCAGCGCGCATGCGTGTGCACGGCCCCGAAGCTGACCGGACACGACAGATTCCGGACGCAGTGTGCGCGCCTCAGGACCTACCCGCACTGAATCTGAATCTCGTCCCGTCCGCCTACGGGGGGTGTCCGGACGTACAGTCGCTGACATCACGCGTCACACTGATGGAATATCTCGGGTACGCCGACGCCGCACTGGCGCTCGCCCTGCCCGGCCCCGGTCTTGCAATGCCGCCTGTTCTCGCGCTCGGCAGCAGTGAGCAACAGGCTCGCTTCTTCGAACGATTTCGCAGCCATACACCACGTTGGGGTGCATTTGCTATCACGGAGCCTGATTGCGGTTCGGATGCCACCGCGATGCGGACAACCGCCCGCAAGACAGCACACGGCTGGGTGCTGAACGGCACCAAGTGCTTCATCACCAATGGCGCACGCGCGGACGACGTGATCACGTTCGCCACCATCAACCGGCACGCTGGTCGTTTCGGGGTTCGAGCGTTCCATGTCGATCGCAACATCCCGGGCTTCTCTGTCGATCGCGTCGAGCAAATGGTGGGGCTGCGCGCCAGTCAACTCGCGGTTCTCTCCTACAACGACTGCGAAGTACCTGACGACGCGCTTCTCAGACGCGGTGACGAAAAGCCCCTCAACGACGCGTTTTCGGGCGCACAACACGCATGGGACTACTTCCGCCCCCTACTTTCCTCGGTCATGGTCGGCGCATGTCGACGAGTACGCGACGATCTCGCGGCCTACTTCGAGGCAGGCGGACATCCTGTGAATCAACGTCAGCGCACTGCCGACGTGAACGAAGCGCTGCTCGATATCGATCGGCAAATCACCACAGCCCAGTCGCTGTTCCGACACGCGGCGTGGAAAACAGATCAAGGAATGGTCACTTCGGTGGATGCATCGATGGCCAAGGCGTATGCATCACAAGTAGCCGCCCGCGTCACCCGAGCGGCGATCGATCTCGCCGGCCTTGATGGCGTCGCTGCCTTTCCGTCGCTCGAGCAAAGCTATCGCGATGCAAAGGCCTTCGACATCATGGAAGGCACCGGGGACCTGCAGCGGCTCATGATTGCTCGCGCCGCACTACGCTCGGCATCACTACCCTGGGAGGCCATCTCTCCCACGTCGCACCGTTCGACGCAAGCGCACCCATCCTGACCCCGTCCGAAATTTCGCACTGGAGATCGTTCATGGCAACCCATCCCGCCTCCCCCGGCTCCGCCAGCGTGTCCGAGACAGTGAAAGCTTGCTTGCTGTCGGTACTTGGCAGCACTCTGAGCACCGATCTCATCGTAGACGACACCAACCTCTTCGATGTCGGCGTGGATTCGATGAATATGACGGACCTGCTGCTGCAACTCGAACAGCGCTTCGGCTTCACGCTAGCGCCCGAGGATCTGTCCGCCGATCTATTCCTGCGTTTTGGCAATCTCGTCTCGTTCGTCGAATCCCATGCGTCCTTCGACTAACTTCACTGGTGTCGAGCCGCGCATTGTCGCCACGGCACGATATATCCCATCGCCCGATGTCTCGCCCGATGCACATGTCGAACCATTCATGGTTTCGGGCGGGTCCGCACGGGAGGATGTGATGCAAGCAGTGTATGCCGATACGCTGCGGTGGCGCGACAGTGGTGCCCCGTTCGGCGTGGCCGGTATGCCGTTGCCGCAAGTATCACCGGCTGCCAATAACCGGGGCGCTGTGGAATCCGCCCTGACATTGTCCGACATGGCACTCGCCACAGTGCGAGCGCTGCTTGACTCGTCGCCTCAGGTCGCCGCGGCCACACCCGATCAAATCATCGTATGCACAACGAGCTTCGAGCATGATCTGGCATTGTCGTGTGCCTGCCGTCTCCATAGCGAAATTGGATCAACCCGAGCCCCGCTCGCGATCGGTCAGCTTCAAGGCGTGTCGTTCCTGATGGCGTTGGAGATTGCCGTGGCGATGATGGCCGATGACTCCCGACTGAATACCGTCGTGATTGTCGCCGCGGAACGCTGGCGCCGGCCGTTCTCGCGTCGGATCGGCGCAATGATCGACATGGGAGACGGGGCCGCTGCTGTACTGATCGCGAGACACCCCGGCCCGGGATGGCGCGTGAGCGGGCTCACCGTACGGACGCCCGGAATCCCACCTCTCGCAAGTGAGCGCGAACCCATCTATACATCTACGCTCACGGACGTCATTAGCGAGACGTGCGCAAGCGCGGGTTTTCAACCTGCCAATGTCGACTGGGTACTTCCGGCGCCAATCGACACTCATCTGGCTCGCGGAATCCACACGCGCTGTGGATTGCGGCCCGAACGTGCCTGTCACATACGCATGGACGCGCCCGGCCATTTCTGCGCCGCCGACACGCCTGCGCGGCTCGACGCACTGCTGCGGTCGATCAACCCTAGCGAGGGACAACATGCCCTCGTTTGGTCCGCCGGCTTCCAAGGGCAGGCTGGTTGCGCTCTCCTTGAGTTTCGTGGAGGTGGATCATGATTGCGTCGCAACAGGCCAGCTCGCTCGTGCTGTCTGCCATCGCATGCAGTCTACCGGAGCAAACAGTGGATGCACATCGCTGGGCGGAGCGATGTGGTCAGCCGTCGGCTCGCGCGCGTGCACTGATCGAAAACGGCGTGACGCAGTTCCATGACGCAGCTGGCGAATCACCGGTGACGCTTGCCGTCGACGCCATATCGTCCCTGCTGCGCGACACCGGAATAGCGCCTGAAACAATCGATGCGTTCGTGTACACGCACACGATTCAGACCAGCGTTATCGCACCACCAGCAAGTACCGCCCAACAGATTCAGTCCCAAACGGACCTGAACCGTGCGCTGGCATTCTCAGTCACGCAGCAGCACTGCGTCTCACCAATGGCCGCGATCCGTGTATTGCAGGCGCTCGTCATGCGACGGCCCTCCATCCGGCGCGCCATTGTGGTCTGCGCCGATGTGATCGGATCCCACTGCGACCGGCTGCGAGCAATCCAGGATCTTGCCCTCCATAGCGACGGTGCCTGTGCGCTGTTGCTCGATCGAGACGGTCATCGAAACGCCATTGCGGGCCTGCACTTGTATACAGACGGACGATTCTTCCACGGCACCGACGAGGATCTGCAGCCCGTTCCCGACGATCGGTACTACTGGTCTGCATTCACGACCATGCGAGCCGCCATTCAACAAGCAGGCATCACGACACGTGAGATTACGCACGTACTGCCTCATCACGCCAATCTTCCTGGCTGGTCCAGGCTGATGGCAATGCTGGCCATCCCTCGCGAGCGGCTGTTCACTGCGAACTTCGCACCAATCGGCCACGTCTTTGGCGCCGATCCCTTCATTAACTTCCAGACGTGCTCGAACCGGGAACCGGGCGGTTGGTCGTTGCTGTTCTCGTGTGGCCTGGCAGGTTGCTTCGGTGCGATGGTGGTCCGCCACTGATCATCTGAACGATTTCCTTTCAACGCTCGACATTCGATCCGGATACCATCATGAGAAACATCCTCGACCTCGTGCACGCCACGGCAAACCGCACCCCTGATGCGGAAGCGCTCGTCTGCGGCTCCTCCCGAGTCACCTATCAGGACCTGGTACACCGCGCGCGAGGCATGGGCAATGCGCTCTACGCGCTTGGATTCACCGGCGGCGCGCGCATTGCGATCTATCTGGACAAACGAGTCGAAACCGTCGTGTCGATGCTGGGTGCCGCCGCCGCGCAATGCGTGTTCGTTCCCATCAATCCGCTCCTCAAACCCCAGCAGGTCACACACATCCTGCACGACTCCGGTGCCGATTGCCTGATTACGAGCGCGCTACGCGCGCGGGTCCTTGACGAACATGGACTCACAGGCGTTTCCTACACGATCCTCGTCGACGATGCCGGCTCCGCCAGCCGGCACCTGCGAACAACAACGCACATCCAGACCTGGCCCGAATCGGCAGGCGTGGATCGCGCAAAAAGCGATGGTAACCATCCGCCGCACTCACCGGCGCCGACCAATGTCGACACGGATCTAGCCGCCATCCTCTACACCTCAGGCTCGACTGGACTGCCAAAGGGCGTGATGCTAAGCCATCGCAACCTGCTCGAGGGCGCCTGGAGCGTTGCCCATTATCTGAAGCACACATCATCCGATCGAATCCTCGCCGCCCTGCCGCTCAGTTTCGATGCTGGCCTGAGTCAACTCACATCCGCCTGGGCGGCGGGGGCCACTGCCGTGCTCATCAACTATCTTGCACCGCAAGACGTGATCGATGCCTGCGTGAGCGAGCGTATTACGGCAATCACAGGCGTACCGCCCTTATGGATGCAACTGGCGCGTGTGGCCTGGCCTGAGCCGGCACGCCGGGCACTGCGCTACTTCGCGAATACCGGCGGCAAGCTGCCGACGCCCGTCTTGCAGCGACTCCGGGCGTTGTTTCCGCAAGCCAAACCCTATCTAATGTATGGCCTGACCGAGGCATTTCGCTCGACGTTTCTCGATCCCTCAGAGGTAGACCGCCGTCCCGATTCAATCGGAAAAGCTGTCCCCAACGCCCGAATTCTGGTCGTGCGCGATGACGGCTCGCCTTGTGGGCCCGACGAAACCGGAGAACTGGTCCATGTCGGAGCCTGCGTCACGCTCGGTTATTGGAACGACGCGACGCGCACAGCCCAGCGCTATCGACCGTCGCCCGAACTGAAACCTGGCGGCGCGCCCCGCGATCGTGCGATCTGGTCAGGCGATCTGGTACGGCAAGACGCGGAAGGATTCCTGTACTTCATCGCGCGCAACGACGCGCAAATCAAGAGCTCCGGGTATCGCATCAGCCCTGAAGAAGTCGAAGAAGTCGTTCACGACAGTGGTCTGGTCACGGAAGCGGTTGCCTTCGGCATCGCTGACGATGAACTCGGCGAAGCTGTCGTTCTGTTGGTCGTGCCGGCCGCCACGGATTTCGATACTCAAACGCTTCATGCCTGGTGTGTCGCGCATTTGCCGCGCTACATGGTGCCGCAGCGCATCGTGGTACGCGAGACAGTTCCGCGCAACCCCAACGGGAAATTCGATCGAGCCGCATTGCGCGCCGCCCTCGCCGGTCCTGACACCGCCTCCGAAGTGAGGCAATCATGAACGCGCGGTTTGGCGAGCGTGAAGGTATCCTCACCGTCGGCGGCGTCGAGATCAATCGCCTGGCCGATCGCGCAGGGCGCACGCCGTTCTTCGCCTATGATCGCGCAATACTCGACGAGCGCGTATGCACGCTGCGCGATACGCTGCCGGCCGGTATCGACCTACATTACTCGATCAAGGCCAACCCAATGCCCGCGGTCGTCCATCACCTCGCGCCACAGATAGACGGGTTCGACGTGGCATCGGCCAACGAGATGGAACTTGCGCTGAATGCGGGCATGCCCGCAGAACTGATTGGCTTCGCCGGCCCCGGAAAGAGTCGCGACGACTTGCGCCGCGCCGTCGCAAGCGGTGTCAACATTCACCTCGAATCGATTACCCAGCTGCACCTCGTGACAGCACTTGGCTGGGAGCTCGGCGTTCAGCCCAAGGTCGCCATTCGAGTCAATCCAGACTTCCACATCGATCGCAGCGGTATGCGCATGGGCGGCGGGGCCACCCCTTTTGGGATCGATGCTGAGCAGGTACCCGTGCTACTTCGCGAGTGCGATGCCAGAGAAGTATCGTTGGCCGGTTTTCATATATTTTGGGGATCCCAGTGTCTACACGCCCCGACCGTCATCGAAGCTCAACGCAAGAGTGCCAACCTGATCGTCAGATTGGCCAGTAACCTCTCGGCCGCGCCGCAATACGTCAATTTTGGGGGCGGTTTCGGCATCCCCTATTTCCCAGGGGAAACGCCACTCAACCTCGCCGCGGTCACCGGGGCCATGCATGATTGGCTCGAGGTATTTCGCAGCCGCTTTCCGGCCACGCGCGCAATCCTGGAATTTGGGCGATATGTAGTCGGGGAAGCCGGCATCTATGTCTGCCGCGTGATCGATCGCAAGGTATCCGGAGGGCGAACGTTCCTGATCACCGATGGCGGCCTGCACCACCATCTGGCTGCGTCCGGGAACTTCGGGCAGGTCCTGCGCCGCAATTTCCCGATCATCCTCGGCAACCGCCAAACAGAAGTCCCGACGGAGCGCTGCCATATCGTCGGATGCCTATGCACGCCGCTCGACCGAATCGCTGATGACGTGCTGCTTCCCGAAGCTCGCATCGGAGACTTCGTGGCTATCCTCCAATCGGGCGCGTATGGACGCTCGGCCAGCCCCAGAGACTTTCTCGGCCACCCTGATGCAATCGAGATGCTCGTCTGACACCCCCTTGTTCCTTGTGGAGGATTGTGATGTTCTCCCCTGATTCCTTCCCGCCGGGGCCAGCTCCGGCGCCGTGGGCACTGACCGATGATCAACGCAACCTTTATATGGCGAGCCAACGCTTCGCCCGGGACCGACTAGAGCCCCTGCTTGCCGGACCGCCCAATGAAGCTGCGTGGCAAGAAACCGTCAGACTGGCCTCAGCCGCACTTGATCTCGGCGCAATGGTTCTGCCCGAGGCGTTGGGCGGCCTGGGGATCGATCGTCACGGTCTGGCACTTGTAGTCGAAGCGCTCGCGGCTGGACCGCTCGAGCGTGCGTTGGAGTTGACGCTGACCGTGCCCGCGATCATGGTACTCCGGACACACCATGTGCTCGGTCCGGTGCTGGCTCGGCCAATTCAGGCATATTTCGATGGCACAACAGCGATCGCGTTGTGCGTGCCCGGCATCGACAACACAACAATATGGCAACTCGGTCCACTGGTCGGTGCGGTGCCCCTCACCATGCGAATCGATGACAAGCGGCGGCTCATCCTCGCAGAGCATCCATGTAATCAGCAATCTTCGCGATCGGCAGGCATCGCCACACTCGGCGGCCTCGTGTTGGAGCAAGTGCATTCTGACGAGGCCGCGACGGAAACGCTGCTCGCCGTGATTGCGCGCGCTGACGGCGACAGCGCTCCTCCCGCGCAAACGTACATGATCGAAATCGGTCTCCATCTCTCTGCGCTCGTGACGGGCGCCATGCAACATACGGTGCGGTTCGCGTTCGATTACGCGGCGAGTCGGCAAGCGTTCAGAAAGCCGTTGGCAAACCATCAACTCGTCGCGGCGCGATTATCTGACATGTTGATCGCCGTCCATGGCACCCAGCTCTTTCTGCAAGCGATCAGTGCAGCCGGCCCGTCGGCGCCGGTCTCGCTGGTCCGTCAGTTGCTGCGACACGTCGCGGCCGAGTCAGTCAACGTCAGTCGAGAATTCGTGCAGCTTTGCGGCGGCCACGGCTATGTTGAAGGTCTTCCGCCGGCCGCCCGCTTTCAAACCAGCCATTGGTTTGCCCAACTCCTGCTGCGCATCGACACAGCGCTCGAGTGGCTCGCGGAACCGCGGAAGGCAAATGGGGAGGTCGACGTATGAAGGGCCGCGCCCCTACGGACAGCACGCTTCAGCCTTCAATGGACAACGCTGCATCGCATGCAACGGCCTCCACGTGCTGGTTACGCGATCCAGGGCCGAATGACATCGACGACATCGTCGCCTGGCTCGCGCAGCCGACCATCAGTCGCTGGTTCGACTTCGGGCTCGGCCGCCAAACCCTACCCGCATTGGCGGTGCAAGCGATGGTCCATAGCAGACAGCATCGAATACGCGTGTTCGGTTCGGCTGGCTATACCGTGCCGAGCGGTCTAGTCGCCGTCAGTGATGTCACGCACCGCTTCGCGACCGGCTCATTCTGGATCCTTCGCGACCGATTGCGACCAATCAGCATCAATATGGCTTACAACGCCGCGACATATCTCCTTCATGAAGCGTTTGCCCGTGATCAGCTGCAGTGCATCACTGCATGGGCTGTCGACTGCAATGTTCCGTCGCAACGTCTGCTCGCGCGCTTGGGTTTTCATCTAATCGGACTGCAACGAGACTGCCATCTCGTCGATGGCACGCGCGTCGGGCGGCTTCTTTATGACCTGCTGCCCGACGACCTCGCGCTACCACGCGCACCATGAATACACCCGTGATCACGGCACTTGCCAGCTATGTGCCGCGCTCAGTCGCTATACATCGCGAGTGCGGAATCAAGCCGACGCACGGTGCTTCGATATATTCCGGTTGGCGCGCGTGGGTCGCGTCGTGGCAAGCCGATTACGCCGCCCACCCGACAAATAAAGCGGCTGTAACCAGACTCGCTGCAGTCAACGCAGCGCCGGACGAATTATGTTGCGTGCCTGTTGAGCGCGATACCGATCTATCCGGGCTCGCCGCCAAAATGGCGCGGACAATATGTGCTGCGCGGCCAGCCAATGCAGCGCCGATCGATATTGCAATGTTCTGCCACAGTAGCCTCAACGAGCACGTGTCCACAACAACCGCTGGACGCTTGCGTGCAGTAATCGGCGCGCCGTGCTTCCCGTTCTCCATCTCCCAACAGCAGGGGGCCTCCACGTTCACGGCCCTCCAGCTGGCGAGTGATCTGCTGATTGCGGAGCCCGAAATCCACACCATCTTGATCGTCGCTGCAGAAAATTGGCGTCCGCCGTTCTCGCGATGGACCGACCAGGGAATCGTGCAGGGCGATGCAGCCGGCGCCATCCTAATTGAACGCTCCGGACCCGCGTCTTGCGGACTGATGGTGATCGACGCGCGCGCCAGCCGCCTCCGCCGGCTCGCGACACCCGCCTCGCTCTCAAGCCTAGACATCGGCACCGATTGGCTTGCGGCGCTGCGATCGACGATCGACGCGATACTGCACCGACACGCGCTTCAACCCAACGACCTTGGCACCGTCGTGGGCGGAGGCTTCAATCCTCACCTCGATGCAGCCATCTGCCGGTACCTCAATCGCCGTGCCATCGAATCGCCCAGCCGCGGCTGCGTCCATCTAGGTGCGGCCGAGCCTATTGCGCAGCTCACCGATACGCTCAAATCTCGTGACCTGCCAATGCGCGGGCGAATCCTGATGTGGGACATCGGCCTCAGTGGTTTCGTCGGTTGCGCACTGTTCGAATCGCATGGCAGGCCGCTCTTATATCGTAATCCGTCATGAGCGCTTCTATCGGGATCGTCCATACCACTTACTATCTGCCTGAGCCGGCCGAGGATGTCCGCAGTTGGGCCCAACGAACAAGGCAGTCCGCTGAGACCATCAAACGCCTCGAAGAAGCGGGAGTGCGCTCGTTCTACGACGCTCGGGGACAGACTGCGCTCTCGCTAGCCGCTAACGCCATCCAATCGCTCGTCCGAGCGACCCAGCTTGCGCCCGACACGATCGACTTTCTCATCTATGTTCATACGCTTCAGGGCAGCGTCGCCCCACCGCCCCTGTCCTTGCCACGCCTGCTGTGCGAACGCTTTGGTTTCGAAAAGGCTGAGACGTTCTCGTTGGCGCAACAGCATTGCGCCTCATCACTGGCAGCCCTACGGATCATTCGCGCGATGTTTGCCGCCCGTCCGGCGATCAACCGCGGCCTGCTGGTCGGAGCAGACATCATGCGACTCGCAAGCGACCGGTCAATCGCCGGAGCGGGATTGCTCAGCGACGGCGCATGTACTGTGCTCATCGAACGCGATGCTTCGATCAATCGATTGGTCTCGCTGGCATTTCACGCGAGTGGAGAAGGTTGGCGCGGCACACTGGGGGAAAATGAATCGCGGTTCGCGGCGCAATACTTCTTTGCGGCGCGTCGACTCGCGACGCAAACGAGCGCTGAGGCGAATGTGCCGCTAGCCGAGATTCAGCGAATCTTGCCTTCCCATCTTGATCTGCCAACCTGGCGCCGAACTGTCGCATCGCTTGGTCTTCCAGCAAGACGCCTGTTTACTGATAACTTTACCCGCGTCGCGCATGTAACGGTCAGCGATCCATTCATCAATCTCGCCGACTGCGATGATCTTGTTTCCGGTAAGCCTTTCCTGCTATGCGCCCGCGGAGTGGGAGGATTTTCCGCAGCGGCGCTCTTCGTACGCTAACAGGATCTTGAATCCAGGCAATTACGCCGGGAACACGGCACACGATCACTAATACGTCTCAATAGCGTTTCCGCTCCGGACGGTGCCTTTTAAAAACAAAATCACGTATTAAATTATTACAATCCATAAGATGACATTCCGATCCAAACCATTAGACTCCATACTAGTTACACGCACAACGTCCGTCTCGACGCAACCTCCGGCGTCCGCCACAGCATAGTAAGTTCGTGGGCATTCATCGCCCCATTACCATACTGTTTGTCCGAGTCGCTGCCATGGTGCTGGAACCCTGCCTCCGAATTTATCTTGAATGCCACAAGGCTTAATTAAGGTAGAAGCCATGAGAATGCGATTTCGGCATCGTACGAACAAAAAATTGTTCAAGCCGCCACCATGGAATGTCACATTAGCCGACCGAATGTCGCCACTTCTGTCACTCTTTACCAACGCAAATGATATTTCTTCGCTTTCTGATTTGCTTGGCAATGCGGTACTTCCATTAGGTTTTCCATGTTACGCCGTCACCCGGATCTCCCTGACTTGCATCCACTCTCGACCGAGCATGTCTATGGAGGCAATCTGCTCGCATTATCCCAATAATTGGGTGCAGCACTATCTACAGCACGACTATGGCCTCGTCGATCCCGTACATCGAGTGGCTTTTACTGCCTCCGGACCTTATCGCTGGGGTGATATTACCGATTTGAATCCCACAGAGCGACATGTGCTGGCGGAAGCATGCGACGCCGGACTCAAAAACGGCCTGAGCATCCCAATTCGCGAGGTCGGGGGCAGTGTTTTGCTCATCAATCTATCAGGGCCGTCATCCCGTATCAACGCAGAGACGAGCCGGCGGTTCGCGAGCGTAATCAGCAACCTATTTCGTCTAGAGTTGGACCGGCTCGCGCCTCCCCATCCGAAGGCATTCGTTGAACTTTCTCCGCGCCAGCGTGAATGTCTTTCATGGGTCGCACGAGGAAAAACGTCGGCGGATATCTGCATGATTCTCGAAATATCCCGACATACCGTCGAATATCATATCACTGAAGCAATGAAGATCTTGAATGTGAATAGCAGGATAGCAGCCGCCGTTATTGCCTCCAATTACGGCCTACTTGATTAGCCCCCTTATTTTCAGTCAAATTTTTTCGGTATGTGAGCACGCCGCTGGCATGATTTAACCATGCCCCGAGAGTCTCTCGAATCCCATATATTGAATAATTCTGAACCAGCCATAGATATTCAATATCGCACGGATAATTCGTGGCCAATGTTCATTTGCGCCTCCTCCCAACATCACTAGTTCCAGCCTTGGTTTCGACTTGATACGGTGGCACCCATTGATAAACGATGGAGAATACAAATGCCACTTATTATCGCGGGTAGGTTGAGCGACCTGCCGCTTGAACTTCGTGATGGACTTGGCGCGTTCCGGTACGACGTGTTCGTGCGCCGCCTCCGCTGGCCGCTACCCGATGTCAAGGAAAATGAAACCATAGAATGGGATCACTTCGACGGTGAAACCACCATCCAGATTGTTGAACTCACTTCCGCAGGGCAGACTTCCGAAGGGCAGGTATGTGGTTGTGCACGTCTGATGCCAACTATTGCCCCGTACCTGTTGCGAGAACTACTTCCTCGATCGTCGAACCTCGACTTTCCCTCCTCACCCACCGTATGGGAGCTCTCGCGGTTCGCCAGCTCGGGCATGCAACTCTTTCCTTATGTCATGGCCGTCGCGGCATCGCTCGGCGCGACCCGCATCATTGGTGCCGTCACCCACGCCATCGCACGACTGTATCGCCGCTTTGGCCTTGATCTGCAATATATTGGACCGCATCCGGAGACCGCTACCTCTCCGTTCGTGGTCTGCGCGATTGATCTGACGCCCGTCGCGTTCGCCAGCCTTGGAGCGAACATCGACAGCCTCCGATCGTCAATCACGTGGTGTCGACCGCTCACGCAGAATGCTCCTGCCTCGCTGGGGGCAGCGCCACGTGCCGCGCGTTGTGCGGCAGATGTGCAATCGATCCCGTCCCGGCCGGGACCATCACACTGCGCCGAGATTGGTGCGCTCGACAGTCAAGGCCGCGACTGAGATGTGGATCGCCGGCGGTGATGCCGATTATCCCCATCCTTTACCCAATCCGGTCGGATGGCGGACGCGTAGGCCTGGCCGGTGCGTGAACCTTCGCCGCTTGCCTGTGCACGCAGTCCGAGACGTTCGTCAATGGCATGAGCGACAGCCGACGATTTTGGAAGGCGGCCGCCATCGCAGCCCCCCCAAAACACATGCATCGTGTCGAACAACACTGACAGGATCTCGGTCAGATAAGGCAGCCTGACGATCACACCGCTTCCCATTGAATCGGCATCAACAGGGCCGTAGTGCTCGCTCGGCACGCCGGCTGGCATATCAATCCGTAGCGCATCGAGTTCGCGCTGCAATCGTTCTTCAATACAATAGTGCGCGCTCGCCGAGTTCGCCAGGACCTTGCCAAGCTCGCACAGCTTCTCATCTTTCAGTTGAATACATCTCGTGAGGCGCCGAATCTGCGTTTCGGCCCTTCGCAAACGGATCTGTAAGGCCTCGCAATCGCAGGCCGGTGCCGAGCATGTGCTTGTATCGCTCGATCGCCAAACATTATCGCGTTGCTCCATAACGTGCCTCGCCTGAAACGTGGCGATATGTACGCCACACACCGCGAGAAATCGGACCAATGAAGCACCGAGCTAACCGGAATCATCGCCTCAGCCCGAATCGCTGTGTCTTTTTTCGTTCCTTCGCGCAGCAGTGTCAACTGTGAGGATTGGGGGGTACCGATCAGCGCGTCTGCGAAGTTGAACGATATGGAACAACGAAACGTCCCATCACAACATCGCCGGAGAATTGGGCTGTCAAATGCACGGGACCACGCACGTCCCGAAAAAGTAAGGTGGCTGTCTGAAGTTTTACACTTTGGCAGAGCTGGCGATCGGCAGGTTTCCTCATTGTGCCTCCAACGCGACCCGATGGATACGATCCCAATGCGCACTGGCGGAACAGCGTGGTTGAGCGCACGTCGGCACACAGCGTGCGACCGTCTAACAATCCGCTGATGATCATCGGCAATTTTTGTATCCAACTGCAATAGCCCAATGTACGGTTTTCGATTGCCTCGCCAGATTCACGGCCTCGGAAACGATAAATGATCGACTCCAGGCCCAAACGATGAGAAAATCGCGGAATTGTTCTAATTGCGCTGCCGACAATGACATGTCGCAGACATGGTGCGTCGCGCCGAATTGGACTCTTCGAAGCGACCATTTCAATACTGTTTCCTTTAACCACGTGGAGTGAAGAATGGCCACCTATCAAGAGTTGAAAGCCAAGGCTGAAGCACTGCTCGTGCAAGCAGAAGAAGCCAGGCAGGCCGAACTAGAGACCGTGCTCGAAGAAGTTCGTGCGCGCATTCAAGAGTATGGCCTCACGCCGGAACAGCTCTTCGGCCGTAAGCGCGCACGTGGCGCGAATGGCCGTCAACCTGCGACGGCGAAGTATCAGGATCCGAAAACGGGCAAAACGTGGAGCGGGCGTGGCCGCGAACCGTCATGGATCAAGGGTAAGAAACGTGATCGCTTCTTGATCGCCGAATGATCGCCGCAGCGTAGCGATCCGTCGCCCTACGGACGCTCTCTGGGCCAACAGCTTCATGCTGAAGGCCCGGTTGAATCTGTATCAAGCCGTTCCGGCTCAAGCGATTCCGATTCGTCTCAGCAGCCCCAACGCGGAAGACTCCTCCGCAGTCCTTGGGAATCCATGTCGTTCGTCTCGGCAGTGACTCTATTTCATACATAGCAGCGATACCGCCAGATATCGGTGAATTCAGCCTCCATTGCATCGGGATCAAGCGACATACTGACGACACCACCTCGCACTCGCGATACGCGGCGAGCGCGAACCTGCCCGGCCCGCAGCACCGTTTCTAGAACAGAAGCAGCGTCGATTCAGGCAGCGAACGTTTGCGGCACGACCGGCGCCATTGACTCTTCAAGGATACGTGCACTGGAACAATACGCACCCCAGTCTTCCATCATGAGCCGCCGTCTTTCGAGTTGATCGCGACGCCGATAAGCCGCTATCGTCTGCGAAGTAATGATGTGCGCCAAGGCTTCCTCTGCCAAAGAATCCGGATAGTCAGTGCATTCGGCGACCCAGTCACGAAATGTTGACCGGAAACCGTGCACGGTGATGCCGGAGTACGACATGCGTTTCAGCAGGGACAGCATCGCCATGTTCGACAGTGGACGCCCTTCCGTGCAACCGGGAAACAAATATCCATACTTCGCCTTCGGCAGCGCACTGCGCACGATCTCGACGGCCTGCTTGCAAAGCGGCACGCGCAGCGGTCGACCGCTCTTCGTACGATCGCCCGGGATACTCCAGACACGGTTGTCGAGGTCAAACTCCTCAACCCGCGCAAACCGCGCCTCGTTCGTGCGAGTCGCCGTCAAGACAAGCAAGTGCAACACTCTTGCCGCCCGTCGCGGGCGTTGTTCCAATTCCCGAATGAATGTGGGGAGGTCCTCCCAAGGCAACGCAGCGTGATGCCGGACCTGCGAGCGCTTCTTCGAGCCCGGCAATACTAATTGCAGATGGTCAACGTACCGGGCAGGATTGCTGCCGGTGCGGTGCCCCATCACGGTCTCCGCGTCCAGGATCGCCTTAATGCGCCCCCGCACACGGCGAGCCGTCTCTGCCTTTTTGGTCCAAATCGGCTGCAGAATGCGGACAATCATCGCTGTATCGATGTCGCGCACCCGCACATCGCCGATGATGGGATAGGCGTAGGTCTTGAGCGTATTGCCCCACTGCTGACTGTGCGTTCGGTTTCGCCACTCTGGTTCGTGTGCTCGAATGAACCCTTCAACTGCCTCACGGAACGTCACGTTGGTATCAATGGAGATATCGAGCAATCGCCGATGCTGCTCTTCGCGCCGTGCGAGGATGGGGTCAATCTGGTCCCGAACCATCTCGCGGTACTGAGTGGCCAGCGTTCGTGCTTCACCAAGCGAGACTCGCGAAAGCGGTCCGAGGCCCATTTCGCGCACTCGCCTGTCGAGCGTGAAGCGAAACACCCACGATCCGTGCGCCACTGCCGGCAATCTGCATGAAAAGGCCACCGCCGTCGGCATAGTGTCCCGGGTCCACAGCCTTCGCGACACGCAGCGCGCCAAGCCGATGCAATTGTCGTCCTGCCATGCCGCCGTCCTTTCCTACCCACAAAACCCATGTCGCCACCCATGTTTCGTGAGGAAATTGTGGGGGACGCGGCCGGACCTCGCAAGCACATCGTCACCCACAAAACCACGCAAAATCATGGGGTTACGGACTTTCAGAGGAAGTTCAAGGAACGCCGCGGAAGCCCGGCATGGCGGAAGGCAGCAGGAGTCGAACCTACCCGGGAGTGTCTGACACCCCCAACTGGATTTGAGGTCCAGCCGTACCACCGGATACGAATGCCTTCCTTGGGGGAAAAAACAGATACCTACGCCGTCGTATCGAGCCAGCCGCTGTCAGGCCGCAGGAAGTGAAGATCGCGGTGGAAGCGAGTATACCCAACCCGATCGAAGAACTCGAGAATCTGGATCGCACGCTTGCGGCCCAGCCCCGTCGCGTCGCGGAACGTCGCGGCATCGAGGCCGCCTTCGCGCGACGGCGCGAGATGCGCAACCAGTTCCGCGAGTTCGCGCACGACGTCCGCGTGATAGAACAGGTCGCGCACGACCTGGTGCGCGTCGCCGCGACGTGCGAGCTTGCGCAGCAAGGTACGCACCGCCTCCTCGGCCGCACCGGTCGTGCCGGCGAGATCACGCACCCACGGCGGATCGAAACGTCCCGCGCGCACGAGCGGCAACAGCGTCTGCGCAAGCGCTTCCTCGCGCGGCTCGAGGCTCACCGAATGCGACGGCAGGTGCAGCCACGGGCCGCTTCGCGCCACTTCGCCGCCGGTCACCAGCGCATCGACGAGCGCGCGCCACAGCACGTCGTCAACGAGCGGCGCGGCCATCCGGCGCAAACGCGCCGCATCGAGCCCCTGCTCGTCGGGCATGCGTTCGTGATACGCGCGCAGCGTGTCGAGCGTTTTCACCTGCAGCGCGCGCCAGTGCTCGCGCGCGATCACGCAGCCGTCGTTCGCCGCGGGGCCGTGCTGGCCGATCGCCAGCGCGTCGTCCGGCAAGACCAGCGCGTTCGGCGCAAAACCCGTCAGATGCGTGAGCATCGCGCGCGGGACGCCGAGCGGCGCCTGCGCGAGCAGCGCATCGAGACGGCCTGCGTCGAGCCATTCGGCCAGCGCGTCGAGCCACGCGCGGCGCTGGGGCGTACGACGCTTGCGCGCCGGCCCGAACGGGTCGAGCACGCGGCCGCCGCCGACCGTGCGCGTCGCCTGCGGATTGCGGACGATGAAGCGGTCGCCCGGCAGCGCAAACACCGGCTCGTCGAAGACCAGTTGCACGCGCATCCGCTGGCCGGCCGCAAGCGTATCGCCGTCGAGCAGTGCGACATGTGCGACGCGATGCAGCGTGCCGAGATGCACGTGCAACGGTGCCCAGTGCGTGAGCGTCAGCCCCGCATCCGCGAGCAGCGTCAGCTCGACGTCGAGACGCGGCGACGTCGCGACGAGCCGCGCATCGGCCACGGTATCGCCGCGCTCGACATCGGCCTTGTCGACCCCGGCCAGGTTCAGTGCGCAACGCTCGCCCGCGCGTCCGGCCTCGACCGGACGGTTCTGCGCATGGATGCTGCGCACGCGCGCCGCGCCGCCCGTGCGCACGATCGCGAGCGTGTCGCCGGTCGCGACGCGGCCCGCGAACGCGGTGCCCGTCACGACGGTGCCCTGCCCCGCGAGCGTGAACACGCGATCGACCGCGAGCCGGAACAGCCCGTCGTCGCGGCGGGCGCGCCACGCGATCGCCGCGTCGGCGAGGTGACGCTTCAATGCGGCGACGCCCGGATCGTCCACGGCCGTCGCCCGCGTTTCGAAGATCGGCACGCCGGCCAGCGTCGAATCGCTCAGCCACGCGGCGATCTCGTCGCGCACCTCGGCCACGGCGCGGCGTCGACGCGATCGCACTTCGTCAGCGCGACGGCGCCATGCGTGACGCCGAGCAGCTGCAGGATCGCGAGATGCTCGCGCGTCTGCGGCATCACGCCGTCGTCGGCGGCAATCACGAGCAGCGCGAAGTCGATCCCGCACGCGCCGGCCGCCATCGTGTGAATCAGCTTCTCGTGGCCCGGCACGTCGATCAGGCCGAGCACGTCGCCGTTGTCGAGCGGCGTATACGCGTAACCGAGTTCGATCGAGATGCCGCGTGCCTTCTCTTCCTTCAGGCGGTCGGTATCGACGCCCGTCAGCGCGCGCACCAGCGTCGTCTTGCCGTGGTCGATGTGTCCGGCGGTACCGACGATCATGCAGCGGGCCCCGCGAGCGGCACGCATTGCGCGACGAACGCCGCCTCGTCGGCCGCTTCGAGGCAGCGCAGGTCGAGCCGCAGTGCATTGTCGGCCACGCGGCCGATCACCGGGCGCGGCCATTCGCGCAGCCGCTTCTCGAGCTGCGCAAGCGCGCGGCCGCCGCGCTTGCCGTCCGCCGTGCGCACGACGAGCCCGGCGCTCGGCAGCTGGTCGACCGGCAGCGCACCGCTGCCGATCTGGCTGAACATCGGCTCGACCGCCACGACGAAACCGCTGCCGAGCGCGGCCTGCAGCGCCGGACGCACGCGCTCGGCGGCCGCGGCGATCTCGCCGTGCGGGCGCGTCAGCAGGCGCAGTGTCGTGAGCCGGTCGCGCAGGAATTCGGGGGACTGGTAGAGGCGCAGCACGGGTTCGAGCGCCGCGAGCGTGAGCTTGCCGACGCGCAGCGCGCGCTTGAGCGGATGTTTCTTGATCTTCGCGATCAGCGCGCGATCGCCGACGATCAGGCCGGCCTGCGGCCCGCCAAGCAGCTTGTCGCCGCTGAACGTGACAACGTTTGCGCCGGCGGCGACGGTTTCCTGCACGGTCGTCTCGTGCGGCAGGCCCCATTGCGTCAGGTCGGCGAGCGTGCCGCTGCCGAGATCGACGGCGACCGGCAGCCCGTGCTCGCGCGCGAGCGGCGCGAGTTCGGCGAGCGACGTCTCCTTCGTGAAGCCGCTGATCGCGTAGTTGCTGCAATGCACCTTCATCAGCAGCGCGGTGCGCGGGCCGATTGCCTCCGCGTAGTCGCGCGGATGGGTGCGGTTGGTCGTGCCGACCTCGCGCAGCCTGGCGCCCGCGCGGCTCATGATGTCGGGAATGCGGAATGCGCCGCCGATCTCGACCAGCTCGCCGCGCGACACGACGACTTCCCGCTTCGTCGCCAGCGCCGACAGCGCCAGCAGCACGGCCGCCGCGTTGTTGTTGACGACGGTCGCGGCTTCCGCGCCCGTCAGTTCGCACAGCAGATCGTCGATCAGGTCGTCGCGATCGCCGCGGCGGCCCGTGGCGAGGTCGAATTCGAGGTTCACGGGGCGCGTGAGCGCGTCGACCACCGCGCGCACCGCGTCGTCGGGCAACAGCGCGCGCCCGAGGTTCGTGTGCAGCACGGTGCCGGTCAGGTTGAACACGGTGCGCACCGCGCCCGCGCTCTGCGCGGCCAGCGTGCGCGCGACGGCCGCGGCGATGCGCGGTTCGTCGAGCGGTTCGGCCCGCGCCGGATCGTGCTGCGCGTCGGTACGCCAACGTTCGAGCTCGGCGCGCACCGCGTTCAGCACGCGCGTACGGCCGTAGTCGGCGAGCAGCGGTTGCAGCGGCGCCGACGACAGCACGCGCTCGACCGACGGCACACGCGCCAGCAGCGCGTTCAGCTCGTTGAGGCCTGGTTCAGTCACGTGGGGGTGAGCTCCATGCAAAACCTTCAACCTTCGCGCGGCGCTTCAGGCCACAGCAGCGGGTTCGGCGAACTGCGCTGGTAGCCGGCCTCGTTCATCAGCAGGTCGAGCGTGAGGCTCGCGAGATCGTCCGCCAGCGGCTCGAACTCGTAGTCCTTGTCCTGATAACCGATCTTGCGATAGGTCTTGCACTCGTCGCACGATTCGGCCTTGACGGCTTCGCTGCCGCCCTCGATCCCGTGATACGCGATGCCCTTCGTCGAATCGCAGTGCGAGCACTTCGTGCGCACCATGTGCCACTCGGTCGTGCACAGCCCGCATTGCAGGAAACGGTAGCCCTGGTACTGGCCGCCGACCCGCACGACGCTCGCGACCGGATGCGTGCCGCACACGGGGCACAGGCCCGGCTGGTCGAGGAACGGCACGTCGGCCGGCCGCGTGCGGCTCGCGAGGTCCGTCCAGACGACCTGCAGCGCGGCCATCAGGAACGGCGCGGTGGCCGGATCGACTTCGGCGAAGCGCAGCGCGAGGATCGCGTCGGCCTGCGCGTCGAGTTCGGCGGGCGCCATCAGGCGCAGCCGGTCGAGCAGCTTCGCGAGCTGCGGGTTGACGAGCCCGGCGCCTTCGACGCGGTCGAGCAGTTCGTACAGCACGGCACGCCATTGCGGGTTGCGCTCGCCGTCGAGCGCCGGTATGAGCGGCATCGAATGCTGCTGCGCGAGCGCGATCGCTTCCTTCGACGGCATCTGCGCGGCGAAGTCCTGCAGCACCGCATGCTGCGCGTCCGCGACCACCGCCATCAGCCGCAGGTAGCCGCTGATCGGGTTCAGGTCGGCCAGCTTGCGCAGGCGCGCGGCGCGCGCCGAGAACGCGGTGGCGCGCTCCGGCAGGCGAAAGCGCGGGATGGCCGAATGATCGAGTGCCGATATCTCGGTCGGTTCGAGGATGCGTTGAGTCACGAGAGTGTTGTCCAAAAAACAAGCGCCGACGTATCGGCGCTTCGGCGGTTCCGACGACGGACGGAGCGGCGCACCGCCCCGTCCCGGCGCACTACTTCACGCTTTCACGGAACCACTTCGGGTGATGCTTGCGAGCCCAGCCCAGCGTGACGGTGCCGCGCACCATCGCGCCGATCGAGCCCTTCACCCACAACGCCGCATAGATATGCGTGACGATGCCGACAATCAGCACGAACGCCGCGACGGCATGGACTACCGCCGCGAGCCGGATCACCCCGATCGGGAAGTAGAACGAGAAGTAGCGCCGCCAGATCACGACGCCCGACAGCAGGAGCAGCAACAGGCACGCCACCAACGTGAAGAATAGCAGCTTCTGCCCGGCGTTATAGCGGCCGATCTCCGGCAGCTTGTCCTCGCGGTTCGCGAGCACGTCGTCGATCTGGCGCAGCCACTGCACGTCGTCCCGGTCGAGCACGTTGTGATGCCAGAAGCGCACGACCAGGATCGCGAACGACACGAACATCACGAGTCCGACGAACGGATGCAGGATCCGCGTCCACTGGCCGCCGCCGAACAGCGCGGTCAGCCAGAACATCGACGGATGAAACAGCGCGAGCCCGGACAGCGCGAGCAGCACGAACGTGATCGCGGTGATCCAGTGGTTCGTGCGCTCGTTCGCCGAGTAGCGGACGATCAGGTTCGGGTCGTCGTGGTTCATTTCGCGTCCTCCTTGATGCGTCGCGCCTCGTCGCGCGCGGCCGATTCCTCTTCGTCGCTCACCTCGTTCGGACCGACGCGGACGTAGTGGAAGAAGCCGGCGAGCGCGGTCAGCGCGATGCCGGCCACCGCGAGCGGTTTCGCGATGCCCTTCCACAGCTTCACCATCGGGCTGATCGACGGGTTGTCGGGCAGCCCGTGGTACAGCGACGGTTTGTCGGCGTGGTGCAGCACGTACATCACGTGGGTGCCGCCGACGCCCTGCGGGTCGTACAGCCCCGCATGCTCGAAGCCGCGCTCCTTCAGGTCCTCGATCCGCTCGGCCGCGTGCTGCTTCATGTCCTCCTTGGTGCCGAACACGATCGCGCCCGTCGGGCAGGTCTTCACGCAGGCCGGTTCCTGGCCGACCGCGACGCGGTCGGAACAGAGCGTGCACTTGTACGCGCGATGATCCTTCTTCGAGATCCGCGGAACGTTGAACGGGCAGCCGGTCACGCAATAGCCGCAACCGATGCAGTTCTCCTCGTGGAAATCGACGATCCCGTTGTTGTACTGCACGATCGCACCCGGCGACGGGCACGCCTTCAGGCAGCCCGGATCCTCGCAGTGCATGCAGCCGTCCTTGCGGATCAGCCACTCGAGGTCGCCCGCCGGGTTCTCGTATTCGGCGAACCGCATGACCGTCCACGAATGCTCGGTCAGGTCGGCCGGGTTGTCGTACACGCCGACGTTGGTGCCGACTTCGTCGCGCAGGTCGTTCCACTCCATGCATGCCGTCTGGCATGCCTTGCAGCCGATGCACTTCGATACGTCGATCAGCTTCGCGACGCTCCCGGTCACCGGTTCGCGCACCGTGGGCGGTGGCGTCGTGGTGGCCGAGACGCGCTTGATATCCAGCGATTGCAATGCCATCTCTTTCCCCTTACGCCTTTTCGACCTTCACCAGGAACGACTTGAATTCCGGTGTATAGGAGTTGCCGTCACCCACGGACGGAGTCAGGGTATTCGCGAGATAGCCGGGCTTCGTCAGACCCTTGAAGCCCCAGTGCAACGGGACACCGACCGTCTGGACCTTCTTGCCGTCGACCGTCAGCGGCTTGATCCGCTTCGTGACGAGGGCGACCGCGATGATGTAGCCGCGCTTGGACGACACCTTCACGCGATCGCCATGCACGACGCCGACTTCCTTCGCGAGGTCTTCGCCGATCTCGACGAATTGCTCGGGCTGGATGATCGAGTTCAGCCGCGCATGCTTGGTCCAGTAGTGGAAATGCTCGGTCAGCCGGTACGTGGTCGCCGCGTGCGGGAACTCCGGCGCCTGGCCGAACGACGCCCGATCGTCCGGGAACACGCGGGCGGCCGGGTTGTTCAGCGCCAGCGGGTTGTTCGGATGCAGCGGGTTCGTGCCGATCGGCGTTTCGAACGGCTCGTAGTGCTCGGGGAACGGGCCTTCGTTCATCCCCGCACGCGCGAAGAAGCGCGCGACACCCTCCGGATTCATGATGAACGGCCCCATCCCGTTTTCGGGTGGTTCGTCCGCCTTGAAATCGGGGATGTCGGCGCCCTTCCACCCGCTGCCGTTCCAGCCGATCAGCTTGCGGGTCGGGTCGAACGGCTTGCCGCTCACGTCGCACGATGCGCGGTTGTACAGGATCCGCCGGTTCGCCGGCCAGGCCCACGCCCAGTTCAGCGTCTGGCCGATGCCGGTCGGATCGGAGTTGTCGCGCCGGCCCATCTGGTTGCCGGCCTGCGTCCACGCACCGCAGAAGATCCAGCAGCCGCTCGCGGTCGTCCCGTCGTCCTTCAGTTGCGCGAACGCGGCCAGTTGCTCGCCCTTCTTCACGAGCGTCCTGGCCGGATCCTTCGGATCGGGCAGATCGGCGAGCGCGCGACCGTTGAACTCCATCGCGAGCTCTTCGGGCGTCGGGCTTTCCGGGTTCGCGTACGGCCAGGTCAGGTTGACGATCGGGTCCGGATACTTGCCGCCGTCCGTCTGGTACATCTTGCGCATGCGCAGGAACAGCCCCGACATGATCTCGAGGTCGCTACGCGCTTCGCCCGGCGGCTCCGCGCCCTTCCAGTGCCATTGCAGCACGCGGCTCGAACTCACGAGCGAACCGTTTTCCTCCGCAAAGCACGTGGTCGGCAGACGGAACACCTCGGTCTGGATCTTCGACGCGTCGACGTCGTTGTAGTCGCCGTGATGCTTCCAGAACTCGGACGTCTCGGTCGCGAGCGGATCCATGATCACGAGCCACTTCAGCTTCGCGAGCCCTGCCGCCGTCTTCACCTTCGACGGCGCCGCCGCGAGCGGATTGAAGCCCTGGCAGATGTAGCCGTTCATCTTGCCGGCATTCATCAGCTCGATCGCCTGCAGCAGGTCGTACTGCTTGTCCAGCTTCGGCAGGTAGTCGTAGGCCCAGTTGTTCTCGGCGGTCGCCGCGTCGCCCCACCAGGACTTCATGAAGCTGACGTGGAAGGCCTTGTAGTTCTTCCAGTAGCTCAGCTGGTTCGGCCGCAGCGGCTGCTGCACGCGCTTCTTGATGTAGCCGTCGAAATCCTGCTCGGCCTGCATCGGCAGCGTCATGTAGCCCGGCAGCAGGTTCGACATCAGCCCGAGGTCGGTCAGCCCCTGGATGTTCGAGTGGCCGCGCAGCGCGTTCATCCCGCCGCCGGCGATGCCGATGTTGCCGAGCAGCAGCTGCACCATCGCGCCGGTGCGGATGATCTGCGCGCCGATCGAGTGGTGGGTCCAGCCGAGCGCGTACAGCACCGTGCCGGCGCGGCCGGGAACGGCGGTGGTCGCGAGCATCTCGCACACCTTCAGGAACTTCTCCTTCGGCGTGCCGCAGACCTGCTGGACCATGTCCTGCGTATAGCGCGCGTAGTGCTGCTTCAGCAGGTTGTACACGCAACGCGGATGCTGCAGCGTCGGGTCGACCTTCACGAAGCCGTCGTCGCCGCGCTCGTAGTCCCAGCTCGATTTGTCCGGGTACGCGTGTTTCTCCGCGTCGTAGCCGGAATAGATGCCGTCGTTGAACGCGAAATCCTCGCGCACGATGAACGAGAAGTCCGTGTAGTTCTTCACGTACTCATGCTGGATCTTGTCGTTCGTCAGCAGATAGTTGATCACACCGCCCAGGAAGACGATGTCGGTGCCGGTGCGGATCGGCGCGTAGTAGTCGGCCACCGAGGCCGTACGCGTAAAGCGCGGGTCGACGACGATCAGCCGCGCCTTGCGGTGCGCCTTCGCCTCCGTTACCCACTTGAAACCGCACGGATGGGCCTCGGCTGCATTGCCGCCCATCACGAGAATCACGTCCGCGTTCTTGATGTCGACCCAATGGTTCGTCATCGCTCCACGGCCAAACGTCGGGGCAAGACCTGCCACCGTCGGGCCATGTCAGACACGCGCCTGATTGTCGAATGCGAGCATCCCCAGACTGCGGATGGTCTTGTGCGTCAGGTAGCCGACCTCGTTGCTGCCCGCCGACGCGGCCAGCATGCCGGTCGTCAGCCAGCGGTTGACCTTCGCACCGTCCTCCGCCGTCTCGACGAAGTTCGCGTCGCGGTCGGCCTTCATCAGCTTCGCGATGCGGTCGAGCGCGTCGTTCCACGAGATCGGTTCCCACTTGTCCGAGCCGGGCGCGCGATACTCGGGGTGCGTCAGGCGGTTCGGGCTGTGGATGAAGTCGATCAGGCTTGCACCCTTCGGGCACAGCGTGCCGCGATTGACGGGATGGTCGGGATCGCCTTCGATGTGGATGATGCTCGGCTGCGCGTTCTTCGCGCCGTCTCCGAGGCTGTACATCAGGATGCCGCAACCCACTGAACAGTAAGGACAGGTATTGCGCGTTTCGACGGTGCGCGCCAGCTTGTACTGTCGGACTTCGGCGAGCGCTTCGGACGGAGAGAAGCCCATCAGGGCTAGACTCGATCCGGCAAGCGACGTAGCCGTCACCTTCAGGAACTGGCGCCGGGACATTTGTAGCATGACTGGTCTCGGCGTTATTGTGGGGGTGGGGAAACTGAAAGGAATTATAGACAGTTCGCGCAACTATGGCCGTTTCCTCGGATCAATACGAAATTGTCCTATTAAAAAACGCGAGCGTCTCGAACTTGTCCCGCTTCCAACGCTCACCAGCACACTGCGCTGCGACCGACTACGCATGAAACGACAGATCACCTCCGAAGCCACCCGTCTCGCGCAACAACAGGCCAACTGGGCCCTCACGGCGTTCAGGCGCTTCTCGTCCGACCGCTGCACGACGATGGCCGCGAGCATCGCGTTCTTCTCCGCGTTCTCGCTCGCGCCGATGCTCGTGATGGTGATCGCCGTGGCCGGCTGGTTCTACGGCGACGATGCCGCGCGCGGCCAGGTGTTCGAACAGGCGCATCAGCTGATCGGCGACGACGCGGCGGCCAGCATCCAGACGATCGTGCAGAACGCGCACCGCAGCGGCAACCGCGGCGGTCTCGCGGCGCTGATCTCGTTCGCCGCGCTGGCCATCGGCGCGTCGGCCACCTTCGCGTCGCTCAGCGCCGCGCTCAGCGTGATCTGGCCGGCCACCGAGAACCGCTGGTCGAGCATGCTCGGGCTCGTGCGCGTGCGGCTGATCTCGTTCGGGCTCGTGCTCGGCGTCGCGTTCCTGCTGATCGTGTCGCTCGTGCTCGACACCGCGATCACGTTCGTCGGCACCTGGCTGTGGGGCGATTCGCCCTATATCGCGATCACCGACCTGCTGCAGTTCTTCGTCGGCATCGCCGTGCTCGCGGGCGCGTTCGCATCGCTGATGAAGTTCCTGCCCGATGCGCGCGTCGCGTGGCGCGACGCCGCGATCGGCGGCATCGTGTCCGCGATCCTGTTCTCGGGCGGCAAGAAACTGTTCGCGCTGTACCTCGCGCACGCGGGCACCGCCAGTGCATTCGGCGCGGCCGGATCGTTCGCGGTCCTGCTGATGTGGCTGTACTTCTCCGCGATCGTGCTGCTGCTCGGCGCGGAATTCGCGGCGGCCCGCGGCGCGGTGCGCGAACGGCGGGCCGAAACGCAGGCCGAAGCGTCGCCGGGTGACCGGTCGCGCTGACGCCGGCGCATATAGCACAACTCGGCCATCCAAGTCTCTTCGTGTCGTCACGCAGTCGCGTGAGGAGCGGACTGCATCCATCGCGCGCGCAAGCGCGGCCGCAAACGTTTGTCTACCCCACTTTCCTCGCATCATTGCGCGAAATCCGTTCGCTCCCCATGCACCACGATGGAACGCGCAACAATCGCGCCGCAGCAAATGTCAACTATTTCAAAAATCGGAATGACCGCCAATGCCCTTGATCTATATGGCTTTTTCGTCGCTGTGATGTTTTGGAGACACTTTATTTTTTAAGCTTTCTTGCGTCTACGGCACTGAGCTATTCTCCAATCCGCAACAAATAACGACGAATCACTTGCGTGGAGAAACTCAACGATGAAGAAACTTGCTCTCTCGACCCTCTCGCTCGCCCTGCTGGGCGCCGCCGGCGCTGCTCAGGCACAGTCGAGCGTGACGCTGTACGGCGTGATCGACACGTCGATCGCGTGGGTTCACGGCAATAACGGCCAAGGCAACAACGCGTGGAAGATGCAGTCGGGCAACCTGTCCGGCAGCCGCTGGGGCCTGAAGGGCTCCGAGGACCTCGGCGGCGGCCTGAAGGCGATCTTCCAGTTGGAAAACGGCTTTGACGTCGGCAACGGCACGCTCAACCAGGGTGGCCGCATGTTCGGCCGTCAGTCCTACGTCGGCCTCGAGCACGCCCAGTACGGTACGGTCACGCTGGGCCGCCAGTATGACCCGCTCGTCGACATGGTCCAGGCAGTCACGGCAGACAACTATTTCGGCAGCGTGTTCGCCACGCCGGGCGACGTCGACAACAACGACAACAGCCTCCGCGTCAACAACGCGATCAAGTACACGTCGCCGGTCTTCTCCGGCCTGCAGTTCGAAGGCATGTATGCACTGAGCGGCCTGGCAGGCCAGCCGGGCACGGGCCAGTCGTGGAGCGCGGGTGTCGCCTACAACAACGGTCCGTTCGGCATCGCCGCGAGCTTCCTGCGCGTGCAGAACAGCAACGATCGCACGATCAAGAGCGACGGCTCCGGCGGCTGGAACAGCCCGACGGCGACCGGCATCGGCACCGATAGCAACCCGATCCTCGGCGCATACGCAACGGCAAAGGCAGCCAACATCGCGCAAGTCGCAGCCCAGTACGGCATCGGCCCGGTGACGGTCGGCGCCGGTTACAGCAACGCGCAATACAAGGCGGACAGCCTGTCGTCGTTCACGTCGCAAGAGAAGTTCAACACCGGCCGCGGATTCGTGAACTACCAGGCAACGCCGGCGCTGCTGCTGGGCCTCGGCTACGCGTACACGAAGTCAAGCGGCGACACGGGCGCGACGTACCATCAGGTTTCGCTCGGCGCGGACTACTCACTGTCGAAGCGCACGGACGTCTACCTGCTTGGTGCCTACCAGCACGCCAAGGGCCAGCAGCGCGACGGCGTCACCGGCGCGGTGCACGACGCGCAAGCGTCGGTCGGCTCGTGGGGCTACGCCGGCAAGAGCTCGCAAGAGCTGGTCGCACTCGGCCTGCGCCACAAGTTCTAAAAACAACATTCCCGGCACGCGGCGTCTCCGGACGCCGTGCCGCCGGCCTGCAAAGCCAGTCATCGGTTTCGGCCATGGCTGGCTTTTTTCTTGCTTGCTTCCCGCCGCGTGCCGTCGCAGCACGGCCGATACATTCCGACCGCTATCCCCCAACTGCAGCCGACAGGCCGGACCGCTAACCAACGAACGCGAACGGCCTCGAATCAACCGGGACATTTGCCGCCGCGATATTCCACTATACTGGATCACAAATTCATCATGATGGAGTCGCCCGTGTCCACCGACACCCCTGCCGACACCGGCATCAACGAACGCATCGCCCGGCGCGTGCGCGCATTGCGGGCGACGCGCGGCCACACGCTCGACGCGCTGGCCGCGCGCTCCGGTGTCAGCCGTTCGATGATCTCGCTCATCGAACGTGCATCGGCCAGCCCGACGGCCGTCGTGCTCGACAAGCTCGCGGCCGGGCTCGGCGTGTCGCTGGCCGGGCTGTTCGGCGGCGACCAGGACGATGCACCCGCGCAGCCGCTCGTGCGCCGCGCGCAGCAAGCGCAGTGGCGCGACCCGGCCTCCGGCTATGTGCGCCGCAACCTCTCCCCGGCTGGCTGGCCGTCACCGATCCAGCTCGTCGAGGTGGATTTCCCGCCCGGCGCGCGCGTCGCGTACGACAGCGGCGGGCGCGAAAGCGCGTTGCATCAGCAGGTGTGGATCATCAGCGGCCGCGTCGACGTCACGTTCGGCGATCAGGTCCACGCGCTTCGCGACGGCGACTGCCTGGCCATGCGGCTCGACCAGCCGCTGGTCTTCAGCAACCCGACGTCCCGTCCCGCGCACTACGTCGTGGTCCTTTGCGAAGGACACGCCGCCACGTCCATCCGCTCGAACAACACTTCCTCCAGTCAACAGGAACGCTAATGCCCCCCACCGAACATCACGACGACGTGCGCCTGATCGATTGCAGCGAGGCCGAGCATGCGCCGGCCATCCTCGAGATCCTGAACGAGGCCATCGTCAATTCCACGGCCCTGTACGACTACGCGCCGCGCCCCCCGCAGGCGATGGCGACATGGTTCGCGACGAAGCGCGCAGGCGCCTTCCCGGTCATCGGCGCGGTCGACGCGTCGGGCACGCTGCTCGGCTTCGCGAGCTGGGGCACGTTCCGCGCGTTTCCCGCCTTCAAGTACACGGTCGAACACAGCGTGTACGTGCATCGCGACCAGCGCGGCCGCGGGCTTGGCGAGCGCCTGTTGCGCGAGCTGGTCCGCCGCGCGCGCGACGCGCAGGTCCATGTTCTGGTGGGCTGCATCGATGCGAGCAACGCCGGCAGCATCCGCCTGCACACGCGGCTCGGGTTCACGCATGCGGGCACGCTCGCGCAGGTCGGCTTCAAGTTCGGCCGCTGGCTCGATGCAGCGTTCTATCAGTTGACGCTCGACACGCCCGATCAACCGCAGGACGGTTGATCGAATGGCGGCGCGGCAGCAGCGCGTGCGTCGACGTATCGTGCCCGCCGTCGTTCGCCACGTCGCCCAACCCGCTTCCCGTTGCGCGCCGCAATAAAAAATCCCCATGCGCTTTCGCGCACGGGGATCGTGGG
Source organism: Burkholderia cepacia (assembly GCF_001718835.1). Taxonomy (NCBI): domain Bacteria; kingdom Pseudomonadati; phylum Pseudomonadota; class Betaproteobacteria; order Burkholderiales; family Burkholderiaceae; genus Burkholderia; species Burkholderia cepacia. The sequence continues at coordinate 1,004,378 of NZ_CP013444.1, read as the reverse complement.
ACACTCGACGGCCACCTGCACGCAGCAGGCAACCGTTGCGCCGCAGTTAAGCAGCCGCGTCCTTCAGCTTCTTCAGCGCACGTGCCTTCACGCGCACGCTGGCCGGCTTCGCCGGGAACCAACGCTCTTCGCCCGTGAACGGATCCTTGCCGAAGCGCTTCTTCTTCGCCGGCACGACTTGTGCCGTGATCTTCAGCAGACCCGGCAGCGTGAACTCGCCCGCGCCCTTCTTGTGGACCGAGCCGAGCACGACGTTCTCGAGTGCGACGAGCACTGCCTTGACCGCCTTCACTTCGACAGCCGCGCGCTCAGCGATGTGCGTTGCGAGCGATGCCTTCGTGAACTTGTCCTTCAGCGGCGTCGGAGCGGCCGGTGCTGCCGCCTTCGCGACAACCTTCTTTGCCACTACTTTCTTCGCGGGCGCAGCCTTTTTGGCAGCCACTTTCTTGGTGGCCGGTGCGGCAGCCTTCTTGGCCACCTTTTTTGCGGAAGTCGCCATGTTTCTCCTACCAGGTGTGGTCGTTGGATACACGAAGCGTGCAACGCGCGCGCTTCAACGCCGGATTCTACAAGCGCCTTGACGCTTCGTGCAGTACTTTTGTGCGTTTTCGCGGGGTTTCCCGCAGGTTTTTTTGCATGCGGGCGATTTCATCGACGCTCCAGCATCAGAAAACGCCTTCACGTATGCATCCGAACGCGAATTACGTTCGATATTTGCGCACCTATACTGGGCTCGCTCAATGCCCGGATGTCTCCATGCGCGAAGCCCGATACGTCAAAGGACTCGACGGCCTGCGAGCCCTCGCCGTCATCCTCGTTTTCCTGTCCCACAAGGGCCACGTCCTTGCCGTCGACGTCGGCAAGCTTGGCGTGTGGACGTTTTTCCTCATCAGCGGATTCCTGATCGTCGGCGAGCTGCATCGCAATCGCCAGGCGGTCGAGTGCGGCACCATGACGCGCCGCCATGCGCTCGCGCTGTTCCTCGCGAAGCGCGCGCTGCGGATCTTTCCCGTCTATTACCTGCTGCTCGCCGCGCTCGCGATCGCGCACGCGCTGTTCTACCAGCGCGGCGTCAATCTCGGGCTCGCGTGGCACGCGGTGTTCCTGTCGAACTACTGGATCGGCGTCGTGAAGGACGGCTGGCCGGGCTCCACGTCGCATTTCTGGAGCCTCGCGGTTGAACAGCAGTTCTATCTGATCGCACCGCTCGCGCTGCTCGCGGTGCCGGCCGCGCGACACGTCGCGCTGGGCATCGCGGCCGTCGTGCTGTGCGCGCTCGCGCATCTCGCGCTCTACCTGTGCGACGCGTCGCCGGTGCTGATCTACGCATTTTCCCCGTGGAATTTCGCGCTGATCGCGCTCGGCGGCGTCGGCGCGATGGCGCTCGCCGAGCACGGCCCCGCGGTGGCGCGCTGCGCGCCGCCCGGCTGGCTCGGCGCGGCAGGCGTCGTGTTCTTCCTCGTGCTGCCCGCGTGCGTCGCGCTGCCAGGCGCCGCTTCGGCGCTCGCGGATCTCGGCCTGTCCGCGTCGCTCGGCGCGCTGCTGCTGTGGATCGTCAGCGAGCCCGGGCATCCGGTCGTGGCGCTGCTCGATCGGGCGCCGCTCGTCTATCTCGGCACGATCAGCTACGGCTTCTACCTGTTCCACAACCTGATTCCCGCGCGCTTCGGTGCGACGCAGGCGCTCTACCAGCACAAGCGGCTGCCGCCGTTCGCGCTGGACGTGCTGCCGCCAATGCTGCAGTTCGCGCTCGCCGTGCTGCTCGCGCACCTGTCCTGGCGCTACCTCGAAAAGCGGCTGCTCGACTTCAAGAAGCCGATTGCCGAACGGCTGACGCGCCATTTCGCGGCGCCGCAGCGCTCGTCCGCGCGCTGACGGCAGCGCCCACCCGCCGGCCGGCTTGCAACGAGCCGGCGATGCACTACGCTTTCAGCAGCAGGTCGGCCGCCGATACGCGGTGAACGAGGACGTCGCCATGCTTACGCGTGAAAGCCATTGTGCGTGTTTCCGCCGTGTCGCGCCGGCCTTGCTCTGCCTCGTGCTCGCACTCGCGCCGCCGATCGCGCGGGCGCAGGCGCGGATGGAAGTGATTCCGTTCGAGTCGCTGACGATGACCGACGACGCGTTTCTCGCGGGCCGCGAGGACGGCAAGCCCGTCACGATCGCCGGCGAACTGCGCCTGCCGCGCGCCGGCAGCGAACGCTTCCCGCTCGTGATCCTGCTGCACGGGTCCGGCGGGATCAGCAGCTACGTAACCGACTGGGAACGCGAACTCCTCGCGATGGGCGTCGCCACCTTCGTGATCGACAGTTTCACGAGCCGCGGCCTCGTCAGCGTGAACGACGATCAGGCACAGCTCGGCCGGCTCGTGCAGATCGAGGATGCGTACCGCGCGCTCGCGGTGCTGGCGAAGCATCCGAGAATCGATCCCGCCCGGGTGATGCTGATGGGTTTCTCCCGCGGCGGCCACAGCACGCTGTATGCGAGCCTCACGCGGTTCCAGCGGATGCACGCCGTGTCCGCGGCCCGCTTCTCCGCGTACGTCGCGTTCTATCCCGGCTGCCCGACCGCCTACCGCGACGACGAGGACATCGCCCCCCGGCCCGTGCGCGTGTTCGCCGGCACCAGCGACGACAACACGCCGATCGCGCCGTGCCGCGCGTACGTCGAGCGGCTGAAGGCCGCGGGCCGCGACGTCAGCCTGACCGAATACCCCGGCGCCCGGCACGTCTTCGACGGACGCGCGTTCAATCCGCCGCTGACCATGCCGAAAGCACAGACGCTGCGCCACTGCCGGCTCGCGGAAAACGACCTCGGCCAGGTGATCAATGCCGACACCAGGCAACCGTTCTCGTATGCCGACGCGTGCGTCGAGCGCGGCACGACCATCGGCTATGACGAAAAGGCCGCGGCCGACGCGAGGAAGGCCGTCGCGGCGTTCGTCGCGGAAACGCTCAAGCCGGCGCGCTAGGGCCGGCCCGCGCCCATGAAAAACGCCCCGGCGCACAAGGCGAACCGGGGCCAACGGAACAACCACCACCTGAAACGTGACGCGCAGGGCTGCTAAGCGACAGCAGCCAGCGCGGGCAAGCAGGTACGCAGGTAGGCCTCGAATTCGCGGCTCACTTCCGGATGCTGGAGCGCGAGCTCGACGGTGGCCTTGAGATAGCCGATCTTGCTGCCGCAGTCGAAGCGCGTGCCGTAGTAGCGATAGGCGAGCACCTGCTCGTTCGCGAGCAGCGACTGGACCGCGTCGGTCAGCTGCAGCTCGCCGCCGGCGCCCGGCTTGAGCTTGCGCAGGTGATCGAAAATCGTCGGCATGAACACGTAGCGGCCGACCACGCCGAGATTCGACGGCGCATCCTCGGGCGCGGGTTTCTCGATGATGCCCGACAGCTTGATGATGTCCTCTTCCCATTCGCGGCCTTCGACGACGCCGTACGAACGGCTGTCCTCGCGCGCGATCGTCTCGACCCCGATCACCGAGCTGTGATAGTGGTCGAACACGTCGACGAGCTGCTTCAGCACCGGCTGTTCGCCGTGCAGCAGGTCGTCGGCGAGAATCACCGCGAACGGCTCGCCGTGCACCAGCTTCTCCGCGCACAGCACCGCGTGGCCGAGGCCCAGCGCTTCCGGCTGGCGCACGTAGAAACAGTTGACGTGGCTCGGCTTGATGCCGCGCACGAGCTCGAGCAGCTTTTCCTTGCCGCGCGCCTCGAGCTCGGCCTCGATCTCGTACGACTTGTCGAAGTGATCCTCGATCGCGCGCTTGCTGCGCCCGGTGACGAAGATCATCTCGGTGATACCGGCGTTGATCGCTTCCTCGACCGCGTACTGGATCAGCGGCTTGTCGACGACGGGCAACATTTCCTTCGGGCTCGCCTTCGTTGCCGGGAGGAACCGCGTGCCGAGACCGGCGACGGGGAACACGGCCTTGGTGACTTTCAACATGTTCGCATCCTGATTGCGTTGACTGCGCCGCGTCGCATCGTTTCGCGACACGGCACAATGAATGTCCGGATGGCGCGGCACGATTCAACGGCACATTGAATTCAGCCCGCCGCCGCTATTTACGACAACGCTTAATCGCGCCGCCGGTTCGATTAATGGATAATCGTCGCCAAACCGGTCGATATTGCCGGTCAGCCGTTTCGACCAGCGACAATTTACCGATTTTCCAGATACAAATTCTTACGATTCGAATTCCTCGATATAGGGCACGCCGCCCCGTTCGAGCCCCGGGCGAATCGGTTCGTTCTTCAGCGCCTCGCGGTACGCCGACAGCACGGCCATGACCAGCAGTACTGCAGCGCTCGCGATCCAATGCATGTCCATCTTGCCGCTCCTTGCATCAATCAACTGGAGCTTCAAACTATCAGAAAAAAATCGGTAAATAATTGGCCGCGGGCTGAAACCGATATCGTCCCTACATAAGACCGCAATCCGGAATGCGATTATTCCACGACGAGATTTTTTTATTCATTGATCGAATTCTTGCGCATTACGATTGGATGAAACTTCCCGTCCATCCGTCGCAAGGAATCGAATCGCATGCAAGCTTTCAGCGGATCGTCTCTGGCCGCGCCGCCCGTCGCCGACCACAAGGAACACGTGATCGACGCGATGCGCGGCTTCGCGGCGCTGCTCGTCGCCTATTTCCACTGCCGGCAGGTCGTCTGGGTCGGCATGCAGAGCTTCCATCACGCTTACGGCCATGCGCTCAACCCGGGCGCGATCGCCGGCTACCTGACCTTTCCGTTCGCGTGGGGCTCCGCCGGCGTGCCGATCTTCTTCGTGATCAGCGGCTACTGCATCCACCGCAACGCGGCGCTCAAGCTCGCGGCCGATCCCGCGTACCGGCTCGACGCGCCGAACTTCTGGATGCGCCGGTTCGCACGCATCTACCCGGTGCTGCTCGCCGCGCTGCTGTTCACGCTCGCGCTCGACTCGGTCAGCCTGCAGATCGAGCCCGTCAGCCATAAGATCCGCGACGTCGGCCTCGTCGCGTTCCTCGTGAACCTGTTCTCGCTGCAGGGCGTCGCCGGCTACACGTACGGGTCGAACGGCGCGCTGTGGACGCTGTCGCTCGAAGTGCAGTTCTACGCGGTGTACCCGCTGCTGTTCGCGGTACGCCGGCGTATCGGCATGCCGGCGGTCGTGGCCGCGGTCGCGCTCGTCAACGTCGCGTCGGCGTGGCTGCTCGAACGGCACGACCTGCAGTTCTTCACGTCGTACTGGCTGTCCTGGACGATCGGCGCGTGGATCGCCGACGTGCGCGCACAGTCGCCGCGCGACGCGGCCGCCGCGCCGTCGCGCGCGTGGTACGGCGCGGCCGCCGTGCTGCTGGCCGCCGGCTGCGGCGCGTTCCATTTCGGCCAGTACGGCGCGTTCCAGCTCTGGTCGGCCGGCTTCGCGTGCTTCCTGTACCGCGCGCTCGCCCGTCCGCCGCGCACGACGCCGCCGCTGCGCGTGCTGAGCTGGTTCGGCGACTTCAGCTATTCGCTGTATCTGATTCACCTGCCGCTGTTCGTCTGCCTCGGCTCGGTGCTGTTCCATTCCGAACTGCAGTTGTCGATCTGGCCTTCGTTCGCGTTCATGGCCGTCGCGATCCCGGTCGCGTACCTGTTCTACCGGATGTTCGAACGGCCCGCGATGACGTGGTCGGCCAGCTTCAAGCCGACCCGACCCGCCCGCGTCGTCGCGCCGGCGCCCGAACGGGCCGCGTGATCGCCTGACCATTGCCGGTCGCAAGCAGGCTCCCGCGCGGCACGTCGCTGCGCGGGGGCTTTTGCATGGCCGCTGTCGTGCCCGACGCGAATCGCCGCGGCGGCGCCCTTCGGCACGCCCTCACATGAGCAAAGCCCCCGCGCAGCGCATCGCCGCGCGGGGGCCGATTCATCCCGCCGATTCATCCCGCTGCTTGCCGCCGGGGCCGAACGCCGGCCCCCGCATGCGACGCGCTACCGCTACTTCTTCGCCGCCCGCGCGGTATCCGAGAGAATCTTCTCGACCCGCTCCACATAGGTCTCCGTGCCGAACCGGCGCACCGCCGTCGCACGCCCGCTCGCGACGAGCCGCTCGCGCAGCGCGCGATCCGACTGCAGCGCGGCCAGCGCATCGGCCAGCGCGCCCGCATCGCCCGGCGCGCAGAGCAGCCCGTTGTCGCCGTCCTCGATGATCTCGACGACCCCGCCCGCGCGGGCCGCGACGACCGGCCGGCGCGCGAGCATCCCCTCGACGATCACGCGCCCGAACGGCTCGGGCGTGATCGACGTATGCGCGACGACGTCGACCGCCGTCATGCACGCGGCCACGTCGCGCTGGAACCCGAGGAAATGCACGCGCTCGTCCATCCCGTGCCGGGCGACGAATTCGTGCAGCTGCGCGGCGTAGTCGTCCTCGCCGAACAGCGGCGCACCGACCAGCACCACGTGCATGTCGGGATGCCGCGCGGCGGCCTCCAGCAGCACGTGCTGCCCCTTCCAGTGCGCGAGGCGGCTGAACGAGCCGACGAGCCATGCGTGCTCGGGCAACCCCAGCCGTGCGCGCAGCGCGGCCTGGCTGACGCCTTCCAGCGCATCGAACGGCTCGGCCGAAATGCCGTTGAACACGACGTCGACATGCTGCGGCGTGAAGCCCGTCAGTGCGCGGAACGCCTGCGCGGACGCGTCGGAGTTCGCGATCACGCGCGTGACGCCGAGCCGCGCGCAGTACTTGATCGCCAGCAACTGCTTGCTGCCGAAATGGTCGGTGCTGACGATGTCGCGCAGGTGCCACACGACCGGCTTGCGCGCGAGCCGCCCGGCCAGCGCGGCGACCACCATCGCGCGCTGCGTGTTCGCGTAGATCACCTCGGCGCGGCGAGCACGGCGCGCGACGTCGCGCACGAGCCGCACGAGCTGCTTCAACGCGCCGACCGACACGCCGCCCTGCTTGCGCACGCCCGCGAGCGCCCCCTGGTCGACCACGTCGACGCGCGCGCCGATCTCGTCGAGCGCCGCACGGAACGGGCCGTCGTCGAACAGCAGCACGTCGGCGTTCGCGCGCATGTGCTTCATGATCTCGAGCAGCGACAGCTCGGCACCGCCGAGCACGCCGCTCTGGTCGAGCACGAGCGTCGCCGGGCCGCGCGCGGCCGGCGTCGGCGCGGACATCTGCGCGACCCCGGCGCCCTGCTGCGCGGTCGAGCCGGGCAGCGCGGCTTCCACGTAGTCGAGAAAGCGCCGCCGGAACGTATCGGCGGAAAACCGCTCCGCGTTCGCGCGGCATGCGTCCGGCGTGAAGCGCTGCGGTGCGCGCTCGAAATCGTCGACGGCCGCAACGATCGCATGCGGCGTCTGCTCGTCGAAAAAGAGCCCGGTCGGATTCCGGTTCGATTGCGGGTCGAGCACGGTTTCGAGCGCGCCGCCCTTGCCGTACGCGATCACGGGCGTGCCGCACGCCTGCGCCTCGACGACGGAGATCCCGAAATCCTCCTCGGCCGCGAATACGAATGCCTTCGCGCGCCGCATCCGGTCGTGCAGCACCGCGAACGGCTGGTAGCCCATGATCTCGACGTTCGGGGCGGCTTTCGCGCGGATCTTCTGCATCTCGGGGCCGTCGCCGATCACGACGAGCTTGCGCTCGGGCGTCTTCGAGAACGCCTCGACGATCAGGTCGATCTTCTTGTAAGGCACCATCCGCGACGCAGTCAGGTAGAAATCGTCCTTCTCCGCGTTCAGCGAAAACGCGTCGACGTCGACCGGCGGGAAGATCACCGCCGCGTCGCGGTGGTAGACCTTCCTGATGCGCCGCGCGATGAACGCGGAGTTCGCGACGAAACCGTCCACCGCGTTCGCGGTGCGCGTGTCCCAGTTGCGGATGTAATGCAGGATCATCCGCGCGAGCAGCGATTTCGGCCCGTGCGTGAGGTTCGACTGTTCCAGGTACTGGTGCTGCAGGTCCCACGCATAGCGGATCGGCGAATGCACGTAGCTGATGTGCACCTGGTCCGGCCCCGTCAGCACGCCCTTCGCGACCGCGTGGCTGCTCGATATCACCAGGTCGTATTCCGACACGTCGAGCTGCTCGATCGCGAGCGGCATCAGCGGCAGGTAGCTACGGTACTTGGTGCGCGCGAACGGCAGCTTCTGGATGAACGACGTCGTCACCGGCTTGCCGCGCACGAACGCGCGATCGTCGAGGAAATCGACGAGGCTGAACAGGTCCGCGTCGGGAAAACACGCGACGATCTGTTCGAGCACGCGCTCGGCGCCCGCATAGGTGACGAGCCAGTCGTGGACGATCGCCACGCGCAGCGCGCGCGCCGGATGGCGCGCGCTGGCGCGCTCGGCCGGCACGGGCCGGCGCAGTGCGGCGACATCGCCGGCTTCGGCCGCGGCGGCATCGGCCGTGGCGAGATTCATCAAGGCGTGTTCCGCCAGGTCGCGATTCATGCAGTTCTCCTCGCATTGAGACGGACAAACAGGTCGCGCACGAGCGCGCGCAGCCCCGGCGTCATCGTGAGCGACCACGCGACGTTCAGCAGCAGCACGACCGCGCACATGCCGATCGATTCGACGAGCCCCGGCCACGCCTGCGCCAGGAACAGGCTCGCCAGCAGGAAGGCCAGGTGCGCGAGCATGTCGAGCACGATCGCGCGCATCCGGATCGCCGACAGGTACAGCAGCACGCCGTAGTCGACGAACGCGCGCGCCGCGACGACCACCGCCGCGCCGATCAGCCCGAAGTGATGGATGCCGAACCACAGGCCGCCGACGAAGAACGGCATCTGGACGAGCCCGGCAAATGCCGCGCGGGACGGATTGACCTGCGACTGGATCAGGATGCGCGTGACGCTCGCCTGGCCGACGAGCCACACGCTGATCACCAGCACGCGGCCGACCGGCGCCGAATGCGCGGCGAGATCCGCGCCGACCCACAGCGTGAGGAACGGCGCAAGCGCGAAGATCGCGACGATGCCGACCGGCGTGAACACGCCGTTCAGGAATTCGAGCGACTGGCGCGCGAGCGTGTCCGCGTGGTCGCGGCCGACCGCCGACAGGCGCGGGAACAGCGTGCGCACGAGCGCGTTCGGCAGCATGTTCAGGCGCGTGACGAGGTTCTGCGGCACCGTGTAGTAAGTGACGAACTTCGCGCCCATGCCGGCGCCGAGCATCACGCGGTCGAGCGTGTCGGCGATCATGCTCGTCGTGCTCGCGATCAGCATCCAGCCGCCGAAATTGAACAGCCCCTTCGCGGTGCCCCACTGCGGCGGATCGATGCGCCGGATCCCGAGCACCTTGATGCTGGCATGGCCGAGCATCGCCGCCGCGATCAGCCGCGCGACGACCGCCGCGGCGAGCACCGTCTGCAGGTTCGGCGCGATCCACCACGCCGCGCCGAGCGGCAGCAGCTGGAACAGGAACGTGCCGATCGTCTGGTTCGTGTTGAACACGCCGAAGCGTTCGGCGCCGTTGATCGCGCCGGCGAACACCCACGACACGTTCGCCAGCGGAATCGCGAGCGCGAGCCAAGGCAGCGCGAGATACACCTCGTGCTGCATCGCCGCCGACACCTTCGTGAAGTAAGCGGTGTAGATGAACGCGCCGAAATAGATCAGCAGCCCGCCCACGATGCCGGTGCCGAGGTTCAGCCAGAACGCGCTCCAGAACACGCGCGCGCTTTCGTCGTCGTTGCCGCTCGCGAGCGCCTTCGAGATGTGGTTCTGCGCGGCCATGCTCATCCCGAGATCGAGGATCCCGAAATAGCCGATCAGCGTCCACACGAGGCTGACGACGCCATAACGTTCGACGCCGAGCGCGTGGATATACGCGGGCACCGTCACCAGCGACACGAAGGTCGGCAGGATCAGCCCGATGAAGTTGATCGAAACGTTCTTGAGTATGCCCTTGTCCATGCTTGTGTGTGCCTCGAGTGACGTCGTCCGTCACGGTTTCCAGCGATACATCAGCACCTTGCCGCGCGCATCTTCCTCGACGAAGACGAGGTACTCGCCGTTCTCGCGCCGGAACGCGCTGATGCCGAACGGCACGTCGACCCAGCCGGATGCCTTGCCGACCTCGGCGCCCGGGCTCATCACGCCCACTTCCTTGCCGGTTTCCTTGTCGTACACGTGGATCTTGCCGACCGGCTCCACCCCGAAGAGGTAGCGGCCCTCGACCGTGATCCCGATCAGGTCGAAGATCGGCTTCGCGTCGAGCTGCCACGGCAGCGCGACCTGGTAGCGCACGACCGGCGAACCCGTCGACCACTTGTCGAAGCGGACCAGCACGCGGCCCACCTCCTTGTTGATGCCCGGCTGCGGCGGGGCATCGGCCGTGTAACCGGTCACGTACAGCGTGTCCGTCTGCGCGTCGTAGATCGAGCGGCGCAGCTGCGTGAACGGCTGCGGCATCGGATAGGTCGTGACCTTGTCGTACGCGTAGATCGGGTTGCCGGCCTTGTCGACGCCGCCGTACTGGAAGCGGTGGATGCCGCGCACGTCGCTCGTGCGCCAGATGTCGCCCTTCGTGTCGACCCACCAGCCCCAGCCGCCCGCCTTCGCCTTGCCGGTGGTATTGATCTCGAACTCGTCGGCATCGAGCCGGCCGTTGCCGTTCGCGTCGCGCCACAGCCAGTCGCCGCCCGGCGGTTTGTTCGGCACGTTGTCGACCGGCCGCGCGCGGCCCGCGATCAGGCCGGACGGAATCGCGACTTCGCCGTCGCGCTTCGCGTCGAAGCGGTAGATCTTCAGGTGATCGGCGTACATGTCCGTCAGGTACAGGAACGTGCGGCCGTCGAGGCGACGCGCGATCGGCATGCCGGGCCACTGGTCCGTATGGAACACGGGGTCGTCCGGATACTTGAAGCGGTTCGACAGGAAGCCGGCGTATTTCCAGTCCTGGCCCGGCGGCTTCGACAGGTCGAGCTCGAAGCGCTTGTTGCCCGTGTACACGCTGTTCGGCCGCGCCGGGTCGAGCCACGCGCCGTCGACGAACAGCAGCCCCTGCACCTGCCAGCGCAGCTTGCCGTCCGGCGTGTAGCTTTCGAGCACCGCGCCGAGGCCCGCACCGATCGTGTCGTGACGCGGCCCGATGCCGTTCATCGACACGTAGATGTTGCCCGCCCGGTCGACGCCGACACCCGTCAGCCCGTTGAAACGCTGCGGCCCGGGCCGGCCCGGCACCGGGCCCGCGAAGATGCCGCCGCGCTCGCCGAGCGTGCCCGACTGCGCATAACCCTTGCCGCCTTTCGAGAAAATCAGGATCTGCTGGCGCGGCCCGTTGTCCGCGACGAGCACGCGCCCTTTCGCGTCGACGGCCACGTCCACCGCGTCGGTGCCGTCCGGCAGCGTGGGGGCATCGTCGAGCTTGCGGCCGTCGGCGCGCACGTGCGCGAGGTGCGCGGGCCCCTTGATCGTGTCCGTGAGCAGCCACAGCGTGCCGTCGCCCGCGAGCGCGATGCGGCCCGGCTCGTGCGCGCTCCACGTGCCCTTCTGCTGCATCGTCTCCGCGTCGTACACGTCCACCGCGTCGCGCGACGGGTTCGTCGCGAACAGCGTCTTGTCGTCGGCCGCGAGGCCGCCGACTTCCGCCTTCTGCTCGCCCGCGTCCGGCTTCGCGCTGGCCGGCACCTCGTTCATCACCATGAAGCTCGCGGCCATCCGTGCGCGGCCGGCGTCGGCACGCCCGCCCGGGGCCACCTGCGGCGCCGCGCGGAACGGCGCGGGCTGCTTCATGTCGCCGATCGTGCGGCGCGAGATGCCGAACCACTGCTTGCCCTTGTCGGGCCAGATGCCGGGCGACTGCAGGTGGCCGCGCTCGTTGCCGACACCGATCGCGACGTACGCATATTTGCCGTTCACGGCGATCGCGCTGCCGCCGAGGTTGCCCCAGCCGTGCGTGCCGCCGGCGAAGCCGAGCATCTTCCCGTCCTGGTAGACGCTCGCCTCGGCGCCGCTCTCGTCCCATGGCGCATTCGTATACACCTTGCCTTCAGGCGTCACCGCGATCGCACGGATGTCGATCTGCGTCCAGCTGCCGTCGCCATAGCCGAACGTATTGCCGATCCACGACGTCGTCGCGGGCAACACCGTTTCGGCCGGCGCGGCCCACGTCAGCCATGCCGCGCCCATCGCGATGGCGGCCAGTATCAGACGTCGCAATGCGCTTCTCCACTCGATGCTTCAGCGATCCGGCACAGCGGCCGCAGCCGCGCGAATGCCGCATCGCTAAATGGGTTTCAAACGTCGCGATGCAGGTTACAAGCAAAAATAATCACAAGAAATTTGGAAATATTTGGGGATGTTTCCGCCTGAAATATCGAACCGGAACCCATTCCGAAATACCCGGCGAGGCGGCAAGAACGACCGCCCGATGCGCTCGAAGTTGTAGAAAATGCCGCGCGGGAGCGTCCGGCCCAGGCATCCCGGCCGTGAAATTATCTTCAAGCAATGCGCGTGAAAGGAAATCGGATGATTTCCATCAACCCAATGACGCGCGTTTTTTTGCCGATTTCTTTTCCCTAGAATCGATTTCGATTCGATATATCACCTAATCGCATGAATGACGTTCACGCATCGATTGCGCGGCGCGCCGCCGACACGCCCGTGCCGCAACACGGCCGCATCGTGCAGCTCGACGGGCTGCGCGCGATCGCGGTGGGCGCCGTGTTCCTGCAGCACGCGCTGAAGGCGCCGCTGTGGATGGGCGTCGACCTGTTCTTCGTGCTGAGCGGCCTGCTGATCACCGGCATCCTGCTCGATCGCAAGGCGCGCGGGCAATCGTACTTCAGCCACTTCTACGCACGCCGCGTGCGCCGCATCCTGCCGCCGTACGTGTTGCTGCTGGCGGTGTCGACGATCCTGTTCGGCGCGGGCTGGCTGCCGCACTGGCCATGGTTCGCGTTCTTCTCGACCAACATCGGGCTGTCGCTCGGCAGCATCGGCCACGACAGCCTGAACGTGCTGTGGTCGCTCGCGGTCGAGGAGCAGTTCTACATCTTCTGGCCGTTCGTCGTGCTGTGGTGCTCGGAGCGCGCGCTGCTGTGGGTCGCCGCCGCGCTGATCGTCGCCGCACCGGTGCTGCGCGCGATCGCGACGCCGTGGTTCGACTCGTTCTGGCCGATCTACTACCTGACGCCGTTCCGGATGGACCTGCTCGCCGCCGGCGCACTGCTCGCGATCGTGCTGCGCCGCGACCGGCGCGCGCTGGAACCGTTCTATCCGCTCGCGATCGTCGGCGCGCTCGTGTCGCTCGCGATCCTCGGCTGGCTGCACCTGTCGTTCCCGCGTTTCCGCGCCGCGAACACGCCGCTGTCGAACGCCGCGCTCTACAGCATCTCGCTGCTGCTGTGCACGTCGATCGTCGTGATCGCGCTGCGCGGCCGCGGCCTCGTGCAGCGCGTGCTGACGAACCCGATGCTCGTCTACGTGGGCACCGTCAGCTACACCGTGTACCTGATCCACCTCAGCGTGCTGTACGCGCTGTGGCCGCTGCACCTGAACCGCTTCGTCACGGCCGCGCTGGCGCTCGCGATCACGCTCGCGTACGCGACCCTGAGCTGGTACGGCTTCGAACGGCGCCTGACGCGCGGCCCCGCACGCCGCGCGCTGCCGGCCGCCGCCGGCACGACCGCCTGACTTTCACCCTCCATCGTTTCTACCAGGACAACGTCATGAGCCAAACTCGCAAGAAGAAGGCCATCATCACCGGGATCTCGGGGCAAGACGGCGCTTACCTGACCAAGCTGCTGCTCGACAAGGGCTACGAGGTCACGGGCACCTATCGCCGCACCAGCTCGGTGAATTTCTGGCGCATCGCCGAGCTCGGCGTCGACACGCACCCGAACCTCACGCTCGTCGAACACGACCTGACCGACGCCGGCTCGAGCCTGCGCCTGCTCGAACGCACGCAGCCCGACGAGCTGTACAACCTCGCCGCGCAGAGCTTCGTCGGCGTGTCGTTCGACCAGCCGGCGACGACCGCCGAAGTGACCGGCCTGGGTCCGTTGAACCTGCTCGAGGCGATTCGCGTCGTGAGCCCGACGACGCGTTTCTACCAGGCGTCGACGTCGGAGATGTTCGGCAAGGTGCAGTCGATCCCGCAGACGGAAGCGACTTCGTTCTATCCGCGCAGCCCGTACGGCGTCGCGAAGCTGTACGCGCACTGGATGACGGTGAACTACCGCGAGTCGTACGGCCTGTTCGGCAGCAGCGGCATCCTGTTCAACCACGAATCGCCGCTGCGCGGCCGCGAGTTCGTCACGCGCAAGATCACCGACACCATCGCGAAGATCAGGCTCGGCAAGGCGACCCGCCTCGAGCTCGGCAACCTCGACGCGAAGCGCGACTGGGGTTTTGCACTCGAATACGTCGAAGGCATGTGGCGCATGCTGCAGGCCGACGAACCCGATACCTACGTGCTCGCGACCAACCGCACCGAGACCGTACGCGATTTCGTGCGGATGGCGTTCGCGGCGGCCGGCTACCAGATCGAATGGACCGGCAAGGGCGAACAGGAACGCGGCCTCGACGCGTCGAACGGCAACGTGCTCGTGGAAGTGAATCCGAAGTTCTACCGCCCTGCCGAGGTCGACCTGCTGATCGGCTGCGCCGACAAGGCCAGGTCCAAGCTCGGCTGGGAACCGAAGACGACGCTCGAACAACTTTGCCAGATGATGGTCGAAGCCGATTTGACGCGGAATCAACACCATGACACGTTCTGAAGCCTGACGCCCGTCGCGCCGTGCGTTCGTCACGGGCCTGACAGGCTTCACGGGCCGCTACATGGCGCAACGCCTCGAAGCGGCCGGCTATGAGGTCTGGGGCACGGTCGCGCCCGGCGCGGCACGCCCCGACGATCCGGCCTTCGCGCACTGCACGCTGCTGCCCGTCGACCTGCTCGACGCGCAGGCGCTGCGCGCGGCGGCCGCCGACGCCCGGCCCGATGCGGTCGTGCATCTCGCCGCGCGCGCGCATGTCGCGCAGGACGAGCCGTCGCAAACCTACGCGGTCAACATCGTCGGCACCCGCAACCTGCTGGCCGCACTCGCGGGCCTCGACCGCCGCCCGTCGGCCGTGCTGCTCGCCAGCAGCGCGAACATCTACGGCAATTCGACGGCCGGCGTGCTCGACGAAACCGTCGCCCCCGCCCCAGCGAACGACTATGCGGTCAGCAAGCTCGCGATGGAATACGCGGCGAAACTGTGGGCCGACCGGCTGCCGATCGTGATCGCGCGGCCGTTCAACTACACGGGGGTCGGCCAGAGCGATGCGTACCTGCTGCCGAAGCTCGTCGCGCACTACGCGCGCAACGCCCCGCGGATCTCGCTCGGCAACCTCGACGTGAGCCGCGATTTCTCCGACGTGCGCGACGTGACGGCCGCGTACCTGAAGCTGGTCGAAGCCGCGCCGGCCGGCGAGACGTTCAACGTGTGCTCGGAGCGCGCGTATTCGCTGAAGGAAGTGCTGGCGATGCTGTCGCGTATCGCCGGATACGTGATCGACGTGACGATCGATCCGCGTTTCGTGCGGCACAACGAGGTGAAGAGCCTGTCCGGGTCGCGCGACAAGCTGCGGCGCGCGGTGGGCGAGCTGCCCGTCACGCCGCTCGACGACACGCTGCGGTGGATGGTGGAGGCGATGCGCGGCGCGCAGGCCGCGCACGGCTGACACGTTCCGGCGGGTGGCGAGCGTCGTCAACCGCCCGCCACGCCGCGTGCCGCGCTCAGCCTTCCAGCCCGCGCGCGAGATCGCGGCGCAAGTCCGTCGCGTCTTCGAGACCGACCGCGAGCCGGATCAGCCCTTCGCTGATCCCCGCTGCCGCGCGCGCCTCCGGCGTGATGCGGCCGTGCGTGGTGGTCGCCGGATGCGTGATGGTCGTACGCGTGTCGCCGAGGTTGCCGGTGATCGAGATCAGTTTCGTGTTGTCGATCACGCGCCATGCATTCGCGCGCTGCTGTTCGGGCGTGTCGCCCTTCAGCTCGAACGACAGGATCGCCCCGCCCGCCTTCTGCTGACGCTTCGCGAGTTCGTGCTGCGGGTGCGATTCCAGGCCCGGATGAAACACGCGCGCGACGGCCGGATGCGAATCGAGCCAGCGCGCGATCTCCAGCGCGTTCGTCGATTGCTTCTCGACGCGCAGCGACAGCGTCTCCATCCCCTTCAGCAGCACCCACGCATTGAACGCCGACAGCGTCGGGCCCGCGCTGCGCACGAACGGGAACACCTTGCCCATGATGAATTCCTTCGAGCCGACCAGCGCGCCGCCGAGCACGCGGCCCTGGCCGTCGAGGAATTTCGTCGCCGAGTGCATCACGACATCCGCGCCGAGCTTCAGCGGCTGCTGCAGCACCGGGCTGCAGAAACAGTTGTCGACGACGAACAGCGCGTTCGATGCCTTCGCGATCTTGCCGATCGCCTCGATGTCGGCGAGTTCGGTCAGCGGGTTCGACGGCGTCTCGAGGAAGAACATCTTCGTTTCCGGACGCACGGCTTCCTTCCACGCGTTCAGGTCGGTCGGGTCGACGAAGGTCGTCGTGATCCCGAACTTGCTGAAGATCTGCGAGAACATCCCGAGCGTCGAGCCGAACAGGCTGCGCGAGCTGACGAGGTGGTCGCCGGCCTGCAGCGCGGCCATCACGGCCGACATGATCGCGGCCATCCCGGATGCCGTCGCGATGCAGGCCTCGCCGCCTTCGAGCGCCGCGAGGCGCTCCTGGAACATGGTGACGGTCGGGTTCGTGAAGCGCGAATAGGTGAAGTAGTCTTCCGAATTCGCGAAGCGCTCGGCCGCGTCGGCCGCGCTCTGGAAGCAGAAGCTCGACGTGAGGAACAGCGCTTCCGAATGCTCGTTGAAGTCGCTGCGCAGCGTGCCCGCGCGCACGGCAAGCGTGTCGAAGTTGAGGGAGTCGTCCATGTTCCGTTTTCCGTATTCGATGGTCGCGCGCGAGGCGCGAATCCGGTCAAGTCCAGGCCAAAACAAAAAGCCCGCTATGCGTCGGCATCAGCGGGCTTCGGTGCGGTACGACAGCGATCGACTCGGGCCGGTTGCCACCGGCCTTCGCTTTAGCTGTTTTGGGAAGTCGCCCCGCGTCCGCAAGCTGATATCAAATCGACGCAAGGCCACATCCTATCACGCTTCGTCAAAAGCGTGCGCCGGTGTCACTCGACCGACAGCTGCAGGTTCATCTGCGAGCGCTCGGTGTCGCCGGCCGTGTCGCGATCGGCCTGCGATGCCGGCGTGAGGCGCGCGCGCTCGATCGCATCGAGATACTCGGGCGTCACGTCGCCGGTGATGTAGTTGCCGTCGAAGCACGACGCCTCGAAGCGTTCGAGCTTCGGGTTGATGTCGCGCACCGCGCGGCGCAGGTCGTCGACGTCCTGGTAGATCAGGTGGTCGGCGCCGATGATCTTCGCGACGTCTTCATCGGTGCGGCCGTGTGCGACGAGTTCGCCGCGCGTCGGCATGTCGATGCCGTACACGTTCGGGAACTTCACGGGCGGCGCCGCCGACGCGAAGATCACCGACTTCGCGCCCGCATCGCGCGCCATCTGCACGATCTCGTGCGAGGTCGTGCCGCGCACGATCGAATCGTCGACGATCAGCACGTTCTTGTCCTTGAACTCGATGCTCATCGCGTTGAGCTTCTGGCGCACCGACTTCTTGCGCACGGCCTGCCCCGGCATGATGAAGGTGCGGCCGACGTAGCGGTTCTTGAAGAAGCCTTCGCGGTACTCGACGCCGAGCTTCGCGGCGACCTGCATCGCCGCCGGGCGCGACGAATCGGGAATCGGCATCACGACGTCGATCGGCACGTTCGGCAGTTCGCGCTTGATCTTCTCGGCGAGATAGTCGCCCATGCGCAGGCGCACGTTGTAGACCGGCACGCCGTCGAGGCACGAATCCGGACGCGCGAGGTACACGTATTCGAACATGCACGGGTTCAGCGTCGGGTTCTCCGCGCACTGCTGGCTGTGGAAGTTGCCGGCCTTGTCGATGAAGATCGCTTCGCCCGGCTCCAGGTCGCGCACGAATTCGAAGCCGATGCCTTCGACGGCCACCGACTCCGACGCGACCATCCATTCGGTACCGTGCTCGGTCTCGAGCTTGCCGATGCAGAGCGGGCGGATGCCGAACGGGTCGCGGAACGCGAGCAGGCCGTAGCCGGCGATCAGCGACACGATCGCGTACGAACCCTGCAGGCGGCGATGTACGCCCGAGACGGCCTTGAACACCGACGCCGGGTCGAGCTCGAGGCCCGTGGTCGACAGTTGCAGCTCGTGCGCGAACACGTTGAGCAGCACTTCGCTGTCGGAATTGGTGTTGATGTGCCGGCGGTCGATCCGGAACATCTCGTCCTTCAGTTGCTGCCAGTTCGTCAGGTTGCCGTTGTGCGCGAGGATGATCCCGAACGGCGCGTTCACGTAGAACGGTTGCGCCTCGGCTTCGCTCGACGCCGAGCCGGCGGTCGGGTAGCGCACCTGGCCGATGCCGTAGGTGCCGGGCAGGCTGCGCATGTTGCGCGTGCGGAACACGTCGCGCACCATGCCGTTCGCCTTGTACATGTGGAAATTGCTGCCGTCCGCCGTCGCGATGCCCGCCGCGTCCTGACCGCGATGCTGCAGCAGCAGCAGGCTGTCATAGATCAGCTGGTTGACCGGGGATTGGGAGATAACGCCTACGATGCCGCACATGGCATGTCCTTCAGAATGACAAAATCGGTTCCGTCCTGCCCGGCCGCGTCGTCACACGCGTACGTACTGGGCCATGCCGTCGGGCAGGAGCTGCTTCAGCTCGTGCACGCCCTGTTCGGCGAAAGGACGCAATAGCGCATTGCGCCAGAAATCCTGTTTGGGCAGTTCGGTCAGCCCGGCCGCCGCGACCAGCAGCACCACCAGCACGCAGCCGCGGACGAGCCCGAACATCATGCCCAGCGAGCGGTCGACGCCGCCCAGGCCACTGGCCTGCGCGATCCGCGACAGCAGCGCGTTGGCGACGCCGGCGACCAGCACCACGCCGATCACCAGCAACGCGAAGGCGATCACCCACTGCGTCAGCGCACCGCCCGGCCAGTTCGCCGGAATATACGGTACGACCAATCCGACGTAGCGGCCCGCGATCACGATCGCCGCGATCCAGCCGATCAGCCCGAATATCTCGGATACGAAGCCGCGCCACGCACCGCGCAGCGCCGACAACACGATCACCGCCAATACAGCGTAGTCGAAAGCCGTCAGCATCGTGCGTTACTGCGTCAGACCGGCTTCGCGCACCTTCGCGATCGCGGCGGAAGCCGCCGCGCGATCCGCGAACGGGCCTGCACGCAAGAGTGTAGCTGTGCTGCCATCCGACTGCTTGCGATGCTCGACATATGCGGGCACGCCCGCCGATTTCAACTTGGTGGCCCATGAACGGGCCGTCGCGTCGTCCTTGAACGACCCGAGCTGCACCGCGAAGCGCGCACCGGCCGGCGACGACGGCGACGACGCGTCGCCGCTGTCCGGGCTCGCGGCGTCGGCATTCGCGACGGCCGCGGGGGCGGGCTTCGGCGCAGCCGGCTTCGCCGCGGGCGCAGCCGGTTTCGGCGCGGGCTTCGGCGGCGTCACGCTCGCCGTGGTCGTGGTATCGGGTTTCGCGGCCGGCTTGGCGGCATCCTTCGGCGCGGGCGCCGGTGCGGCCGCAACGGCCGTGTCGGATGCCGGCGGTTCGTCATGCGCGACGCCGGCCTGCACGTCGGACGCATCGTCGTCGCGCGGCGCGACCGCCTGATGCGCGGGCCGGTTCGGGATGTCGATCGCGATGTCGTCCGTCACCGGCTTCGGGTGCGAATCGAGCACCATCGGCAGCACGATCACGGCGGCGACGACGAGCGCGATCGCGCCGACGAGGCGACGGCGCGCACGTTGCTTTTCTGGAAGGGTCGGATCGAGGAGCAGTGCGTCCGATTCCGGACGCTCGGTGCGGCGCGAGCGTCGCTCGACGCGTTCAGTGCGCTCCGTGCGCACGTTCCGGGAGGCCCCGGTGCGACCGCCGCGCCGCGGGGGCGCGTCGTCGTCTTTCTTGCCGAACGAGAAAATTCCCATGAATGGCTGAGTCCGAAACTGCCCGTCAGTCAGTGTTGCTGCGATTTACGGTAGGCCAGCACGCCGGCAACCGTATGGAAACTGCCGAAAACCACGATTCTATCATTCTCGGATGCTCTTTTTAGTGCATCGCGAAACGCTTCGGCGGGCGACGTGTAACGCGTGACGCTCGAATCGGGCCCCTCCTCCACGCCGGCCTTGCGCAGCGCGGCTTCGAGCTGCTCGGCGGTGGCCGCACGCGGCAGCGGCAGGTCGGTCACGCACCAGTGGTCGATCTCGCCCTTCAGGTGCTGCAGCACGCCGTCGATGTCCTTGTCGTGCATCGCGCCGAACACCGCGTACGTGTACGGGAAGAAACCCATGTTGCCGAGGTTCTGCTCGAGCACGGCCGAGGCATGCGGGTTGTGCGCGACGTCGAGCACGATCGCGGGCTTGCCCGGCAGCACCTGGAAGCGCCCCGGCAGCTCGACGTTCGCGAGGCCGAGCCGGATGTCCTGCGCCGACACCGGCAGCACCGGGCGCAGCGCCTCGAGCGCGGCGAGCGCGGCCGAGGCATTGATCAGCTGATTCGCGCCGCGCAGCGCCGGATACGCGAGCGCCGGATAGCGCTTCTCGCGACCGAGGTAGCTCCACTGCTGGCGCTCCGCGCCGGCCTGCGCCTCGTAGCGGAAATCGCGGCCGACGAGCCACAGGTCGGCGCCGATCGCTTCCGCGTGGTCGATCAGCGTTTGCGGCGCGGCCGGATCGCCGCAGATCGCCGGCTTGCCGGCACGGAAGATCCCGGCCTTCTCGAACGCGATCTTCTCGCGCGTGTCGCCGAGGTATTCGGTGTGGTCGATGTCGATGCTCGTGACGATCGCGCAATCGGTATCGATGATGTTGACCGCGTCGAGCCGCCCGCCCAGGCCGACTTCGAGGATCACCGCGTCGAGCCCGCGCGACGCGAACAGGTGCAGGATCGCGAGCGTCGTGAATTCGAAGTACGTGAGCGACACGGGCTCGGGCAGCGACGTGCGCGCAGCTTCGACGGCCTCGAAGTGCGGCAGCAGTTCGTCATCGGTGACGTTCTGCCCGTTCACGCGCGCGCGCTCGTTGAATTCGAGCAGATGCGGCGACGTATGGCAGCCGACCTTGTAGCCCGCGCGGACGAGGATCGTCTCGAGGAACGCGCACGTCGATCCCTTGCCGTTCGTGCCGCCGACGGTGATGACGGGGCATGCGAAATCGAGCTGCAGCGCCGCCTTGACCTGCCCGATGCGGGTCAGGCCCATGTCGATGCCGACCGGGTGCGCGCGTTCGAGATGCGAAAGCCACGCGTCGAGAGTGGGAAAAGTGCTCATCGGATCAAATCTGGATCGGTACCGCCACTACGCCAAAAAACGAAGCGCGCCGCCTGACGCTGGAGCCAGGCGACGCGCAGAGTTCACAACCTTGCGCCGGTCAGGCCAGCGCGTCGGCCGGCTGTCGCTGCAGCAGCGCGAGCAACTGCGCGATTTCGTCGCGCATCTTGCGACGGTCGACGATCATGTCGATCGCGCCCGTCTTCAGCAGGAATTCGGCGCGCTGGAAGCCTTCCGGCAGCTTCTCGCGGACCGTCTGCTCGATCACGCGCGGGCCGGCAAAGCCGATCAGCGCCTTCGGTTCGGCGATCACGACGTCGCCGAGGAATGCAAAGCTCGCCGACACGCCGCCCATCGTCGGGTCGGTCAGCACCGAAATGAACGGCAGCTTCGCTTCGGCCAGCTTGGTCAGCATCGCGGTGGTTTTCGCCATCTGCATCAGCGACAGCAGGCTTTCCTGCATCCGTGCACCGCCCGAAGCGGTGAAGCAGATGAACGGCACCTGCTGTTCGAGCGCGTTCTGCGCGCCGCGTGCGAAGCGCTCGCCGACCACCGAGCCCATCGAGCCGCCCATGAACGAGAACTCGAAGCAGGCCGCGACCACCGGCAGCGTGTGGATCGCACCGCCCATCACGACCATCGCATCGGTCTCGCCCGTGTCGTCCATCGCTTCCTTCAGACGATCGGGATACTTGCGGCTGTCCTTGAACTTCAGCGTGTCGACCGGCACGATTTCCTGGCCGATTTCATAGCGGCCTTCCGGATCGAGCAGCCCGTCGAGGCGCTCACGCGCGCCGATGCGCATGTGGTGATCGCACTTCGGGCACACGTGGAGGTTCGCGTCCACGTCGTTGCGGTACAGCACGGCCTCGCAGGACGGGCACTTGACCCACAGGCCTTCCGGAATGCCCTTGCGGCTTTTCGGGTCGGTCTGCTTGATCTTCGGCGGCAACAGTTTGTCGAGCCAGCTCATCGTATGGTTTCCTGTTCCGTGGCGGGCCGGGCCGCATGGCCCGTTCCCGCTTCCTGTGTTGTGTTTATCGCGCCGTCTTGCCCGCGCCGTCCAGGGCGGCGCGCAGCTCGGCGATGAAAGTCTTCAGCGCGGCGGCGGCACCCTCCGGCGCAGCGCTTTCGAGCAGCTGCACGAGGCGGCTGCCGATCACGACCGCGTCCGACACCTCGGCCACCGCGCGCGCCGTTTCGGCGTCGCGGATACCGAAGCCGACGCCGACCGGAACCGGCACGCGCGACTTGATGGCCGGGATTTTACCCGCAATGCTCGAAACATCCAGATTTCCTGCGCCGGTCACGCCCTTGAGCGACACGTAATACACGTAGCCGCTCGCGATCTTGCCGACGTCGGCGATGCGTTCGTCGGTCGACGTGGGTGCGAGCAGGAAGATCGGATCGATCTGCGCGGCGCGCATCTTCTCGGCGAACACGCCCGCCTCTTCCGGCGGATAGTCGACGACGAGCACGCCGTCGACACCGGCCGCCTGCGCTTCGGCCGCGAACGCGTCGACGCCCATCCGCTCGATCGGGTTCGCATAACCCATCAGCACGACGGGCGTTTTGGGGTCGGTTTCGCGAAAGCGCTTCACGTCGGCGAGCACGCTTTTCAGCGTGACGCCGCGCGCGAGCGCGCGCTCCGACGAGCGCTGGATCACGGGGCCGTCGGCCATCGGGTCCGAGAACGGCACGCCGAGTTCGATCACGTCCGCGCCGCCTTCGGCGAGCGCATGCATGAATTCGACGGTTTTCGCGGGATCGGGGTCGCCGGCCGTGATGAACGGGATCAGGCCCTTACGGCCTTGTTCGGCGAGCGCGGCGAAGGTCTGCTGAATACGGGACATGGCAATTTTCCTGTGTCGATCGGAGTCAGCGCTTGCGCGCTGATTCGATCCCATACAAAGTAGCGTTCGGCGAGGCGGCGGCGCGATTCACGCGCACGCCGGCGCAGCGAGCGCGCTCACGCGCTCGTGCGCGATCGCACAATAGCTTTCGTTGATCTCATAGCCGACGAAGTCGCGCCCCTGCCGTGCGCAGGCCACCGCGGTCGTGCCGCTGCCCATGAACGGATCGAGCACGCGGCCGCCCGGCGGGCAGCTCGCGAGCACCATCCGCTCGATGATTTCCAGCGGCTTCTGGGTCGGATGATCGACGCGCTCCGCGTGCTGCCGGTGCAGGCGCGAGACCGACCAGACGTCCTTCGGGTTGTAGCCCATCTCCAGCCACTTGCTGCCTTCGAACAGCTTGCGCGAGCGGGCCTTCTTCGTGTCGGCGTCGTACGGGATGCGGACCGGATCGAGATCGAAGTAATACGCCCTGGAAACCGCGAAAAAGCCGATGTTGTCGTGCACCGACGTGAAACGGCGCGTCGTGCCGCCCATGCTCGGCACGCGTCGGTCCCAGATGATCTCGTTGACCATCGTGAGCTGCGTCTTCAGGAAACTGAAGATTTCCGGCGCGTACTGCCACGTGCAGAAGATGTACATCGACCCGCTCGGCTTCAGCTTCGGAATCGCGAGCTCGAGCCACTCGCGCGTCCACGCGAGAAAATCGTCGCCCGAACGCTTGTCCGAGTCGTTGCCGTAGTCCTTGCCGAGCCCGTACGGCGGATCGGCGACGATCAGGTCGATCGACGCGTCCGGCAGGTGCGCGGCATCGGTCAGGAAATCGCGGTTGTGCAGTTCGATCCCGGACGGCAGCGCGCGCGGCACGGCGACGGCGGGCTGAACCGCCCCCGCCTCGCTCGCGGCACCGCCGCCCGGTTCTTCGATCAGGTCACGCATCGGTCGGGGTCAGAGCTCGATGCCCGATCGCTCGGCGACCGTGTGCATGTCCTTGTCGCCGCGGCCCGACAGGTTGACGAGCAGGATCTTGTCCTTCGGCAACGTCGGTGCGAGCTTCACGCCATACGCGATCGCGTGGCTCGACTCGAGCGCGGGAATGATCCCCTCGATCCGGCAGCAGTCGTGGAACGCCTTCAGCGCTTCCTCGTCGGTAATACCGACGTACTGCGCGCGGCCGCTGTCCTTCAGCCATGCGTGCTCGGGGCCGACGCCCGGATAGTCGAGGCCCGCCGACACCGAATGCGTCTCGATGATCTGGCCGTTGTCGTCCTGCAGCAGGTAGGTACGGTTGCCGTGCAGCACGCCCGGGCTGCCGGCGATCAGCGACGCCGCGTGATGACCCGTGTCGAGGCCGTCGCCGGCTGCTTCGACGCCGATCAGCTGCACCGACGTGTCGTCGATGTACGGATAGAAGATGCCCATCGCGTTCGAGCCGCCGCCGACGCAGGCGATCACCGCGTCCGGCTGCCGGCCCGCGAGCTCGGGCATCTGCACCTTGCACTCGTCGCCGATCACGCGCTGGAAGTCGCGCACCATCATCGGGTACGGGTGCGGGCCCGCGACCGTGCCGATGATGTAGAACGTGCTTTCGATGTTCGTGACCCAGTCGCGCATCGCTTCGTTCAGCGCGTCCTTCAGCGTGCGCGAGCCCGATTCGACCGGCACGACCGTCGCCCCGAGCAGCTTCATCCGGTAGACGTTCGCGGCCTGGCGGCGCACGTCTTCCGAGCCCATGTAGACGACGCACTCCATCCCGAAGCGGGCGCAGATCGTCGCGGTCGCGACGCCGTGCTGGCCGGCGCCCGTCTCGGCGATCACGCGCTTCTTGCCCATGCGCTTCGCGAGCAGCGCCTGGCCGATCACGTTGTTGATCTTGTGCGCGCCCGTGTGGTTCAGGTCCTCGCGCTTCAGGTAGATCTGCGCGCCGCCGAGCGTCTCGCTCCAGCGCTGCGCGTGATAGATCGGCGACGGGCGGCCGACGAAATGCTTCAGCTCGCGCTCGAATTCGGCGACGAAATCGGGATCGTTCTGGAATTGTTCATACGCCGCGCGCAGTTCGTCCAGCGCGTGAATCAGCGTCTCGGCGACGAACACGCCGCCATACGGGCCGAAGTGGCCGCGGTCATCAGGAAGGTTGTACATGGTGTCTCTCTCGATCGGTCGGGGCGCCCCGCGTTCGGGGCCGCGCCGGCTTGCATCACCCGGCGTCCGCTTCGCGCACCGCGCGTACGAACGCCGCCATCCGGGCATGATCCTTCACGCCCTTCGCGCCCTCCACTTCGATGCCACTCGAGACATCGACAGCAAACGGGCGCAACTGGCGAATCGCATCACCGACGTTTTGCGCGCTCAAGCCACCACTCAAAACGGCCCGATGCGCGAGCTCTGCGGGAATAAGAGACCAATCGAAGACCTTGCCGCTACCGCCGTAATCCGGCACCAGGGTGTCGAACAGGAGGCCGCGCGCTTTCGAATAATGAAGCCCCGATTCTACCAAATCGGCCGATTGCGTCGAGGGGCCGACGCGCACCGCGCGCAACCACGGCAGGCGTGCCGCGCGACCGAGCGCGTCGCACTGCCCCGGCGTCTCGTCGCCATGGAACTGCAGCAGCGTGAGCGGCACGTCGCGCACGACGGCCTCGATCTCGGCTTCGGTCGCATTCACGAACAGCCCGACCACCGACACGAACGGCGGCGCGAGGCGCGCCAGCTCGGCCGCCTGCGCGATCGTCACCGCCCGCGGGCTCTTCGGGTAGAACACGAGACCGATCGCGTCGGCGCCGAGCGCCGCCGCGTGCAGCACGTCCTCGGGGCGCGACAGCCCGCACAGCTTGATACGCGTGCGCGGCGGCGCGGCGGCGGGATCGGAAGAGCGCGCGGTGTCGGTCATGGTTGTGGATCCAGATCGGCCCAGACGCTGCTCCACGGCACGCTGCCGAGCTGCGCGGGCGGGACGGCGAATTCCGCCGGGTAGCCGACGTGGGCGAGGTACAGCCCGTCGGCCATGAACGTGGGTGCCGCGAGATTGCGGTCGCGCCCGGCCAGCACGTCGGCCAGCCAGTCGGCCGGATAGCGGCCGCGACCGACCGCGACGAGGCAGCCCATCAGGTTGCGCACCATGTGGTGCAGGAACGCGTTGGCGCGGAACCGGAAATGAATGAAATGGCCCACGCGCCGCACGTCGATCTGGTACAGGTGTTTGACCGGCGTCTTCGACTGGCATTCCGACGACCGGAACGACGAGAAGTCGTGCTCGCCGATCAGGTGCGCGGCGGCGGCGCGCATCGCGTCGTCGTCGAGCGGCGTATGGATCCAGCCCGCGCGCCCCGCCAGCATCGGCGAGCGCACGGGATGCACGTACAGCGCGTAGTAATAGGTGCGCTCGAACGCCGAGAAACGCGCGTGAAACGTCTCCGGCATCGGCTTCGCCCACTGCACCGCCACGGTCGGCGGCAGGAACGCGTTGGTTCCGCGCACCCACGAGAACACCTCGCGATCCAGGTCGGTATCGAAATGCACGACCTGCCCGAGCCCGTGCACGCCCGTATCGGTCCGCCCGGCCACCGTCGTATGCAGCGGCACGCGCGCGAACTCCGCCAACGCGTGCTCGAGCCGATCCTGCACGGTCTTGCCGTGCGGCTGCGCCTGCCAGCCGCAGAACGCCGCGCCGTCGTACTGAATGCCGAGCGCGATCCGCATCACACCTCGTCCGCCAGTTTCGCGAGCAGCGCACGCGCATCGTCGCGCGTCGCGGTGTCGTTCGCGTCGACCACTTCCTGCAGCAGCGTCCGTGCGCCGGACAGGTCGCCCAGCTCGACGTATTCGGTCGCGAGGTCGAGCTTGTTGCGCGCGATGCGGGCAAGCTCGTCCGGTGTCAGCGCC
Source organism: Burkholderia cepacia (assembly GCF_001718835.1). NCBI lineage: Bacteria > Pseudomonadati > Pseudomonadota > Betaproteobacteria > Burkholderiales > Burkholderiaceae > Burkholderia > Burkholderia cepacia. The sequence goes on along the minus strand of NZ_CP013444.1, from coordinate 977,238 downwards.
GGCAACGCGGCGCCCGGCGTCGACGGCAGGTCCAGATCGAAGTCGAGCTTCAGCGCGCCGAACTGCGCGCCGCCGAGCGGTGCGAACGCGGGCGCCGAGGACGTCGCGCCCGAACGGCCGTGCAGGGTCGCGCCGCCGTCCCATTCCGGCTCTTCTTCCTGCTCGGCAAGTTGTTCCGGGGTCTGATCGCCAGCGCCAACCGGCGGGCGCGAGGCGGATTGACCGTTAGTTGCGCCCTTGTCGTCGACAAAAAGCCCTGCCTTCGGGGCCGGTTCGGTCGTCGACAGCGACGCTTCGTCCGGCATGCGCGGCGGCAGCGGCATGTCGAGACTGTCGAGCGCGGCGATCGCGCTCTGCATGAGCGCTTGGTGCGTGTCCGCCGTCGGGGCGGCCGGCGCGTCAGCCGGTGCGTGGGCAGGCGCTTCGAGCGGCTTGTCGGCCGGGGCGTCGACCAGGGTGTCGGCCGGCTGCTGCTTGTCGTGGCCGGCGTCCACCGCTTCCGCCACCTCGCCCGCGTCGTGCTCGTGCGGCGTGGAATCGACATGGCCAGGCTCGGCGGACGGCAACGCCACCTGAGCATCGTGGGCTTCGTGCGCCTCCCCAGTCTCCACCGCCTCCGCGGTCGCGGCCGCCAGATGCACGTCGGCTGCCGCATCGCGCGACACCGGCGTCTCGGGCTGGATCGGCAACTCCTCCACGACCGACGGCTTCACGTCGTCGGCGCCGGAAGCCGCCTCGGCAGCGCCGCGCCGCGCGTTGCGGCGCTTGCGCCACATGAAGCCGGCCACCAGCAGCGCCGCTGCCGCGCCGGCCGCGGCAACGGGGCGCCAGTCGACCCGCGCGGCCGCGCCGGTCGTCGTCACCGGACGCACCGGCGGCGTCTGCGGTTGCGCCGCGCTTGCCGCGCCGCCGGTCGCCGCGGCCTCGCTGGCTCCCGGCGCAGCGGCGGACGCGCCTGCGTCGCCGGCCGCCGGCCGCGGCGCGGACGGCGCCTGCGGACGCCCCGCGTCGGCCGCCGCGCCGGTTGCGGCCGGCTTGCCGATCCCGTGTTTCTGCAGTTCCATCAGCACGCGATTCTTCAGTGCGAGCAACTGCTGCAGACTGGACGGACGCGCCTGCGACGCGGCCGCCACCGGCGCCGCGCCCGGGGCGGCATGCGAGCCGGCCGCCGGAACGCCCGGCGTCGACGGCGCAACCGCTTCGCTGGCAGACGACGGCGCAGCCTGGATCGAGCCGCTCCACACGTGCGGCCCGCTCGCGCCGGCCTGCTGCGCCGCAGGCTCGGCGCCGGGCCCGGACGCGCCGACGGCAGCCGACGCGCCTGCGGTTGCCGCCGCAGCATGCGCGTCGCTCGTCTGCGCCGGATGAACGGCGGATGCCGCGGGCGCGCCCTGCACCGCCGACGCCGCATGCGCCGCCGAAGCGGGATGCGGCGCGGACGCCGCGCCGGCGGACGCCGCCGTCGTCACGGAAGCCGCCGACGCGCCGGACGCGATCGCCGCGCCTGTCGCATCGAGCGCGGGCACGGTCAGCGTCGCACCGACTTTCAGGCGGCTCGCGTCGTGCTTCATGAACGCCTGCGGATTGGCGTCGAACAGCGCGCGGCCAGCGCGCGCGAGCACACCGGGATCGCGCGACTGCGTGGCCGCTTTCGCGATGTCGTTCAGCGACTGGCCGGACTGGACCGTGATCGTGAGCGGCGCGGCAGCGCCAGCAGCGGTCGCCGCGGTGTCGCTGGCGCCGGCCGCCCAGGCCGGCGCGACGGCGCCGAGCGCCAGAATCGCCAGCGCGCCACGCACGGCGCGCGACAGACGGGACTGACGCGGAAACAAGGAAATTCGGGACATCGTTGGCTCTATCGCCGCGCGTGGGCACGGCTCGGATTCGCGGTTGAAAGCGTCAATAAAGTTGCCGCAGAAATGCAAAAGCGTCGCGTTGAACGCGACGCTTTCGGCGGGTCTGTGCGTCGTAACCGCGTAGTTTACTTCACGTGATCGGGTTCGGGCCGAATTCGTCCCCGGTTGCTGCGCACCGGCCCGCACGCACGCGGCGTTTCAGGCGGCGCCCGCACGGTCCGGCGGCCAATCGGGGCCGCCCCGCCCGGTTCGCAAACAAAACCTCGGCAATTGCGGCAACCCCCTACATTAACCTCCTGCCGGGAACGAATCCACCGGCTTATACTTCGCGACGCATCCTCTCCTCGTGCCAAAGGAATCGATGCAAGAAAGCCCCGGCCGCGCAAGCGGTTCGGGGCTTTCACGTTTTTGCGCCGGGCATTTCGCGCGCGACCGGCGCCGCCCCCAAACCGCCGGCGAAAACCCGCAGCCCGAGAACAAAGTGTCATCTCCACCATCAATAATTCGCCGCGCCTGCCGTTAATGAAATCAAGGCAGAAAATTCAAATAAATCCAGCCCCCGCATCCAAATCACATTCAAAATAATTTCAATCGATCGATAAGAAGTCAATTCTTCCATCTAATCGACGAATTGACCATTCGTCCCATCAAATCTCCCGCCCAGCAAGGCTCACAAGCCCATCAGAGCGCCCCCAGCCCCCTCAAAAATCGACCTTTCGTTTGCTATTCACCCGCATTACACAAATTTACACAAATTCGAGAACGATCATCGCTACGATCAACCGCAAATAAGAATCAGCGCAATTCGACCATTCCGATCGGCCGGACTGACGCGACGAGATTTCAGGGAGTTTTACCGTGCAGTCGCGCGACTGCATTCCTTTACCAGCTCGTTACGGGGATCGAACATGGGCTATCAACAGGGTTTGAGCGGGTTGGCCGGCGCGGCGAACCATCTCGACGTGATCGGCAACAACATCGCGAACGCAAACACGGTCGGCTTCAAGCAGGGTCGCGCGAACTTCGCCGACATGTACGCGAATTCGGTTGCGACGTCGACCAACACGCAGATCGGCATCGGCACCCGGCTCGCGTCGATCAATCAGCAGTTCGGCCAGGGGACGATCAACACGACGAAGTCGTCGCTCGACATTGCGATCAACGGCAACGGCTTCTTCCAGATGTCGAACAACGGCGTGACGACGTATTCGCGTGACGGCGTCTTCCACCGCGACAAGAGCGGCGCCATCGTCGATTCGCAAAACCGCAACCTGATGGGCTACAACGCGACCGCGGGCGGCGCGATCAATACGGCGGCGACCGTGCCGCTGCAGGCGCCGACCACCAACATCGCCCCGACCGCGACGACCAAGATCACCGGCCAGTTCAACCTGAATTCGCAGGACAAGGTGCCGGCCAAGACGCCGTTCGACCCGAACGACAACACGACGTACAACTACAAGACGTCGATCCAGGTCTACGACACGCTCGGCGGCGCGCAACAGGTCGACATGTATTTCGTGAAGAGCGGGGCGCCGGCGCCGGCCGGCACCTGGCAGGCCTACGCGGGCGTGCAGGGCCAGACGCCGACGAATCTCGGCACCGTCACGTTCGACACATCGGGCCAGATCGCGAGCACGACGCCGGTCGCGCCCGTCACCGGCTCGACCGGCCAGTTCCAGTTCACGATCCCGGCCACCGGCGGCTCCCTGACGCCGCAGAAGCTGACGCTCGACCTGGGCGGTACGACGCAGTTCGGCGGAAAGAGCGGCGTGACCAACCTCGCACAGGACGGCTTCGCGAGCGGCACGCTGACGACGTTCTCGATCGGCACCGACGGCAAGCTCACCGGCAACTACTCGAACGGCCAGAGCGCGGTGCTCGGCCAGATCGCGCTCGCGAACTTCAACAACCCGAACGGGCTCGAGAACATCGGCGGCAATCAGTACGCGGAAACCGCCGCGTCGGGCGTGCCGCAGATCTCCGCGCCGGGCAGCACGAATCACGGCACGCTGCAGGGCAGTGCGCTGGAAAACTCGAACGTCGACCTGACGTCCGAGCTCGTGAACCTGATCAAGGCGCAGCGCGATTACCAGGCCAATGCGCAGACGATCAAGACCCAGCAGACCGTCGACCAGACGCTGCTGAACATGCGCTGACGCGCACATGAAAAACGCGCCGCGCCAGCCTTGATAGCGTCAAGGCCGGCGCGGCGCGCTTGTTGCGTGGACCATTCGTCCCGCGGGCCGAATGCCCCTTTCGGGCTTACTTGTCGAGCAGGATGCGCAGCATGCGGCGCAGCGGCTCGGCCGCACCCCACAGCAGCTGGTCGCCGACCGTGAACGCGGACAGGTATTCGCCGCCCATCGCGAGCTTGCGCAGGCGGCCGACCGGCACCGTCAGCGTGCCCGTGACGTTCGCCGGCGACAGGTCGCGCATCGACGCTTCACGCTCGTTCGGCACGACCTTCACCCAGTCGTTCGCCGACGCGAGGATGCCGTTGATCTCGTCGAGCGGCACGTCCTTGTTCAGCTTGATCGTCAGTGCCTGCGAGTGGCAGCGCATTGCGCCGATCCGCACGCACAGGCCGTCGACCGGGATCGAACCCGGCTCGCCCATCGCCGGCTTGCCGAGGATCTTGTTGGTTTCCGCGCCGCCCTTCCACTCTTCCTTCGACATCCCGTTGCCGAGATCCTTGTCGATCCACGGGATCAGCGAGCCGGCGAGCGGCACGCCGAAGTTGCTGGTCGGCATCGCATCGCTGTTCATCGCGGCCAGCACGCGGCGGTCGATGTCGAGGATCGCGGATGCCGGATCGGCGAGCTGCTCCTTCACCGCGCCGTTCAGCGTGCCCATCTGCGACAGCAGTTCGCGCATGTTCTGCGCGCCCGCGCCCGATGCGGCCTGGTAGGTCATCGCCGTCATCCAGTCGACGAGGTTCTCGCGGAACAGGCCGCCGAGCGCCATCAGCATCAGGCTGACCGTGCAGTTGCCGCCGATGAAGTTCTTCGTGCCCTTGACGAGCGCGTCCTTGATCACGTCGAGGTTGACCGGATCGAGGATGATGACCGCGTCGTCCTTCATCCGCAGCGACGAGGCCGCATCGATCCAGTAGCCGTTCCAGCCCGCTGCGCGCAGCTTCGGGAACACGTCGTTCGTGTAGTCGCCGCCCTGGCACGTGATGATCACGTCGCACTTCTTCAGCTCGTCGACGTTGGTCGCGTCCTTGAGCGTAGTCTCGTTTTTCGCGAACGACGGCGCTTTGCCGCCCGTGTTGCTGGTGCTGAAAAACACCGGTTCGATCAGGTCGAAATCGCCCTCTTCCTGCATGCGCTGCATCAGGACGCTGCCGACCATGCCGCGCCAACCTACGAGACCTACGTTCATGACTAACCCTTTGATGGAGCTTCCCCGCCATTTCCGTCCCCGGTGTGACCGCGCGGGGAAATAGGCGGGCACGACGGACGATCAGCGTTTAATGATCGTTTTCGTGGTAATGGTTTTCGTGATGACGATGGCGCGCGCACCCGCACGGGCAATGTTGCCGTGGAGTTTCAAGACCGGGGAGATCAGGGAAATTTGCGCCATCGTTCGAGTCTACACAAAGCCGGTTGCCCGCACAACGGCCAACCGCGCGCGAACCGGCCGTTTTTTCACGGCCGCGTTCGCACCCTTTACCGCCTTCTTACAGCGCCGCGACCACCGCGTCGCCCATCGCCGTCGTGCCGACCTGCCGGCCGCCCGGCGTCGCGATGTCGCCCGTGCGGTAGCCCTGTTCGAGCACCGTTTTCACCGCGCGCTCGATGCGATCGGCCTGCTCCACACGATTCAGCGAGTAACGCAGCATCATCGCGGCCGACAGGATCGTCGCGAGCGGGTTCGCGATGCCCTTGCCCGCGATGTCCGGCGCCGAACCGTGCGACGGTTCGTACAGGCCCTTGTTGTTCTTGTCGAGCGACGCCGACGGCAGCATGCCGATCGAGCCCGTCAGCATCGACGCTTCATCCGAGAGGATGTCGCCGAACATGTTGCCGGTGACGATCACGTCGAACTGCTTCGGCGCCTTCGCGAGCTGCATCGCCGCGTTGTCGACGTACATGTGCGACAGCTCGACGTCCGCGTACTCCTTCGACACGTCGATCATGATGTCGCGCCAGAACTGCGACGTTTCGAGCACGTTCGCCTTGTCGACCGACAGCAGCTTCTTCGCGCGCTTGCGGGCCGCCTGGAACGCGACGTGCGCGATGCGACGCACTTCCGGTTCCGAATAGCGCATCGTGTCGAAGCCTTCGCGTTCGCCCGCGAACGGGCCGTCCGGCGCGGCACGCACGCCGCGCGGCTGGCCGAAGTAGATGTCGCCGTTCAGTTCGCGCACGATCAGGATGTCGAGGCCCGCGACCAGTTCCGGCTTCAGCGGCGATGCGTCGACGAGCTGCGGGTAGCAGATCGCCGGGCGGAAGTTCGCGAACAGCTCGAGATGCTTGCGCAGCCCGAGGATCGCCTGCTCGGGGCGCAGCGCGCGCTCGAGCGAGTCGTACTTCCAGTCGCCCACGGCGCCGAACAGGATCGCGTCGGCTTCCTTCGCGAGTTTCAGCGTCGCCTCCGGCAGCGGATGACCGCTTGCCTCGTAGCCCGCGCCGCCGACCGGCGCCTGTTCGAGTTCGAACGTCTCGTCGAGTGCGTTCAGCACCTTCACCGCTTCATTGACGATTTCCGGACCGATGCCGTCGCCGGGCAGCACTGCAATCTTCATGCGAAATTCCTGACTGGGTAGGTTTTTATGGAGGCAGGCCGGCGAACGCGCCTTCGGCGCGCCCGCCCGAAAGGCTCGATCAGCCGACCAGCTTGGTGTCGAGCCACGGCTGCTTCACGAGGCGCTCGGCCTCGAACTGGCGAATCTTGTCCGCGTGGCGCAGCGTGAGGCCGATGTCGTCGAAGCCGTTCAGCAGGCAGTACTTGCGGAACGCGGTGATCTCGAACGGATACTCGCGGCCGTCGCCCGCACGCACGACCTGTGCGTCGAGGTCGATCGTCAGTTGAAAACCGTTGAACGCCACCGTCTCGTTGAACAGGTGATCGACCTGCTGCTCGGTCAGCACGATCGGCAACAGCCCGTTCTTGTAGCAGTTGTTGAAGAAGATGTCCGCGAAGCTCGGCGCGATGATCGCGCGGAAGCCGTACTGCTGCAGCGCCCACGGTGCGTGCTCGCGCGAGCTGCCGCAGCCGAAGTTCTTGCGCGCGAGCAGCAAGGATGCGCCCTGGTAGCGCGGCTGGTTCAGCACGAAATCGGGATTCAGCGGACGCTTCGAGTTGTCCTGGCCCGGCTCGCCGTGATCGAGGTAACGCCATTCGTCGAACGCGTTCGGACCGAAGCCCGTGCGCTTGATCGACTTCAGGAACTGCTTCGGGATGATCGCGTCGGTGTCGACGTTCTCGCGATCGAGCGGCGCCACGACGCCGGTATGCACAGTGAATTTTTCCATGATCCGTCCCGTTACCCCAGCTGGCGAATATCGACGAAATGACCTTCGATCGCCGCGGCCGCCGCCATCGCGGGGCTCACGAGGTGCGTGCGACCGCCCGCGCCCTGCCGGCCTTCGAAGTTGCGGTTCGACGTCGACGCGCAGCGCTCGCCCGGATCCAGCCGGTCCGCGTTCATCGCGAGGCACATCGAGCAGCCCGGCTCGCGCCATTCGAAGCCGGCATCCGTGAACACCTTGTCGAGCCCTTCGCGCTCGGCCTGTGCCTTCACGAGGCCCGAACCCGGCACGACCATCGCGAGCCGCACGTTCGACGCGACACGACGGTTCAGTTTCTTCACGACGTACGCGGCTGCGCGGATGTCCTCGATGCGCGCGTTCGTGCACGAACCGATGAAGATCTTGTCGACCTTGATCGACTCGATCGGCGTGTTCGGCTCGAGCGCCATGTAGGCCAGCGCACGCTCCATCGCGTCGCGCTTGACCGGATCCTTCTCGCGTTCGGGATCGGGCACGCGACCGTCGATCGACGTGACCATTTCAGGCGACGTGCCCCACGTGACCTGCGGCACGATCTCGGCCGCGTTCAGCTCGACCACGCGATCGAACTGCGCGCCTTCGTCCGACTTGAACTGACGCCAGTATTCGACGGCCTGATCCCATTCCGCACCGGTCGGCACGAACGGACGGCCCTTCAGGTAATCGATGGTCGTGTCGTCCACCGCGACCATGCCCGCGCGCGCGCCGGCTTCGATCGCCATGTTGCAGACGGTCATGCGGCCTTCCATCGTCAGCGCGCGGATCGTCGAGCCGCCGAATTCGATCGCGTAGCCCGTGCCGCCGGCCGTGCCGATCTTGCCGATGATCGCGAGCACGATGTCCTTCGCGGTACAGCCGCGCGGCAGCGCACCCTCGACCTTCACGAGCATGTTCTTGCTCTTCTTCTGCAGCAGGGTTTGCGTGGCGAGCACGTGCTCGACTTCCGACGTGCCGATGCCGTGCGCGAGCGCGCCGAACGCACCGTGCGTCGACGTATGCGAATCGCCGCACACGATCGTCATGCCCGGCAGCGTCGCGCCCTGCTCCGGCCCGATGATGTGGACGATGCCCTGGCGCACGTCGTTCATCTTGAACTGCGTGATGCCGAACGCATCGCAGTTCGCGTCGAGCGTGTCGACCTGCAGCTTCGAGACGGGATCGGCGATGCCGTGGCTGCGATCGGTGGTCGGCACGTTGTGGTCCGACACGGCCAGGTTCGCGCTGATGCGCCACACAGGACGCTGCGCCATCTTCAGCCCTTCGAATGCCTGCGGGCTCGTGACTTCATGCAGCAGCTGACGGTCGATGTAGAGCAAAGTCGTGCCGTCTTCCTCGGTGTGGACCACGTGGGTGTTCCACAGTTTGTCGTAGAGAGTCTGTGCCATGGGTATGCGGGGTCGTTGTGACTACAAGCCTTGCGGATGCGGTCGATTATGCCACGCAGATCGCGCCCCGGCGCGCACCTCGCGAGAAAAAACCCAATAAAAACAGCATCTTGGCTGGTAGTGCCAATACCTGTATCGGCATTACCCGGCAATCGTTGTCGAACTTGATCAGATGTGGATACATCTCTCGATTAGATCTGGATACAGCACGTCGGAGACGCCTGCGAAGCCTTACACGGCAAGGTGTATCCAGAACCATTCGAGGACACGAAGCATTCTTTCCATCTACATGGGCAGGATCGCGCGCGCAAAGTCGTGTTTCGCAAGAAGATCTCGCGGAAGCAGCTGCTTGAGTTCTTTGCCACGTTCCATCCTTGTACCGTTGTCGTGAAGGCCTGCGCAGGTGCGCATTGGATGGCACGCAAGCTCAGCGAGTTCGGACACGCCGTCAAGGGGACAAGAATATTCGGCACCTGTTGGTCCAGTGTGCCAGAGCATTTATGCTTCGGCTGGACAAGCAGTCCGGCCGCATGGCCGACTGGGTTCGCTCAATGCTGGCGCGACGACATTCCAGCGTGGTCGCCTGTACGCTGGCCAGCAAGCTTGCACGAATTGCATGGGCGATCGTGATCCGGCAAAGCGACGACGCGAACGTGACGGTCCGCACACAGCGATGAATATTACAATGTGTAATGCAATGTTATATCATCTCGATACCATTCGCTTCCGCTCATCGAGCGTCCCATTCAATGTCCGCTTTTTCCGCGACCGCCGCCCCTGCGGCCTCCCACCGCCTGATCGCGATCGACGCGCTGCGCGGCTTCGTCATGCTGCTGATGCTCATCGATCACGTGCGAGAGACGTTCTTCCTGCATCAGCAGGTATCGGACCCGATGGATGCACTGTCCGTCGATCCCGCGCTTTTCTTCACGCGGCTGACGAGCCAGCTCTGCGCGCCGGCGTTCGTGTTTCTGACAGGACTGTCGGCCTGGCTCTACGGCCAGGACCGCTCGCCCGCCGCGACCGCCGCGTTTCTCGTGAAGCGCGGCGCGTTCCTGATCGTCCTCGAGCTGACGCTCGTCTCGTTCGCGTGGACGGCCGAGTTCCCGCCGTCGACGCTATGGCTGCAGGTGATCTGGGCGATCGGCCTGTCGATGGTCGCACTCGCGGCGCTGCTGCGCTTGCCGCGCGGTGCGCAGTTCGCGCTCGGCGCCGTGATCGTCGCCGGCCACAACCTGCTCGACGGCTTCCGGCTCGGGCCCGATTCGGCGGGCTTCGTGCCGTGGTCGATCCTGCATCAGCGGGTGTTCATCGATCTGTGGGACGGCATGCGCGCGCGGACGACGTACCCGGTGCTGCCGTGGATCGGCGTGATCCTGCTCGGTTACGCGGCCGGCCCGTGGTACGCGCGCGGCACCAACCCGCACGCGCGGATTCGCCGCCTCGCCGGCGTCGGCATCGGGCTCGTCGCGGCATACGTCGCGTTGCGCGCGCTGAACGTCTACGGCGACGCGCCGTGGCGCGCGACCGGCGACGCGTTGCGCACGGCCATGAGCTTTCTCGCCGCGACCAAGTACCCGCCGTCGCTGATGTTCCTGCTGCCGACGCTCGGCGCATCGCTGCTGTTGCTCGCGTGGTTCGAGCGGCGCGAGCGGTGCCCCGTCGCGCATCGCCTCGCGCTGCTCGGCGGCGCGCCGATGTTCTATTACCTGCTGCACCTGTACGTGCTGAAGGCGTTGTATCTGGCCGCACTCGCGACATTTGGCGCGAACCAGGGCGTCGTATTCGGCTTCAGCGCGCTGTGGGGCGTATGGCTCGTCGCCGCGCTTCTTGTCGTGCCGCTCTACTGGCCAGTGCGGTGGTTCGCGCGGCTCAAGCAGCGCCGCAAGGATCTCCCGTGGCTGAAATACCTGTGAGCGGCCGCGCGCGATGGCGCGCGGCCGCTCCCGCCGGCGCCGCGCTTGTGCTGATCGCCGCCGCCGACGTGCATGCGTCGTCGGTCACGCTCTACGGCATCGTCGATACGAGCTTCGTCTACACGCGCAACAGCGGCGGAACGCCGGATCGAATCGAACTGCAAAGCGGCAGCCTGTCCGGCTCCCGCATTGGACTGAAGGGCGTCGAGCAGCTCGGTGGCGGTGCCGTGGCCGTGTTCCAGCTCGAGAACGGCTTGAACGCCGGCACCGGCCAGATGAACCAGGGACGCCGGCTGTTCGGCCGCCAGAGCCATGTCGGCCTGCGCTCGGCGGGCGGCCACATGATCGTCGCGGGCCGCCTGTACGACCCGCTGACCGATCTCGTCCAGCCGCTGCAGGGCGACGGGTATCTGGGCCAGACCTTCTCGACGCCCGGCGACGTCGACAACGCGGATGCGAGCGCCCGTTTCAACCACGCGGTCAAATGGACGAGCCCGCGCGCGGGCGGCCTGCAGGCGTCGGCGATGGCCGCGCTCGGCGGCGTGCCGGGCGCGGCGGGTTCCGGGCTCTCGCACGGCGCCGCGCTGGCGTACCGGCGCGGCCCGTTCGCGGCGGCGGCCGGCTATCTGCATGTCGACCTCGGCAACCCGGCGCATGTGCGGCGCGGCGCATCGAGCGCCGATTCGCTGTTCAACAGCGCCGTGAACGCCGCGTACGCGTCGGCGGCGGCCGTGCGCATCGTCCGCGTCGCCGCGCAATACACGTTCGGCGCGGTCACGGCCGGCGGCTACTACAGCGACGCGCGTTACCTGCCCGACGGCGCGTCCCTGTTCGGCCGCGCGCAGCACTACCGCAACGTGTCGATCCACGGCGTGTGGCAGGCCACGCCCGCGCTGAACGCGGTGCTCGCGTACAACCACCTGCATGCATCCGGCGATTCGTCGGCCCGCTATCGGCAACTGAGCGCGGGCGCGGCCTGCCTGCTCAGCAAGCGCACCGATCTCTATGCGATGGTCGGCTACGCGCACGCGACCGGCTCGAACGGCAGCGGTTCGGCGCAGGCGGTCGTCGGCGCGACGGGCGTCGATGCGGGCGGGCCGTCGCAGCTGCGGGTGAACGCCGGGCTACGGCATCGCTTCTAGGCAGTGTTCTGCCCCAGAAACAACTTTGCATAGCCGAGCCACTTTCTGAACGATGGAATCGGCGGTTGCCGTCCAGACGAATGGACGTTTGTGCTGGTTGTACTGCTAGCGGCTTGTATCCGCTTCTAATCGAGTTTTTCATCGTGCGTGCCGAACCGCCGAACCGTTGCCGGGCGGCGGCGTCGCTGGTCCGTTTCTCGTCTGAGTGAATCGCCGTGATGACAGCGACCGGCGAAATCATTCGCAGCGCGACTTCGGACGCGAAGATGGCTCGATATAACGACTGGTAAGCACGCGTCATATCTCGCCGGTCACGTCTAAAATTCCAGGCCGGCCAACTTCATTGCGAAAGTGATTTCTGCTCCAAGACTCTCGTCAGCACCATAATGCGTGCCGCGGAGTAACGCGAGACGGCCTTGCGCAACTGCGCCACCCTGTCGGCAACCAATTTTGGTAGCATTCGGCCGGCTGGCGATATCGCATCCCGGTTTCGTCAGCAGCGCGCTCCCCGCACCAGCGCGATAACGATCAAGATAATCAAACTGAGAGAAAGAAAGGTGTCCTGTTTCATCGAATGCTTCTCGCCTGACATCCATTCCGCAGGAATCGGTCATCGGCCCTCGAAGTCAAGCATCGCGCGCCGCGTTCGCGCATGACCGCAGGCATCCCGCTTCCACTGTTCCCCGCCATGCTGCCCATTCGAATCATTTGCACCGGCAAGGCGCTGCCGTCGCGGCGCGTCACGTCCGGCGAGCTTGACGCGCTGCTCAAACACAAGCCGGGTTTCTCGCGCAAGAAGTCGGGCATCGACGTCCGCTACTACGCCGACGACGCCGAAACGCAATCCGGGCTCGCCGCGGCCGCGCTGCGCGACGCGCTGCGGCGCGGCCAGGTCGCGCCTGCGTCGATCGACCTGCTGCTGTCCGCGTCGGGCGTCGGCGAGCAGGCGCTGCCCAGCACCGCGAGCCGGATTCTCGGGCCGGCCGGGCTGCCGGCCGGCACCGCCGCATTCGACGTGAACGCGAGCTGCCTGAGCTTCGTGGCCGCACTGCAGGTCGCGGCAAGCCTGCTCGCGAGCGGCGCGTACCGGCGCATCGCGATCGTCGCGTCGGACCTGGCGTCACGCGGCATCGACTGGAACGACCCGGAAGCGTCGCTGATCTTCGGCGACGGCGCGGCCGCCGCGATCGTCGAACGCGGCGACGCGGCAACCGGCATCGAGGCGTTCCGGATGGAAACCTACCCCGCAGGCAACGCGTTCTGCGAAATCCGCGCGGGCGGCACGCGCCGCAATCCGCGCATCGGCGCCGAGCCGGCCGACTACCTGTTCCGGATGGACGGCAAGCGCGTGTTCAGGCTTGCGTCCACGGTGATCGGCGGCTTCCTCGAGCAGCTGTTCGGCGGCAACGCGCACGCGGCGCGCGACGTCGACGTCGTGATCCCGCATCAGGCGAGCCACCTCGCGATGGAACACATCCGCAAGCGTCTCGGCATGCGTCCGGACTCGCTCGTCGACATCTACGCGCAGCACGGCAACCAGGTCGCGGCGTCGATCCCGACCGCGCTGCACGAAGCGATCGAGCAGGGACGCTTCACGCGCGGCACCCGCGCGCTGCTGATCGGCACCGCGGCCGGACTGACGGTCGGCGGGATGGTGCTCGTCGCATGAAGATCCTCGTGACCGGCGCGACGAGCGGGCTCGGCCGCAACGCCGTCGATGCGCTGCTGGCGGACGGCCGCGCCGTGCGCGCAACCGGCCGCAATCTCGAAGCGGGCGCCGCGTTGCGCGCGGCCGGCGCCGAGTTCGTGCCGGCGGAACTCGCGACGCTCGACGACGCGCAGGCCGACGCGCTGCTGCGCGACGTCGGCGCGGTCTGGCACTGCGCGGCGCTGTCGTCGCCGTGGGGCCGGCGCGACGATTTCGTCGCGTCGAACGTGACCGCGACCCGCCGGCTCGCGCAAGCGGCCGTCGCGCGCGGCGTGCCGCGCTTCGTGCACGTATCGACGCCGTCGATCTACTTCGACTACCGGCATCACCGCGACATCGACGAGTCGTATCGCGCCGCGCGCTTCGTGAATCACTACGCGGCGACCAAGGCGCAGGCCGAAGACGAACTGTGCGCGCTCGCCGGCGCGCATCCCGGCACGACCTTCGTGCTGCTGCGCCCGCGCGGGCTGTTCGGCCCGCACGACCGCGTGATCGTGCCGCGCATCCTGCAACTGCTGCACGCGCGACGCGGCGTGCTGCCGCTGCCGCGCGGCGGCACCGCGCTCGTCGACCTGACCTACGTCGGCAACGTCGTGCATGCGCTGCGCGTCGCGACGCACGCACAGGTCGCATCGGGCGCCGCGTTCAACATCACGAACTTCGAGCCGTGCACGCTCGCGTCGCTGCTCGCGCGCCTGCTCGGCGATGCGCTGAAGCTGCGCTACCGGATCCGCGCGCTGCCGTATCCGCTGCTGGACGCGCTCGCGCGCGCGTCCGAGCTGAGCGGCCACCTGCGCGGCCGCGAGCCGCTGCTCACGCGCTACGGGATCGGCGCGCTCCATTTCGACATGACGCTCGGCAACACGCGCGCCGCCGCGCTGCTCGGCTACCGGCCGCCGATCTCGATCGACGACGGCATACGTCTCACCGCGGACTGGATTCGTACGCATGGCAACCATTACGGCATTTGAGGCAGGCTACTGCACCCATCCCGGCTGCGTCGCGCTGCAAGGCGCCGGCTTCTCCGCGTGCGCGTTCCCGTCGCGCTGCTACCTGCTGCAGGCGAACGGCCGGCGCTGGCTGTGGGACACCGGCTACGCGTCGCACTTCCTCGACCACACGCGACGCGGCGTGTTCGCGCTGTACCGCAAGGTGACGCCCGTGCATTTCGACGCCGCCGACGCGATCGCCGCGCAGCTCGCGCGCGAAGGCCTGCGCCCCGCCGATCTCGACGGCGTCGTGGTGTCGCACTTCCACGGCGACCACATCGCGGGACTGCGCGACTTCCCGGGCGTGCCGATGATCTGCTCCGGGGACGGCTGGCGCGCGACACGCCCGCTGCGCGGGATCGCGGCGCTCAGGCGCGGCTTCGTGCCGGGCCTGATGCCGGACGACTTCGACGCGCGCGCGTGCTTCGTCGAAAGCTTCGAGCGCGTCGCGCTGCCCGCCGAGCTCGCGCCGTTCGAGCACGCTTACGCGCTGCCGAACGCCGGCGGCGACATCCTGCTGGTCGAATTGCCCGGCCACGCGGCGGGCCATCTCGGCGCGTTCGTCGCGACCGACAGCGGCTGGGTGCTGCTCGCGTCGGATTCGGCGTGGTCGCCGCAGGGCTACCGCGAGCCGCGCGGACCGTCGCGGATCGCGCACCTGATCATGGACGATCCGCGCGCCTATTACGCGACGCTCGACCGCCTGCATCAGCTCGACGCCGGCGGCCGCGCGACGATCCTGCTTACACACGAGGGCGCACTGTGATGCAACCGCACCGCCTGCTGTGGGCCTACGCCCGCACCCGCACGCACCGCTTCGCGGACCGCGCGGCGCTCGAGCGCCACCAGGCGCGCGGGCTCGAACGATTCGCGCGCACCGTGCTCGCGCGCAGCCCGTGGTTCGCGCCGCACGCGAGCCAGCCGCGCGACGCATGGCCGCTGATGGACAAGGCGGCGATGCTCGCGCACTTCGACGCGATGAACACCGCGGAGCTCAAGCTCGACGATGTGCTCGCGTGCGCGCATCGCGCCGAGCAGTCGCGCGACTTCAGCCCGATGCTCGGACGCTACAGCGTCGGCCTGTCGTCGGGCACGTCCGGCAGCCGCGGCGTGTTCGTCGCGAGCCCGGCCGAGCGCGCGACATGGGCCGGCGTGCTGCTCGCGAAGCTGCTGCCGCATGGGCTGCTGCATCGCGAACGGGTCGCGCTGTTCCTGCGCGCGAACAACCGGCTGTACACGACGGTCCGCACGCCGTGGCTGTCGTTCGCGTTCTTCGACCTGTTCGAACCGTTCGAGTCGCTGGTCGCGCAACTCGACGCGTACCGGCCGACGATCGTCGTCGCGCCGGCCCAGGTGCTGTGCTCGCTCGCCGTCGCCGTGCGCGAAGGCCGGCTGGCCGTGCGCCCGGCTCGCGTCATCGCGGTCGCCGAAGTGCTGGAGCCGCTCGACCGCGTGCTGCTGGCCGAAACGTTCGGCCGCGTCGACGAGGTCTACCAGGCGACCGAGGGCTTCCTGGGCGCGACTTGCGCGCACGGCACGCTGCACCTGAACGAGGCATTCCTCCACGTCGAGCCGCAGTGGCTCGACGACGCGCGCTTCGTGCCGGTCATCACCGACTTCACGCGCGCCACGCAGCCGATCGTCCGCTACCGGCTCGACGACGTGCTCGCGGTGCGCCGCGCGCCCTGCCCTTGCGGCAGCCCGGCGCTCGCGATCGAGCGGATCGAGGGGCGCTGCGACGACATGCTGGTGCTGCCCGCCCGCGACGGCACGCCGCGCACCGTGTTCGCCGACGTCTGCGCGCGGGCGCTCGCGCAAGCACTGCCGCTGCACGCCGACTACCGGCTGACGCAGACGGCGCCCGCCGCGCTCTCGCTCGCGGTCGACACGTGCGTGGACGGTGCGGGCGCCGGCGCGCTCGCCGCGTGCCGGCAGCATCTCGTCGACGTGTTCGCGCGGCTCGGCGTCGCCACGGACGCGCTCACGTGGACACTGAGCCCGGCCGTGCCCGCGCGCGACTTCACGCAGAAGCGGCGCCGCATCGTCCGCGCGAAGGAGGCGCGATGATCGCTCTGCCGCCGCGACTGCGCGCGCTGGCGCTCGGCTGGGGCGCGGTCGGCGTCGCCTATACCCTGTCCAGCCTGCTGCAGGGCCCCGGGACGGTGCTCGCCGAAAGCGCGCTCGACCGGCTCGTCCCGTTCGATCCGCGCGGCGTGTGGCTCTACCTGTCGTTCTTTGCGCTGATCCCGTACGCGTACCTTCGCGCGGACGCCGCACGCGTGCCGTGGCTGATGCGCGCGATGCAGTTCGGCGCGCTCGTGTCCGGCATCGTCTTCGTGCTGTTCCCGACCACGCTGCACTACCCGCCCGTCGCCGGCGCGTCGTTGAGCGCCGCCGCGTTGCGGCTCCTCGCGGCGGGCGATTCCGCGCAGAACTGCCTGCCATCGCTGCACGCGGCGCTGACCTGCCTCGCGGCGCGCGCGCTCGTCGACGCGCGCCGTCCGTGGCGCAGCGCGCTCGTCGTGCTGTGGAGCGCGGCGATCACCTGGTCGATCGTACAGACGCGCCGCCACCTGGCGCTCGACATTTCGGCGGGCGTGCTCGTCGCGCTCGTCTGCGGGATGCTCGCCGCAAGGCTGCCCGCGTTCTCCCGGAGGGCCATCTGATGAATGTGTTCGCTTTGCCGCTCGCCGTGATGCTGGCGCTCGTGGTCGCCGACGTGGCCGGCCTGCGCTGGCTGCGCGGGCAGCGCGCGCCGTGGCGCGACGTGATCTTCAACCTGAATTCCGGGCACATCGTGCTGTGGCTGTTCCGCGGCGCCGAGGTCGCGGTGTTCGCGTGGCTGTCCGCGCACGCGAACCTGCACTGGGTCGACCGGCTCGGCGTGCCCGGCGTCTGGATCTTCACGTTCTTCGCGTGGGATTTCTGCTTCTACTGGCTGCACCGGCTGCATCACAAGATTCCGCTGATGTGGGCGGTCCACGTCGTCCACCACGAAGGCGAGCACTTCAACCTGTCGCTCGGCGTGCGCAATTCGTGGTACTCGTCGCTGACGTCGATCCCGTTCTTCGCGGGCCTCGCCGTGCTCGGCGTGCCCGTCGAGGCGTTCGTGCTGGTGGGCGGGTTCCACTATTCGGTGCAGTTCTACAACCACTGCGGCACGATCTACCGGTCCGGCTGGCTCGACCGCTTCTTCGTGACGCCGGCAAACCACCGGGTTCATCACGGCCTGAACCCGGAGTACATCGACAGGAACTTCGGCGGCACGCTGCTGATCTGGGACAAGCTGTTCGGCACCTACCAGCGCGAACTGCCGCATGCGCCGATCCGCTACGGCGTGCACGACGCGGTGCGCTCCGACAACCCGTTCTGGGCGAACAACATTCCGGTGCTGCGCTACCTCGGGCTCGCGGCGCCCCGGCTGCCCGCGCGCGATCCGCTGCGGATCGGCGACGGCTGGATCGCGACGGGAGGGCTCGCGTTGTTCGCGGTCGTCATTTACTACGTGCACCGGCAAGGCACCTTCCCCGCGCCGCAGGAGCCGCTGCTGTTCGGCTGGATCGCCGTGCAGACGATCGCGCTCGGCGCGCTGTCGGACGGACGCGCGTGGGCGCGCGCCGCGTGGAGCGTGGCGGCGCTCGCGATGCCGGCCTGTTTCATCGTCGGGTTCGGCTGGCGCGATCCGCTCGGCTGTGCGCTCGTCGCGCTGGTCGGGCTGCACGGCGCCGCCTGCCTGTTCGCGCGCGAGCGGCACCGCGCGATGCTCGGAGCGCGCTGATGGACCCGCGGCCCGCCACCTACGTGTGGCCCGAAGGCACACCGCCGTTCGACACCGAGCTGCGCGTCGCATCCGCCGCCTACCTGCGCGGGACGGGCGACCACCGCTACGCGGACGCGCGGCAATGGCTCAAGGGCGCCCTCCTGCTGACCGCCGCGCTCGGCGCAGGCGGTGTCGCGCTGACGGCCGGCGGCCCGGCACGCTTCGCGCTCGGGTACGTCGCGTTCGTGTTGCTGTTCGCGGTGCTCGCGATCAACTTCATGCATGACGCCGTGCACGGCACGCTGATCGGGCCGCCTCGCGTCTCGCCCGCCGCGGGCCGCCGGCTGAACGCGTGGATCGCGCGCGCGGTCACCGTGCCGCTCGGAATCGAGCCGGCGTACTGGCGCGTGCGCCACATCGCGTTTCATCACCCGTACGCGAACATCGAGGGCCGCGATCTCGATCTCGAGGAAAACTTCTTCCTGTGCCAGACGCCGTTCCAGACGCGCCGCCCGCACCACCGCTACCAGCACCTGTACTGGCCGCTGATCGCGGCACTGTCGATGCCGTACATCGGCTGGATCTACGACTGGTCGGATCGGCTCGGCAAGACGCCCGTCGCGCGGCACCGCGCGCTGCCCGGCGTGCGCGGCTGGCTCACGTTCGTCGGCACGAAGCTCGCGCACTTCGCGCTGATGCTCGCGCTGCCCGTCTGGGCACTGCACGGCACCGGCGTCGGATGGGGCGGCGTCATCGCCGCATACGTGTTCGCGCAGATGTGCGCATCGTGCTTCGTCGTCGGGCTGCTGCTCGGCACGCATTGGGCCGACGTCGCGTTCTACCGCGCGCCCGACTGCGAGCCGCTGCCGCACGGCTGGCGCGAGCACGGGCTGCATACGGCCGTCGACTGGCTGCCCGAGCCGCGCTGGCTCGCGTTCTGGCTCGGCGGGCTGCACCGCCACGCGACCCATCATCTGTTCCCGACCTGGCACCATCGCCACTGCGACGCGCTCGCGGCGCTCGCCGCGCCGATCGCCGCGCGCCACGGCGTGCCATACCGGGTGCTCACCTACCGCGAGCTGATCGCCGCGCAGCGGCGGTTCCTGAAGCAAATGGGCGGGGCGACCGGGACGGAATCGGAATGACGTCGCCGAGGTCCGGTCCTCCTCTTGCCGATGCGCAAGCTGGAGGCCACCCGACGCGGCATCAGCCGGCAACCGGCGTCTCGTGCAGATGCCGCCACACGATGCGCCCGTGCGCATCGCGCTCGAATACGACGGTCGAGCGCCTGACGGTGCGTCGCCCCGTCCCGTCGGTCTGTGTCTCGCGATAGCCGATCACCGCGCCGCCATCGCATGCGGCGATTTCCCGACATTCGTCGATCTCGATCCGCAGCCCGGGACGCGCATTCCATCCCTGCGAAAACAGCGCGTCGACACCCGCGTAATCGATCGGCGCGCCTTGCAGCGCAATCATCGAGAACTGCGGCGAGAAGCGCGCCATCAGCGTCGCGAGCCGCCCGGGCTCCGCGCGGCCGGACAGCCATGCTTCGATGTCGACGTGCGCGTCGACGACTTCCTTGAAATACGGATTCGGCAAATTCATGATGTGACTCTCAGGATCGTTGGGAAACCGGTTGCGCGAGCGCAGCGGGACGAGTTGCAAGCCGCGCGACGAGCCACAGCGGGATCAGCGTCAGCGCGGCCGCGAGCGCGAAGCTCTGCCGGTAAGGCAGCAACGCCGGGCCGCCCGCGTCGAACCCCAGCAACGCATTGAGCGCGCTGCCGAGCACGGCCACGCCGACGCAGAAGCTCAACTGGCGGTTGATGTTCCACAGTGCGCTCGCGTCGCCCATCCGGTCAGCAGGCACATCGACGAACGCCGCGCTTTGCGACGTGCTCGTGCACAGGCTCGCACCGAACCCCATCGCCGCGAACGCGGCCACGCGCCCCGCCTCGAGCGCGGCCAGCGGCGTCGCGAGCAGCACGATGCCCGCGCAGTCCACCACGATGCCGACGACGAACAGCGGCTTCGCGCCCCAGCGCGGCAAGCCCCGGCGCGTCGTCGCGATGGCGGCGAACGACGCGATCGCCCACGGCAGCATCAGCGCGCCCGCGTGCGTGGCGCTCAGCCCGAGGCCGTTCTGCAGGTACAGCGCGGCGACGAGGTTGACGCCCGTGAAGATGCCCGGCACGCACAGATAGACCACCACGCCGGTTCGCAGCAGCGGCTGGGCAAGCAGGCCGAGATCGAGCAGCGGCGCGGCCGCGCGGCGCGCGTGCCACACGTAGCCGATGCCGGCGGCAAACGCGGCCGCGAGCGTCGGCATCGCGAGCCGTCCCGCGCCGGGCTGGCCGGCGAACGTCAGCCCGAGCAGCAGCGCGACGAGCGTGACCGCGCTCAGGCCGAGCCCCGGCCAGTCGAGCGGCTCGGGCCGCGCTCGCGCGCCGTCGCGCGGCAGCCATGCGAATGCGAGCGCGCAGGTCGCGACGGCGAGCGGCAGCATGCCGGCGAAGATCGTCCGCCACGACACCCGGTCGACGACAATGCCGCCGATCGCCGGCGACAACGCCGGCACGAGCAGCGCGACCATCATCACGACCGACGTGAGCCTCGCCCGCGCCTGCGGCGGATACGCGCGATAGGCCATCGTCTGCCCGACCGGAATCAGCAACCCGCCGCCGAGCCCCTGGACCAGCCGCCACGCGAGCAGCGTCCCGATCGACGCGGACAGCGCGACGCCGAGGCTCGCGCATCCGAACAGCAGCAGCGACGCCGACAGCACCCGCCGTTCGCCGAACCGGCGCGCGAGCCACGTGCCGAGCGGAATCACGACGGTCTGGCCGAGCACGTACATGTTGCCGACCCACGCAAGCTGCGCGACCGACGCGTGCAGTTCGCGCTGCAGCGCCGGATACGCGGCATTCAGCATGAACATGTTCGCGAGGTCGATCGCGAAGCCGAGCAGGTAGACGGCGGCGATCCTGGAGCGGTCGGACATGTCGGCGGAACTCGAACGAAACGCCGCAGTGTAAGGTCCGAAGGCCGCGCGGATAAGGCCGGCGATGCGAACGGTCCGGTCGAAAAATTTTGACAATCCGCGCGCGCCGCCGCGCATTCCCGGTACCCTTCGATCCGGATATCGTTTTTCGCACGGAGATCGACACAACCATGGTGAGCCTCGATCGTTTCGCCGTTTTCCGTGCCGTGGTCGAAGCCGGTTCGTTCACGGCCGCCGCCACCGCGCTGAACCAGGCGCGGGCGGCCGTCAGTTTCAACGTGAAGCAGCTCGAAGCCGAGCTCGGCGTCACGCTGCTCACGCGCACGACCCGGCGTGTCGAGCTGACCGACGCGGGCGAGCGCTTCTACCAGCGCTGCCTGCGCGTGCTCGACGAAGCCGAAGGCGCGATCGACGAGGTGCGCGGCGAGCATGGCGGGATGCAGGGCATGCTGCGCGTGACGTCGACGGTCGAATATGCGTCGATGGTCGTCGCGCCGGCGCTGCACGCGTTCACGCAGCAGCATCCCGCGTTGCGCGTGCGGCTCGAAACGCATACGTCGCAGGCCGATCTCGTGCGCGACCGCTTCGACGTCGCGATTCGGCTCGGACGCGCGGAGCAGTTCTCGGACCTGCCGTATCGCGGCGTGTGTCTCAGCAGCTACGACGTCCGGCCGGTCGCGTCCCCGGCGCTGCTCGCGACGGTGGGCGCGGCGCGCATCGACACGCCCGATGCGCTCGCCCGCCTGCCGCAGCTCGGCCACAGCCGGCTCGAGCGCGTCGCCGCGTGGCCCCTCGTGAGCCGCGACGGCAGCGAGCACGTGTTCCGGCCGAACGCGAAACCGCGGCTCGTCGTCGACAATGCTTCGGTGTTGCGTGAGCTCGCGCGACAGGGCAGCGGCGTCGCGCTGCTGCCCGAATGGCTCGTGCGCGACGATCTCGAAAGCGGCACGCTGGTCGACGCGCTGCCCGCATACCGGTTTCCGCAGCAGAATGTCTACGCGCTGTACGTCGCGACGCGGCACGTGCCGCAGAAAGTGCGCGCGTGGGTGGACTTCATGAAGGCGTACCTGAAGAAAGCGCGCTGACGCGGCGGTGCTGGCGATGCCCCGGCACCCGGCGTCCGGTCAACGCTTCGTGCCGGCCGCCGCGTCGACCGCTTCGACGGACCGGTTCAGCCACGGCCCGATGTCCATCTCCTCGTAGCGCACGAGCCGGCTCTTGCGCGCCCGGCGATAGGCCCACCAGATCGCGACGAACAGCGGAATCCACACGTAGATCGACAGCACTTCCATCCAGTCGGTTTTCTCGGCGAAGAACGCCTGGTAATCCTGTCCGAGCGAGATCACGATGCAGATCGCGATCGCGAACAGCGGCCCGAACGGGAACCATTTCGCGCGGTACGGCAGTTGATCGAGCCGGTAGCCCTGCTTCAGGAACCCCTTGCGGAACCGGTAATGACAGACCGCGATGCCGAGCCACGCGATGAAGCCCGTGATGCCGACCGTGTTCAGCAGCCACAGATAGATGCTCTGGTTGTTGGCCAACGACGTGAGGAAACACAGCCCGCCGACGGCCATCGTCGCGTACAGCGCGTTGCGCGGCACGCCGCCCGGCGACAGTGTCGCGAACATCGCCGGCGCGCGCCCTTCCGTCGCGAGGTTGTACAGCATCCGCGTCGCCGCGTAGGTGCCGGAGTTGCCGGCCGACAGCACGGCCGTCAGGATCACGAGATTCATGGCGCCGGCGGCGAGCCGGAAACCCGCATGGCTGAACACCAGCGTGAACGGGCTCACGCCGATGTCGGTCACGTCGCTCTTCAGCAGGTTCGGGTCCGTGTACGGCACCAGCAGGCCGATCACGAAGATCGCGAGCACGTAGAACAGCATGATCCGCCAGAAGATCTGCTTCACCGCGCGCGGGATCGTCTTGCGCGGATTCTCCGATTCGCCGGCGGTGATCCCGACCAGCTCGGTGCCGAGAAACGAGAATCCCGCGATCAGCGCGACGCTCATCATCGCGTGCACGCCGCCGACGAACGGCGCGTCGCCGGTCGTGAAGTTGCGCAAGCCGACTGGACGCCCGTTCCCGATCAGGCCGGCGGCGATCAGCAGCCCGGCCGCGATGAACGCGACCACGGTCACGACCTTGATCAGCGAGAACCAGTATTCCGATTCGCCGAAGCCGCGCACCGACAGCGTGTTCAGCAGGAAGATCAGCACGAGGAAGCCCGCGCCCCACCAGATGCCGGGCACGGTCGGAAACCAGTAGCGCATCACGATCTGCGCGGCGACCAGCTCGATCGCGATCGTCACGGCCCAGCTGTACCAGTAGGTCCAGCCGAGCGCGACGCCGAAGCCTTCGTCGACGTACTTCTCGCCGTAGATCGCAAACGAACCTGACACCGGCATCAGTGCGGCCATCTCGCCGAGGCCCGTGACGACGAAGTACACCATCAGCCCGATCGCGATATACGCGGCGATCGCACCGCCCGGCCCCGCCTGCGCGACCGACGCACCCGACGCGACGAACAGCCCCGTGCCGATCGAGCCGCCGATCGCGATCATCGCGATGTGGCGGCCCTGCAGACGGCGCTTCAGCGTCGTTGTCGACGGCGCGACCGCCCGTTTTGTCGCTTGCAATGCATCCATGTCGTTCACCCAGGGAAGATCCGATTCGATCCTTTCGATTCGGGATGCCAATTAACCGGCATGATCTTTTGCGTCGATTGCCTGCGGATTCAGATTCGAAGCAGCGCGCGACGTTACACGACGCTACGCTTGATCGCCTGCAGTTCGGCCGTCGTCACGATCTTCTCGATCCGGAATCGCGGGCTTTCCAGCCACACGTTCGCGATCCGCCGGTATTCGTCGAGATCCTCGCACGCAAGCCGCACGAGAAAATCGAACGTGCCGCTGACGAGCCAGCAATCGAGCACGGCCGGATTCGCCCGCATTTCGTCTTCGAACGGCGCCTGCGAACGCCCGTGGTCGGCCAGCACGATCTGCGCGATCACGACGATCGGCTTGGTCGCGCGCGGCGCCTTGATCACCGCGCGGTAGCCCTCGATCACGCCGAGCGCCTCGAGCCGCTCCACGCGCGCCTGGCAGGGCCGCGGCGTGAGGTTCACGAGCTCCGACAGCTTCCGGTAGGAAATGCGCCCGTCGGTGCGCAGGATGTCGAGGATCCGGAGATCGATCTTGTCGAGCTGCATCTTCTTGTCGGTCATCCGCGTTCGCTCCGGTCGGGTGATGGCTGGCGCACGCCGCCGCTCCGGCTTCGCACGCGCGCCCCATTATCCGGCCGAACCGCAGCGCATGCCATCCGGTCAGAACCGCAGCGACAGGCAGGTCAGGCCGCCGTCCATCTTGCGGAATTCGCTCGTATCGATCACGTGCAGCGGCAGGCCCAGCGGTTCGAGGCTGGCATGGACGCGCGGGTAGCCGGCCGGCGTGATCAGCGTGCCGTTCACGCGCAGCGTGTTGCCCGCGTATTCGTCGGCCGGCGCGACCACGATCCGCCGGAACCCCGCGAACGCGGCGTGCCCGGCCAGCGCCTCGGTCACGAGCAGCGTGTCGTCGCCGAGCGCGTTGACGACCGACTTCAGGTGCAGGCCGGCGCCCACCGGCACCGCGACGACCGAATAGCCGTAGCGCGACACCAGCGATTCGAACGCGGCGATGCCTTCCGCGTCGGTGCGGCCCGTCAGGCCGATGTAGAAGCGCTTGCCGACCAGCATCACGTCGCCGCCGTCGAGACGGCCTTCCTGCATCGGCAGCAGGTCGCGATGCGCGGCGAGCGCCGCTTCGATGTGCGCGGTCTCGCCGCGCCGGGCGGGCGCCCCGGGGCGCGTAATCACCGCGAATTCGGGTGTCACCACCGCGACGTCCTCGACGAAGTGCGAATCGGGAAACGCGTCCAGCGGCGGCAGTTCGGTCAGATCGACGCCGAGCGTACGCAGCGCGTCGCAGTATGCGTGGAACTGCGTGAGCGTCTTGTCGTAGTCGGGCGCGCCGAGCTGCGCGGTCGTGAGGCCGGCGGCGCACGATGCGGCCGGGCGGCGAACGATCGCTT
Organism: Burkholderia cepacia; assembly: GCF_001718835.1. Taxonomy (NCBI): domain Bacteria; kingdom Pseudomonadati; phylum Pseudomonadota; class Betaproteobacteria; order Burkholderiales; family Burkholderiaceae; genus Burkholderia; species Burkholderia cepacia. The sequence continues at coordinate 951,891 of NZ_CP013444.1, read as the reverse complement.
GCGTGAATTGCATCGACTCCTCCATGGTCATGGGTCGCGGCGGGCGCGAAGCGCCGTGCCGCCGCCCTGTGTTCCAGACCATTATCGGGAGTCAAAATAGGCCGGTTGCGTCGATTTCGGCTGCGCCGACAGCCGATTGCGTCGAATTGACGAAGGCTCGCGGCCGATTCGGCGGCGCGCCGGGCGTTACAGCCCGCACCCCATCTGCGCGCGGCCGAGCGGCGTCAGGTCCGCTTCCCCGCCACGTCCGTCGAACTCGACCTCGAAATGATCGGCCGGGAAATCGGGCGGGCTCTCGCCGCGCAGGAACGCGGCCCGCTGGCGCAGCAGGTACGCGTCGTTCTTCGCGCAACCGGGCGCGGCCGCGATGTACATCACGTTGCTGTCGCCGCTGCCGCGGTGCGCATCCTCGACCGCGTGCACGACGTCGCCGTGCCAGAACACCGCGTCGCCCGGCTCCATGTGCGGGATCGGCACCAGCGCGTCGAGCAACAATGCGTGCCATTCCGGTCGGATCGACAGCGCGCGGCCCGGACGCGCGCCGCACAGGTCGTCGTCGGCGACATCGTCCTGCAGCGCGCGCAGCACGACATAGGCCATCGCGTTCGCAACCGGGATCAACTGCAGCGTGCCGTCGCCCGGCCCCTGCGGCGTGAGCGCGGTCCAGCCCTGGAACGTGCGGAACATCGAGCACACGGCCGGCGACGGAATCTCCTCGACGTCCGGACGGAACGCCGCATCGAACGGGTCGTAGTCACGCCAGCGGCCGGCCAGCACGTGACGGTAGACCTGGCGGAAGTTCGCACCGAGCCAGCGTTCGACGGAACCGCCGTCGACATGCGGCGACAGCCCGAGCGACGTCGAACCGGGCGGGCGGCGGCGAATCCGGTCCACATAGGCCGGCACCTGATCGGGATCGAAGTGCATACGCCCGCCGTCGGCGTGCCGCCACAGGCGGTTCAGGAACACGCGCGCCTGCGTCAGTGCCGGCGACTGGCGCGCAGCCACCTGCGGCTTCGACCAATAGACGCCGTAGATCTGCGGCTTGCCCGACGCAAGGTTGCCGAAATAGCGGTCCTCGGCGCGCGCGTCGAGCCGCTCGGCGAAGCGGTTCGCGTCCAGGTAGGCGCCGATCTCGTCGTTCCAGTCGCGCGCCTGCCGCGCATCGAACACGCCGCGAATCACGCACGCTCCGCGCGCGCGGAGCGCGTCGATCGCGAGTGGATCGACGGTCCCGCCCGCGATGTCCGCGAACGGCACCACCGGAATCACGTCGTGGCCATGCGCATGCGCGCGCCGGATCGCGTCGACCTGCCGCGCGATGTCGCCCTCCAGCTCGCGGAACGTGGCCGCATAACCGGGCAGATCGGTGCGCAGCCCCTTTTTCGCGTCGCGAATCGCGGCAGGCAGGTCGTCAATCGTCAGTTGCATCGTGGTCTCCAGTCCTGGGGTTGGAACTTGACGCCAGCTTAGTGCCGCCGCATCCCGCCCCCTACCGCGATCCGGCCAACTATCGATACAATCCTGACAACCCTGGATCACTCGGGACGATGACAGACCACACACAGCTTGTTGCCGTCCGGATCGCGGAAATAGGCGCCGTAGTAATCGCGGTGATAGTCCGGCCGCAGGCCCGGCGGCCCTTCGCAGGTGCCGCCGTGGCGCAGCGCGAGCGCGTGGCAGCGATCGACAAGTTCGCGCGTGGCGGCGTCGAACGCGATCGTGTGACCGTTGCCCGGTTCGGGCGCGCGGCCGTCGAGCGGCTGGCCGAAGAAGAACAGCGGCCGGTCGGCGTCGGCCGGCATCCAGCCCGACCAGCCGTCCGGCTCGCGGAATTTCAGGCGCAGCCCGAGTTCCGCGAACAGCGGCGCGTAGAAATCGTAGGCGCGCGCGGTATCGCTGACGCCCACGCAAACATGTGAAAACATGGCATTGCTCCGTCGTGACGATCGACCTCGATCATGCCACGGCGCGACGCGTGTCGCAGCCCGGAGGCCGCGATGAAACCGCAGTACGAGCACGTGACGTTCGCCCCCGGCTGTTCGATCCGTGTCTATCACCGCCAGCTCGCGCGCATTCCGTTCGAATGGCATCGCCATCCCGAGTACGAACTGACGCTGACGCTCAACAGCCGCGGCCGGCGCTTCATCGGCGACCACGTCGCGCACTATGCGGACGACGACCTGGTGCTCGTGCCGCCGAACCTGCCGCATACCTGGTCGTCGAACGCGCGCATCGATCCGCACGCGCCGCAGGTCGCGCTGGTGGTCTGGTTCGACGGCGACTGGGTACGGCGGCTGGCCGACTGTTGCCCCGAATACGCGCCGCTGCGTTCGCTGCTGCGGCGCGCCGCACCGGGCTTGCGCTTCGACACGGACACGGCCCGCGCGATGCGGGCACGGCTGCCGCACTTGCTCGATCCGTCGCCGCGCGAACGACTCGCCGCGGCGCTCGATACGCTCGCCGATCTCGCGGAAGCCGGCGGCGAACCACTCGCGACCGCACCGGCGTACGACCGGACCGACGAGCGCACACGCGCCTCCGACGCGCCCGAAGCCGAGCGCCTCGACCGCGTGCTCGACGCGATCGACCGGCACTTCCACGAACCGCTGCGCGTCGACGCGCTCGCTGCCGCTGCGCACATGTCCGAACGCACGCTGCAGCGCCTGTTCGTCCGGCATCTCGGCGAAAGCGTCGGGCGCTACGTGCAGCGGCTGCGGCTCGCGCACGCGTGCCGTCATCTCGTCGGCACCGACTGGCCCATCGCGACCGTGGCCGCGCGCTGCGGCATCCCGAATGCCGCGAACTTCAACCGCCAGTTCCTCGCCGCACGCGGGATGACGCCCGGCGCCTACCGGCAGTTCTTCGTGCGGCACGGCCATCCGCCCGCGGACGACGCGCGGGCGGATCTCGACACACGGCCGCCGTCGCTGGAGCGCGCGGCTACGACTGCAACCACGCCGCGCAAATGAAAACACCCCGACGGGATGACCCGTCGGGGTGTCGTGGCGTTGCGATTGCCCGACGCGAGCGGCCTGCCGGCCGTTCGCGCCGCACACGGCTTAACGTGCGTTGAGCGGCTTCGCTTCGCGCGGCGTATCGCCGATGAACAGCTGACGCGGGCGGCCGATCTTCTGCTCCGGATCGCCGATCATTTCGTTCCACTGTGCGATCCAGCCGACCGTACGTGCCATCGCGAAGATACACGTGAACATCGACGTCGGAATGCCCAGCGCGCGCTGGACGATGCCCGAGTAGAAGTCGACGTTCGGGTACAGCTTGCGCGACACGAAGTATTCGTCTTCCAGCGCGATCTTCTCGAGCTGCATCGCGAGCTTGAACAGCGGGTCGTCGTGCAGGCCCAGTTCGTTCAGCACTTCGTAGCACGTTTCGCGCATCAGCTTCGCACGCGGATCGTAGTTCTTGTACACGCGGTGACCGAAGCCCATCAGCTTCACGCCCGAATTCTTGTCCTTCACCTGCTTGATGAATTCGGGGATGTTGTCCGGCGAACCGATCTGCTCGAGCATGTTCAGCGCGGCTTCGTTCGCACCGCCGTGCGCCGGGCCCCACAGACATGCGATACCGGCCGCGATACATGCGAACGGGTTCGCGCCCGACGAGCCGGCCAGGCGGACGGTCGACGTCGATGCGTTCTGCTCGTGGTCGGCGTGCAGGATCAGGATGCGGTCGAGTGCGCGGACGAGCACGTCGTTGACCTTGTACTCTTCGCACGGGTTCGAGAACATCATGTGCATGAAGTTCGCGCTGTACGACAGCGAGTTCTTCGGATACACGAACGGCTGGCCGATGCTGTACTTGTAGGCCATCGCGACGAGCGTCGGCAGCTTCGCGATCATGCGGATCGCCGACACTTCACGGTGACGCGGATCGTTGATGTCGAGCGAGTCGTGGTAGAACGCCGACAGCGCGCCGACGGCAGCGACCAGGATCGCCATCGGGTGCGCGTCGCGGCGGAAGCCACGGAAGAAGAAGTGCATCTGCTCGTGCACCATCGTGTGCTTCGTGACGGTGTCGACGAATTCCTTCTTCTGCGCGGCGTTCGGCAGTTCACCCTTCAGCAGCAGGTAGCAGCTTTCGAGGAAGTCCGCGTTTTGCGCAAGGTTGTCGATCGGGTAGCCGCGGTACAGCAGCTCGCCCTTGTCGCCGTCGATGTACGTGATCGCCGAATTACAAGCTGCCGTCGACATGAAGCCCGGGTCGTACGTGAACTTGCCGGTCTGGCCGTACAGCTTGCGGATGTCGATCACGTCCGGGCCCATCGTGCCCTTGTAGATCGGCAGTTCGACGCTCGGCGAGTTGTCGCTGAACGATAGCGTGGCTTTAACATCAGACGGAGTCATGGCACATCCTCAATCGAAATAAAGAAACGGGATTCGATAACGGGCACAACGTGTTACACGTTGCGCAGCATCTCCAACAGCCGGTGAATGTCCGGGCTGTCTAGGTCGCCTTCTGGTTCCTTGCGCGCGAGGAGCAAGTCCATCAGGTCGTTGTCGCTCAGATCGAGCAGGCGCGACAACGCGCCTACGTCTGCATCGGTGAGGTCATGCTCGTATCTGCCGAAGAAACGCTCGAATACGATGTCGTTTTCCAGCAGACCCCGCCGCGCGCGCCAGCGAAGGCGCGCGCGGCGGTGCGGGTCGGATTGATGCGAATCGTCGCTCATTGCAGCCCGGCCTTAAACCGCGCGGCGGACCATCAGTTCCTTGATCTTGCCGATCGCCTTCGTCGGGTTCAGGCCCTTCGGGCAAACGTCGACGCAGTTCATGATCGTGTGGCAACGGAACAGACGGTACGGGTCTTCCAGGTTGTCGAGACGCTCGCCGGTGGCCGTGTCGCGGCTGTCCGCGATGAAGCGGTAAGCCTGCAGCAGGCCGGCCGGGCCGACGAACTTGTCCGGGTTCCACCAGAAGCTCGGGCACGACGTCGAGCAGCTCGCGCACAGAATGCACTCGTACACGCCGTCGAGCTCGTCGCGCTCTTCCGGCGATTGCAGGCGTTCCTTCTCCGGCGGCGGCGCGTCGTTGATCAGGTACGGCTTGATCGAGTGGTACTGGTTGAAGAAGTGCGTCATGTCGACGATCAGGTCGCGCACGACGGGCAGGCCCGGCAGCGGACGCAGCACGATCTTCTGCGGCAGGTCGTTCAGGTTCGTCAGGCACGCGAGACCGTTCTTGCCGTTGATGTTCATCGCGTCCGAACCGCACACGCCTTCACGGCACGAACGGCGGAACGACAGCGTCTCGTCCAGTGCCTTCAGCTTCACCAGTGCGTCGAGCAGCATGCGCTCATGCTGGATCTCGAGCTCGTACGTCTGCATGCGCGGCGCTGCGTCCTTGTCCGGATCGTAGCGGTAGACTTCAAAAATGCGTTTTGCCATTTCGGATTCCTTTGACTCGGCTTAGAACGTGCGCGGCTTCGGCGGCACGGAGTCGACCGTCAGCGGCTTCATTTGAACCGGCTTGTAGTCGAGGCGATCGCCTTCGCTGTACCACAGCGTGTGGCGCAGCCAGTTCTCGTCGTCGCGGTGTTCGTAGTCGCTGTGTGCGTGCGCGCCACGGCTTTCCTTGCGCGCTTCCGCCGACACCATCGTGGCGCGGGCCACTTCGATCAGGTTCTCCAGCTCGAGCGCTTCGACGCGCGCGGTGTTGAACACCTTCGACTTGTCCTTCAGGTGGATGTTTTCCACGCGCGCCTTCAGGCCGGCCATCTGGTCGACGCCTTCCTTCAGCAGCTCCGACGTGCGGAACACGCCTGCGTGCTTCTGCATCGTCGAGCGGATGTCGTTCGCGACGTCCTGCGTGTATTCGCCCGAGGTCGACTTGTCGAGCTTCGCCAGGCGCGCCAGCGAGAATTCGCCTGCATCGGCCGGCAGCGGCTTGTGTTCCTTCTGGTTCTTCACGTGCTCGACGATGTGGTTGCCGGCCGCACGGCCGAACACCACGAGGTCCAGCAGCGAGTTCGTGCCGAGGCGGTTCGCGCCGTGCACGGACACGCACGAGCACTCGCCCACTGCGTAGAAGCCGTTGACCGGATCCTTGTGACCGCGCGACGTGCCGACGACCTGGCCGTGGATGTTGGTCGGGATGCCGCCCATCTGGTAGTGGATCGTCGGGACGACCGGGATCGGTTCCTTGATCGCGTCGACGTTCGCGAACTTCAGCGCGATTTCACGGATCGACGGCAGACGCTTCATGATCGTCTCGGCGCCGATGTGCGACAGGTCGAGCAGCACGTGATCCTTGTTCGGACCCACGCCGCGGCCTTCCTTGATTTCCTGGTCCATCGAACGCGACACGAAGTCACGCGGCGCCAGATCCTTCAGCGTCGGTGCATAGCGTTCCATGAAGCGCTCGCCGTTCGCGTTGCGCAGGATACCGCCTTCGCCGCGCACGCCTTCGGTGATCAGCACACCCGCGCCGGCCACGCCGGTCGGGTGGAACTGCCAGAACTCCATGTCCTGCAGCGCGATGCCCGAACGCGCGGCCATGCCGAGGCCGTCGCCGGTGTTGATGAACGCGTTGGTCGATGCCGCGAAGATCCGGCCTGCGCCGCCCGTCGCGAACAGCGTCGTCTTGCCTTCCATGATGTAGACGTCGCCCGTCTCCATCTCGAGGGCCGTCACGCCGAGCACGTCGCCGTCCGCGTCGCGGATCAGGTCGAGCGCCATCCATTCGACGAAGAACTGCGTCTTCGCCTCGACGTTCTGCTGGTACAGCGTGTGCAGCAGCGCGTGACCGGTACGGTCGGCGGCCGCGCATGCGCGCTGGACCGGCTTCTCGCCGTAGTTCGCGGTGTGGCCGCCGAACGGGCGCTGGTAGATCGTGCCGTCCGCGTTGCGGTCGAACGGCATGCCGAAGTGTTCGAGTTCGTACACGACGTTCGGCGCTTCACGGCACATGAACTCGATCGCGTCCTGGTCGCCGAGCCAGTCGGAGCCCTTGATCGTGTCGTAGAAGTGGAAGTGCCAGTTGTCTTCGCTCATGTTGCCGAGCGACGCACCGATACCGCCCTGCGCGGCCACCGTGTGCGAACGCGTCGGAAACACCTTCGACAGCACGCCGACCGACAGGCCCGCGCGCGACAGTTGCAGCGCTGCGCGCAAGCCGGAGCCGCCCGCGCCGACGATCACGACGTCAAACTTGCGGCGCGGGAGGTTAGTTTTGATTGCAGCCATTCTTTACACTCTCCAGAGAATCTGCGCGGCGTAGCCCGCACATGCGAGCAGCCAGACGATGGTCAGCGATTGCAGCAGCAGGCGCACACCGACGGGCTTCACGTAGTCCATCCAGATGTCGCGCACGCCGACCCATGCGTGGTAGAAGAGGGAAAGCAGCATCACGAAGGTCGCGAGCTTCATCCATTGCGCGGCGAAGATCGACGCCCAGCCTTCGTACGAGAAATCGTGCGCGCCGAAGAAGAGGACGAGCAGAATGACCGTGTAGACCGCCATGATCGTGGCGGTGATGCGCTGCGCAAGCCAGTCGCGCAGGCCGTAATGTGCGCCGACGACGAGGCGCTTCGAGCCGATTCGGTTATTGGCTGCCATTTTTCTTAGAATGCTCCGAACAGTTTGAGTGCCATGGCGATCGTCAGGGCGATCGAGACGACAAAGACGACGACTGCCGTCCGCTTGCCGCCTTCCTTCGTGACGGCGTCGTGGTTGACGTCCATCAGCAGGTGGCGAATGCCGGCGCAGAAATGGTGGAAGAAGGCCCACGACAGTGCGAGGACGATCAGCTTGACGATGATGTTGGAGAGGAAAGCCTTGAAGACTTCGAAGCTGAGCTCGGACGTGAGGCTCTGGTCGAAGAGGAACAGCAGGAACGGCAGGAACAAGAACAGCAGCGCGCCGCTGACTCGATGGAGAATCGACAATATCGCTGCCAGCGGCATGCGATATTTCATCGTGATATCGCCGAATCCGATGTTCCGGTATTCCGGCCTCGGCTTTCTTACTGCATCAGTCATGCTAGACCCCTACTATGTTGTCACACTAATCCGCGATTTTAGCGCCTTTTTATATCGCGCTGCAGCGAAAGTCTGCTCTGGATAGTTGCGCGAACTAGAACAAAAGGCGGCCCGAAACGTGCTTCGCGAGCGTGGGGAACGCGAATGCACGAGACACGAGCCGATACCCGCATCGTCAGCTCAAGTCATTCTGATAGTAGTACCCGGTTGTGACATACCAGCCGCGACGCACCTCCACCGGCCGGTCACCATATGTATAGGACACGCGCTCGACCGACAGCAACGGAAAACCCGCCGGCACGTGCAGCAGGTCGGCCACCGCCGGCTCCGCCGCCACCGCGCGGATCTTCTCCGTCGCGCGGATCATCCGCGTGCCGAACTCCGTCTCGAACATCGCGTAGAGCGGCCCCTTGTACTCGCTCAGCCGCTCGAACGTGAGCCCGCGGAACATCGCGCCCGGCAGCCAGATCTCGTCGAGCACCGTCACTTCGTTCTCGAACTCCAGCAGGCGGCGCACCTGCACGACCGGATCGGCCGGCTTCAGGTCGAGCTGCCGCGCGATCTCGGCCGGCGCGCGCAGGCGCCGGCATTCGAGCAGGCGGCTCACGTGCGGATGCTCGGCGCCGTCGTCGGCCAGCAGGCGCAGGAAGCGGAACTGCGCGCGATCCTCATTGTGCGTCGCAACAAACGTACCCTTGCCCTGCCGCCGGACCACGAGGTTTTCCGCGGCCAGTTCGTCGATCGCCTTGCGGACGGTGCCCTGGCTGACCTTGTAGCGGGCCGCGAGCTCCACCTCGCTCGGGATGATCTCGCCCGGCTTCCATTCACCGGATTCGAGACTTTGCGTGATCAATGACTTAATCTGCTGGTATAACGGGCTGAACGTCGGCGACGGCGGCGCCGCGGGCGAAGGTGCGGGAGAAGGTGCGGGATCGCTCGCGCCCGGCTGCCCTGGGCCGCCTGCGCCGGTCTGATTCGCGGTATTCGCCTGGTTCGATGTCATGGCGCGCATTTCATCACAAACCGCACTTTTTCGTCCACTCAATTTCCGCAAAACATCTGTCTTATATAAGACATATGATACCGTTTGACTTTGCGCGTGACGGCTCCTACACTCCGGGTCGAGCAAGGGTTCGCGGGTGCAAAAGCGCGTCCCCGGCTACGTGCCACGGCGTCTCCAGGTTCACCGCGTCTGCCATCGCGAGTCCTCCGCCCTGCTTCAATGCAACGCTACGCACAACGCGCATAGAATGGCGTTTTCGCTAGCGTCCAACGCTTCACCCGTCCTGGAGATTTTCAATGGCTAAGCCCGCAAAGCGCGTTGCCGTCACCGGCGCCGCAGGTCAAATCGCTTACTCCCTGCTGTTCCGCATCGCGAACGGCGACCTGCTCGGCAAGGATCAGCCGGTCATCCTGCAACTGCTCGACCTCCCGCAAGCCCAAGCCGCCGTCAAAGGCGTCGTGATGGAACTCGACGATTGCGCGTTCCCGCTGCTGGCGGGCGTCGTGATCACCGACGATCCGAAGGTCGCATTCAAGGATGCCGACGTCGCACTGCTGGTCGGCGCACGTCCGCGCTCGAAGGGCATGGAGCGCAAGGACCTGCTGTCGGCGAACGCCGAAATCTTCACGGTTCAGGGTGCTGCTCTGAACGAAGTCGCCAGCCGCGACGTGAAGGTGCTGGTCGTCGGCAACCCGGCGAACACGAACGCGTACATCGCGATGAAGTCGGCTCCGGATCTGCCGAAGAAGAACTTCACGGCCATGCTGCGCCTCGACCACAACCGTGCGCTGTCGCAGCTCGCGGCGAAGTCGGGCAAGCCGGTCGCATCGATCGAGAAGCTCGCCGTGTGGGGCAACCACTCGCCGACGATGTACCCCGACTTCCGCTTCGCGACCGCCGAAGGCGAATCGCTGCTGAAGCTGATCAACGACGACGTGTGGAACCGCGACACGTTCATCCCGACCGTCGGCAAGCGCGGCGCGGCGATCATCGAAGCGCGCGGCCTGTCGTCGGCGGCGTCGGCAGCCAACGCGGCGATCGACCACGTGCGTGACTGGGTCCTCGGCACGAACGGCAAGTGGGTCACGATGGGCATCCCGTCGGACGGCTCGTACGGCATCCCCGAAGACATCATCTACGGCGTGCCCGTCACGTGCGAAAACGGCGAGTACAAGCGTGTCGAAGGCCTGGAAATCGACGCGTTCTCGCGCGAGAAGATGGACGGCACGCTGGCCGAGCTGCTCGAAGAGCGCGATGGCGTTGCCCACCTGCTGAAGTAAGGCGCCGGCCGTGCCGCCCGCGGGCGGCACGGCTGCGGCGCGGGCCGGCGGCATGCCGCCGGCCCGCTGCGCCCCCGATCCGATCCGGACGCGTTTTGCCGCCACCGGCCCAGAACGCGCCCGAATCCGATTTTTCCACGCTGGCCTGCCTTCTAGACGTAGAGACGATGTCCGCGCTCACTCCTGCACAAGTGCTGTACGACGGGGCGTCCCCGCCCGCGATCCTGCCCTGTTGCGATCACTACGCGGGCAGCGAAAAGCTGATGCGCAAGTCGCTCGCGCTGCAGGCCGAAACGGGCCCGGTGTTCGACATCACGCTCGACTGCGAAGACGGCGCGGCGGTCGGCCAGGAAGCCGCGCACGCGGCACTCGTGGCCGACCTGCTCGGCAGCGACGAGAACCGCTTCGGCCGCGTCGGCGTCCGCATCCACGACTTTTCCCACCCGCACTGGCGCGACGACGTGCGCATCGTGCTGCGCGCGTCGCGCGCACCCGCCTACATCACGCTCCCCAAGATCGCGACTGCCGCCGACGCGGCCGAAATGACCGCGTTCATCGAAGGCACGCGCCGCGAGCTCGGCATCGCGCAGCCGATCCCGGTCGACGTGCTGGTCGAGACGCACGGCGCGCTGGCGCAGGCGGCCGCCCTCGCCGCGCTGCCGACGGTCGGCACGCTGAGCTTCGGGCTGATGGATTTCGTCTCCGCGCACCATGGCGCGATTCCCGATGCCGCGATGCGCTCGCCCGGCCAGTTCGAACACCCGCTCGTGCGCCGCGCGAAGCTGGAAATCGCCGCGGCCTGCCACGCGCACGGCAAGACGCCGTCGCACAACGTGACGACCGAGGTACGCGACATGAGCGTCGTCGCCGCCGACGCACGCCGCGCGCGCGACGAATTCGCCTTCACGCGGATGTGGAGCATCCACCCCGCGCAGATCCGCCCGATCGTCGACGCATTCGCGCCGCGCACCGACGAGGTCGCGCTGGCCGCCGAGATCCTGCTGGCCGCGCAGGCCGCCGACTGGGGGCCGACGCGCCACGGTGATACGCTGCACGATCGCGCGAGCTACCGGTATTACTGGTCGGTGCTGCGCCGTGCGCGGGCCACCGGCCAGCCGGTACCGGCCGAGGCCGCGCCGCTGTTCGGCCCGGCCGCCGCGGGGCAGCGCGCCGTAAGCGCGCGGCGCCGGCCGATACGCGAGTTTCATGCATTCGACGATGCGCGAACCGGATAGAGGTTTGCGAAACGACAAAAAACGTAACGGAGCCCGAAAACCTGATATGGACGCGGCCAAATAGGTGAAAATAGCGGCCGCTGCGCGCTTTCGGGGCGCGTGCAGTTTCAAACCGGCCGGCAGTTCGATGCCGGCCCTTGTCAACTGATTATCGAAAGGTTCTGACTCCATGAAGAAACTCCTGATCGCTACCGCCATCGGCGCCTTGTCCGCCACGATGCTGGTGTCGGCTCCGAGCGCGTTTGCCCAGGGTACGACCACGACGGCGAAGAAGGCAACGGCCAAGCGCCCGGCGCCGGCCAAGCGCATCATCCCGCGCAGCAAGAAGGCGCAGGCACGTGCCGCAGCCAAGGTCGATCCGGTACCGGACGGCGCGGTCAAGTGGTCCTGCAAGGAAGGTCTGTCGTTCGACCTCGCCGGTGACATGAAGCGCGACCAGGTGGTCACGGTTCACTGGGCGAAGAAGAACTACAAGCTGCCGCGTCAGGCCACGACGACGGGCGCCGACACGTTCTACGATCCGGCAGCGGGCTTCAAGCTGATCGTGATCCCGACCAAGGCGATGCTGTTCTCCGACGCAAACGGCGGCGAACGCCTCGCGGACGAGTGCGTGACGCCGGAAATGGCACAAGGCACGCCGGCACCGACGCAGTCGAACGAGCTGAAGCCGGCAACGAACTAAGCGCGTTCCCATCGGCCCCTCGATGTCCGCCCCGGTCTCCAACGTCCGCCCTGCTCCGGATACGGTACTCGTCGATATCGTCGACTACGTGCTGAATGCCGGCATCGACAGCGCGCTCGCGCTGGAGACGGCGCGTCATTGCCTGATCGACACGCTCGGATGCGGACTCGAGGCGCTGTCCTACCCTGCCTGCACCAAGCTGCTCGGCCCCGTCGTGCCCGGCACGATCGTGCCGAACGGCGCGAAGGTGCCCGGCACGTCCTTCCAGCTCGATCCCGTCCAGGCCGCGTTCGGCATCGGCGCGATGATCCGCTGGCTGGACTTCAACGACACCTGGCTCGCCGCCGAATGGGGCCATCCGTCCGACAACCTCGGCGGCATCCTGGCGACGGCCGACTGGCTGTCCCGCACGGCCGTCGCGGCCGGCAGGAAGCCGCTTGCCATGCGCGACGTGCTCGTCGCGATGATCCAGGCCCACGAGATCCAGGGCTGCCTCGCACTCGAGAATTCGTTCAACGCGGTCGGGCTCGACCACGTGCTGCTCGTGAAGGTCGCATCGACGGCCGTCGTCGGCCGGCTGCTCGGGCTCACGCGCGACGAGCTGATCAACGCGGTGTCCAACGCGTTCGTCGACGGCCAGGCGCTGCGCACTTACCGCCACGCGCCGAACACGGGCTCGCGCAAATCATGGGCGGCCGGCGACGCGACCTCCCGCGCGGTGCGCCTCGCGCTGATCGCGAAAACGGGTGAAATGGGCTACCCGTCGGCACTCACCGCAAAGACCTGGGGCTTCTACGACGTGCTGTTCGACGGCAAGCCGTTCCGCTTCCAGCGCCCGTACGGCACGTACGTGATGGAAAACGTGCTGTTCAAGATCGCGTTTCCTGCCGAGTTCCACGCGCAGACGGCCGCCGAGGCCGCGCTGCAGCTGCATGCGCAGCTCGCCGCCGCCGGCCGCACGACCGACGACATCAGCCGGATCACGATCCGCACGCATGCGGCCGCGATCCGCATCATCGACAAGCAGGGCCCGCTCGCCAATCCGGCCGACCGCGACCACTGCATCCAGTACATGGTCGCCGTGCCGCTGCTGTTCGGCCGGCTGACCGCGGCCGACTACGAAGACTCGGCCGCCGCCGATCCCCGCATCGACGCGCTGCGCGCGAAAACCGTGTGCGTCGAGGATCCGCAGTTCACGAAGGATTACCACGACCCGGACAAGCGCTCGATCGCGAACGCACTGACGATCGAGTTCGCGGACGGGTCGAAGCTTGCCGAGGTGGCGGTCGAATACCCGCTCGGCCATCGGCGGCGGCGTGCGGAAGGCATCCCGCTCCTGGTCGAGAAGTTCAGGACCAACCTTGCCCGCCGCTTCCCGGCAAAGCAGCAACAAGCGATTCTCGACGTGTCGCTGGACCAGGCAAAGCTCGAAGCGATGCCGGTCGATGAGTACGTCGACTTGTATGTGATATAGCCGTCAGATACAGGACTGTTTGTTTCCTAGCCTTAAACCCAGGAAAATCACCATGGCCCACAATCTCCACAAGACCCTCAAGGAATTCGACAGCGGTTCCGGCAAAGGCAAGTTCTACTCGCTGCCGCAGCTCGGCAAGGAACTGAAGACGAAGATCGAACGCCTGCCGGTGTCGATCCGTATCGTGCTCGAGTCCGTGCTGCGCAACTACGACGGCAAGAAGATCACCGAAGAGCACATCGAGCAGCTCGCGAACTGGAAGCCGACCGCGAAGCGCGTCGACGAGATTCCGTTCGTGGTGTCGCGCGTCGTGCTGCAGGACTTCACGGGCGTGCCGCTGCTCGCCGACATCGCGGCCATGCGAGGCGTCGCGGAGCGTACGGGCAAGAACCCGAAGAAGATCGAGCCGCTGGTGCCGGTCGATCTCGTCGTCGACCACTCGGTCCAGATCGACTACTTTCGCCAGAAGGACGCGCTCGACCTGAACATGAAACTGGAATTCCAGCGCAACAACGAGCGCTACCAGTTCATGAAGTGGGGCATGCAGGCGTTCGACACGTTCAAGGTCGTGCCGCCGGGCGTCGGCATCGTCCACCAGGTGAACCTCGAATACCTCGCGCGCGGCGTCCACAAGAAGGCGGACGGCGGCGACACCGTGTACTACCCGGACACCCTCGTCGGCACCGACAGCCACACGACGATGATCAACGGCATCGGCGTGGTCGGCTGGGGCGTGGGCGGCATCGAGGCCGAAGCCGGCATGCTCGGCCAGCCGGTGTACTTCCTGACGCCGGACGTCGTCGGCGTCGAGTTGAAGGGCAAGCTGCGCGAAGGCGTGACGGCCACCGACCTGGTGCTGACGATCACCGAAATGCTGCGCAAGGAGAAGGTCGTCGGCAAGTTCGTCGAATTCTTCGGCGAAGGCACGAAGTCGCTGTCGCTGCCGGATCGCGCAACGATCGGCAACATGGCGCCGGAATACGGCGCGACGATGGGCTTCTTCCCGGTCGACGAAAAGACGATCGACTACTTCGAAGGCACGGGCCGCACGAAGGCGGAAATCGCCGCGTTCGAGAACTACTTCAAGGCGCAGAAGCTGTTCGGCATCCCGAAGGCCGGCGACATCGACTACACGAAGGTCGTGACGCTGGATCTGACGACGGTTGCCCCGTCGCTGGCCGGCCCGAAGCGTCCGCAGGACCGCATCGAGATCGGCAACGTCAAGTCGACGTTCACCGACCTGTTCTCGAAGCCGGTCGCGGAAAACGGCTTCGCGAAGAAGGCGGACGACCTGAACGCGCAATACACGACGAGCAACGGCGTCGACGTGAAGAACGGCGACGTGCTGATCGCCGCGATCACGTCGTGCACGAACACGTCGAACCCGAGCGTGCTGCTGGCCGCCGGCCTGCTCGCGAAGAAAGCGGTCGAGGCCGGCCTCACGGTCGATCCGAAGATCAAGACCTCGCTCGCGCCGGGATCGCGCATCGTCACCGAGTACCTGACGAAGACGGGCCTGCTGCCCTACCTGTCGAAGCTCGGTTTCGAAGTCGCGGCCTATGGCTGCACGACCTGTATCGGCAACGCGGGCGACCTGACGCCGGAACTGAACGAAGCGATCACGAAGAACGACATCGTCGCGGCAGCCGTGCTGTCGGGCAACCGTAACTTCGAAGCGCGTATCCACCCGAACATCCGCGCGAACTTCCTCGCGTCGCCGCCGCTGGTCGTCGCGTACGCGATCGCCGGCAACATCACGCGCGACCTGATGACGGAACCGGTCGGCAAGGGCAAGGGCGGCCGCGACATCTACCTCGGCGACATCTGGCCGACGAGCGAAGAAATCCACGCGCTGCTCAAGTTCGCGCTCGATCCGAAGAAGTTCGAGGACAACTACTCGAAGCTGACCAAGAAGGGCGACCTCTGGAGCAAGATCGAGGGCGAATCGGGCCAGGTCTACGACTGGCCGAAGTCGACGTACATCGCCGAGCCGCCGTTCTTCGGCAGCGACTTCTCGATGGAACCGGCTGCATCGATCCCGACGGTCAAGGGCGCGCGCGCACTGGGCATCTTCGGTGACTCGGTCACGACCGACCACATCAGCCCGGCAGGCTCGATCAAGGAAGACTCGCCGGCGGGCAAGTGGCTGAAGGAAAACGGCGTGCAGAAGGCCGATTTCAACAGCTACGGCTCGCGCCGCGGCAACCACGACGTGATGATGCGCGGCACGTTCGCGAACGTGCGGATCAAGAACCTGATGATCCCGGCGAAGGCGGACGGCACGCGCGTCGAAGGCGGCCTGACGATCCACCAGCCGAGCGGCGAACAGCAGTCGATCTACGACGCGGCGATGCAGTACGTCAGCGCCGATACGCCGACCGTCGTGTTCGCGGGCGAGGAATACGGCACGGGCTCGTCGCGCGACTGGGCCGCGAAGGGCACGCAGCTGCTCGGCGTGAAAGCCGTGATCGCACGCAGCTTCGAGCGTATCCACCGCTCGAACCTGGTCGGCATGGGCGTGCTGCCGCTGCAGTTCAAGGGCTCGGACAGCGTCCAGTCGCTCGGCATCACCGGCGACGAGACGTTCGACATCGAAGGCCTCGGCGACGACTTCAAGCCGCAGCAGGACGTCACGCTCGTGATCAACCGCAAGAACGGCGAAACCCAGCGCGTGCAGGTACTGCTGCGCATCGATACGCCGATCGAAGTCGACTACTACAAGCACGGCGGGATCCTGCCGTTCGTGCTGCGCTCGCTGCTCGCAGCGTAAGCGCTCCGCTTTTGCAGGTGCCGTATCCCGCTTCGGCGGTTGCGGCCGATTTGGATGCCCGACCTCGTGTCGGGCTTTTTTTCGCCCGCGCGTCCGATAGAGCGTTCACTCTAAAGTGGGGTCCGGACGCGTAACCCGAAAGCCGCCTGCAAGACTGCGCCGCGCACTGTTCCACCATTCGGCACGCCTCGCCCCGTTCAGGCGGATTTCTCCATGTTCCGGCGACGCCGAGACGCCATGGCGGAAAGCTTGCCGCAAGCCCCGACCACATAGTGCGACGCGGCGCGGCGCACGCGACTCACGGCCCGAACCACCGTGCGAACCATCGCACGCCGCCGCAACGCACGATTCGCCGTCCGCGCGGCTGCCGCGCCTGCTCGATTGACGCACGCGCCGCCCGCCGCCACGCGATGCACGCGCGAACCGGTTCCGCCGTCCGCCCCGACGCGCCGCCCGCCACTGCCCCGCGCGACCGTCGCGCAGGACGCGCCTTGTCAGAACTGACAGCTGACGTTTCTCTCAGCTACCCGAAGTGATATGGCGTCCTACGCTCCACTGCGCTCGCGACCCCACAAGGGTCGAGGGCTCCAGCAACGTCGTCTCTCCTAAAAAGGACTCCCGATGAAAAGGAACGCCTGGTTTGCCCTGCCCCTGCCGTCGCCCCGCCGTCTCGCCTGCGCATGGCCGCTCGTACTTGCCGCCGGCGCGGCACACGGCGCGACGGACTGGGTCGATACCCATACGAAGGCCTTTCTGACCGGCCCGCAGTTGATGGCGCGCAGTGCGGCGCCGTCGCTCGAACTCGCAGCCGGCGAAACGACCCACGTCGTCGTCAGCCTGAAGCTGCGCAATGCCGCGCAACTCAAGCAACTGGCGCGCGACGTGAACCGGCCGGGCAGCGCGCATTACCGCCAGTACCTGACGCACGAGCAGTTCCTCGCCAGCTACGCACCGACCGAAGCGCAGGTGAAGTCGGTCGTCGACTATCTGCACAAGAGCGGCTTCGTGAACGTCGAGGTCGCACCGAATCGGTTGCTCGTATCCGCAAGCGGTACGGCCGGCACGGTGAAGACCGCATTCAACACGTCGCTCGTGCACTTCGAATACGCGGGCCGTTCGGGCTTCGCCAACACGTCGACCGCGCAAGTGCCGCGCGCACTCGGCGATGTCGTCGGCTCGGTGCTGGGGCTGCAGAGCGTCGCACACGCGCGGCCGCTGCTGCGCATCGGCAACGTATCGAAGCCGCAGGCACTCGCGGCCGGCACGGCGACCGGCCACTATCCGAAGGAATTCCCGGGCCTCTACAATGCAACCGGCGTGCCGACTGCAGCCGGTGTCACCGTCGGCATCATCACGATCGGCGGCGTATCGCAGACGCTGCAGGACCTGAAGCAGTTCACGTCGAGCAACGGTTACGGCAGCGTCTCGACGCAGACCGTCAAGACCAACGGTTCGGGCGGCAGCTATACCGACGACCAGGACGGCCAGGGAGAATGGGATCTCGACAGCCAGTCGATCGTCGGCTCGGCCGGCGGCCAGGTCGGCAAGCTCGTGTTCTACATGGCGGACCTCAACGCCAGCGGCAACACGGGCCTCACGCAGGCGTTCAACCGCGCGGTGTCGGACAACACCGCGAAGGTGATCAACGTGTCGCTCGGCTGGTGCGAGACCGACGCGAACGCAGACGGCACGCTCGACGCCGAGGAGCAGATCTTCACGACAGCCGCGGCGCAAGGCCAGACGTTCTCGGTGTCGTCGGGCGACGAAGGCGTGTACGAGTGCAACAACCGCGGCTATCCGGACGGCGCGAACTACACGGTGTCGTGGCCGGCTTCGTCGCCGCACGTGCTCGCGATCGGCGGCACGACGCTCTACACGACGTCGTCGGGTGCGTTCTCGAACGAGACCGTATGGAACGAAGGGCTCGACGGCAACGGCAAGCTGTGGGCGACGGGCGGCGGCGTCAGCACGATCCTGCCCGCACCGTCGTGGCAGTCGGGCAGCAACCGCCAGTTGCCGGACGTGTCGTTCGACGCCGCGCAAAGCACCGGCGCGTACATCTACAACTACGGCCAGTTGCAGCAGATCGGCGGCACGAGCCTCGCCGCGCCGATCTTCACGGGCCTCTGGGCACGCCTGCTCGCAGCGAACGGCACGGGCCTCGGCTTCCCGGCCGGCAATTTCTACGCCGACATTCCGTCGAACCCGTCGCTCGTACGCTACGACGTGGTGTCGGGGAACAACGGCTATCAGGGGTATGGCTACAACGCAGGCACCGGCTGGGATTACACGACCGGTTTCGGCAGCCTGAACATCGCGAACCTCAACCAGCTGATCAAGTCGGGCGGGTTCTAAGCGAGGTGTGTAGAGCCGGCGCGCGGGGCGTTTCTCCGCGCGCCGGTTTTTTGCTTCTTCACTTGGATGCAACGGACCGACCGGGCGTCTGCACGCCCCGCCGTCACTTCGTCGCCCGCTCCGATGCAACCGCCACGCCGGCCCGATGCGACGGCGCAAACAGCCGCAACCCGCTCGCGACACTCGCCGCCCCGGCGAATCCCGCACCGAGCATCAGCGCAAGCGTCGGCCCGTGGCGCCCCGCGATGCCGAACGACAGCGCGACGAGTGCCGCGCCCGTCGCCTGCCCGATCAGCCGCGCGGTCGCGATGATCCCGCTCGCGCCGCCGCTGCGCTCGGGCGGCGCGCTCGACATCAGCGCCTTCAGGTTCGGCGACTGGAAGAAACCGAAGCCCGCGCCGCACAGCATCATCCGCCAGCCGATGTCGATCACGCCCGGCGCCGCCGGCAACGCCGCGAGCGACACCATGCCCGCGCTCAGCAACGCAAGACCGATCGCGCCGAGCAGGCCCGGCGGATAACGATCCGACAACCGCCCCGCGATCGGCGCGGCAAGCGCGACGATCGCCGACCACGGCGTCATCAGGAACCCCGTCTCGACCGCGTTGCGATGCAGGACGGTTTCGAAATAGAACGGCAGCGACACGAACGCGAGCCCCTGCGCGGCGAACGCGCACACGGCGGTCAGCGCGGATAGCGTGAACACCGGCCGGCGAAACAGGTCGACCGGCAGCATCGGCGCCGGGTGCCCGGCCTGGCGGCGGATCAGCAGCCAGCCGAATGCGAGCGCGACCGCGGCCGACGCGAACACGATCGAAAGCGGCCCGCGCTGCGCGAATTCGCCGAGCGCGAAGATCAGCGACGCGAACGTGATCACGTTGAACAGCGCAGCGACCGGATCGAATGCATGCTTGCCGCGCGCCGTCTGCGGCAACGACGGAATCGCCACGGCCAGCGCGAACACGCCGAGCGGCACGTTCACCGCGAACAGCCACGGCCACGCGGCGACCGACAGGATCAGCGATGCGATGGTCGGCCCCACCGCGAACGACACGCCGACCACGAGCGCATTGAAGCCGACACCGCGCCCGAGCCGGTGCGCGGGGAACAGGCCGCGGATCAGCGCGACGTTGACGCTCATGATCGCGCTCGCGCCGAAGCCCTGCACGATCCGCGCGGCCGTCAGCATCGGCAGCGTCGACGCGAGCGAGCAGCCGAGCGACGCGAGCGTGAACACCGCGAGCCCGGCGATATACACGCGCTTGTGGCCGACGATGTCGCCGAGCGACGCGAACGGCAGCAGCGTCGCGACCATCGCAAGCTGGTATGCGTTGATGATCCAGACGGACGCTGCAGGCGACGCATGCAGGTCGGCGGCGATCGCGGGCAGCGCAGTGTTCGCGATCGCGGTGTCGAGCGTCGCGAGCGCGACGGCCAGCAGCACGGCGGACATCGCGCGCCAGTTGACGGCCGGCTCCGGGGTGCGGGCGGCGGAAGCGGTTTCGGACAAGATGTGACTCTGCTGGCGGGCGACGCGATGCGACGCGTCGCGGTTGGACCGGCTCGGCATCGCGCGTGTCGTCCGGTACAACCGGTGCGCGCGCCGCCGCGCCCCGTATTGTTGCAGAGCCGCATCGAACGTGCAGGCGGTCGCTTCGTCGGTCAGCCAAACGAAAGCCGGCGCCGCCCCCGGTTCGTCACCGCGTCACGCAACCGCGCGCCGCGCATTGCGCCCGCGCAGCCATTCGAGCGCAAGCAGCAGGCTCGTCGAGAAAATGATCAGGATCGTGGCGAGCGCGGCGATCGTCGGGCTGATGTTCTCGCGGATGCCCGTGAACATCTGGCGCGGCAGCGTGGTCTGGTCCGCGCCCGCGAGGAACAGCGTGACGACGACTTCGTCGAACGACGTCGCGAACGCGAACAGCGCGCCCGACATCACGCCCGGCGCGATCACCGGCAGCGTCACGCGGAAGAAAGTCGACACCGGGTTCGCACCGAGCGACAGGCTCGCGCGCACGAGGTTCTGGTTGAAGCCCTGCAGCGTCGCCGCGACCGTCGTCACGACGAACGGCACGCCGAGCGCCGCGTGCGCGGCGATCAGCCCCGTGTAGGTGTTCGCGAGCCCGAGTGGCGCGAAAAACAGGTACATGCCGACGCCGACCACGACGACGGGCACGATCATCGGCGACAGCAGCACGGCCATCAACAGCCCCTTGCCGCGGAAGTCGGCCTTCGTGAGACCGATCGCGGCGAGCGTGCCGAGCACCGTCGCGACGACGGTCGCCGACGGCGCGACGATGAAGCTGTTCTTCGCGGCCATCCGCCATTCGTCCGACGCGATCAGGTTCTCGTACCAGCGCATCGAGAAGCCCGGAATCGGATAGACGAGGAACGTGCTCGACGAAAACGACAGCGGCACGATTGCGAGCACCGGAAGGATCAGGTACAGCAGCGTCAGCACGACGAGCACGCGCAGCGCGACGTACCACGCGCGCTCGACGAACGACATGTGCGGCGCGAACAGCGGCCTGGCGAGTTTCATGGTCGGATTCCCCTTCCCGTTTCGTTGTGCGCGGCGGCGCTCAGCCGAGGCTCACGTTCGTGCGCGTGAAGCGCCCGTACACCGCGTACAGCACGAGCGTCGCCGCGAGCAGCAGCCCGCCGAGCGCGCACGCCATGCCCCAGTTGATCGTTACGTTCGTGAAGTACGCGACGTAGTAGCTGACCATCTGGTCGTTCGGCCCGCCGAGCAGCGCGGGCGTGATGTAGTAGCCGATCGCGAGGATGAACACCAGCAGCGCGCCCGCGCCGACACCCGGGTAGGTCTGCGGTACGTACACGCGCCAGAACGCGGCGAACGGATGGCTGCCGAGCGACACGGCTGCGCGCTGGTACGTCGGCGGAATCGACTTCATCACGCTGTAGAGCGGCAGGATCATGAACGGCAGCAGGATGTGCGTCATCGAGATGTATACGCCGACGCGGTTGAACAGCAGCGTCAGCGGATGCGAGATCAGCCCGCTGCCGATCAGCGCCTTGTTGACGAGCCCTTCGCTCTGCAGCAGCACGATCCACGCGGCGACGCGCACCAGTACCGACGTCCAGAACGGAATCAGCACGAGGATCATCGCGAGGTTCGCGCGGCGCTCCGACAGCGTCGAGATCCAGTACGCGAGCGGATAGCCGAGCAGCAGCGCGAACAGCGTGACGGCAACGCCGATCACGAACGTGCGGCCGAAGATCGCCAGATAGATCGACTGGTCCGGATCGGCCTGCACGATGTGGCCGAAGCCGTCCTGCTTGTGGTCGAGCGCGGCGAGCAGGTAGAACGGCGACACGGTGCTGCCGTTCTTCGCGATCGACTGCCAGTAGGCGACATCGCCCCAGCGCGCATCGAGCTCGACGAGCTTGCCGCGCTGCTGCGCGGGCGTGAGCGCTTCGCCGTTATCGCCCTTGAGCGGCATCGCGCGCGCCGTCTTCGCGACGAGCGAGCGATAGCCGGGAATCTCGGTGTTCAGGCGCCGCGCGAGCGCACCCATCGCCTCGCTGTCGGCCACCTTCGTCATGTCGGCCGCGAGCGCGACATACGCGGCGTCGGCCGGCGGCGCCTTGCGGTCCCAGCCCGACAGCGCGGCGACCGTGCCCGGCAACGCGGTCGCGATCTCCGGGTTCTGCACTGCGCGCGTGAGCAGCGTGCCGATCGGCACGACGAAAATCAGCAGCAGGAAAATCGCGAGCGGCGCGACCAGCAACAGCGCCATCGTGCGCTTGCGGGCTTCGGCGGCCTTCAGCTCGCGCTTGAGCGCGGCAGTCGACTGCGTCGACGAAGAAGTGGCGATCGTCATCGTATTCAACGTTTCTCTCCGGCCGGACCGGAGTCCGGCGGCATGCCGCGCGAAGCGCCGCGACGCGTGCGCGCCGCGCGGCCGGTTGCGTCACGACTGCGACGCGCTTACTTCGATGCCCAGGCGGCGAAACGCTGCTCGAGCTCGTCGCTGTGGTCGGTCCAGAAGCCGATGTCTTCCAGCACGGCGTTCTTGCCGTTGGCCGGCGAGTTCGGCAGGTTCGCGAGCGTCTTCGCGTCGAGCGACTTGATCGCCGCGATGTTCGCGGGGCCGTACGCGATGTGCTGCGCATACCCTTGCTGCGGCTTCGGTGTCAGCGTGTACGCGATGTACTGCTCGGCCAGCGCCTTGTTCGGCGAGCCCTTCGGAATCGCCCAGTAGTCGAGGTCGTAGATGCTGCCGTTCCACACGACCTTCAGGTTCTTGCCTTCCTTCTGCGCGGCGTCGATGCGGCCGTTGTACGCGGTCGACATCACGACGTCGCCGGCGACGAGGAACTGCGGCGGCTGCGCGCCCGCTTCCCACCACTGGATGTACGGCTTCAGCTCGTCGAGCTTCTTGAACGCGCGGTCCTGGCCGGCCTTCGTGCCGAGCACCTTGTAGACGTCCTTCGGCGCGACGCCGTCGGCCATCAGCGCGAATTCGAGGTTGTAGCGCGCACCCTTGCGCATGCCGCGCTTGCCGGGGAATTTCTTCACGTTCCAGAAATCGGCCCAGCCGGTCGGTGCCGACTTCAGCTTGTCCGCGTTGTACGACAGCGCCGTCGACCACACGAAGAAGCCGACGCCGCACACCTGCGGCGATTCCGGAATCAGGTCGGACTTCTTCGCGATCTTCGACCAGTCGAGCTTCTCGTACAGCCCTTCGTCGCAGCCGCGATTCAGGTCGCCCGACTCGACTTCGACCACGTCCCAGTTGACGTGCTTCGCCTCGACCATCGCCTTCACTTTCGCCTGCTCGCCGTTGTATTCGACGGCCGTGACCTTGTTGCCGGTCGCCTTCTCGAACGGCTGGTTGAACGCGGCCTTCTGCGCGTCGCCGTTCGCGCCGCCGAAGTTGACGACCGTGAGCTCGGCGGCCGATGCCGATACGCCGACGACGGCGAGCGCGAGTGCCAGCGCGGTACGGCGCGCGGTAAAGCTTGCTCGGTTCATGGTGGTTCCTCTCCTCTCCTCTCGTGGTGGAAGTGGACAGTTGTTGTTGACGACGTACAGCGGGAAATCGGGAAAACCCTGCTCAAGCGAACACGCGCAGGTGTTCGGGCGCGAACGCGAGTGCGACCGGTGCGCCGGGCGAGAACGCATCGAGCGCGCCGGTGCCGAGCGGCACCTTCACGAAGCACTCGTCCTGACCCGGCAGCGCGCAGCGCATGCGCACGTGGTCGCCGAAATAGATGAGGCTGCGCGCCTCGCCGCTCAGCCGGTTGGCGGCTGGGCCGTTCGCGTGCCCGTTCGCGCCGTGCGCGGCGAGACTCATGCGTTCGGGGCGGATGCACGCGACGGCCGGCGCGCCCTCGGCCGCATCGCCGATGCGGCGGCCGACGAGCTGCGTGCCGTCGTCGAGCCGGAATTCGCAGAATTCGCCGTCGACGCGCGCGATGGTGCCGCGCAGCCGGTTGCTGTCGCCGATGAAGTTCGCGACGAATTCGTTGCACGGCGATTCGTACAGGCGGTCAACGGTGTCGAGCTGCTGCACGATGCCCTTGTCGAACACGGCGACGCGGTCGGACATCGTCAGCGCCTCGCCCTGGTCGTGCGTCACGTACACGAAGGTCACGCCGAGCTTTTCGTGCAGCGCCTTCAGTTCGTACTGCATGTGTTCGCGCAGCTGCTTGTCGAGCGCGCCGAGCGGCTCGTCCATCAGCACCAGCTTCGGCTCGAACACGAGCGCGCGCGCCAGCGCGATGCGCTGCTGCTGGCCGCCCGACAGTTGCGCCGGGTAACGTTTCGCGAAGCGCTCCATCTGCACCATCTTCAGCGCGTGCGCGACACGTTCCGCACGCTCGGCGGCCGGCAGCTTGCGCACGGTCAGCGGATACGCGACGTTCTGCTCGACCGTCAGGTGCGGAAACAGCGCGTAGTTCTGGAACACCATGCCGATGTTGCGCTTGTGCGGCGGCACGTTGTTCAGCAGCTCGCCGTCGAGGCGGATTTCGCCGCCGGTCGGGAATTCGAAGCCGGCCAGCATCATCAGGCAGGTCGTCTTGCCGGAGCCCGACGGCCCGAGCAGCGTCAGGAATTCCCCGCGGTGGATATCGAGGTCGAGCGATTTGACGACCAGCGTTTCGCCGTCGTAGGTCTTCCGCACGCCGCGAAAGCTGACGATCACATCATCGGACTTCATCGTGGCTGTCCCCTTGCTTCGCGACAATTGATTTTGAGATGCGAGCCACTATACGGTGCCCACGGTTCTACAATAGGGAACCATTTCAATATTACTAGTAGGACCACTTTGGATACCGTGATCCTCGCCGACTGGCTCTCCGCGCGCCTCGACCGTAGCTCGCCCGAGCCGATGTACCGGCAGTTGCTGCAGTGGATGCAGCAGGCCATCCTGACCGGAGAATTGGGGCCAGGAACCAAGCTGCCAAGTTCACGCACGCTCGCGGCCGACCTGTCGATCGCGCGCAATACCGTGCTGCACGTGTACGACCAGCTGACGGCCGAAGGCTATGTGCTGACGACCACCGGCAGCGGCACCTATGTGGCCGACACGCGGCCGGATGCCGCCGCGATCCACGTGCCGGGCGCCGCGCCGCCGCCGTCGAGCGCCGATGCAGCGCCGCAGCCGGACGCGCAGGGCGGCCTGTCGATGCGCGGCCGGCAACTGATCGAGCATGCAGGGGTATCGCGACGCCAATGGGGCGCGTTCATGCCGGGCGTGCCGGACGTGTCGGAGTTCCCGAGCCGGACGTGGAGCCGCCTGCAGGCGCGGCTGTGGAAGGAAGCGAATCCCGAGCTGCTGACCTATGCGCCGGGCGGCGGCTACCGGCCGTTGCGGCGCGCGCTCGCCGATTACCTGCGCGTCGCGCGCTCGGTCAAATGCTCGCCGGACCAGGTGATCATCACGACGGGCATCCACCAGTCGATCGATCTCGCGGTGCGGCTGCTGTCCGACATCGGCGATCGCGCGTGGGTCGAGGAACCGTGTTACTGGGGGGTGCGAAGCGTCTTGCAGGCGGCCGGCCTCACGCTGACGCCGGTGCCGGTCGACCAGGAAGGGCTCGACCCGCGCGCCAGCGACATGCAGCATCCGCCTCGGCTCGTGCTCGTCACGCCGTCGCACCAGTACCCGCTCGGGATGGTGATGAGCCTCGCACGGCGCCGGATGCTGCTCGAATACGCGCGGCAGCACCGCTGCTGGATCATCGAGGACGACTACGACAGCGAGTTCCGCTACGGCAGCCGCCCGCTCGCGTCGCTGCAGGGGCTCGACGACGGCGGCCGCGTGATCTACGTCGGCAGCCTCGGCAAGATGCTGTTCCCGGGGCTGCGGATGGGCTACATGGTCGTGCCCGAGCATCTGGTCGACACGTTCCGCACCGGGTTGTCGGAGCTGTACCGCGAGGGCCAGTTGATGCAGCAGGCCGTGCTCGCCGAATTCATCATGGACGGCCACCTGACTTCGCACGTCAGGCGGATGCGCACGCTGTACGGCGAGCGCCGGCAGCTGATGATCGACGCGATCCGCGCGCGCTTCGGCGACGCGCTGCCCGTGATGGGTGACGAGGCCGGCCTGCATCTCGTGCTCGGCCTGCCCGACGCCTGCGACGATCGCGCGGTCACGCAGAGCGCGTTCGATGCGGGCGTGATCGTGCGCCCGCTCACCAGCTACTACAGCAGCCTCGACACCGCGCGGCGCGGCCTGCTGCTCGGTTATGCCTGCGTCGCGCACGAAGGCATCGGGCCGGCGTTCGACACGCTCGCGACGACGATCGAACGGCACCTGCCACGGCGGGCGACGCGCGCGGCATGAGCCCCCTCGCGCGGCGCGGTTACCGAGGGGCCGCCGCGCCGCGATCGAGCGACGCCGCGCGCACGGCTTCGCCGGGCTTCGTGAACACGCGCTGCCGCAGCGCGGCGATCTGCGCGTCGCGATCCTGCGGCGACAGCCCCAATGCGGAAATCTGGTCGCGTTGCGCCGCATAGTCGGTGTAACGGCGCTGCCACGCGACGTCGTCCTGCTGCATGCGCGCGGCGCGCTCCGCCACCTCCGGGCCGAGCGACTGGGTCAATTGCGCGCGCATCGCGTCCGGCGTCGCACCCGACTTCTGCAGCTGCGCGATCTGCGCGATCGCAGCCTGTTGCTGCGCGACGCGCTGCCGTTCGGCGCGTGCGCCGGGCGGCAGCTGTTGCTCCAGCGCGGCAAGCCGCTCGGCTTTCTGCGCGTCGGTCAGCGTGCGGTCCTGCGCGATCTTCAGCCGCGCGAGGTCGTAGCGCTGCCGCCACTGTTCGTCACTGAAGAACGGTTCGTTCCATTCGCCGAGCGTGCGCCGCGCGATCGACATGCGCTGGTCGAGCGCGAGCTCCAGCGCGCCGATATCGGACTTGTCGGCGACGGCGCCCGCGGCCGGCAGCTTCGCCAATTCGGCCAGGTACGTGCGGTACCGGTGCCAGACGTCGAGCGCTTCCGGCTGCGCAACGGTACCGTCGAGCTGCGCGGCGATCTCGCGCGCGACCAGCGCGTCGAGCGCGGCCGCACCCAGGTCGCTCTGCGCGGTCAGGCAGTAGTCGAAGAAATCCCGCACCGCGCGCGACTTCGCGAGATGGCCGCCGGCCTCGAGCGGCAAACGGGGCGCGCTGGAGCCGGCGAGCGACGGCGGCAGGCCCGCGCTCGCCGCGTCCGGCGGCAGCGCCGGGGCCGCGCCGCCGAGCGTCATTGCATCCGCCGATGCGCGCGCGGAACCCGCGTCGTGATGCAACGCGGCGCCGCGCCCGATCCACACGCCGCCCGCGACGACCAGCGCCGCGACGGCCACCGCTGTGGCGCGCCGCCAGCGCGGCGCGCGATCGTCACGTGCCGTCATCGATTACACGCCCGCCAGCTTCAGCCGGTTCGCATGCGCGCGGATCACCGCGACCGGATCTTCCGCATATGCGCCACGCACGCCGAGCAGCTGGTTGATCTCGTCGAGGTGGTTCCACTTGTAGTTCGTGCTCAGCACCTTGCCGAACAGCGCACTGCATTTCGACACGACGCCGTCGTTCGGACCGGCGCCGCGGTTGATCATCACCGTGCCGCTGCCGAGCAGTGCGAGCGTCGACGAGTCGAGCGCGTTCGCCGGATCGACGAGCGCAAGGGTGCTCGTGTCCGTCGCGCCCGTGACGCCGAACACGGAGATCGTCGGCTGGATCGCCGTGCCGGCCCACGAATACAGCAGGTGCGTGTTGCCGCCGACGGTTTCGGTCGGCGCACCGGTCTGGCACGAGCCCGGCGCACCGAGACCCGCGCTCGGGAATTTCTGGTTATAGGTCGCGGCCCGCGCCGTGGTCAGCGTCTGCAGTGCGGCGAGCGCGTCCTGGTTGGTGTTGTGGCTGCTGCTCGTCAGGAGACCGAACACATTGACGAACGCGGCGATCACCGACGACGACAGCCCGGTCGGATCGTACGACAGCACGTTCTGCACGAAGTCGGCGAATTCGGAGCCGCGATGCGGCGTGCCGATCGTCGTCACCGACGCAACGAGATCGGGCGCGACGGCCGCGACGTAGCGCGACGTGAGGCCGCCCTGGCTGTGGCCGATCAGGTTGACCTTGGTCGCACCCGTCGCCGCGAGCACCGTCTTCACGTAAGCGAGCAACTGTTCGCCGCGCCCGTTCGGGCCGTCGTCGCTCTGGAAACCCGACAGGTTCGCGACGTAGACGGTCGCACCGTTCTGTTGCAGGTCCTCCTGGATGCCGTACCAATACTCGAGCACGCCGGCGTACTTGTCGGTGCCCGTCAGCCCGTGCACGAGAATGATCGGGTAACGCGTCGCCGCGTAATCGTCGGCCGGTGCGGTTGCCGCCACCGCCGCGCGTGTCGTCGCAACCGTCGCGAGCGCGGTCATGCCCGCGAACGGCGCGATGCTCATCGCGCATGCCACTGCCCCTGCCGCCACCCTGGAACGCATCGTTCTGGCCATGCATGTTCTCCTGTTTATATCCTGCTGGTGCGAGAGAGATTGTCTCGGCGCGGCAGGCGCCCTCGTCCGGCCCGCGCGTCGAATGCGGGAGTGAATCACGACTCGCGAACGTTTGCGCCCCCTTTAGACACGGCTCTCTAGTCGATTGACGCGGGCGGCCGAAACCGGCGGGCCGCCGCCCGCGGATGCGCATGCTGCGCCGCACACAGCATGCGCACCGTTCACATCTTCGCGCTGACGCGCACCCACGCCGTGCGCCCCGGCTCGGTCACGGGCGTGTTGGCCGCGTAGCCGAAGCCCGCGTTGCCGGCGAGGTTCAGGTGCTCGGTATAGGCCTTGTTCAGCACGTTGTCGACGCCCACCGAGATCTGCACGGTCTTGCTCACGTTGTACTGCGCATGCAGCGCGAGCACGCCGAATCCGGCGCTCGGGCCGAAGTCCTTGCCGACCACGTTGCCCTCGTTCAGGGCATAGCGATGCTGCGGCGCAACGATGCGCCACAGGCCCCCTGCCGACCACGCACCACGCGTGTATTCGAGCCCGACGCGCGCCTCGAGCGGCGGCATCTGCGGCAGCGGATCGCCGCTTGCCACGTTGCGCCCCCACGCATACGCGAGCGACGTCTCGACGCGCAGCGGCGCAACCGGCCGCCACGACACGCCCGCCTCGCCGCCCATGATCTGCGCATTGACGTTGGTCGCCTGCGTGGTCGGGCCCATCATGCCGGCCGAATAGTTGAACAGGATGAAGTCCTGCACGTAGCCCGCGTAGGCCGACACCCACGCATCGAGCCGGTCGCTCTTGTATTGCGCGCCGATGTCGAGCTGCGTGGTCTTCTCCGGCTGCACCGCCGAGAACGCGTTGACCGAACCGGCCGGCCCGCGCTTCGCCGAGAACAGCTCCCAGTAGTCGGGATAACGCTCCGTATGGCCGATCCCCGCGTACCACGTGACGGGCAGCGACGCGAGATCGCGTTCGTAGCGGATGAAGCCGCTCGGCAGCACGCGCGTGCGATCGTCGTCGAAGGTCGGATTCGGCTTGCTCTTCATCATGCCGCTCGTCGTCGCGCGCTTGTCGCGTGCGCCCGCATGGTCGACGCGCACGCCGCCGATCACGCGCGACACTTCGCTCGCGTACCACGTCAGTTCGCCGAACACGCCCGCGTTCCACATCGTCGCCTGCGCATCCCACGGCTGGTCGCCGTAGTTCTGCCGCCCCATCGCCGAGCGCGAGTCGAGCCGGTTCGACTGCGCATCCATGCCCGCCACGAGCTTGAAGTCGTCGGCAAAACGGAACGTCGCGGCTGCGCGCGCGCCGAACGTGCGACGCCGCACTTCCGACGCCATCCGCATCGGCATGCTGCTGGTCGGGTCCGGTTGCCGCAACGTGTAGTTGTCCATCACGTGATCGGCTTCGTTGTAGTACACGCGCGCCTCGATCCGGTCGAGCACGTCGCCGATATGCTCCTTGTCGAACGACAGGCCGAACGTCTCGCGGCGGAAATGCGCGCCGTCCATTCCGCGCCCCGCGTAGCGCGCATAGCCGTCGCCGGTGCCGGCGGTCAGTTCGACGCGCGTGTGGTCGTCCGGCGTCCAGCCGAGCGCCGCATCGGCGTTCCATTTGTCCCACTGCGACGGCACGGTGTTGCCGTTGCCGTCCTTGTAGTCCTGCGAATGCGCGTGGTTCGCGGTCACGCGGCCGTAGACGTCCGGCGTGCCGGCCGTCACGTCGATGTTCTGGTCGTTGCGGCCGAACGACCCGCCGACCAGGCTGCCCTCGAAGCGCATGCCGGGCTTGTCGAATCGCGGTGTCACGCGCTCGAACAGCACGGTGCCGGCCGATGCGCCGGGGCCGTACAGCACGGTCTGCGGCCCCTTGAGGACGGTGACCTTGTCATAGCTTTCCGGTGCGATATACGACGTCGGCGCATCCATCCGGCCCGGACATGCGCCGAGCGTCGACATCCCGTTCGCCAGGATGTTCAGCCGCGAGCCGAACATCCCGCGCAGCACGAGGTCGCCGTTGGTGCCGCCGCTGCGGATCGACGTGAAGCCCGGGATGGTCTTCAGGTAATCCGCGCCGTCGCTGGCGGGCAGCGGCTGGCGCGGGGTCTTCGGATCCGTGACGACGACGAGCGGCGTCGTCAGCGGCGATGCGACGACTTCGATGGCCGGCAGCAGGTCGGCTGCGCCGGCTTGCACGGCCGGCGCAGCGCCCTCCGCACGCGCGGCGCCGGTTGCCGCGCAGGCGGCCGTCATCGCGCTGGCGGCCAGCGCGGGCATCGTGAGTTTCAGCATCAGCGGCAGGCGCCGCGAAGGGGTATTGCGGGTTATGCGCGAAGCATTGCGCGACGCCGATTGCGCGCACAAGGGGAAGCGAATCATGATCGAAAGCCCGAGTGACGCCCTCCACGCGATCGACGGATCGCACGGATGGCGGCAAGAAAATGAGACCGGAAGAAAACGCGTCAGGCGTTCTCGGGCGGCGCGCGTGGATAGGCGCGCGGATAGCGTGCGACGCTCGCGGCGACGGCGACAGGCGCGGCCGCGGACGTGGCAGAAATGACGGAGAGAGGCGCCGGCGCGGCGGAAACGCCGCCGATCGCGGGACTGTGCGCGAAGAAGCCGCAGTAGCCGCACGCATCGAGATGCAGCGCATGGTGCGCATTGCCTGCGCCGGACGCGCGATGACCGCCATGCTCTGCACTGCAGACGATTGCGTCGGGCGCAGCCGCCTGCGCGACGCGCCACTGCGACACCAGCGGCGCCGCGATCGCGAACCAGATCGCGAGCACGCCAAGCCAGGCGGTCAGGTTGCGATGTCGGTTCGTCATGCGTGGCGCCGGGTAAGCAGAATGTAAATCAGACGGGATGTTACAGAATGTTCAGCACAATGGCCAGCCTGCGCATCCACAATGCGAACCGGGGGCGCATGGTTGCATGAACAACCATGCGCCCCCGGTTCGCTTGTGCGGTGGCCGCGACCGCAGATCAGGGCGCCATGCGCTTCAGCATGCCGTCCCGCAGGAAGAAGTGATGGTAGAGCGCGGCCAGCGCGTGCAGTCCGATCACGAAATAGAACGCGTTGCCGATCAGCTCGTGCGCTTCCTTGATCGTCGGCCGCAGCGCCTTGTCGGGGCCGAACAGCGTGAACGACACGCCGAGCCAGTCGAGCGACACGGGCTTCCCGCCCAGGTTGATCATCAGGATGCCGAGCAGCGGCTGCGCGATGATGAACGCGTACAGTGCGACGTGGGTCAGCCGCGCGAGCCATTGCAGCAGCGCGGGCTGCCGCATCGGCTCCGGCACGCGGCTGACCGCCCGCCAGACGATCCGCAGCACCGACAGCACGAGCACGAGCGTGCCCGCGGTGAGGTGCACGTTCATCCAGAACACCCGGCTGTCGCTGCCTTTCGGCCCGCGGATCTCGATGGCCAGGTAGGCCAGCGCCACCAGCAGGAACACGGCCCAGTGGAAGAAGATCGCGGGCGAGCTGTAGCGCGTCTGTTTCGCGAGGATGTTTCTCATGCTTCGTCTCGTGTTGTATGCGGGGGTGGGACAGCTTGCCGTGGGCCGGCCGGTGCACGGCATGCTGCAGCGATTGTAGCGGCACGGGCAGCGGGATTCGACGGGCGGGATCAAATATCCGACGATTCGGTCGCGCCGACCTCGCGCGACGAGGGTGCAGAATCGTGCGCCATGCGGATCCGACTGTGGCACGATGGAGTCTTCAGCGTCGTCCGTCGTACCGCATCATGAGCAAGGCGTTCTTCGTTGCGGCCTACCGGCTGACTGCCGCGTTGCTCGCGGTGTCGACGACGTTGCACAGCATCGCAGGCCGCCTGGACATGCCGATGTCTCACGTCGGCAACTACCTGAGCTACTTCACGCAACTGAGCAGCCTCTACGCGGCCGCGATGCTGTTCGCGGGGCTGCGGCGGGCGGCTCGCCTCGGGTCCGCGCGCTACGAATCGATGCGCGGCGCCGCGGTGCTGTACGTCCTGATTACCGCGATCGTCTACGAGCTCCTGCTCGCGCGGTCCGACGCGCTCCTGCACATCACACCGGCCTACCACAACTGGGTGCTGCACCGGATCGTGCCGCTCGTCGTGCTGTGCGACTGGCTGTACGTGGAGCCGCGCCTGCCGATCCCGCGGCGCAGCGCGTTCGCGTGGCTCGCCTTTCCGGTCGTCTATCTCGGTTACACGCTCGTGCGCGGTGCGCTGGAGAACTGGTATCCGTACCCGTTCGTCGATCCGCGGCCGCATGGCTACCTGCCGGTCGCGCTGCAATGCACGCTGATCGCGCTTGGCTCGGCCGCCCTCGCACTGGCAATCTGCTGGCTCGGCAACCGGTCGAAACCGGCCGTCGAAGTGCCGGCGACGAAGGACGGATGAGCGGCGGCCGACGCATGCGCACGCTGCGGCGCACACGCCCCGGCCAGCCCGGTCAGCCGCCGTTGCGCGGCAGGAAGTTCATCGGATCGACGACCTTGCCGTTCTGGCGCACTTCGAACTCGAACGTCGCCCGCCCGCTCGCATCGGTGTCCATCTCGGCGACCGGCTGCCCGGTCCGCACCGCGTCGCCTTCGTTGACCAGCAGTTTGCCGTTGTGTCCGTAGGCCGTGATGAGCCCGTTCTCGTGCTTCAGGATCACGAGCGGGCCGTAGGCCTTGACGCCGGAACCCGCATAAACCACGCGTCCGGCCGCCGCGGCCCGCACCGAATGGTCGGGCCCGGACGCGGCGATCACGATGCCGCGCGACCTGCCGGCGGCGAACGGCGCCACCACGACGCCGGATGCGGGCCACGCCAGCGTACCCGGCTGGGCCGCCGCCGCGGCAGCAGGCGGCGTGATCGACGTCGCCGCAGGCGGCGGCGCGACGCGCAGCACCTGGCCGGGATACACGGCATCGGTCGGCGCCATGTGGTTCCAGCTGGCCACGTCCTGCACGCGCTGCCCGTACGCGTTCGCGACGCCCGCGAGCGTATCGCCCGGATTCACGCGGTAATAGCCGGCGATCACGCTGCCCGCCGGCGCGGCCGACGTCGACGGCCGGTACGGCTGCCAGGTATCGGTCCACGGCGTCATCGTACAGCCCGTCAGCGCGATGGCCGCCGCGGCCAGCGCCAGCCGCGGCAGCCAGCGTTGCGGGGAAAAGTGGATGGGATCATGTTCTCTCAAGGGTCCTCCCGGATTTGCGTCGTTGCGCCGCCCACCGCCCCCCGGCGCGCGACGCACGATGTCCGGCCGGACGGCCGGACCAATCAGTATCCGACCGCGGATGCGGCCGGCAGTTTCCGAATCGGAAACGGCGCGCGGGTTCGTGAGCCCGTTTTGCGTCGTTCCGATCGGCAAAGATACCATTTGTGGCGGTCGGGGCTGCGTCAGGCGCCTGCGGCCGGCAACAGTCTTGCGGTGCGCCGGGTCGTCGCAGCCCGCGCCGCGCCACAAAAGAGAACAGCCCATCGTTCCTTATCGTGGAACGATGGGCTGCGGGAGACGACCGGGACGGGAGGATCGAATCCGGCGGGCAGCCGGTCGCGGCCTCGCGGCCGCGTCGATCAATGACCCTTGTAGACCGGCGCGCCGTCGGCGACGCGCTTGATCCCGTTCGGCCAGCCAGCGGCCGGGGCGCCCGACGGCGCGCCCGATTCCTGCTGGGCTGCCGGCTGCGCGCCGTAGCCGCTCGTGTCGGCCGCGGCAACGTTCTGCTGCGGATGCACGCGCGCTTCGGCCGCGAGGATGCCTTCCGGATAGGTGGTGCGGTCGCTGCCCAGCTTGTAGCCGGCCTGTTGCAGCGCCGACAGCTCGGCCTTGACCTGGTCGCGGGTGACCGGGCCGTTTTGTTGGGCGAACGAGACGGCGGGAACGGCGAGAACGGCAGCTGCGGCGAACGTTGCGATCAGCGATTTCATGATGACCTCCGGGATTTTTTTGCTCCGCCGCACACACCATGTCTGCAGCGATGGAACAGAGTTTAGTCCCGGGAACACCTAGGGAAAACCATGAAACAACGAAAACACTGTTTCCCCGGAGCCAACAATGTCACGATCTAGTGCGAAAAGACCCTATCGATACGATAGGTTTTCGCAACAATTGCCACCCTCGGCCACCCTCGCGGGTCCGTTACGACCAGTTTGCGTGGAAGCTGCCCGGCTTGTCGGTACGCTCGAACGTGTGCGCGCCGAAGAAGTCTCGCTGCGCCTGCACAAGGTTCGCCGGCAGCCGCTCGGAACGATAGCTGTCGAAGTACGCGACGGCCGACGCGAACGCCGGTACCGGCACGCCGGCCTTCACCGCGGCCACCACGACGTCGCGCAGCGACGCCTGGTAATTCGCCGCGATGTCCTTGAAGTACGGATCGAGCAGCAGGTTCGCGAGCGCCGGATCCTTCGCGTACGCGTCCGTGATCTTCTGCAGGAAGCGCGCGCGGATGATGCAGCCCGCGCGGAAGATCTTCGCGATCGTCCCGAGATCGAGGTTCCAGCCGTACTCTTCGGATGCCGTGCGCAGTTGCGCGAAGCCCTGCGCGTACGAGATCACCTTGCTCAGGTACAGCGCGCGGCGCACCGCTTCGACGAACGCGGCGCGATCGCCGTCGAACGGCGCGGCGGCCGGGCCCGACAGGATCTTGCTGGCCGCGACACGCTCGGTCTTCAGCGACGACAGCACGCGCGCGAACACCGACTCGGTGATCAGCGGCAGCGGCACGCCGAGATCCAGCGCGTTCTGGCTCGTCCACTTGCCCGTACCCTTCTGCGCGGCGCGATCGAGGATCACGTCGACGAGGTGCTTGCCGGTCTCTTCGTCCTTCTTGCCGAAGATCTTCGACGTGATCTCGATCAGGTAGCTGTCGAGTTCGCCCTGGTTCCATTCGGTGTACACCGCGCCGAGCTCGTCGTTGGTCAGGCCCGCGACGTCCTTCAGCACCGCATAGCTTTCGGCGATCAGCTGCATGTCGCCGTATTCGATGCCGTTGTGGACCATCTTCACGTAATGGCCCGCACCGTCCGGGCCCATGTAGGCGACGCAAGGCTCGCCGTCCGACGGCGCCTTCGCGGCGATCTGCTTGAGGATCGGCTCGACGAGATCGTACGCGTCACGCTGGCCGCCGGGCATGATCGACGGGCCGCGCAGCGCGCCCTCTTCGCCGCCCGACACGCCGGTGCCGATGAAATGCAGGCCCGATTGCGCGAGCTCCTGGTTGCGGCGGATCGTGTCGGTGAAATGCGTGTTGCCGCCGTCGATCAGCACGTCGCCCTTCTCGAGCAGCGGCTTGAGCGATGCGATCGTCGCATCGGTCGCTTCGCCGGCCTTCACCATCATCAGGATCCGGCGCGGCGTTTCGAGCGACGCGACGAATTCCTCGAGCGTATAGGTCGGCACCAGGTTGCGGCCGGGGAATTCGGCGATCAGTTCGTCGGTTTTCTCGCGGCTGCGGTTGTACACAGACACCGCGTAACCGCGGCTCTCGATATTGAGTGCGAGATTGCGGCCCATCACCGCGAGCCCGATCACACCGATTGCTTGTTTGCCCATTAGTCAATTCTCCGGAAAAAACGGGGCGCGACCCGAACCGGGTCGCGCGCACAGGCGAAAGGATAGTGGAAACCCGGCGGCGATGCGCGGCTGCGTGTCATTGCTCCGCGTGCGGCAGCCGCCGGAACACGACGCTCAGGTTGTTCGCCGGCATCTCGACCACCTCGATGCAGTCGAGCCCGCGATCGAGGCCGAGCGCGACGACGGTTTCGAGATCGCGCACACCCCACGACGGGTCGCGGCTTCTGAGCTGCGCGTCGAATGCCTCGTTCGACGGCGCCGTGTGCCGGCCCTCGCGGCGATACGGCCCGTACAGGAACAGCACGCCGCCCGGCCGAAGCAGGCGCGACGCACCCGCGAACAGCGCGTCGGTGCAGGCCCACGGCGAGATGTGGATCATGTTGATGCAGACGATCGCGTCGAGCGTATCGACCGGCCAAGACGCGTCGCGTACGTCGAACGCCAGCGGCGCGTCGACGTTCGACAGCCCCGCCTGCGCGATCCACGCGGCGATCGAGCGCCGCGCCTGCGCGTCGGGATCGCTCGGTTGCCAGTGCAGGCCCGGCAGCCCCGCCGCGAAATGCACGACGTGTTGGCCCGTGCCGCTCGCGATCTCGAGCACGCGGCCGCTCGCCGGCAACACGCGGCGCAAGACGTCGAGGATCGGCCCGCGATTGCGTTCGGCCGCCGGCGCGGAAAGCCGCATCGACGGATCGTCAGGGGTCGTGCCGGTCATGGTGCGCAACACTCCGTTTCGGAATCGGCAATGCCCAGTCGCGCGGTCAGCGCGTCGAGCGCGGGTGCGCAGCGCGCCTCGACCTTCAGCGTCAGCATCGGATCGGCGCGCGTATGGCCGAGATTGAGCGCGGCGACCGGCTTGTGCTGCGCCTGCGCCCACACGCAGAAGCGGTAGCCGGAATACACCATCAGCGACGAGCCCACGACGAGCAGCGCATCGGCCGCATCGAGCGCCGCGGCGGCCACGGCGACGCGCTCGCGCGGCACGTTTTCGCCGAAGAACACGACCGCCGGCTTCAGCATCCCGCCGCACGCGGGGCACGCCGGGATGCGGAACGTATCGAGCCCCGCCCATTCGAGATGCGCATCGCCGTCGGCGGCGGGCTGCGCCTGCGCGCCCAGCAGTTCGGGGTTCTCCGCTTCGAGCACGGCCTGGATCGCCGCGCGCGCATGATGCGCGCCGCAGTCGAGGCACGTGACGCCGTCGATGCCGCCGTGCAGTTCGATCACGTCGCCGCTGCCCGCGCGCTGGTGCAGGCCGTCGACGTTCTGCGTGACGAGACGCTCGATCCGCCCCGCGCTGCCGAGCCGCGCGAGCGCGACGTGCGACCCGTTCGGCTGCGCGCGGCCGACGACGGGCCAGCCGATCATGCTGCGCGCCCAGTAACGCCGCCGTGCGGCATCGGAGCCGAGGAATTCATGGAGCTGGATCGGCGGCGAGCGCATCCATTGGCCGTTGCGGTCGCGATAGCCGGGAATGCCGGAGTCGGTGCTGATGCCCGCGCCGGTCAATACCAGCAAGCGCGGATGACGTTCGACGAACGCGTGGAGCGCATCGAGCGCAGCGGGATCGATGGAAACGGCGGAAGACGGGCCGAGCGCGGCGGAATCGGTCATGACGGCGGCGGATGAGCGGGCGGGATCGGCCGGCCGGGAACGCGCACCGGCGGGCCTGCATGTCCGCACATGATACCGAACCGCGACGCGCCCGGTGCCGGCGGTCCGCGGCACACCCGAACCGCGCGCCGCAAAAAAAGGCGCCCATCCTCCAAAGGGTGATGGGCGCTTCAACAATTGATCCATCGGGGTAGTGGATCAACTGGAAACCTGGCGTTGTTGAATCCGCGAAGCCGTGCCCGGCGGATGATCCCCGGTCAACGCCAATTCTTGTGTGTCATGCGCGTCGCCGCACGCTGCCTACCCTCCCTGCTCGCTCCGGTTGTCGTCTCCCGATGTCTTTCAAGGTGCCTCCCTTCGGCAGGCGCGTTCGGTTTCGGTTTTGAATCACACCGCCCGGCCGTCGCGCTCGATGCCGGTTCGGGTCTGCCGCGCCGCCCGCCGGCATGGCGTACGGCTTGCGAGACCCGCACCAAGTTCATCAGGATGACAAATCAAATTTCGTGGTTGGCCGTCCGTCGGCCGGAGCCTGCTTCGATGTCCGTCGATGCCGGCGGTGTGCGCCTGGCCGGATGGTCATGCGCGCGACGCATGCGCGTGGCGAACGGATGAAACGGACGCGGATTGTCGGACGGGATTCGGTGCCGAGCGTGATCAGGTCACTTCGGACGGAAGCGACACGGGCACCCGAGGTTTTCGGCGGTTCATGCTTGCAACGCAGTGCCTTGCGACTCGATCTTTTTTCATTATCTTGTCCCCGATTGGAAGTACTCCCTGACCGCCGGCTTGCGATCGTCGATCCAGTTCGGTCGACATGCACGCTGGCGGCATCCGGATATACGCAAGGAACGCACCATCTGGCGTAGCGCCATGCCTGGCGGGCCTCCGTAATCGGACGCCGCGGAACGCGGGGGTCCGAAGGGGCGGAATGTTTCAGAGTTGAAACACGGCGCCGGAAAAATCGTTTCGGGAACGCGTCGCGGCAGGCCGTGGCACGCCCGTCACGCGACGTGGCGGGCCGCCGTCGACCGGCTCGCGCAAGCCGGACTTTCGCGCAATCCGGCTTACGGACGCGACGCCCATCCGGACGGCTGCCGCGTCGCCCCGTTGGCGTCGATCGCGTTGATCAGGTAATCGACGAACGACGCGATCCGCGACGAGATCGCGGTATTCCGGTAATACACCGCATGGATCGGCTGCCGCACGTCCTGCGTCTGGCGCGCGAGCACCTGCACGAGCCGGCCCGCGTCGCGATCCTGCGCGGTCATGAAATCCGACAGGCAGACGACACCCGCGCCTTCCAGCGCGAGCTGCCGCAGCGTCTCGCCGCTCGACGAACAGATGTCCGGCTCGATGCGGCACGCTTCGCCGTCCGCGCCGAGGATCGGCCACACGTTCAGCGATTCGGGCTGCGTGAAGCCGAGCAGCGTGTGCTTGTCGAGATCCTCGGCCTTGCGCGGCTGGCCGTGCGCTTCAAGATACGCAGGGCTCGCGAAGATGCGCAGCCGGCTGTTGCCGATGCGCCGGCTGTGCAGCGTCGAATCCTTCAGCCGCCCGATCCGGATCGCGACGTCGGTGCGCCGCTCCAGCAGGTCGATGATGCCCTCGTTGCTGTTCAGCTCCAGCTCGACTTTCGGAAAGCGTTCGCGATAACCGCGCACGAGCGGCACGATCACGTGCAGCATGAACGGCGTCGCCGCGTCGACGCGCAGCCGCCCCGACGGCATCTCGCGCCGCGCGAGCATCTGCTCTTCCGCCGTCTCGACCGATTCGATGATCGCGCGCGCGTCCTGCAGGAACGCGCGCCCTTCCTCGGTCAGTTCGAGCCGGCGCGTGGTCCGGCGCAGCAGCGTGGTCTTCAGCTTCTCCTCGAGCCGCGCGAGCGTGCGGCTCGTGGCCGACACGGTGAGGTCGAGCTGCTGGGCCGCCGCGGTGATCGAACCGGTGTCGACCACGGCGGCAAAGGCCTGGAGTTCGTCGAGCGTGATCTTCATTGTTGATCTGAAATCAAAACAGGCTCTTTTATATTTCAGCTTTTGTGCAAAAGTAAAGCACGCACGCCGTGCGCCATCGGTCGCCGGAACCGGGAAAGCTCAGCGACGCTGCACAAGGAAGGCATCAGATCGGTGCAACATCCTGCTGACGCGCCCCACAAGGCGGTCTGACATAGTAGATATCCCATTCCGCGTCAGCGACTTTCACAAAACCATGCTGCTGGTAAAAGCGGTTCGAATCGCTGCCGCGCAGCGCGCCGACCTTGACCGGCAGCGCGCGCGAATCAGCATCGGCGAAGACCGACTCGAGCACGGCCGAGCCGATTCCCCTTCCCTGATGCGCGGGCAATATGTACAGGTGTTCGAGCATCAGATGCGTGTCGGCCGGCCTCACCAGAAGGAAGCCGACGGTGACGCCGTTTGCGACGATGAACCGGCAGCATGCAGGATCGAAGGACGACAGGAATCGCGCCCTCGCACGCTGCGGATCGAAGCGGCCGATGCGCTCGAGGCTGTCGCGCATCGCGGCGATGCGCATCGCAACCAGCGTTTCGGCATCGTCGTGCGTCGCTTTTGCGTATGTCAGTTTCATCGGCCAACCCTCTTGTCGGTGCGCGTCGCGATTCACTATCCCACGGAAATTGTCGCCGACGATCGCGCCGAATTCCAGCACCACGCTCATGCCGTCGTCGCCGGCAAGTTGACGGCGACAGGCAAAGCCGGCCGGCGCGCTCATCGCCGGAAAGCCGCTCCGATGCGCGCGCCCGCCACATCGAACACGCGTCGCGCCCCGGGCGTCAATCCGCTCATGTGGATGCATGCGTGGATCATCCCCGGCAGCCGTTCCACTGCCACCGGCACGCCAGCCTGCCGCAGCTTTTCCGCATATGCGTCAGCCTCGTCGCGCAACGGATCGCATTCGCAGACCAGCAGCGTCGCCGGCGGCAGTCCCGCATGACTTGTCGCCAACAAGGGCGACACATATGGAGAGCGTCCTTCAGCCGGATCGGTCAGGCACATGTCGAAGCAATACCGCATGACGTCGGATGTGAGGTAGTCGCCTTGCCCGTCAGAAGCCGGCTCACGCGTCCGGCAGAATCACCACCTTGCCCTTCACCTGCCGGTTCGCCATCCGCGCGATCGCGTCGGTCGCACCGGCCAGCGGCACGCGCTCGGTGATCGCGGGCCGCACCTTGCCGGCCGCGAACCATTCCGCCAGCAAGCGCATGTTCGCGACATGCTGCGCCGGGTCGCGACGCACCGCGTCGCCCCAGAACACGCCGAGGATGTCGCGCTCCTTGAGCAGCGCGAGATTCAGCGCGATCTTCGGGATCTCGCCCGCCGCGAACCCGACGACGAGGAACCGGCCGCGCCACGCAGTCGCGCGCAGCGCCGCCTCGCTGTATGCGCCGCCCACCGGATCGTAGACGACGTCGGCGCCGCGCCCGCCGGTCAGTTCGTCCACGCGGCGGCGCAGGTCTTCGTTCGCATAGTCGATCGTTTCGTCCGCGCCGGCTTCACGGCACAGCGCGAGCTTGTCCGCGCTCGACGCCGCCGCGATCACGCGCGCGCCGAGCGCCTTCGCGATCTCGATCGCGGCGAGCCCGACGCCGCCCGCCGCGCCCAGCACGAGCAGCGTCTCGCCCGCCTGCAGCCGCGCACGCTGCTGCAACGCGTGCAGCGACGTGCCGTACGCGAGCACGAGCGCCGCGCCCTGCTCGAACGTCATTCCCGGCGGCAACGGGGCGATCCGGTGCGCATCGGCCACGCACTGCTGCGCGAACCCGCCGTGCCCCGTGAACGCGACCACCGAATCGCCGGGCCGCCATGCGGTGACACCCTCGCCGACCGCGTCGATCACGCCGGCAAACTCGGCGCCCGGCGAAAACGGCAGCGCCGGCTTCACCTGATACAAGCCCTGGACGATCAGCGCGTCGGGAAAATTGAGCGACGCGGCCTTCACCTGGACCCGGACCTGGCCGGCCGCCGGTTCGGGAATCTCGACGTCTTCGATGCGCAGGCTGTCGATCGGGCCAAATGCGGTACACAACAGGGCTTTCATGCCTTCCTCTCTTCGTGCGCGGCCCGGCGAGCCGCTTCCTGTTCCTGCAACTGGCGCCACTGGATCTTGCCGGTGCCCGACTTCGGCAGCGCATCCACGAATTCGACGATGCGCGGCGCCTTGTATGACGCCATGTGCTCGCGCGCCCACGCGACGATCGCGTCTTCGGTCAGCAACCCGCGCCGCGCCGGGTCCGCCACGATGACCGCCTTGACCGTCTCGCCGCGATACGGGTCGACCGAGCCGATCACGCAGACCTCCCGGATATCCGGATGGCCGTACAGGATCGCCTCCACTTCCGCCGGCCACACCTTGTAGCCGGACGCGTT
This sequence comes from Burkholderia cepacia, assembly GCF_001718835.1. Taxonomy (NCBI): domain Bacteria; kingdom Pseudomonadati; phylum Pseudomonadota; class Betaproteobacteria; order Burkholderiales; family Burkholderiaceae; genus Burkholderia; species Burkholderia cepacia. The sequence goes on along the minus strand of NZ_CP013444.1, from coordinate 909,567 downwards.
GATCATCCGCTTGAGGCGGTCCACCATCAAAAAGTAGCCGTCCTCGTCCATGTAGCCGAGATCGCCGGTACGCAGGAACGCTTTCCCGTCGATCTCGACGAATGCATCGCGCGTCGCGTCGGGGCGCCCCCAGTAGCCGCGCATCACCTGCGGGCCGTGCACGACGATCTCGCCCGTCTCTCCGCGCGGCATCGTGTCGAACGTGACGGGATCGACGACCCGCGCGTCGACGTCGAACACCGGAATGCCGAGGCATTGCCGCTTCGGCCGCTGCGGCGGATTGATATGGGTGGCCGCGATCGTCTCCGACAGCCCGTAGCCTTCGATGTAGTCGATGCCGATGCGCTCCGCGAGTCGCTGCGCGACTGCGTCCGGCATCGCCGCGCCGCCGCCGCTCATCCAGCGCAGGCTCGACAGGTCGAATTCGTCGAGCCGCGGGTTCCACAGGAAGTCGACCGCCATCGTCGAGATCGACTGCCAGTTGGTCACGCGGTAACGCTCGATCGCCCATGCGGCCGCGTCACGGTCCCAGCGCGGCAGCACGACGACCGTCGCGCCGCTGTACAGCGGCGCGTTCATGCCGCCCTGCATGCCGGTCACGTGGAACAGCGGCAGCACCGACAGCATGGTCGCGTCCTGCGTGCAGCCGAACCACTGAACGCCGCCCACGGCCGTGCACATCACGCTGCGATGCGTATGCATGCAGCCCTTCGGCCTGCCGGTCGTGCCCGACGTATAAGGCATCACGCACAGGTCGTCCGGCCCGGTGGTAAGCGGCCCCGGCGCGAGCTGCGCGTCCAGTACGTCGCGCCAGTGCGTCACGCCGGGACCGCTCGCATTCCGCGGCGCCGTGATGAAATCCGGCGGCACGAGGCCCGGCGGCCGCTTGAGGTAATCGCTGTAGGTCGCGACGACCACGTGTTCGAGCCCGCTCGCGCCGACGAGCGGCCGCACGCGCGGATACAGGTCCTGCGCGGCGAACATCACGCGCGCGCCGCTGTCCTCGATGTAATGCTGCAGTTCGTCCGTCAGGTTCATCGGATTGATCGGCACGACGACTGCACCGGCGCGCAGGATGCCGTAGTAGGCGATCATCCATTGCGGGCTGTTCTGCATGTACAGCAGCACCCGGTCGCCCGTGCACACGCCGTAGCGCTGCTGCAGAAAACCCGCGATGCGCTCGGCCTCGTCCTTGAACTCCGCGAAGGTGACCGCCGTGTCGTAGAAGACGATGAACGGCTTGTCGGGATAGCGCGCCGCCGCCACCTCCGCGTTGTGGAACAGGTTCGTTTCCGGCAACGTCAGATGGCCGGGCAGATGCGCCGGCCAGTTCGGCGACCTTTCGATGGGCATGGTTCGGCTCCTGTTTCAGTAGCGGGCGCGATCAATCGCAGCGCGGACGTCGCGACGGCGGCCGCGCGCGTGCCGGACGCTTTCCGGTAGAATCCTCGCAGCCCGCCGCCCGGCACTCGCCGGCCGCGCCGGGCCATCTCGATCCCGCACCGCACACGCATGGGTAATCCGAAGCGCGACGCCATCACGCTGCTGTCCGCCCCCAACGAAGACCATCCGCAATTCATCACCGCGCTCGCGCGCGGGATGGCGGTGCTGCGTTGCTTCACGCGCGGCGAGCGCTTTCTCGGCAACCAGGACATCGCCCGGCGCACGCACCTGCCGAAGCCGACCGTGTCGCGCATCACGTTCACGCTCACGCAGCTCGGCTACCTGCATTACTCGGCGGAGCTCGAGAAATACTCGCTCGGCATCGGCGTGCTGAATCTCGGGCACGCGTTCCTGCAGAGCAACGAGGTCGTCGACATCGCGCGCCCGTTCCTGCAGTCCTATGCGGAGTACACGCAGGCGGCAGCGATGCTCGGCGAGTTCGACGGCAAGCAGATGATCCTGCTCGACGTATGCCAGGGCGATCCGCTGTTCCAGCTGCGGTTCGAACCCGGCTCGCGCGTTCCGCACGGCGCGACCGCGCTCGGCCGCGCGCATCTCGCGGCGCTGCCGGACGAGCTGTTCGAGCGCTATCTGCGAACCACCCGCGCGAGCAGCCCGCCGGACCAGTGGCCGCAACTCGAGGCCGGGATCGTCGCCGCACGCGAAGACTACGAAAAGCTCGGCTTCTGCCTGTCGCTCGGCGACTGGATGCCCGACCTGTTCGCGGTGGGCGTGCCGATGGTGTCGGCCGATCGCTCGCGCATCCTCGCCTTCAGTTGCAGCGGCCGCGTGTCGACCGTCACGCGCGCGCGCCTGATCGACGATTTCGGCCCTCGGCTCGTTGCGCTGCGCGACGAGGTGTTCGCGCGCGTCGGCGGGCATTTCTAGTCGCCGTGCCGGCATCGGCGCGCGCTCAGAACCATTCATCGCGCATGTCGAGCGTCGTCGTGTCGACGCTCGACAGCAGATCGAGCTGCGTGTCCACTTTCGGCAACTCCCAGCGGAAGAAGTAGCGGGCGGCCGCACGCTTGCCGTCGTGGAAATCGCCGGCCTGCCCGTGCGCGGCGAGCGTCACGTCGAGCCACAGCCACGCGACGACGAGATGTCCGAACGCTTCCAGATAGACACTCGCGTTCGCGAGCCGCGCCTGCTGATCGCCGATCGCGCCGAGCTGCCGCGTGACGTCGACCAGCCGTGACCAGCGCCGCGCCAGCGCATCGGCCTGCTCGCGCAGGCCGGCATCGGATGTCCGCGCGCGTTCGACGGTCGCGCCGATTCTCGCGTCGAGTACGCGCAGCAATGCGCCATCGTCCTGCGCGACCTTGCGGCCGAGCAGGTCGAGCGCCTGGATACCGTGCGTGCCTTCGTGTATCGGGTTGAGCCGATTGTCGCGATAGAGCCGCTCGACCGCGTAGTCGCACGTGTAGCCGTAGCCGCCGTGCACCTGGATCGCGAGGTCGTTCGCCGCGAGGCACCACTGCGACGGCCAGCTTTTCGCGATCGGCGTCAGGATGTCGAGCAGCCGCTCGGCCTGGGCGCGCACGGTCGCGTCGTCGTGCGCGCGTGCTTCGTCGACCAGCTTCGCGCAGTACAGGATCAGCGCGAGGCCGCCTTCGACATAGGCCTTCTGCGCGAGCAGCATGCGCCGCACGTCCGGATGCTCGACGATCGGCGCCTGCGGTGCGGCGGCATCCTTGCCCGCCGGCCCCAGCGGACGCCCTTGAGGCCGGTTCCGCGCGTAGTCGAGCGCGTGCAGATAACCCGTGTAGCCGAGCGCCACCGCGCCCGCGCCGACACCGATGCGCGCCTCGTTCATCATGTGGAACATGTACGCGAGGCCGTGGTTCGGCCGGCCGACCAGATAGCCGATGGCACCCGCCCGTCCTTCCGGCCGGTAGCGCGTGCCTTCGCCGAAGTTCAGCAGGCAGTTGGTGGTGCCGCGGTAGCCCATCTTGTGGTTCAGCCCGGCGAGCACCACGTCGTTGTGCTCGCCCTGCGCGGCGCCGTCGGTACCGGGCAGGTACTTGGGCACGATGAACAGCGAGATGCCGCGCGTGCCGGGCAGCAGCCGGCCGTGTTCGTCGGGGATCTTCGCGAGCACGAGGTGGACGATGTTCTCCGTCAACTCGTGTTCGCCGCCCGAGATCCACATCTTGTTGCCGGTCAGCCGGTAGCGCGGGCCGAGCGGCGAGTCGCACTCGAAGTCCGCGCGCGTCGCGATGTCGGACAGCGACGAACCGGCTTGCGGCTCGGACAGGCACATGGTGCCGAAGTAGCGCCCTTCCAGCTCCGGGCGCGCGAACGCGTCGATCTGTGCGGCGGTGCCATGCGCGACGAGCAGGTTCGCGTTGGCGACGGTCAGGAACGGATAGGCGGCGGTCGCGATGTTCGCGGCCTGGAAGAACAGGAACGACGCGGCTTCGACCAGCTTCGGCAAGCGCATGCCGCCGAGCGCTTCGTCGTGGCCCGCGGCGATCAGCCCGGCGTCCGCGAAGGCGCGCACGGCCGGTTCGACGTCCGGGATCAGCGTCACGCGCTCGCCGTCGAAATGCGGCTCCTCGCGATCGCCGCGTGCCGCATGCGGCGCGAACAGGTCTTCGGCAATCCGCTCGCTGGTATCGAGCACCGCGTCGAAGGTCTCGCGACTGTGCTCCGCGTAGCGCGGCAGCGCGACGAGCGCTTCCGCATCGAGCCAGTCGTACAACAGGAACGCGAGATCGCGTCGCGACATCAGAAGGCTCATAGCGCGGCCTCCTGGCGTGCCTGAATCGCTGCGGACCGTCGCTCGCATCGTGCGCTATGGGCATACGAGTCGGTCTGCATGCGCTCGATCGGGGCATGCTCCATCACTTGTCTCCTGTCGGGCGGTACGATGGCGTACGACCTGATAGTTCCGACTGTCGAAACTTCTTGATTGGCTTTTCGGCTGGAAGTGCTGGCGAAAAATTTAGCACTGTCGTTCGAAAATCGCAACGCTCGATTCACCGCGGCGATATTTACGCTTTTGCAATTATTCCGTTGACCCTCTCTTGGCCAGTTGGATGAGAACTCGCGGCAGCGTTTTAGTTTTGTCTGTCGAAACTATCCTGCTAATCGCCGATCACCGTTGCTCGCTGCGCACGTCGTGCGAATCGACTCTGGAGAACCCGTTTCGCAGCAGGCCTGCTGCAAAGGCAGCCCCAATCAGCGACAGATAGCCGATGACGAGAAAATGTCGCCATGTGTCGAGCGCGGCGCGATGCGCGACCAGCGCCGCATCGGGCGCCGGTACGGCAAGACTGTCCGGCACGATCGCGCGGGTCATCTGCACGAAGCCCGCCGCCGACAACAGCGGCAAGAGAACGAGCACGGCCAGCAGCACAAACTTCGCGCGACGCACAAGCGCGTGACGGCGCAGATGAAACCACAATCCGAGACTGCCGTGCACCCACCCCGGTGCAAGCAGCGCGATCTGCAGCCCCTGCGTGCCGCTCGTGAGGAGCGACACGATGACCCGTTCGTAACTTGGATCGAAGCCGTAGAACGAGGTCGCCACGCGGGTCCCGACGACATGGCGGATCAACAGCATGGGCAGGCTGAGTCCCGCCCAGAGACGCAGCCATTCGGCGGGCGGCAGCGACCAGTGCCGGCGGCCGTAAATGGTGCGAATCGCCAGCGCGAAATGCAGGCCGGCCGCGCCGTACAGCGCAATCGTTCCGGGCAGGCTTTGCCAGAGGCCGATCGCCAGGTGCAGCCCGCGCTCGGCGATATCGATGGACCAGATACCGAGCGCGTGATTGACCATGTGAATCGAAATATAGAGCCACAGCAGGATGCCGGACCCGAGCTGCAGCCTTCTTGCGGCCTGTCGTATCACGCCGTACTCCGGTGTCGGCTTTCCGGCATCGGAGCCATTCGCGTGCTTCATGGCGGCCAGCCTCTTTTCGTCGCTCATCGGCATATCCCCCAGTGCTCTCGGCGCCTGATCGACATACCGGAGAGCGGGCCGATTTATTCCAGCGATGTGCTTTTGTACATGCCCACGGAACTGAAGGAATAAGAGGCCAGTTCAAAACCCCTGCTCAGCACGCCTGAAGATATTCCAGCAGACGAGCGAGCAGCCGAGTTTCAAGAATGCTTCGTGAATGTCTGCGCGACGATCGAAGCGCGTGCGTAGACGACGGAAATTATGGAGCCAGGAGTGAGTACGTTCGACCACCCAGCGATAGGTACCAAGGCCGCTACCGTGTTCGGTGCGACGCTTCGCTATCACGGGTTTGATGCCGCGCTCGCGCAGTGCGCGTCGGTGTCGCGTGGAGTCGTAGCCGCGATCAGCGTAGACGACGCCGGGCTTCTGAAGTGGTCGGCCACGCATGCCCAGAATCGGTGGAATCGCATCAACCAGGGGCAGCAGTTGCGTGACGTCATTGGCGTTCGCACCGGTCAGGATCGCAACGACGGGAACGCCGTTGGCATCTACGAGGATGTGGTGCTTGGAACCCGGGCGCGCACGATCCGTGGGGTTCGGGCCAGTTTTTCGCCCGCCCCAACGGCCCGTACCGATGATGAATCGACCACGGCATATGAGAGATCGAGTTGGCCAGCCGCACGCAATTTGTCGAGCAGCAACTCGTGCAATCGCTCCCACACACCGGCCTTTTGCCAGTCGTCCAATCGTCGCCAACAAGTTGCGCCCGAGCCGAAGCCCAGCCGGGTCGGCAAATGGTTCCAACGGATGCCCGTCTTGAGCACGAACAGGATGCCGTTGAGCGCCGCGCGATCTGACACACGCGGCCGCCCCGGATCGCTCTTCGCGCGAGGCTTCACGACAGGCAGCAAGGGCTCGATCAGTTTCCACAATTCGTCGTCAATGATCGGCGCTTCCATCCTTGGGTTCCCGTTGCTCAGGTGCCCAAGGTTAACAGTTCGCCGAGAAAGTAAACAGTCCCCTCACGGGGTTTTTGAACTGGCCTCTAAGTGGCGACCGTGCCGGGTATACCGTCGTGTGAGCACGCCGGATGACGACTGCAGCGTTTCGGTTCCCTCACATCGAAGCGCGCAGAGAAAAGGAGACCGCCGTGTCCAACGTTCTGTCCCACTGGATTCTGATCGGTTGCGACGCATACGACGAGTATGTGTTTGTGCCTTGGCTCAATCAATCCGTGTATCAGCGAACGGTCTCTTTGCGTCGGGTCTGTCTTTTATAGGCGCAGCCGCTCGTGTTTTCCGCGCACTTCCTGTTTCAAAGTTTTCACCTTTCCGTCATCCATATCGGAGTCCAAAGTGAATAAGCGAACCATGATTGGGCGGTTTCAAGGGCGAAGTGCAACACCTCGCGGGTTACTGAACGGGAAGCCGGTCTATGGGGTTAGCCAGGACTTGGGCAAGGATTTCCAGAGGGGTGTGCCAGTTCAGTGTGGCGCGCGGTCGGGTATTGAGTTTGTCGGCAATGGCGTCGAGGTCATCTTGAGAGTAGACGGACAAATCAGTGCCTTTTGGCAGGTACTGCCGCAGCAGGCCGTTGGTGTTTTCGCAGGTGCCGCGTTGCCAAGGGCTGTGCGGATCACAGAAATAGACGCGCACATTGGTCGCGGCGCTCAGTTCGGCGTGTCGCGCCATCTCGCGACCTTGATCGTAGGTCAGCGTCTGGCGCAGCGGTTCGACGAGCGATTGCAGCTTGGTCGTGAACGCGGCCAGCGCCGAAGCGGCCGTCGCGTCGGGCATCTTCGCCAGCAGGACGGCGCGGCTCATGCGTTCGACCAACACGGCCACCGACGATTTGTTCTCGGCACCCTTGATAAGGTCGCCCTCCCAATGGCCCGGCATGAGGCGATCATCGATTTCGGGCGGACGCACGTGGATGCTGATCATGTCGGGAATCGTCGCGCGCCGATCGGCGCCACGCGATCGCGGCAGGCGTTTGTTGCGATGCTGGCGCAGGCAGGCAATCAGTTCGCGGCGCAACTCGCCGCGAGGCTGGGCGTAGATGGCGTTGTAAATCGTTTCGTGGGACACGTGCAGGCTCGGGTCGTCGGGAAAGACACGCTTCAGAGTACCGGCGATTTCCTGCGGCGACCACTGACGTTCGCAAAGCAAGCGACGAACGAGGCCCCAAAGGATCGAATCTGGTGCGAGCTTCGGATCCGGCCGTCCAGCCTGTCGGCGCGCGTCGCGAGATGCCTGCGCGGCGCGCGGGCAGTACAGGCCGTTGGATTGGGTATTGCGGGCCAACTCGCGACTGAGCGTCGACGGCGCGCGCTTGAGCTTGCGGGCGATCGCCCGCAAGCTCAAGCCTTCGTCCCGCCAGAAATCGATTCGCATACGTTCTTCAGGTTGCAGTTGTTGGTACGTTCTCTTTGCCATTCGCGGACATTACCGGATGGCGAGAGTGTTGCACTTCAGATTTGAGGCCGCCTTGCCTCCCTGATTCTCTTCGCCGGAGCAGCCATTGCCATCAGCGCACCCGCTCAGGAAAAGACCCGAGCGCAGGTACGCCAGGAACTGATCGACGCTCAGCGCAATGGCCTGAATTTCATAACAGACACGTCGTACCCCGTCGTTGCACCGATCTTCGAACAACAAGTCAACCGGCTCAAGCAGCAAAACAGCGATAGCGGCATGGGCGCCGCCATGACTGGCACAAGCGAGACCGGTCGCGTCAAGCGGCAAACGCCTCCGTCCGATCCGGCGACCTGCGTCGGACCGGTCAGCTTCTGCGACATATATTCCGGCTCTTGAGCCGCACGCTACTGTTCCGCTCATCTCCTTGAAAATTTAGCACTTGATTGGCAGGAGTCCGCATCATGAACGACGCGAACTATCCTGCGGATATCCAGGCCGCGGAGGCAAAGGCAGCCGCTCACGACGCTGCCAGCAGCGACCAGCAGGTGGCGACTGAATCGATGGGCGGAATGCCGGAGCACGGCACATCCGAAGCCGGGAAACCAACGGTGAGGAGTCCGGTGCGTTCCATCCATTCCGGCCATTGACCTTGCCGCGCTCGGGGCGGCGTCGCGAAATCGCCTCGGTGCTGCCGGTCAAGGATCAGCGTCGAGGCATCTGCGCCGCCCTGGACAGCACCCGCACGGGCACCGGGTCATCGCGGCCTCTTACGCGCGCGGCAAGCTGCGGCAGACCCTCGGCTGAAATTCCGGCATGCACGAAGACCAGGTCCGAGATGATCGCCTCGCAGGCGACTTCCTTGGTCAATTGCTCGAGTCGCGACGCCACGTTCAGCGGATCGCCGATTGCGGTGAAGGTGACATGCTCGCGAAAACCAATCTCGCCCATGACCGCGCGACCGCAATGCAATCCGATGCCGAACCGGATCTTCGCATTCAGCTGCTGCTCGAGCGCTGCGTTGAGCGCGTCGATATTGGCCGCCACCAGCGGCACCGCGTCGATCGCCTGGCGGCACGCGGCGGCCGGATCGCTGCTCAAGCCGAATATCGCGAGCACCGCATCCCCCATGAACTGGTTCGGCAGGCCGCCGGCCTGGACCACCGCGGAGCTGACTGCGCTGAGGAAGCGACTGACCACGAACAGGCTGTCGAACGGCAGTTGCGCCGCTGCAAGATTCGTGGAATCTCGCATATCCACGAACATGAACGCCGCGAATCGCTCTTGCGGCATGACATCCCGCTGGCGCCGCTGCAGGAAGGCCGCAGAGGCCGCCGGCGGCACCAGCGGCCACACGGAGAGATCGTGGGTTGGCCGCAACTGGCAGGCAAGGCGCACGACCCGCAGATCGGCGCCCAGCCGCTCCAGTACGCGACGCTCGGTCTCGCCAGGCTCGGGCAGTTGTACATCGCTGAGTACGCGCACCCTGCACAACGTACATCGGGCGCGCCCGCCGCAACTGCTGGCATGGGGAATGCCGGCCATGCGGCTTGCCTCGAGCACCGAGAATCCGAGTGGCGCCCGTACCTTTCGTCCATCCGGATACAGGACACTGAACCGTCCTGCGCGGCGTTCACGCACCGTGCGCGCCAGTCTCGCACCGAGCACCAGCAACAGCGCCCCGCCATCGAATATCAGGAAGTCGTTGCGCAATTCGGCGAGCCACCGGTTCTGCAATCCCGTGCCGACCTTGGCCGGCCGAATCGCCACGGCACGCCAGACGGGATCCCGCGCAAGCGCTACCACTTCCCGTCCGCCCTGCAGGAAGCCGAGCAGTGCGAGCACCGGGAGCAGAACGGCGGCGCTCAGCAGCACGCTCCGCCATGCGCCAAACCATGGCTTCAATCGCAGCCAGAACCAGATGCCGTAGCATCCATGCAGCCATGCGACAACCAGGAGCGTCAGCTGCACGCCGCCGAAGAACGGCGAATCGATCCAGAATGCGTAGAGCAGCTGCGCATACCCCTTGTTCAGGCCGAACTCGGCAAAGGCGATCCGCGTGTTCACGAGATGGTTGGCGAGCAGCGGCGGGATACACAGGCCGAGCACGAGTTGCGCCAGCTCGGCCGGCGTCCAGTGCAACGCGCGCCGCTCGTATAGCGCCCATAGACCGAGGAAGAAATGCGTTGCCAGTGCGCCATACAGCACGGTCGTGCCAAGCCATCCCTGCCAGACGAACTTCTGCACGAGCAGATCGCGCTCCATCCACGCGAGCGAGACGTTCCCCAACGCATGATTCACCAGGTGCGTACCGACGTAGGTGAACACGACCAGCCCGGTGGTCAGCCGGATCGATCGAATACCCACCTGCCGCAGCCGTTGACGCATGGGGCAACTCCTTTCCACCGCATCGAGTTACCGCTAAAGCTACCCCCATCGAATGGAGGAAATCAACGGAGCCAGCCAATCGTCCCGAGAACCGGGGATGCCCGAAAACGCATTTGCAGCAAGGGCTTGGGAACCCCTGGCGGAATGCCGAGAAACCTGGCGAAAGAAGGAGATGGTGGGCCCGGCGGGGTTCGAACCCGCGACCAATCGATTATGAGTCGACTGCTCTAACCGCTGAGCTACAAGCCCTGATGAGAAGAGAAGTGAAGCGTGCTGCACGCCACCCGGGCGAAGACGCCGGGCCGGCATTGTAACAACAAAGGAGACAAACGCCACCGGTACCGTATCGATACCGGTGGCGTTCAGAGGGGAAACGCCGGAAATCAGTTCCCTTCGAGGAACGACTTCAGCTTGTCGGAACGGCTCGGGTGACGCAGCTTGCGCAGCGCCTTGGCCTCGATCTGACGGATCCGCTCACGCGTGACGTCGAACTGCTTGCCGACTTCCTCGAGCGTGTGATCGGTGCTCATCTCGATACCGAAACGCATCCGCAGCACCTTCGCCTCGCGCGGCGTCAGCGAATCGAGCACGTCCTTCACGACGTCGCGCATGCTCGCATGCAGCGCGGCATCCGCCGGCGCGACCGTGTTGGTGTCCTCGATGAAGTCGCCGAGATGGGAATCGTCGTCGTCACCGATCGGCGTTTCCATCGAGATCGGCTCCTTCGCGATCTTCATGATCTTGCGGATCTTGTCTTCCGGCATCTCCATCTTCTCGGCGAGCGTTGCCGGATCCGGCTCGAGACCGGTTTCCTGCAGGATCTGCCGCGAGATGCGGTTCATCTTGTTGATCGTCTCGATCATGTGAACCGGAATACGGATCGTGCGCGCCTGGTCCGCGATCGAGCGCGTGATGGCCTGGCGGATCCACCACGTCGCATAGGTCGAGAACTTGTAGCCGCGACGGTATTCGAACTTGTCCACCGCCTTCATCAGGCCGATGTTGCCTTCCTGGATCAGGTCGAGGAACTGCAGGCCTCGGTTCGTGTACTTCTTCGCGATCGAGATCACGAGACGCAGGTTGGCCTCGGTCATTTCACGCTTCGCCTGGCGCGCCTTCAGTTCGCCGGCCGCCATCTGGCGGTTGGTTTCCTTCAGGTCCTTCAGCGGCAGCACGACGCGCGCCTGCAGGTCGAGCAAGCGCTGCTGCTGCTCGCGGATCGCCGGAACGTTACGCGACAGCACCGCGCTGTACGGATGGCCTTCGGCCGTGATCTTCTCGGCCCAGTCGAGGTCGGTTTCGCTGCCGGGGAAGCGCGCGATGAATTCCGAGCGCGGCATGCCGCACTTGTCGACGACGATGTGCAGGATCTGGCGTTCGACCTGACGCACTTCATCCACCTGCGCCCGCAACGTGTCGCACAGGCGTTCGACGGTACGCGCGGTGAAGCGGATCGTCATCAGTTCGGTCTGGATCGTTTCCTGCGCCTTCAGGTAGGCCTTCGACTTGTAGCCTTCCTTTTCGAACGCGCGGCGCATCTTGTCGAACCACTCGCTGATCTGCGAGAACTTCTCGAGCGACGCACGCTTGAGGGCTTCGAGCTGGGCGGCGTTGGCCGATGCCTGTGCGGCACCGTCATCTTCCTCCTCTTCCTCTTCTTCCTCTTCCTCTTCGGCTTCCTCGTCCTCGTTCTCGATGGCTTCCGCTTCCTTCGCGGAGAAGCCGTCGGTATCGGCGGAGTCCGAAGCATTCGGATCGAGCAGGCCGTCGACGAGCTCGTCGACGCGGATCTCTTCGTTCGCGACGCGTTCGGCCATCGCGAGGATGTCGGCGATCGTCGTCGGGCACGCGGAGATGGCCATCACCATGTGGCGCAGGCCGTCCTCGATCCGCTTCGCGATCTCGATTTCGCCTTCACGCGTGAGCAGTTCGACCGTGCCCATTTCGCGCATGTACATCCGGACCGGATCGGTCGTGCGGCCGAATTCGGAATCGACGGTGGACAGCGCGACTTCCGCTTCCTCTTCGACTTCATCGTCCGACGACGCGGCGGGCGCGTTGTCGTTCAGGAGCAGCGTTTCCGCGTCCGGCGCCTGCTCGTAGACCGCCACGCCCATGTCGTTGAACGTGCCGATGATGCCCTCGAGGGCTTCGGTCTCGGTGAAGTTGTCCGGCAGGTGGTCGTTGATTTCGGCGTACGTGAGGAAGCCGCGCTCCTTGCCGAGCTTGATCAGCGCGCGCAGCTTCACGCGGCGCTCTTCGAGCTCCTCGGCCGTACCCGGCGTGCTCGTCGCGAACGCTTCCTTCAGCAGCGCCTTTTCCTTGGCGCGACGGTCGCGCACCTTGGATTTGCCCGGTGCAGCCGCTGCTGCTGCGGCTGCGGGCTGCTCGTCGCTCTGATTTGCGTCGTCTTCGACGGATACTTCGTTCAGCTTTTTGGTCATGGAGTTCGCCGTACCGGCTATATCGACTCGCGGCTGCTGGACGACAGCCGGTTGAACCGTGGGTGCATGAGTAGTACGTACTGCCGTTTCGTCCGCGGCGGCAGTCGTGTCCCTTGCGCTTTTCGCACTTGCCCGCTTCGCCGCCGGCTTGGCCGGCCCGGAGTCGGGTCTGGCGGCAGCCCGTGTTCTGGCTGCCGGCGCCGGCGCAGCCTGAGCAGTGCCGGCCGCGGTTTTTTTTCCTGCAGGGGCTGACGTGGCTGAAGACGTTGTCCTGGTGGAAGAAGCAGACTTGGCCGCTGTGACCTTCTTGGTCGGCTCCGTCGAGCCCTTGCCTGTTGCTTTCTTTCCGCCTGTCGTCTTTGCCATCGCGATTCTCGCCTCTGCTTGGAAAACAAACCGCTGGAAACCTTATATTATAGCACGCTGGGGAACCCTCTCTAAGCTCCCCGGCCGCCTACAGCCCGAGCCGACGCTTCATGTCGGTTCGCTGCTGGTTCAATTCCGTCAATTCGGCCAATTCCTCGGGTGTGAAGGTGGATTGCCGCGCCAGCCTGTCAAGCCGGTCGCAGCAGGCGTCGTAACGCATCTTGAGCACCGCGGCCTGCAACTCCTCCCCCGCGATCCGTTCCTGTTCACGCTGCCGCTCGGGCACCGTTTCGTCTTCCGGATTCTGTAACAACAAATCGCGGACGTTTTCATCATAGTCCAGAATTTCGCGGAAGATTTCCTCGTAAGTCGCTCCATTCGAGGACGTCCGCAGGACATCGGAAAGCAGCCGGAACTCCGCGCCGTCGCCTAGCGCCCGGGCATGATCGACGACCTCCGCGAACAGTTCGCCGATACGCGGCAACGCACGCAGGGTCGCAAGCTGTTCATCGTCGAGCTGCGACGCGATGCGCGGGTGCATCACCAGCGTGCGCAACGCACGCTTTTCGCTGTCCGTCACGCGGCGCCGCTCGCTGCGTGCAGGCGCCTGGCGCGGCGGTGCCGCGATCCGCGTATCGACGTCGGACAGCCCCGCGACCTCTTCGAACGGGATATCGAGGCGGTCGGCGAACATGTGCATGATCTGCGCGCGCAACGCGTTCGCGGGCAGCGCCTGCAACATCGGCTTCGCATCGAACAGCGCCTTCGCGCGGCCTTCCGGCTGATCGAGCGCCTTGCCGGCAATTGCTTCGTTCAGCAGAAATTGTGACAGCGGCATCGCGCGCTCGACCTGTTCGGAAAACGCCTCCGCGCCGAATTCGCGCACGTAGCTGTCCGGATCGTGCTCGGCGGGCAAAAACAGGAACCGGATCGTACGGTTGTCGCCGGCATGCGGCAGGCATGCCTCGAGCGCGCGCCGGGCCGCCCGCCGCCCGGCCGAATCGCCGTCGAAACTGAAAATGACCGTATCGGTCTGGCGCAGCAGCTTCTGCACGTGAATCGGCGTACACGCGGTGCCGAGTGTCGCGACCGCGTTCGGGAACCCGAGCTGCGCGAGCGCGACGACGTCCATGTAGCCTTCGACGACCAGCACGTACTTGCGCTCGCGAATCGCGAGCCGCGCCTCGAACAGGCCGTACAGCTCGCTCCCCTTGTTGAACAGCGGGGTTTCAGGCGAGTTCAGGTACTTTGGCTCGCCGCTGCCGAGCACGCGGCCGCCGAAGCCGATCACCTGCCCCTTCACGTTGCGGATCGGGAACATGATCCGCTCGCGGAACCGGTCGTAGCGGCGCGCGACGCCCTGCGCGTCGGTCTTCTCGCTGACGATCACGAGCCCCGACTCGACGAGCGACTCGTCGCGATAGTCGGGGAACGCGGCTTCGAGGTTCTGCCAGCCGTCCGGCGCATAGCCGAGCCCGAAGCGCGCGGCGATCTCGCCGGTCAGACCCCGGTTTTTCAGGTACTGGATCGCGACGGCCGCACCGCGCAACTGCCTGCGGTAGTAGTCGCACGCGGCGGTCATTGCATCGGACAGCGCGGTCGAAACCGATTTCGACACCGGCGCCGGATAGTCACCACCGCCGCCTCCGCCCCCACCGCCGCCACGCATCGACGGCTCGTGCGGCACGGTCAGGCCGACCGACTGCGCGAGCTCCTGCACGGCTTCCGGGAACGTGAGCCCCGCGTGCTCCATCAGGAAGCCGATCGCCGTGCCGTGCGCGCCGCAACCGAAGCAGTGATAGAACTGCTTGGTCGGGCTGACCGTAAACGACGGGCTTTTCTCGTTATGGAACGGGCACAGCCCCATGAAGTTGGCGCCGCCCTTCTTGAGCTGCACGTACCGGCCCACCACGTCGACGATATCGACGCGGTTCAGCAAATCCTGCAGGAACGAATGCGGAATCACCGTGGGATCGAGCGAAAAAAGACAATACGACACCCCGGCGCACGCACCGCGCGCGCCGGGGAAACAGGTGTTACTTCGAGAGCGCGGCCTTGACCAGCGCGGAAATGGCCGTCATGTCGGCACGGCCGGCGAGCTTGCCCTTCAGGACGCCCATCACCTTGCCCATGTCCTGCGGACCTGCGGCGCCCGTCTGCGCGACCGCGGCCTGGACTTCGGCGGCCACCTCCGCCTCCGACAGCTGCTCGGGCATGTAGCCGCTCAGCACGACCAGTTCGGCCTGCTCCTTCGCGACGAGGTCGTCACGGCCGGCGGCCTGGAACTGGCTGATCGAATCCTTGCGCTGCTTGATCATCTTGTCGATCACGGCCGTGATGCCCGCGTCGTCGAGGGTGATCTGATCGTCGACTTCGCGCTGCTTGATCGCGGCCATCAGCAGGCGAATCGTTGCCAGGCGCTCGCTTTCCTTCGCGCGCATCGCGGCCTTCATGTCTTCGCTGATCTGCTCTTTCAAACTCATCTTTCACCCGGGAAGGAAACGTGAATCCGACGCCCACTCACAGGGCGTCAACACAAAAACCCGCTTGGGACAGTGTCTCAAGCGGGTTGCTCGAATCCGGCATCGGCGGCTCGCGACGGAACCGCCGGTGCGCCGCTCAGCGAACCGCGCGGCGCCCAATCGTTCAGTACAGTTTCTTCGGCAGCGTCTGGCTGCGGATACGCTTGTAATGACGCTTCACCGCTGCCGCCTTCTTGCGCTTGCGCTCCGCGGTCGGCTTCTCGTAAAACTCGCGCGCGCGAAGCTCGGTCAGCAGACCGTTCTTCTCGATCGTGCGCTTGAAGCGACGCATTGCAACTTCGAACGGCTCGTTCTCTTTAACGCGAATGATCGTCATGATCCGACACGAATAAAGGTTTGCAGGGAAAGATTATTAAGTATAGCAGACCCTTTACACAAACGCATTATTGCGTCAAGCGCCGCGTGCGAACTCCGCGGCAGCCTGCCCGGCCGCCGTGCCGGACGCCCACGCCCACTGGAAGTTGTAGCCGCCGAGCCAGCCCGTCACGTCCACCGCCTCGCCGACGAAGAACAGCCCCGGCACGCGCGCGCTCATCATCGTCGCCGACGACAGGTCGCGCGTATCGACCCCACCCTTCGTCACCTCGGCCTTCTTGTAGCCCTCGGTGCCGTTCGGCGTCAGCGTCCAGCCGCCGAGCGCCTCCCCGACCTGCCGCAGCACCTTGTCCGGCAGATCGGCGAGCCGCATGTCGGCGGCCACCCGATGCGTGTCGAGCCACGCATGCGCAAGGCGCGACGGCACCCAGTCCGCGAGCAGCGAACCGATCTGGCGCTTCGACGTGCGCTTCGCGTCGAGCAGGTCGGCCACCGTATCGCGCTGCGGCAACAGGTCGACGCGGATCGGGTCGCCCGGCTGCCAGTAACTCGAAATTTGCAGGATCCCGGGCCCGGAGAGGCCGCGATGGGTCAGCAACAGGTCCTCGACGAATTCACCGCCGCGCTTCTTGTCGCCGGTCGATACGCGCACTTCGAGCGATACGCCCGACAGCGCCGCGAACGGCTCCCAGTCCTGCTGCGCGAACGTCAGCGGCACGAGCGCGGGCCGCGTGTCGATCAGCTTGTGGCCGAACTGCTTGGCGAGCCGGTAACCGAAGTCGGTCGCGCCGATCTTCGGAATCGACAGGCCGCCGGTCGCGATGATCAGCGCACGCGCGCCGATCGTCCCCGCCTGCTGCGTGTCGAGCGCGAAGCCGTCGGCCGGCGCGTGGCGCACCGCGTCGACGACGACGGGCCTGCGCCACGCGATGCCGCCCGCGTCGCACTCGTGCTTCAGCACGTCGATGATCGCGTCGCTGCCGTGGTCGCAAAAGAGCTGGCCCTTGTGCTTTTCGTGCCAGGTCACATGATGGCGCTTGAGCAGCCCGAGGAAGTCGCGCGGCGTATAGCGCGCCAGCGCCGAGCGCGCGAAATGCGGATTCGCCGACAGATAGTTGTCGGGGCCCGCGTAAAGATTCGTGAAGTTGCAGCGGCCGCCGCCCGAGATGCGGATCTTCTCCGCGAGCCGCGGCGCGTGGTCGATCAGCACGACGCGGCGGCCGAGCTGCCCGGCAACCGCAGCGCTCATCATCCCGGCGGCGCCCGCGCCGATCACGGCGATGTCATAAGTTTCCATGGCGCGGATTGTACCTGCCCGGCCTCCGGCCCGGGCCGCCTGCGGCGGCGGCCCACCCTCGCCTGCTATAATTTCCGGTTACGTTGACCTTCCTGCGGCGCGCTCGATACGGCGCGCCCTGCCCGCACCCATGCTCGTTCTCGGCATCGAAAGCTCCTGTGACGAAACCGGCCTCGCGCTCTACGACACGCAGCGCGGCCTGCTCGCGCACGCGCTCCATTCGCAGATCGCGATGCATCGCGAGTACGGCGGCGTCGTGCCCGAGCTTGCGTCGCGCGACCACATCCGCCGTGCGCTGCCGCTACTCGAGGAAGTGATGGCGCAAAGCGGCACGCGCCGCGACGACATCGACGCGATCGCATTCACCCAGGGCCCCGGCCTCGCCGGCGCGCTGCTGGTCGGTGCGAGCATCGCGAATGCGCTCGCGCTTGCATGGAACAAGCCGACCGTCGGCATCCATCACCTCGAAGGCCACCTGCTGTCGCCGCTGCTCGTCGACGAGCCGCCGCCGTTCCCGTTCGTCGCACTGCTGGTGTCCGGCGGCCACACGCAACTGATGCGCGTGACCGACGTCGGCGTGTACGAGACGCTCGGCGAAACGCTCGACGACGCGGCCGGCGAAGCATTCGACAAGACGGCCAAGCTGATCGGCCTCGGCTACCCGGGCGGCCCGGAAGTCTCGAAGCTCGCCGAAACCGGCACGCCGGGCGCGGTCGTGCTGCCGCGCCCGATGCTGCATTCGGGCGATCTCGATTTCAGCTTCAGCGGCCTGAAGACGGCCGTGCTCACGCAGATGAAGAAGTTCGAAGCGGCGAAGCTGGAGGGCGTTGCGCTCGAACGCGCGAAGGCCGACCTCGCGCGCGGCTTCGTCGACGCGGCCGTCGACGTGCTCGTCGCGAAATCGCTCGCCGCGCTGAAGAAGACGAAGCTCAAGCGCCTCGTGGTCGCGGGCGGTGTCGGCGCGAACCGCCAGCTGCGCGCCGCGCTGTCGGCCGCCGCGACCAAGCGCGGTTTCGACGTGCACTACCCCGACCTCGCGCTCTGCACCGACAACGGCGCGATGATCGCGCTCGCGGGCGCATTGCGGCTCGGCCGCTGGCCCGAGCAGGCGAATGCCGACTACGCCTTCACGGTGAAGCCGCGCTGGGATCTCGCGTCGCTCGCACGCTGAGCACGCCGACCCGCGTCGCGCACGCTGCCCGCACAAACGAAAGGCCGCTCGAACGAGCGGCCTTTCTCTTTCTGCCTGAGCGAACGAAACGGTGCGAAGCGGCGCGAAACGGCGTGTTATGCCGCCTGCCGCTTGTCGCGTTCGATCAGTGCATACGCGCTGTGATTGTGGATCGACTCGAAGTTTTCTGCTTCGAGCACATACGCGACCACGCGCTCGTCCGCGTCGAGACGCTGCGCGACGTCGCGCACGAGATCCTCGACGAACTTCGGGTTCTCGTATGCGCGCTCGGTGACGAACTTCTCGTCCGGACGCTTCAACAAGCCCCACAGCTCGCACGAGGCCTCTTCCTCCGCGATGCGGATCAGCGCCTCGACCGGCAGGTCGGCCGCGAGCTCCGCGTCGATCGTCACGTGCGAGCGCTGGTTGTGCGCGCCGTATTGCGAGATCTTCTTCGAGCACGGGCACAGGCTCGTCACCGGCACGAGCACCTTGAGGAACAGGCGCGTGTCGCCGTTGCGGCTTTCGCCCGCGAGCGTCACTTCATAGTCGAGCAGGCTCTGCACACCCGACACCGGCGCCGTCTTGTTCACGAAGTACGGGAACGTGACCTCGATGCGGCCCGCCTCGGCTTCCAGCTTCTCGAGCATCGACGCGAGCATCGCGCGAAAACGCTCGACCGTCAGCGGCGCGCGGTTCTCTTCGAGCAGCGCGACGAAGCGCGACATGTGCGTCCCCTTCTGGTCGGCCGGGAGGCGGACGTCGAGATTCCAGACGCCGACGGTCGGCTGCACGTCGCCGGCTTCGGTACACACCGTCAACGGATGCCGGACCGCCTTCACGCCCACGCGCTGAATCGGAATCTGGCGGGTATCCACCGTGCTCTGCACGTCGGGCATCACGAAGGCGGGATTCATCTGGTTCATCTTGTTCAATCCTTGTAAGCCGCGCGTTCGATGACGCGCACGCCGCGTCATGCGGCAGGCCGGAAAAGCAACATGGGCCCGCAGGCCCATGTTTTCCGCATCAATGAAGACCGGTTGCGCCAGTCGCATCGACGCCGCCTTGCGGCGGCGCCAGCTTATGCGACGCGCTTCGCCTGACCGGCGACATCGGCCGCCGGATTCAGAAAGCGTTCGCGAATCGATTTCGCGATACCCGCGCCGTCGAGGCCGCATTGCGACAGCAGCTTCGCGGGGTCGCCGTGATCGATGAACAGGTCAGGGAGGCCCAATTGTAGTACGGGTCGGATAACCCCACTCTCCATCAGGGCTTCCACGCAGGCCGAGCCCGCACCGCCCATCACGCAACCTTCCTCGACCGTGACGAGGTAGTCGTGCGTCTCGGCGAGTTCACGCACGAGCGCCGCGTCGACCGGCTTCACGAAGCGCATGTTCGCGACGGTCGCATCGAGCTCCTCGGCGGCGGCAAGCGACGGCGCAACCATCGTGCCGAACGCAAGGATCGCGACACGCTTGCCTTCCGGCTGCGACGTGTGGCGACGCACTTCACCCTTGCCGAGCGGGATCTCGGTGAACTCCTTCACCGTCGCCACGCCCGTACCCGCGCCGCGCGGATAACGCACCGCGGTCGGGTTCGGCTGTTGCAGCGCCGTGTGCAGCATCTGGCGGCATTCGTTCTCGTCGGACGCGGCCATGATCGTCATGTTCGGGATGCAGCGCATGAACGCGAGATCGTATGCGCCCGCATGCGTCGCGCCGTCCGCGCCGACGAGGCCCGCGCGGTCGATCGCGAACACGACCGGCAGGTTCTGCAGCGCGACGTCGTGGATCAGCTGATCGTACGCACGTTGCAGGAACGTCGAGTAGATCGCGACGACCGGCTTGAGCCCTTCGGTCGCGAGACCACCGGCGAACGTCACCGCGTGCTGCTCGGCGATGCCGACGTCGTAGTAGCGATCCTTGAAGCGCTTCTCGAACTCGACCATGCCCGAGCCTTCGCGCATTGCGGGCGTGATGCCGACGACGCGCGTGTCGCGCTCGGCTTCATCGCACAGCCACTCGCCGAACACCTGCGTGTACGTCTTCTTCGCGGGCGTGGCGGACGGCTTGATGCCTTCGGCCGGATTGAACTTGCCCGGGCCGTGGTAGAGCACGGGATCGGCTTCGGCGAGCTTGTAGCCCTGGCCTTTCTTCGTCACCACGTGCAGGAACTGCGGGCCGCGCAGCTCGCGGATGTTCTGCAGCGTCGGGATCAGCGAATCGAGATCGTGACCGTCGATCGGGCCGATGTAGTTGAAGCCGAATTCTTCGAACAGCGTGGCCGGCACGACCATGCCCTTCGCGTGCTCCTCGAGCTTGCGCGCGAGTTCGAGCACCGGCGGCGCAACGCTCAGCACGCGCTCGACGCCCGCGCGCGCAGCCGCGTAGAAGCGGCCCGACATCAGGCGTGCGAGATGGCGATTCAGCGCACCGACCGGCGGCGAGATCGACATGTCGTTGTCGTTGAGGATCACGAGCACCTTAGCGTCTTCCGACACGCCGGCGTTGTTCATCGCCTCGAACGCCATGCCGGCCGTCATCGCGCCGTCGCCGATCACGGCGATCGAGAAGCGGTCGTCGCCGTTCAGCTGGCTGCCGATCGCCATGCCGAGCGCGGCCGAGATCGACGTGCTCGAGTGCGCGGTGCCGAACGTGTCGTATTCCGACTCCGAACGGCGCGGGAAACCCGAGATGCCGCCCTGCTGACGCAGCGAATGCATCTGGTCGCGGCGACCCGTCAGGATCTTGTGCGGGTAGGTCTGGTGACCCACGTCCCAGACGATGCGATCGTTCGGCGTGTTGAACACGTAGTGCAACGCGATCGTCAGCTCGACCGTCCCGAGGTTGGACGACAAATGGCCGCCCGTCTTCGACACGCTGTCGAGCACGAACGCGCGCAGTTCATCCGCGAGCGGTTGAAGTTGGCGACGATCGAGGCGGCGCAAGTCCGCCGGGTCGTCGATGGTTTTCAGCAAGTCGTACATCGTCGTTCCATTGTAGGAAATCAAACGCGCCCGCATTCTGTTGCACGCACCGTAGCATGTGCGCGGCGGCGGGCTTTCGCGTCAGCTGACCCGGTTCACTACCAGGTCGGCAAGTTCGGCGAGACGCTGAGCGCGTGCGCCGAACGGTTTCAGCGCGTCGTGCGCTTCGGCGCGCAGTTGTGCTGCAAGCTCGCGCGACGCGTCGAGGCCGAGGATCGATACATAGGTCGGCTTGTCGTTCGCCGCATCCTTGCCGGCCGTCTTGCCGAGCGTCGCCGAATCGGTCGTGACGTCGAGAATGTCGTCGACGACCTGGAAGGCCAGACCCACGGCCCCCGCGTACACGTCGAGCGCCGCCATCGTTTCCGCCGACGGCGTCTCGCCGGCCAGTGCGCCCATCCGCACGGCCGCGCGCAGCAGTGCGCCCGTCTTCATCCGGTGCATCGTCTCGAGCTGCTCGCGCGTCAGCTTGAGGCCGACGCTCGCCAGGTCGATCGCCTGCCCGCCGGCCATGCCGATCGAGCCGCTCGCGAGCGCCAGCTCGCGCACCAGCGCGGCCTGCTGCACCGGCGACAGCGCAGCGGCGTCGGTCAGCGCGACGAATGCCTGCGACTGCAGCGCATCGCCGACCAGCAGCGCCGTCGGCTCGTCGTACTGCACGTGCACGGTCGGCTTGCCGCGACGCAGTGCGTCGTCGTCCATACATGGCATGTCGTCGTGCACGAGCGAGTAGACATGGATCATCTCCAGTGCCGCCGCCGCCGCATTGCGCGCCGCTTCCGTCGCGCCGGTCAGTTCGCCTGCTGCATGGCACAGCAGCGGGCGAACGCGTTTGCCGCCGCCGAGGACCGCGTAGCGCATCGCCTCGTGGAGTTTCACCGGCACCGCGGTTTCAGCGGGCAAATAGTGGCCGAGTGCGTCCTCGACACGGTCAAGCACGGACCGCATCCATTGTTCGAATGTCATAGATCGTCGTCTTCGCCGTCCGTGGCGGCCGCTCCGGACGAAAGCGGCTTCAGCGTCGCGCCGTCGAGCACACGAACCTGCTGTTCCACTTTCTCGAGCTGCTGTTGGCAAAACGCAACGAGGGTCGCACCGCGGCGATAAGCCGTCAGCGAATCCTCGAGGCTCAACGCGCCGCCTTCCATCCGGGCAACCAGCGTCTCGAGCTCCGCGAGCGCCATCTCGTAATTGTCCGGCAACGGTTCGGTGCCATTACCGGGCGGCGTGGCGCCTGGGGATGCGGTTTTCGCCATGGACGAGGGGTGTCAAATTTCAAAACAAGTCGGACATTCTACGGCAAAAGAGAATTTTCCGACCTGCCGTCTTGGGCACCCGGCTACATATTCCGGCCCCACCTTCGACGCACATTGTGCGCCTTCCGATTGTCGCCCGACAAAAAATTGACACAAATCAGGCACTTAATCCTAGCCTTGCGAGGCGAACCGGGTATAATTCCCCGTTTCCCTAAATCGATTTTTCGATGGTTGGGTTGTTCACTGCTTTCACGCTAACACCGGGAGTGGGAATGTCCAATCTGAGCGATGCGCTTCAGTTGAAGTCGGCCCACAGCCAGCTTCCAGTCACTGCATATTTCGATGAGGCGCTACTCGAGCGCGAGATCGAAACCCTCTTCAAGAAAGGACCTCGTTACATCGGGCACGAGTTGATGGTGCCCGAGGCGGGGGATTACTTTGCGCTGCCGTCCGAGAAGGAAGGCCGCGTGCTGGTCCGCAATCCCGCGAACCAGATCGAACTGCTGTCGAACGTCTGCCGCCACCGGCAGGCGATCATGCTCAACGGGCGCGGCCATACGCAGAACATCGTGTGCCCGCTGCACCGCTGGACGTACGACCTGGAAGGCCAGCTGCTCGGCGCGCCGCACTTCCCCGACAAGCCGTGCCTGAACCTCGGCAAGAGCCCGCTGCAGAACTGGCAGGGGCTGCTGTTCGAAGCCGAAGGCCGGAATGTCGCGCGCGATCTCGCCCATCTCGGCACGAAGCATCACTTCGACTTCTCCGAGTACCACTTCGACCACGTCGAAGTGCACGAGTGCGATTACAACTGGAAGACGTTCATCGAGGTCTACCTCGAGGATTACCATGTCGTCCCGTTCCACCCGGGCCTCGGCAGCTTCGTGTCGTGCGACGACCTCAAGTGGGAGTTCGGCGACTGGTACAGCGTGCAGACGGTCGGCGTGCACAACGCCCTCGCGAAACCAGGCAGCGCGACTTACCAGAAATGGCACGAGCAGGTGCTCAAGTTCCGCAACGGCGTGCCGCCGGAGTTCGGCGCGATCTGGATGGTCTACTACCCGGGCCTGATGATCGAGTGGTATCCGCACGTGCTCGTCGTGTCGTGGCTGATCCCGCGCGGCCCGCAAAGGACGACCAACATCGTCGAGTTCTATTACCCCGAGGAAATCGCGCTGTTCGAACGCGAATTCGTCGAGGCGGAACGCGCCGCCTATATGGAAACGGCCGTCGAGGACGACGAGATCGCCATGCGGATGGACGCAGGCCGCCGTGCGCTGATGGCACGCGGCGAGTCGCAGGTCGGCCCGTACCAGAGCCCGATGGAAGACGGCATGCAGCACTTCCACGAGTTCCTGCGCCGCCATCTCGGCGACCTCTGACAGCCGGTGCGGCGCTTTGACGCCGCACGGCATCCGGCAGACGAAAAGACGGGCTTCGGCCCGTCTTTTTTTGTTTAGACTTGGAATGTCAGGCCATTCGCACTCCAGGGAGCCGTCATGCCACACACCCACTACACCACGCTCATTTCCGCCGCCAATCTCGCCGAGCGCCTGGCGGCGGCGCCCGGCAGCGTCGCGCTGTTCGACTGCCGCTTCGATCTCGTCGACCCCGCCGCCGGCGAAGCCGCGTATGCGACCGGCCATATCCCCGGCGCACAGTATCTTCATCTCGACCGCGACCTGTCGGGCCGCAAGACGGGCACCAACGGCCGCCATCCGCTACCGACCCGCGACGCGCTCGTCGCCACGCTCGTCGACCGGGGGCTCAAGCAGGGCCAACAGGTCGTCGCGTACGACGCGCAGGGCGGCGCCTATGCGGCGCGCCTGTGGTGGCTGCTGCGCTGGCTCGGCCACGATTCGGTCGCCGTGCTCGACGGCGGCCTGCAGGCCTGGGAAGCAGCCGGCCAGCCGCTGGCGACCGAAACGCAGCATCCGTCGCGCGGCGACTTCCGCGCGCAGGCGCCGCTCGAATCGACGGTCGATGCGCAGGCCGTGCTCGCGAACCTGACGTCGCATGCGCGCGTCGTGATCGATGCACGCGCACCCGAGCGCTACCGCGGCGAAAACGAAACGATCGATCGTGTGGGCGGCCACATCCCCGGTGCGCGCAACCGCTTCTTCAAGGACAACCTCGCCGCGGACGGCCGCTTCAAGACCGGCCATGAACTGCGCGAAGCGTTTTCCGCGGTGCTGGCGGGCACCGAACCGAACCGCGTGATCCTGCAATGCGGCTCCGGCGTCACCGCATGCCACAATGCGCTTGCACTGGAGGTGGCGGGCCTGCACGGCGCGTCGCTGTATCCGGGCTCGTGGAGCGAATGGAGCGCCGATCCGTCTCGACCGGTCGCAACCGGCCCGAATCCGTAAGCCATCCGACGGACGCACGTCGACGACGCGGCGGCCCCGGCCGCCGCGTTTCGTTTACATCACGCCGTACTTGTGGAACCACGCGATCGCGCGCTTCCAGCTCTCCTCCGCATCGGCCTTCACATAGCTCGGCCGGTAATCGGCAAAGAACGCATGGCCGGCATCCGGATACACGACGATCTCCGATTCGCGCGCGAGCTTCGAATCGCTCGCCTGGATCGCCTTGCGCATGTCGGCGAGCGATGCCTGCGTAATGTTCGCGTCCTTCTCGCCATAGAGCCCGAGCACGGGCACCTTCAGCAACGACGCATGATCGACCGGGTTGAACGGCGTCATCTCGTCGGTCTTGCCTTCGACGAACCCGTACCATGCAACGGCCGCGCGCACGTGCGGGTTGTGCTCGGCATACAGCCAGCTCTGACGGCCGCCCCAGCAGAACCCGGCCACACCGAGACGCGACAGGTCGCCGCCGTTCTTGCCGGCCCACGCGACGGTCGCATCGAGATCCTCGGTCACCTGCCGGTCCGGTACCTTGCTGACGATGTGCTCGGACAGATCCTTGATCGTCGGATACTTCGCCGCATTGCCCTGCCGTGCGAACAGGTCGGGCGCGATGGCGAGATAACCGAGCTTCGCGAAGCGGCGGCAGACGTCGGCGATGTGCGCGTGCACGCCGAAAATCTCGTGAATCACGATGACGACCGGCAGGTTCGTCTTGTCCTTCGGCTGCGCGCGATACGCGGGCACGCTCGCGTCTCCCGAGCGGATCTCGACGGTGTCGACGTCCAGCCCTTCGCTGTCGGTGGTGACCGTCTGCGCCGACACGGGCAGCACCGCCGCTGCGAAGGCACCGCCCAGCGCGGCCTGCATGAACTTGCGGCGCGAAAACGGAACGTGGGGAACCAGGCTGTCGACTTCGGGTTTCAACATGAATGCACTCCTCGATTGGGCGCCGCCGTCACGCCGACGACGGCTTCGACATGACGGGGCATCGCGCCGGCCCACGACGCGGGCGCTGCGGTTGTTGGCACACGCCGCAAACGGAAACCCGGACAAGATGCCCAATAATCCGTTGTCACGTCAACTGTCCGAGCGCAAGAGACCATCTCGATACGCGCAATCGACGTGTCGCCCGATCAGGCTCGACGCACTCGGCACGCGTCGCCGGAACGACTGAAGCCGGCTGCGCGCGTACGCCCCCAAACGGCGACGGGCGGGGAATCCGCTCGTCGCGCATTCCCCGCCCGCCAGGACCGCATCACGCCGTCGTCAGTGCAACTTGACGCGCGGCAGCGTCGTGCGCCGCAGCCAGTGCGCAACCGTGTCGAGCATCATGCGCGGATAGCCGTGCAGCGCGGCGATGTGCATCCGGTACAGCGACATGTACATGAAGCGCGCGAACAGCCCCTCGATCAGCATGTTGCCGCCGATCAGCCCGCCCATCAGGTTGCCGACCGCGCTGAAATGGCCGAGCGACACGAGCGAGCCCAGGTCGCGATAGGTGAATTCGGGCAGCGGGCGCCCGTCGAGCCGACAGCCGATCGCCTTCAGCAGGAAGCTCGCCTGCTGGTGAGCAGCCTGCGCGCGCGGCGGCACGTTGCGCTCGTTGCCGGGCCATGCGCATGCCGCACAATCGCCGAGCGCGAACACGTTGTCGTCGGTAAAGGTCTGCAGCGTGCGGCGCACGTCAAGCTGGCCGAGCTTGTTGACCTGGAGGCCATCGAGGCTGGCGAGCACGGACGGCGCCTTGATGCCCGCGGCCCAGACCGTCAGGTCGGCCCGCACCATCTTGCCGCTTGCAGTGCGCACGACGCCCGGCGCGACTTCGGTCACGCGCTCGCTCAACATCAGCCGCACGCCGATCTTTTCGAGCAGGTCGGCCGTCGCCGACGACACGCGCTCCGGCAACGCCGGGAGTATCCGCGGCCCCGATTCGATCAGCACGATGCCGACGTCGTGCCGCGGGTCGAGCTTGTGCAGCCCGTAGGCCGACAACACCTGCGCGGTGTTGCGCAACTCGGCGGACAACTCGACGCCCGTCGCGCCGCCACCGACGATCACGACCTGGATGCGCGGCTCGGCCGGCGCCGACGGGTCGCCCGACACCTCCACCGGCGCGGGATTCTGATGCTCGGCGCGCATGCACGCGGCGATCAGCCGCTTGCGGAAACGCTCGGCCTCGCCGACCGTATCGAGCGCGATCGCGTTTTCCGATGCGCCCTGCACGCCGAAGAAGTGGGTCGTGCTGCCGATCGCGATCACGAGCGTGTCATATTCCAGCTCGCGCGCCGGCAGCAGTTCCTCGCCGTCGCTGTCGTTGATGGGTGACAGCGTCAGGCGTTTCGCCGCGCGGTCGAGCCCGGTCAGCTCGCCCTGCTGGAATTCGAAACCATGCCAGCGCGCCTGCGCCGCATATTCGAGCTCCTGCGTGAACGGATCCATGCTGCCGGCCGCGACCTCATGCAGCAGCGGTTTCCAGATGTGGGTCGGATTGCGGTCGACGAGCGTGACAAGCGCACGCGCGGGACGATTGCCGCGCGCGCCGTAACGGTCGCCGAGCCGCGTCGCCAGTTCCAGGCCGCCCGCGCCTCCGCCTACGATGATGATCCGATGCATCTGTTCCCCCTTGCTGTTCAAAACCGGCCGCGGCCGCGCGATACCGATCGCGGCTGGGCGGCTCCGTGGCGAACCAGTTCGGACATCATCGATGTGCAGTTCGAACCACATCCGCGCGCCCGCTCCCGGCGCACGAAGCGCGCCGCGCTTCGCCGTCAGGCGATGCCTGACATGCATTGTCCGGGAGCTTGCGCGTTGACCACAAGCAAACAGTTTCAAGAAGTGACGCCTCTGCAACAATATGTCGCAGGTCACAGGGGGCGCGTAGCGGCGCCGGTCAGTGTGCCTCTTCCCAGTTCGCGCCGGCACCCACTTCGGCGACGAGCGGCACCTTGAGCTTCGCCACGCCGCACATCATTTCCGGCAGTTTCTCGCGCACCAGCGACAGCTCGCCGTCGGGTACCTCGAGCACCAGTTCATCGTGTACCTGCATGATCATCCGCGACGCCAGCTTGTCGCGCGTGAGCCAGTCGTCCACCGCGATCATCGACAGCTTGATCAGGTCGGCCGCCGTGCCCTGCATCGGCGCATTGATCGCCGCCCGCTCGGCTGCCTGGCGACGCGGCCCGTTGCCGCCGTTGATCTCGGGCAACCACAGGCGGCGACCGAAAACGGTTTCGACGTAGCCCTTCTCCTTCGCCACCGAGCGCGTGTCTTCCATGTACTGCGCGACGCCCGGATAACGGGCGAAATACCGGTCGATATAGAGCTTCGCCGCATCGCGCGTAATGCCGAGGTTCGACGCGAGCCCGAACGCGCTCATCCCGTAGATGAGCCCGAAGTTGATCACCTTCGCGATTCGGCGCTGGTCGGAATTGACCTCCAGCGGCGTCACGCCGAACACCTCGGCGGCCGTTGCGCGGTGAATGTCCTCGCCCTGCGAGAACGCGCGCAGCAGCGAAGCGTCGCCCGAGATATGCGCCATGATCCGCAGTTCGATCTGCGAATAATCGGCCGACACGATCCGATGGC
Source organism: Burkholderia cepacia (assembly GCF_001718835.1). Taxonomy (NCBI): domain Bacteria; kingdom Pseudomonadati; phylum Pseudomonadota; class Betaproteobacteria; order Burkholderiales; family Burkholderiaceae; genus Burkholderia; species Burkholderia cepacia. The sequence continues at coordinate 881,086 of NZ_CP013444.1, read as the reverse complement.
CCGGCGATGCGATGAACGCCTCGCGGATCCGCCGGCCTTCGGCCGTGCGCACCGGAATGTTCTGAAGATTGGGATCGTTCGACGCGAGACGGCCCGTGACCGCGACGGCCTGCGCGTAGTTCGTGTGCACGCGGCCCGTTGACGGGTTCACCATGCGCGGCAGCTTGTCGGTATAGGTCGACTTCAGCTTCGACAGCCCGCGATGCTCGAGCAGCAGCTTCGGCAGCGGGTAGTCCTCGGCCAGTTTCTGCAGCACTTCCTCGTCGGTCGACGGCGCGCCGCTCGGCGTCTTTTTCACGACCGGCAGTTGCAGCTTCTCGAAGAAGATCTGCCCGATCTGTTTCGGCGAGCCGAGATTGAATTCGCCGCCGGCCAGTTCGTACGCCTGCCCTTCGAGCTCGATCAGGCGCGTCGCGATTTCGGTGCTCTGCGCCTGCAGGCGCGCATCGTCGATCAGCACGCCCGTGCGCTCCATCTTGCGCAGCACGAGCGACACGGGCATTTCGATTTCGCGATACACGCGCTCGAGGCCCGGTTCGCGTGCAACCTGCGGATACAGCACGTGATGCAGCTGCAGCGTGATGTCCGCATCTTCGGCCGCGTATGCGGCGGCCTCCGCAAGCGCCACTTCGTCGAAACCGATCTGCTTCGCGCCCTTGCCGGCCACGTCTTCATACTTGATCGTCTTGACGCCCAGATGACGCAGCGCGAGGCTGTCCATGTCGTGCGTGCGGTGCGATTCGACCACGTACGATTCGAGCAGCGTGTCGTGCTCGATGCCGTTCAGTTCGATGTCGTAGTTCGCGAGCACCTGCGCATCGTATTTCAGGTGCTGGCCGACCTTCTTGCGATCGGCCGATTCGAGCCACGGCTTCAGGCGCGCGAGCACTTCGTCGAGTGGAAGCTGCTCGGGCATGTCGGGACCGCGGTGCGCGACCGGCAGGTACGCGGCCTTGCCCGGCTCGACCGAGAACGACAGGCCGACGAGCCGTGCGAGCATCGGGTCGAGCGAGGTCGTCTCGGTGTCGAACGCGGTCAGCGCAGCCGTGTCGATCTTCGCGAACCACGCGTCGAATTGCGCCCAGGTCTGGATCGTGTCGTATTCGCGGACGATGTCGGCCGCCACCACCGGCGCCGGCTCGCCTTCCGGCGCATCGGCGCCGCCGCCTTCCGCCGGCGCGCTGTCGACTTCGCGCAGCCAGGTCTTGAAGCCGTAGCGCGCGAAGATGTCGCGCATCAGGTCGCGGGCTTCGCCGTCGGTCTTCAACGACGCTTCGATCGACTCGAGATGCGGCGCGAGATCGCAGGCCGTCTCGACGGTCACGAGCTTGCGGCCGAGCGGCAGGAAGTCGAGCGCGCGGCGCAGGTTGTCGCCGACCACGCCCTTGATGTCGCCCGCGTGCTCGATCACGCCGTCGAGGCTGTCGTATTGGGCCAGCCATTTCACGGCCGTCTTCGGCCCGCACTTCTCGACGCCCGGCACGTTGTCGACGGTGTCGCCGATCAGCGCGAGGTAATCGATGATCCGCTCGGGCGGCACGCCGAACTTCGCGATCACGCCGTCGCGATCGAGCGTCTCGTTGGTCATCGTGTTGACGAGCGTGACGCGGTCGGTCACGAGCTGTGCGAGATCCTTGTCGCCCGTCGACACGATCACGTTCATCCCGTGCCGCTCGGCTTCGCGCGCGAGCGTGCCGATCACGTCGTCGGCCTCGACGCCTTCGACCATCAGCAGCGGCCAGCCGAGCGCTCGCACGGCACCGTGGATCGGCTCGACCTGCAATGCAAGGTCGGGCGGCATCGACGGACGGTTTGCCTTATAGTCGGCATAAAGGTCGTCACGGAACGTCTTGCCCTTTGCATCGAACACGCAAGCGCTATACTCTGCACTGACTTCCTTGCGCATACGGCGCAGCATGTTGATGATTCCGTAGAGCGCTCCGGTCGGCTCCCCGCCAGGGCCACGCAAATCAGGCATCGCATGGTAAGCCCGATACAGATAGCTCGAACCGTCAACCAATAGCAGGGTCTTACCTTCCAGATTTCGTTCTTCAGGCATTATGAACAAGAGAAAAGTGATTCCGAGTCTGCGTTCGCTCGCAGATCAAGAACGCGCGACGGCCAAGAAGGCGCGCGCATCGTGGCAGATGTTCACGATTATGGCAGAGTTTATCGAGGCGACCGAGTACCTGTCGGAGATCCGCCCGGCCGTCAGCATCTACGGTTCCGCCCGCCTCAAGCCCGACACGCCGCACTACAAGCTCGCCGTGCAGATCGCACGCAAGCTGTCCGACGCCGGCTTCGCCGTGATCTCCGGCGGCGGCCCCGGCATCATGGAAGCCGCGAACAAGGGCGCGCACGCCGGCAAGGCGCCGTCGGTCGGCCTGAACATCGAGCTGCCGCACGAACAGGCCGGCAACCACTACCAGGACATCTCGCTGCGCTTCCGTCACTTCTTCACGCGCAAGGTCACGTTCGTGAAGAATTCGGATGCGGTGATCGTGATGCCGGGCGGCTTCGGCACGCTCGACGAGCTGTCGGAAGTGCTCACGCTGATCCAGACGAAGAAGTCGCGCCTCGTGCCGATCATCCTCGTCGGCAGCGAATTCTGGAAGGGGCTGCTGCAGTGGTTCCGCGACCAGCTGATCCCGATGGGCCTCATCAATCCGGACGACATGGACCTGATGCAGGTGATCGACGATCCCGACCAGGTGCTCGACGCCGTGCTCGCGTTCTACGAGGACAGCGGCGAGGAAGAAGGTTCGGACGACGATGGCCATCCGCCGCGCCCCGAAGAAGACCGGATGTTCTACCTGTAAATCGCCCGGCCCGAGCCCCGCCACCGGGGCTCGCCGGGCACGCGCGGCGCGGTTGCCCGCCGCGCCCGGCAGCGGGCGATTTGCGTCATTTTGTAACGCCGCGCGAAGCCGTTCGGCGCAAAAACGTCAAATCCGGCTGCCGTTCGCCGCATGCTGCGCTACAGCAAATGCAGCGTTGCCGCGCGCCATTGTCAAATCACCTGATCCCGCCCGGCCCCGCGTCGGCGACGCGCCGTCAATCTGCGGTAACAGAACCTGCTCGCTTTTCCCTCGGTGCAACGGCACACTGCGATCCAGCGGTGCGCATTGCGGCGCGGAACAGGTCCGCTGCCTCCGGCGATCCGCTTCGTCGCCCGCGATCTCCACACCATTCGGGAAAACAACATGAAACGCTCGCTGCTCGCCGCCGCCCTCGCAGGTCTCGGCATCTCGCTGTCCGGCCTCGCCCACGCCGTCAACGTCGACGTCAACATCGGCACGCCCGCACCGGTCGTCGTTGCCCCTGCGCCCGTCGTGGTCGCGCCGGCGCCCGCGGTCGTGATCGGCTGGCACGGCGACCGCTACTGGGACGGCCACCGCTACTGGGAACGCCGCGAGTGGGAAGATCACGAGCGCCATCGCGGCCACGGCGGCTATCACTGCCCGCCGGGGCACGCGAAGAAGGGCGAGTGCTGAGTCGCCGTTGACGTCCGGGCGCCGTGCGCGCCCGGTGCTCCAGCAACAAGGCCGCTCGCGAACCGAGGTTCGCGAGCGGCCTTCGTCGTTGCGCGGACGGAATGCCGGTGCGTCCGCCGTTACTGAAACGCCACTTCCGCAAAGCTGCGCAGCTTGCGGCTATGCAGCTTGTCGAGCCCGTTCGTGCGCAGGATTTCCATCGCCCTCACGCCGATCTGCAGATGCTGGTCGACCTGCCCGCGATAGAACGTGTCGGCCATGCCCGGCAACTTGAGCTCGCCGTGCAGCGGCTTGTCCGACACGCACAGCAGCGTGCCGTACGGCACGCGGAAGCGGAAGCCGTTCGCGGCGATCGTCGCGCTTTCCATGTCGAGCGCGATCGCGCGGCTCTGCGACAGGCGCTGCACGGGTTCGCGATGATCGCGCAGCTCCCAGTTGCGGTTGTCGACGCTCGCGACGGTGCCCGTGCGCATCACGCGCTTCAGTTCGACGCCGTCGAGCTGCGTGACGTCGGCCACCCCGCGCTCGAGCGCGAGCTGCACTTCGGCGAGCGCCGGAATCGGCACCCACAGCGGCAGGTCGGCATCGAGCACGTGATCCTCGCGCACGTAACCGTGTGCGAGCACGTAGTCGCCGAGGCGCTGCGTGTTGCGCAGCCCCGCGCAATGACCGAGCATCACCCACGCGTGCGGACGCAGCACCGCGATGTGATCGGTGATCGTCTTCGCGTTCGACGGACCGACGCCGATGTTGACCATCGTGATCCCGCTGCCGTCCGCGCGCTTCAGGTGATACGCGGGCATCTGCGGCAGCCGCGGCGGCGCGGCGCCCTCGGCCGGCTCGCTGCCGAGGTTCGCGTTGTAGGTCACGACATCGCCCGGCTCGACGAACGAGCTGTACTGGCTGCGATACGCGCGCACCTCGGGATCGTCGCTCTCCGTCATCACCGTGCGGCCCAGCTTCACGAACTCGTCGATGTAGAACTGGTAGTTCGTGTAGAGCACGTAGTTCTGGAAATGCGTGGGCGACGTCGCCGTATAGTGGCGCAACCGGTGCAGCGAGAAGTCGACGCGCGCGGCCGTGAACAGCGCGAGGGGATGCGGCTCGCCCGGCGCCGGCTCGAACGTGCCGTTGACGATGCGATCGTCGAGATACGACAGGTCGGGCGTATCGAAGATGTCGCGCATCGCGAGCAGGCGGTCGCGGTCGAGCTCGCCCTCGAGATGGATGCCTTCGGGAAACGCGAAATGGATCGGAATCGGCTGCGACGACACGCCGATCTCGATCTTCACATGGTGGTTCTTCGCCAGCAGGCGCAGTTGCTCGCGATAGTAGTTCGCGAAGAGGTCGGGGCGCGTGACCGTCGTCTCGAACACGCCGGGGCCCGCGACGAAACCGTACGAGCGGCGCGAATCGACGTGCGTGTTGACATCGGTGCGGATCCGCACGAACGGGTAGCACGCGCGCACGTGCTCGGTGATCGGTTCGTGGCGGCGATAGCGCGCGAACGCGTCACGCAGGAAGCCCGTGTTCGTGTCGTAAATGGCGGACAGCCGCGCGACGGCGGCGACCGGATCGTCGAAAGCCTCGACCGACGGGCTCTCGGGCGTCAGCACACGGTGCCGGCGGCTCAAATCGTTCTTCATTTTCATCACCTCGTCTGATCCGACGACATTACCACGGAACCTTGTCGCGCAGACGGTCGCGCCCCGCCAAGCCGACAGCCGGACAGCCGGACAGCGCGCAGTATTTGCTAAAATTGAGCAGTTAATTGGGAGAGTCACAATGAAGCCGCTCATTCTCGTCGTCGCTGCCGCCGCGTTTGCCGCCGCCAGCGCCGCTTACGCCGCCGGCGGCACGCCTGACGCCGACGCGCAGGCACGGGCCGAGGCCAACGAGGCCGCCGGCCTGCCCGATCTCCGCAAGATCAACCGGCCGGGCGCCGAAGTCACGTCGAAAGTCGACTTCGCCGACATCCGCCGCACGCCGAGCTTCCACGAAAAGAGCAAGAACGGCACCGAAGTCACCGAGTACCGCGATCGCGGCAAGCCGGTCGAGATCGACGTGAAGTCGAACTTCGGCACGCGCTACCAGATGAGCTCGACGCCCGACACGTCGCCGAAGCCGCACGACGCGGGCATCCCGATCACGCGCCTGCCGTCGCTGAACCTGCGCTACTGACGCTCCGCCCGCGCCGCGCCGGCCCCGGCGGCGGCGCACGGGCTCTCCCCGCTTCCCTTTCGCGCCGCACGCGGCACGCGTGCCCGCCCAACCTGACTCGACGTATCTCGCATGGCCGTTTTCACTGCTGTTTCCGACTCCGATCTCGCGCAATGGATGCGCCACTACGAACTGGGCGACGTGCTTGCGTTCCGCGGCATTCCGTCCGGTATCGAAAACAGCAATTTCTTCCTGACGACGACGCGCGGCGAGTACGTCCTCACGATCTTCGAAAAGCTGACGGCGCAGCAACTGCCGTTCTACCTCGACCTGATGCGCCATCTGGCCGGCCACGGCGTGCCGGTGCCGGATCCGATCCCGCGTGACGACGGCGCGCTGTTCGGCGAACTGCACGGCAAGCCGGCCGCGATCGTCACGAAGCTCGACGGCTCGGCCGAACTCGCGCCGGGGGTCGAACACTGTATCGAGGTCGGGCAGATGCTCGCGCGCATGCACCTTGCCGGCCGCGACTATCCGCGCAACCAGCCGAACCTGCGCAGCCTGCCGTGGTGGCAGGAGAACGTGCCCGCCATCCTGCCGTTCATCACCGACGCGCAGCGCGCGCTGCTGGAAAGCGAACTCGCGCACCAGGCCGGCTTCTTCGCGTCGGACGATTACGCGGCGCTGCCGGCCGGGCCGTGCCATTGCGACCTGTTCCGCGACAACGTGCTGTTCGCGCACGCGGCGCCCGGTACCGGCCATGACGTGCGGCTCGGCGGCTTCTTCGACTTCTATTTCGCGGGCTGCGACAAGTGGCTGTTCGACGTCGCGGTCACGGTCAACGACTGGTGCGTCGACCTCGCGACCGGCGTGCTCGACGTCGCGCGCGCCGATGCGCTGCTGCGCGCGTACCAGACCGTGCGGCCGTTCACGGCCGGGGAGCGCCGTCACTGGAGCGACATGCTGCGCGCGGGTGCGTACCGCTTCTGGGTGTCGCGCCTGTACGACTTCTACCTGCCGCGTGCGGCCGAAATGCTCAAGCCGCACGACCCCGGCCATTTCGAACGCATCCTGCGCGAGCGTATCGCGCATACGCCCGCGCTTCCCGAGATCCAAACCGCATGCAACTGATCGAAGTGCCCGCGAAAACGGGCTATGTCTGGTTCCGTCAAGGCATCTGGCTGTTCCGCCGGAATCCGCTCGCGTTCATCACGCTGTTCTTCACGTACCTGCTGGCGATCACGCTGGTGTCGATGGTGCCCGTGATCGGCTCCGCGCTGCCGCTGGTGTTCATTCCCGGCATCGCGGTCGGCTTCATGGCCGCCTGCCGCGACACGGTGGCCGGCAAGCCCGTGATGCCGACGATCCTCGTCGACGGCTTCCGCTCGTACGGTACCGTCGCGACCCAGCGGCTGCTCGTGCTCGGCGTGATCTACGTCGCGTCGATGGTGCTCGTGGTCGCGGCGGCGGCGATGGTGGACAGCGGCGCGATGTTGAACGCGATGGTCGGCGCAACGAGTGACGCAAGCACGAACACGAGCCCGGACGCGCTCGTGGTGCCGCCGGGCTCGCTCCTCTCGCTGCTGGTCGCGACGCTGCTCTACCTGCCGGTCGCGATGCTGTTCTGGTTCGCGCCGGTGCTGGTCGCGTGGCACGACGTGCCGCCCGCCAAGGCGCTGTTCTTCAGCGTCGTCAGCTGCTGGCGCAATCGCGGCGCATTCGTCGTGTACGGCGTGCTGTGGTTCGGCGTCGCGCTCGGCACGTCGCTCGTCCTGTCGCTGGTCTTGCAGGCGGTCGGCGCGGGCATCGATACGCTCAAGCTCATGATGCCGGTGTTGATGGCCATCATCGGCGCGATGGTCTATTGCTCGTTCTACGCGACCTATCGCGGCTGCTTCGGCGTGCAGGAGCCGAATGCGCCGGCCACGCCGTCGTCGGGCCGCTGATCCTTCCCCACGGCCGGCGCATCCGTCGCCGGCTTCGCTCCCCTGTTCAAGCGAATCATTTGCGCGCAAAATCATTTGCATGCAAATCTTTTGCGCCGACACCGCACGCCGCATCATGGACCGCCTACCCACCCTGCCCCAGACGCTCGACGAGCAACTCTGCTTCGCCCTCTACTCGACTTCGCACGCGATGACGAAGGCGTACAAGCCGCTGCTCGACAAGCTCTCGCTGACCTATCCCCAATATCTCGCGATGCTCGTGCTGTGGGAGCGCGATGACATCGCCGTCAAGGACATCGCCGCGCGGCTCGACCTCGACCCGGCCACGGTCACGCCGCTGCTGAAACGGCTGGAGGCGCTCGGCTACGTCGAGCGCGTCCGCAGCGCGGCCGATGAACGCGTCGTGAACGTGCGCCTGACAACGGACGGCCGCGCGCTCAGGGAAAAGGCGCGCTCGGTACCCGCCGATCTGTTCTGCGCGATGCAGCAGTCCCCCGAGTTCCTGGTCAGGCTGCGCACCGATCTCCACCAGTTGCGCGACGCGCTGTCGGCCGCCAACGAACGCTGACCATCCGAGCCCGGCCTCGCCGGGCAATTTTTTTGAAATTTAGTTTGCACACTAATGATTTGTGTTCTATATTTTGTCCGTGGCCGGTAGTAAGCATCTGACCGGACCGCTTCCCTCTATCCCGACAGGAGCTGCACGATGAACATTCTGTACAAGACCAGCGCCACGAGCACGGGCGGCCGCGACGGCCGCGCGGTATCCGCCGACAACAAGCTGGAAGTGAAGCTGGCCGCGCCGCGCGAACTCGGCGGCACGGGCGCGGAAGGCACGAATCCGGAGCAGCTGTTTGCCGCAGGTTACTCGGCCTGTTTCCTGAGCGCGATGAAATTCGTCGCCGGCCAGGACAAGAAGGCGCTGCCGGCGGACACGCAGGTCACGGCGGAAGTGGGCATCGGCCCGAACGATGCAGGCGGCTTCGGGCTCGACGTCGAGCTGCGCGTGTCGCTGCCGGGGCTCGACAGGGCCGACGCGCAAGCGCTGGTCGAAAAGGCGCACCACGTGTGCCCGTATTCGAACGCGACGCGCAACAACGTGCCGGTGCGCCTGACGGTCGTCTGATCGCCCGCTGCGCCAAATGCAAAAAGGGCGCGTGCGGCATGTGGCCGCACGCGCCCTTTTTTGCGCGATGCCGGATCGGATGGCGGGCTGTGCTCCCGCCTGACGACGATTAACGCGCGGTCATCCAGGACGGACGGCCCGATACGCCTTCGCGATCGATCTTGCGCATGCGGAATTCGAGGTCATACAGGTCGGAAGCGCCGGCGAGGTAAGCATCGGCGCGCTCTTTGGCGGCCTGCTCGGCATTCTTGGTCAGCATCAGGAAGAGGTGGCTCAGCAGGTACATGATCGATCTCGCAATCCAAGGGTTCTTTGACTAGGGTTTTCCCGAATTATAGGGAAAACCCTAGTCCTTGGCCAGCGTCGATCAGACGATGCGTCGTTCGGTCGCCACAGTGCGCCGCTGTGCCTCGAAAAAGGCCCAGATCATCGCGCTCGCGTCAGGGCCGACCGCGGCATGAAACGGCACGGCCTCATCGCCGCCGGCCCACGCATGCTCGAGCCCCTTGACGTGACACAGCCGGACGACGGAGGCGCCGCCGCGGCGATAGTCGCGGACCTGCGCGCCGCGCTCGGGCATGTCGACCCGCTCGCCGCCGCGCAATGCACCGCGGCTGTCGGCGAGCCCGTTCAGCCGCAGGAACTGGATCGCAAGCTGATCGGCGTTCTTCGGGGCAACCACATGATCGCCGTCGCCCTGGACGATCAGCGCGGGCATGCCGGGATGCGCGTCGTTCGCGCTGATCAGTGCGTCGACGGCCGCGGCCGGGTTCTGCCGCACGCCGCGCCGCATCACGTCCATCGCGGTAATGCCGGAATTCGCCTCGCCGAGCGCGGGGCCCGAGTGCAGCGCCACTGCCGCGAAGCGGTCCGGGAAATGCAGCGCAAGAAGCGACGCGAGACCCGCACCGGCCGACAATCCCGCGACGTAGACACGCGACGCGTCGAAACCGTGTTCGTCGACGAGCGCGTCGACCAGCGACGCCACCGCGTTCGCCTCGCCGCGGCCCGCGCGGTCGGTATCTTCATACCAGTGCCAGCAGCCGTGCGCGTGCGCGCGCAGCGACTGCTCCGGATACAGCACCGCGAAACCATGCTTGTCGGCCAGCAGGTTCATCCGCGTGCCTTGCACGAATTCGTCGACGGACTGCTGGCAGCCGTGCAGCATCACGACGAGCGGCATCGCGCCGCGCCGGCGGCCGGGCGGCACGTAAAGGCCGTAAGCGAGGTGCTGGACGAGGCGCCCGAGCGCGGGTGCCATCGGATGTTCGCCACGCGTCCACTCGCCTGCCGCCCACGCGGCCGCACGTGGCCGGACCCGCGACTCGCGCACGGGCGGTAGATCAGCGGCGGCAGGCGGCGCGGCGGCTTCGATCACGTCGAGCGCCATGCGCTGCGCATCGCGCGCCGCGCGTTTGGCGGCCGGAGACAGCATGCGTTTCATGCCGCCCAGCCACACCTTGGTCAGACTTTTGGTCATCGATCGGGCTCGCAGTCAGGAATTGGGGACGCTACAAAGAGCGCATCGTTCCGGGTTTGTGCAATGCACAATAACACTGTTTGTGGGATTTATCCTGCGCAGGGAGAGTTCCCGCCCGCGCAAAAATCGGGCGCCATGCATACGCGGCGCTATACTGGGGCTTCGCCGCTTGTATCCGTTGTAGTCGTTCTTTCCGGCTCGCGCGTTAATTAAGCATTCGTCCCGCCCCTGCTTGCTCTCCTGCCCCGATGTTCGACCTGTCGTCTCACCTGTGGATCATGATCACCGCGTTCGGCGGCGCCGGCCTGACCTTGCCGCTCGCGATCACGATCGCCGTCTGGCTCGCGCTCGGCTACTCGTGGCAGCGCGCGGCCGCGTGGCTCGGCGTGCTCGCGGCCGCGATCGGCGTGGTCGCGCTGACGAAGATCGCGTTCCTCGGCTGGGGCATCGGCATCCGCAAGTGGGATTTCACCGGCTTCAGCGGCCATGCGATGCTGTCGACGTCGGTTTATCCGGTCGCGATTTTCCTGGCGCTGATCCGCACGCGCGCGCCGGTGCGGATCGCCGGCATCGCGCTCGGGCTCGCGGCCGGCGTCGCGGTCGGCGTGTCGCGCGTCGCGCTCGACGCGCATTCGCCGTCCGAATCGATCACCGGCTGTATCGTCGGCGCGATCGCCGCGCTCGCGTTCATCGCGGGTTCATGGCGCGCGGTGCCGCACCGCTGGTCGGTGCCCGCGGTCGTCGCGAGCCTCGCGCTCGTCACCGTGGCGCTGCACGGCATCACGGTGCCGTCGCATCGCTGGGTCACCAAGGTGGCGCTGCAGCTGTCGGGCCACGAGCGCCCGTTCGTCCGCGCGCGCTGGAAAGCCAACCCGAACTACCGCCCCGCATCGCAGCCGTCGTCGCTGCAGCGCACCGACTCACTGCCCGGCGCGCTGCACGCGTAGCCCGCGACACGTCGCCGCAGCCGGCGGCGGCGTGTGCGCCGCCGGGCCCGCCCACTTCCCGCTCCGCAACATGACCATGCCGTTCGCCGCATGTGCGGTATGTCGAGCGTTATAACCCGCCCTATATTACGATTACGGTTTCCGCCCATTCAAACGAACTCGCCATGCGCTCAACCGTCCGTCCGCTTCGCCGCACCCTGCTTCGCCTGCTGCCGATCGCCACGCTGGCCGCCGGGGTCGCGTTCAGCGCGCCCGCTTCCGCCGCCGATGAACTCGTCGTGTCGGCCGCCGCCAGCCTGACGAACGCGTTCAAGGCCGTCGGCGATGCGTACGAGAAGCAGCATCCGGATACCAGGGTGCTGTTCAACTTCGGCGCGTCGGACGTGCTGATGCAGCAGATCGCCAAGGGCGCGCCGGCCGACGTGTTCGCGTCGGCCGACCAGAAGGCGATGGATCGTGCAGCCGACGAAAAGGTGATCGTGCCCGGCACGCGTCGCGATTTCGCAGCGAACTCGCTCGTGCTGATCGTGCCGACGGACAGCCACGCGGCCGCGCCGACGTCGTTGAACGACCTGACCGCGCCCGGCGTGAAACGCATCGCGTACGGCGACCCGGCGTCGGTGCCGGTCGGCCGCTACACCGAAGGCGCGTTGCGCGCGGCCGGTGTGTGGGACGCCGTCAGCGCGAAGGGGGTGCTGGCCGCCAACGTGCGCCAGAGCCTCGATTACGTCGCACGCGGCGAAGTCGACGCGGGCTTCGTGTTCGGCACCGACGCGGCGATCATGCCGGGCCGCGTGAAGGTCGCGCTGACGGTGCCGACCAAGACCGCCATCACCTACCCGATCGCCGTGGTCAAGGACAGCCGCCACGCCACGCAGGCGCAGTCGTTCATCGACTTCGTCGCGTCGCCGCAAGGCCAGGCCGTGCTGTCGACGTTCGGCTTCAAGCCGGCCACCGGCAAGTAACAGGCGAGTTGCGACATGCAAGACGCCTGGATCCCGCTGATGCTGTCGCTGAAGGTTGCCGGCTGGGCGACCGCGCTCGACATCGTGCTCGGCGTCGCGGCCGCGTTCATGCTCGCGCGCTGGCGCTCGCCGCTGCGCGACGTCGTCGATTCGGTGCTGACGCTCCCGCTCGTGCTGCCGCCGACGGTGCTCGGGTATTACCTGCTCGTGCTGCTCGGCCGGCGCGGCGTGTTCGGTGCGTGGCTCGACAGCCTCGGCATCGAGCTCGTCTTCACGTGGCAAGGCGCGGTGATCGCGTCGATGGTCGTCGCGTTTCCGCTGATCCTGAAATCGGCGCGAGCGGCGTTCGAAGGCGTCGATCCGCAGCTCGAACGCGCCGCGCGCACGCTCGGGCTCGGCGAAGCGGCGGTGTTCTTCCGCGTGACGCTGCCGCTCGCCACGCGCGGCATTCTCGCGGGCGCGCTGCTCGCGTTCGCACGCGCGCTCGGCGAGTTCGGCGCGACGCTGATGATCGCGGGCAACCTGCCCGGCCGCACGCAGACGCTGTCGGTCGCGATCTATGCGGCCGTGCAGGCCGGCGACGACAACACGGCCAACTTCCTCGTGCTGGTGACGTCGATCACCTGCGTGCTCGTACTGCTCGCGACCGGCTGGCTCGTGCCGTCGCGTGCCCGGCGGAGCCAGCTGACATGACGCGCCTGCCTCGCCCATCGTCTTGCGGGGCCGGCCGGCTTCGGCGGAGGCCCGCATGAGCCTCGTCGTCGACATCCGCAAGACCTACGCGAACGCCGAGCGGCGCTTCACGCTCGACATGTCGTTCACCGCGGCGACGCAGCGCGTCGTGCTGTTCGGGCCGTCCGGCGCGGGCAAGAGCATGACGCTGCAGGCGATCGCCGGCCTGTTGACGCCCGACGAAGGCACGATCGTGCTGAACGGCGAACCGCTGTTCGACGCCGCGCGCCGCATCGACGTGCCGACCCGCGAACGCCGCGTCGCGTACCTGTTCCAGGACTACGCGCTGTTTCCGCATCTGAACGTGCGCCAGAACATCGCGTTCGGGCTCACGCCCGGGCTGCGCAACCCGCGCGCGAAAACAGTGTCGCCGGAAGTCGCATACTGGCTGCAAGCGTTCGATCTCGAGGCGCTCGCGGGGCAGTATCCGTCGCAACTGTCGGGCGGGCAGAAACAGCGCGTCGCACTCGCGCGCGCGCTGGTGGCGCAGCCGCGGATCCTGCTGCTCGACGAACCGTTCGCCGCACTGGACGGCGCAATGCGCCAGCGCATGCGTTACGAGCTCGCCGAGCTGCAGGCGCGGCTCGACATCCCGATGGTGCTGATCTCGCACGATCCCGACGACGTCGCCGCGTTCGGCGACCAGGTCGTGCAGTTGAGCGAAGGACGCGTGCAGGCGGCGACGCCGCACGCCGGGTGGCCGACGCGCGTCGTGTAACGACACGCGTGTAACAGTCGCGTGTAACAGTCGCGTGTAACGGACGTGTGTAACGGACGCGTGTAACGGGCGCGTGTAACGGGCGCGGGCCTCAGCCCGTCACCGCAAGAATCACGCTCGACGCCTTGAACAGCGCGATCGCGCGCCGGCCGGCGCCGAGCTGCAGCGCATCGACGCTGTCGTTGGTCACGACGGCCGTCAGCGTCCCGCCGCCGTCGAGCGCCAGGGTCACCTCGCTGTTCACTGCGCCGCCCTTCACGGTCTCGACGGCGCCACGCAGCTGGTTGCGCGCCGACACCCTGACCGGCGCGCCGTCGTCGACCGCGAGCACGACCCAGGACGCCTTCACGAGCGCACAGGCGTCGGCGCCGACCTGCAGTCCGAGCGCCTCGGTGCTTTCATGCGTGACGACCGCGACGATCGTCTGGCCGCCGGGCAGCGTGAGCGTGACCTCGTCGTTGACGGTGCCGCGCACGATCGCCGCGACCTTGCCGAACAACTGGTTGCGCGCGCTGGTCTTCATCCCGATCCGGCCGATCAGCGCCCAGTCGACGTCGAACCCGGCCACGGCCGCGCTCGCGGCCTCGATGAACCGCCGATGCTCGCGCTCGATCGTGCGGAACGCGGCGATCAGCGACGTCGCGCGCGGCGTCAGCGTCGTGCCGCCGCCGCCCTTGCCGCCCGTCGAACGCGCGACGAGCGGTTCGCCCGCGAGATTGTTCATCGTGTCGACGGCATCCCACGCGGCCTTGTAGCTGAGGCCGACGGCCTTCGCCGCGCGCGTGATCGACCCGGTGTCGCCGATCGCCGCGAGCAGCGCGATGCGCGTGGCGCCGCCGAGCGTCTGCTCGCCGGCGCGCAGCCACAGCTCGCCGCCCAGTTCGAGCGGCTCGGTACGGGAAGGCGGTGGCGGATCGGCACTCATCGGTCGGCGTGGCAAGGACGGGCCGCCATTATAGTCAGCGCCCGCGCCCGGCCACCGCCTTGCCGCCGAGCTTCGGCGGCCGCAGGCCGGCAAGCAGCGCCTCGGCGTCGCGTGCGGCGCGCTGCTCGAGCGCCGCACCGTAGCCGCGCACGAAACCGAGCTGATACGGCGGCGCCGCCAGTTTCTCGAGATGATGCAGCGCGACCATCGTGTCGTTGGCTTCGCCGAGCACGCTCTGCACGCGCGTGAGCGTCTTGACCGTCTCGGTGCGCGTGCGGCGCGACGCCAGCGACGCGAAGAACTCGAGCGCATAGCGCAGCCGCTTCGCATCGATCCGCACCTGGTGGCGCGCAGCCGTGTCGAGCGACGTGAGCGATGGCGACGCGTACAGATGGCCGAACAGCCGCCGCACGCGCCTGGTCACGTGCCGCTTCAATGACGGCGCATCGTCGCCGTCGGCGGGCGGCAGCACGAACGCGCTCAGCCATTCGAGCCAGCCGAGCGTCAGCCGCGCGTAGCGGGCCGAATGCAGCGCCTGCCGCAGCTCGCCCCGCGCCGCGACACACTGCGCGCGCGCGGCGTCGAGCGTGCCGTTCCATTCGCCGTCGCCGCCGTCGGCTGCGATCAGCGCGGGCAGGCTTTCGGTCGCGAACACGTCCCAGTCGCGCACCGTGCCGAGCAGCGCGGCAAGCCAGCGCAGGTCCGCCCCGAACGCATCTTTCCAGCCTTCGTTCGCATAGCGCGGGAAGAAGCGCATCAGCGTACGCAGGCGGCGCAGCGCGACCCGCATCTGGTGCACGAATTCGGGATCGTCGTACTCGAGCACGCCGCCCTCGTTGCCGAGCCATTGCGCGGTGATGTCGCCGGACAGCGCGAACAGCGCGGCGCGCTGCGTGCGGACACCGCTCAAGTCGACGAGCCGCGCCTTCACCGGCGCGGCCTCGGCCAGCGCACCCGCGCACGCGCGATCGATCACGCTCGTCAGCTGGACGAACGCGGGCCACGCGCCGCTCAGTTCGCGCGCCGCGGCAAACAGCGCGTGCAGCGCGGCCGTGCGCGCGTCCAGGGTTTCCCAGTCGGGCGCGGCAAGACGCAGTTCGCAGTACCGTCGGGGCGATGCGTCGACACCATGGATCTCGACGTCGTCGAGCGTCATCTCGACCACGACGCCGCTGTCGTCGGCCCACCGCCCGCGCCGCCGCTCGCTGACGAGCCGCACGCGCGCGGCCGCGGCATCGGCCTGCGCAGGGGTTTCGCTCGCGACGGCAATGGCCACGTCCGCCGCCTCGGCCTCGTCGGCATCGGGCGACGGGTTCGAATCGGACGGACCGTCCGGCGCAGGCGCCGCCGGCTGCGGCGCCGCAACGACGATGCCCGCGTGTTCCGTGTCGAACACGTCGCGCAGCGTCACGCCGGGCGCGAGCGTCCGCGTGCGCGCCGCGATGACGCGCCGCTCCCGCGCGGTCGATTCGACCCAGGTCCACCAGCTTGCGCCGGGGCTCGGCTCGGCCTCCTCGATCTGGCACGGCTCGATCGTCACTCGCTCATGGCCGCGGCGCATCCGGACCTGCGGGCAGATCCGCCATGCGCGCACGAGTTCGGCGCCGAAATCGCGCTGCGCGCTCCGGGCCCGGCTCGTCGATGCGGCCGGCCACCCTTCCAGCGACAGCGACAACACGATTTCCAGCACACGCGACATGGAGGCTCCTGCACATGAAGAATCGCCGGCGTCTCCCCTGAGCCGGCGTCGATCGTGATGCAGTCTCCATAGTACACGTCACCAAACCGCACGCGAGCCGGACCCGGCCGGCCGCTTGCCGTGCGTCAGACGACGTATTGCGCGAGGCCGTTGCCGAACGACCAGTCCTCCTTCAGCACCTCGACAAGACTGATGAATACGTCCTGCTGCCGCACGCCGGGCTGCTGCGCGAGGTTGTCCGCGATCGCCCGGTACAGCGCGCGCTTCTGCTCGAGCGTGCGCGTGTTGTTCGCGGTGATCTGGATCATCACGAGATCGTCGCTGCGTTCGATGTCGAGGTAGTGGCGGCCGTACACGAAGTTCTCGGCCGCATGCTCGGTGACGACCATGAAGATGTCGTCCTCGGGCACGTTGAACGTGTGCATCAGCGCGCGATGCACGCCGTCGACGAGCGCCGCGCGGTACGCGGCCGGTTTGCCTTCGCGGACTGCGATACGGGTGAATGGCATGGTCCTGCTCCTGTCGGTGACGTTGAGGGATGGAAACGCCACGTCAGGTTAAAGACGCCGAACTATAATGAACAGTCATTGATAAATATTTCATCAATTTACATTGAAAATGAAAGTCCTCGACCTCGATGCCGTACGCGCGTTCGTGCTGGTCACCGATCTCGCCAGCTTCACGCGCGCCGCCGATGCGCTCGGCACCACACAGTCGGCCGTAAGCCTGAAGCTGAAACGGCTGGAAGCGCACCTCGGCAAGCCGCTGCTCGCGCGCACGCCGCGCGTGGTCAAGCTGGCTGCCGACGGCGAGAATTTCCTGCCGGCCGCCCGCGCGCTGCTCGACGCGCACGACCACGCGCTCGGCGCGATCTCGGCCGGCACGCACCGGCTCGCGCTCGGCGTCAGCGAGCATGTCGCCGTGCCCGACCTGCCGGCCGTGCTCACGAGCCTGCATCGGCAGGACCCGGGGCTGTCGCTCGAGATGCATCTCGGCATGTCCGCCAGCCTGCTCGCGCTGTACGACGAGCGCCGCCTCGACGCCGCGATCGTGCGGCACGAGCCGGGCGAAGACCCGCCGCGCGAAGACGGCACGCTGCTGTTTTCCGAGCCGCTGGCCTGGCTCGCCGCGCCTGACTGGGCACCGCGTGCGGGCGAACCGCTGCCGCTCGCGGTGCTGGCCGGCCCGTGCGGCGTGCGTGCGGCCGCGCTGCGCGCCCTCGATCACGCGGGGCGGCCGTGGCGAGAACGCTTTACGGGAGGCGGCGTCGCGGCGGTCACGGCCGCCGCTGCCGCGGGGCTGGCGGTCTGCCCGCTCGCGCGGCGTGTCGCGCCGCGCACGTTGGCCGACGTCGGTGCGAAATTCGGGCTGCCGCCGCTGCCGCTGTCGCAGGTCGTGCTGTATTCGCGCGTGCGCGACCCACGCGCCGCCGCCGCGCTGCGCAGGTTTGCCGACAGCCTTGCAATCTCGGCGTAAACTAGCGGGTTCCGCCGCCCGCAATCTCCAGAAGAATTCCAATGAAGCCCGAAGCCCGCAAGCACCTCCGTGCCAACCTGCTGATGCTCGCCGCCGCCGCGATCTGGGGTTCGGCTTTCGTCGCGCAACGCCTGAGCCTCGACGTGATCGGGCCGTTCCTGTTCACGGGGCTGCGCTTCCTGCTCGGCGCGCTGGTGCTGGTGCCGCTGCTGACGCTGAACTCGGCGTCGCGCGCGCAGCTCGCGGCGATCCGCCGTGCGCCGGCGCTGCTGCTGCCCGGCCTCGCGCTCGGCGGGCTGCTGGCGGTATCGATATCGCTGCAGCAGATCGGCCTGCAGTACACGCGCATCGCCAATGCGGGGTTCATCAGCTCGCTGTACGTCGTGATCGTGCCGCTGATGGGTGTGTTCGCCCGTCACCGGATCGGCGCGGGCACGTGGTTCGGCGCGCTGCTCGCGGCGATCGGCCTGTATTTCCTCAGTATCGACGAGCACTTCTCGGTGCTGTACGGCGACTGGTTCCAGCTCGCCGGCGCCGTGATCATCGCCGCGCACGTGATGGCCGTCGGCCATTTCGCCCAGCGCCACGATCCGCTCGTGCTCGCGTTCCTGCAATTCCTCGTGTGCGGCGTGGCATGTCTCGCGGTCGGTCTCGCCGTCGAGCCGGTCAGCGGCGCCATGCTGCGCGGCGCACTGCCGACGCTGCTGTACGGCGGGCTGTTGTCGGTGGGCGTCGGCTACACGCTGCAGGTCGTCGCGCAACGCGACGCCGCGCCCGCGCACGCAGCCGTGATCTTCAGCATGGAAGGCGTGTTCGCGGCGATCGCCGGCTGGGCGGCACTCGGCGAAACGCTGACGCTGCGCGCGCTCGTCGGCTGCGCGCTGATGCTGGCCGGCCTGCTCGCGTGCCAGTTGCTGCCGAACGGCGACGCCCGGAAAAAGGACGAGGACGCGCTGCCGGCGTGACGCGCACCGTCCCTATAATGGCAGTTGCCGATTCACTTCCCGATTCAGGTCCAACCGCTTCCGACAGGCCCGCTCCGTGACGCCCGACCCCGCCGACCTGCTGCGCGAACGCGCAGCGCACTACGCCACCCAGGCGGCGCTGTTCCTGCGCGACCAGGCGCTCTCCATCGCGTCGCACGACCTGCGCAGCCCGCTGAATGCCATGCATAGCTGGGCGTACGTGCTCGAGCGCCAGCTCGCCAACGCCGATCCGACCCTGCAGCGCGCGCTCGCGGGTATCCGCACCGGAATCGACCAGCAGGTCGCGCTGATCGCCGACGTGCTCGATGCGCCGCGCGCGGAAACCCGCACGCTCGCACTCGTGCCGCAGCCGTCCGCGCTGCGCGCGCTGCTCGACGACACGCTCGCACTCGTCCGTTTCGCGCTCGCCGACGCGCGACAGGTCACGCTCGACGCGACGCTGCCGGACGGCGAACCGTCGCTGACCGCCGACCGCGAACGCATCGCGCAGGCGCTCTGGACGATGCTGACGGTCGCGGTCGAAGCCAGCGCCGCCGGCGGCCGCGTGACATTCGCGTGCGCGCGCGACGGCGCGCGGCTCGTCGCGCGCGTGGCCTGCGGCGTGGATGTCGCGGCGCTCGCCGATCCGGCCCGCCCGCACGTGTTCGAGACCTTCGCGCGCCGCGAGCTGCTGCGCGAGCGCGACGCGAAGCGCGTCGCCTGGGCGCTTGCGCTCTGCCAGCGCGTCGCGCTCGCACACGGCGGCACGTTCTCGCACGACGCGTTCGCCGATGGCGCGGCGGTCACCCTCGCGCTCGACCTCCCGTGCGAGGCGCCCGTGTAAGCCTGCAGCGACATCCACCCAATATTACGTTTGCCTTTCTGGCTCTATACTGACGGGCCTGTCATAACCGGAGTGATTCTTTGTTACAGATCTTCGCGCTCATCGGCGCGTTGTTCCTGGTGGCCCTGAACGGGTTCTTCGTCGCGGCCGAATTCGGCCTGGTCAAACTGCGCGCCACGCGCGTCAAGACACTGGCCCGCAAGCACGGCCTGCGCGGCCGCATCCTCGGCATCGTGCACGGCCGGCTCGACGCGTATCTTTCCGCCTGCCAGCTCGGCATCACGCTCGCGTCGCTCGGCCTCGGCTGGGTCGGCGAACCGGCGTTCGCGCAACTGCTCACCCCGCTGCTCGACCTGATCGGCGTGCAGTCGGAGCGCGTCGTGCACCTGATCTCGCTGGTGTTCGCGTTCTCGCTGATCTCGTTCCTGCACATCGTCGTCGGCGAACTGGCGCCGAAGTCGATGGCGATCCGCCAGTCGGAGAAGGTCGGCCTGTGGGTCGCGCTGCCGCTCTATGCGTTCTACTGGGCGATGTACCCGGCGATCTGGGTGCTCAATACCAGCGCCAACGCGGTGCTGCGGCTCGCCGGGCTGTCGACCGACCATGGCGGCGACGCGCACTACTCGACCGACGAATTGAAGCTGATCCTGCGCAGCCGCCGCAGCACGGCCGGCAACACCGCGCAGCCGGCGCGCGGCACGTACAGCAACGACGAGTGGAACACGCTCGCGCATTCGCTCGATTTTTCGTCGATGACCGTGTCGGACCTGATGCGGCCGGCCCATGAAATGATCGGCCTGCGCCGCGACCTGCCGCTGCCCGACAACATGGAGATCGTCGCGCGGCACCGCTTCAGCCGCTATCCGCTGTTCGAGGATGCGTCGCGTGAACAGGTGAGCGGGCTGATCCACCTCAAGGACCTGCTGCTCGCGCGTCACGCGGGCGCGGCGCTCGAAGACCTGTCCGACTACGTGCGCCCCGTGCAGTACGTAAAGCCCGACACGCCGGCCCTCGACCTGTTCCGCCGTTTCCGCAAGGGCGCACCGCACTTCGCGCTGGTCGGCAACAAGGGCGAGAAGCCGATCGGTTTCCTGACGCTCGACAACCTGCTCGGCGCGCTGGTCGGCCAGATCCACGACGAGTTCCGCCAGGGCGACGCCGACTGGAGCCGCCTCGACGACGGCACGCTGATGGGCAAGGGCAGCCTGCCCGTCGTGTCGCTCGAACAGGCGCTCGGCATCGACATCGACGAAGGCCGCGCGGAATCGGTCGGCGGCCTCGTGATCCAGGCGCTCAGCGACCTGCCGACCGAAGGGCAGCGTGTGTCGTTCGACCGCTTCGACGTCGTCGTGAAGAAGATGAACGGGCCGCGCATCGTGCTCGTGCGCGTCTACCCGAAGATCGCGAAAGAGGCCGACGAATGACGGCGCCCGCCCGCCGCTCCGGCCGCCGGCGCGTCGCGCGATGAGCACGCCGCTGCCGCGCTGCTATGTGATCACGCCGGAGCCGGCGTCCGCGTCGGCCGCCGATTGCGCGGCGTTCCTCGACCGGCTGTCGGCCGTGCTCGCGCACGGCGAGACGCTCGTGCAACTGCGCGTGAAATCGCTCGACGCTGCGGCGTTCGCGCGGCTCGCGGCCGACGCGCTGGCGCGCTGCGAACCGAGCGGCGCCCGGCTGGTGCTCAACGGCAGGATCGATGCGCAGACGCTGGCGCAACTCGGCGGCGCCGGCTGGCATCTCGACGGCCCCGCGTTGCGCGCCGCCGCGCAGCGGCCGTTGCCGCCCGCGCGGCTCGTGTCCGCCGCATGCCATACGCTCGACGACCTGAAGCACGCCGAGCGCATCGGCGTGGATTTCGTCACGCTGTCGCCCGTGTTGCCGACGCTCAGCCATCCCGGTGCGCCGACGCTCGGCTGGGCCCGCTTCGCGGAATGGGCCGCGCAGGTCGCGGTGCCCGTCTACGCGCTGGGCGGGATGACCCGCGACCAGCTCGCCGACGCGCGCCGCCACGGCGCACACGGCATCGCGGGCATTCGCGGGTTCTGGTAGCGGGTTCGCGCGCGGCAGAACCCGGACACTCAGGCAAGCATCCCGCGCCACGCACCGTCGTCGATGCGACGCGCGTCGTGCGTGAGCGCATACCGGTTGACGTCGCCCGTCAGCCACGCGACGAGCGAATACGGCGGCAACTCCCCTTCATCGACCCGGTCGCGCGCACGCGCCGGCGTCTCGAACACCACCATCCCCGCCGGCGCATCGAACGGCACCGCCTCGGGCGACAGGTTCAACGCGATCGTCAGCGTCTCGTCGTCGGCGAGCCGCCACGATGCAAGCAGCGCGTCGGCATCGCCGGTGCTGCCCGTGCGCAGCGGGTGCGCATCCTGCGGCCGGCAATCGGACAACCTCGGCGCGATCAGCTTCGCGCGCACCGCCAGCGCCGACTGCACGAAATGCGCGCGATCGGCGTCGCGCGCGGTTTCGTCGAAGATCAACGGAATCTGCGGCGTGAGCAGCGACAGCGCAAGCGCGGCGAGGCCCACTTCGCGATCCTGCCCGCTGTCGCGCCACGCGCCATCGGACAGCACCAGCGACGTCAGCGGCAGTGCCGTATCCGCCGGTCCGCCGTCGCTCGGCGCCGCCGGCTGGAATGCGGCCCCGGCCGCGGTCAGCGCGCGGGCGAGCGTGTGGATCGACTGGTGCGCGGAAATGCCTTCGTGACCCGACGTGTCGCGCCCCGTCAGCCGGTGCAGCGCGCGTTCGCCGCAGCCGTTCCACTGCGCATCGAAATGGGTATCGCCGAGATGCGCCGGATGCCGCTCGCTGCCGAGTACGAGATGGATGAGCCGGTCGGCCGGCACGGCCGCGCGCACGCGGTCCGCGATTTCGCGCAGCCACGACACGCCGATCCGGTCGGCTTCGCGCAGGCGCAGCCCGTCGCAACGGTATTCGTCGATCCAGTACAGCGCGTTGTCGCAGAAGAAATCGCAGACTTCCGGATGATCGAGCGCGAGCGGCGGCGCCTGCAGCGGATCGTCGCGCGTATGGAAGAACGGCGCCGCGTAGTGGCGCAGCGCATCGGTGCCGCTGCCGAAGCGCGCGTAGTCGAGCTCCAGCAGCACCGCGAGGCCGTAGCCGTGCGCATCGTCGATCAGCGCCTTCAGCGCGTCGGGGCCGCCTTCGGCCGCGAGCGGCGCGAACGGCAGGCTGTCGTGCGGCGACGCGAGCAGCTCCAGCGCGGTCACGCCGAGGCGCGCGAGTTGCGGCAGGCGCCGGCGCACGCCGCCGAAGCCGCCCACCGCGTGCGGCTGGATCGCGTACAGCGAGATGTCCTCCCATGCGCGCCCGCGCCAGAACGTGTTGCGCCACGTGAACGCGCGCGGATCGACGACCTCGCTCGGGCCGTTGAGCCCTTCGGGTTGCGAGCGCGATGCGGGATCGGGAATCGATACCGTATCGTCGAGGCGGTAACGATAAAGCGCACCCGCGCCGCAATCGGCAAAGACTTCGAACCAGTTCGTGCCGGCGGGCGTCATCGGCACCAGCGTCATGCCGCTGCCGGTATCGAGTTCGAGCTGGACCTGCGTGCTGCCCGGGGCCCACACGCGAAAATGCGTGCGCGGCGTCGCGCAGAGCGCGCCACAGGGCTGTGCGCCGAACGGCAAGCAGTGAATGTAGTGCTGCGCATACGGGTCGTGCGGACAATCGGACATCATGCGCTCCTCGTGCATGCCGGGCTGCACGGATGCGCCGTCGCGGCGGCGCAGTGGGACTGGCATGCGGGTTGCCAAGCGGGAGGGAGAAAGTGAGTATGCGCTGCTTTTTCCGGTGGCGACGCGCGCCGCCGGACATTATTAAATGCGAATCGACCCCGGCGGGGCGCCGGGCGCGGCGCGCTACGCGGCTCAGCTCAGCAGGCCGGCTGCCACGTTGATCGACAGCCCGAGCACGGCCATGTTGAAGTAGAACGACAGGATCGACTGCGCGAGCACCGCGCGCCGCGCCGAGCGGTTCGCCAGCGACACGTCGGCCGTCTGCGACGCGACCGCGAGCGTGAACGCGAAATACAGGAAATCCCAGTAATCGGGTTCGAGCTTCGTGTCCGGGAAGCGGAGCGCACGCTCGCTGGCCGGCGACGCGTAGTAGAGCCGCGCGTAGTGCAGCGTGAAGATCGTCGGAATCAGGAACCACGCGCCGAACAGCGTCGCACCCGTGATCGCGTAATGGCTGAGCCCCGCGCGGAAGCCGACGCTCTTGGCGGTCGCGAGTTCGATCGCGATCGCGGCGACGCTCGCGACGGTCGCGATGCAGATGACCGTGAGTACGGTCGTCGCGTTTTCGTCGTCGCGGATCGCGATTTCGCGCACCTTGTGGTGGTGCGCGGTGACCATGCGCACCCACATCAGCGCGAGATACAGCCAGATCGCGCAATCCCAGCCGATCAGCGCACGCACGGTCGGGCGCAGCGGAAGCGGCAGCAGCAGCGCACACAGCACGCCGGCGGCGAACGCCGCGACCATGCGCGGCCGGTTGCGTAATACCTGCGGATAAAGGGTCATAGTGCGTTTCCGAAAGCGAATGAAAGGCGCCGGTCAGTCTCGGGGATTCCGGCGGGTACCGCCCCGATTATCGTCATTCCGTCGTGACGTGGCGATGGGCGCGAGCGCCTAAGATAATGGGATGACTGCCGCCCCTGCCCTCTGCCACCATCCCGCGAATACAGCCGGCCGCGACTTCGTCGTCGGCGACCTGCACGGCTGCGTGGATGTGCTGCGCGCGCTGTTGCACGACATCCGCTTCGACCCGGCTCGCGACCGCCTGTTTTCGGTCGGCGACCTCGTCGACCGCGGCCCCGCCTCCGAAACCACGCTCGACCTGCTCGACCGCCCGTGGTGCCACGTCGTGCGCGGCAATCACGAGGAAGTGCTGAGCCTCGTGGCGCGCGGCAAGCTGTCGCCGGACGCGTGGCGCGGGATCGGCGGCGACTGGGGCGCCGACCTGCCGGCGGAACGGCTGCACGCCCACGCGGCGCGCGTCGACGCGCTGCCGCTGGTGCGCGTCATCGGCGACGGCCCCGGGCGCTTCAACGTGCTGCATGCGGAATTCTTCGGCTCGGACGCCGATCTCGACACGGGCAGCTATTCGCACGACGTGCGCGAACGGCTGATCTGGGGCCGCGATCTCGTCCAGGGGCTCGCCGACCCCGGCCTGCAGCACGGATTGTCGCTCACGTGCAGCGGCCATACGCCGGTGCGCGCGCCGCAGCGGATCGGCGCGCAGTGGTTCATCGACACGGGTGCGTTCGCACCGGCCGGGCGGCTCACGCTCGCCGAGCCGCGCACCGGGCGCACCTGGTCGATGACGCAGGCGCAAGCGCGCGAAAGGCGCGCGGAGCAGTGGCCGTTGCCGTGACGCGCGGCAGCGCCCGCCCTGCCGGCCGGCGCTACCCGACCTGGTTCAGTTCGAACACCGCATCGACGGCCGAGCCGTTCCAGTTGTATTCGAGGTATGCCGCGTGATGGCAATCGCGCAGCAGCGCGGTGCGGAACGCCGCCAGGCACTCGCCGCGCGGGTCGCGCACCGACGGATAGACGATCCCCGCACCGCCGGCATTGCGCACCGCGCGACCGAGCGCCTGCCCGGCGCTGTAATCGAGCGGGTGCAGCAACGCCGGATCGCGTGCCGGCCACATGCGCACGTCGGCCACGTCGCCTTGCGCGATCACCGTATAGAGCCGCATCTGCTGGCGCATCGGCGGCTCCTTCGTCGCCGCCAGGAACAGCGCGCTGTGATAACGCGTTTCGGCGATCGCCGTATCGCGCGAGCGCGCGCAGTAGAACACGCCGTAGCTGCCGTCGGAAAAACGGCTGCCCTGCGGATTCAGGTGCGTGAACGCGGCCATGATCGGCCCCCAGCCCTGCCCGTAGCGACGTTCGGCGGGCGGGACGAGGTCGAGCGTGCCGACTTCGTTGCGAATGCGGTCGTTGGTCAGCGATTCGAGTGCGTAAAGCGCGTCGAAATCGTCCGCCGACGCCACGCGGTCGAACAGGTTGATCGCCGGGAAACGGGTGGGGATCACACGATAGGCAGGCGCCCAGTCGAGGGCCGTCGTCGGCCAGTTCATCAACGCGTCGGGAGTGTTCACGCCCAGCCACCTCGCATCGCGTCGAGATATTGCCGGACGGCGACCAGATCGCCGACGTTGCCGGCGAGCATCCGGTCGAGTGCGCGCTTGCCGCCGAACGGCGCCGCGTCGTTGGGCCGCTTGACCCACGCATCGGCCGCGGCCGGCTGCGGCAGCAGGATCTGCAACGCCTTGTAGATGCCGAGCAGCAGCGATAGCCGCTCGAGCGTATCGCGCGGCAGCCGCGCCGATTCCGGCGTGGCCTTCCACTTGAAGAACGTCGAACGGCCGGGCGACCCGAGCAGCACGATCTGTTCGTCGATCGTCAGTTCCCAGTCGCGCGCGATGTTGAAAAACGCACGCAGGCCGGCCGCCGACATCTGTGCGACCGAGGCCTGCGGCGGGACGGGATGCGGAACGTGAGCGGGCCGGGACATGATCGTTAGTCTCGAAACGAATTTACTAACAAGATTAGTCCATTTTCGTATTTTTGCAAGGGTCGGCACCCGGCATTCGACGCTTGCGTGCGCCGAATCGATATTTTTTGTCCATTCTGGACTCATATTTTATTTTCTGCGCTAATAGCGGCACGGGACAGCGCGGATGTCTCCCGTCCGCGCCGGAACCGGACAGACCACGCCAAGGAACGCACCATGAAGAGACTGATTGCCGCTGTTTCGATCGCCCTGCTCGCGGTATCCGCAGGCCCCGCCGCCGCGAAGGACTGGACCACCATCCGCTTCGGCACCGACGCCAGCTACGCGCCGTTCGAGTCGAAGGCGCCCGACGGCAAGCTCGTCGGCTTCGACATCGACCTCGGCAACGAGATCTGCGCACGCCTGAAGGCGAAGTGCGTGTGGCTCGAGAACGATTTCGACGGGATGATTCCGGCGCTGAAGGCGAAGAAGTTCGACGCGGTGCTGTCGTCGATGTCGATCACGCCGCAGCGTGCGCAGCAGATCGGCTTCACGACGAAGATCTACAACCAGCCGACGCGGCTCGTCGTGAAGAAGGGCTCGCCGCTGCTGCCGACGGCCGAATCGCTGAAAGGCAAATCGATCGGCGTCGAGCAGGGCACGACGCAGGAAACGTACGCAAAGGCGTACTGGGGCAAGCAAGGCGCGAACGTCGTGTCGTACCAGAACCAGGACGGCGTATACGCCGACCTGACCTCGGGCCGCCTCGACGCGGCGCTGCAGGATGAGGTGCAGGCCGCGATCGGGTTCCTGAAATCGTCGCGCGGCGCGAACTACGCGTTCGTCGGCCCGGAGCTCGTCGACGAGAAGGTGCTCGGCATCGGCGCCGGCATCGGGCTGCGCAAGGAAGACACCGACCTGAAGGCGAAGATCGACGGCGCAATCCTCGACATGGTCAAGGACGGCACCTACAAGCGGCTCGCGTCGAAGTACTTCGACTTCGACATCTACGGCGGCTGACGCGGCGCGCCCCAAAAAGACGCGGCCGGACAAGCCGGCCGCCTCCCCTCCCCGCCGCCGTGATCCGGCGGCGCCCGTCGTCCGGAATTCTCAGCCGCCGTTCATCGACGCAAAGGTCGGCAGCAGGATCCGGTAGATGTGGATGAACGCCGGCCCGAGCAGCACCACCATCAGCGCGGGGAAGATGCAGAAGATCAGCGGAAACAGCAGCTTCAGCGCGATCTTCGCGGCCCGCTCCTCCGCGCGCATCCGGCGCCGCGTGCGCAGCATGTCGGACAGCACGCGCAGCGATTCGCTGATGCTCGTGCCGAACCGGTCGGCCTGGATCAGCATCGCGCAGAACGCCTCGATGTCCTCCACGCCGGTACGCAGCGCGAGATTGCGCAGCGCCGTCTCCTTCGTGAAGCCGGAGCGCATCTCGAGCAGCAGCAGGTCGAGTTCGCTCGCGACCACCTCGCTGCTGAACCGCAGCTCCTCGCTCACCTTCATCAGCGCCGCGTCGAGCCCGAGCCCCGCTTCGACGCACACCGTCAGCAGGTCGAGCGCATCCGGGAAATCCTCGAAGATCGCGCGCTGGCGCGACGCGATCCTGCGCGCCAGCACGACGTTCGGCAGGTAATAGCCGATCGCGCCGAACAGCACGAGGATCATTGACAGCGTGTAGCGGCTCTCCGCGAGCCTGGTGGTGATCAGCGCCGGCAGCAGCATGGCCGGCAGCGCGATCGCGAGCAGCGTCTTCGCGCCGAAGTACACGCTCGCGGCGTTCGGCGTGCGCCAGCCGGCATTCATGAGCCGGATGCGCAGCGGCGAATTCTCCCAGCCCTGCTTCGGCACCGACAGCCTCGAGATCGGCTTCGACATTTCGGCGAACTTCGCGATCCATTCGGACGCGCCGCCGCCCGTCGAGCTGCCGTCGCCGAGCGTCACGGCGCTGCCGCCCGCCTGCTGCACGCGGCGCTGCATGTTGCGCGGCACGAACACGAGCAGCGCCACCAGCGCGCCCGCGAACACCGCCGCGAACAGCCCGCCGAGCATCAGGATTTGCATCAGGTTCAGGTTTTGCATGACAACTCCTCGATCAGAGCGTGAAGCATCCGGCCACGTTGCGCGCGCCGCGCGTCAGACACGGATCCGGATGATTCGGCGCATCCACAGCACGCCGAACGCCATCGACACCAGCGTGGAGACGACCAGCTTGATCCCGGCCGGATCTTCCCAGAGCACCGACAGGAATTCGCGGTTCAGCAGCATCATCGCGCCGGCGGCGGCGAACGGCAGCAGCCCGAGAATCCATGCCGACAGCCGCCCTTCCGCGGACAGCACGCGCACCTTGTCGAACAGCTTGAAGCGCTCGCGGATCAGCGCGGCGATGCTGTCGAGCAGCTCGGCCAGGTTGCCGCCCGTCTCGCGCTGGATCAGCACCGCGATCACGAAGTAACGCAGGTCCTGCACCGGCACGCGCGTGGCGAGGTTCATCAGCGCGTCGTGCAGCGACACGCCGTAGTTGACCTCGTCGAACGTGACCCGGAACTCGCCGCCCATCGGGTCGGGAAACTCGTCGCCGACCATCCCGAGCGTGCTCGTGAACGAGTGACCGGACCGCAGCGCGCGCGCGATCATGTCGCAGATGTCCGGCAACTGCCGCTCGAGCTTGCGCATCCGGCGCCCGCGGTTGCGCATCACGAACAGCAGCGGCAGCACGCCGGTCGGCAGCGCGGCCAGCACCGCCACTGGGAACGGCAGCGTCGTGAAGCTGAGCGCCGCCAGCGCGAGCGGCGGCAGCGCGAGGCTCATGCCGACCAGCTTCGCGACCGACCAGCTCATGCCGGACTGCTGCAGCAGCAGGTCGAGCGCGTGCACCCGCGGCATCGCCATCAGCAGGCGGTCGAACGGCTTCGATTCGTCGA
Organism: Burkholderia cepacia; assembly: GCF_001718835.1. Taxonomy (NCBI): domain Bacteria; kingdom Pseudomonadati; phylum Pseudomonadota; class Betaproteobacteria; order Burkholderiales; family Burkholderiaceae; genus Burkholderia; species Burkholderia cepacia. Next base: position 852,145 of record NZ_CP013444.1, on the reverse strand, counting down.
GCATCCGCTTCTTCAGGATCGACAGCCGTTCCTGCTGGACGTTGCCGCCGGCCGACATCGAGCGGATGCGCGCCTCGATGCGCTTGGCCGCGACGCCGTGCCGGGCGTTCCACCACTGGTAGAGCCCCTCGAACGCCAGCACCACCGCGACGAACAGGAGAATCACAAACGCGTAGAAGATCGGATCCATGGTCGTTCCTCGTCTTCGGAACGCGGCCGGCGCACGCCGGCCGCGCCGTCAGTTCGCCTCGTAATGGCGCGCCGGGTCGTACAGCGAATCCGGCAGGTTGATGCCGAATGCCTGCAGCCGCTCGACGAACTTCGGCCGCACGCCGGTCGCGCAGAAGTGGCCGCGTACCGAGCCGTCGCGATCCACACCCGAGCGCTTGAACGTGAAGATCTCCTGCATGTTGATGATGTCGCCTTCCATCCCGGTCAGCTCCTGGATGCTGACGATCTTGCGCTTGCCGTCCGTCAGCCGCGCCGCCTGCACGACCACCGAGATCGCGGACGCGATCTGCTGGCGCATCGTCTTCGGCGGCAGCGTCAGCCCGGAGATGCTGATCATGTTCTCGAGCCGCGTCAGCGCGTCGCGCGGCGTGTTCGCGTGGATCGTCGCGAGCGAGCCTTCGTGGCCGGTGTTCATCGCGTTGAGCATGTCGAGCGCTTCGGCGCCGCGCACTTCGCCGAGGATGATCCGGTCGGGGCGCATCCGCAGCGCGTTGCGCACCAGCGTGCGCTGCGTGATCTCGCCCTTGCCCTCGATGTTCGGCGGGCGCGTTTCGAGCCGCAGCACGTGCGGCTGCTGCAGTTGCAGCTCGGCGGCGTCCTCGATCGTCACGATCCGCTCGTTGCGCGGAATGTAGCCGGACAGGATGTTGAGCAGCGTCGTCTTGCCGCTGCCGGTGCCGCCCGACACCAGCACGTTCACCTTCGCGCGCGACAGCGCGTCGAGCAGTTCGGCCATCGGCGGCGTCAGGCTGTGATAGCGCACGAGGTCGTCCATCTTCAGCGGGTTCACCGCAAAGCGCCGGATCGACATCAGCGGCCCGTCGATCGCGGACGGCGGGATGATCGCGTTCACGCGCGAGCCGTCCGGCAGGCGCGCATCGACCATCGGGCTCGATTCGTCGATGCGGCGCCCGACGCGCGACACGATCTTCTCGATCACCTTCATCAGGTGCGCATCGTCGTAGAACGTCACGTCGGTCAGTTCGAGCTGGCCGGCGCGCTCGACATAGACCTGCCGGTACGTGTTCACGAGGATGTCGGAAATGCCGGGGTCGCGCAGCAGCGCCTCGAGCGGGCCGAAGCCGAACATCTCGTCGTACACGTCGATCGCGAGCTGGCGCCGCTCGATGTCGTTCGCGGGCAGCCGCTCCTCGTCGAGGATGCGCGCGATCAGCATCGAGATCTCGTGGCGGACCTGCTCCTGCGGCAGGCGCGACAGGCGCTCGAGCTCGACGCGTTCGAGCACGGCCAGGTGGATTTCGCGGCGCAGCTTCTGGTATGCGTCGCGCACCATCGCGCCGCCGGGACCGCCGTGGTCGGCGCGTGCCGCGACCGGCGGCAGCCGTTGCATGGACAACTGTTCGCGCAGTGACATGGTCGACTCCTCGAATGAATTCACATGGACTTGAGCTTCGGCGTGGCCCTGCGGCCGAACAGCCGCGACATCAGCGGTTCAGTGCGTGGCGCGCCGTGCCCCGCGCGCACCTCCCCGTCGACCAGTTGCTTCGCACAGCCTTGCAACGCGCGGGCCACCGTGCAGTTGCGCGCGAGGCGCGAAATCGGGTGCCCCTGGTTGACCGATTCGAGCACGGTGGCGGGATCGTCGGGAATCACGTCCGTCGCGCGCATGCCGAGCACTTCCTCGAGCGCGGACCGCGTGCGCTCGCTCGCGCGCGCGTTGCGGTTCACGATCAGGCGCAGGCGGTCGAGCGGATAGCCGAGCGACACGAGGATTTCCAGCAGCCGGCGGCCCGCGCGCACGTGCGGCATCGCGGGCTGCAGCACCAGCTGGATCTGGTCGCTGCGATCCAGTGCGACCATCGACAGCGGATTGATGCAGACGCCGACGTCGAAGATCACGAAGTCGTAGCGCGGCGCGGCAACACCCAGGATCCATTCGAGCGCGTCCTCGCGCATCTCGGCGGCCTTGACCGGGTCGCCTGCGCCCGCGAGCACGTGGAAGGTGTCGCTGACCCGCGCGACGCTCGCGTCGAGGAATGCGCTGTCGAGCCGCTCGATCTGCGTGCACAGCTGCGGCAGCGTCGACGGCGGGGTTTCGTCGCTGACGAGAAAGGCCGCGTCGGCGAACTGCTGGTTCAGGTCGATCAGCAGCACGCGCCGCTTGAAGCCTTCGGCGATCTCGAACGCGATGTTGCTGGCCGCGAAGCTCGTGCCGGCCCCGCCCTTGCACGACATGAACGACACGATCCGCGTATCGTCGGTGTCGCGCCGCGTGCTTTGCGCGGCCGCGCGCTGCAGCGCATCGGTGAGCGAATGGACTTCGAGCGGCCACTGCAGCACGTCGCGCGCGCCCGCGCGCATCGCGTCGAGCAGCATGTGCTGCGACGTGTCCGCCGTCACGAGAATGCAGGTCAGGCCCATGTGCAGCCGGCACATCCGTTCGATCGCGGCCAGCTCGGCCGCGTCGAGCGACGTGCCGTCGACCAGCAGGATGTCGAACGCGTCGAGCCCGTCGGTGCGATGTTCGATCTGCGACGGGCGGCCGGTCGCGCGCGTGGCGCGATAACGTCCGCAGTCGGCCACGAGGCGCGCGATCTGCGTGAGCCGCGCGGTATCGTCGGAAGCTACGAGGATGTTGATCATGTTGTTCCCCTCGCCAGTTCGGTTAATTGCAGACCGTTCCGCCCGTCGAAGACGCAAGGCTTTCGCGCGGCAGCGTCGTCGCGAACGCCGGCATCCTGACCGAGACGTTCACGAACGGAATCAGAGTGGTGACGGTGATGTTCGTCACGCTCACCGTGACGAACTCGCAGGTGCTCCGCGCGGTGGCCGCATCGGAATCGCAGCCCGCCGGCGCGTAGCTGAGCGCCACGTTCGCGGACTTCAGGAGCGGCATCAGCGACGTGATGCGCTTCTTGATGACCGTCGCGTCCGCATCGCAGACCGTCGCGGTGCGCGCGCCGAGACGCACGGCTTCGCTCGCGGTGTTCCAGTAGAACAGCACGCGGCCGAATTCGAAGATGCCGATCAGCACGGTGCAGAAGATCGCCGCGATCATCGCGAATTCGACGGCAGTCGCGCCGCGTTGCATGCGGCGGCGCAGCGGGACATGAGCGCGCGATTTCATGACACTTGCCTCATCACGGTGACGATGTTGCCGAAGGTGAAGGCCTGCAACCCGTAGAACGCGGGAATCGGCTGGTACTTGTAGCCCGCGATCTTCACTTCGACGACGTTGATGCTGCCCGACGGCGTGCCGGTCGATGCGCCGTTGTTCGAGTCGTAGGTCGGCAGGTTCGCGAACTGCGACGGATCGGACGTGTCGCTGCACCCCGTCGTGTGCGCGGAGTCGCAGACGATCACCATCGAAGTCGTCAGGCCGGGCGCGAGCTCGGTGCCCGACGAGCCGCACGTCGTGCTGCCGTAGACGACGAGACACTGCGCCGACGCGATCGGATAGGCGGGGTCGCTCGGCTGGAATGTCGACAGGTAGCGTGCGGCATTGCGCGTCGACTTGGTCAGCGACTCGTACTGGTAGATCGCGCGGCCGAACTCGGCCACGCCGGTGACGAGCAGCACGAGCGGGATCAGCACGAACGCGAACTCGACAGCAGCAACACCGCGCATGCGGGAACGGCGAAGCGGGGACCGTTTCATGATCGTCTCCGTTACTGGATGAGCATCGGCACTTTCGGGCCGGCCGACGTGGAATCGCCCGGCACGCCTTCCGACGCACATGGGTTGTTCGCCGCCGAGCTCGACGAGCCGAGGTATTCGAGGTGCGCGGTGATGCTGCCGGAACCGCCGGAACTGTTCGACTGCACGGGATCCAGCATCAGCACGCAGTCCCACTGCAGCACGGCTGTCTTGTGAGCACCGCCCGTGCCCAACGACGAGCAATCGACTTCGGGGGCGATCACGATGCGGCGGTCGGCGCCATAGCTCTGGTAGCCGCTCTTGGTCAGGGCCGTTCCGGCGGTGCTGATGCCGGTGGTCGAATCGCCCTGATAGACCTGGTTCTGCGACCGGTCATTCAAGAAATGCGCATAGGCGTCGGGTGCGGCGTCGGGGTTCGACGTCTGCGAGAAGCCCGTCGCCGCGTTGTACGTATAGCCGGTGAAGTCCGGCGTATTGCCGCTCGACCCGGCCGTCGGGGCCTTGAAGCCGTGCCCGTAGATGCCGAAACGCGTATTCCACGCGTCCGCGCTCGCGGACATGTTCCCGGGCGAGCCGATCTGCGCGGTGCCCGACGGCAGGTCGCAGTAGTTGCCCGTGAGTTCGTTGGTGATCGACGAATTGCTGTTCGATCCGTCGAGCGCCGCCCAGCCGAAATTCCCGCCCGACCACGACGTCGCGCCGCCCAGCGCGGTGATCCAGTTGCCGGGCGCGTAGCCGCCCGCCTTCTTGCAGATGAACACGGGAATCGCGCAGTTGGTCTGCGCGGGGCCCACCGTCGCGACGGCCATCGCCGACACCGACGCGTTCGCGATGTTCACTCCCGGCATGGTGTTCAGCACTTGCATGAACCAGTGCGCGATGTTGCTCAGCGTCGCGGTGCACTGCACGTACTTGATGCTCGACGGCGACCCGACCGAACCCTTCGGCAGGAACGAATTGGTCAGCGAATCGCTGAAGGTCACGTTGGAATCGGTGTTGAGCTGCACCGGCGCGCCCTGGAAAAACGCGTAATTCAGATGACCGGCCGTAATGCCGTCCGCTTCCGCGATCGACAGGTTGATCGCGCTCGTCAGGTCACGCGCAGCCGACAGCGCGCATGCATCGGCGCTGTTCTGCAGTTCGCTGCGCGTGACGTACAGCTTGCCGAGATCCAGCGCCAGGCCGACGAACCCGATCATCACCGCCAGTGCAAGACCGACGATGATCGCGACGGCACCGCGCTGGCGGCGCTTGCCGCGACCGGCGATTCGAGCATGTTGAGCGACGCGGGACATGGCACTCTCCCTGGTTGACTGTCGTTACTGGGTGGCCTTGCCGATGCCGATCACGAACGTGTTCGATTTCGGCTCGATCGTCTGGAACGACTTGTCGTAGTTGTCGAGCGCCGACGCCGCGGCGCTGCCCGACACGGCCGGCTTCGGCGCGTGCTCCGCGGCATGCGGATCGATGATCTGGGCCTGCGTCACGGCGCGGACCGATTCGCCGAAGCGGGTGTCCCACACCGGGGTCGACGACATGCAGCCGGCAAGCGCGAAGGCAAGCGGTGCGGCGAGCGCCGCACGGCGCACGAATACGAGGTAGGCGGATTTCATGAGTGTCCCCTTGGATGGCATCAACGATCGGTGGACGACGGCGCGGCGTTCGCGCCGGCAACCTGTTGCGGGTGGCGATTGGCCGGGCTCGGCGGGTTCGCCTGGGTCGCCGCGGCGATGCGGGCCGCGGCCGCCTCGATGCGGGCGACGCGGGCCGCCGTCGCGTCGGCGGTGGACGGTGCCGCGGCGGCGGCCGGTGCCGGTTCGGCCTTCACCGGGGCCGGCGTTGCCGCGACCGGCTTGGCCGGCTCGACCTTCACCGGCGCCTGCGCTGCCGCGACCGGCTTGGCCGGCTCGACCTTCACCGGCGACGGTGCTGCCGCGAACTGCTTGGCCAGCACAGCCTTCACCGGCGACGACGACGCGATCGGCTTGGCCGGCACGTCCTGCGTCGTCACCGGCAGCGCCGTCACGGCCGGCTGCGCGGCCGGATCGGCGTGCGGCGCGCGCGGCGCCGGCAGCGCGGCGGAGGCGGCGGGCTCGTCCGACTGCGGCGCGGGCGCCGGAGCCGGCACCGGCGCAGGAGCCTGCGACTGCGGTTGCGCCGGCGCGGCCTCGCTCGCCGGCGCCCTGCCGTGCTTGCGCAGCCCGCCGCGGCCTTCCATGTCGCCCGTCGCGTACACGTCGACTTCGTTCGTCCGGGTGAAGCTGTCGGTCGGCAGCGGTACGTCGGCGGTCTGCAGCGGCTTCACCAGGTGCGGCGTGATCAGGAAGATCAGCTCCGTGCGATCCTGCTGGAACGACGTGCTGCGGAACAGCGCGCCGAGCACCGGCACTTCGCCCACGCCCGGGAGTGCCTTCAGCGCGCCCGTCACGTTGTCCTTGATCAGCCCGCCGATCGCGAACGATTCGCCGTCGCTCATCTGCACCGTCGTCGATGCGCGCCGCGTCGTGATCAGCGGCAGGATCGACGTGCCGCCGATGTTGGTCGCGCTCAGCGTGACACCCGTCTGCGACAGCTCCGACACTTCCGGCGCCACCTTCAGGCTGATCCGGCCGTTCGCGAGCACGGTCGGCGTAAACTTCAGCGCGACGCCGAATTCCTCTTCCTGCAGCGTGATCGACGACGTGCCGTTGCCGCTATTGCTCTGCGGGATCGGGATGAAGATCTTGCCGCCGGCGAGGAACGTCGCCTCCTGGCCGCTGATCGTCACCAGGTTCGGCTCCGCGAGGATCTTGACCAGGTTGTCGGTGTTCTGCGCGTCGGCCGCGAGGTTGAACGGCTTGTTGTTCGCCTTGTTCGCGACGATGCCGCTCGCCACCCCCGCGAGCAGGTTGCTGACCAGCGCGCCGCTCCACGAACCGAATCCGCCCTGGATGTTGAGCGCGCTGCCCATCTGGTTGATCAGCGTCTTCGACACCTCGGCCACCTTCACCTCGAGCATCACCTGCTGCGGCGACGTGACGGCCAGCATGTTCAGCACGCCGCCGCCGCTCTTGCTGTCGCCGTTGGCGCCGCCGCCGCCCGCGTTCGCATACGCCTTCGCGATCGCGGCCGCCTGCTGCGCGGCCTGCGAGCTCGACACGGTGCCCGACAGCACGATCGTGCCGGCCGCGGTCGTCACGCGGATGTCGCGCTCGTTCGGCATCAGTTGCAGCAGCGACGCCTGCAGGCCGCCGGCGTCCGCGCCGACCGCGACGTCGATCACGCGGCATGCGCCGCTCTTGCCCTGCACGATCATGTTGGTCGTGCCGACCGCGAGCCCGAGGATGTACAGCGTCTGCGGCGACACCATCGTGGCCTGCGCGACCGCCGGATTGCCGATCGTCCGATTGCGGACCGGCTCCGGCATCGGCACCAGCAGCGACTTGCCGAGCGGCACGCTGACGCTGGTGGATTCGCGCACGGCGCCGACGCAATTCGGCCCGCGCAGCGGCCCGTTCGCGGCGGCGGCTGCCGCTGCCCCTGCTGCAGGCGCCGGCGCCATGCTGATCGTCATCTGCATCGGCCCCTTGCCGACCGCGGCCGGCGCGCTCGCCGGGCCGCCCTTGAGCAGCGCCCCCGCCTCGGCGCCGACCTGCGCGACCGCGCTGTAGACGTTGAACCAGCCGGCGCAGAGAATTGCCGCCACCATCGCGCCGTGCAGGGCGCGATGGCGCGCCGGTCCGGCTCCAGAACTTTGCGGTTTGATCTTCATTTCGTCTGATCCCCCGAATTCCCGGCGAAGCGCCGGGCTTGACTGTCAAAGGCCGCCGCTTGCGGCGAGCGGCCTGGTTGCTGTCCGTGTTGTTGACGCCATGCCTGTTGTTGACGTGCTCAGAAGCATTCGACGCTGCCGGCCACGCCCGTCAGCACGCCGACGCAGTCGCGCCGCGCTTCCGGCGCCGCGTGCGATGCGACGTGCACGCGCACCGGCTTCGCACGGGCGGGCGCCGGCGGAGCCGACGGCGCCACGGGCCTGCCGAGCAGCGTCAGCTTGGTCGCCCCGTCGGTGTTCAGCGTCTTCTGGTCGACCTGGTTGCGCAGCACGAGCGACAGCGTGCCGACGCTGCGCGCGAGGTCGAGCCGTTCGGCCTGGTCGGGCGTGACTTCCAGCGTCACCGCGTTGACGACCTTCGGCGCCGTGTCGTCGCGGCTCACCTGCTGCGCGACGGCGAGCACGAGGATGTGCTCGAGCACGATCTTCGAGATGCTCTGCCCGTCGGTCTTGCCCTGCTGTTCCTGCGTGTTGACGATCACGTCGACGTAGTTGCCCGGCAGCGCGAAGCCCGCGACGCCGACCACGTCGTTCACGCGCACCGTGATCGCGCGGCTGCCGTCGGCGATCACCGCGGACAGCCCGCCCTTGGTGCCGACCGGCGCGAGCTTCGTCTCGATCACCGGCTCGCCGCGTGCGAGGCTGGTGCGCACGACGCGCCCTTCGAGCGCCTTCGTATCGGTGAACGCGCCGGTGGGCACGCTGCCCGACGGCCAGCTGACCATGTGGATCTGGTTCGGCCCGAGCGGTTCGCCCAGGTTCAGGTCGGTGGCCGCGACGGCAACTTGCGTGACGGCGCTGGTGGACGTTTGAACGAGCCACCGCGATGCGAACGCGACAGCGGCAAGGCCGGCCACCATGGCGATGATCAGCATCGTGATTGCGCGAGTGTTTTTCATGGCAATGCTCCTCGACGAATCGTGAAAGAAACGGCTCAACCGGAAATCAGCGTGCGGCCCATCCGCTCGCCCGCCGGCGGATGCGGGCTGTCGCGCTCGGGCGCGGAGCCGAAGTAGCCGGCCCAAGCCTCATGCAGCCCCTCCGGCGTGACTTCCATCGGGTCGCCGCGATAGCGCGCCGGCGGCCACGAGACGCAGCAGGTCCGCCGGGAAACAGGCGAGAAACGCCTTGCCGGTCGGCAGGTGCAGCTTGTGCGCGAGGTAGTCGAACGCGTCGTTGGCCGGCACGAGGCCGAGCGAGCGGCACATCGCGTCGAACACCGTGTGGTAGTCGTCGATCGCCATCGCGCCGACGTGCAGCTTCGAGCCGAGCCGGCGCAGGAACGCGTCGTCGCAGAACTGCTCCGGCGCGAGGTTGCTCGAGAACACCGGCCAGACATCGAACGGCATCACGAAGCGGTTGCCGGATTCGAGCGTCAGGTAATCGACGCCGCGATCGAGCGGACGCAGCCAGCGGTTGAGCAGGTCGCGCGGCTCGACGCGCTGGCGGCCGAGATCGTCGACGACGTACATGCCCATGTTCGCCTTCATGTGCGGCGGCGCCTGGTAGAAGCCGGCGGCTTCGTCGCGGCGCAGGTCGAGCTCGTCGAGCGTCAGTTCGCCGCCCGACATCACGACCGGCCGTTCGCACAGGCGCCAGCGGCGGTCAACCGACTGCCCGTCCGGCTGCTGCGCCGCGTCGACGTGCACGAGCGGGTCGTGGATCTGGATCACTTCGCCGGCCGCGCAGACCGCGTACGGCACCGGCACGCAGCCGCGCATCAGCGAACCGAGCCGCTCGGCGAGGAAGGTCTTGCCGCTGCCGGCGGGGCCGTAGATCAGCAGCGGCCGGCCCGCGTTCAGCGCGGCGGCCGCGGCTTCGATGATCGCCATGTCGTACACGATGCCCTCGAACGCGGCCATCACGTCGGCGCGCGCGATGCGCTGCCTGCGGACCGAATGGAGGTCGACCATCTCGATATACGCGTCGAGCGTCACGGGCGCGGGCCCGCTGTAGCCGCTGCGCGCCCGTTCCTCGAGCGCCAGCACGCGGCCCGCGTCGGTCAGGCGGAACGTCACGTCGAGATCGGTCGCGCCTCGATGGGTAAGCTCGACGAGATGCTCGCGCACCAGGAACGCGAAGACGTCGTCGAGCACCGCGAGCGGCAGGCAGTGCCGTTCGACCAGGTCGCCGTACGACGGGCGGCCGAGCATCAGCGTCGACTTCAGCACGAGACCGGCGACGAACGTGTCCTTGAGCCCGGTATCCGCGAGCGTGCGCGGCGCGCGCGGCAGGCGCGGCTGGAATTTCGTGTGAGACCCGCGCGACGGCGCCGGATCGGGCAGATGAGCGATCTGCGCGTCGCGTCTCGGCTCGTTATGGTCTGCGTTCATGATCGCTCCGTTGTCAGCATCGATTGCGCAGGCGGCCCGCTTACACGGCGGCCGCGAACAACATCCCCAGCGTGCCCGCGGCGATTGCGACGCCGTATGGCAACGCCCCCACCGACGCGACCTGCGCCGGCATGTCGGCCGCGAGGCCCTGCTGCCTGAGCGCGCTGCGCGCGAGCAGGTAGCGGATGTTCGCGAACAGCTGCCGCGCGCGGCCTCGCCACAGCACCACCGCCAGCGCGCCGACGCCGCCCGCGACGAAGGTCGCGAGCACGATCCAGACCGTGAGCGCGGGGCCGACCCACGCGCCGACCGTCACCATCAGCTTCACGTCGCCGGCCGCCATCCCGTGCATCAGGTACAGCGGCAGCAGCAGCGCGAGCCCGGTCGCGGCGCCGGCGAGCCATGCGAGCACACCGGCCCACGGCCCGAGCAGCACGCACTGTGCGGCCAGTGCGCCGCCGAGCCCGACCGCGAGCAGGCGGTTCGGAATGCGACGGCACGTCAGGTCCGTGCTCGCCGCGACGATCACGAGCGTCGTGACGCACAGCGGCACCGGATGGGGCGGCATGGCAGGCAGCATGACTGGCCTCTTCGATCGTGAGCGGGATGATTCAGGTCGCGGCCGTGATGCGGGCCGCGACGTCCTGGTAAAGACCGTCGAGCGACGTGCCGAGCGTCGCCACGGCAGCGACGATGGCCATCGCGATCAGCGACGCCAGCAACGCGTATTCGATCGCCGTGACCCCGCCCCTGTCGTCAATCCATCTCGCTACCGCCTTGATTCCCGTTCGCATGGCGATCTCCGTTTCTTCAGTATTCGTGCTGCTGCACATGCGCGACGTGTCTGCCGATACACGTCCGGGCTGGCCTGCCCGGACGCCAGACCGTGCACCATGTCATGTGCGCTACAGTTCGTTCCCTATGGTCGTGAACACTCCGTTCAGGTCCTGGCCGACGAGCTGCACGGCGCCGATGATCACCACCGCGATCAACGCGGCGATCAGGCCGTACTCGATCGCCGTGACGCCGCTGTCGTCCCGAAGGAAACCCGAGCGGCGCACACCGGCCAGCAGCTGACGCAAACTGCTGGAGTGCTGCACAAGGACTGTCTGCTTCATGACATGCTCCTCATCGCATACGAAAAACATCACTCATCGAATCGAGGGAATGACGGGCGAATCAACCGTGAACTCGCCCGTCGGCGGGTTCACAGTTCGTTGCCGATCGTCGTAAAGACGCCATTGAGATCCTGGCCGACGATCTTCACCGCGCCGATGATGACGACGGCGATCAACGCGGCAATCAGGCCGTACTCGATGGCGGTCACGCCGTCTTCGTCACGGACGAACTGCTTCAGTTGCTGAACGAGCTTGGACATGTCTTCTCTCCCTTCGGATCGCTAAACAAAACCCCTTGCCACCATTGACGCGGGGGACCTACTTCTACTGCTGGCACTGCAAAAAATCAGAACGTGAAAATCGGCCGCATCGGCACGGGCGCGCGGGCGCACATGCCCTTGCGGGCCGTTTCGACGAACGAGGAACTGCTGCTCGGGTGCGCATGCGTGGCGATCTGCCGGATGCGCTTGCCGCCCGAAGCGGCCTGGAGCCCGGTCGACACACGCCGGCCGGAAGAATGAAGCGCAGTCGCCCGGCGTGGCGCCGTTGCGCTGCGTTGGCGGCTCGCGAGCCGCGGCATGGCTTGGTCAATCATTTTGTTACCCCCGACTTCGGTCCTGCTCCTTGTTCTGGCGACCGGACGATGCCGGCGCCCCGCTGGCCAGACGGCGACTTGCCCAGTGAGACCGGATGCGGCGCTGTTCTGCGTGGCTCCGGACTCCAACCCCGTGGGCGCGCCGGCGTCGATCCTGGTGTAGTCGATGTCTGGATCGGCCGGACGTCGCGTCGTCGACTTCCGCGAGTCAGCTATCGCAAAGAGCGGGCCAGCCGGCCCACGATCCCGCCCGCGCAAGGGGTTCGGGACGGGGGGTGGTCGAACGGGGGGAGCGCGGCCGGCCGGAAGTTGCGCTTCTGATACATCCGCGCCGCCGCACGCAGCCGCACGACCCGCGCAGAGCCCCGCCGGACAAGGCTCAAAAAATTTTCTCGGGATTTTCCCGGATCGCGCGGGCCGCGAGCGCACGGCAGCCGGTGTACGGGTTTGCATCGGCCGGCCACGAGAAATGTTTCATGCCCGTAACACCGAGGCCCGATTCGTCCTATCACGAGCCCGCCGCCGGCCCGTTTTCGCCGGATTTTCCTTGTTTAAACATCCGGTTAAACCGGGGGCGATTTGCATCGCCGGACGTTTTTTTCTATCAATGGAATGGCCGGACGCTGCCAGAAAGCGAACACGATTCGAAGTCCGTGCGATACCACACGATACCAACGGGCTGCATCGACGATGCAGCCACCACCTGCAGGCGGGGCATCATGTACGTAGCAAATCGGGGGGCGCGCTGGCGCGCGCTGCGCAGCACACAGTGGCTGACAGCCGACCGGATCGTTCCGTACAGCTGCGCGATGCTGCTGCTCATCGCGCTCACGCTGGGCGCATGGGCGTGGACGACGCACGGCTTCAGCGCCGACACGGCGGTGCGCCCTGGCGTCGACTTCGCGGTGTTCTGGACGGCCTCCGACCTGATCCTGCACGGACAGGTCGGCTCGATCTACGATTTCAGCTTCTTCACGCACGCCGAACTGCTGCGGTTCGGCGCGTACCTGCATCGCGGCTTCCTGCCGTGGCTGTATCCGCCGACGATGCTGCTGCTCGTCGTGCCGCTCGCTTTCGTGCCGTTTCTGCCCGCTTTCTTCCTCTTTTTCGCGGGCAGTCTTTTATGCTATGCGCGAGGCGTCGCCGGCCTGTCCGGGCTGCGCGCGCACCTCGCGCAACCGGGCGCCGTCACGCTCGCGCTGCTGGCGTTCCCCGGCGTGTTCGTCGCGATCGCGAGCGGCCAGAACGGCCTGCTCACCGCCGGCATCGCGGCGCTCGCGCTGCGCCATCTCGAACGGCGGCCGGTCGCAGCCGGCCTGCTCGTCAGCCTGCTCGCGATCAAGCCGCAACTGGCCGTGGTGTTCCCGGTCGTGCTGATCGCCACGCGCGCGTGGCGGGCGTTCGCCGCCGCAGCAGCCGGCTCCGCGCTGTTCGCGGCGGCCAGCGTCGCGCTCGGCGGCGGCGCCGCGCTGCGCGGCTTCGCGAACGGCATGACGATGGTGCGCGAGATGATCGTCGAGTACGGCGTGGAGTACTGGCTGGTGTCGCCTTCGCCGCTCGCGGCGCTGCGGCTAGCCGGCGCGTCGCCGACGCTCGCGTACGCGGCGCAGGCCGCGATCGCGCTGGTCGCCGCGACGGCCGCGGTTGCCGTGTGGCGCCGCACGCCCGACATGCGCCTGCGCGGTGCGGTGCTGGCGGTCGCCACGCTGCTGACGACGCCGTATCTGTGGAACTACGAACTGACGTGGCTCGGCATCGCGATCTTCTGCCTGATCGCGCACGGCCTCGACGAAGGCTGGCTGCCGGGCGACCAGCCGGTGGTCGTGCTCGCGTGGCTGCTGCCCGCGTTCGAGTTCGTCAACCGCCTGTTCCTGCTGCCGCAAATCGGCCCGGTCGTGCTGCTGAGCCTGCTGTTCGTCGTCCTGCGCCGCGCGTCGCTCGCGCCGGGAGCCGCATGATGCAGCTCCGTCACTCCGGCCGCGACGCGCTGCCCGCGTTCGACGCGCATCCCGAACTGCCGGCGGCCGGCCCGCGCCGCCGGCCCCACTGGCTCACGCTGCGCCGCGTGCGCGCCTATGCGTGCATCGCGCTGTGCTGCTACCTGCTGTTCGCCGGAATCTACGTCGTGCGCCTGCTGGGCCCGCACGGCGACACGCTGACGCCGCCCGCGTCCGATTTCGCGCCGGCCTGGAGCGCCGCGTGGCTCGCCGCGCACGGGCGTGCGCTCGACGCATGGCATGGCGCGGCGCTGCACGCGGTCGAGGCGCAGGCGATTCCGGCGCTGCACGGCGCGTCGGCCGCGATGCCGTGGCGCTACCCGCCCGGCACGCTGTGGATGGCGATGCCGCTCGGCTGGCTGCCCTACGCGCTCGCGGCGGCCCTGTGGCTCGGCGGCGGGTATGCGCTGTTCGTCGCCGCGAGCCGCCTGATCGTGCAGCGCCGCTCCGCCGCGCTGTGCGCGTGGGCGTTCCCCGGCGCGTTCCTCGCGACCGTCACCGGGCAGGACGCGCTCGTCACCGCATCGCTCGCCGGCTTCGGACTGTTGCTGCTGCAGCGGCGCCCGCTCGCCGCCGGCGTCTGCTTCGGGCTGCTGAGCATGAAACCGCAGCTCGCGGTGCTGTTCCCGCTCGCGCTGCTGTGCGCCGGCCAATGGCGCGCACTGGCCGCGTGGGCCGCGACGATCGCGGGCAGCGCCGCGCTCGCGACACTCGCGTTCGGCCCGCACGCGTGGCTCGCGTTCGCGCAGGCGATCGACGACGCGCGCCGCGCGGCCGGCGCCGCGCCCGCGCTGCTCGCGCGCATGCCGACCGCACAGGCGATGGCGGCGCTGGCCGGCTGGCCGCCGTTCGTCGCGCGGACGCTGCAGGCGCTGTCGATCGTGTGCGCGGCGGCGGCCGTCGTCTACGCGTGGCGCGGCGACTGCGCGTACGCGCTGCGCGCCGCGACGCTCGCGTGCGCGTGCCTGCTGGCCGGCCCGTCGCTGATCGACTGCGATCTCGCGTGGTACGGCCTCGTGATCGCGTGGTACGCGCGTCACGCGTTCGCGTTCGGCTGGCGGCGCTTCGACCGGGAGTGGCTGGCGCTGCTGTGGGCCGCGCCGCTGGCGAGCCTCGCCATCGCGCATCTGCACGTGCAGTTCATGCCGCTCGTCACGGCCGTGTCGCTGTTGCTGCTCATCACGCGCATCGCGCACGAACGCCACGACGCGCCGTGCATGCCGGACGCGCACGACAGCGCGACCGACACCGATTTCGCGCACGCCGTGCGGCCGCGCCACGCGGCGCCGCGGCTTCATTGATTCGACCGCTCGGCCGCTGCCGTCCGGCAGCCGGCACCGAAGCGGCATACACAGGGGGAAACGTCATGCGGGCTCAACCACAACCACCACTCGTCTCGCTGGTCGTGCCGTTCTATAACGAAGGCGAGGCCGTCGAGCGCTTCTTCGACGTCGTGATGCCGCTGATGACGTCCATCGACGGCATCCGGTTCGAGATCGTCTGCGTGAACGACGGCAGCCGCGACGACACGCTCGAGCGGCTGATCGCGATCGGTGCGAAGGACCGCCGCGTGCGGGTGATCGACCTGACCCGCAACTTCGGCAAGGAAGCGGCGCTCACGGCCGGTCTGGACGAAGCGCTCGGCGACGCGGTGATTCCGCTCGACGCCGACCTGCAGGACCCGCCGAGCCTGATTCCCGTGATGATCGAACACTGGCGCGACGGTGCGGAAGTCGTCGCCGCGAAGCGCAGCAACCGCGCGTGCGATTCGTTCGCGAAGCGCACGGCGGCCGCGATCTACTATCGCGTGCACAACCTGCTGTCGGACGTGAAACTGCCGGAGAACGTCGGCGATTTCCGGCTGATGGACCGCAAGGTCGTGAACGCGCTGCGCAGCCTGCCCGAGCGGCATCGCTTCATGAAGGGGCTGTTCGCGTGGGTCGGCTACCGGACGGTCATCGTCGAATACCAGCGCGACGCGCGCAGTGCCGGGCACTCGAAATTTTCCGGCTGGAAGCTGTGGAATTTCGCGCTGGAGGGCATCACCAGCTTCAGCACCGTGCCGCTGCGCAGCTGGACCTACATCGGCGTCGGCATCGCCGCGCTCGCGTTCCTGTACGGCGCGTTCATCATCTTCCGTACGCTGCTGTTCGGCAATCCGGTGCTCGGTTATGCGTCGCTGATCTCGGTCACGCTGTTCATCGGCGGCATCGAGCTCATCGGGATCGGTGTCGTCGGCGAATACATCGGGCGGATCTACGACGAGTCGAAGCAACGGCCCGTCTACCTGATCCGCCGCCGCTACCAGGCGCACGGCAAGGTGACGACGCTGCCCGTGTCGCGCGACTCGCTGCGCCAGGCGGCGGCCACCGCGCGCGCCGACCTTGCGCGCCGCCGCGCGCTGACGCGTCATCGCGTCGCTGTACACTGAACACCGCGCACCGAACACTGCCATGGAGATCCAGGTGATTCGCGCCCTCTACGCCGCCGAACGCGGGCGGCTCATCCGCTTCGGCGTGTCGGGCCTCGGCTCGACCGCGCTCCACGCGCTCATCGCGTCGGCGATGTTCGCGCTGCTCGACGCGACGCCCGTGACCGCGAACGCGGTCGCGTTCGTCTGCGCGACCGCGTTCTCGTATCTCGCCAACACGCTGTGGAGTTTTTCGTCGACCGTGCAATGGAGCAACCTCGTGCGCTTCCTCACGGTCGCGGTGTCCGGGCTCGCCGAGACGATGCTGCTCGCGCGCGGCACCGAGGCGCTCGGCCTCGCCGCCGGATGGAGCGTCGTCGCGGTCGTGCTGTGCGTGCCGCCCGTCACGTTCGTGCTGCACCGGCTCTGGACCTATCGCTAGTCAGCGCGGCCGCCACCGCCGTTCAACCGACCCGGCGATGGCCCTCGTCGCCTGACGGCGGCTCGGTCGGCGCGCCGTCCTTGCCGCCGTCGCCGTTGTCGTGATCGTTCAGCCCGTGCTCGATCATCATCCGGTAGAGCGTGACGCGCGAAATGCCGAGTTCGGCGGCGGCCTTGTTGATGCGGTGATCGTTGCGCAGCAGCGCATTCTCGATCGCGGTGCGCTCGGCGAGCGCCCGCGCCTGTTCGAGCGTCACGGGTTCGGTCTCGCCCGGCGTATCGAGCCCGAGATCGTGCGGCGTCAGCAGCCGGCTCTCGGCCATCACGATCGCGCGCCGCACGCGGTTGATCAGCTCGCGCACGTTGCCGGGCCACTCGTAGCGCCGCATCGCGTCGAGCGCGGCCGACGTGAAGCCGCTGATCTTGCGGCCGCTATCGGCCTTGTACTTCTGCAGCACGTAGTGCGCGAGGATGTCGATGTCCTTGCCGCGCGCGCGCAGCGGCGGCTCGTGGATGCGCAGCACGCACAGGCGGTGATACAGGTCAGCGCGAAAACGCCCGGCCTCGACCGCGCCGTCGAGATCCACGTGGGTGGCCGAGATGATCCGTACGTCGACCGGAATCGATTCCTGCCCGCCGAGCCGCTCGATCTTCCCTTCCTGCAGGAAGCGCAGCAGGCTCGCCTGGCTTTCGACCGGCATGTCGCCGATTTCGTCGAGGAACAGCGTGCCGCCGTTCGCCGATTCGATCCGGCCCGCGCGACGCTGGTTCGCGCCGGTGAACGCGCCGCGCTCGTAGCCGAACAGTTCCGACTGCAGCAGGTGATGCGGAATCGCGCCGCAATTGATCGCGATGAACGGCCCCTTGCCGCGGCCGGAACGCTCGTGAACCGCGAGCGCCGTCAGCTCCTTGCCGGTGCCCGACTCGCCCGAGATGAACACGCTCGCGTCCGTCTTCGCGACCTTGCGAATCGTGCTGAACAGCTGCTGCATCGCCTCGCAGTTGCCGATCATCCCGTGTTCGCCGATCGACGCCGCGTAGGCCGCGCCATCGACGCGATCGAGCGCGGCCATCCCGCGCGCGTGGCCGAGCACGTGCGAAATCCATTCGTAGGGCAACGGAAGGGTCACGTAGTCGAAGCAGTAGCTGCGGATCAGCTCGCGCACGGCCGGGCCGATCGTGACGCCGGCCTGGGCGATGGAAATCCAGCCGATCGACGGCTGGCTCAGGCACGCCTTCAGCGCGGGATAGTCGCGCGACGTGAACCCGGAGAAATCGACCAGCCCCGCGGCGACGCTCACGCCGGACGTCATGTTCTGCGCGGCGCCGGCTGTCTTCGCGACGGAGATTTCCCAGCCCAGCCCGCGCAGTTGCGCAAGCAACGGCTCGTCGGGCGAACGCATGATCACGAACAGCTTGCGTCCGTCCTCGGGCGCGGTGATGGATACCGGCGGCGCGTCGGTTGCAGCGGACGCCGCCCCCCTGGTTGCATCGGGTGACTTTGACACCATCGTTGTTCCCCGCTCTGCGTTGGTCGCGCGCTTCGGCTCGACGCCGTGGCGCGCGACAGACCAGACAATCGAACCGACATATTGGCCGCATTTCCGTCCGAATAAAATACCCCGGCGCAATAATTGCCTCGGCTCGAAGCCTGCCTTAAGCGGTATATCGGCGCCGGCACGGTGCGGCTAGATGGGTGTTATCCCGGTGGCACAGCGGCCGCGAAACGGGCTGGCGCCGCGCGGAGGTGGCCGGGCGTTGGGGGCCAGGGTCGGACGCGTGGCGCAGAAGGCCGCGCAGCCGGCGCCGTCCGCGATGCGCCGGGCATGGCGGCGGCCGCCGCGCCCGCCACGCCGGCGACCGTCGATTCCGGGTCCGATTCGAAGCGGGCGAACGCGATCGGGGGCGGATCGCGACGATTGACCGAGGTCAATCGTCAGACGCAGCCGACTGATGTGCGGGCGCAACACGGCGCCCTCGGCGGTCAATGCCGATCAGCGCCCGTCAGCGTCCGGACGTCAGCGGCGCGAGCGCATTCGCGCGGCCACGGCCGGCCGGCGTGCCGCCGTGTTCGCCGTAGGTGGCGGCAAGCGCGTCGACCCGCGCGAGATGGTGATGATTGTCGTGGTCCCACGGATGGAAGCCCGGCCGGAAGAAGCTGAGCCATTCGCCGGCGATGCGCGGGAACAGCCCGCGGCGTGGCCCGTACAGGAACGCGATCATGCTCAGCGTCCCGCGCACGCGGTGGCGCCGGGCGGCCGGATCGCGCCACAGCAGCGTCGCGTGCATCAGGAACACGGTCGGCCAGAACGTCAGCGTCGTCAGCAGGTACACGCCGATGCGCACGCAGTAGCGCCGCGCGCCCGGCTTCATCACCGCGTTCCACACGTCGAACGACACGGCCTTGTGCTCGGTTTCCTCGAGCGCGTGCCAGATCCACATCTGGCGGTAGCCCTCGACCGAGCCTTCCAGGCGCGTCGGATCGCGCAGCAGCCAGTCGGCAAGCATCGCCGTGTAGTGCTCCGCCGCGACCGTGTGCGCGAGCTGCACCGAATGCGGCAGCTTGCGCTTCATGTAGCCGAGCACCGCCCATACGCGCTTGTCGAGCTTGCGCGCGGGCAGGCGGTTCGCCTGCATCAGCTCGTTGTACTCGACGTGCTCGCGCGTGTGCATCGCCTCCTGGCCGATGAAGCCGAGCACCTGCTGCTTCAGCACGGGATCGTCGATCCGGTCGCGATAATTGCGCACCGAATCCATGAAGAAGCGCTCGCCGGCCGGGAACAGCAGCGACAGCGCATTGAAGAAATGGGTCACGTGCGACCCGAGGCCATGCCAGTCCTTCGCGCGTTCGACCGGCAGGTCGAAGCGCAGGTCGCGGCGCACCGGCATGATCCCGGCTGCGGTGGCGGAAGCGGCAGACTTCATGTTGGTTCGTCTCCTGTCCCATGCTTCGTGCACGGGTCTCGTGCCATGCCGTTCCGGGCCGGTCCACGCCATCGGCAATGTTGACATTGACAGATGTAAAGATAGGTCGCAGCGCCCCGCACGCGCAAGCCGCGCGGTAGACGCACGCTTCCAAACACCTTGCAGTGCAAGCGACGGAACGAACGGCGCCGAAACGGCGCGCATCGACAGGGAAATTCGAACGCGCGTCCGGCGTCGCAGGAGGTGCGTGCGCCTACGCGGAACCGGATTCATACGCGCGCGCCGGCCGTGCGCCGCGAGGCGGGCCATGCGGCCGCCGATCGGTCCGGAACGATTCAAACGGGCCGGTCGAGCGCCGTGCTCGCCTACAATAGCGGTTTTACCCATCCTTTTTCAGGAGAAGTCATGTCTGTCATCACGACCGAATCGGGCCTCAAATACGAAGACCTGACCGAAGGCACCGGCGACGTAGCGCAAGCCGGCCAGACCGTCAGCGTCCACTACACGGGCTGGCTGACCGACGGTCAGAAATTCGATTCGAGCAAGGATCGCAACGACCCGTTCGCGTTCGTGCTCGGCGGCGGCATGGTCATCAAGGGCTGGGACGAAGGCGTACAGGGCATGAAGGTCGGCGGCGTGCGTCGCCTGACGATCCCGCCGCAACTCGGCTACGGCCCGCGCGGCGCTGGCGGCGTGATTCCGCCGAATGCGACGCTCGTGTTCGAAGTCGAACTGCTCGCCATCTGACGCCCCACGGCCCGCCGTCCGCCGTCCGCCCGATGGAACGCGTCGCGTCCCCCACCGTCGCGCTGCAACGCTACGACGCGCTCGAAGCGTCGGACGTGCACGACTTTCACCAGATCGTGCTCGGCATCGACGGCGCGATGGTGATGGCGGTGGACGGCGTCAGCCAGCGGCTCGACCGGCACCGCGCCTGGCTGGTTCCAGCCGGCGCGCGCCACGATTACGCGGGCCTCGGCGAGAATCGCCAGCTCGTGCTCAATCTTCCCCTCGCGTCGCTCGCGGTGCCGCAGCGGCTGTTCGACAGCGCGCGCGCCGTGGCAATCGATCCGGCCCTGACGTCGCTGGTCGCGCGGGTCGCGGCCGCCGCCGAACGGCTCGACGCCGCGGCCGGCGACGCGCAGCGCGCGGCCGCGCACCGTTTCCAGTGGCAGGCCGCCGCCCGGCTGTGCGGCGCACTGCTGGGCGGCGGCGGCCTCGCAGCGGCAGCGCCCGCGGCGGGCCTCGATTTCGCGCGCATCGACCGCTGGCTGCGCGCGCGGCTCGCCGAGCCGCTGCGCATCGCCGATCTCGCCGCGCACTGCGGCTACGGGATGCGCCGCTTTCATCAGCTGTTCGTCGATGCGTTCGGCGAAACGCCGCATCGCTACCTGCAGCGGCTGCGTCTCGACGCGGCCGTGATCCTGCTCGCGGACGGCCGGCATCCGCTCGTCGATATCGCCGGGATGGTCGGCTTCGCGGATCAGAGCACGTTCACGCACGCGTTCACGAAGCGCTTCGGCGTCGCGCCGGGTCGCTGGCGCGGCGATCGTCATTGAGCGGCTGATTCGCGCGTTCGCGCGCATCGTCGCGGCCGTCAGCGCCGGCCTTCGTCGTCACGCTTCGCCGGGATCCTGCTGAACCAGATGCCGCCACGGAAAGACGTCGCGCTTGAAGTGGCTCACGTATCCGCCGTGCGCGGCCTGGATCACCATGAATTGCAGCCGGGAATGCTGCGCCTGCCGCGCCTCGAGCTCGGCAAGACCGTCATCAGGCCTGGCCGTCGCCGCCGACCTTCCTGACGACCGTCTCGCCCGCCTTCACCGGCCGGCCGTCGTCGTGGCGCAGCGCGAGCTTGCGGATCGCGCGCCCCGTCTGGCGGTCGACCAGCACCGAATGCGGCTCGCCTCGCGCGAACAGGTTCGCCTCGCCCCACTGCCGCAGCATCACGATCACCGGGAACAGCCCTTCGCCCTTTTTGGTCAGCGCGTACTCCTGATACGCGCTGCCGTCCGACGCCGGCACGACGTCGAACACGCCCGCAGCCACGAGCATCCTGAGCCGGTCGGACAGGATGTTGCTCGCGACGCCGAGGCTCGCGCGGAAATCGCCGAACCGGCGTACGCCGTCGAACGCATCGCGCACGATCAGCAATGCCCAGCGATCGCCGACGATATCGGTCGCCCGTGCCACCGGGCACGGCGAATCCGCAAGACTTTTCTGCTTGGCCATCCGTTCCTCCGCTCACACGTCAACAGGTTGCATTTTAAAACTACTTTTCCTACACTCACACCAGTTTCAATTTGCAACTACTTTGCACGAGGGGCAACGATGGATACTTCCGTGACTTCAGCGACGGCCGGTCGCGCGCCCGACGCCGATGCCGCGGGCAACCGCCTGTCGACCGCGCGCGTCGCGTCGCTGGCCGCGTGCTGCGCGGCCAGTGTCGCGAATGTCTACTACGCGCAGCCGCTGCTCGATTCGATCGCGCGGGATTTCGGCGTGTCGCAGGCGGCCGTCGGCGGCGTCATCACCGCGACGCAGCTGGGCTGTGCGCTCGCGCTGCTGTTCGTCGTGCCCCTCGGCGACCTGCTGAACCGCAAGCGCCTGATCGCCGTGCAGCTTCTGTTGCTGACGGCGGCCTGCATCGGCGTCGCCGCATCGTCGACGCGCATCGCGCTGCTGGCGGGGATGGTCGCGGTCGGGCTGCTCGGCACCGCGATGACACAAGGGCTGATCGCGTGCTCGGCCGCGCTCGCGGGCGCCGGCGAACGCGGGCGCGTGGTGGGCGCCGCGCAAGGCGGTGTCGTGGTCGGGTTGCTGGCCGCACGCTCGCTGGCCGGCGTCGTCACCGACATCGCGGGCTGGCGGGCCGTCTATCTCGCGTCGGCGGCGATCGCGATCGTGATGGGGGTCGTGCTGTCGCGGCTGCTGCCCGACGCGCGTGCGCCGCGCGAGCGCATCGGCTATGCGGCACTGCTCGCATCGATGGGCTTCCTGCTGCGCCGCGACCGCGTGCTGCAGGTGCGCGGCATGCTCGCGCTGCTGATGTTCGCGGCATTCAGCATCTTCTGGAGCGCACTGGTGCTGCCGCTGAGCGCGCCGCCGCACGCGATGTCGCATACGCAGATCGGCGCCTTCGGCCTCGTCGGCGCACTGGGCGCGGCGGCCGCCGCCCGCGCGGGCCGGCTCGCGGATCGCGGGCGCGGCGAAACGACGACCGGCGCCGCGCTCGCGCTGCTCGTCGCGTCGTGGCTGCCGCTCGCGTTCACGACTTCGTCGATTCCGCTGCTGATCGTCGGCATCGTGCTGCTCGACGTCGGCGGGCAGGCCGTCCACGTCGTCAACCAGAGCATGATTCTCGGCACACGGCCCGATGCGCACGCGCGCCTCGTCGGCTGCTACATGCTGTTCTATTCGGCCGGCAGCGGGCTCGGCGCGATTGCGGCGACGATGATGTATGCGCGCGCCGGATGGACGGGCGTCTGCGTGCTCGGCGCGGCGGTCAGCACCGCCGCGCTCGCGTTCTGGGCGGCAACGCTGAAACGCGCGCGCTGACGACGAACGCAGCGGCGCTCAACCGGCCTGGATCGCCTCTTCGTACACGCCGGCAACGCGCCGCGCGATCACCGCGTTGTCGAAATGATCGCGTGCATAGCGCTTGCACGCGGCCTCGTCGGGCAGCGTGATCGCGCCCGACAGCGCGGCACCGAGCCCTTCCGCGATCGCGTCCGCGCCGGTGGACGGCAGCACGAGATCGTCGGACAGCCCGGCCACCGCCTCCGGCAGCCCGCCGACCGGCGTGACCAGCACGGGCGTGCCGGACGCGAGCGATTCGACGGTGATCAGCCCGAAGCCTTCGAGCGCGACCGTCGGCACGACGCTGACCGTCGCCGCGCGGTACAGCGCCGCGAGATGGTTGTCCGGCACGAAGCCGAGCAGCTTCACGTTGTCCTGCAGGCCCGCCGCATCGATGCGCTGCTGCAGTTCCTCGCCGATCTTGCCCTTGCCGGCGATCAGCAGCAGCACGTCCGGGTGACGGTGCTTGAGGAGGCCGATCGCGTCGATCAGGTCCTCCAGCCCCATGCGCCGCACGAGCCGGCGCACGGCCAGCACGATCGGCCGGTCCTGCGGCAGTTGCAGCTTGTGCCGCGCCTCGGCAGGCGTGAGCGGCGTGTCGAACTGCGCGGTATCGACGCAGCCGGGAATCACGCGCACACGCGACGGGTCGATCCCGTAGCGGTTCGTCAGGATCTGGCCGAACGCCTGCGACAGCACGATCAGCCGTGACGAGCGCGTATAGACGGCCTGCTCGAGATAACGCTTCGCGCGCTGGCCGAGCGACGCGGCGCCCTCGACCTGGCTTTCGTCGGCCCACGGCCCCTGGAAATGCGACACCTGCGGAATCCCGCGCGTGACGTCGAGGCCCGGGAACGTGTAGAGCGCGAAGTGCGACGAGATCACGTCCGGCCGCTCGCTGCGGACTTCCTCGCGCAGCGCGCGTCGCGCGGCGAGCATCCGCCGTGCGAGCGGCTCCGATGCAGGGCCGAAGCCCTGGATCGCGCCACCCGTGTCGTCGGAGACTTTCGGCGAGCCGGCGACGAGCCCGCGCACCTCGACACCCGCGCCCGGCAGCGCGCCGACGAGCGAGTAGTACATCCGGTCGAGGCCGCCCGCGCGTTCGGGGAACCAGTGCATGCCGATCTGCAACGATTTGATCGGCCGGGAAGAGTGGGACATTACGATTGCTCCTGCGTCACTGCATGCTCGACCCGCTCGAAGGCGGACGGCTGCGTGGGTTGGCCGATGCGCCGGTAGAGCGCGACATACTGGGCGCCCATGTGCGCCCAGCCGAAACGGGTCATCAATTCGCGGGCCGCGTCGCCCATCGCGCGGCACGTGTCGCGCGACGCCGCGAGCGAGCCGATCGCCTGCGCGAGCGCGGCCGGATCGTCCGGGTCCTCCAGCACGATCCCGCATTCGCGCGTGATGATTTCGGCGCCGCCCGCCGTACGCGCGGTGACGACCGGTAGCCCGGCCGCCATCGCTTCCAGCAACGACAGGCTCATCGCTTCGTAGCGCGACGGGAACACGTAGGCGTCGACCGAGCGCATCAGCGTCGGCATGTTTTTCACGAGGCCGAGGAAATGCACGCGCGCGTCGATGCCGAGCGCGCGCGCCTCTTCCGGATACGGGCTGCCGGGCAGATAGCCGGCCACCGCGAGGTGCACGTTCGCCGGCAGCTTCGTCAGCGCCTTCAGCACGGTGCCGAGGTTCTTGCGCGGCGTGCGCAGGTCGCCGACGAACAGCAGCAGGAACGCGTCGTCCGGCAGCTTGAACGCCGCGCGGTCGGCCTGCGCACCGGCGAACGCGCTGCCGTCGACGCCGTTGTAGATCACGCTGATCTTGCGGCTGTCGATGCCGAGCCCGGCGATCTCGTCGGCCACCTTCTGCGACACGGCCGTGATCGCGCGCGAGCGCTTGTACGCCCAGCGCTCGAGCGTGGTGTTCACGCGCGTATAGACGTACTGATAGGCCGACCACAGCCCCTTCGTCGGCCCGAACGGATAGTACGGACTCTTGAACCAGCCGCCGTGCACGAAGTGCGCGGTATTTACGTCGGCCTTGATCCACGAGATGAAGCCGTTCACGTGCAGCACGTCGTATTCGCTGCGGTGCGCGCGCAGCCAGGCCGCGCTCTTCAGCGCGAACACCTGCTGCTTGACGAGATTCGACGGCCAGAAGCCGCCGACCTTCACCGGCACCCAGCGCACGCGCGGGTCGGCCAGCAGCTCGGGCGCGACGTGCGACGCAACCAGCGTGACCTCGTAGTTCTCGGCCAGCGCCGCGCGCGCGATTTCGTAATTGACGCGGCCCTGGCCGTCGTTATGTCGCACGACGTGCGTGACGATCGCGATTCTCAATGGTCGCCTCCCCGTGAATGCGCGGCGGCCAGCAGGCGTTGTGCCTTTTGCCAGTGCGCCGCGGCTAGTATCGAAAAAATGGCCGTGAACATCAGCAGGCCGCCCGTGCCGATCAGCGAGTTCGTGAATACGAGCATCGCGAAAGTCGACAGGCACAGGCTCAGGCACGCGCCGACGAACTTGTCCTTGCGCAGCCTGAACGCCGCGCGCAGCGTGCGGCCGAACAGCATCACGACGCCGGAGAGATACAGCAGCGTACCGGGCCAGCCGAGCACGAACGGCACGTTCATCACGCCGCTGTCGAAGCTGCCGTACTTGCCGAGCTCGCCGCTGTCGCTCGACAGCTTCGTGGATGCACCCGTCGCGCCCATCCCCTCGCCGGCGACGTCGGTGAACGCCGTCTGCGCGAAGGTCGCATAGAACTTGTTGCGGTCGTCGTAGCTGCGGTCGTCCTTCAGGTTCGTGATCGACTGCAGGCGCGCGCCGAGACGGTCGGCCACCGGCCCGACGGTCAGCAGCGGCACGCACAGCCCGACCAGCACGACGCCGCTGATCAGGATCCGCATCCGCACGCGGTTGCTCGACTGCACGAGCTGGATCGCGAGCGCGATCACCCAGCCGCCCCACGTCGAGCGCACGAGACACAGCGCGAACGACACGAAGCCGGCCGCGCCCGCGAACCAGCGGATCTTCTGCGGCGCGGCGAACACGAACACCAGCGCGCCCATGATCGCGAACGCGAACGGCCCGGACGAATTCATCGTGCTGAACACGCGCACGCCGTACGGCACCGGCTCGCCCTGCGAACCCATGTCGGAGCCGATCATCCACAGCACGTCCCACTGCGGCATCACGAAGTACTGCACGACGCCGTACAGGCCCATCACGAGCATGCCCCACATGAACGTGGACAGCAGCACGTCGCGGTATTCGGGATAGTCGCGTGCGTTGACCATGATGTGGAAACCGATCAGCACCGGGTACACCCAGTTCGCGAGGTCGTAGGTCGCGGCCATCACCCCGCTCGACACGATCCCGACGAGATACGCGTACGCGAGCCCGAACAGCATCAGCAGGATCGGGATTCCGCGCCGCTGCGCAAGCACGCGGTAATGCCGGATCAAGCCCAGGCCGGCGATCATCGTCACCGCGAGCGGCGCGACCTGGATCAGGCTCGTCGGCGTGAACGCGCCCTTCGACCAGTCGGCGAGACGCCGCACTTCCGGGCTCAGGAACCACACCCACCACATGAAGCCGACGTAGCGCGCCGGGCTCTTGAAATACAGCCAGATGCCGACCGCGATGGCCAGCACCGGAAACGCGAGCGTCAGCACCTTGCCCTGGTGAATGGCGATCAGCGCGGCGGTAAACGACCACAGCGCGGCCTGCCCGACCCAGTGCTTCGGCTCGGCAAACCGGCGGCGCGCGCGGGACGGTTCAGCGGCGGCGATCGACGTACTCATCGCACCCGTGCTCATCGCGACGACGACGCACGGGAATCCGCGAGCGGCATCGCCAGGCCCGCCGCCGCCGGCGTCCGGCGCCGGCGCAGCATGTCGCGCGTGATCCGCACGTGCTGCTCGGCGAACGCCTGCGTGGTCAGGTCGCGCTCGCGCAGCCGCGCCGCCGCGGCCTGCGCGGTCGCGAGCGCGCGGCGCGGGTCCGCCGCGAAGCGATCGGCGGCCTGGCGCATCGCCTGGGCGTCGAAGGCCGGCACATAGGCGGCCGTGTCGTGCGGGAAGTAGTCGCTGAGCCCGCCGACGTCGGACACGATCATCGGCTTGCCGACCGCGGCCGCCTCGAGCATCACGGTGATGCCCGACGCGTGGAAGTTCGGCCGCAGCGGCACGACGATCACGTCGGCCCACGCGTACAGCTCGTGCTGCTTCGCGAGCCCCGACGCCGAGCCGATCTTCACGTTCGGCGCATGCCACTCGCGCGGCACGCGGCGCCGGGTCGCCAGCCGCACGTCGTAGCGCGCATCGCCGCCGAACGCGGCGAGGAACGTGCGCCAGTCGCGGTCGCGGTCGTTGCCGATCGCCGCGATCCGCAGCGGCCGGTTCGGTTGCCATTGCTGCGGCTCCGTGATCGGGAAATCCTGCGTGTTCAGCCCGTAATGGACGAACAGCGCGTCGCGATGCAGATAGCGGCGGCACAACTGGGCGTTGTCGCGGGCCAGCGTGGTCAGCGCGTCGGCGCGCGCGATCAGCTTGCGGTACAGCCAGCGGCGCGGGCCGCCGAAGCTGCCCCACTTGTCGAACAGCCACACGCTCTGCGCGAGCAGCAGCGGACGCTTGCCCTGCGCGCCGGCCAGCTTCAGGATCAGCGAGGCGGCCAGGTGCTCCTGCTCCGTGTGCGTCCAGATCACGTCGGTGTTCAGCAGCGCGGCACGGTTGCGCCATGCATGCACGACGTCGAAGCCGAGCGCCGCCTTCAGCGCGCGGCGCGCGAGGCTGGCGACGCGGCCCTCGCCGCCGTCCTGCGAATAGGTCAGCCGGAATTCGTCGGATTCGGCGTGGTGATAGCCGTACAGGCAGCCGATGTTCTCGCCTTTCCGGTAGGTACGCGGATCGGCGCCGTGGAACAGATGGACGTGCACTTTCGTCGCAGTCATGCGAGTCCTCCAGATTTGGCCGCGCGAGCCGTTCAAGACGTCACCGGCGGCATCGCCGCACGGTGGGGGGCAAGGTTCGCGCGGCGGGCGTCGCGCGCGCCGCGGCGCACCGCGCGCCAGTGCTCGCGGATCCGCTCGCGCTTCGCCGTATGCAGCGACAGCAGCACGTGCGCGAGGCCCGGATAGACGCGCGTACCGACCAGCGTCCACCACCACCAGGCGATTTCGCGCCGCACGGGCGGCAGGTGCTCGCGCAGGATCAGGTGCAGGTTGTATGCGCCGTTGCTGATCGCGTTCAGCGACGCGGCATCGCGCCGGTCGTCGTCGAAGCGTTCCGCCGGAAAATGATCGACCGCGATCGCCGGGTCGTAGACGAGCTTCCAGCCGTCGCGCTGCACGCGCATGCTGAAACCCATGTCGTTGTGCACCTGCGCACCGGCGCCGCGCAGCCGCGTGTCGAAGCGCAGCCGCTCGATCGCGGCACGGCGGTAGCTCATGTTCGCGCCTTTCAGCATGTCGACTTCGCGCATGCCGCCGACGCCGAGGTGATGATTGCCGACGATCTTGCCCGACAGCGTGAGCTGGCCGACGAGCTCGCGCGATTCGTCGAGCACGCGGCCCTTCTCGTGCACCCAGTCGCGCCCGCCGACCGCGCCCACGCGCGGGTCGGCCTCGAACGCCGACTCGACGCGGGCGAGCCAGTCGGGATGCGGCGCCGCGTCGTCGTCGGTGATCGCGACGATGTCGCCGTTCGCCGAGTCGAGCCCCTTGTTCAACGCGGCGACCTGGCCCGGCACATCGACCGGCACGATGCGCAGCGGCAGCGCGCCGCCGACCGCCGGATCGGCGAGCCGTTCGTGCGTGGCATCGTCCTCCGGGCGCGCGACGACGATCACCTCGTCGGGCAGCCGATGCTGCCGCTGCAGCGCCAGCAGGCAGCGCGCGAGGTCGGCGGGGCGCCGATAGGTCGGAACGAGCACGGAAATTTTCATCGTTGGTTCTCCTGTCGACCGGGCAGGCGGCACGCGCGGCCAGCCCGGTTACGTGCGATTCGGATCAGGCGCTCAGGTATTCGTGCACGGCCGCATAACCGCGGCCGTAGCCGCGCGCCTTCGGCGGCACGCCGTTGAAGATCCCGCCTTCGAGGTCGACGCCCGCGGTGCGCAGGCGCTTGATCGCGTCGGCGATCTCGCCTTCGGTATGCATGCCCGAGCGCAGCACGAGGAACGTCGAGCCGGCCATGCGGCCGATGATGGTCGCGTCGGTCACCGCCAGCACCGGCGGCGAATCGATCAGCACGACGTCGTAGCGCTTGCCGAGCCCTTCGAGGTATTGCGGCAGGCGCGTCGACATCAGCAGCTCCGACGGGTTCGGCGGGCGCGTGCCGGCCGAGATGAACGACAGGCCCTGCACCGGCGTCTCGCGCACGGCGTCCTCGAGCGCCGACTGGTCGCTCAGCAGCTCGGACAGGCCAGGCTGCGACGTGAGGCCGAAGTAGCGGTCGAGCAGGCCGCGGCGCATGTCGGCGTCGATCAGCAGCACGCGCTTGCCCGAATGCGCGAGCAGCACCGCGAGGTTGACCGTCAGGAAGCTCTTGCCGATGCCGGGCGTCGGGCCCGTCAGCACGATCACGCGGTTCTTCGCGTCCATCATCGCGAACTGCATCGCGGTGCGCAGGCTGCGCAGGCTCTCGACGCTCAGATCCTTCGGACGCAGGCTCGCGAGGATCGGCCGTGTGCGGCTGCCGCCCTTCTCGGCCGCCGCGTCGAGCTTCACCTGCTCGGCGCTTTGCGGCACCAGCCCGTACAGCGGCAGGTTGAACGCGCGCTCGATGCGGTCGGGATCCTCGATGCCCTGGAACAGGTTGCGGCGCAGGAACACGACGCCGGTGCCGAGGATCAGCCCGAGGAACACCGCGGCCGACAGGATCAGCACCTTCTTCGGCTTGACCGGGTCGCCCGGGCGCAGCGCCGAGTCGACGAGGTGGATGTTGCCGCCCGTGCCGGCCTTCTGCACCGACAGCTCCTGCACGCGGTTCAGCAGCAGCACGTAGATGTCCTCGGCGACCTTCGCGTCGCGCTGCAGCTGGACGGCCTTCACTTCGGTGGCCGGCAGGCTGCGGAAACGGTTGCTGAACTTGTCCTTCTCGCCCTGCAGCTCCGCGAGCTGCTGCTTCGCGGCGATCACCATCGGGTGCGAATCGGTGAAGCGCTGCGCGAGCGACGCGAGCTGCAGGCGCTGCGCGGCGATCTGCTGTTCGTACTGCACGCTGCCCTCGAGGTAGACCTTCGCCTCGTCGCTCGCGTTGATCGACCCCGACGTGCGCTGGTACTGCGTCAGCGCGGCTTCCGCCCGTTCGAGGTCGGCCTTCAGGCGCGGCTCCTCGCCCTTCAGGAAGTCGAGCATCTTGGTCGCTTCGGCCTGCTTCGCGACCACGTGCTGGTTCAGGTACGACTGCGCGAGCGCGTTCGCGATCGCGGCGGTCTGGTCCGGGTCCTTGCCTTCGAGCGAGATCTGCACGACGCCCGTCTGCTTGCCCTGCTCGGTCACCTGGATGCCGGTCTGGAAGCCGCTGATCGCGTCGAGATCGTTGTAGCGGACCACCGTGAACTGCGTGCCGGGTCGCGCGACGAGTTTCGACACGAGCAGCGTCACGCCGCCGCCCTGCTCGGCCTCGCCGACGCGGCCCGACAGGATCCGGCCGCCGTTCGCGTCCGCGAGCGTGTAGGTGCCGTTCGGGCCGGCCGTCAGCGTGAGCTTCTTACCTTCGAGCGCGGGCACGACGCTGATCGAATCGACGTCGGCCACTTCACCGCCCCATGCATACGATTTCAGGCCGAGCCACGCGTTGGCCGGCTCGCCCGGCGTCGCGACGCGCGCGGCGAGGCTGCCGATCACCGGCAGCGTCTTCGGCACGACCGAGAAATTCAGCTTGAACTGCTCGACCACCGGCGAGACCACGCCGCGGCTCTTGATGATCTCGATTTCCGCGTCGGTCTGCGCCTGCTGCGGACCGGTGTTGATCGTCGCACCGGTCTGCGTCTGCGTGAGCGCCTGCGACGTGTTGTCGTTGCTCTCGACCCGCACGTGCACGTCGGCCTGATACACCGGCTTCGCGACATAGCAGTAGAGGCCGGCGAGCGCGACGACCGTCACCGCGATGCCGAGCAGCAGCCAGATGTCGTCCATGATCACCTGGAGCAACTGGCCGAGGACGACATCCTCTTCCTCGGTTTTCACGGACAGATCCGCGTAGGAGTGTTTCGCTTGCGTGTTCACCATTCGTTCCCGCTTGAGTTGGGCTGGGACGGCCGGGCCGTCCCGCGATTCGTCAACGCGTGATTTGCCGCATGTAGAAGATCGTCTGGATCGTCGGCAGCACCTGCTGCAGCACACGGTTGAACTGCACCGAGCTGGCCGTGCTGACGTAGACCACGTCGAGCGGCTGAAGCGGGAAGCGGCTCGACAGCATCAGCGCATCGGGCTGCGTCATGTCCAGACGGAACACTTCAGGCTTCGTCGGGTTGTCGCGCATGCCGCGCATCACGTAGATCTTGCGCGGGTTCGCATCGGTGTCGAGGATGCCGCCGCCGGCCGTCAACGCGTCGGCGATGGTCAGCTTGCCCTTGAGCATCGGCACCGTGACCGGCGTCTTGACCTCGCCCATGATGAACACGCGGCTGTCGCTGCGATCCGGCACGTTGACGATGTCGCCCGGCTGCAGCATCACGTTCTGCCGCACTTCGCCGCGATCGAGCACGCCGTTCGCGTCGAGCGTGTAGAGCTTGCCGTCGCGCGTCAGGCGCACGCGCTGCAGGTCGGCGTCGGTGGTCGAGCCGCCCGAACGCGAGATCGCGTCGACCAGCGTCAGCGGCACGTCGCTCATCGCGAGCGGGCCCGGCGTCTTCACCTCGCCCGTCACCTGCACCTTCTGGCTGCGGAACGACAGCACGCGCACGTCGAGCTGCGGATTCTTCACGTAGCGCGCGAGTCGCGTGGCCAGCTCGTCACGGGTCTGCGCGATCGTCTTGCCCGCCACGTGGATGCGGCCGACGAACGGGAAGAAGATCGTGCCGTCGGCGGCCACCGTCTGGCCGTACGGATCGGCCTGGCCCGGCAGCGACGACGAATAGGGTTGCTGCAGCGCGCCCGCGATCGTCTGCGTCGTGTTGCCGCCGCTCGAGAACGATTGGCCCTGCGGCGTCGTCAGCTCGGGGTGGTCCCAGACGGTGACGCCGAGGATGTCCTGCGGACCGATGCGGTACACGTATTGCGACGGGTCCGCGAAGCGCGACGGCGGCAGCGGGTGCGACACGCGCTGCTGCTGGAGCTGGTCCATGATCAGCTTCGCGTCGATGTAGTGGACCGTGTAGGTCTCGGACGGTTGCGCGCGCTCCTCTTCCTTCAGGCGCGACGCATCGAGGTAGTTGCCGGGCGCGGTTGCACAGGCTGACAGGAAGGTCGTCAGCGCGACGGCAAGCGCCACCGGGCGCATCGGGCGTTTCAGCATAGTTTCTGTAGCCATCCTTGAACCAGACGTTCGATCAATGTGTAGCTTCGGCGATAGCCGGCTTCAGGGCCGCCGTGCGGATCGGCAATCTCGGCCCCTTCCCACTTGCCGAGCAGGTGGACCTTGCCGCGCGCGAACGGATCGACCTGTTCGACGGCCGCGATCTGTCCGCGCTCGCTGACGAGAATCAGGTCGGCGTCGCGCACGATCCGGCGCGACAGCCGCCGCGAGCGGTGGGTCGTCGCATCGACGCCCCGCTCGGCGAGCAGCTGGCGCATCACCGGATCGATGCCGTCGCCGTCGTTCGCATGCACGCCCGCCGAGTGAAACGTCGGGCGCGGGCCGCCGCGCGACGCGGCGTGCGACTTGAACAGCATCTCCGCTGCCGGGCTGCGGCAGACGTTCGCGTGGCAGACGATCAGGA
Organism: Burkholderia cepacia; assembly: GCF_001718835.1. Lineage (NCBI taxonomy): Bacteria > Pseudomonadati > Pseudomonadota > Betaproteobacteria > Burkholderiales > Burkholderiaceae > Burkholderia > Burkholderia cepacia. Next base: position 819,194 of record NZ_CP013444.1, on the reverse strand, counting down.
TGTTCCGGAACATGGCGTATGACCGGCCTCACGCGTTCGCGCGGGCGGCTCCGGAAAGGCGTGCGGCGAGCGCCTGGCGCGAGCCCGGCCGGCCGATCGGGTGGTACTCGATGCCTTGCTCGCTCATCGTCTCCGGCTCGTACAGGTTGCGGCCGTCGAAGATCACCGGCGCTTTCCACAGACGGCCGAGCGCGACGAAGTCGGGGCTCTTGAAGATCTTCCATTCGGTGACGATCACGAGCGCGTCGGCATCGCGCGCGGCCTGCGCCTCGTCGTCGACGAAGCTCAGGCGCTCGAGCCAGCTCGGGTGATCGGCGAGATCGAGCGCGATCACGCGGCGCGCTTCCTGCTGCGCGACCGGGTCGTACGCGGCGACGCGTGCCCCGCGCGACAGCAGCTCGGCGATCAGCTCGCGGCTCGGCGCTTCGCGCATGTCGTCGGTGTTCGGCTTGAACGCGAGGCCCCAGATCGCGAACGTGCGGCCGGTCAGGTCCTCGCCGAAGCGCGCGACGATCTTGTCGGCGAGCACGCGCTTTTGCGTGGCGTTGACCGACGACACGGCCTTCAGGATCTGCAGCGCCTGCCCGTGCTCGTCGGCCGTGCGGATCAGCGCCTCGACATCCTTCGGGAAGCACGAGCCGCCGTAGCCGCAGCCGGCATACAGGAAGTGATAGCCGATGCGCGGATCGGAACCGATCCCGCGGCGCACGGCCTCGATGTCGGCGCCGAAGCGATCGGCGAGGTTCGCCAGCTCGTTCATGAACGAGATGCGGGTCGCGAGCATCGCGTTCGCCGCGTATTTCGTGAACTCGGCCGAGCGCACGTCCATGTACAGCGTGCGTTCGTGGTTGCGGTTGAACGGCGCATAGAGCTTCTTCATCAGCTCGCGGGCGCGTTCGCCCGGCACGTCGTCGTCGCAGCCGATCACGATGCGGTCCGGCCGCGTGAAATCGTCGACCGCCGCGCCTTCCTTCAGGAATTCCGGATTCGACACGACCGAGAACATCTGGTCGCCGCCGCGCTTCGCGAGCTCTTCCGCCACCGCCGCGCGCACGCGCTCGGCCGTGCCGACCGGCACCGTCGACTTGTCGACGATCACCTTGAAACCCGTCATGTAACGGCCGATGTTGCGCGCCGCCGCGAGCACGTATTGCAGGTCGGCCGAACCGTCCTCGTCGGGCGGCGTGCCGACCGCGATGAATTGCACGTCGCCGTGCGCGACCGCGGCCTCGATATCGGTCGAGAAGCGCAGGCGGCCCGCCGAGCGGTTGCGCGCGATCACTTCCTTGAGGCCCGGCTCGTGGATCGGCACGCCGCCATTGTTCAGGACGTCGATCTTTGCCTGGTCGACGTCGAGACAGAACACGTCGTGCCCGATGTCGGCGAGACAGGCGCCGGTGACAAGACCTACGTAACCGCTGCCGATGATAGTCAGATTCATGATGTGTCGGGACCTCTTGACCAATGATTCGAAATTCGTAAAACCGCGATGCCTGCGTGGCGCGGCCTCGGTACTCAGTACGCGTTGCTGCCGGTGAAGCCTTTCCAGAGCGTCAGCACGACGATCTTGATGTCGAGCCAGAACGACCAGTTCTGCATGTAGTACAGATCGAGCTTCACGCGTCCCATCATCTTCTCGATCTGGTCGGTCTCGCCGCGATAGCCGTTGATCTGCGCCCACCCGGTGATGCCCGGCTTGATCCGGTAGCGGAACATGTAGCCCTTGACGAGATCCTTGTAGATGTCGTCGTGCGCGAGCGCATGCGGACGCGGGCCGACGACCGACATCTCGCCCTTCAGCACGTTGATGAACTGCGGCAGCTCGTCGAGGCTCGTGCGGCGCAGGAACCGGCCGACGGGCGTCACGCGCGTGTCGTTCTTGGTCGCCTGCGTGACCTGCCCGGCCACTTCCTGGTGCACCTTCATCGAGCGGAACTTGTAGATCTCGAACTCGTGCCCGTCGATGCCCTTGCGCTTCTGGCGAAAGAACACCGGCCCCGGCGAGGTCGCCTTGATCAGCAGCGCGATCAGCAGCATCACGGGCGCGAGCACCACGAGCGCGTTCAGCGCGAACAGCCGGTCGAACACGAACTTCGGCAGGATCCGCACGTCGGTGATCGGCGACGCCGCGAGGTTGATCGCCGGCACGCCGAGCACCTCGACCACTTCCTGGTTGAAGAACGACAGCGTGCGCACGTCCGGAATGAAGCGGATGTTCACGAAGTCGTGGCGAAACACGGTCACGATCCGGTTGATCTGCGGCTCTTCCGACAGCGGCAGCGTGAGCCACAGCTCGCTGATCGCGCGGCTGCGCACGAGGCGCACGAGCGTGTCGAAGCGGCGCTCGATCGCCACGTCGTCGAGCATCGCTTCACCGGGCGGCGCGCTTTCGTCGTACACGCACACCGGGTTGAAGCCGGCTTCCGGCCGCGCCCGCATCTGCGCGATCAGCCGCCGCGCCGCCGGCGTGCCGCCGACGATCGCGACCGCCTTCAGGTTGTAGCCGCCGCGGCGCAGCTGCCGCAGCACGACGTGCACGCAGGCTTTCGAGCCGGCGAGCAGCGCCATCGTCACGAGCGCCCAGTAACCCAGCCACAGCCGCGACAGGTCGCCCGACTGATGGAAGCTGAAGCTCATCAGGATGCCCGCGAGCTCGACCACCAGCCACGCGAACGCGACACGCCCCACCAGCCCGACGAGACGCTTGCCACGCCACGACTGGTAAATGCCGATGGCCGGAAAGAACACGACGACGAGCAGGCAGTCGAACAGCACCGTCGTGCGCTGCAGGTCGTTGAGCCAGATGCTGCCGCCGTGCAGTGCGGCGGCGATCAGCGCCCCCGCTACGACCATCGCGATATCGATGACTCTCGCCAGCACGCTCAACATGTCTGCTTCCTCTTTGAACAGGCGTTTGCCGAACAGCTCCTTGTGCGACCCGTGCCGCACATTCGATTCAAACGTTGCATGACGCTATTGAAGCGGTAAGAAAATTCCGCCTCAAGCGCACAAGTATTTCGAAAAATAATCGGTAATTACTGCCCGACCGAAGGCGATTTATATCGGCATCTTTTCCCGGACCGAGAAAAGATAAAGATGTTCACGAATCGGCCGAATCGCCGCGTCAGCCATGATGGACGGGCATCAGACCCGAATTTTCCGAATTATTTTTTTATTTTTTATTTGCGCCTTCCGGCATCTGGAAAATTTTTCTCTTACGGGCGATCGACGAATATCGAACGAGCCCCCACGGTTTTATTGTCGATTTACTTCATGCTACAACGACAGGCATTGACATCAAACGAGGAGTGCGATCATGAATGCTCCGGCCGTGGCTGCCGAAACGCGCCATTCTTCTTCCGCCGCCGCGCCTGCCGGCACGCGCGTCGCCGTGCAACCGGTGATTCTCGCCGGCGGCTCCGGCACGCGCCTGTGGCCGATGTCGCGCGAGCGCTTTCCGAAACAGCTGATCGGCTTGCTCGGCGAACATTCGTTGCTGCAGTCGACCGCGCTGCGCCTCGACGGCCTGGCGGGCGATCATCCGCTCGCCGACGACGTGCTGATCGTCTGCGGCGAGGATCACCGCTTCACGACCGCCGAACAGCTGCGCCTGACCGGCAAGTCCGCGTCGATCATGCTCGAGCCGGTCGCCCGCGACACCGCGCCCGCGCTGACGCTCGCCGCGTTGCGGCTCGTCGCCGACGGCAACGACGCGGTGATGACCGTGATGCCGGCCGACCATGCGGTGGCCGACCTGCCGCGCTTTCACGCCGCGGTCGCGGCCGGCGTGCACTGCGCGAAGCAAGGCCGGATCGCGACGATGGGCATCGTGCCCAGGCACGCCGAAACCGGCTACGGCTACATCCGCGTCGGCACGCCGCTCGGCGACGCCGCGACGGGCGGCCTCGACGTACGCCGCCTCGATCGTTTCGTCGAGAAGCCGCATCTCGAACTCGCTCGGCAGTACGTCGCATCGGGCGAATACTGGTGGAACAGCGGGATCTTCATCGTGCGCGCATCGGTATGGCTGAAGGCGATCCGCCAGCTCGAACCCGCGATCTACGCGGCCTGCGAACAGGCCGTCGCCCAGGGCAAGGCCGACGGCGATTTCTTCCGCGTCGATCGCGACGCATTCGCCGCGTCGCCGTCGAACTCGATCGACTACGCGGTGATGGAGCCGCTCGCGAGCCTGCCGCAACTGTGCGAGAGCGTCGTCGTGCCGCTCGACGCGGGCTGGTCGGACGTCGGCTCGTGGGATGCGATCTGGCAGATCTCGGAGAAGGACGAAGCCGGCAACGTCGGCCGCGGCCACGTGCTGCTCGAAGACGCGGAATCGACGTTCGCGCATTCGGAAAGCCGGCTCGTCGCCTGCGTCGGCACGCAGAACCTCGTCGTCGTCGAAACGCCCGACGCCGTGCTCGTCGCGGACAAGTCGCGCGTGCAGGACGTGAAGAAAATCGTCGGGCGCATCAAGGCGCAACGCGGCGCGGAAGCGTCCGATCACCGCAAGGTGCATCGCCCGTGGGGCCACTACGATTCGGTCGACATGGGCGAACGCTTCCAGGTGAAACGCATCGTCGTGAAACCGGGTGCGCGACTGTCGCTGCAGATGCACCACCACCGCGCCGAACACTGGATCGTCGTGCGCGGCACCGCGCGCATCACGCGCGGCGACGAAACGTTCCTGCTGTCCGAAAACGAATCGACGTACATCCCGCTCGGCGTGTCGCATCGCCTCGAGAACCCGGGCAAGATGCCGCTCGAGCTGATCGAAGTGCAGTCGGGCGCGTATCTCGGCGAGGACGACATCGTCCGCTTCGACGATACCTACGGACGGCAGTGACGAGTGCCGGATGAACAAGGGCGCCGTCGACGGCAGCGCCCTTTGTTGCAAGCATCGCGCGCGGCGCGCAACGCACCGCGCGCGGGACTCGACCTCAACCGACCCGATAGGCGAGCCGGTCGCTCTGCACCGGATCGTTGCGGCCGTCGGCCAGCGACGCCGAGTGGCGCTCGGCGATGAAGCGCTTGATGTCCGACTCCGCCTGCGCGAGCGCGGACAGCCCGGCGAGCACGGGCACGCTCTGCGGCGCGCGCGCCGGTTCGTCGCTCGCGCCATGGCGATCGATCCACTGACGTGCCCAGTCGAGCGCGAACTGCTCGGCTTCCTCGGCATCGGTGAAGCGCGGGCCGATGAGACCCGAACGCTCGACGCGCCGGTCGTCCTGCGAGATCTCGGCCCACGCGCGATACATCAGGTTCTGCACGGGCTGCGCGATGCCGCGGATCGTATAGCCGCGATACGTGTCCACCTGCGGCTCGGTCGTGAAGCTCGCGGTGGACGCGCGCGAATGATGGCGCTCGCTCAGGCCCGCGGCCGGCTCGGCGGCGGCAGGCGCGCCGGGCACGATGAACGCCGGCTGCGCCGGCACGTCCGTTTCGCTGCGCGACGTCGCATCGTCGCGACGCCAAACGTTTGCCTGCATGCCCTGCAATTGCGGCAATTGCCACGACTCGGGGTTCTGCCAGAACACGCCGCGCAAGCGATCGTTGTCGGGCACGGGCTCGGCACGGCGTGCGGGCACGACCGGCACCGGCGGCGGCGGGATATACGCGAACGTGCGCCCGCTGAACTGGGTCAGCACGTCGATCATCTGCAGCAGCGTGCCGGACGCCAGCCACTCCTCGTAACGGCGACGGCACGTCGGCCCGGACGGATAGCGACCGGGCAGCTTCGACCAGGCTTCACCGGTCGTCAGGATCCAGAGCACCGCGTTCGCGACGACGCGCGGTTCGGCTCGCGGACGCCCACGACGGTTCAGCCGGATGGGTTCATCGGCGATCAGCGTTGAAAGACGAACCCACTCTTCATCGTTAAGCTCATCGAAGAACATAGTAGATCTCTCCACGCAGCCAGGCCGGGGCTGCGATTGGCGGCGCCGTCGCGACACATCGCGTCGCGGGGCGGCCAGGTTGCACATTATGGTTATCCGGTGTTGTGCATGCCATCGCAACACGCACTAAGGCGGTGCCGCGAATCGCGGCAATGATGCACAAATCACGGTCTCACTCCAATGTGGGAATTTTTGTGCACGAAGCATACCATCCCTAGGGTTTATCTCAATATGACAATGACTTAATGTTACGCACTGAAACAACATGGGATCGATCAAGATCAAATTTATAGATGAATTTCTTTACGCGAACTTTATTCGACCGCCTGCGAAGCCCCGTCTGGCGGGGCTGTTCCGGATGCCTGCCGCGCCCGCCCGGCGGCGCTGCCGATACGGTTCAGACCCCTTCAAGTAATATTCACCGGATCAATGGCTCAAAATCGGTAATTCACGGAAAATTCGTAACAAGATATTTTCCGATCGGTAATTCATTCGATTGCACTTGATTGGACTTTTCCTTGTGCACAATCTTTTTATTGTTTCTCGCCGGACAGTGACAGGGATCTGACGCCGCACGCGTCATTGCAGGAATGCGAATGCAGCGAAGCGCCGCTGCATGTTTCGATGCAGTGGCGCGCAGGCGCTTGCAATATGCCGAGCCTTGTCGCGCAGCTAGCGCAGATCTCCGACGAGCGATGCCGCGACGTCTTCCTCGATGCGTCGTGCCGGCACGGCGTAGGCCGGGTGATCGCAGCCGATCGACAGCGCCGCCCCGCCCTTGAGCGCCGCGCGCATCGGCGCGTCGAGCTCGAAGCGCACGAAGTGCACGGCCGACGTCTTCTCGGCGTTGTCGCGCTCGAGATCCTCGTCGGCGATCGCATAGATGCGCGCGTGCCCGTCGACCTGCAGGTACACGCGATCCTCGACACCGATCAGCCGCGCGAGCGCCGCGCGCCGTTCGACCTCGTGCTCGTACTCGATCTGCATCGTCGCCTTCAGGTTCGTGCCGTCGGGCACGAGCGGCAGATACGCTTCCAGCTCCCCTTCGATGCCGGCCTGGTCGAAGATCTTCTCGATGTGCAGCATCTCCTGGATCTGATAGCGGATCGTCGTCTCGTCCTCGAACAGGAAGCGCAGGTGGTTGCCGAGCGCTACCGCGCGACGGCGCTTGTACGCGACGAGCCGCGCGTGTTCGGCCTTGCGGATCTTCGCGTACGCTTCGAGCGTCAGCAGGGAGTCGCGGGTGAGCGTCATGAGCTGTCCTTCGTTGATCTGGAATTGATCTGGATCAAATGCCGTACGCGCGGCGCAGCAGCGTGAGCGGATGCGCGAGCGGCGCGGCCGGCAGCCCGTTGTCGTCGATGCCCTGCACGATGTGATGGCCGGCCAGTGCGCAGTCCGACGACACGAAATCCGGCTGCGGCTCGGCCATCGCCTTGAACACGGGCCCGCCGATCCGCATCGCGTCCGCATGAAACGCCTTTTTCACGCCGAACGTGCCCGCGTGGCCCGAGCAACGCTCGACGACGTTCACGCGCGTATCGGGCACGAGCGACAGCGCGTCGGCCGTCTTGCGGCCGATGTTCTGCACGCGCGCATGGCACGGCACGTGATACGACACGGTGCCGAGGCCCGTCTTGAAATCGGTCTTCAGCAACCCGTCGCGATGCCGCGCGATCACGTATTCGAACGGATCCCAGAATGCGTCGGCCACCGCGCGCACCGCGTCGTCGGCGGGGAACATCAGCGGCAGCTCGCTCTTGTACATCAGCACGCAGCTCGGAATCGCGCCGATCAGCGCATAGCCTTCGCGCGCATAGCGTTCGAGCACGGGCAGGTTCACCGCCTTCTTCGCGGCCACGCCGGCGAGATTGCCCTGCTCGAGCAGCGGCATTCCGCAGCAGGCTTCGCGCGTGACGAGCTCGTAAGGGATGTCGTTGTGCGCGAGGATCGCGAGCAGGTCGTGGCCGATGCCCGGCTCGTTGAAATTCACGTAGCAGGTCGCGTAGATCGCGACCTTGCCTGGCGTGCGTTCGCCGTCGCGCACGGGCAGGCCGTCCGACGGTTTCGCCGCGCGCCGGAACTTGCGCGGCGCGAATTCCGGCAGCCACGCGTGGCGATCGACGCCGAGCGTCGCTTCGAGCGCGTGGCGCGCGGGCGGCGTGCGGTTCACCGCGTTCACCGCCTGCGTGACGATCGGAATGCCGGCAAAGTGGCCGAGCGCGTCGGTGTTCGACAGCACCTTGTCGCGCAACGTCGCTTCGCCGCGCTGGTAGCGCGCGGCCTTGCCGCGCAGCATCAGGTGCGGGAAGTCGACGTTCCATGCGTGCGGCGGCACGTACGGGCATTTCGTCATGTAGCAGAGGTCGCACAGGTAGCACTGGTCGACGACCTTGCCGAACGCCTCCTTCGGCACTTCCTCGATATCGCCCATCGGCGTGTCGTCGACCAGGTCGAACAGCGTCGGAAACGCGCCGCACAGCGACACGCAGCGCCGGCATCCGGCACAGATGTCGAACACGCGCGTCATTTCCGCGTCGATCGCGGCCTGGTCGTAGAACGCGTCGGACTGCCAGTCGAGCGGATGCCGGGTCGGGGCTTCGAGACTGCCTTCCTTGTGAGGCATGGGGCGCTCCAGCGGGACGAAGAGGCGCGCGCTCGCGCGCCGCCCGCGTCACGCGAGCGTCACGTGAACTGCGAGCAGCGGCGCACGGCAAACGGCGGGCGGGCGCCGGCCGCGCGGGTCAGTCGACGAGACTGTCCAGCGCCTTCGTATAGCGGTTCGCGTGGCTGCGTTCGGCCTTCGCGAGCGTCTCGAACCAGTTCGCGATTTCGTCGAAGCCCTCGTCGCGCGCCGTCTTCGCCATGCCCGGATACATGTCCGTGTATTCGTGCGTTTCGCCGGCGATCGCCGATTCGAGATTCTGTCGCGACGAACCGAACGGCAAGCCCGTTGCCGGGTCGCCGACGGCTTCCAGGTATTCGAGATGGCCGTGCGCATGGCCGGTTTCGCCTTCGGCGGTCGAGCGGAACAGCGCGGCGACGTCGTTCTGGCCTTCGACGTCAGCCTTCGAAGCGAAATACAGATAACGCCGGTTCGCCTGCGATTCGCCCGCGAATGCGGCCTTCAGGTTCTCTTCGGTTTTGCTGCCCTTGAGTTGAGCCATTTGCGCCTCCGTGCATGCCGGCGCGGCCGAGCGCCGAGCCAGCCGTGGATATGTGGGGAACGATGCGTGCGCCACGGCGCGCGCATCGTGCTCTTCAATCTAGGCGTTGACGCCGGCATCCCCCAATAGGCTTTTTCAATCCGCACGATAGCCGGGCGGCGGGCTCACGCGTCCGTCGCGCGCCTGAGCAGCAATTCGCGCTCGCGCTCGTTGCGCGTCATTTCCGCCGCGCGGCGGAATTCGGCCTTGGCCTCGTCGGCGCGGCCAAGCTTCGCCAGCAGGTCGCCGCGCACGCTCGGCAGCCAGTGATAGCGCGCGAGCGCGGGATCGTCGCGCAGCACGTCGACGAGTTCGAGCGCCGCGGCGGGCCCGAACGCCATCCCGACGGCCACCGCGCGATTCAGCTCGACGACGGGCGACGGCGCGACTTCCGCGAGCGCATCGTACAGCGCGACGATCTGCGCCCAGTCCGTATCCGACGCCTGCCGCGCGCGCGCATGGCAGGCGGCCAGCGCGGCCTGCAACGCATACGGCCCGCGCATGCCGCCGAGCTTCGTCGCGCGTTCGAGCGCCGCGAGGCCGCGCCGGATCAGGAGCGGATCCCAGCGGCTGCGATCCTGGTCGAGCAGCAGGACGGGCCGGCCCTGCGCGTCGGTACGCGCGTGCATGCGCGACGCCTGCAGTTCCATCAGCGCGACGAGCCCGAGCACCTCGCTCTCGTCGGGCACCAGCCCGGCCAGCACGCGGCCGAGCCGCAGCGCCTCGTCGCACAGCGCCGGGCGCGTCCAGTCGTCGCCGGCGGTCGCCGCGTGGCCTTCGTTGAACACGAGGTAGATCACCTCGAGCACCGACGCGAGCCGCGCGGGCCGCGCAGCGGCGGCCGGCACCTCGAACGGCACGCGCGCGGCCGCGAGCGTGCGCTTCGCGCGCACGATCCGCTGCGCGATCGTCGGCTCGGGCGTCAGGAACGCGCGTGCGATCTCGCCCGTCGTCAGCCCGCCGAGCAGCCGCAGCGTCAGCGCGACGCGCGCATCGGTCGACAGCACCGGGTGGCACGACGTGAAGATCAGCCGCAGCAGATCGTCGCCGATGTCGTCGTCGCTCGCGTCGGCGAGCACCTCCGCGATGTCGGGCACGACGTGCGCTTCGAGCGCGTCCATCTCGTGGCCGAGCTGGTCGCGCTTCGCCGCGTGGAGCGACTCCTGCCGGACCCGGTCGAGCGCGCGACGCTTCACGGCCGTCATCAGCCACGCGGCCGGGTTGTCGGGCACGCCGTCGACGGGCCAGTGCTCGAGCGCCGCGACGAGCGTGTCCTGCGCCAGCTCCTCGGCCACGCCGACGTCGCGCACCACGCGCGCGGCGCGCGCGATGATCTTGGGCGCCTCGATCCGCCAGACCGCTTCGATCGCACGGTGAGTCGCCTCGAGCGTCACGACGCCGGCCCCGGCGCGGTAGCGTCCTGCGCAATATGCGTCAGCTCCCATGCGTGGCCGTCCGGATCGTCGAACGAATGGCCGTACATGCCCGGATACTCCAGCGGCGGACGCGGCGTCGTGCCGCCGGCCGCGAGCGCCTTCGCGACGATCGCGTCGACCTCGGCGCGGCTGTCGCACGACAGGCACGTCAGCGCCTGCACCTGCGTCGCCGGATCGACGATGGTCTTGCCGGTGAAGGTCTGGAAAAACGGCCGCACGAGCAGCATCGCGAAAATCGTGTCGCTGATCTTGATGCAGGCGGCCTGTTCGTTGGTATAGGCCGGCACCGGCTCGAAGCCGAGCGCCGCATAGAATGCCTGCGCGCGCGGCAGGTCGGCCACGGGGAGGTTGATGAAGATCTGCTTGTGCATCGCTTGCGCTCCTCGTGAATGTGCGTTCAGCGGCCGAAGCCGCGGGCGGCCTGAAGCTCGCGGAACCGCTCGACCGCTTCGCTCGGCGTGAGGTCGTCGAGCTCGAACAGCGGCCGCACCTCGATCTCGCAGTCCATTTCGGCGCCGAACGGCGCGGGGAACCGGCGCGTCCATTCGAGCGCCTCGTCGCGCGAACGCACCTGGATCAGCGTATAGCCGGCGATCAGTTCCTTCGTTTCGGCGAACGGGCCGTCGATCACCGTGCCCTTGCCGCCCGTGTAGCGCACGCGCCAGCCGCGCGCGCTCGGCCGCAGCCCGTTCGCGTCGAGCAGCACGCCGGCCTTGGCCAGTTCCTCGTGGTAGACGGTCATGGCTTCGACCAGCCGGTTGTCCGGCAACGCGTCGGATTCGCTGACGGCGTTCGCCCGGATCATGATCATGAATCGCATCGTTCGCTCCTTGTTTCGATGGTCGGAGGCGCCGCGCGCCGGCGCCCTATCCGAACGACGCGCGAGTCGCCGGCGGATCGACGCACGGCACGATGAATCAGGGTAAACACCAAGACGATTCGCTCGACGTCACAGGAAGCACGGGCCGACCGCGCGCACCTCGACCGTGCACCATTGCGCGGCCGGGCACTGGCGCGCGATCTCGATCGCTTCCTCGCGGGTGTCGACGTCGACAAGGAAGAAGCCGCCGACCATCTCCTTCACCTCCGCGAACGGGCCGTCGAGCAGGCGCGTCTCGCCGTCGCGCACCTGCACGCGCGTGCCGCGCTCGGAACGCTCCAGCGACTCGACGCCGCGCAGCACGCCGCGCGCCTTCAGGTCCTGCGCGAAATCCTGCATCCGCGCGTACAGCGCCTGGCCTTCGTCGAGCGTGCGCTCGGCGCGCTGGCCGGTCGGCTCGACAATCAACAGCATGTACGCCATGAAATTCTCCTCTGGGTAGTCCGGTGGTGTGGCTGCGGGCGCGGGGTACGCCGCATGGCCCGCTTCATCGATGGCCCGCCATTCCGGGCCGGCGCCGCCCGGCGGTCCATTCGATCGCGCCGGGCGCGGACGCCCGAACGCCGTCACGCGACCGCATTGCGCCATTCTCCGCCGGACGGCCGCCGCCCGACACCTGTCCGGACGGCCTATTTCGACCACTTCATTACATCTTCCTGTCACCATGCGACCCTGACCTTTCGATTTTTTCAGCCGAGTCGCGCCATGGATCTCTCTTTGCCGTCATACGCCCTTGCCGCTTCCCTCGTCACGTCCGCCCCGGCGCTCGCGGCCGCGCCGCCGGTCAGCGCCGGCTGCGGCGGCGCGGCGACGCCCATCGCCGCGATTCAGGGCGGCGCAGGCCCGTCGCCGCTGGCCGGGCAAACGACCTCGATCGAAGCGGTCGTCACCGCGGACTTCGGCGGCGCCGACGGTTTCGGCGGGTTTTTCGTCCAGCAGGCCGACGCGCAGCGACGGCACCGGCCGGGCGTATCGGAGGGCCTGTTCGTCTATGCACCGAAGGCGCGCGCGACGGCCGGCGACGTCGTCCACGTGACCGGCAGGATCGAGGAGAAATACGGGCAGACGCAATTCACGCTGTCGGGCGGCGTGACCGTCTGCGCACGAGGGCAGACCGTCACCCCGGCGACGCTCACGCTGCCGGTCGACGCCGCGTCCGTGTTCGCCGCTCACGCGGGCATGCGCGTGCGCCTGCCGCAAACGCTGACGGTCAGCGATACCCACGCACTCGGCCGCTACGGCAGCGTCGTCCTCAGCCACGGCCGGCTGCGCGCGCCGACGCATCTCGTCGAGCCGGCCCGGGCCGCCGCGCAGGCGGACGCGAACGCGCGCAACCGCATCGTCCTCGACGACGGCTCGAGCAAGCAGAACCCCGCGACCGTGCGCTATCCGCCACCCGCGCTCAGCGCCGCCAACACGCTGCGCGCGGGCTACACCGTGCGCGGCGTCGAGGGTGTGCTCGAGCGCCGCTACAACACGTGGCGGCTGCAGCCGGTGCCGGGTGCGGCCGCGCCGGTATTCGAGCGCGCAGCGAATCCTCGCGCCGACGCGCCCGCGCGGCATCCCGATGCCGACGTACGCATCGTGTCGTTCAACGTATTCAACTATTTCAATGGCGACGGCCACGGCGGCGGATTCGATGCGCCCGCCAACCGCGGCGCGAAGACGCCGGCCGATTTCGCGCGGCAGGAGGCGAAGATCGTCGCGGCATTGCGCGCGCTGCGTGCCGACGTGATCGGGCTGATGGAAATCGCGAACAACGGCCACGGCGACGCGAGCGCCGTGCGGCGTCTCGCCGCGCAGCTTGGCGAAGGCTGGCGCGCGGTCGAACCGGGCGCCGCGCGCCTTGGCGGCGACGCGATCGCGGTCGCGCTGCTCTACGACAGCCGCGCGGTCGCACCGGCCGGGCGCGCGGCGACGCTCGCGATCGGCAACCTGAACCGTCCGCCGCTCGCGCAGACATTCCGGCGCATGGGCGGCACGCGCGCGTTGACGGTCGCGGTCAATCACCTGAAATCGAAGAACTGCCCGAACGCGACCGGCGCCGATCTCGACCGGTCGGACGGCCAGGGCTGCTGGAATGCGGCGCGCACGCGCGCGGCCGAACGCATCGCCGGCTGGCTCGCGGGTAATCCCACCGGCGCGACCGCGGAAGGCGTACTGCTGATCGGCGACCTGAACAGCCATGCGAAGGAAGATCCGGTTCGCGCGCTCGAATCGCGCGGCTACGCGAACCTCGTCGCGCGTTTTCGCGGCGACGACGCGTACAGCTACGTATTTGGCGGCGAGGCCGGCAGCCTCGATCACGCGCTCGCGACGCCGGCCCTGACCGCGCGCGTCAAAGCCGTGCACGTCTGGCACATCAACGCCGATGAACCGGTCGCGCTGCAATACACGCCGGGCTACAAGACGCGCGAGCAGCAATCGCGCTACTACGCGCCTGACCCCTACCGCTCGTCGGACCACGATCCGGTCGTGATCGATCTCGCGCTCGGGGATCGCGCCTGCGGCCATCGCCGGCTAAATTTACCTGCATTCCTTACAAATTCCGTCATTTTTACCTGCGCGACGGATTCACCTGAATCGGCCGCGCGTCGTTGACTGCACGCCGGCCCTGCGGGCGAAAAAAAATGCTCCTCCCGTCGCGCCATGCCTGGCGGGGCTTCGCGCGTCGTGCACCGACGAAACTGAAAGCGTGTGACGAAACTCCCCCGCGTCGGGCGAATCACATAAGTTGGAGCGACTTTTTCGTGTCTTCAATTCTGCTTGGTTCACGGAGGATAAACACCATGGCGCTCACCGACTCGATCGAACACAAGCTGGACCGCGGCCTGTCCGACATCCGTCGCACCGGACGCCGCGTGGGGCGCAGCACCCGTTCCGCTGCGCGTAACCTGAACGCGGATACGCAGGACGATCTGCGCGAACTCGTCAACGAACTCGAGGATTTGTTGAAGAACGATGGAGACGACATCGCCGCGCTGCGCAAGCGCGTGCAGTCGCGTCTCGATGAAGCGCGCAGCACGCTCGACGTCGCATCACATTCCGCGGCCGCCCGGCTGCGCGATTCCGCCGAACGCGTGTCGCAGGTCGTGCAAGACAACCCGTGGCAAACCGCCGGCGTCGTTGCCGGCCTCGCGTTCGTTGCGGGCCTGCTCCTTGCTCGTCGTTGATCCCGATCGGCCATTGCGTCGTTCCCAACCCGACAACGAAGGAGAACAAACATGCGAAAGACTCTCGTGTTCCAGGCCGCCGCCGCCGTCCTGCTCGGCAGCCTCGCGCTCGCCGGCTGCACGACCACCCCCGACAAGAGCCCGCCCGCCGCGGCGAGCGCGTCGAAGCGCCAGTCGATCGACGCCAGCGTCAACGCGACGCTCTCGCGCCTCTATTCGACGGTGCCGGGCTCGCGTGAACTCGTCGCGAAATCGCGCGGCGTGCTCGTGTTCCCGAGCGTGCTGCAGGCCGGCTTCATCGTCGGCGGCCAGTCCGGCAACGGCGCGCTGCGCGTCGGCGGCAGCACGGTCGGCTACTACAACACGTCGTCGCTGTCGGTCGGCCTGCAGGCCGGCGCGCAGTCGAAGGCGATCGTGTTCCTGTTCATGACGCAGGATGCGCTCGATTCGTTCCGCAAGTCCGAAGGCTGGTCGGCTGGCGCCGACGCGTCGGTGGCGGTCGTGAAGGTCGGCGCGAACGGCGCGGTCGACTCCAACACGGCCACCGCACCGGTCGAGGTGCTGGTCCTGACCAACGCTGGCCTGATGGGCGACCTGTCGGTGAACGGCACGAAGGTCACGAAGCTCAACCTCTGACGCCGGGCGGCCGCGCGCCGCACCCGCGTCGTTCCTCCAGCGCCGCTGGCTGAGGGCCTGTTCACGCTAATAACGGGCTTGCGCTGGCCACCAGAAGGGCCGAGCGCAAGGAATGCGACGAAGCGAATACTCGACGTATTCGTGAGGAGCATGACGCGGCGATCGGCCCTTCTGGCGGCCAGCCCCGTAGGCCGGCCCCCACGAATGAATTTTCAAGATCAGGGGAACGTGCCTTTCCGCCCGCATGGCGGCGTCGTTCGTCGTTGCAATAGCTACGGCTATTGCGCCTCCTTGTATCTTTAAGTCTGCGGGCGGAAAGGCACGTTCGCAAGCCCGTTATTAGCGTGAACAGGCCCTAGCCCGCGGCGTTTTCATGCGCACGCCGTCCGCGGCAACTATGACTTCCGCGCCTTTGCGGGCATACTCCGGTTCGGGCCGTCCCGGACACGCCGGGCCGACGGATTTCACCCTCACGCGGTTGCCACCATGGATAGCGGACACGACCACCAAAAATTCTTCTATTTCCTGCTGGCCGCGGTCACCGTCGGACTCTGCTGGATCCTCGCGCCGTTTTCCGGCGCCGTGTTCTGGGGCACCATACTCGCGATCCTCTTCCAGCCCGTGCAGCGGTGGCTCGCCGCACGCTTCGGCAAACGGCGCAACCTGGCCGCGCTCGTGACACTGTCGCTGATCGTGCTGATCGTGATCCTGCCGCTCGTGTTCGTCGCCGCGACGCTCGTGCAGGAAATCGCGTACGTGTACCAAGAAATCAAGACCGCGCAGCCGAACTATTCGCAGTACTTCCAGGACATCATCCACGCGCTGCCGACGTCGATCCAGCACCTGCTGCAGAAGTACGGGCTGACCAACATCCCGGGCATCCAGAAGAAACTGACCGACGGCGCCGCGCAGATCAGCCAGCTCGCGGCCACCCAGGCGCTCAGCATCGGCCAGAACACGTTCCAGTTCGTCGTGAGCTTCGGCGTGATGCTGTACATGGTGTTCTTCCTGCTGCGCGACGGCGGCGAGATCGGCCGACGCGTGCGCCGCGCGCTGCCGCTCGACGACGAGCACAAGAACCTGCTGCTGGCCAAGTTCACGACGGTCGTGCGCGCGACGGTGAAAGGCAACATCGCGGTCGCGCTCGTGCAGGGCGCGCTCGGCGGCCTGATCTTCTGGATCCTCGGGATCGAAGGCGTCGTGCTGTGGGGCGCGCTGATGGCGTTCCTGTCGCTGCTGCCCGCGATCGGCGCGAGCCTCGTATGGGTGCCGGCCGCGCTCTACTTCCTGATGATCGGCGCGGTGTGGAAATGCGCGATCCTCGTCGCGTTCTGCGTGGGCGTGATCGGCCTCGTCGACAACCTGCTGCGCCCGATCCTCGTCGGCAAGGACACGAAGATGCCGGACTGGGTCGTGCTGATCTCGACACTCGGCGGGATGGCGCTGTTCGGCATCACCGGCTTCGTGATCGGGCCGCTCGTCGCCGCGCTGTTCATGGCGAGCTGGGACATCTACGCACGCGCCGAACAAGCCGAGTGACGCAAGCCGCGCCCGCGGGCGCGGCTTGCGTCACATTATCGCCGGCCGGTTGCGAATGACAGGCCGCGCAATGCAATATCCACATCCGGGCCGGGAAATACGGGCGAGTTCCGCCCGTCACGGATGAAGAATCTTCATCACGATCGGCCCGGCCGCACCGGCATCCGACGCCGCAACCGTCATCGTTCCGCCATGCGGCCCGACCCGATACGCGCCGTCGGCGCGCGGCGGCACGATCCGCCGGCTGGCCGCATCGCGCCACGTCGCGCGCACGCCGAACGCTTCCGGCTGCCCCAACGGCACGCCGAGCACATCGGCCAGCACGATGCGCGCGCCCGGCAAGCGCCGGTCGTGCGCATCGAACGTCACCGCCACTGAAGCGTCCCGTACATCGACATCGGCTGCCCGTTCGCTCACGGCGACGGACGGCGCCGCGAGCGTGACGTCGTATTGCGCGACGAGCGCGCCGGAAAAGCTCACCTGCCCGGCCGCACCTGCCCCCGATGCGAACAGCGCGGCGCACATGCCCGCCAGCAGCGCGCACAGCGTGCGGTTGCGCGATACCGCACCGGTTGCGCCCGTTGCGTTCGTGATCGCCGTTGCTTCCCGCTGCCGCGCTGCCTGCATCTGTCGCCTCTCCCTTGCCGTTCATCCGGAAACGGCGGCGTGACGCACGGGTCATGCCGCCTTGCATGTCGGCATTCACTTTAGGGAGAAACGTCGAGACAACATATCGGACGAGTCCGAAAACGAGATCGGACAATACAGACACCGTCCCGATATGACGTTTCATGACAATCTGGCCGTCGCGGCAGCACGCGCTCGGCTCATGCGGCTCACGCGTCCGGATCGACGCGCAGCACGAGCTTGCCGCGATGGTCGCCGTCGAACAGGCGATTCAGCACGTCGGGCGCGTTTTCGAGACCATCGGCAACGGTTTCCTCGGCCTTGAGCCGGCCGTCGCGCAGCCAGCCGGAAAGCGTCTGCACGGCCTCGCGGCTCTTGCGATAGTCGAGGATCAGGAAGCCGCGCATCGTCAGCCGCTTCGAGATCAGCACGCCGACGTCGTCCGCCGCACGGCCGCTGTTGTAGTTCGAGATCACGCCGCACAGCGCGACGCGCCCGCCGATCACCATCCGCGAAAGCACCGCGCGCATCACCTCGCCGCCGACGTTCTCGAAATTCACGTGCACGCCGTCCGGCGTCGCGGCCTTCAGCTGCTGACGGAAATCGTCGGCCTTGTAGTCGACGGCCGCATCGAAGCCGAGCGTCTCGGTCAGGTAGCGGCACTTGTCTGCACCGCCCGCGATACCGACCACGCGCGCGCCATGGATCTTGCCGATCTGGCCGGCGATCGAGCCGACCGAGCCGGCCGCGGCCGACACCACGAGCGTCTCGCCCGGCTGCACCGGCGCGATGTCCGTCAGCCCGTAATACGCGGTCAGTCCGCTCATCCCGCACGCGCCGAGCAGCGTCGGCAGCGGCAGGCCCGACTGCGCGGGCAACGTCACGAGCTGCGCGGCCTGGTCCGCCGGCACGAGCGCGTAGTCCTGCCAGCCGACGAGCCCCTGCACGAGATCGCCTGCCGCGAAACCCGCGTTGCGCGACGCCACCACGCGCCCGATGCCGAGCGCGCGCATCACCTCGCCGATCGCCACCGGCGGCAGGTACTGCGGCACGTCGCTCATCCACACGCGGTTGGTCGGGTCCATCGACAGGTACAGCACGCGCACGAGCACCTCGCCGTCCGCGAGCGCCGGCACGGGCGCTTCGACGAGCGAGAAATGTTCGCGGCCGACCCGCCCTTCCGGGCGCGTCTTCAGCAGCAGTTGGCGGTTCACGGGTGTGGACACGATGTTCTCCTCCGGTCGTTGTTGTTCGGGGTGCGCGTCAGACCGCGCACATGCCGCCGTCGATCACGAGTTCGGCGGCCGTCACGAAACGGCTCTCGTCGGACGCGAGATACACGGCCGCGTGCGCGACGTCGTCCGGCTCGCCGAGCCGGCGCAGCGGAATGCCGCGCGCGAGCTTGCGCGTCGCGTCGCGTTCGCCGAGCGACTGGAACAGCGGCTCGACGATCCCCGTGCGAATGAACGCCGGGTGAATCGAATTGCAGCGCACGTCGATCTCGCGGCGTGCGCAGTCGATCGCGACCGACTTCGTGAGCGACGCGACCGCCGCCTTCGATGCGTTGTACGCGGTGAAATCCGGCTCGACCTTGAACGCGGCGACCGACGAGATGTTGATGATCGATGCGGGATGGCTTTCGGCCAGATACGACAGCGCATGCTTGCAGCCGAGCACGATGCTCTCGACGTTGATCGCCATCACGCGCCGCCATTCGTCCAGCTCGATTTGCGCGGGCGAGCCGATCGAGCCGACGCCCGCGTTGTTGACGAGCACCGACAGCCCGCCCATCGCATCGACCGCCTGCGCGAGCAGCGCCTGCCAGCGCGCTTCGTCGCGCACGTCCTGGGTCGCGGCGAACGCGACCGGCGTCGCATGGCCTGCGTTGAGTTCCTGCGCGAACGCGTCGAGCACCGCCGCGTCGGCGATGTCGGTCACGAACACGCGCGCGCCCTGCTCGACCATCCGGCGCGCGATCGCGCGGCCGAGGCCGCCTGCGGCGCCCGTGATGTATGCGCACTTGCCGGCAAGGCGCGAAGAAACCACAGTCATCTGTCCGACTCCCGTAAATGATCCGGCGCCGCCGCAGCCCTGCGCAGCGTGCGCCCGGCGGCAAACGCACGGCCAGCGTACGCGAATGCCGCCAATCGATGAAATGAATATTCGTTATGCCCGGTCATAGGCCGTGTTCATGACCGGCGAAGCGGCGCGCACCCCGGCCGCCCCGCCCGCGCTCACCCGGCGACGCCCGTGATCAGCAGCAGGTTCGTGCCGGTGATGACGACGAACAGCGCCCACGCGACGGCCTGCATCCCGCGCCCGATCGTGTGCTCGCCCATCGTGTTGCGATCGCTGACCGAGCGGATCAGCGGCCACATCGCGAACGGCAGCTGCAGGCTCAGCAGCACCTGGCTCCATACGAGCAGCTTCCCGACCGAGCCGTCGCCGAGCCACAGCACGCCGATCAGCGCCGGCACGAGCGCGAGCCCGCGCGTGATCAGCCGGCGCTGGTAGCACGGAATCTTCGTGTGCAGGAAGCCGTCCATGATCACCTGGCCGGCGATCGTGCCGGTGAGCGTCGAACTCTGCCCCGACGCGAGCAGCGCGATGCCGAACAGCAGCGCGGCCGCGCCGCCCGCGATCGGCGTGATGAGCCGGTACGCCTGCTCGATGTCGGTCACGTCGTGCTGGCCCGTCGCATGGAATGCCGCGCCCGCGACGATCAGGATCGCCGCGTTGACGAGCATCGCGACGAACAGCGACACGCAGGTGTCGATGCGCACCAGCGCGAGCGTGTCGCGGATCACCCCGCGCGCACCGCCGACCACCCGCCGCGTCTGCACGACCGACGAATGCAGGTACAGGTTGTGCGGCATGATCGTCGCGCCGACGATGCCGAGCGCGAGCACGATCGCGTCCTTGCGGTCGTGGCCCGGATCGCCCGGCACCAGCCCGCCGGCCACCGCGTGCCAGTCGGGCGGCGTGATCGCGACCTGCGCGACGAAGCAGAACGCCATCGTCGCGATCAGCGCGAGCACGATCGCCTCGATCTGCCGGAACCCCTTGCCCTGCAGGCCAAGCACGATCACCGTGTCGAGCGCGGTCAGCACGATCCCCCATGCGAGCGGCACGCCGAGCAGCAGCTTGAACGCGAGCGCGCAGCCGAGGACTTCCGCGATGTCGCACGCGATGATCGACACCTCGGCGGTCACCCACTGCACGACGCGGCCGAACCGCCCGTAGCGGTCGTAGCTGGCCTGCGCGAGATCCCTGCCCGCCACGAGGCCGAGCCGCGCCGCGAGCATCTGCAGGAAGATCGCCGCGAGGCTCGAGAACGCGACGACCCACAGCAGCGAATAGCCGAACTGCGAGCCGGCCTGGATGTCGGTCGCCCAGTTGCCGGGATCCATGTAGCCGATCGCGACCAGCAGGCCGGGGCCGAAGAAGCGCTTGAGCTTCTGCCAGCGCGGCGCGCCGGCATCGATCGTGATGCTGCCCTTTACTTCCGACGGGCAGAAAGGGGCGGTGGCGGTGGTGGGAAAAAAGGGCATGGCGCGGCGTCACTGAGACCGGAACGCCGTGATTGTACGAAAGCCGGCCCGCCCGGCGCCAACACCGCTCGCCGTTCGCCCGTCGGGGCGAGCGTCAACCGCGATGCTCCGCCATCCTTGCCGCCTCGGGGAAAACGCCGTGAAATCCGCGGGGCCCGACCTCGATCACGCCGCGAACCGCTTCGCCCCCCGTCAGGGCGCGAGCCCGCAGGACCGCTGCATCGGCGGCGCATACGGCAGTGCGATGCCGACCTTCGAGATCCGCGCGCGCTCGCTGGTGCGGTATTCGGTCGGCGACATCAGCATCCGCTGGCGGAACAGCTTCGCGAGCCGCTCGCCGCTGCCGAACCCGGTGCGGCGCGCGACCTTGTCGGCCGGCAGCGTCGTGTGGACCAGCATGTGGCAGGCACGCTCGAGCCGCACGTGCTGGACGAATTCGGTCGGCGTCACGCCGATCTCCTTCTTGAAGCGCCGCAGGAAATTGCGCTCGCTCATCGCGGCGGCCTGCGCGGCGTTCGCGATCGAGATGCGGTTGACGCTCTGCGCGCGCAATTGCTGCATCGACGTGCGGATCGACGGGCTAGCGCTCAGTTCCCGGATCGCCCACATCGACTGGACGAACCGCTCGTCCACCGGCCGCGAGATATGGCGGGTGATCTCTTCCACCGCGCCGTCGCCGAGATCGTGCCGAAACATGTCCATGACCGCCGACAGCACATCCGCCGCCTGCTCGGACGGCTCGACGTCCTTCGCCGCCGATACGAGGCTCGCGGTGGCGAGCGACGCGGCGTCTTCGCGCGCGCTCTCCCACTTCGACGCCGCGATCGTCGCGAGCTTCATCCCGTCCGCGACCCAGCGGGCATTCGCCTGAAGGTCCCGCAGCCGGCGCAGCAGGTCCTCGTTCCACGCCACGAGCGCGTGATCGCCGTGCAGGTGAAAGAATGCGTAGGCACGCCTGCCATGATCGTCGTCCAGCGCATCGGTCGCGACCTGCACGCCCGATGAAGACTGGAGCAATCCGCCGTTCGCGGACACGAATCTCAACTGATACGCCGCGCAGACGGTCTGCGAGCGATTGGCGAGATTGAAGGCCTCGACCAGACGCGCGGCCTGTGCCATCGAAAACCCCGCGCTCAAAAAAATGACGACTATGCGTTGTTCATTTGCATCCACTTGCCGAGCCCTCGACTCTTACTGCCTTTTCTCTCAGACACGCTTATGTATTTTTCGAAGCTTGCGCGCGACAGCCACCTGTTCCAAAGCGTTCGCATCATATCTTCTGAGGTACGTTTCTTGACAGTATTGTCCGACCCGGACAGGGTTATGGCGGATTGAAACAAGACGACCCGCCACCTGATTCCCGCCATTCCACTAAGGAGCGGAACAACGCGCGATCCTATATTCCGCCCGGCCGCTGCTTAATATCGATGCAAACGAGGCCCCGTGGCGCTTGCGCCAATCCCTCCAATTCAACTTAACGATCTCAATATTTCTTAAACACAATCCATCCGAAAGCATCCTTCACTTAAATCAATCAAAATTGAGCAATTAAACCAACGACGCAATCGCAAACGTGCAAACGTTTTCGTTTCAAAATTGAAAGCCCTTTGAATACACATATTGCGGCGGGAACCCGTCCATGCATTGTCGGAACTCGACAGGACGTCGACATATCCGTGTGCGCGTGCGCCTCTTATACTCGCTGCGCCGATCCAGCCCCATCTGGATCGGACGCATATCCTACGGATATCTGGCCTGGGTTCCGGCTCGTCCCTCGTGCGGTCGGGCCCCATTGCGCCGACCGGCCGCCGGTCGGCTTTTTTTTCGTCCGCCGGGTCTCCGCCGAACGCGTCGAACGCCCGCACGCCGCGCGGCGCCACGACGCGCATCCATTAGAATCGACCTCCGCGATCCACCACTCCCGCGTCCCGTGCCCGTCGATCTCCGTCTCGACCTGAACCTGTTTCGCGTGCTCGACGCCGTCTACGTGCATGGCGGCATCGGCGCGGCCGCCCGCGCACTGCACCTGACGCAACCCGCGATCACGCACGCGCTCAATCGCCTGCGCATCCAGTTCGACGATCCGCTGTTCGTGCGCCAGGGCAACCGCGTCGTGCCGACCGAGCGCACCCGCGCAGTCATCGCCGATGTCCAGCGCCACCTGAAGGGCCTGCAGGGCACCGCGCGCACGCCGTCGGCGTTCGATCCCGCGACGCTCGACCTGAGCATCGCGGTGGGCATTCGCGACGTGCTCGAATCGATCGCGCTGCCGCGGATCGTCGCGGCGTTCGCCGACGAGGCGCCGGGCCTGCGGCTCGTGAGCCGGCGCGTGCCGATCCGCGACGTCGAGCGCGAACTCGCAGCGGGCAACCTCGATCTCGCCGTCGATCGCCGCGTGCCGACCGGCCCGCGCATCGCCACCGAACACCTGCTCGACGATTCGCTCGTCGTCGCACTGCGCCGCGATCATCCGCTCGCGAACGGCCCGCTGCGGCGCGGCGACTATTTCGCGGCGCAGCATGTCGCGGTATCGTCGCTCGGCGAGCCGCAATCGCTCGACGTGCTGCTCGGCAACGACGGCCGCTTTCGCGATATCCGGCTCACCTGCCAGCACTATTTCGCCGCGCGCCAGATCGCCGCGACCGGCAACCTGCTGGTCACGCTGCCGCATTCGTACGCGCTGCGAATGACGGACCTGCTGCTGATCGCGGTGCGGCCGCTGCCGTTGCGGCTCAAGCCGTTCCCGCTCCTCGCGTACTGGCACGAATCGCGCGACGTCGATCGTGCGCACCAGTGGGTACGCGAACGCGTGAGCGCGCTCGTGCGCGGCTGCGTCCCGCCGGCCCAGCCGGCGCGCATCGGCACGCCGCGCGCGTGAACGGGTATGCTGGCGGCTGCGGCCGCCGCGCAGCGCGGCCGCTTTTCGTTTATTGCCATCGGAGCTCCGCCATGTCGCTCATCCATGCCGCCGCCGTCCTCGACGCCGATGCGCCCGATTACGTCGTCAACCTGCAAGCCGGCTCGCATGCGCTGACCGGCGACGAAGCGGAACGCGAAGGCGGCCGCAACCGCGGGCCGGCGCCCTATGAATTCGTGCTGGCCGGCCTCGCGCAATGTACGGCCGCGACGTTGCGCATGTACATGCAGCGCAAGGCATGGCCGGCCGCACGCATCGACGTGCGCACCGAGCTGCATGCCGATCGCGAAGGCACGCAGTACGTGCGCCGCGTCGTGACGCTCGACGGCCCGCTCGACGACGCGCAACGCCAGCGCCTCGCTGAAATCTGCGAAAAGACGCCGGTCACGCAGTTCATCAAGCGCGGCACGCGGATCGAGACCACGCTGCGCTGACGCGCCGCCACAATGAAACGGGCGGGCCGCGCAGCGCGCACGGCCCGCCCGTCAACTCCGTCGCGCGGCGCTTACAGCCCGAGCGCGGACAGGTCGAGCTTGCCGTCCTTCATCGGCGGGCACCAGAAATACGCGCCCGTCAGCGGCCGCGTGAAGCGGAACAGGCCGTCGACGATCCCGTCTTCCGCGCCGCTCATCCGGCGCATCTGCACGTCGAACGCGCGGAACGAGCAGCCGAACGCCACGAAGTAGAGGCCCGCGCGGCGCGCGTCCGCCCACGGCGACGAACGGCGCAGCATGAACGCTTCGGGCTCGAAGCTTTCCTGCGCGGTGCGCTTCACGTGCGCGAACTCGGGTGCGTCGTCGAGTTCTTCGTTGTCCGAGCGGCGGCGCCCGATGATGTTGTCCATGTCGCCCGACGGAATACGCTCCATCTGCTCGAAGTCGTGCAGCCATTGCTGGACCGCGACGAAGCTCGCACCGTCGAGCCCCGCGCCCTGCCCGGCGACGATCGCCGCGGCCACGGCTTCGTCGCCTTCGGGGTTCTCGGTGCCGTCCTCGTAGCCGGACAGGTCGCGATCGTTCGAATAGCGGAAACCGTCGACCGCATCCTGCAGCGCAAACGCCGGCGCGAGCGCGCGTTCGATCGCCCGCGCGCGCAGCACGATCTCGCCGCGATCGTCGCCGCGCAGCCAGACCCACACGTCGGCCGGCGTCGCCGGCAGCGCGCGGTCCTTCACCGCGAACGCCGGGAATCCGGTCAGGCCCGCGATCGAGCGGCCCAGGCCCGACGCGAGCGAACGGCCGAACCCGACGACCGTGTCGCGTCCGTCGACGATCTCGCGCAGCGCGGCCAGCGCCGCCGCCACATTGCCGTCGTTCGACATCGTGAAAGTGAGGTATCGGGCCGCCGTATCGATCGGGGTCAGGATGCCTTGCTGAACGTCGCTCATCGTTTCCTCAGGAATGTATCGTGAATCTGCGAATCTGCGTTTGGCGGCCGCTTGGGCCGGCGCGCGCCGGGCCTGCGTCAGGCCTTCGCACGGCGCGCAGCCAAGCAGTTTAATCGATGCGCACGCCCGTATCGACGCCGCAACGCCGCATTCGTCAGACATTGCAACCGCCTTGCGACTGCTGATAGAATCGCTCCACGTCTTTTCGGCGTCCTTTCAACCGTTCACTTCAGGGGAGGTGCAGATGTTCCCAATGCCAGCATCCTTCCCGAACGTGGTCCCACGGCGCAGCTGATCCAGCCCGCCGTCCGCGCCGGCGCCTGAAGGCCCGCGCACGTTCCCGACAGCCCACTCTTTCGATCCGCGTCTCGCACGCGGGTCCGGCTGTCGCGTTTCGACGTTCTCTGATCCGGAAAGTCCCGTCGCGCGATGCGCCGGGCAACGATAAATGACCAGAAAAACCACCCATCTGGGCGGCCAGGCATTCCAGGCCGTCTTCGGCTTCACGTTGCACTACTGGCGCCGGCAACCGGCGCGCATCGCCGCCGTCGTGGCGTTCTCGCTGCTCGCCGCGCTCGCCGACGTGCTCACGCCGCTGTTCGCCGGCCGCCTCGTCGACGCGCTGTCGACCGGCCTCACCGACCGGTCGGCCGCCTGGCACGCGGCGCTGTCGGCGTTCGGCACGCTCGCCGCGCTCGGCCTCGGCGCGACGGTGTTGCGGCAAGGCGTCTACCTGAACATCATCACGCTCACGCTGAAGATGATGAGCGAGATCGCGGCCGCATCGTTCCATCGCGTGCAGCGCTTCTCGACCGACTGGCACGCGAACAGCTTCGCGGGCTCGACCGTGCGCAAGATCACGCGCGGCATCTGGGCGCTCGACCTGCTGAACGACACCGTGCTGATCGCGCTGTTGCCGTCGGTCACGATGCTCGTCGGCGCAACCGTGCTGCTCGGCACGCACTGGCCCGTAATGGGGCTCGTCGTCGGCGCGGGTTCGCTGCTGTACATCACGGTGACGGTCGCGGTGTCGCTCGGCGTCGTCGCGCCGGCCGCCCGGCTCGGCAACCTGTGGGATACGCGCATGGGCGGCGCGCTCGCCGATGCCGTGAGCTGCAACGCGGTCGTGAAGGCGTTCGGCGCGGAAACGCGCGAGGAAGCGCGGCTCGCCCGCGTGATCGGCAAGTGGCGGCAGCGCACGCGCCGCACCTGGGTGCGCGGCACGCTCAACGGCGGGTTGCAGGGCGCGATGCTCGTCGCGATGCAGGCCGCGATGATCGGCGTCGCGCTGCGGCTGTGGGTCAACGACGAGGCGAGCGTCGGCGACATCGCGTTCGCGCTGACGATGTTCTTCATGCTGCAGGGCTACCTGCGCGACGTCGGCATGCACATCCGCAACCTGCAGCGCTCGGTGAACGACATGGAAGAACTCGTCGAGCTCGAACGCCAGCCGCTCGGCATCGACGATCGTCCCGGCGCGCCGGCCATCCGGATCGGCCAAGGCGAGATCCGCTTCGAGCACGTGACGTTCCGCTACGGCAACCATCCGGTGCCGCTGTACGACGATTTCTCGATGCGCATCGCGCCGGGCGAACGCGTGGGCCTCGTCGGCCACTCGGGGTCGGGCAAGACGACGTTCATCAAGCTGATCCAGCGCCTGTACGACGTGTCGGGCGGCCGCATCACGATCGACGGCCAGGACATCGCGCAGGTGCGGCAGGATTCGCTGCGCAGCCAGATCGCGATCGTCCAGCAGGAGCCCGTGCTGTTCCACCGCACGCTCGCCGAGAACATCGCGTATGCGCGCCCCGGCGCGAGCCGGGCCGACATCGAGCGTGCCGCGCGGCTCGCCAGCGCGCACGACTTCATCGCTACGCTGCCGGACGGCTATGACACGCTGGTCGGCGAACGCGGGATCAAGCTGTCGGGCGGCGAACGCCAGCGGGTCGCGATCGCGCGCGCGTTCCTCGCCGATGCGCCGATCCTGATCCTCGACGAAGCCACGTCGAGCCTCGACAGCGAAAGCGAGCTGCTGATCCAGCAGGCGATGGAGCGGCTGATGGTCGGCCGCACGACGCTCGTGGTCGCGCACCGGCTGTCGACCGTGCGCGCGCTCGACCGGCTGCTGGTGCTCGACCACGGCAAGGTGATCGAGGAAGGCAGCCACGACGCGCTGATCCGCATCGACGGCGGCATCTATCGCCGGCTGTTCGAGCGGCAGGCGCTGGAGCTCGCGAAGGGGCTCGCGGACACGCCGCGCGGCCATGCGTCCGATGGCGCCGAACCGCGCGGGCAGCCGGCCGAAGCCTGACGGCAAGCCGGACGCGACGCGGGGCGGCCATACAGGATGGCCGCCCCGCCGCTCACGCGTCACTCGCCCGGCCCGTGCACGCCCTTTTCGACGGCCACGCGCTGCGCGCGATAAATCCCCGCGTGCCCCGAGAACAGATACGCAACGACACACGCGACGATCGCATACACGCCGATATCCGCCCCGAACAGTTCGATCGCCATGATCGTCGACGCGATCGGCGTATTGGCCGCGCCGGCGAACACCGCGACGAAGCCGAGCCCCGCAAGCACGGGCACCGGCAGCGCCAGCACCTGGCCGAGCGCGTTGCCGAGCGTCGCGCCGATGTAGAACAGCGGCGTCACTTCGCCGCCCTTGAACCCCGACGCGAGCGTGACGACGGTGAACGCGAACTTGCCCGCGAAATCGTAGAGCGGCAACGGGCCGTGAAACGCGGCCTCGATCGTCGGAATGCCGAGGCCGAGATACCGCGGCACGTTCAGCGCGCTCGCCGCGACCGCCACGAGCAGACCACCGACCACCGGCTGCAGCGGCGCGTAGCGGATGCGCCGGCGAAACAGCGCCGACAGCGCATGCGTCGCGAATGCGAACAGCCGCCCGACCACGCCGAACGCCACGCCCGCGACGACCGTCGCGCCGAGCCCCGCCGCGCTGACGGGCGGCACGAACGGAATCGCATAGGCCGTGTGATGCACGCCCCATGCGCGGCAGACGACGTCCGCGACGATCGCGGAGGCGACACAGGTCAGCAGCGCGTCGTACCGCACACGCCCGATCGCCAGCACCTCGAGCCCGAACACAGCGCCCGCGAGCGGCGTGCCGAACACCGATGCGAAACCGGCCGCGATGCCGCCCATCAGCAGCACGCGGCGATGTTCGCGATCGAGACGGAACACGTGCGTGACGCGATCGGCGAGCGCGCCGCCCATCTGCACGGCCGTGCCCTCGCGGCCCGCCGAGCCGCCGAACAGGTGCGTGACGACGGTCGCGACCAGCACGAGCGGCGCCATCCGTTTCGGCACGAGCGCCTTCGGGTCGTGGATTTCGTCGATCAGCAGGTTGTTGCCGCGCGCGACGGACTGGCCGAAGCGATGGTAGACCCAGCCGGTCGCGAAACCGGCCGCCGGCAGCCCCCACAGCAGCCACGGGTGCGCGACGCGCGTGCCGGTGGCCCAGTCGAGCGCGATCAGGAACAGGGCGGAAGCCGTGCCGGCCAGTGCGCCAAGCAGGGCCGACAGCGCGAGCCAGCGGCACACGTAGCGCACGGTCGCGAGGAAGTCGGCAGAAGTGTTGAACATCGGGTGATTCCAGATTCGACGGAACATCAAAACCTGGGCGGCGGGATGCCGCTTGGATGGTGCATGACCGGCCTGCGACCTCCTGAAGACCCAGGAACACGCAGGCATCATCAGCCGGACGACCGGCGGTTGAGGGCCTGTGCGCGCTCGTGGCGAGCAAGCCCGGACCCCGGGGAGGCATGCCATCTCCGAAGCGCGCATTTTACGCGACGGCCGACGCCCCGCGCAACGCGCGAGGCCGGCCGCGAAATCAGCCGCGAAATCAGCCGCGCGATCGGCCCATCACGCGCGCGACCAATTGCGGCGCGATCCGTTCGAGCGGCAGGATCGCCGACGCCGCCCCGATCGCGGCGGCCGCCTTCGGCATTCCGTACACGGCGCTCGTCGCTTCGTCCTGCGCGATCGTGTAGCAGCCCTTCGCGCGCATCGCCTTCAGGCCGAGCGCGCCGTCGCGCCCCATGCCCGTCAGCAGCACGCCGAACGCTTCGCCCTGCCAGCCGTCGGCGACGCTGTTGAAGAACACGTCGATCGACGGCCGGTACGGTGTCTCGACCGGATGCCGCGTATAGCCGAGCACGCCGCGCGGCGACAGGTAAAGGTGATCGTTGGTCGCCGCGAGCAGCACCTCGCCGGCCTGCGGCACGCTGCCCTGCCGCGCGACGCGCACCGGCAGCCGCGTATAGCCGTCGAGCCACTCAGCCATCCCGAGCGCGAACGCCTGGTCGACATGCTGGACGATCACGATCGCCGCCGGAAAGTCGGCCGGCAGCGCGCGCAGCAGCGCGGTCAGCGCGGTCGGCCCGCCCGCCGACGCGCCGATCGCGACGAGCGTCGGCTGGCCGCGCTCGGGCGCGGGCCCCGGCGGCACGAGCGCCGCGGAACGGCTTTCGAGCAGCCGGCCGATCTGGTCGATCTTCGCGAGCAGCGCCTGCGGCGACGCGTCGGCCGACAGCCCGAGCGCGAGCGTCGGCGTGTCGACCGCATCGAGCGCACCCGCGCCCATCGCCTCGTAGACCGACGACGTGTTCGCGCTGACGCTCGCCGTCACGATCAGGATCGCGCACGGCGCACGCGCCATGATCCGGCGCGTCGCCGCGACACCGTCGACCTTCGGCATCACGAGATCCATCAGCACGAGGTCGGGCGGATGCGCGACGCAGAAATCCACCGCCTCGTCGCCGTCGGTCGCGACCCACAGCACGCGATGGTCGGTGCGCAGCGCGATCACGCGGCGCAGCGCCTCCACGGCCAGCGGCAAATCGTTGACGATGCCGATGTTCATCCTCGCGCGTCCCCGATCAGGTCGTGCACGGCGTCGAGCAGCGCCTCGTCGTGGAAGCTGCTCTTCGCGAGGTAGTAGTCGGCGCCCGCATCGAGCCCGCGACGGCGATCCTCGTCGCGATCCTTGTACGACACGATCATCACCGGCACGCGCTTGAGCATCGGGTCGCCCTTGATCAGCGTGACGAGTTCGATGCCGTCCATGCGCGGCATGTCGACGTCGGTGACGACGAGATCGAACGCATCGCTGCGCACCGCGTTCCAGCCCTCCATCCCGTCGACCGCGACCGTCACGTCGTAGCCGCGCTTTTCCAGCAGCTTGCGTTCGAGCTCGCGCACCGTCAGCGAATCGTCGACGACGAGCACGCGGCGGCGCCGGTCGGCCAGCGCCAGTTGCGGGTCGCGCGTGAGCCGCGCGAGCTGCCCGCCGCGCACGAGCTTGTCGACCGAACGGATCAGGTCCTCGACGTCGACGATCAGCACCGGGTCGCCGTTCTCGAGCAGCGCGCCGGCCGCGATGTTCTGGATCTTGTGCAGGCGGCTGTCGAGCGGCTGCACGACGAGCATCCGCTCGCCGAGGAAGCGGTCGACCGCGACGCCGTACAGCTCGGGTTCCCCGCCGACGACCACGACCGCCGTGCTCGTGTGCGCGCGACGTCGGGCTCGCCCGCGTCGAGCAGCTGATGCGCGGCGACGAGGCCCGCGCGCCGGCCGTCGAACGGGAAATGCGGCTGCCCTTCGAGCACGTCGATATCGTCGTGCGAGAGTTCGAGCGTGCGGCGCACGTGCGCGAGCGGGAACGCATACGGCTCGCCACCGACCTCGACGAGCAGGCTGCGGATCACCGACAGCGTGAGCGGCAACTGCAGCACGAAACGCATGCCCGCGCCCGGCTCGTTGAAGATCCGCACCGCGCCGCGCACGCCGCGCACCATCTCCTGCACCGCGTCGAGGCCGACGCCGCGGCCCGACACGTCGGTCACCGCATCGCGCATCGAGAAACCCGGCAGCAGCAGGAATTCGAGCAGTTCGGGATCGGACAGCCGCGCGGCGGTCTCGTCGTCGGTCAGGCGCTGGCGCACGACGGCCGCGCGCAGCGCGTCCATGTCGACGCCCGGGCCGTCGTCGATCACGCTGACCAGCAGCGAGCCGGCACTGTGGCGCGCCTCCAGCGTCACGCTCGCCTCGGCCGGCTTGCCGCGCGCGCGCCGCGCCTCCGGCGAATCGACGCCGTGGTCGATCGCGTTGCGCAGCAAATGGCCGAGCGGTGCGTCGAGCAGGTCGAGGATGTCGCGGTCGACCTGCGTGCCCTCGCCGACGATCGAGAAACGCACCTGCTTGCCGAGCGAGCGCGCGAGATCGCGGACGATGCGCGGATACGCACGCGTCGCGTCGCCGAACGGCCGCATCCGGCATTGCAGCGCCTCGTCGTACAGTTGCTCGGCGATATGCGTGCTGCGCCGCTCGAAGCGGTCGAATTCGTCCATGCGCTCGGCGAGCGAGCGCTGCAGGTCGTTCAGCATGTGCCGCACTTCGTTCATCGACGCGAGCATGCCCGCGTCGAGATCGTCGGCGAAGCGCTCGACCAGCGTGTCGAGCGAACGCGCGGCGTCGCGCTGTGCGCGTTTCACGCGCAGCATCGATTCGGCGAACGGCTTGAGCCAGCGCGATTCGACCAGCGATTCGCCGGACAGGCTCAGCAGCCGGTTCAGCGTATCCGCGCGCACGCGGCGGATTGCGCCCGTGCTTGCGCCTGTGTTTGCGCCCACGCCGCGCGCGGACTGCGCCGGATCGGCGGCGCTCGCGGCCGGGGGCGGCGCGGCGTCGCCGCCGAATTGCGCCGCCTCGCGCGCCGGCCGGCCGGATTCGCGCGGAACGTCGTCGTGCGGCGGCGACACCGCCGTCAACGTTTGCGTCGTGCCCGGATCGCCGGCCGCGGCCAGCGCCGCGGCGAACGTCTCGATCTCGGCCGGCGCGACCGGCTGCGCCTGCGGATCGCCGACGCGCACCAGCAAATCGACGCCCGCCAGCAGCACGTCGACGTGCGTGGCCGTCAGTGCGATCGTGCCGGCCTGCGCGGCGACGAAGCACTCCTCCATCCGCCCCGCGATGTCGACGCCGAGCGGCACGCCGACGATGCGCGCGGCCCCTTTCAGCGAATGCGCGGCGCGCATGCATGCCTCGAGCGCCGCCGCGTCCGGCGCGCCGGATTCGAGCGCGAGCAGCCGTTCGGACAGCGCCTGGGTCTGCGTGCGCGTCTCCTCGCGATACAGCTCGAGCAGCGACAGGTGGCTCAGGTCGTCATCGCCGCTCATCGCATGCTCCGTGTGACTGCGTCGAACAGGCGGTCGTCGTCGAGCAGGCCCACCGACTTCCCGCGCCACGACAGCACGCCGCGCGACAGGCCGGCGCTCGCGCGCCCGACCGTGGCCGGCACGGGCACCCAGTCGGATGCGCCGAAACGCAGCACGCCCTCGACTTCGTCGACCGGAAACACGACCGGCTCGCCCTGGTGCGCGGCGACCAGCAGCCGCGTGAAGCGGCCGTCGGCGCCGGTGCCGCCCTGGCCGACATCGAGTCCGAGCAGCGCGCCGATCGAGATCGCGATGCGCAGCGTGCCGCGGATGTTGACCACGCCGCGCACGGCCGAATGGCGGCGATGCGGCAGCGAATGGATCGGGCGCGTGCCGGCGATCTCGCGCAGCACGCCGATCGGCAGCGCGAGCCATTCGTCGGCCACGCGAAACGCCAGCGCCGCATGGCGCGTATCGGCGCCGGCGTCGCTGCGCTCGCGCCCGGCGCCATACGCGCCGTTCGTGTCCATGCGGCGCGTGGCGTCGGCCATCTCCGCCCCGTCGAGCGGGCGCTCGAGCAGCTTCGCCGCGTGATACGCGTACACCGGGCAGTTCAGGCAGCGCAGGCACTCGTTCAGCCGCTCGCACGTGCGGTCGCCGCGCGTGCCGATCCGGTTCCAGCAATCGTCGACGTCGATCGCCGTGTCGTCGGTTGGGTCAGCGGCCTCGCGGTTCATCATGTTTGTCATGCCTTCGTATTATCCCGCCGAGCGCCGTGCACGCTCGAGCAGCCATTGCGCGCCCGCGCGATCGCCGCCGACGTCGAGCAGCGTCGCGAGATGGGTCAGCGCTTCGTGATGCGTGGGCCGCAGGTACAGCGCCTTCCGGTAGAAGTCGCCGGCTTCCGATGCGCGCCCGCGCGCATCCGCGATCAGCCCGTTCAGGTAGAACGCATCGGCATGCGGCCCGACGCGCGCCGAGAACTGCGCGAGCACGCGCTCCGCCTCGTCGAACGCGCCGGCATTCGCCAGCGCCTGTGCGTCTTCCAGCGTCGGCGGATCGCCCCCGGCCGCCTGCGCCTGCACATCTCCGCCATGGCTTCCATGACCGCCGTCCGCCGCCCGTTGCGGTGCGGCGGCGAGCGCGGGCGCGTGCGCCGCCGCACCGGCGAACCACCCGGACGGCGCCACGCGCGGCGCGGCGACACGCGCCGCCGTGAAGCGGTCGGCGCGCCACGGCCGCACGGCCGGCGGCAGCGCGGCGGCGAGCCCG
Organism: Burkholderia cepacia; assembly: GCF_001718835.1. NCBI lineage: Bacteria > Pseudomonadati > Pseudomonadota > Betaproteobacteria > Burkholderiales > Burkholderiaceae > Burkholderia > Burkholderia cepacia. Next base: position 785,492 of record NZ_CP013444.1, on the reverse strand, counting down.
TCGGCCAGCCGTTCGGCGACGCTCGCGCGCTGGAACGCGAATGCCAGCGGCACGCGCGCCGAGCGCATCCCGTGCCGCATCGCGACGCCCGTTTCGGCCGGCCCGACGAACAGCACGCCGTCGTCGGCAAGGCGGTCGCCGAGCGAGCGGATCACGCGATCCTGCGCGTCGCGATCGAAGTAGATCAGCACGTTGCGGCAGAACACGAAATCGTAGCGGGTGAGCGCGTCGCCGACCGGCTCGAGCAGGTTCCCCTGCCGGAACTGCACACAGGCGCGCACGCGCTCGTCGAGCAGCCAGCCCTCGCGGGTCGGCGTGAAATGCCGCGCGCGAAACTCCGTCGCGGTGCCGCGAAACGCGTTGCGCCCGTAACAGCCGAGCCGCGCCTGCTCGATCGCGCGCGTGCTGAGGTCGATCGCGTCGATCGTGAAACTGGCCGGGTCGAGCCCCGCGTCGAGCAGCGCCATCGCCGCCGAAAACGGCTCCTCGCCCGTCGAGCACGGCGCGCTCAGCACGCGGATCACGCGGCCGGGCTGCGCCGCGAGCCGTTCGGCCGCGAGCCGCGCGAGCGTCGCGAAGGCCTCGCGGTCGCGGAAGAACCAGGTCTCGGGCACGACGAACAGCTCGATCAGCGCACGCCGTTCGTCGGCCGACGCGTTGAGCTGCTGCCAGTAGGCGTCGAGCGCGTCCGGCGAGACCGGCGGCCGCGCGGCGCAGGGCATCCGCTCGCCGTCCGCCGCCTGGGTCGCGTAGATGCGCTCGGTCACCGCGCGCAGCAGGAAATCGTTGCCGAGCGAATCGGGGTCGATGCCGGTCTCGCGCAGCAGCCACGCGCGAAAATTCGATGCGATGGATGTCATGCCGGCGCCCCTCCGTTGGCCGATGCGTCGTCGAACAGGTGCAGGCACGCGACCGAATCGACGATGTCGCGCACCGATACCTGCTGCACGACGCCGTCGGGCGTATGCGCGACGGGCCCGAGCCAGCGCGTACGCGCGGTCGAGATGCCGCTCGCGCGAAACGCCGCGCGATCGATCCGCATCGTCTGCGTCGCACGCTCCACGATCAGGCCGAGCATCCGCTCGCCGGCGTCCGCGTCGTTCGCGCAATCACGAACCCTGTATCGGACCATCACGAGCCGCGTCGAGCGCAACGCATGCGCGCGGCGCCCGAGCGCCAGCATCGGCACGTCGATCACCGGCACCGGCTGGCCGCCGCGCATCAGCAGCCCGGCAATCCATTCGGGTGCGCCGGGCACGGCCTTCGTGGCCGCGAGCGGCAGCACCTCGTCGATGCCGGCCGCGTCGAGCGCATAGCGTTCGCCGTCGAGCTCGAACATCAGGAACAGCGCATGCGCGCCGTTCTGCGTGTCCGCGCGCATCACGCGTCGACCTTGAAGCGCGACACGCTGGTGCGCAACTGGTTCGCGACGAGCGTCAGGTCGTCGATCGCCTGCGACGACTGGCGCAGCGACTCGGCCGTCTGCTGCGCGGCCTCCGACAGCTGCGACAGCGCCTGCGTGATCTGCTCCGCGCCGTTCGCCTGCGTCTGCATCCCTTCGTTGACCATCTGGAAGCGCGGCGCGAGCGTCTGCACCTCGGCGATGATCTGCGACAGCTGCCCGCCGACCTGCTGCACGTCGAGCATCCCCCGGCGCACTTCCTCCGAGAATTTGTCCATCCCCATCACGCCCGCCGATACCGCCGACTGGATTTCCTTCACCGTCTGCTCGATGTCGTAGGTCGCGACCGCCGTCTGGTCGGCCAGGCGCCGGATCTCGGTCGCGACGACCGCGAAGCCGCGGCCGTATTCGCCGGCCTTCTCGGCCTCGATCGCCGCGTTCAGCGACAGCAGGTTGGTCTGGTCGGCCACCTTGGTGATCGTCGCGACCACCTGGTTGATGTTCAGCGCCTTCTCGTTGAGGATCGCGAGCTTCGCGTTCACCGAGCCGGCCGCGTCCATCACGCTGCGCATCGTCTCGCCCATCCGCGTGAGCCCGCTCTGGCTCACGCCCGCGAGCGTGGCCGACTGCTCCGCCACGCCGGCCACTTCGTTCATCGTGCGCACCAGGTCGCGCGAGGTCGCGAAGATTTCGCGCGAGGTCGCGCCGATCTCGGTCGTCGTCGCCGCGGTTTCGTTCGCGGTCGCCTGCTGCTCGCGCGACGTCGCCGCGATCTCGGCGACCGACGTCGTCACCTGCAGCGACGACTGCTGCGCACGCGCGACGAGCTCGGTCAGTTCGTCGGCCATCCGGTTGAAGCCCGTCTCGAGCGTGCCGAATTCGTCGCGGCGGCGCAGGTCGAGGCGGCGCGTCAGGTTGCCGGTACGCATCACGTCGTGCACCTCGACGAGCCGCGCCATCGGCACGGTCACCGAGCGGTACAGCATGTAGCCGAACCCGAGCGCGGCCAGCAGCACGACGGTCAGCGCGACCGCCAGCACCACCTCGGTGTCCTGCACGGATTCACGGATCAGCTTCGCCGACTGATCGGCGAACTTGCGGTTTTCCTGGACCATCGTATTCGCGTTGCGCACCACCTCCGCCCACGCGGGCAGCACGGCCGCATATGCGGCGGGCGCGTCGCCGCGCGACCCGCGGCTCTTCTGCACCGCCTCGTTCAGCAGCGGCAGGTAGTGGTCGTACGCGGAGCGGAACGACAGGAAGCGCGCGCGGTCGTCTTCGCGGAACGTCGTGTTCTGATAGTCGATCGACAGCTTGTCGATCTCCTTCGTCACGTCGGCGATCTTCGCGAGGTCGCGGCGCGCGGCGTCGGGATCGGTCTCGACGAACGTCGCCTGCTGCAGCTGCATGAATGATTCATTCACCGCGCCGCGCAGCGACGACGCGAGGTAGACGCCTGGCAGCGAGTCGCGCTCGATGCTGACGGCTTCGCTGTTGATCGCACGCAATCGCTCGTAGGACACGCCGGCTGTCACCAGCATCAGCACGAACAGCACGCCGAAGCTGAGCAGGATGCGATTGCCGAGCGTCAGCCGGGCAGCGCCGATCGTCGGATGCAGGCTTTCATTGGTCGCGCGGGGCGTCACGGTGGCCATGTTCGTTATGGGCTTTCAAAGTCTGCGTTGAGAAAAGGTCCGCGCCGGCCGGCGCCCGCCGGAGGCGGCGCGACCGGTGCGCGTGGGGAGCCGGGCGCGCATGCGCGCGGCGGGGCCTGCGGGCAAGGCCGCACGGCCCGCGGGTTCACCGCTCCGCTTGCGCCGGCAGCCGAAGCGCGACCATGAAGCCGCGCGCCGTATTGCGCATCAGGATCTGGCCGCGATGCCGCGCCGCCGTCGCGCGGACGAACGCGAGCCCGAGGCCGAAGCCGCCGCGCGCCGCGCCATGCGCGGATTCGAGCTGCACGAACGACTCGGTCGCGGCCGTGCGCTGCTCCGGCGCGATGCCCGCGCCGGTATCCTCGACGCCGATCAGCCAGGCACCGTCCTCGCTGCTCAGCGTGCAGTGCACGTCCGTACCGGCCGGGCCGTACTTCAGCCCGTTGTCGATCAGGTTCGCGACCGCGCGCGTCAACATCATGCGGTCGCCCATCGTCACGCACTCGGTATCGGGCACGTGCGCGGCGACCCGGCTGCCGAGCCCGGCCGCCTTCTCCCACAGCTGGTCGACGGCGTCGAGCACGATCTCGTTGAGACTCACGACCTCGTGCGCGCGGCGCTCGGACTGCGCACGGGTCAGGTGGATGAAGCCGTCGGCAAGCGCGAGCGCGCGCCGCGCATGGCCGGCAATGCGTTCCATGATCGCCGGCATCTCGCCGTGCTCGGCCCGGTAGACGTCGAGCAGCGCGAGGATCGACGTCTGCGGCGAACGCATGTCGTGCGACAGGAAATCGAGCGCCTCGTCGCGCTGCCGGGACATCAGGTACGAATTCGAGTGATAGCGGATCCGTGCGGCCAGCTCCATCGCGTCGGGGAGCTTCACCAGATAGTCGTTCGCGCCGGCGATGAACGCCTCGCGCTTGACGATCGGCTCCTCCTTCGCGGACAGCACGATGATCGGCACGCGAGCCGTGCCGGCGTCCGCGCGCCACGCCCGGACGAGATCGAGGCCGTCGATATCCGGCATCACGAGATCCTGCAGGATGACCGTCGGCTTCACGTCGCGCGCGACCGCCATCGCCCGGTGCGCGTCGGTGCACACGTGCAGGTCGATGTCGTGTTCGTTGCGCAGCGCGCGGCGAATCACCTCGCCGACGAACGGTTGATCGTCGACGAGAAGGACCGATAAACCGGACTCGAGGTAATCCGATACCTTTTCACCACTCGATTCGTTCATAAAAGTTGTTTCAAACGCCGATTCTCCAATCGATTCTTTCATGAGAGTTGATTATCCGACTTAAGCACGATCTTATTCTTGCGGAGGAATGATCCGCTTGCTGACGCCGACCGGGCCCGTCGGCGCTAACGCGCAAGGCCATCGGATGCCGATTTTCCCCGTCGACAGCCGGCGCTCGCCCCGCGCGATTTCTCTCAATAAACATAACCGGCTGATTCTAAATGAAATTAGAACACAGCATCTATCTGCGTCCTGTTTGGTTAAGCCACGCGGGCAAAAATCCCCTCGCGTCGGATTAAATCCGATCATTTACCAAATTGAAATGACGCATGCGAATGCAGCAGGCGCGTGCATGCTCGCGCGCTGCCGACGGGCGAGGCGGGAAAGACGGCGGGCGCGCCGCGCCCGCCCGGCGTTCATCCGCGCGCGTGCTGCGCGGACACTTCCTGCAGGTCGAGGTCGCGTTCGAGCGCGTGCAGCATTTCGTCGTGAATACGGCCCGAACGATGCAGGCGCAACAATTCCGCTCGCCCGGCCCGGATCGCGGCCAGCACGACGTCGTAGTGCGAGGCGCGATCGCTGTCCGGAAACGCGGGCTCATGCTGCAGGCGCTGCGTCAATTCCGCGCGATACGTGTACTGCTCGAGCAGGCGCGGATGGATCACGACCCCGTTCTCGTCGCGCACGAGCGGCTGGATCGCCGCGAGTTGCGCGGCCTCGACGTACGCCCACGTCTGCGGCTCGGTCAGGTGATGCGCCGCGCGCGCTTCGCGCTGCGGCAGGCGCAGCAGCCGGATCAGCGGCCCGATCGTCGTGCCCTGCAGCAGCACGGTGACGAGGATCACCGCGAACGACGCGACCAGGATCACGTCGTGACCGGGCATCGCATCGGGCAGCGACAGCGCGATCGCCAGCGTGACGACGCCGCGCATCCCGGCCCAGCTCATGATCGTCGCGGCCCGCCAGTCCGGCCGGCACGCGCTGCGCGTGAGCCGGCGCGTCGGCCCTTTCAGCGCCTCGACCGCGTAGATCCACACGAAGCGCGACACGATCACCGCCGCCAGCACCGCGAGCGTCGGCGGCACCATCGTGGCGAGCACCTGCTCGAAGCCGCCGAGCCGGTGGATCGCGCCGCGCAACGACAGCCCGATCAACACGAACACCATCGCCTCGAGCAGGAACACAATGACCTGCCAGAACGCGGTGCCGCGCGTGCGCACGGCCGCCGAGAACACCTCGTGCTGATGCCAGCCGACGATCATGCCGACCACCACGGTGGCGATCACGCCGGACACCTCGACCATTTCACCCGCGATATAGGCGATCCAGCCGGCGATCACCGCGACGGTGATCACGAGGTAGTCGTCGTCGAGCTGCTTCAGGAACCACACGACGAGCCAGCCGATCACGAAGCCGACCACGACGCCGCCCATGCCCAGCTCCGCGAAACGCACGACCGCGTGCTCGAGGCTGAACGCGCCGGTGAGCGCGGCCGCGACCGCGAAGCGGAACAGCACGAGGCCGGCCGCATCGTTCAGCAGGCTCTCGCCTTCGAGCAGCACCATCAGCCGGCGCGGCAGCGCGACGCGCTCGAGCACGGCCTTCGCGGCGACGGCGTCGGGCGGCGACACGATCGCGCCGAGCGCGAAGCACGCGGCCCACGGCAGCGACGGCGCCACCCAGTGCACGGCCAGGCCGACCGCGAACGTCGTGAACACCACCGCGCCGATCGCCAGCAGCAGGATGCCGCCGACGTTGCGCTTGAACTCCTCCCACACCGAGAAGTACGCGCCGTCCATCAGCAGCGGCGGCAGGAACACCAGCAGCACCAGTTCGGGATCGAGATCGATCGGCGGCAGGCCGGGAATGAACGCGATGCCGATGCCGCCGACCAGCAGCGCGGCCGCGGGCGGCAGCCGCAACCGCTTGGCGAGGCATTCGAGCGCGACGATCGCGAGAAATGACAACAAAACCAGCTTGAATGCCGAGACGGGAGACATGAATCGACCTCGTGAAGAAATAATCCGCCGGCGGCCGGTGTCATGCCCCGGCGCGCCGTGTCGCGCGATTACATCACGATGCCGTGCGTGCGGTCGAGACCGTTCAGCGGATGGGCGGCGCATTCGCGCGCCGCCCGATTTCCCCCCGCCCCGCGTTACCGGCGCCGCACGACCATCAGCCGCGGCTCGGTCATATCCTCGATCGCGTAGCGGATCCCTTCGCGGCCGAGGCCCGAGTCCTTCACGCCGCCGTACGGCATGTTGTCGACGCGGAACGACGGTACGTCGTTGATCACGACGCCGCCGATCTCCAGCTCGTCCCACGCGCGCTGCGCATGCGTGAGCGAATCGGTGAACACGCCGGCCTGCAGCCCGAAGTCGCTGTCGTTCACGCGGGCGAGCGCATCGTCGAACCGGTCGAACTTCTCGAGGATCGCAACGGGGCCGAACGCCTCCTTCCGGTACAGGTCCTGCTCGTGCCCGACGTTTTCCAGCAGCGTCGCTTCGAACATCGCGCCGTCGACCTTGCCGCCCGCGACGATCTTCGCGCCCGCCGCGACGGCCGCGTCCATCCATCCCGACAGCCGGCGCGATTCGGATTCGGAAATCATCGGCCCGACGAACGTCGACGGATCCTTCGGATCGCCCATCTTCAGCGAACGCGTCTTCGCGATCAGCTTCTCGCGCAGCGCGTCGTACAGATCGGCATGGACGAGGATCCGCTGCACGCCGATGCAGCTCTGGCCCGACTGGTAGTACGCGCCGAACGCGAGGCGCTCGACCACGTAGTCGAGCCGGTCGAGCTGATCCGCATCGACGATCGCGGCCGCGTTGCCGCCGAGCTCCAGCACGACTTTCTTCTTGCCGGCCTTCTCCTTCAGCGCCCAGCCGACGGCCGGCGAGCCTGTAAACGACAACAGCTTGAAACGCTCGTCGGTCGTGAACAGGTCGGCGCCGTCCCGATGCGCGGGCAGCACCGAGAATGCGCCCTTCGGCAGGTCGGTTTCGGCGAGTACCTCGCCGATGATCAGCGCGCCGACCGGCGTGCGGCTCGCGGGCTTCAGCACGAACGGACAGCCGGCCGCGAGCGCCGGCGCAACCTTGTGCGCGGCGAGATTCAGCGGGAAGTTGAACGGCGAGATGAACGAGCACGGGCCGACCGGCACGCGCTTCGTGTAGCCCGTATAGCCCTGCGCACGCGCGGAGATCTCGAGGTTGATGATCTCGCCGTCGATGCGCACCGACTCCTCGGACGCCACGCGGAACGTGTCGATCAGCCGCGTCACTTCGCCCTTCGAATCGTTGATCGGCTTGCCGGCCTCGATGCACAGCGCCTCGGCCAGCTCGTCGAAGCGCTCGCGAAAACGCGCGACGCAATGGTCGAGCACGGCCTGCCGCTTGTAGGCCGGCAGCTCGCGCATCGGCTTCGCGGCATCGACCGCGGCGCCGATCGCCGCGTCGATGGCCTTCGCGTCGGCCAGCGCGACGCGCGTCGCGACCTCGCCGCTGAACTTGTCCGTCACGTCCAGATCGGTGTTCGCGTAGACGGCTTCGTTGGCGAGGTAGTACGGATAGGTTTCCTTCAACATGGAACGACTCCTTCCTGTGGACGGGACATTCAGAGTTGCGCCGACAGGCGCTTGATCTCGCGGTTCAGCACGCGCTCGTTGTCCGAATAGTCGATCGGCACGTCGATCACGTGCACGCCCGGCGTCGAGAAACACTCGCGCAGCAGCGGCTCGAGATCGTCGGCCGATTCGACGCGGTGCCCGTGCGCGCCGTAGCTTTGCGCATACGACACGAAATCGGGGTTCTGCAGCGTCATCGCGAAATCGGGGAAATTCATGTTCTCCTGCTTCCAGCGGATCATCCCGAAGGCATCGTCGCGCAGGATCATCACGACGAGGTCGAGCTTCAGCCGCACGGCCGTCTCGAGCTCCTGCGAATTCATCATGAAGCCGCCGTCGCCGCACACGGCGATCACCTTGCGCTGCGGGTGCACGATCTTCGTCGCGATCGCCGACGGCAGGCCCGCGCCCATCGACGCGAGCGCGTTGTCGAGCAGCAGGGAATTCGGCTCGTGCGCGCGCCAGTAGCGCGCGAACCAGATCTTGTACATCCCGTTGTCGAGACAGACGATGCCGTCGACCGGCAGCGCGTTGTAAAGATCGTTGACGATCCGCACCGGGTACATCGGGAAGCGCGGATCGTGCTGGCCCTTCTCCAGATGGGCGTCGAAATGCGCCTTGATCATCGTGAAGCGCGAGAAATCCCAGTGCGGCTGCGGCGCGAGCGCCTCCTTCATCTGCCACACCGCGTTCGCGATGTCGCCGACCACCTCGATCTGCGGGAAGTAGACGGGATCGACCTGCGCGCCGAGGAAGTTCACGTGGATCACGGTCTTGTCGTCGGTACGCATGAAGAACGGCGGCTTCTCGATCACGTCGTGGCCGACGTTGATGATGCAGTCCGCATGCTCGATCGCGCGGTGCACGAAGTCGCCGTCGGACAGCGTCGCGTTGCCGAGCCACAGCGGGTGCGTTTCGTCGATCACGCCCTTGCCCATCTGCGTCGTGAAGAACGGGATGCCCGTCTTGTCGACGAATTCGAGCAGCATCTTGCAGGTGGTCTTGCGGTTGCCGCCCGCACCGATCATCAGCAGCGGATGGCGCGCGGCCTGGATCGCGTCGACCGCATGCGCAACCGCCTTTTCCTCGGCCACCGGCCGCCGGCTGTAGCTGCGCGGAATCGGCTTGCCGTCGCCCTCCTCGTGCGCGATGTCTTCCGGCAGCTCAAGGTGCGCGGCGCCCGGACGCTCCTCCTCCGCGCGGCGGAACGCCTCGCGCACGGCCGACGGGATGTTGCCGATCGACACGATCTGCCGCGTGAACTTCGTGAGCGGCTGCATCATGTCGACCACGTCGACGATCTGGAAGTGGCCCTGCTTGCTGGACTTGATCGGCTTCTGCCCGGTGATCATCAGCATCGGCATCCCGCCGAGCTGCGCATACGCGGCGGCCGTCACGAAATTCGTCGCGCCGGGCCCGAGCGTGGCGAGACACACGCCGGTACGGCCCGTCAGGCGGCCGTAGGTGGCGGCCATGAACCCGGCCGCCTGCTCGTGCCGGGTCAGCACGAGCTTGATCTTCGATCGCCGCAGCGATTCGAGCAGATCGAGGTTTTCTTCGCCGGGAATGCCGAACACGTACTCGACGCCTTCGGCTTCCAGCGCCTTCACGAACAGATCCGATGCTTTCATGGGGGACTCTCGGTTGATGCCGCCTGCCCGGCCTACGGACACGCAGCGTTCAGAACGCGCGCCGGCCTACGGCACGCGGACGCTTTACCTACCAGACACTGACCACACTGCACTTGCCCGCCGCGCAGCGCGCGGCGGCGTCTCCGGAAACCGGAGGACGAACGGATCCGCCGCCGCGCAACCCATGCGCGCCGGCGGCAAAGACGTGATTGATTGTAGACGGATTCGGACATTCCCGACTTCCGTCACCGCCCCGTCCGATCGCCGCGGAGGGATCGTCCCAACGGCCAATCGGACCGGTAAACAACGCAGACGGCTCTATAGTCAGACGTCGCGCCGCCCTCCGAGCGACGGAAAAGGGGCGCGGCGACCCGTTGACATTCTGTGAACCGTGGTTGACACATCTCGATCGATGCCCTACAGTCCTCCTGTATTCACCATCCGAACCACCGAGTTCTTCGACGCCTGGTTCGACGCGCTGCAGGATCGCGTCGCGAAGCGACGCATCCAGGCACGCATCGACCGCCTGTCGATGGGCAATCCGGGCGACTGGAAATCCGCAGGCTCGCCGGTCGTCGAAATGCGGATCGACCACGGCCCAGGTTATCGCGTCTACTACGTGCGGCGCGGAACGATCTGGGTCATCCTGCTCTGCGGCGGCGATAAATCGACGCAACAGGCCGACATACGCGCCGCGCACGCGATGCTCGCGCACCTCGACATGGAGTAATCGATGGACAAGATCAGCACCCGGCCGTGGGATTCGGCCGACCATCTGAAGACCGAAGACGACATGGCCGACTACTTCGAAGCGTGCCTGCAGGAAGCCGGCGACGATCCGGCCTTCATCGCGCACGCGCTCGGCGTGATCGCACGCGCACGCGGCATGTCTCAGGTCGCGCGCGACGCGGGCCTGTCGCGCGAAGGGCTGTACAAGGCGCTGTCGCACGACGGCAACCCCAGCTTCGGCACCATCCTGAAGGTCATCAAGGCGCTCGGCCTGCAACTGCACGGCGCGAAAGCGCACGCGTGATACGCGGGCGCGCGCCATTGCGCCGTCTGCGCGATGGCCGTGGCCGCATCAATGCAGCCAGCCGGCCGCCCAGCGCGGCACCAGCGACACCAGGTACAGCCCGAGCCCGATCAGCCCGCCGACCAGCGTGCCGTTGATGCGGATGTATTGCAAATCCTTGCCGATGTTCAGCTCGATCTGCCGCGACATCTCGCGCGCATCCCAGTTGCGCACCGTGTCGCGGATATGGCGCATCAGGAAATCCGCGAAATCCGGCGCCATCTCGTGCACCGCCTTCTCGACATGTTCGTTCAGCGACGCGCGCAATGCCGGGCTCTCCGCCAGCCGCGCGCCGAGCCAGCCGCCGAGCGTCGCGGCCTGCCGGTGCAGCACCGAATCGGGGCGCGCGAGATCGGCCTTCAGCCACGCGCGCAACTGATCCCACAGGTCGCGCGCATATTCGTTGAACGCGGCGCCGTCGCGGACATAACGCTTGATCTCCTCGCCCTTCGCGATGAACGCGGGATCGTGCTTCAGGCGCTCGACCAGCTTGTCGACCGTCGCGTCGAAGCGCTGCCGCAGTTCGTGCTCGGGGTCCGCGGCGACCTGTTCGAGCACGCGGTTCACCGCGTTCGCGATCAACTCGGCGCCGTTCTCGCCGAACCACTGCGTGGGCATGATCTTCTCGACCTTCGGATACTGCGTCTTCAGCCATTCGACGATGAAGCCCGCGATCACCTCGCGGTTTTCCGGCTGGTCGAGCAGGTTCGTCACCTGCCCGATCGCGTCGTCGAGCAGCGCCTGGTGGCGGCCGTCCTTCGTCAGCGTGTCGAGGATCGCGCCGGCCGATTGCGACAGGTCGACCCGGTCGATCACCGCTCGAAACGCGTCGTGGACGAACGACTGGATCCGCGCGTCGTCGGTCATGTCGAGCGCGAAACTCATCAGCTTCGTCACATAACCGCCGAGCGCATCGGTGTTTGCCGGCTCGCCGAGCCACGCGCCGAGTTTCTGCGCGGGATCGTGCTGGCGGATCTGCGCGGCGAGCGCATCGGGGCCGAGGAACTTCTCGCGTACGAATACCGCGAGGTTGTCGGCGATCTTGTCCTTGTTCTTCGGGATGATCTCGGTATGACGCGACACGAACGGGATCGGTACACGGCGGAACAGCGCGACGACCGCGAACCAGTCGGCAAGCGCGCCGACCATCGCGGCTTCGGCCACGGCCTTGACGCCGTCGACCCACGGGCCGCGCGGCAGCAGGATCGTCGTGACGAACACCGCGACGGCGGCCAGCAGCAGCCATAGCGCGCGGCGCTTGCTGCGTTTCAGTTCGAGGGCTTTGTCTGGCGTCATGGCGGCAGGCGAATCGGCGATGCCGCTAATATCCCCGATTTCGCACCGGCCGACAAACGCGACATGCCCGCGCCGCCCCCTCCCCGCCGTCAGAGAAACGCCTTCAGGTTCACTGCCGGATCGGCCAGCCGCTCCGGATCGGGCACGGCGTCCGCCGCGATCAGCCGGCGCGATGCGCCGATGTCGCGCCCCTGGTTCGCCGCGGCCACCGCGACGATCCTGCCGTCGTCACGCAGCCCGAACACCGTGAACGAACCGTTCGCCGGATCGCCGCGCACGACGATCGTGCGTTCGTTGCCGAACAGGCCGAGCATCTGCAGGTTGCAGTCGTACTGATCGGACCACAACCACGGCAGCTCGGCATAGGTTTCGTCGGCACCGAGCAGGTTCGCCGCCGCGACGGCCGGCTGGTTTTCGGCCACCTGCCACGATTCGATCCGCACGTGACGCCCGAGCAACGGATTGAAGTGCATCGTCACCTCGCCGGCCGAGAAGATCGCGGGATCGGCCGTGCGGCAGCCCGCGTCGACGCGTATCCCGTTGTCGACCTCGAGCCCCGCTGCCTGCGCGAGCTCGACATTCGGCACCACCCCGATACCGACGACCACGATATCGGCCGTCACGTCCCCGCCATCCGTCTCGACCACCGCGCCGCCCGCCGCGCCGCGCCGGATCGCGCGCGGCAGCGCCGACAGCCGGAATTCGACGCCGCGCCCGTCGTGCAGGCGCCGCGCGAACGCGCCGACGACTTCCGGCAACGCGCGCTGCAGCAGGCGCGGCGCCGGATCGATCACCGTCACCTCGCAGCCGAGCTGGCGCGCCGCCGCCGCGACCTCGAGGCCGATGAAACCGCCTCCGAGCACCGCGACGTGCCTGCCGGGCGCGAGCGCCGCGCGCAGCGCCCGCGCATCGGCGACCGTGCGCACGTAATGCAGCGGCACGCCCGCGTCCACCGGCCCGCCGAACGTGCGCACCCGCGAGCCCGTCGCCAGCACGAGCCGCGCATAAGGCAGCGTCGTGCCGTCGTCGAGCCGCACACGCAGCGCATCGCGCTCGATCGCCTCGACGCGCGTGCCGAGCCGCAGCTCGATGCGCTGCGCGTCGTACCACGCGGCATCGCGCACGAACGCACGCTGCTCGCCGCCCTCGCTCAGCAGCGCATCCTTCGACAATGCGGGCCGGTCGTACGGCAGCTCGCGTTCCGCACCGATCATCACGATGCGCGCCGCGGCGTCGCGCTCGCGCAGCGCTTCGGCCGTGCGCCGCGCCGCGTGGCCGGCGCCGACGATCACGAAAGGATCAGCCGACATTGACTTCCACCTGCCCGTCGACGATCCGGATCGGATAGGTCCGCACCGGCTCCGTGATCGGCGCGCATTTCGGCGCACCGGTGCGGATGTCGATCAGCCCCTGGTGCAGCGGGCATTCGACGCAGCCGTCCTCCACATAACCCTCGGACAGCCGCGCGTGGCCGTGCGTACAGAGATCGTGCATCGCGAACAGTTCGTCGCCGATCCGGAACACGGCGATCGGCTTCTGGCCGGCGACGCGCGCCGCCGGTTCGTCTTCGGAGAATTCGTCGAAAGCGCCGAGCGGATGCCACTCGGCGAGCGTTGCTTCGGTCATGTCGTTCCTCACATTCCGCTCAGATCGGGGTCGCGAGCAGCGTCTGCACGCGCGACGTGTCGTAGATCACCCGCTTGGTCTTGTAGCGCAGCCCGTCCGGCGTGCGCACGACCGTGTCGTAGTACTTGCCGGCCTGGTACACGTTCGACTCGCCGTTGCTGCGCGTCTGCACGACGACGTAGTTGCTCTCGGTGTCGATCTCGCCGTCACGTTCCGCAACGATCGTCAGGCCCGACGTCATGTGCCGGTACGTATGCTCCTCGTAGATGTTCGCGTGCCGCAGCGACACCACGCGGTCGCGCAGCATCCGCTGGTTCGTGCAGTGGACGATCCCGACCGGCAGCCCGAGGTCGGCGTTCTCCTTCGGCACGATTTCGTACGTGCAGTCCTCGGTAAACATCGTCGGCCATGCCTCGAGCCGGTTGTTGTCGAGGTGCCCGATATAGCGGTTCTGGAGCATGTAAATCTCGAACCACGTCTTCATGTCTTCCGTCAGGTTTTCCATCGTTCCGCGCTCCCGCTTCAATAGCCCATCAGCTTCTGGTAGCCGACCCAGAACTTGCGGATCAGGCTTTCGGTGATCACCGTGTCCTGCTGGTCCGGATTGCCGCGCGACATCTCGATCACCGACGTCGCGTCGCCGTCGCGCACCGTGCCGCGCTGCACGAGCTCGGTCGCCTCCGTGTCCTCCATCGAGATATAGCCGGCCGGCCCGACGAGGTTCGCCTGCTTGATGCGCAGCGCGCGCAGCTCGGGCGTATCGTCCGCGTAGCCGAAGAAATGGAAGATCAGCTCGAAGTTGTCGGGGCCCTTCGGCAGGATCTGGCGTGCGACCAGCGTGTTGTGGATCTGCTGGATCACGAGCTGCGGGAAGATCGGCTGGATATGGTTCGTGCAGTCCTCGTCGTATTCCGACACGAGATCGAGAATCGATTCGTCTTCCAGATGGAAGCCTTCGTCGAACGAGCGAATGTTCTGCTGCTTGTACGCGGCCGACGTGTCGTCGCCCGTCTTCGTCACCGTGATGATGCTGTGCAGCCCGTGATTCGCATCCGGAATCGAGCGCGCCTTCATCCCGACGCGGAAGATGTTGAAGGTCGTATGGAACAGGTGCAGCATGCTCGCGTGATACGGGTCCTTCACGTTCTCCATGTACAGCTTCCAGTTCGACTTCGAATACTGGCGCGTGCAGCCGAGATACTCGATCGGCTTGTGGAAGATCCGGTCGATCCACGGGCGCATCTGCTCGCCGAGATAGTCGGGCAGCGGCATCACGTCGTCGCTGAAGGTGGCGAACACCAGCCCGCGATAGCTGTCGACGCGCAGCTTGCGCAGCCCGTGCTGCTTCGGGTCGAAGTCGGCCGGCATCCCGGACATCCCCTTCTGGCCGCGCCGGAACGGCACGCCGAGCAGGTTGCCCGCGTTGTCGAAGCTCCACTGGTGATACACGCACGTGTGCGAGCTCGCGTTGCCGCGCGACTTGCGGCACACCTGCGCGCCACGGTGCGCGCAGCGGTTCACCCACGCGGAAAGCGCGCCGTCCTCCGTGCGCGTGACGACCACCGGCGTATCGCCGACGAACGTGCTCTTGAAGTCGCCGGCCTTCGGGATTTCCGCTTCCAGCGCGACGAAGTTCCACGTCGGGCCGCGGAAGATGCGTTCCTGCTCGCGATCGTAGACCGCGCGCGAGCTGAACACCTTGTACGGCACGCGCGAGCCGTCTTCGTGCGGAAAGCTCACGTCGGACGCGTCGTCGCGCGCGGCGAATACGACGGGCGATTCTGTCTGCTCCATGTCGGACTCCTTGTCGATCCGTTTCGTTGAATGCATGGAGCCGATTTTTGAAAAGCTAATATTCCCCGTCTATCCGGAAAGTGCGATTGCGGCGGCGCAATATCCACTTTCGGCGGATTTCTGCGCTAGCATGACGGCACGCGTGACGCCGGCACGCGATCCCGCCCCATTCGTCGGATCGAAGCACGCGTCCAAAACCAGACTGATGCCCATGTCCCCAACGTCGTTCGAGCCGCTCGCGCTGCGCGCGCACCGGCTGTTCGAATCCCGCGATCTCGACGAGACGCGCGAGCGCATCTCGCGCGTGATGCAGCCGCATGCGCTGCTGCCGAACGGCCGCACGCACGGCGCGTCGCACATGGATTTCGTCAGGCTCGGCGGGCTCGGGATCGGCACGATCGCATTCGGCGACGCGATGCGCGTGCAGGTCGACGCGGTCGACGGCTACTACCTGCTGATGTTCTGCCTGTCCGGTCAGGCCGAGGTGCGCGCGATGGGGCGGCAGCTCGGCGTCGACGGCCAGACCGGCGTGCTGTGCGCGCCCGGCGAGCGCTTCGACGCGGTGCTGTCGGCCGATTGCGAGCAGTTCGTGCTGCGCATCGATGCGGCCACGGTCGGCTCGCTGACGGGCGACCCGCGCGCGACGCTCGATCCCGTACTGCATGTCAGCGACGCCGCGCTCGCCGCGTGGCGCCAGCAACTGATGCTCGTCGCACGCTCGCCCGAGCTGCTCGAGCGCGCGAACGCGAACCCGCGCGTCGCGTCGCAGCTCGAGCACCTGCTGATCGACCTGCTGATCGAAGGCCACCCGCCGTCGGTCATTCCCCCGTCGCGCCACGACCCCGTGCCCGGCTTCGTGCGGCGCGCGCAGGAGTTCGTGAACGCGCACTACGCGCAGCCGCTGCAACTCGCCGATATCGTCGGCGCGGCCGGCGTGCCGGAGCGCACGCTGCGTGATGCGTTCATCCAGTTTCGCGGGATGAGTCCGATGCAGTACCTGCGCCACGCACGGCTCGAGCATGCGCGTGACCTGCTGCGCGCGGCGGGCAGCGAGCAGCGGATCGCCGACGTCGCGCTCGATTGCGGGTTTACCCACCTCGGACGGTTCGCGATCGCCTATCGGGAAAAATTCGGCGAGTCGCCGTCGGAAACGCTCGACGTGAAGCGCTGAGGCGGCGTCCGTGGCTGCGCCTGCGCAGGGCTCCGAAATCGACCGTTAGTTGCGGTATACGGCGCAACAGCGGTCGTCAGCCCGCCGGCGCGATCATCGCGCGGGCGATCGCGCAGAACGCGGCCGTGGCGGCGCTTTCGCCGTGCAGCCGGCGGCTCATGATGATCGGCGACGTCGCGCCCGGCTCCGGCAACCGCCGGTAGACCACGCCCTTCACGCGCACGCCCTCCACGCTCTCCGGCACCAGCGACACGCCGACCTGCGCGGCCACGAGCCCGAGCGCCGTCTGCAGCTCGCGCACCTCGTGCACGGCCGCCGGCACCAGCGCGCCGTCGCGCAGCGCGGACAGCTGCTGATCTGCGAAGCTCGGCCGCGGCGTGCTCGGATAGACGATCAGCGTCTCGCTCGCGACGTCGGCCAGCACGAGCGGCCGATGCGGATCGGCGAGCGGATGCCCGACCGGCAGCGCCGCGATCAGCTTTTCCTCGATCAGCGCCTCGCGCACCAGCTGGTCGTCGTCGAACCGCAGCCGGCCGAACCCGACGTCGATCCGCCCGCCCTTCAGCGCACCGAGCTGTTCGAGCGTGAACATTTCGATCAGCGACAGCTCGACGCCCGGATGCGCCTCGCGAAACGCACGGATCACGTCCGGCAGCGCGCCGTACAGCGTCGACGGCACGAAGCCGATCACGATCCGATCCGACAGCTGCGCGAGCCGCCGCGTCAGCGGGCCGAGCTCGTCGGCCTGGTCGACGAGGCGCTTCGCCTGCGCGTAGAACACGCGTCCGGCATCCGTCAGCTTCAGCGGCCGCGCGCCGCGCTCGAACAGCGGCAGCCCGATCTCATCCTCGATCGCCTGGAGCTGGCGGCTCAGCGGCGGCTGCGTCATGTGCAAGCGCTCGGCCGCCCGCGTGATGTTCATTTCCTCGGCGACGGCGATGAAGTAGCGGAGCTGACGCAATTCCATTGCATGCCTCAAAGGTATGGAAGTAGTCGGAAAGAGTGTTGGACGGCGCGGGGCGGGAATTCCTACCATGTGCACCAACAGGAGGAATCGCATGATAGCAACTGCCGCCACCATCGAACGCATCGAGACGCTGCTGGTCGACGTGCCGACGATCAGGCCCCACAAATTGTCGGTCGCCACGATGAATTGCCAGACCCTCGTGCTGGTTCGTGTTCGATGCACGGACGGTATCGAAGGCGTCGGCGAGGCGACGACCATCGGCGGCCTCGCTTACGGCGAGGAGAGCCCCGAAAGCATCAAGATCAACATCGACACCTACTTCGCGCCGCTGCTGCAGGGCATGGACGCGACACGCCCGGGCGCCGCGATCGCGCGCGCGCGCAAGCTGTTCCAGGGCAACCGCTTCGCGAAGTGCGCGATCGAGACCGCGCTGTTCGACGCGCAGGCGCGCCGCCTCGGCGTGCCGCTGTCGGAACTGTTCGGCGGCCGCCGGACCGATGCGGTGGACGTCGCATGGACGCTCGCGAGCGGCGACACGCAGCGCGACATCGCGGAAGCCGAAGCGATGCTCGACGCGCGACGCCACCGCGCGTTCAAGCTGAAGATCGGCTCGAACGCGGTCGCCAGCGACGTCGCGCACGTCGTCGCGATCAAGCGCGCGCTCGGCGAGCGCGGCGACGTGCGTGTCGACGTGAACCAGGCATGGAGCGAAACCGACGCGATCTGGGCCGGCGCACGGCTCGCGGAAGCGGGCGTGAGCCTCGTCGAGCAGCCGATCGCCGCGACCAACCGCGCGGGGCTGAAGCGCCTCACGCAGCTCGCGCAGGTGCCGATCATGGCCGACGAGGCGCTGCACGGCCCCGTCGATGCGTTCGCGCTCGCGCAGGATCGCGCGGCCGACGTGTTCGCGGTGAAGATCGCGCAATCGGGCGGCCTGCAGGGCGCGGCGAGCGTCGCGTCGATCGCGGCGGCGGCCGGCATCGAACTGTACGGCGGCACGATGCTCGAGGGTGCGGCCGGCACGATGGCGTCCGCGCAGCTGTTCAGCACGTTCGACTCGCTGAAATGGGGCACCGAGCTGTTCGGCCCGCTGCTGCTCACCGAGGAAATCCTCGTCGAGCCGCTGCGCTACGCGGATTTCAAGCTGCACCTGCCGGCGACGCCCGGCCTCGGCATCACCTTCGACTGGGCCCGCATCGAACGCATGAAGCGCGACGCCCGCTGATCCCCACACGACAACCGAAACCGGAGACACACATGGACAAGCAAGCCATCGACGCCCTGCTGAAGACGTTCGACGACGCCGCGGAGAAGCCCGGCAACCCGCGCGTGCGCGCGATCGTCAACCGGATCATGAAGGACCTGTGCTACACGATCGAGGATTTCGACGTGCAGCCGAGCGAATTCTGGACCGCGCTCAACTACCTGAACGAAGCGGGCAAGGAGCTCGGCCTGATCGCCGCGGGCCTCGGCCTCGAGCGCTTCCTCGACGTGCGGATGGACGAAGCCGAAGCGAAGGCCGGCATCGAGGGCGGCACGCCGCGCACGATCGAAGGGCCGCTGTACGTTGCCGGCGCGCCGGAATCGGTCGGCCATGCGCGCCTCGACGACGGCACCGATCCGGGCCAGACGCTCGTGATGCGCGGCAAGGTGCTCGGCCACGACGGCGCGCCGATCGCGAACGCGCTCGTCGAGGTGTGGCATGC
Source organism: Burkholderia cepacia (assembly GCF_001718835.1). Classification (NCBI taxonomy): domain Bacteria; kingdom Pseudomonadati; phylum Pseudomonadota; class Betaproteobacteria; order Burkholderiales; family Burkholderiaceae; genus Burkholderia; species Burkholderia cepacia. Next base: position 766,307 of record NZ_CP013444.1, on the reverse strand, counting down.
GAACCATCTCGGCAACTACTCGTACTTCGACCAGTCGCAGCCCGCGTTCAACCTGCGCCGTTCGATCCGCACCGACGCCGAAGGCCGCTACAGCTTCCGCAGCGTGGTGCCGGTCGGCTACAGCGTGCCGCCGGGCGGCAAGACCGAGCAACTGCTCGACCAGCTCGGCCGCCACGGCCATCGTCCGGCGCACATTCACTTCTTCGTTTCGGCGGACGGTTATCGTAAGCTGACGACGCAGATCAACATCGAGGGCGATCCGCACCTGTGGGACGACTTCGCATTCGCCACGCGCGACGGGCTGATCCCGGCCGTGAAGCAGGCCGAAGGCGCGGAAGGCAAGCCGTATGGCGTCGACGGGCAGTTCGCGCTGATCGACTTCGATTTCTCGCTGGTCAAGGATCGTTCGAACGTGCCCGAGAGTGAAGTCGAACGCGTGCGCGCGCAGGCCTGACGGGCGTCGCGGCAAAACGATAACGCAAGGAGCGTGTGATGCTGTTTCATGTGGAAATGACCGTCCGTCTGCCGACGGACATGGATCCGGTCAAGGCGGCCACGCTGAAGGCCGAAGAAAAGGCGATGTGCCAGCGGCTGATGAACGAAGGTGTCTGGCGTCATCTGTGGCGGATCGCCGGGCAGTATGCGAACGTCAGCATCTTCGACGTCGACAGCGTGCAGCAGCTGCATGACCTGCTGAGCCAGTTGCCGCTGTTCCCGTATATGAGCGTCGAGGTGCGCGCGCTGTGCCGGCATCCGTCTTCGGTGCGGGACGACGATCGGTGATGAGAAGCGGATGGATGCCGTCGGCGACCGACTGCATCCATCCGCTGTTGCAGACAGCGCGCGGTTACGATACCGAATCCTGGCTGTCGTATCGGAATTGGGCGCACTCCTGCATCTTATGAGCCGGATTAGCGCTACAACGGCCCGCAAGAATGCGTATGTGTCACCTTGATGCCTTCCTCTGCGCATCGTCATCGGCAAGCCGAAGCTGATCGGCCAATTCAACTTTCAACGGCTTGCTCGGGTCCAGTTTCTTCTTTCCGATTACATATTTCCAGCCATCTCCGTTGCCAGGGTTACGGTAAAACGCAACGATCGCGATGTACATCGTGTCGGCCTGCATCGGTTGCGAGAGGCTTGCGGACGCGCCCGGATTCAATACCGTCGACATGTTCGCCTGCTGATCCTGCGCAAGCACCGTCTTGTCGTTCTTCAGCAGGTCTTCGTATGAGGCGCCATCGAACATCTTTCGATCCTTCAATTGGTAGACCCGCACGGCAACCGACGTCGCCCGGCCGGATTCATCGGGATTCAGCGCGGCGCGTGCCGTGAAATCGACATTCAGCACCTTCACCTGCTTGAAGAACACGGCGCGATAGGCGCTCGCCGACGCATCCGAGACGGATTGCCACGCGCCGCAGGCAGACAGCAGCACGACGGCTGCGATGGTTGAAACGGCAAAACGGATGGTCATGAAAGTTTCCTGGTCAGGCATGTTGGGTCAGGTGCGGATTGGGTCCAGGGGAAGGAAATGCCTGATAGACCCCAAGCGCGATATTGATCAGACGCGCTTCATCGGCAGGCAGCACGGTCGTCCAGCCGAGGCGTGGCGCCGAGCCGTGATGCGTCGGACCGATTGCCGGCAATGGCGCAAGTCGCGACGACACTTCCATCCGCAGATGCACATCTGCCTTGACGCCGACATAAAGCTGCATGAAGGCCATCAGCTCGCGATGCAGCGATGCGCCCGGCAGCAGTGCCTGAGCCTGTTGCGCATCGGCAGGCTGCAGCGTCACACGAACCGCGCGGCCGCGATACGCCATTCGCTTGCCGAGCACGTAGCCGCGACCCAGCCCCTTGCGCTCGCCATTCACTTGCGTCTGCGCGATGCGATCCACCGCCGTGAGCGGCTGCGGCCGCCCCGTCGACGTCACGACGGGCCAGAACTCGTCAACGCGAACGCCGACACGCGGAACCGCCAGCGCAATCACGCCTGCCAACCCTTCCGGGGTACGGGTTCGCTGAATCAACAGCCCCAGCAGCGCCAGCATCCGCGAATCGGGTAAGCCGGCTCGCTTCGGCTTGTCGCCCCAACCGAACCCGACCAGCGACAGCAGGTTGCGCGAATGCGCGTCGCTGCCGCCCGGTCGAAAGCTCTCCGGATAGCGGTACTTTTTCCATGCGCGGTACAGCAGCGTGACGAATCGATGATTGAACTGGTCGAGAAATGCCTCGACGACCTCGTGCCCCTCTTCGCGCAGCGCGATCTCGTCGACCATGTGCGACGGTACCGCTGCGTCGACGCCATACAGCCCCATGAACGTCGTGCGCAGGGTCGGTCGAGCATCGAGGCCGAATGCGTCAGACCCGTCATCGAACTCGACCGACGCGACTTCGCCAGCCGGAAAACCCATGCGCGGCCTCGGTCGGAAACGCACCGGCTCATGCTCGACCGCATCCTGCATGCCGAAAACCGGCCGATCCGACACGCGCAGTTCGAGCAGTCTGCACAATTGCATGAAGCTCATGCGCGGCGCGCGCGCCAGCAGCGACGCAACCAGCGGATCGAGATTGGGCAATTCGACCGATCTCATAGCGGGGCCCGCTGCGCCTTGCTGCGCGGCCATTCGATCCGGGCCTGCGTCGGCAGGCTGATGATCGCGAGCTTCGTGAACAGGTTGATATCGGCATACAGCGCGAAGAACCGGTGCAACAGCTCGCCGAACAGCATGACGTCGCCGTCGCCCGCGAACGCATGACTGTCGAGCGTGACTTCGATCAGCGCGCCGCGCTCGACCGAGCCGCCCGACACCTCCTCGATCAGCTCCTGCGATACCCAGAGAATTCCGGCAAGACGCCGGCGATTCAGTTCGTCGTTCGTCCAATCGTAGAGTGCGAGTGCGCCGCGCAGCACCTCTGCATCCATCATCGACAGGAAGTTCGGCGCCAGGTGCGACAACACACGCCACTGGAACCGGTCTCCCGTGGGCGGATACAGCGGCAACGTCGGCGGCACGAGATTGCGCACGCCGGCGACGTTCTGCGTGCTGACCGAAATTTCATCGAGGCTCGCCTCCCGCAGCCCCTTGCGCGGCAGCATGCCGTTCGTGCCCGTGACACGCAGCGACAGGCTTTCCTCGGGCAGCGTGTCCATGCTTTCCCACGCATGACCACCGAGAATCACCCACGTTTCGTGCAGCCCGGTCACGCCCGGTCGCACACGCGTGTGGAAATAGCGCTCCGGCGCCTCGTGCCGCAGCATGCCGCCGCGGTGCCTGAACGTCGCGAACGGAACGTACTCGTACCGCTCGGCGGTGTCGTGGTCGAACGTCGCGATCGCGTCGACCGAATAGGTTTCGACATGCTCGCCCTGATGGCCGGCCGGCACCACGCGATACTCGGTTTCGTGATGGTCGATCTCGATCGGTTCGGCATCGAGTTCGAACAGGTTGATCACGGGACTGCAGAACAGCCGCACGTTCTCCGCGCTGAAGCGCTGGTCGGACGGCCACGCATGTTTCAGCACGATCTCCAGTTCGAAACGGGTCGATTTTTCGGGCAGTTTCGCGATGTCCAAGCCGCACAGATCGACGAACAGGAATTTCTCGCGGAACGTGAAGTACTCGAGCAATAGCTGATACCCGGAGAAAGCCGCATCGGCCTTCGGCCACAACCGTTCTTCGGTCGAGAAGCCGGCGGGCTCTATCGTGATGCCGGCGAGCGGCACCGCTTCGCCGTCGCGGACTTCCGGAATGCGCCAGTGGATTGCATCGATCTGCCGTGTGAGCGCGAGGTGCATCGCGAACGCGGTCGGCAAATCCGCGCTCAGGTGCAGGCGCAGCCGCGACAGATCCGTTTCCGTGCGCAGCGCAGATCCTTCGACCGCGAAGCCGATCCGGATCACCGAACGGCCGTCGTGGCGCACGGCCGGTCCGGCGTGCGTGATCACGACCGGCTGCAACGCGACGGCTTGCGTGGTTCGATACATGCACTGGACCGCTCGCGGTGTCGTGCGTTCCGCCCCCTCCGGGGATGGCACGTTGATCGGCGCCGAGCGTACGGGCACGCCGGCCGGCACTATTTCGGTTTTCTGCAATTTTTCCGCGGGCGGAATCAGCTCGACGATCGACAACGACGGGATCATTCGCAGATAGTGCGGCCACAGAAGGCTCACGAACCCCTCGGTAAGTTCCGGCAGTTCATCGTCGAGCTTCTGGCGAAGCCGGCCGGTCAGGAACGCGAAGCCTTCGAATAGCCGCTCGACATAGGGATCGCGATCACCGACGCGGTCGAGGTTGAGCAGGCGTGCACGGTCAGGATGCGCTTTCGCGAATTCCTTGCCGGACTCGCGCAGGTAGCGCATTTCCGCTTCGTAATAGCGCAGGATGGGATCGTTGTTGTCCATTGAATACCGTTATGAAAGAGTCAGCGCGCGGGCAGGATCGAGCACGGTCAGTTCCGCCTGCAATTCAACGATGCGGCGTGCGAGCGCCGGCTTGTCCGCGTCCTTGCGGTTGCTCGTCGCCTTCAACGCCCGGACCAGCTGCTGCTTGACCTCGAAGACCAGCGCCGGCTCCCAGCGCATCAGCGGCAGCGATCGGGACGACGCGTCGAGTTCCGCAAGCAGCGCGAGCGCCGTATCGGGCCGGCCGGAATGATCGGCGAGGCGCGCCATCACGAGCCGTTGCAGGTAGCGATGGCGATCGGTCCTCATGCCGGGAAGCGCTTCAAGCCACGCGAAAGCAGCCTCGACACCTTCGCGCGCAGCCAGCTCGCGCGCCTGCGCCTCGATTTCCGGCCAGTCGCCGGCGGCATCGCCCTCGCTATCGGCCGACACCGGCAGCGGCGCAACGGTCTCGCCCGCTTCGAGGTCACGCACGACGGCATGCCGCGCGATCCATTCGAGCGTTGTATCGTCGGCGAACGGCGTGCCGTCGTTGAACGCCAACCGCTCGATGCCCGGCAACCGTTCGAGGAACAGCGCGAAATCCGCCCGCAGCAACGCACGCCAAGTGCTGTACGGCGCGCCGACGTGATCGAGCGCGACGTGCTGGAAGTACTGCAAGTCGAACCAAAGGTGATTCACGCCCTCCATGAACGCGCCTTCGACACGTTCGAGCAACTCGTGCCACTGCTTCTGCAACACAAGCCGCTTCATCTGCTGGCGCAGCTCGCTCCGCGGCGGCACGAGACGCGTCCGGGCCGCGACATCCGCCGGCGGAACCTCGTGCAGCGTGTCCCAGCGGACACTGCGCACGAGTCGAACCGAGGGCAGATAGCCGCTTTCCTGATCGCGTAACCAAATCGCCATCCTGCGCGCCTGATCCAGCAGGTCGCGCGTCGACGCGATTGCGTCCGACGAAGCGTGAGACGTCGCAGTCAACGACGTCACCGGCTCATGGGTCGTGTTCCGTGCAGATTCATCGTTGCGCGCGAACCGGGCAACGAGTGGCTGGAGGTTCGGGCGCGCGGCTTCGGGCCAGGTAGCCATGTCGGCCGACAACACATCGAGCGCGGCGAGCGCCCGCTCGAGATCGGCCGGCGCGAACGCGCCGCGGCTGTCGAGCAGATCGAGCATGCGCGTCGTCGCCAGCATCTCGAGCGCGCCCTTCTTCGCCTCGGCGCGCGCGGGCAGCACTGCCGCACCGAATCGGTCGACGAGCGCGGCTGCCAATTCGAGTGCGTCCGCGAAGCCGGCCGGCCCATCCTGCCTCAGCCGGGCGAACGCGTAGTAGCCGGCCAGTCGCAGGTCCTTTCCGGTTTCCTTGATCAGTTGCTCGCAAGAGCGGACGATCAGCCCGTCGTCAATGCCGGAGAGCTTTTGCGTTTCATCCCGCAGTTCGAAGAACGCGTCCTCGTAGCCGGGGTCGCGACCGACGCCGGAGTCGCCCGCGAGTGGTTGCAGCCACGCATCCCACGCGTCGAGCCGCGCTTTTTTGAGGGAATCGTCGCGATTCCCGCCGACGAGTGTTTTGACAAAATTGGCAAGCGTCATGGGAGACCTCAATGAAGGCCCGGCGGTAACGGCACCGCGGCATGTCGTGCAGCCGCGATCGCCGACGGCGGCAGCGGCGGCGGATTGATGGCCGAGAGATTGGGACCGCCCGTTGCCGCCCCCGTCACGAATACCCGCTTCGGCAATGAAAAATTGCGCAACTGGAGCACGTCGAGGGGCCCGGCGCCCGCTTCGCTGCGTAATTGCACCTTGAGCGGAATCCCCTGACTCGTGTCCGGCGTCCAGGTCAGCAGATAGCGCGCGTTATCCTGCTGCGACACCTTCGCACGCTCCAGCAGCCGGATCAGGCCGAACCGGCCCTGTGAATCGAGTGCCGTGCGCAAGCCGCCCTGCTCGGTCTGCCATTCGATATGCGACAGGTTTTCGAGCGACTGGCCTGGCCACTCGAACGGCACCCACTCCTGCTTCTGGTTGAAATAGTGCAGTTCGCGTCCGGACAGCACGAACTTCATGTCGGTGACGCCCGGCGTCTGCACGGCCTGCAACTCGTAACGCACGCGTGCGTCGCCGGCCGGGAACAGCACGGTTGCGATGCGCGTGAGCTTGTTCAGTCCGGACAGGAACGCCGGATCGATCGTCAGCGCGCCATGGTTCGCGCCCTGCGCGACGACCCAGCGGTCGCCTTGCCGTTCGACGACACCGGCGAGCTGGGTCGCCACGAATTGCGTGATCACGCCATTGTCCGGCCGCATGAAGCGCGCCATTTCGGGCAGCGATGCGTCGTTGTCGGAGTCCGCAAACGGATAGCGGCCGCCGAACGTCTTGTTCCAGTCGGCCGCGATTGCGGTGCTCCAGATTTCGTTCAGGCTCGACGCAGCCGGTCGCACGACAACCTGCCAGGCCTGATCGAACGGTGCGCGAAACAGCTCGCCGAAACCCGACCATTGCTCGCCGAGGCTCGCGGCCAGGCGGCTCGCATAGTCACGGCTGTCGGCAATGTCGGACGTCTTGCCCTGCAGAACTGTCTGTGCGGCCAGCCGCGCCATCGCGTCCGGATCAGCGTGCGAGACGATCTGCGACGCCTTGAGACGCATCGCCGTGACCCTCTCGAGGTAGCGGGCGAGACTCAGGTCGCCCGTTGCGGCCAACTGTACGGCCGCCTTGCCGGCGGCGGGCGTGACTGAAACCAGATCGCTGCCGGTCAAGCGCAGGATCGGCCCGAATGCCGCTGCCAGCGGCGCGAACTGAGGTTGGACCTGCTTCGACGGATCTTTCTCGTCGGCGCCGACGAGTTGTTGAGCCTTGCTGATCAGGGTGTCCGACAAAGATTGCGCGTTCGCGCCCGCTCCGGCCTGGTAAATGATCGCGTTCATCAACGCGACGAGCGGCGAGCGTTGCGCGTCGCCCAGCAGCGTCAACTGATCGGCCGTCGCGGACAGCGTCGGCGCCTGTTGCCAGCGCAGGCTATTGAGGAACTGCGCCCAGGCGCGTGCGTAATCGTCGAAGTAGCGCTGGCGGAGTTCGGCTTTCAGCGTCGGCGGAGCCTGCTTGCCGGTTTTCGCGTCCGAGAGCACCCAATCGCCTGCCGTGTCGTGCTGCCCGCTCGCGTCGTCGATCGCCTTCGAAATCCGCTCATCCCACGCCGCGCGCGTAAACACGCCGGGAACGGTCGCTGTCGTATTGAACAGCCCCCGGCTGGTCGTATCGCCTAGTAGCGTGGCGAGCGACACTGGCGGATACTTCGGCGTCGCGTCGTCGAGGATTTGCTGGTAAACCGCGTCGGTCGAGTTCTGAATGCCACGTACACCGATGACCGTCTGGCGCGTTGAAGCGACGAGTCCGAGATCCGGAGTAATGGCGGGCAACTTGCTTTGGCCCAGGTGATTGGCGAAGAATGCGATCGTCCGCCGGCGGAGGTCATCCCAAGCGCCCGGCGACAATGACGAGTCGGTCGGACGTGCGGGCGCGGCCGTCGCCACGAGCTCCGGCGTCAGGAAGGCGGCCATGGCGCGCTCGGGCTTCGCCAGCATCATGTAGGCCTTGAGCGTGTCGTAGGCGGCCTGTACCTGGGTATTGCCGCCGCTGGCGATCTCGGCGTCCGACAATGACGCGAGTTGATGCAGCCGTTGTTCGAGCTTCTCGCGGATTGGCGTAACGAGGATGCGGTTCACGGCCAGTGTGTAGCTCGGCCATAGCGCGTCGAGCAGCGCACCGTCGCGGTTCAGGCCGAAACGTGACGTCAAGGGGGCACCGTCGCGCCGGTGGACTTCCAGCGTATCGATCTGCCGTCCGAGGCCGTCGAGCGCTTGCATCGCTTGCGTGCGGTTCTGCACGGCGGACAGTGTCGCGACCGTGTGGGCCGCGCTTTCGATCGTTTCGCGGTTCACGAATCCGGACAGCATCGTGCCGGCCATCCAGCAGCCGATCAGGGCGGTGGTTGCCCAGGCGGCCGTGTTCGACAGTGAGAAGCCGACGCGGCGACCGTCAACCTTGCGGCTGTGCTCGGCGACGGTTTGCCAGATCGTTCGGTGCAGAGGCGCGAGAGGCGGTTCGTCGTCGCTCGTCTCGCCGGACGACGGAGGCGCCAGCTCCCGCGCCTTGAACAACGGAGCAAACAGGAGGCCGTGGACTGCGTGCCGCCAAACGCGAGAGTGGGTGGTTTGCAGCACGAGATCCGAAAGCGCGCCGCGGAGATTCGCAATGTGCTGCGACAGTTCAGCGGGATAGCGGTCATGCGCATTGCTGGCGAGGCGCACGACGCCTGCTTCGGCAAGGTTTCCGGAAAGCGCTTGCAGCGACTTGTCGATGTCGTCTGCGTTCACCGGCGCGGTCGACCACGTGAAACCGATCGCTTCGTCCGCATCCGGTGATTCGCCCCCGAAATCCGTGACGTTGAGCAGATAGGCGGGCGCGGCCCAGCGCAGCGCGCGCGCGTGGCGGGCGAGCCGCTGAGCAAGTTCGTCGGCGTCGAACGACCCGCCTGCAGTGCGGCGGTTGCGCGTCACGGCTACGATCGCGTCGATCGGGCGACCGCGACGCAGGCGGCGAATCTGATCAAGCCACTCGGTATCGAGCGCGTCGGACATTTGCCTTGCAGACAGCAAAACCACGTCACCGGTGATCGCATAACCGGTTTCGACGATGCCTGGCGCCAGTCGCCTGACGAGAGGCTCGTCGCCGGCGATCAACACCCAGCGCTCGCGATAGCGCCACAACCAGCCATTGCGCTCGATCAATGCGCGCTCGAGCTTCTCCGCTCGGTCCCGCGCGTCGCCAACTTGTTTGCCGCTCGAAGCGGAAAATGCGCTGTGGCCGCGGTCACGCAGCCATTGTTGAACCGCGCGCCACGCAACGGCCGCTCGCGACGAATCACTGTAGCTGAAGACGAGCAGCAGAATCACGAATACCACGCACAGCGCGGCTATAGCCGGTCCACGCTCCGATGCAGACAGGCCAACCCATTGAGGCTGCGTCCAGATGAGCATCCCGGGTAGAGCGACAACGAGAATGGATCCGAGAAGGTCGATTTTGAATTTCCGGTTCATGCCAATGCGCGTCTGTTCATTGATTCGCTATCGATAGTCGTCGTCACGGCGACGAACGTACGGTCTTCGAGACGTTGCGCTATAAGCTGCGGTGTCGACGACTGTTGGGTCTGGTGCGACGCACAGGCTGCTGCGAGCCAACCGGATGAAGAGCCTGCGTGCCCTGCTGTTCGGTCCAGGTTGAATTCCGGTATCGCGTCGTCGCGTTTCCTGCCTTGGTCCACATGGCTTAGTGATGCGTGCAGAGGCCCGACTGAATCCCCATCAAATCCGCTTATCCAGAGTGCCCCCACGTCACCGAGATCAACGCCTCCCCAGCGAAGCGCATAAGTCAGGGCATGCTCCAGATTCCCGTCAGCCGACTTCAACGGCCTATGCAACGCCGCGATGGCTTGCAACTCGAATCGTGATGCGACCGCGCCTGAAGTGAGCAACAATCCGACACCGGCCTCCGACATGCCGTCCACGGGCGGCTCGTCGATCACATTGCTCAGCGTCACGGATACGAAAAGCAACGCACGCCGGCTGAGTGACCCATTCTCATCATCCAGCCATGCGTCGATCGTCATCAGATCGAGCGCTATCGGCGCCCGGCTGGCATCGGCCGCCCGGAATTCGCGACTCTTCCATTTCGTGCGCCAGAGCTCGACCGCATCGGCCTCTCCGGCGTAGCCTGATATATCGAGCAGCACACGCAGTGGCAGTTCCACCGGAAGTGCCGCAATCGATTCGCTCAGGTCGGCCAGCAAGCGGTCGTACAGCCATTCGAGAACGATTGCCTGACGTTCGGGGTCATCCGCAGCCAGACCCGCCTCGATTGGCTGAAACCATCGCGCGGTGGTCGTTTGGTTCTCCTCGTGATCGGATGCTTTTGCATCCAGCACCAACGCCCCGTCGACGATCTCGTCAACCTCGTTTTCCACGTCGCTTGCGGTTACGCGAATGGTGGCCCCCAGAATGAGTACCGGGACACTTTCCCTGGCGAACGCGAGTTCCGCGCATTGCTTGCACGCGGCATTCCAGGCCTGCGCATTGAGACGCCGCCCCTCGTACATGCTGTAGGGCCGTGACACGACGAACGCCGCGAACCCTGCCGGATAGAGCGTGACGCTGATCCAGAACCACGGCGTACGTGTCGATTCCCCGGCGGGCCAAAGCAGCAGCACTGCAAACACGCCGAGCAAGGTCAGAACCAGGAAAACCACGGTCCACAGGAAGCGTGACGGCGGCTTGTCCGGAACCGGCTTTTCAGGCGGCAGCTTCGAGAAATCCAGCGCCATGGCTTAGCGGCGCCCGCTGTTCGGAAGCGAAGAAATCAGCCGGCAACCGCACTCGCACAAGTCATCGTGCTGGGCGACTTCGCGGCCGTCATCGAACGCCCCCGAGGTCGCGGTGGCGATACGGTTGTCGCCGTGTCGAGGACAAGTCACAGGATCGTGCACGCGAGCCACTGGACGGTTCATGAAAAATCGCGTGGCCGAGCCGGCCGTTACGGTGCCGCCACCGGTATGGCTATCTCCAACCCGAATGATGCCTGCCATGGATATCCCCCGAATAAAACCGGCATCGCCACCGCGGTACGGTGACGAACGATAGAAGTGTGGTTAGAAGCGCGCCGGCAATCGGTTGCCGGGCGCCATCGCGTCGCTCATCTGCTTGACACGCTCTCCGTGCTTTTCGTCGCGCTTGCGCTTCTCCTCCTCGCCGACGTAATCGCTGCGTCCGAACGTGTCGATGGCGCGCGTCTGGAAATACAGGTTCGACGACAGCACGTGGTCGTGCCAGCTCGTCAGCATCGTGTCGTGAACCAGCAGGTCGAATAGCGCCATGACCTTGGGCGGCAACGGGTGCTTGCCGCTCACGCCCATCTTCCATGCCTGCAGCAGCGCCTCCTGCTCGGGCGTCATCATCATGGCTTCGATCATCGTGGCGCTGAGTTCCGGGGCGGCGTCCCAAGGCAATGAACCGTCTTGAGCCACCTTGCGCATGTTTTCCGCCGATTTCCGCATCGCGGATTGCCTGGCTTCGCGTCGCATCAGTTCTTCGGATTCTTCCTTGATGCGCTCCCAAACACCTACGAATGGACGCGCTTTCTCGACACCTGCGTCTCGGCCGGCGACCATCTCGGGCATGAGCGCGTCCTGCCAGCGCGCATAGGCCTTGCCAAGCGTCACGGCATCCACCGGCGGCCGCTGGTTGCGCAGTGCAAGATAGGCCGCCTCGGCGTCGCTGCGCTCCTTCAGAAGCTCACGGTGCCGGGCGGCGAGCCCGTCGAAGTGACTCGTCACCGTTGCGCGGAACGCAGGAGATTGATAGCGAACCGCAATCCAGCGCAGGAATACCTGCATGTGCTCGACGAAATTCAGGCGCGCGACGTAGGGAACGATCTGGCGGTATGCGCCGATCAGTTCCCAGATTTTGTAAGTTGCGTTGCCGTCGGAGATGGGGTTTGCAAGCGTGAATTTCTGGAACACCTCGGGCTTCCATTCCGCCAAATCCTCCATCGCATCGACCACGACACCATGCGAGACCGCCTCGTTGAGCATGTCGCGCAGAACGACGCGTTGCAGTTCCGCACGTGCTCCAAGCGTTCCGGGCGGTGCCCCTCCGGTAATGTCTTCACTCGTTCCGGGATACAGGTACTGAAGGCCCCGCGTGTTTTCAAGACTGTCCAGCCGCTGGTAGAACCGCAGTTCATGAGCCGCAGCAAAATGCACGCACCGCTGCACCGAAGCCGGTACCGATAGATTGCGATCTCCATAGTTTTGCTTGAGCATGCCGAGAACAGGCACCATACCCAGTACCTTGTTTTCTTCCATCAACGAAGAAACGGCATCGAGCAACCCAAGGAACTTGATCTCGATCGGAACAGCCGTGTGATTGGGGTCCTTCGGGTCAACAAAGGCCAGCTTCGTGTCACTCGGGTGCTTGAATTTTTGAGTCAGTTCGTTCGCCAGCGCCCGAGCGAGAACGCAGCCGCGATCCGCGCCGAAGATGGATACCTGAATCCGCTGGATCTTCGGCATTTTCAGCTTGACGTCTTCGATCGCCTTTTCAAACTGGTTCATCGCGGCCGTCAATCGATCGTTGACACCCGTGCCCAATACAAGCGCGATCGCACGATTGTCCCGGAACCAAGGCACCGAATCGACGACGACATTCAGGAACACCGACTTGGCGGCAGTCCAGCCGATCGACAGTACGTTCTTCTTCGCGTCGTAGAGCATCGCGCGAGTCGCCGCGCGACCACGCCGAAGCCAGCGATTGTCGCGCTGCAGGCGCAACACTCGACCGATATTGCGCGGCGCGGATTTGACCGAATCGACCAGATCGTGGAAGGACTGCACGACCGGGCGGAACGAAAATTCCGCAAATCCCTTCTTGACCGCATCCGTGATGGCACGTTCCGGGTTGATGGGGAGCCGGTTCAGTCCGGTGACGTTCTTGCCGACGCTAGCCGCAGTCGCTCCTGCTGCCTTGACGCCTTCGTTTCCAAGTTTAAACATCGCAGAGACGATCAAGCCGTCCGTGGCTTCCTTGTTCAGCTCAGTGCCGAGACCGGAGTAATAGAATGGGTACCAAAACTGATTCACCATCCACTCTCGGCGCCGATCTTCGTTATCTCGATGAGCTTCCCACAGGCGACAAATATTCGAGTATCTGGACGTTTCAGGGTCGTCGTAGTCGCGATGCCTGCCAAACCCGTCGAAGAAGAAGCCCATGTGTACAACAGCGCCACAGGGAATGCATGAGTCACTTGGATACGCTTTCCGACTCTCTCCAATCGCAGCACGAACTTCGAGCGGAGTTTGATCCGCCGAGTCAAGGCGATTTTTGTCAGTCATGGCGACCTTCCATCGTGGCATGCTCGAAACGATTACTTTTGATTTCCTGAACGACAGCGCCAGGAAGACTCTGCATCGCAGCGCCGAACGCGCCAGGTTTGCCCTTCGTCTCCTGCAAGATCCGCTGAACGGCCGGATGCTCATCAAACTTCGGATTGACGAGCCGCGTGAAGTACACGTACTGCTCAAGATCTGTCGTATCAGTCAGGCGGTACTTCAACCAACCCTGCGACGCAACGCGGGCCGTACGTCTAAACTCGACAGCCATGTCTTCATCATCCGGCGTGGCCACCTTTCCATATTTGGTTTGAAACCAGTGGTCCACTTTCGTGTAAGCGATCCTCGTTCCGCTCATGTCGTTTCGGAACTCGAACTCGATGTGATCGTCGGGATAGAAGTGCACGGCAAGCACGACTTCCCCGACTCTGCCAGCGACCTTGGTCGGTGGAAACTTGACCTCAGTCCTCTTGTGGATCTTCTTGATGGGGGCGTATAGATCCTTGATAGCCTCATCCGCGTCATACACCTCCCAGTCAACCGTAAATTCCGTCCCTTTTAACTTGTAGCAACAACTCAACCGGCCCGCACCCGCGCTCGGCGGCAGATCACCTCCACCACTTGCCCTATTGCCATATTTGTCGCGGATAGTGAACCTGCTCAGGTTGAACGGCGTGTAATTGAGCCCCATGACGCTGACGCCACGGTACGTCGGCTCGGATGAAAACGCATCGCAACCGGCCAGCGTCAGCGCGGCGAACAGCAAGATGACAAGCCGTTTAAGCATGGGTGAAATACTCCAAATTCCGGAAAACAATTCGATATCCCGGCTCCGTCTTGCGAGCCATACACGCCTGATCGTCGGAATCTGGTCGATCGAGATCAACCATGCTGTCCCTCATTCGATATGCGATCAAAGCGATTGCCCTTGATTTCCCGGACAACGGCGTCCGGCAAGCTCTGCATCGCAGCGCCGAACGCACCAGGTTTGCCCTTCGTCTCCTGCAAGATCCGCTGAACGGCCGGATGCTCATCAAACTTCGGATTGACGAGCCGCGTGAAGTACACGTACTGCTCAAGATCTGTCGTATCAGTCAGGCGGTACTTCAACCAGCCTTGCGACGCAACGCGGGCCGTACGTCTAAACTCGACAGCCATGTCTTCATCATCCGGGGTGGTCACCTTTCCATATTTGGTTTGAAACCAGTGGTCCACTTTCGTGTAAGCAATCCTCGTTCCGCTCATGTCGTTTCGAAACTCGAACTCGATGTGATCGTCAGGATAGAAGTGCACAGCAAGCACGACTTCCCCGGCTCCGCCAGCGACCTTGGTCGGGGGAAACTTGACCTCAGTCCTCTTGTGGATCTTCTTGATGGGGGCGTATAGATCCTTGATAGCCTCATCCGCGTCATACACCTCCCAGTCGACCGTAAAACTCGTCCCTTTCAGCTTGTAGCAACAACTTAGGCTGCCCGCACCCGCGCTCGGCGGTAGATCACCTCCGCCACTTGCCCTATTGCCATATTTGTCGCGGATGGTGAACCTGCTCAGGTTGAACGGTGTGTAGTTGAGCCCCATGACGCTGACGCCACGGTACGTCGGCTCGGATGAAAACGCATCGCAACCAGCCAGCGTCAGCGCGGCGAACAGCAAGATGACAAGCCGTTTAAGCATGGGTGAAATACTCCAAATTCTGGAAAACAATTCGATATCCCGGCTCCGTCTCGTGAGCCGTACACGCCTGATCGTCGGAATCTGGTCGATCGAGATCAACCATGCTGTCCCTCCGTGGCCAAACGGTCGAATCGATCGTTCTTGACATCGCGAACGGTCGCGTCCGGCAACTTGCGCATCGCAGATGCGAAGCGCCCCGGCTTTCCTTGTGTTTCCAGCAAGATGCGCCGGATGTCGGGATGCTGGTCAAACTTGGGATTGAGCAGGAAGAAATAGCAGTACTGCTGCAGATCTTCCGTGTTCGTGAATCCATACTTCAACCACCCTTGAGCGGCAAGTTTGGCCACACGCCTGAAGATGATCGAGTCATCCTCGTTTTTCGGATCGATCAGTTGCTTATGAGTTTTCCGTAGCCAGTCCCATACTTCGTCGTATTCGATTCGAGTTCCACTTAGATCGGTTCTAAACTCAAATTCAACATGATCGTCCGGATAGAAATGAACTGCCAGCACGACCTCTCCGGCCCCACCCGAGATTTTTGTCGGGGGCAACTTGATCGATGAATTTTTTTTGATTTTTTTGATTGGAGCATACGGATTCTCCATAAACTTATCTTGGTCGTAAATTTCCCAGTCAACCGTAAAATCCGTTCCCTTCAACTTGTAACAGCAACTTAGACTTCCTTCCCCAGATCCTGGCGGAAGATCTCCCCCACCGCTCGCGGTGTTGCCGTACTGATCTCGAATAACGAATCGCGTGAGATTGAACGGCATGTAGTTGAACCCCTCGACGCTGAAGCCACTATAGGTTGGCACCGGTGACAAGGCGTCACATCCCGCCAATGCAAACAAAACCAGCATCAAGGAAACTATCTTTTTAAACATGGTCCGGATTTTCAATTTTCAAAGGAGCGAATCGATGATCGGAAAGTCCCTCGCACCCAAAGCATCGCTAATCGTCAAAATCAAGTTGATTCGGATCAGCCATGCTTTCCCTCATTCGACCTGCGATCAAAGCGATTGCCCTTGATTTCCTGGACAACGGCGTCCGGCAAGCCCTGCATCGCAGCGCCGAACGCGCCAGGTTTGCCCTTCGTCTCCTGCAAGATCCGCTGAACGGCCGGATGCTCATCAAACTTCGGATTGACGAGTCGCGCGAAGTACACGTACTGCTCAAGATCTGTCGTATCAGTCAGGCGGTACTTCAACCAACCCTGCGACGCAATGCGGGCCGTACGTCTAAACTCGACGGCCACGTCTTCATCATCCGGGGTGGCCACCTTTCCATATTTGGTTTGAAACCAGTGGTCCACTTTCGTGTAAGCGATCCTCGTTCCGCTCATGTCGTTTCGAAACTCGAACTCGATGTGATCGTCGGGATAGAAGTGCACGGCAAGCACGACTTCCCCTGCTCCACCTGCGACTTTTGTCGGCGGGAACTTGACCTCGGTTGTCTTGTGGATCTTCTTGATTGGTGCGTATAGATCCTTGATGGCCTCATCCGCGTCGTACACCTCCCAGTCGACCGTAAAGCTCGTCCCTTTCAGCTTGTAGCAACAACTTAGGCTGCCCGCACCCGCGCTTGGCGGCAGATCACCTCCACCACTTGCCCTATTGCCATATTCGTCGCGGATAGTGAACCTGCTCAGGTTGAACGGTGTGTAGTTGAGCCCCATGACGCTGACGCCACGGTACGTCGGCCCGGATGAAAACGCGTCGCAACCGGCCAGCGTCAGCACTACGACCATCGCCAAACAGAGTCGTTTAATCATGCGCCGGCACCCCACGTTCGTCCGAGCCCGGCTCCATCCGAGACGCCTCGCGCAAGACGTCGCCATCAATCTGACTCAACGCGTCCCGATACGTCTGCTCACCATTCATCGCGCGCACCAAGCGCTCCCGAATGACCGGGTGTTCGTCGAATCGAGGCGACACGACAACCCCCTTCGAAACGTAGTTCAGGAGATCGTCATCTCCCGTAACACGGTGCCGCGCAGCGCGTTCAAGCTGTTCCGAAACGCGTCGGTAGAGCACCGAATCCGGAAGGTCATCAAGCATCGCCCCATACATCGTGCGCAATTGCATCGCGAGTTTGTCGGCACGACCGAGCCGGAGCAACGCCATGTGCTGCTCGACCGTCAGCACCTGCTCTCCATCGACCACGCCATCCGCCGCGTCTGCATCATTGCGCCAGACGATCTCGTTCAGTTCGCGATCGCGATACCAGATTTCGGCACACGGCGACAGAAACGCCTGGGCCTGCTCCGCGCTCCAGACGGCACGCAAGCGGGCGAGAATTCGGTTGTCGTAGAAATGCAGGAAGAACGCGCGCTTGTCCGGCGTCGAATAACGGCAGAACGATTGGAAGTGTTCGGTCAGAATCCGTGTCGGGAACGGGGACCATATCCACGTCAGCATGTGCAGCCCGGAGGACTCTTTCCAGAGCCGTCGAACGAGCCGGCTCTGCAGGTCGTGCGGATCGTCGAAAGCGAAACGATCGATCGCGATCAGGTATGGTGCGATATCCGCGTAGGATTCGACGACGGTACCCTGCCATAACGACACCCACTCGAGCTTGGGCACCCGTGCCAAGAGCTTGCCGAGGTCCGGATTCGCGCGCGCATCCGCGAGTATGTACAGATACCCCGAAGCATCGCTTGCGTCGAACGCTTCGAATTGCGACAACAAGCGCTTGCGCCACTGCTCCCACGCCGCCTCCGTGTCACCGGCCGACATGATGCGATTTGCTTCGAGCATCACGCAACCTCCGTCATCGCTTCAACCCCTCGGTGCGCGTCCAAGAAGCACTCCTTGCATGGGCCGATCGGCATGGCGGGCAGAGGAACCGAGAGATTGCCGGGGCCGGTCCAGTGAAAGTTGCCGCACTTGAGCGTGATATCGCCGGGGCACCCAAGCTCGATGTTGCCGCCGTCAATCTTGAGGTACGCGCCGCCGCTGGTCAGCGTAAGCGCGCCGCGAGAAGTCGCGAGAATCGAGCCATCGGTACTGGTGAAGCGCATATCCTTCGACGACGACAGCGCCATCGCGCCCGTACGGGCCTGGACGACGACGTCCTGCTTGGCCGCGGTGACTCGCACGCCCTGCGCCTGTGCGAACAGCGACACCTGTCTGCCCGCCGCAACGGTGAAATTCCGCATGATTCCAACGTCGAAGTTCCCGCCGGCAGTCGCGATCAGATTTCGGTCCGCGTTGACCTGCAGGTGCTCGCCTGACGTGAGTCCGATACCTGACGGCGCGCTCATGAGGATTGCAGCGCGCTTCAAGCCGTCAAGCGCTTCCGCATAGAACGCCTTCTGCTGCTTCAGCTCGGCCACCGTCGCCTCGGCAGCCCGGACGGCCTCGGACAGCGACTCCATGCGATCAATCGCCCGCTGCAGTTGCTCTTGCGCACCGCCCATGTCGAGCTGGCGACCCGACGCTCCCGGCTGAGCTTCGGTAGTCAGCAACATGCCCTTCGGACCGCGCGCCGCGAGATGCCCATCCGTGCGCAGTTCGGCTCCCTGACCTCGCTCTCCGCGAGCTTCATCGACCATATGCCCCAGATTCAACTCGCTGGTCTGATTCGGCGTGGTCAGGTGGATATGTTCGACGCCCTCCTTGTCCTCCATCCGCATCTCGTTCTTCGCGGCGGTACGGATCAGGTTTCGGGTGTGATTCAGATTGTTGACGAGATCCGGGTGCAGGCTGTCATGCATCGCGCCGATGATGACGGGCCGATCCGGATTCCCTTGCGTAAAGACCAGCGCGACTTCCGCACCGTCGATCAGCGGAAAGTGATGCCCGTAGTTTTCGCCGCTATACGGCTTGGCGAACCGCACCGGCCGACTCGTGCCGCCTGGACTCCATTCGTCGAGATCGAACGGCAGCTTGATCACGTACCAGCCCTGCTCCGTCAGGTACGCGTACTTGTAATCCCCAGGGGACGTGATGCGGGCCGGCAGAATACCGTCGATGGAGGGGCGCTGGATCGATGCAACGTGGGTCCGCCAGACACGATCAGACGGAATCCCCTCGAACGACACCCAATACGACTCGTTGCGACCGCCGTGCGACTCGACCGACGTCACGAATATCCCATGCTTCGCGTCGGCCGGCTTCGGATCGACCCGCATCACCTCGCCGGCTTCGAGCCAGAACGGATTGCCGGTGCCTTTGAACGTAATCTGGCTGGCCAGATATGCCTCGTGCCTGAGACGAGCAACGCGCTTGCCTTCCTCCGGCGTCTCGTAATGTTCCCCCCATCGGTAATCGACAGCGTTGGTCGTCTTGTCTTCGCGGGCAGCGTTTTCCTCGACCAGCAGCGAAACACCTGCCAGCCGGTGGTTATAGTCATGCAGCCGTACCGACTCCGGCACACGCCGCGTTTCCCGCCCAAGCGTCTTGATTGCGTCTGCTCCAACACTCTCAAGCCCCGAGTCGCGGCGATACGGAACGGTGCGCTGCTTGCGCGCATACGCATCCAGATCATCGCCGAACACGACCACCGCGCGATCCTTCTTCTGCTCCCAGCGGAACCAGATTCCCTCTTCCGCGCAGATGCGCCGGATGAAGGCAAACGTCGTCTCGTGATACTGCGTGACGTACTCGCGGCGTTTGTACTGCCCGCGCAACTGGAACACGAAGTCGACGCCCGCGCGGTAGCCGTAATGCCGCAGCGTATCGGTAACGATCTCCTCGACCGACTGTTTCTGGAACAGCCGGCTGGTCACGCCGCGATCGAGGTCCGCGAGCGTCGGCTCCAGCACCACCCGATAGCGTGTCTCGTCAGCCGACGTTTCGAACTCGTCGAACTTCGTGATGATCCCGTGGACCGTATACGCCGGCGGTTTCTTGCTGAACTGCGCCGCGTTCTCCCCGAACATCTTTGTCAGATAGTCCATGTTCGGATCGATCGGGTCGACGATGAACTTGGCCGGCCGTCCAAGCACCTGGTCCATCGGAATACCGGCCACCGGGCTTGTGAATTCAATCTCGTACCTGTACAACTGGCTGACCTGGTCGAGTCCAGTGAATTTCAGGATCGAGAACGGCGCCGGGTGCGGCGCCAGCTTCAATTCATAAGCCTGCGAGGGCAAGATCATCGACATGGAATCCTCTCGGGTGCACGATCGCAATGCCCCGCCGGGGCGACCATCATCGCCCCGGCGGTTCATGCGGGAAACGTCAGATCAGCTCTTCGCCTTCGGCATCTGCGAAACGAGCGACAGCCCGATGTCCATCCCTTCGACCTGGAAGTGCGGCACGATGAACAGCTTGATGCGGAAGAAGCCCGGGTTGTCCTCGATGTCCTCGACCGTCACCTTCGCCTCGCGCAGCGGATGCGACGCCTGCAGTTCGTCGCCCGGGTCCTTCATCTCGGTCACGAGCCCCTTGATCCAGTTGTTCAGCTCGAGCTCGAGCAGACGACGGTCCTTGGTCGTGCCGATGTTCTCGCGCTGGATCAGCTTCAGGTAGTGCGCGATGCGCGACAGCAGGAAAATGTACGGCAGGCGCGCGTTGATGCGGCTGTTCGCGGTCGCCTCCTTGGTCTCGTACAGCGCAGGCTTCTGCGTCGAGTTCGCCGAGAAGAAGCACGCGAAGTCGTGGTTCTTGTAGAACGACAGCGGAATGAATCCCAGATTCGCGAACTCGAACTCGCGCGTCTCCGGAATCAGCACCTCGGTCGGGATCTTCGGCTGATAGCCGGTGCCGAGGTCGTACAGGTGAACCGGCAGGTCCTCGACCTTGCCGCCCGCCTGCGGCCCGCGAATCTGCACGCACCAGCCGTTGCTCACGAAGCTGCGCACCATGTTCGCCGCGAACGCGAACGACGCATTCATCCACAAGTACTTGTCGTGATCAGGGCCCTTGACGGCTTCCTCGTAGTTGAACGCCCGCACCGGCGCCGTATCCTTGCCGTACGGCAGACGGCCGAGCACGCGCGGCATCGTCAGGCCGACGTAACGCGCATCGTCGGTATCGCGGAAGCTCTTCCACTTGATGTACTCGGCGCGATCGAAGTAGTTGCCGATGTCCTGGATCGCCGCGACTTCTTCCATCGACTGCTTGCCGAAGAACGCCGGGCCGACCGAGCCGATGAACGGCATGTGCGCGGCAGCGGCGACCTTCGAGATATTGCGCAGCAGCGCAACGTCCATCGGCGAGTTGTTGAATTCGAAGTCGCTGATCATCGCGCTGATCGGCTGACCGCCCGGCGTGTCGTATTCCTCGATGTAGGTCAGACGATACAAGCCGCTCTGGATCAGCTCCGGCGTGTCCTCGAAGTCGCGCTGCAGCGCGTCCTTCGACACATCCAGCACCTCGATCCTGGCGTTCTTGCGGAAATCGGTGCGGCTCACCAGCATCTTCAGGCCGCGCCAGCGCGCTTCGAGCGCCTGGAACGCCGGCGTATGCATCACGGCGTCGAGCTGGCGGCTGATCTGCCGGTCGATCTGGCCGATATGGAAGTCGAGCAGCGACTTGTCGAGCCGGTCGACCGGCTGGCTCGCGCCGGCCACGAGCTCGAGGAACGCGCCCATGCCGCGCGCGATCCGCTCGTCGGCGGACGCCTCGGACAGCATGTCGTTGTCGCGGAACGCCTCGAGCGGACGCGCCTCGCTGACGGGCTTCAGGTTGATCTTGCTGCACAGCGATGCGTACACGCTGTCGATGTCGCCGTGCGGGGCGTCGAGCACGACGGTCTCGGTCGCGCCGGTCTGCTGCGTTTCAGTGGATTTCATCTCGTGTCCTGTCTGCGATCGAATCGCAACCTGTTTTCGGAATGCGGTAAAGGCACGCTTGGCCCGGCTCCGCTCACGCATGCCCTTCCGGCTGCGTCGCGGCGGTGGCGATCTGCGACAGTTCGCCGCGCAGCTTGTCGGACAGGCGCTTGTCCTTCAGCACCTTCTCGAACTCGCGGCGGAACGTGCCGTTGTCGAGCAGGTTCGATTTCAGGTCGCGCAGCAGGTTGCGCATCGCCAGCAGTGCCTGAAGCTCCGGAATCTGGCGTGCGACCTGCTCAGGCTCAAAGTCCTTGATCGAGCGGAACGACAGGTTGGCCGCCAATTCCGACCCATCGCCCGCCAGCGTGTTGTCCGCGGCGATCTTCAGGTCCGGCGCATAGTCGGCAAGCACCGCGTCGAAGTTGTTCTTGTCGATGTTGACCTTTTTCCGCTCGGCAAGCGGCGCCTGCTCGCGTCCGGCGCTGAAGTCGCCCGCGACGAGCAGCTTCAGGGGCAGCTCGACCTTTTTCTGCGCGCCGCCGGTGTGCAGGTCCAACGTGATCGAAACCCGGCTCTTCGGGATCTCTCGCTGAAAGCTATCCAATTCGTTCTCCTTATCTCAGGATGCTTGAAGATTCCGCAATGCACGTCCGTGGTACGTGGCCAGCAGATGCCCAGTCGCTCGCGACGCCGATGCCCTCGGCCCCACGGTGCTCATTGCGAAGGACTGACTCGGATACCCCGTAGCACTGCATCCGATTCACGGAGCAGGAAATTACCACGACACATTACATGCAGTAAACACCAACCCATCAATTCACATTTGTTCAACAATTAAGACACGTCAAATCCTCAACCACATACTCAAGCAATTCTGTCAAAAACCACTCGCAAACCAGCCAACCCTGCCGCCCAACCCGACTGACACATAAGCAAACACCGCAAACAACACAATGATTTGCAAAGACAATTTCACTTAAACTATGCCGCAAAACAGCACCCCATTCTCAAAACTTATCGCGACAATATCTCAATAAATATTACTCAAACAGACTCCAATCATCGCCACCCGCAATATCTCAAAATAGATCATTCTCAGAAAAACATGGATTTCCACAAAATTAGGTATACGAAATCCATATCGAGACTATAGAATCGCCGCACCATAATTCCTAAATTCCAATAGACCACACCATGCGGATCGAAAAACCGCTCTGGCATGAAGGGCTGATCCTGACGCAACAGCATTTCCAGCAGCAGGACCGCTGGGCTGCGTTCGCATTGCGCCAGCTCGCGAATTCCGTCGTTTCGTCTCCATGGGGAACGCTTGGCGTCGATATCGACGAAGACGCGCTATCGTCAGGACGCCTGAAGCTGACGCGGCTCCAGTTGCGCCTGCCGGACGGCACCCCGATCGACACGACCGTCACCGACACGTTGCCTCCCGCACGGGACCTGACTCAGGGAATATCTTCCGACGTGCAGAGCGTCGTCGTGCTCGCAGCACTGGCGCTGCCCGACGCGAACGGCGGCAACTGCCGCTTCGACGAGACCACGCTGGCCCGGCCGAAGCGTGCGTATCGCGAGTTCGTCAAGGTGATCGATCTCAACGGCGGCGGCGAATCCGAAATCGCCGCGGAACGCCACGCAGTGCGTCTGCTGTTCGATTTCGAGCCGCATGACGACGATACGGTGTGCGCGATTGCGCGGCTGACACGCACGACGAATGGACAGTTCCACGTCGATCGCCGCTTCGTGCCGCCTTGCCTCACGCTGTCCGCACACGCGCTTCACGTCGAACGGGTTCATCGCCTCGCCGACATCCTGAGCGCCAAGAGCGCCGCGCTCGGCGCGCGCCGCAGCGAACGGATCGAACAAGTGGCCGAGTATGGCGTCGCGGACGTCCAGCTTTTCTGGCTCCTGCATTGCATCCACAACGCGTGGCCGCAACTCCGCTTTCTCGCGTCGCATCCGAGCCAGCCGACCGACCGTCTTTATCAGGTTCTGTCCCAGCTCGCGGGTGCACTGATCACGTTCTCGACGAGCACACGGCTCGCCGACATTCCCACCTATGATCATGCCAATGCCGACGAGGTGTTCGCGACACTCGAGATGCTGATCCGCGACCTGCTCGATGCAATCATTCCGTCGCGTGTCGTCTCGATCGGACTGGCCCACACAAGCCCGACGACGTGGACCGGTCAGGTTCTCGACGAACGCCTCGCCGAGGGCACGGCGGACTGGTATCTGTCCGTCAATGCCGTCTTGCCCGCATTCGAACTCGTCGAACAATTCCCGCGCCTGTGCAAGGTCGGCGCCCCCGACGACGTCGAGCACATCGTCAATTCCGCCGTCGCGGGCATTCCGCTCAAGGCGGTCCAGCGCGTACCGGGCGCCATTCCCGTTCGGCTCGACAATCATTATTTCGCGCTCGATCCGGCGGCGCCGGCACTGGCGAGAATGCTTGCCGCACGCGCTTGCCAGATCTATTTGCCCGCGTCGATCCCCGATGCATCGATCGAACTCTACGCCGTGCTGCGCTCATGAACACCATCATTTCCACGCGCGCCCAGGTAGCGCTGCTCGAGCGCGAACCGGGCTCCGGCCACGCAACCGGTACATCGATTCGCGCGTTGCTGCGCGACACCGCCCTGCTCGTTACGCATTTATCGAGCGAAGGGCAGGCACAGAACGTCGGCGAATTGCGCCAACGCTGCGTTCAGCTCGTCGCGCAATTCTCGACCGCGCTGGATGCACTCGGCATCGCTCCGGACGTGCGTGACGATGCCGTAATCGCCCAGTGCGGCCTGATCGACGAGGCCGCCCTGCGGCACCTGCCACCCAGCGACCGCGCGCAGTGGGAACAGAAGCCCTTGCAGGTGGATCGGTACGGTATCCATGATGCGGGCGATCGCGTATACGAGCGGATCGAATACCGGATGCGCGAGGCCGCACCCAATGTCGAATTGCTCGAATGCTACGCCGCCATTCTTGGCATCGGATTCCGGGGCCGCTATGCGTCTCCGGCGGGCGCGACGGCGGCATCACATGATGGCGAAGCGAAACGCCAGGCCCTGATCGCAGCGCTCGCCGAGCAGATCGATCGACTGCGTCCGGCTCCGCCTCCGCCGTTCCTGACGGACCGCTCCACGACGCGGCTGATCGACCGGCTGAAGTGGCTTTCGCCCTGGGCAATCGCGGGCATCGCGTGCGCCACTGCCACACTGACATGGCTCGTCTGGCACCAGATCCTCGATGCGCAACTGGCGCACCTCATTCAGCAGGCGAAACGGCCGTGAGTTCCGATCTGTACGCTCGGCCCGCCATGCCAGGCCCGGGGTCACATGCTGCACGGGAAACGCTTGCGGGGCTCGGATATCCGCTGCGCACCGTCGTCACGTTGACCGCCATGCTGGCGCTCGCGGTCATCTGGCTCGTCCTGTCCATCGACCGCGGTACGGCATGGGGATTGACCGCCGTCATCGTCGCCGCTTCGCTTCTGGCCGGTTGGCTGCACATGCGCAAGCTGGCGCGCTTGCGTGAGCAGCATGCACACGTGCTGACCCAGCTCGGCGCCGCAACGGTCGACCTCACGGTGGGCCTCAGAACCAGAATGCCGGTCGCGCTGGTCGTCGGCGACGGTCTGGCTGCGCTCTTCGATCGCGAAGACACCGTCACGCGCTACGTGCATGTCGGCAACGGCGCGATCTGGTTGCGGGTGGATCAACCTCAGGACCTGTCGCGGCTCGCCGTCGCGATCCGGCAGTGGCGCGACGGACATGCGCCCGATTGCGTCGTGCTTTCGGTCGCTCCCGCGATGCATGCGAACAGCGATGTCCTCGCGCAAAGGCTGCGCGTCATCCGTCAGGCGACGGCCGATGCATCGAAGGCGCTGGGCACGGCATTGCCCGGCTACGTCGCGATCTACCAGCGGCTGACCGACGATCCGGCGACGAACCCGACGCAGTCCGGCGATTCGACGGCACAGTGGTACGGCGCGTCGGCCGCGTCGCCCATCGTCGACGCGCGCCGTTTCGACGCGGCGATCGAAGCCGCCGAATCGGAAGTGGTCCATGCAGGCGGCAACCACGCGACGGCCGCGCGCGCCGCCGGTCTGGCCACCATCGTCGCCTGGACGCAGCGAAACGTGTTCGACGTGCTCGCCGACCGGCGGCAGCCGGCGCCGGTGTGGCGCCTGTTCGGTGCGGGCTGGATCGATTGCGGGCCGGAAACCGGCCCCGGCAAGCCGTGGGAGCGCGATGTCCGGACGCGCGTCGCCATCGCGCCGCGCGCCCTTCCCGGCTCGACGCCGCCGTGGCCGCTTCCGCAGCCGTTGATCGAAGCCGCGCCGCAACGGGCATGGCGTTCGCCGCGGATCGCAGCCGTCGGGCACGCGTTTGCGATTGTCGCGTGCGCAACAGCCGTCGCCATCTGGGGAGCCGCAAAAAACAACGAAGCAATGTTGGCCCGCATCGGCGAGCACCTCGCACGCTACAACGCAATTCCCCAAACACACGACGCAGCGAAGCGCGATGCGCTGCGGGCACTGGTCGCGGATCGCGATCAGCTGGATCGCTTTGCGCGTACCGGCGTGCCGCTGCGGCTGTCGTTCGGGATGTATCACGGTCGCAGCCTGCTCCCGGCGCTCAACGACGCCATCGCATCCTACGAGCCACCTTCGCCGCCACCGTCCGTCGTGACGCTGGACAGCATGTCGCTGTTCGACAGCGGCAAGGCGGCGCTGAAACCCGACTCGACGCGCGCGATGGTGGGCGCACTCGAACTGATCAAGGCTCATCCGGGCAAGCGGATTCTCGTCGCCGGGCATACCGACGCTGTCGGCAAGCCGGATCGCAACCTGAAACTCTCGGTCGATCGTGCGGCCGCCGTGCGGGACTGGCTCGTCGACGCATCCGGCATTGCGCCGACCCGGTTCGCGATCCAGGGCTACGGCGATACCCGGCCTGTCGCGGACAACGCGACGCAGGAAGGCCGGGCGAGGAACCGCCGCGTGGAAATCACGCTCGTGCCCGATGCTCCGGCGCAGGCGTCGTCGGGAATTCCGGCGAGATAACGGCGTAGTTTGGTTCCCGAGGCGAGCACCTCGGGTTTGTCAGCGCCGGGCTCCGGTTCCGGCGATTCGCAGTACAAAGAAGGAGAGAACAAATGGCAATTCCCGCCTACATGTGGCTGAAGGATGACGGCGGCGCGGACATCAAGGGTTCGGTGACCGTTCAGGACCGTGAAGGCAGCGTCGAACTCGTCGCGTTCGACCACGGCGTCCACATTCCGACCGACGGCAACACCGGCAAGCTGACCGGCACGCGCGTCCACAAGCCGATCACGCTGACGAAGGAAACGGACGCGTCGACGCCGTACCTGTACAAGGCCGTGACGAGCGGCCAGACGCTGAAATCGGTCGAGATCAAGTGGTACAAGATCGACGACGCGGGCAAGGAGAAGGAGTACTTCAACACGAAGCTCGACAACGTGAAGATCGTCGCGGTGAAGCCGAAGATGCTCGACATCAAGAACCCCGACTACGAAAAGCACAATCACCTCGAGGACGTCGAGCTGCGCTACGAAACCATCACGTGGTCGTACAAGGACGGCAACATCATCCACAAGGACACCTGGAACGAACGTTCCTGACGTCCTGACCGACAGGCGGAAACCGGCTGCGGCGCAACCGGTTTCCGCCGGGCCGGCCGGCAATTCGCGCCGGCCCGGCCGCCGAAAGCGGGCGCCAACGGATGCCCGCCCCTTCCTCTCCCTTTCCAGCCCTCGACATGACGCTGCGCGACGACCGAACGCCCGCCCTCCGGGACGCCACTCATCTCCTTCGCCGCCTCAATCCCCATTGCACGCGGGCGCTTGAAGCCGCCGCGAGCCTTTGCCAGGCACGACTCGCGGACGAGATCGCCGTCGAGCACTGGATGCTGAAGCTGCTCGAAGCGGACGACGGGGACATTCCCGCAATCCTGCGGCACTACGATCTCGACATCGACACCGTTTGGGATGCCCTGATCCAGGTGATCGATCGCATGCCGCGCACGTTGCGCGGCAAGCCCGCGTTGTCGCGACAGCTCGCCGCCGTCGTCGAGGATGCATGGGCGCACGCATCGTCCGACGATCCGGACGGCATGATCCGCTCCGGCCATCTGCTGCAAGCCGTCGTCGAGGCGCCGCATGTGCTGCGCACGCAACGCGCGTGGCCGCTGCTGTCGGTCTCCAGCGCCCAGATCCGCCGCGTGCTGCCACGTTTGGGCCGGCGGTCCAGCGAGAACGACGCTGACGACGCCGCGCCGCCGCAACGCGATGCTGCCCATGCGGCTCAGGTTGCCAGCCGGCAGACGCCAACCGCCGACGCACCGGTCAAGCATGTTGCGCAACGCTCGATCGACGGCGACGCACTCGCACGCTTTGCACTCGACCTGACGGAAAAGGCCAGGAACGGGGATATCGATCCCGTATTCGGGCGCGACCGCGAAATCCGGCAAATGATCGACGTGCTGGCCCGCCGCCGCAAGAACAATCCGATCCTCGTCGGCGAACCGGGCGTCGGCAAGACAGCCCTCGTCGAAGGACTTGCGCTGCGGGTGGTCGAAGGCAGCGTTCCGGAGACGATTCGGGACACGCGCATCCTGACGCTGGATCTCGGCTTGTTGCAGGCCGGCGCGGGCGTCAAGGGCGAATTCGAACAGCGGCTGAAGAACGTGATCGACGAGGTGCGCGCGTCCACCACGCCGATCCTGCTGTTCATCGACGAAGCGCACACGCTGATCGGCGCAGGCAACGCGGCCGGCGGCGCCGACGCGGCGAATCTGCTCAAGCCGGCACTCGCGCGCGGCGAACTGCGCACGATCGCGGCCACCACGTGGGCCGAGTACAAGGAGTACTTCGAACGCGATGCGGCGCTCGAACGGCGCTTTCAGGTCGTCAAGGTCGACGAGCCGGACGACGACACTGCGTGCCTGATGCTGCGCGGGCTTGCCGATCGATACGCACGGCATCACGACGTCCATATCCGCGACGAGGCGATCGTCGCGGCCGTCAGGTTGTCACGCCGCTATATCCCGGCGCGGCAACTGCCGGACAAGGCCGTCGACCTGATCGACACGGCGGCGGCACGCGTGCGCATGGGTCTCGACGTGCCTCCGGCCGAACTGCAGCATGCGCGCGCAACGCTGGCAGCGCTCGCACTGGAGCGCGCCGCGATCGATGCCGACACACGCGCCGGACTCCCGGACGCGACGGCCCGCCGCGAATCGATCGACGCATCGCACGATGCCATGTACGCCAGCGCCGACGCCCTGGAGCGCCAGTACACGCGCGAGCGAGAACTCGTCGAATCACTGCGCGCCATCCGCCTTGCAGGGCATGCGCAGTCCGATCCCGGGCCGATCGCGACAACGCTCCAGTCACTGTCGTCCGTTCAAGGCAAGGCGCCGATGATCTTTCCTGACGTCGATGCACAGGCGATCGCGCGCGTCGTCGCCGAATGGACCGGCGTGCCGGTCGGCAACCTGGTCGAAGACGAACTGAGGAGCCTGCTCACGCTCGAATCCGCGCTGGCTGCGCGCGTGGTCGCGCAAGACGATGCGATCGCCGAGCTGGCGGAAAGCCTGCGCACGGCGAAGGCCGGCCTGAAAAGCGAGCACGCGCCGCTCGGCGTATTTCTCCTCGCCGGCCCGTCCGGCGTCGGCAAGACCGAGACCGCGCTGGCGTTGGCCGACCTGCTGTTCGGCGGCGAAGCCGCGCTGACGACCATCAACATGTCCGAATACCAGGAAGCGCACACGGTATCGCAACTGAAAGGCTCGCCGCCCGGTTACGTCGGCTACGGGCGCGGCGGCCTCCTGACTGAAGCCGTACGTCAGCGGCCTTATAGCGTCGTCCTGCTCGACGAGGTCGAAAAAGCGCATCGCGACGTGCTCGACCTGTTCTATCAGGTGTTCGACCGCGGCATGATGCGCGACGGCGAAGGGCGCGAAATAGATTTCCGCAATTGCGTGATCGTGATGACGTCCAACCTCGGCAGTGCGCAGATCGACGATGCGACGGCCGTCGATCCCGAAATCGCGCAAGCGGCGCTGCGCGAAGCGATTCATCCGCAACTGCTTGCACACTTCCAGCCCGCGCTGCTCGCGCGCTTCCAGACGCTGGTTTATCGGCCGCTCGACGCTACGGCGCTTGCGTCGATCGTACGGATCAAGCTGGCCAAGGTTGCCGAACGGCTGCATCGGCAACACGCCGTGACGCTGACGTGCGCGGACGACCTGATCGATTCGATCGCGCAGCATTGCGTATCGCGCGAGTCCGGTGCGCGCAACGTCGATGCGTTCATCAACCAGCGCATTCTGCCGACCGTTTCGCGTGAGCTGCTGACGCGCATGGCGTCAGGCATCACGCCGCACGCAATCGACCTTTCCGCGGACACGGGCGGCAAGATGACGATCGATTTCGTCGATGCGCCGTTGCCGGTCGATGTCGATCTCGCATCGCGGAACTTCGCATGACCGCCGGCCCGTCTCTCTACGACATGCTGCTCGGCCAGATCGGCGGCGAGCCGATCGACGCGTACGACGACAGGACGCTCGAATGCCTGAGCGTCCAGCAGAACGTGCGACGCATCCTCAATACGCGGGCCGGCGCGCTCAAGCATCTGCCCGACTACGGGTTGCCCGACCTGACCAACATCTACAAGGCGCTCCCGGCATCGGCACACGTCCTCAAGCAGCAGATGGAAGCGACGCTCTTGAGATACGAGCCGCGGATCCGATCGATCGACGTCGAGATCATCGACAACCAGGATCCGGGGATCCTGGTCAGCTTCGAGATGACGTGCCATCTGAAGAACGCGGGGCTCGTCCGGTTCGGCACGTACTTCGAGCCGCCCGGCCGCCTGCGTGTCGAGCGCCGCCTGCGCGGCCAGCATTGACCGGGCGTCAACGCCCCGCCCCATCCACGTGCGCCGCGAACCCCACCCGCCCCGGCGCGATCTCCTCCTTCAACGTCAGCGCCGGAATCTCGTAATCGCCCGCGTTCTGCCGGCGAAACGGAATCGGCGGCGTCGCCCACAGGCTGTCGAGGCGTTCGCCGAGCGCGTCGCGCGTCTGCGCAAACCGCGCGTCATCCATCTTGCCCGTCCGGTAGATCACGAACGGCGGCAGCACGTCGAACCCCGGGTAATACAACACCCCGTGCTGGATCGGAAACAGCACGTCGTCGATCGGACCGTTGATGCCGCGCGGGCTGTAGTGCGACTCCCACCCGCCCGTCGTGACGACGATCATCGCCCGCTTGCCGGCCAGCGAACCTTCGCCGTAGCGATCGCCCCAGCGCGTATCCGAATGCTCGCCGACGCCATACGCAAAACCGTACGCATACACACGCTCGACCCAGCCTTTCATGATCGCCGGCATCGAGAACCACCACAACGGAAACTGCAGGATCACCGCGTCGGCCCACTTCAGCTTCTCCTGCTCGCGCGCGATGTCGTCGCGCTGCGTTCCTTGCGCGAACGCGCGCTTCGAATCGAGCGACGGATCGAACCGCGCGTCGAGCGCGCGATCGGTCACGTCGTTCGCATCGAATGCCGCCTTCCAGTTCATCGCATACAGGTCGGTCACCTGCACCGCGTGGCCGGCCGCTTCGAGATGGCCGACGGCGAAGTCGCGCAGCGCGCCGTTCAGCGAACGCGGTTCGGGATGGGCATAAACGATCAGCACATTCATGGCCAGACACTCCGTTGCTTGAATGTCGGCAGGATGCCGCGCCGCCAGGTATATTTGAAATGAATTCCTGATATTCCAGGTATAGCCATGAATAATCTCAGACGACTCGACCTGAACCTGCTCGTCACGCTGGACGTGCTGCTCGCCGAGCACAACGTCACGCGCGCGGCCGAGAAGCTGAGCATGTCGCAGCCGTCGGTGAGCGTGCAGTTGCAAAAACTGCGCGACCTGTTCGGCGATCCGCTGCTGCTGCCGGGGCCGCGCGGGATGCGGCCGACCGCGCGCGCGGAAACGCTGCGCGAGCCGTTGCGCGATGCGCTCGAAGCCGTCGAGCGCGCGGTGGTTCCGGCCACCCCGTTCGATCCGGCGACCGCGACGAACACATGGCGCGTGGCCGCGACCGACTACGGCGAATCGACGATCGTGCTGCCGGCGCTGCACACGCTGCGCTCGGCCGCGCCCGGTACGCGGCTGGCCGTCGTCGAACTCGTGCCGCCGCGCATCGAGAAACAGGCGGAACGCAGCGAAATCGACCTGGCGTTTCACACGACCGAAGGGTCGCCGGCCGGCATGCGGCGCCTGCCGCTGTTCGCCGAGCGTTACGTGCTCGTCGGCCGCGCCGGGCATCCGAAGCTGAAGCGGCGCCCGACGCTCGCGCAGTTCGGCATGCTCGAACACGTGATCGTGTCGCCCGATGGCGGCGGCTTCTTCGGCGTGACGGACGAAGCGCTCGCGAAGGTCGGTGCCGTGCGGCGCGTCGTGCTGTCCGTGCCGCACTTCCTGTTCGTGATGTCGGCCGTCGCCAGTACCGATCTCGTCGCGATGCTGCCCGAGCGGCTGGTGCGCGACGTGCCTGCGTTGCGTGTGGTGGACGCACCGGTAGAGGTGCCCGGCTATGAAATGTCGATGCTGTGGCACGAGCGCGTGCATCGCGATCCCGCGCATCGGTGGCTGCGGGAAACCATCGCGGCGTCGGTGTGATATCGAACATACTCAAGCCGGCGGCCAGGGCACGCGCGGCGTTGCAGTTTCCGCCTTCTGATGCCAGAAGTTCGACCGGCTAGAAGCACAATATGCGGCACCGCGCCAACGATCATGGATCTTGTTCAATGCGGCACGACATTGTCGAGACTCCACATCCCGAGTTTTCCCAGCTTCGCCGCCAACTGCAGCCTCGCCGAGCGCCAGTCGGTCAGCGCCTGGATCCGTTGCCGCTTCGCACCCGCGAGCGCGGACTGCGCATTGAGCAGTTCGAGCATGTTTCCGACCCCCATCCGATAGCGATGCCCGGACGCGTCATAAGAACGCTGCGCAAGCGACTGCAGCGTCGCGCTGTTGCCGAGGTTGTGTGTCGCGCTTTGCAGTGCCTGATACGCGTTCCACACATCCAGCCCGACTTCCTGGCGGATCTCGTCGAGCATGCCGATCTGCAGCTCGGCTTGCGCGTTCGCCTGCCGGACCTGATAGGTACGGGCGAATCCCTCGAAGAGGGGAATCGTCACCTGAATTCCTAGATACCATTCCCGATGCGATGCGGGAAACACAGGAAAACCAAGCTGCAGACTAGTTGGCTGATTGTTGTAATTGTATTGGCCAACTAGATTGAGACGCGGCAACCCTTCGGCGCGGATCTGCATCGTCTTCGCGTGTGCAGCGGTCAACTGAGCTTTGGCGGCAAGGACACCCGGATAATTGCGCTGCGCCTCCTTGATCAGTTCCTCGATCGAATCATTGAACGCGCGATCTGCGGTCACTCCCTCGCCGACGCCGGGCAGCGTGATCCCGGTCGTCGGCGCCAGGAACATATCCGACGCGAGCGCTCCCATCGCGCTGCGCAAATCGCTTTCCGCCTTGGTGCGATTGACGACGGCCTCCGCGTACGCCGTTTGCGCCTGCAGTTGATCGCTGATCGACGCGACGCCCCTGTCGACTCGGGCAGTCGCCGCATCCGCGCTCATGAGCGCCGCCTGCTCGATCTCGCGCGCTGCCGCGAGCGTGCCTTGCGCGGCCTGCGCTGTGTAGAAGTCCTTTGCAACAAGCGCGAAGACAGTCTGCAGCGCTGCCTGCTGATTCGCCTGCGCTGCGGCAAGCAGTGCGGACGCGTTGCGCAGCGCCGCCGAACGGCCGCCGAAGTCATACAACACCCAGCTGAGGGACACGCTCGCATTTTGCAGATTAACCCGGTAATTCGAATCGAATTGCGAATAACCGGTGACGTGATTGTCCACGTTGTCACGCGTGCCCTGCCAGTTGGCGTTCACGGTCGGCAGAAACGCCGCGCGAGCAACGCCCACCGCCGCGGCCTGAATTTTGACGTTCGCCCATGCCTGCCGCGACTTGGGATGACCGCACAGCGCGCGTTCGACCGCGTCCTGCAGCTGCAGCGGTTGCGGCAAATCGCCGAAAGCGCAGATGCCGGGGCGTTGATCCAGCATGTCTGCCGCCGGCGTCCCGGATAGTGCACGCTCGGTCAGAAACGGATCGAAAGCATGTGCGGAACCTGCCCCGCACAGCCCGATCCACAGCGCAGCGGCGGCAATGCACCTGTTAAGCTCAACGCTCACGCAAACTCTCCTGCCCGGTCTGGACAAGCGGATCGAGGAAGTACTGCGCGACGGTACGCTTACCGGTCTTGATCTCGGCCGTGACAGCCATCCCTGGCGTCAGGTTGATCCAGGCGCCGTTCGCATGGATCCGGTTGCCGGCGAGCCGGATACGCACCGGAAACGTCAAGCCCCGCCTGCGGTCCTGAACCGCGTCGTTCGAGACGGTTTCGACCTTGCCTTTCAGATAGCCATAACGTGTATAGGGAAAGGCTTCGACCTTGACGATGACGGTCTGTCCCGTCTTGACGAAACCAATATCCTTGTTCTCGATATTCGCGTCGACCTCGAGCGTATCGTCGGGCACGATGTCCATCACCGG
The DNA here is from genome assembly GCF_001718835.1 of Burkholderia cepacia. Taxonomy (NCBI): domain Bacteria; kingdom Pseudomonadati; phylum Pseudomonadota; class Betaproteobacteria; order Burkholderiales; family Burkholderiaceae; genus Burkholderia; species Burkholderia cepacia. The sequence continues at coordinate 731,904 of NZ_CP013444.1, read as the reverse complement.
CGATGCCGCGGTCGCTAAGCCGCCGAGCGTGTGAATGCGAAGTTGCTGAACCGTGCCCGTAACCGGCGCGGTCAGGCTCAGCAATTTCTGTCGCGTATCGGCCTTGGTTTCGTCATTTCGGCTCTGTGCGAGCTGCTGTGTCGCCTTGTCGAGCAGATCCATCTGCTGGCGGCGAAACTGCGACGAAACCGACGCGATCTCGGCCCGCTGCTGAGCAATCGCTGCCGCCAGTTCCGTGGCGTGGCTGCGCTGCGCCGCCAGTTCATGCTCATGATTCAACGCCGCCTGCTCCTTGTCCAGGTACTCCGTCCTGGCAACATATTTGTCGGCAGCGAGTATCCGGTAGTCGTCCGCCTGTTGCCTTGCGAGCGGCGCCACCGCAGACAGTTTCGCGATCTGCTGCCGGACGGTGGCGAATTCGGCCTCCCGTCGCGCCAGTTCGGCCTGCGCGCCGCTCAAACGGTCCCAATACTCGCGATGGAAGCCTTCCGCGAAACGCTGGGCTTCAAGCTGCTGCTGCTCGCTTGCGCCCTCGACCTTGCCGACCACGGGCGGCTTCGATTGCGTTTGCGCGAGCAGCAGCGAGCGCGATCGCTCCACGGTGAGTGCCGCATCGAGCCGGCTCAGGCGAGCCTTGTCCGCATCGGCCGCCGCCTGTGTCGTATCGAGCTCCATCAGCAGTTGGCCGGCTTGCACACGCTGCCCGTCGCGCACCAGGATGCGACGCACGACGCCCGTCAGCGCCGGCTGAATCGTCTTCACCTGTTCCTTCGGAATCAGCTTGCCCGGCGCGACCGCGACGATGTCCAGTTTGCCGACCAGCACAACCCCGACGATCAACACGCCGAGGGTCACGATGATGCGCATCGTCCACATCGGCAACGGGTGAACGGGAGACTCCACCAGCTCCAGATGCGCGGGCAAAAACGCCCTCTCGTACGCGAGCTTCGGCTCGCCGTCGAGCATGCGTCGGATCTTCCACGACTCCCGGAACACCGCTGCGTATCGCTCGAGCAATGCGCCGAACGCTTGGAATTTCAGCATCATCGATATCCGGGAAAATCACATGTTCTGGAGCGACACCAAGTGCGCGTAATAGCCTTGCATGGCAAGCAACGACTCGTGAGTGCCCGTCTCTACAATGCGTCCCTTGTCCATTGCGACGATGTGATTCGCGCGGCGCACCGAGCTGAGCCGGTGCGCAATGATGATCACCGTCCGGCCCTCGCACATCGATTGCATGTTGTTCTGGATCACGCGCTCAGTCTCGAAGTCGAGCGCGCTCGTCGCTTCATCGAAGATCAGGATGCGCGGATCAGTCACCAGCGCCCGCGCAATCGCGATACGCTGCCGTTGTCCGCCGGACAGATTCGAGCCGTGCTCGCCGACGACGGTGTCGTAACCTTCCTGCAATTCAGAGATGAAATCGTGCGCGCCGGCGAGCTTCGCGGCGCGAATGACGGTGTCGAGCGGTGCGCCCGGATCGGTAACGGCAATGTTCTCGCGAATCGAACGGTTGAACAGCAGATTCTCCTGCAGCACGACGCCGATCTGTCGGCGCAGCCACGCCGGATCAGCAAGCGCCAGATCGATGCCGTCGATTCGGACGCGCCCGTGCTCGGGAACATACAACCGCTGCAGCAGCTTGGTGAGCGTACTCTTTCCCGAACCTGAACGGCCGACAATGCCGACGACCTCACCCGCCGCGATGTCGAGCGACACATCGTCGAGAACCGTCGGACCGTCAGGACGATACCGGAAGCGAACATTCCGGAAGTTGACATCGCCGCGCACGGCCGGCAACGTCTGACGGCTCTGCGACAGCTCGGTGCGCGTGTTGAGGATGTCGCCGAGCCGGCTCATCGAGATCCCGACCTGCTGAAAGTCCTGCCACAGCTGCGCAAGCCGCAGAACGGGCCCCGCGACGTGCTGCGACATCATGTTGAAGGCCACGAGCTGGCCGACCGACAACCTGCCCTCGATGACGAAGCGCGCGCCGAGATAGAGCGTCACGAGCGACACCAGCTTGCCCACCAGCTGGATCAGTTGCTGGCCCACGTTGCCGAGCGACGTGACTCTGAACCCGGCCGACACGTAGCCGGCCAGCTGGTTGTCCCAGCGGCGCGTAAACTGCGGTTCGACAGCCATGGACTTGACCGTTTCGACTCCCGACACGGTCTCGACGAGAAACGAATGATTGTCCGCGGTGCGCGCGAACTTCTCGTCGAGCCGCTTGCGCAAAACCGGCGTGATCGATATCGATATCGCCGCGTAGACGGGCAGCGAGAGCACCACGACCAGCGTGAGCCACACGCTGTACATGCACATGACCGCGATGAAAATGATCGAGAAGAACAGATCGATCACGGCTGTCAGCGCCTGCCCGGTCAGAAAGCTGCGGATGTTCTCGAGCTCGCGGACGCGGGCAACCGTATCGCCGACGCGGCGCACGCCGAAATAGGCGAGCGGCAACGCCAGCAAGTGCCGGAACAGCCGTGCACCCAGCTCGACATCGATGCGGCTCGCCGTATGCGCAAACACGTAGTTGCGCACACCGCCCAGCAAAACCTCGAAGACAGCGCTGATCAGCAGCGCGATGCACACCACATTGAGCGTATCGAACGCGTGATTGACCAGTACTTTGTCCATCACGACCTGAAACATCAGCGGCGAAACGAGACCGAACACCTGCAGGACCGCCGACACCGCGAACACCTCCAGCAGCAGGCGACGATACTTGACGACGGCCGGGATGAACCACGAAAAATCGAATCGCGCGAGCTCGCCGGCAAGCATCGCGCGCGACGCGATCAGCAGCGCATGCCCGTCGGAACGGGCGATAACGTCGGCGGGCGTACAGACGGTCGGATTCGATTCATGCGCTTCGGCGATCAGCGCCTTGTCGGCATCACAAGCTGCAAGCACGAAATGCGCGCCGCTTGCGTCGAACACGAGCGCGGGCTTGGGTAGCGATGCCAGTCGCTCGGCCGTCACGTGCACGCGGGATGTCTTGAGGCCGAGCGAGCGCGCAGCCAGTTCGAGTTCCTCGACGCCGAGAGCGCCTGCAGGCAGCCCGCTCGCATGCCGCATCTGGTCGGCATCGGCAGCAATTCCGTGAAATTGCGCGATCAGGACTAGCGCCGCCAAGCCTGGATCGGGTGACGCCAAGGTCAATTGGACTTCGTTCATGTTGAGTTGAGCGTGGCAGTTCGGCGTGGACTACCGTCGCCGCCCGTCGTTTCGGCGGCGGACGGCGACGGTGCTTGCGGCATGGGAGTTGAACGGCAACCGATCGGAGTGCGTTCGTACGACTCGTGCAAAGCCGTCGCCCGATCAATCCGGACGACGCGTCGCCCCGCAATACCGACATCTCCCCGCCGCCATTCCGACGGGGAGGCGCCTCAATGGATGTTGGCGCTCAATACCGAATGGGTGGAACGCTCCTGGGGAACGGGCATCGTCAATTCACCCGACACGACCGGATTGAAAGCAGCCATCGACTGGGTGAGCAGGCTGACGTTCTGTCGCATCGTCATGGGCGCGAAACCGCCTCCCCCGCCGCCATCTCCTCCGGTGCCGACGATCACCACGCACACCTCACCCGGGAAGCAGTCCGGTTCCGACACGCCGACGGGATAATTCGGTTTCGGCGCGGGACTCTGGCCGGGAAGCGGCGTCGGGAGCTGGATCTTGAGTATTGGCAAAGGCGCATTGGTGCCCGGAGACGACCCCGGCGGCCCGATGATGCGTCCCGACCCGGTCAACCCGGGCGGAGACACGATCGGATTGAAAGGAATCTTCGTCGAAGGCAACCGGGGGGGCCCAAGGGCCTTGCCGAAGTCATAATTCGCTGGAGCAGTCGGGTTGTAGCTGACGATCGACCCGTCCGGCCGGACTTCCGTTATGTATTCGGCGCCGTGCCCCATGAACTCGACCGCTCGGACGAACTTTCCGGACGCGTCGTAGTACCAATCTTTCTTGAGTCCGCCGCCTTCGTCAAAATCCTGGATCTTGGATACATTCCCCGTGCTCTGGTTGTATTCGTATTTCCGCCTGATCCGTCCGGCGTCGTCCATCTCGACCGTCAACGTCAGATGGCTCGTCGCATCGTACGTGCCCCGGCTGAAGATGTTGCCGCTCGCGCTGAAAATGTCCTTCTCCGCCAGCGATCCGTCGGGGCGGAAAACCCCGCGATCACGCAGGTGGCCATCGAGACCGTAGTAGTCCGATGTCCGGCTTCCGTCGGCGTTCAGATTCTGGACGTTCCGTCCGTCCGGGAGCTGTGTCGTGATCCGCATGCCTCCGTCGACAAAGTACTCGAAGCTCGCGACCGCCGGGAACCCGTTCTGCCAATTCGTGACCTGAACGATTCTGCCGCTTCCGTCGGTGACGGTCGTCACCGTATTGTTGTTGCTGGAACTGAACGTCGTGGTCGAGACGTTGCCGTTGCCGGTCGCCTCGATGCTCTTGGTCGCGAGGCCAGCGGCGTCAAACTCATGCGTCCATACCCACTTCCCGCTCGCCGTATTGAACATTTGCTCGCTTCGGCTGCCGTCCGGGTTGTACGTGACTGTAAATACGTGGTCGACTCCGCCCGTCGCCGTCATGCTGACTTTCCGCCCCGATGCGTCATAGAGGGTCTGCGACTGAAAGTTCATCTGACCGTTCGGCCCGAACTGCTGTTCCGAAATGTCGCGCGCATACTGGTCGGCGGTTCGCACCGCAATCCCCGGACTGTTTAAATAGTCAATCCGCGAAGCGGAAACGCCGGAATGATCTGCGTTGATTCTATAAACCCCTGCGGACGACATCGCAATGAGCGCGCCGTCTCCTGCCTTCAGCACGTTCGCGTTCACGAGATCGCCGTGAGCCGCTTTCCATTCGGCAGGGATCTGCGACGGATCCGCGATCGTGCCGGGCATGCCGAGCGCATTCGCGACGATCGCCAGGACCTGATTGAAATTCTGTCCCGTCTTGGTCGCGTACGCGCTCCACGTGCTGCTTCCCATCAGCAGGAAATACAGCCCGCCGGTCGTCCCCGTCATCAGTCCAGGCGCAATCGCGGAGGCCGATCCCATCATGCCGCCGACAAGCATCGAAAGCCCGATGTCGGCCACGCCGGGAACGGACCGCGCCCAACCCGCGGCCGCCGCCGCCGGGTTGCCCGTGAACGCAAGCAACTGCAGCGCGCCGGCGATCGTGCCCAGCTTTTCACCGAACACCTGGAGCGATTCCGTCAGCTTGTTGACGAGACGCCCCCAGACGAGAACCTTGCTCATCGAGGAAAGGTCCGCCTTGTACGCGGCCAGTTGCCCTTGCAATTCCGGCGTGAGACCGGCGGCATCGATTCCGTTCAGCGCATCCAGCAGGTTCTTGCCGATCGCATTGATCTTCGAAATGAACGCGTCGAAATTACTGTAGGGCGCAGAAAGCGCCGCACGGCTCGCCGCGTCGGAAATGATCCGGCTCGATGCGTCGTACGCGGCCTGAAGAACGTTGGCGAGATTCGTCAGCCCACGCTCCCTGATCGCCTGGATCGTTGCCGCACCCGCGTCACGCGAACCGATATCGTTACCGTTCAACGACGTAGCGTTGTTGTACACGCCGGATACCAGCACGGGGAGAGCGATCCCGCCGTTGTCGTTCGACGCAACCTTCTGGTCCCCGGACGATGCCGTGAAATTAATGCTGTGTCCCGGAATCTCGTTCGCGATGAAACGGGGCACGGTCTCGTTGTAATCCAGCCCCGCGCCCGTCCAGGAGCCGTTGTTAAGCCGAATGTCGAACCCGCCGGACGAATTTCTCCTGAAATTGTCCGGGCTCACGTCGATTTCCTTGCCGTTGTAAAACGCTTTGCCGCGCCCCGACCGGTCGATCATCGCGGCCGTGCCGGTCTTGTTGTTGTAGTAATAACTGAAGCCGCCCTGCGTTTCCACGCGGATGTCGTTTCCGCCCGGGAAAAGATTGCCCAGTGTGGTCATCTGGACCATCACGTCCGACAGCGACTGTCCACTCGGCAGCACGCCCTTCTGGAACAGCGAATACAGCATATCCACCATCGTCTTGCCGATCAACGCGGTGGCGGAGCTTCGCGATACGCCGGATGGGTAATTCTCGAAACTGGATACCCGCGCCGCCTCGAATCCGAGCCCGATTGGACTGTGCCCATACCACGCAAACGGAACCAGCCCACGATTGATGACCAGATCAATCGCCGTCTCGGGCTTCATTCCCGCCGCGGTCAAGGCTGCGCGATAGGACTCTTCGATCGGCGCCGTCTTCGGCAACAGCAGCAGACCGTCGCTGCTGCGAGCGTTTCTCGGATCGTTGTTGACCGCGACCTGTCCGTCCGACAGCCAAAGCTCCGACTGCCCTTTCTCCTTGCCGATCATGTCCACGTACTGACGCACGTGCTGCAGCGCGACTTCCTGGAACTTGCCGAAATCCGCGCCGGTGTTCGCCCAGTGATCGCGCACGGCGATGCCGTAGAACGAGGTGGGGTCGGAGATCACCGTGTACGCTTGAACCGCATAGCCGTCGCCGTAGCTCGCCAGCAATTTCCAGGCGCCCGCCACATCCTTGTTGTTCCCGTCTATCTTGGCAAGAACCTGATTCAACTGATCCTGCGTGATTCCAATAGCCATATGACATCCTCGAGACAGATTAATAGACCTTCACCATGAACGAACCAATCAGACTTCTCAAATCGGCAGTCAGGCTCGGCAGTCGAGAAAGCAACTTCATATGAAACGAAAATGACATGCCGTATAGATCCGATGCCTTATCGGCATCGATCGACATGTTGCATTGCGGCCTCGCGTCGCTCGGATAGCAACGCATGAATCGGTTGATCTTGCCGTCGCGACTCCAGAGCATATAGGTGTCGATCACCCGATCGTCGCCATTCGCCATGCCGCGAACATCCACCTCCCGAATGCCCGATGCGCGATATTTCTCCGGCGCGCCGGCAGCGAATTCGCTAGGCACCTTGATTTCGGAAAAGTGAACTTCGTCCTTTTTCTTCTCATATCGCCTCATTCTCTCCTTCAGTCCGGCGACTTCATTCTCAGACGAGGTTCCAGGCGACTGAATGCTGAAGTGCACTTCATCGTCTAGAATATGCCCGCCATTTCTTTTCATCGATTCGATCACTTCCGGATCGATGATGCTTATCATCCTGGGGTAGATCACCGCAAAGGAAAATTGAGTGGCGTGTCGCGGCGGCAGATTTTGCGTGAAATGCACGTAATTTTTCGGAAAGCGCATGTGCACGACGCGCCCTTTCAAAAGTCCATCCGGATAAAAGAAAGCATCGCGCTTGCCATGAGCGTCGATAATCGGCGGCAAATCTGTCCGGACGCCGTCTGGAATGGCGTTCGGATCGTAATGTGAAATCCGTTGCGGCTCCAGTTTCGGAATCGCGGCATCGAAAGCCGATATTTCGGCCGTCGAAATCGAAAAAGTAAGCGCAACCAACGTGCGAACAAAGGTTGCACGAACACTCACCCCTTTAGCGAATCTCATGATTGCTTTCTTTATTCCGTGCGTTCGATCTTCAATCGGACTGCGTGCTCGTACCCACTCCGGTCAGTCGTCCGCAAGCCGTGCAAGCACCGCCACGGGCCGATCCGGCCAGCGGTCCTGCTCGTCTTCAATTGAAGTCGCCTTCATTGACGCCTACGGGCAAATAGTCGGGCAACCACGCACCACCCATGTAATAGCCAAAACGTCCACTCTGACTCGACACGAAATCGTCCAGACGGACGATCACCACTCCGCCGCGAGGACGTGACCGTGGATTGGCTTCCCAGGCCGCCTGCAGGTCCGCCAAACCCTTCTGATATTTGGCCATATATGGGCCGAACAACTCCGCGAGATTCGGAGTGAACGGTCCATTCCAGGCGACGGCGAAAACGATGCCATCCGAGTCAAGGTACTCTCGAAGTGCGGTGCCGCCTACGAGATTCGTTTGTTTGACGGTATAGGAAGGCTTTTGATTGAGCGAATAAGTCTCACCGCCTTGCAATACCCTGGGATCACCACCCAGTACGGCGTGTGCGGAAACGCTGAAAAAGGCAAATACGATCGAAAGCGCAAACTCAACAACGAACAGCAGCTTGAATTTATTCATTTTTTCGCTGAAATGAAATATCGAACCTGGCTATGCCATTAGACCGACTCCAACGGCCCCGAGGAGTCTTTCGTATGCCGACTACTTTCTTACAAATACATTTCATGCAACATCAAAATTCCTTCCGATCGTACCATCTCGTTTTTGTAAACGAAAGGAAATTAATGGTCTTTCAGTGTATTGAAAACAGCGAATGGATATGCTACGGCACATGAGATTGCGGACAGTGGCATCGGATTTGTCGAAAGGACGTTGCCGGTCGACAACCTACCGGCACAGTGGTGCACTTCCGGATGCGCGCGCCTGATCGACTGTGAAGAGACCGCTCGTCACGTGAAAGTCAAATAAATGCTCAATCACCCTTTCTGCGGTCCTTCTCAAACTCGGCCTCTGGAAATCAGTCTTCCAGTTGTTCAAAAACAGCCGCAGCGTACCGTGCCCGACCCAGCTCGCGCGAAGCCATTATCCTGCGGTTGGTTCTCTTGCGCAGTTGGCATTCTCCGATTTCCTTGATCGTTGACAGCATTGCTTGCACATCTGGGAGAACGCAAATCGCATGCAAACACCATTCAGAAATCCGTATCGACATATCACATGCCAGCCATGTTCACACCTTGATTCGGATTCCAAATTTCATTTCGGCTGGTAATGTACGTCGAGTCGAAGCTGGCAAGCGGTAAGCAACCCCATTGTCAGCACCGCTACTTGATCGAGTCGCCGAGTCCAGCGTTTGCAGTGCTCACCATACGTCGCCGGGGAAAACATAGAGCGAATTCGATCGATCGCGCCCGCGAGCCCTCGGTCCCGTTTCAAGCATCAAGTCCGTCTCGGATTGCCGGCCAAAATTGCAAAAAACTATTAAAAAAATATATTCAATAGCTTTGACTAGCCTGCCTGCCTTGCCGTCCGGCGATCGTCTTTCCGTGATTGCCCATCATGCCAACGGACCCATCTTCGTTATCCAGGGCTTGAAACCAATCGAATCACTGTATATATTTACAGTGCTTTTGGCCATATGACCCGATTTCAGTCACTTTCGACGAACGGACTTTGTGAGGCGACCATGTTTCAGTCATCCGCATTCGATCCCGAGCAACCCGGCTTCAATCCCGTCCACTTCGAGCGCGCCGCGCGGCAGGCGGTCGTCGATCTTCAGCGTGTCGTCGGCGGCCCCGCGCAGCGGGCGCTCGGCTTGCGGCGCCGCAGCCATCCGGCCGCCGTCCGCACGATGAGCTGGCAGGCGCTGCTGAATGTCGAGGAGCTGGCGTTCTCGAACGCCGGCTTCCTGAACCGCAACGATCCGATGGTCGTCGACGCGTTCATCCGGCTGCGCGACAGCCGGATGGTCGCCGCGGATGTCGACGAAGCCGTCGACTGGAAACGCGACGACGACGATCTGCCCGCCGTCTATCTGATCGTGCGGGCCATGATCGAGGCTGAAGCGGAGGAACGGGCCGAAGCCGCGTAACCCGCTCACTGCGCGGTCACACGCCGGTCACAGCCGCGCCGCGAGGCGCGCACCCTGATCGATCGCGCGCTTCGCGTCGAGTTCGGCGGCCAGTTCCGCGCCGCCGATCAGGTGCACCGCGCGCCCCGCCGCCCGCAGCGGCTCGACGAGCGCGCGCTGCGGCTCCTGCCCCGTGCAAAGCACGATCGTGTCGGCTTCGATCAGTTCGTGATCGGTGCGCTGCTCGCCGTACGACACGTGCAGCCCGCGCGCATCGATCCGTTCGTAGTTCACGCCGCCGATCATCTTCACCTGCTTCATCTTCAGCGTCGCGCGGTGAATCCAGCCGGTGGTCTTGCCGAGCCCCTTGCCGAGCGGCGCGGCCTTGCGCTGCAACAGCGTCACCTCACGCGCCGGCGCCGTGACCTGCGCACGCGTCACGCCGCCACGCATCGCGGCGGGGTCGGTCACGCCCCACTCGGCCTTCCACTCGTCCAGATCGAGCGCCGGCGATTCGCCGTCCTGCACCAGATATTCGGCGACATCGAAGCCGATCCCGCCCGCGCCGACCACCGCGACACGCCGTCCGACCGGCTGCCTGCCCGCGAGCACGTCGATGTAGCTGAGCACGTTCGGCCCGTCCTGCCCCGGAATCTTCGGGTCGCGCGGCGCGACGCCCGTTGCGAGCACGATTTCGTCGTAGCCGCCCGCGATCAGGTCGCTTGCGTCGACGCAGCGGTTCAGGTGCAGGTTCACGCCGGTCAGCTCGACCTGGCGGCCGAAGTAGCGCAGCGCTTCGTGAAACTCCTCCTTGCCCGGAATCCGCTTCGCCATGTTGAACTGGCCGCCGATCTCGGCCGCGCCGTCGAACAGGTCGACCCGATGGCCGCGCTGTGCGAGCACCGTCGAGCACGCGAGCCCGGCCGGCCCCGCGCCCACCACCGCGATGCGCTTCGGCTGCGGTGCGGGCGTGTATTTCAGCTCCGTCTCGTGGCATGCACGCGGATTCAGCAGGCACGACGCGATCCTGTTCCTGAACGCGTGATCGAGACACGCCTGGTTGCAGCCGATACAGGTGTTGATCTCGTCGGCGCGGCCCTGTGCGGCCTTGACCACGAACTCGGCATCCGCGAGCAGCGGGCGCGCCATCGACACCATGTCCGCGCAGCCGTCCGCGAGGATCTGCTCGGCCACTTCGGGGCGATTGATCCGGTTGGTGGTCACGAGCGGAATGCCGACCTCGCCCTTCATCTTCTTCGTCACCCACGCGAACGCGCCGCGCGGCACCGACGTCGCGATCGTCGGCACGCGCGCCTCGTGCCAGCCGATCCCCGTGTTGATGATCGTCGCGCCCGCGCGCTCGACGGCCTTCGCGAGCTGCACGGTTTCGCTCCAGTCGCTGCCGTCCGGAATCAGGTCGAGCATCGACAGCCGGTAGATCAGGATGAAGTCGCGGCCGACCGCTTCGCGCGTGCGCTCGACGATCTCGATCGGCAAGCGGATGCGGTTCTCGTACGACCCGCCCCACTGGTCGGTGCGCTTGTTCGTATGCATCGAGATGAACTGGTTGATCAGGTAGCCTTCGGAGCCCATGATCTCGACGCCGTCGTAACCGGCTTCACGCGCGAGCTTTGCGCAGCGGACGAACGCGCGGATCTGCCGCTCGACGCCGCGCGCACTCAGTTCGTGCGGCGCGAACGGCGAAATCGGCGACTTGATCTTCGACGGCGCGACCGCGAACGGGTGATAGCCGTAGCGGCCCGTGTGGAGGATCTGCAGCGCGATCTTGCCGTCCTCCGCGTGCACGGCGTCGGTGACCTCGCGATGGCGCCGCGCGGCGGCCGACGTCATCAGCGTGCCGCCGAACGGCTTGGTCCAGCCGGCCACGTTCGGCGCGAAACCGCCCGTCACGATCAGGCCCACGCCGCCGCGGGCGCGTTCGGCGAAATATTCGGCGAGCCGCGGCAGCGTCTTGCGGCTGTCCTCGAGGCCCGTGTGCATCGAGCCCATCAAGACGCGGTTCTTCAGCGTCGTGAAGCCGAGATCGAGCGGGGCGAGCAGGTGCGGAAAAGGTGTCGTCATGATGATCGTGCCGGTAAGCGATGCGTGACATCGTAGGCGCGCGCCGCCTTGAACGTGAGGGGGCAAACAGCCATAATGCTTGTCATTTCCGGCCAAAACGACATGACTTCCCCTCTCGCCAAGGACCGCCTCGGGCTGCGCCGGCCGACGATTCCGGTCGCCTACACGCGCCTGCTGCTGCAGGCGCTGGCCGCGCGCGGTGTCGACCTGGCCGCCGTGCGCGCCGGCACCGGCCTGCGCGATGCGGTGCTGGCCGAACCGGACGCGCGCGTCGCGCCGTCGCAATGGGGGCGGCTCGTGCTCAATGCGATCGAGATCGGCGGCGATCCGGGCATCGGGCTCGCGTTCGGGCTGCTGCTGAAGCCGACCGTGCACGGCTTTCTCGGCTACGCGACCCTGACCGCGCGGGACATCCGCGAGGCGCTATCCGTCACGCAGCGCTACTTCCGGATGCGCAACCGCCAATATCGCCTGACCTGTGAAGAAGACGAGCGCGGCGCGACGCTCGAACTGCACGGCGTGCAGGCGAGCCCCGTGCTGCAGCATCACGTGATGTTCGAATTCGTGCTGACCGGGCTCGCGCAGAACATCTCGCAATGGGCCGGGCGCGCGTCGCCGCCGATCGCGCTGCGATTCACGTGGCCGGAGCCCGCCTACTTCGCCCGTTACCGGCGCCAGTTGCCGCCGGTGCGCTTCGGCTGTGCCGCCAACGCGCTGTGGATCGCGCGCGACGTGCTCGACTGGCCGCTGCCGCTCGCCGACGAAGTCGCGCACCGGCAGGCGCTCGTGCAGGTGGAACGCGAGTATGCGCAGGTGCGCCAGGAGGAAGGCGATCTGGTCGAACGCGTGCGCGCGGAGCTGGCACGCGGGGCCGGCGATTACCCGGGGCCGGAGACGCTCGCGCAGCAGCTGCTCGTGTCGACCCGCACACTGCGGCGCCGGCTCGAGGAAGCCGGGTCGAGCTATCGGCAACTGCTCGACGAAGCGCGGTTTCGCGACGCGAAGCAGTTGCTCGCCGCGTCGGATCTCGACCTGAAGACGATCGCCGAGCGGCTGCAATTCACCGACCCGGCGAATTTCACGCGCGCGTTCCGGCGCTGGGCCGGGCAGACGCCGAGCGCGTATCGGGAGGCGGCCGCCGGGCTGGCCGGCACGGCCCGGCATCGCGAAGGCGAAGGCACTTGAGACGTTGCGCCCGGCGGACGGGCCGACGGCAGGCGCAGGCCGATCACGACGCCGGCGTCTTTATTAATACGATGTACTGATGTATCGACAGGCGCCGACGCCCACGAGCCGCGACCTCGGCAACCGCCGGCCGGCTAATCTCGGCGCGCGGCGTCGCCGACGCTGATCGTCGCGCCGCCGATTCCACCGGCCGCCTCGATCCGCACCGGCCCCGACGCGCGGACGATCGCGTCGTACACGTCGTCGCTCACGCACACCACCGGCACCGCGATCGCATAGAGTTCGGCGGCCACGATCGCGCCGATCGAGATGATCAGGTCGCGCTCCTTCAGCACGATCCCGACCGGCCCCGTGCCGTTGCGCACGGCTTCCGCGAGCACGCTGCTGCTCGAACTCGAGCCCTTCGCGTGCGGCATCACCATCAGCTTGCCGGCGAGGCTTGCGCCGACGAGCGGATGGCCCCGGTCGATGATCCGCCCCGCGCCCGAGTCGTAGCCGCCCCAGAAACTGAGCGGCTTGTCGAGCACGAGCACGTCCGCGAACGCGTTGCCGGCGACGAGCGTATCGCCCGACAGCACCGTGCCCGTCGTTGCATCTCGATCGCCCGTCGACGCCGAACCGCCGCCATATGCTTCAGTCATCGAATCGCACCTTTCCTTCGAACGCCGACCGCACGCATTCGCGCATGCTGCCGTACGCGACCGTCACGCCGATGTTCGCGGGCGCATACGACGCCCATTTCCCCGAATTGGTCATCACCAGCCCCGACAGTTGCTTCATCACCGGCGTGATGTACGTGCAGGTGTCGACGACGATCTGAATGCCGCGCGCCTCGAAGCGGCTCGCGAGGCCAAGCTCGCCCAGTTCCCACAGGATGAAGCGGCTCGTGTTCACGTAGAAATCGCAGGCCGGCTTGCCGTCGAACGCGTCGAGCAAGGTGTCGAGCGTGCGGAATTCCGCCAGCGAGAAATGCGGCGTGCCGAGCGCCACCGCGACGAGCGCGTCGCCGGCCGCGCCGTGGTTCAGCGTGCGGCGAATCTCGTCGAGATCGGCCATCGCGACGTCGACCGTTCGATGCGGCGCACGTCCATGAAGCGCGGCGTCGAGCGTCGGCGCCTCGGGGGTGATGCCCACCGCATGGAACAGCGCGACGGCGCCGCTCGATGCGGCCGCCGCGCCGAGCGCCTTGAGTTCGTCTTCGGTGGTGTCTGCCGGCAGCCCGACGATCGCCGGCACGACCGCGCCCGCGACCCTGCCGATCAGCAGGCCGAGCGCGGCGAAATGAATGTCGCGCGACGGCAGGCGGCTGAAGTCCGGCGCGTTGAACACGATCCGCGCGGCGCGGTTCGCTTCGACGTGCAGCCCCGCATACGGCGCGCGCCCGGTGATCGCGGCGGCCAGGTCGAGAAAATCGCCGTACCGGCTCGTGCGCGCGCCGAGCACCGAGTTCGCGAACACGATCGCGTTCGATTCGGCCCACGCGATCTGCTCGCCTTTTCCGGGACGGTTCTTCAGTTGATACGGCGCGCACGTGAAGCTCGATTCGCAGCCGAGTTGCAGATGCGCGTCCATCAGGCGCTGCGCGTCGCGCTGGATCGTGCGGTCGCCGTGGTACAGCTCGGGATGGATCAGGTCGAGCGACCCGACGTTCAGTGTGGTCGGCACCGCGACCTTCGCACCGGTGTCGACGAAATACTCGACGAAGTCGAGGCTCGTCCGGCCGTGGTAAAGGCAGCCGTCGATATGCGCGGACGTGATGTCGATCAGGTGCGGCGCGGACATCACTTGCGCCGTGCGTGCGACGATCCGCATCGCGCGCGCGACGCCATCGCCGAAGTCACCATGCAACATCGCCTGATCGCGATCGCTCAATTGCAACATCGGGTTGCTCCTCCTGACTCGCTCGACAGGCACCGGCCTGCGTACGCGTGGGAGGAATGTACAACTGGAGACAAAAACCGTCCAGACGGGTCCTCAACCAGTTCAATCCCAGACCACATCATCGATCCGATCGGCCCAATCGCCCGATTCAGGTGGCTGGACGGTCCCGATGGCTCGGTTTTGTTTCCAGTCGATCGGGATATGGATTGCGTCCGGCGGAAACTTCCCGGCACGGCTTCCGGCGCACGCCCCGCTTACCGCTTCCCCGTCATGCTGAACAGCTCGTCGCGCAGCGCCTTCGCACGCCCTTCGCCGAACTGCGTCTCGAATTCGTCCTGCGCCGCCTGCCATGCGCGCTTTGCGTGCCCGAACGTGCGCTGCCCGAGTTTCGTCAGGTTCAGCGCATGTGCGCGCGCATCGTGCTCGGACGCGGCCGTCGCGACGAAGCCGTCGCGCTGCAGCGGCTTGAGCGCACGCAGCAGCGTCGTGCGATCCATCACGAGGGTATCGGCGAGTTCGCTCATCAGCAGGCCGGGCCTGCGCGTCAGGTTCGCCATGATCGAGAACTGGGCGGGCGTGACGCCGACCGGGGCCAGATGGCGTTCGTACAGTTGCGTGACGAAGCGCGCCGCCTGACGCAGCGCGAGACAGTTGCACGCACCGGCAATCTGAATATCGTCCATGCGTGGCAATCTATATGTGCATATGCATAAAGTCAATGTACACTCCGCCGTACACGCCGGCGACGCGGCGCGCCCCCTTCTTCGACGTCGAGGACATGCACATGGACTACATCGACAAGCTGCGGATCTTCCGGTCGGTGGTGGAGCTGCGCAGCTTCACGCGCGCAGCCGACACGCTCGGCCTCGCCCGGCCCGTCGTGTCGCGCGCGGTCGCTGATCTGGAAGCACGTTTCGGCAGCCGGCTGCTGCATCGGACCACGCGCCAGGTGTCGCTGACCGAAACCGCCGAGCGCATCTACGAGCGCTGCGCGGCCGTGCTGGACGAACTCGACTCGCTCGAAGCGGAAGCGCAGGCGCCGACGCGCGAGCCCGAAGGCCTGCTGCGGCTCGTCGCGCACACGACGGCCGCGCTGAACCGGCTGGTGCCGCTGATTGCCGGCTTCAAGGCCGCGCATCCGAAGGTGCGCCTCGACGTGACGCTGACCGAGCGCCCGGTCGATCTCGTCGGCGAAGGCTACGACATCGGCATCGTCGTGCCGTACATGCTGACCAGCGAAACGACCGTCGTGCGGCTGGTCGAACGCATTCCGGTCGTGATCGTCGCGACGCCGCGCTATCTGGAGCAACACCCGCGCCCGGCCACGCCCGCCGACCTCGCCGACCACCTGTTCGTGTCGATGTCGCCGGCACTGCGACGCCCGGCGCTGGCGTTCCGCATCGACGGCGACACGCTGACCGTGCCGTTCCGCTTCGACATCTCGTCGAACAGCCCCGTCTTCAACCGGGAGATGGTATTGCGCCACTTCGGAATCGGCGTGGTGCCGCGCGCGCTGGTCGAGGCGGAACTCGCATCCGGCGCGCTCGTCCGGCTGCTCGAGGATGCCGATCTCGTCGATGCCTTCGTCGAGATCAAGCTCGCGTACGCGAACCGCGCGCTGCTGCCCGCGAAGGTCAAGGCGTTCATCGCCTATGCGGCGACCTACGGCGACGCAGGGGAAGCGCCCGTCCGGCCGATTGATACAACCGGCGCACCAATCTGATCGCGCCCGGCGCATCGCTCCACGCCCGCCCGCCCACTAACATGTGCACATGCACAAGACAACGCTCACCGATGACGATTGCTTCGCAGTCCGGCAAGCCGCCCGCCGGATTTCGCAGTTCTACGAGCGTTATCTGTCGCGGGTGGGCGTCACGCCGTCGCAGTACAGCATTCTCGCGCTGCTGCGCGACCGGCCGGGCCAGACGATGGCGATGCTGTCGACCGTGCTGGTGATCGAACGCACCGCGCTGCTGCGTGCGCTCAAGCCGCTCGTCGCCGCGGCGCTGGTCGCGGGCCGCTACGCGGGCGACGGCCGGCGGCTGAGCTTCGCGCTGACCGGCGACGGCGAAGCGAAGATCGCACAGGCGCATGCGCACTGGCTCGAAGCGCAGGAAGCATTCGAACAACGGTTCGGCCCGTCGGAAGCGGCGCGGCTGAGAGACGAATTGTTCCGGATCACGCACAACATCCCGGAGCGTTGAAGCAATCCCCCGATCGATGCGCCGCATCGGTCGCCCAAAAAAGTGCATATACATAGGTGAAACGATGGATACGACCCAGACTCCTGTTTCCCGAGAAGCGGCGCCGGCGCAAGCCGTCGCACGGCAGCGCCGGCGCGTGCCGTGGATGACCGTCGCGGTGCTGGCCGTCGTCGCCGTCGTGGCGTCGGCGGCGCTCTACTGGGACCTCGTGCTGCGCTTCCAGGAAAGCACCGACGATGCGTATGTCGGCGGCGACGTGACGGTGCTCGCGCCGAAGGTCAACGGCTTCGTCGACAAGATCCTCGTGACCGACAACCAGCGCGTGAAGGCCGGCGACGTGCTCGTGCAGCTCGACGCGCGCGACTACGACGCGAAGCTCGCGCAAGCCGGCGCCGAAGTCGACAGCGCACGCTCCGCCGTGACCGAACTCGAGGCGAAGCAGCAACTGCAATATGCGGTGATCGGTCAACAAACCGCGGAGAAAGGCGCGTCGGCTGCCGAACTGACGCGCGCATCGTCCGACAGGGTGCGCTATCGCGAGCTCGTGAAATCCGACGCCGTGTCGAACCAGATCGTCGAACGCGCGGACGCCGATTACTCGAAGGCCGGCGCCGCCGTCGAACGCAGCGACGCCGCGCTGCTCGCATCGAAGCGGCAGCTCGACGTGCTCGGCGCGCAGCTCGCCGATGCGCGGGCGCGCGTGAACACCGCGCTTGCCGCGCAGCGGGTCGCCGCTCTCAACGTCGAATACACGACGATCCGCTCGCCGGTCGACGGTTACGTCGGCAATCGCACGGGCCGCGTCGGGATGCTCGCGAACGTCGGCGTGCCGCTGCTGACGATCGTGCCGGCTTCCGGACTGTGGATCGACGCGAACTTCAAGGAAGACCAGCTTCGCAAGATGCACGCGGGCGACCGCGTCGACGTGTCGCTCGATGCGTCGAGCACGCGCCTGCACGGCCGCGTCGACAGCCTCGCGCCCGCGACCGGCGCGACCTTCAGCGTGCTGCCGCCGGAGAACGCGACCGGCAACTTCACGAAGATCGTCCAGCGCGTGCCCGTGCGCGTGCATCTCGATCCGCAGCCGGGCCTCGAGCGCGTGTTGCGCCCGGGTCTCTCCGCGGTCGTGACCGTGCATACGGCGCGCGCGGACTGAGCGGCATGCCGAGCGAATGACGGAGCGGATCATGACTACAGGCTTTATCGGCGACCCCGCGTCGCAACCGACGAAACAGCGCGTCTTCGCCTTCGCGCTGATGTGCGTCGGCTTCTTCATGGCGACGCTCGACATCCAGATCGTCGCGTCGTCGCTGCGCGACATCGGCGGCGGCTTGTCCGCCAGCCAGGACGAATTGTCGTGGGTGCAGACGGCCTACCTGATCGCCGAGATCATCGTGATCCCGATGTCGGGCTGGCTGTCGAAGGTGATGTCGACGCGCTGGCTGTTCGTCGCGTCGGCCGTCGGCTTCACGATCACGAGCATGCTGTGCGGGCTCGCGTGGGACATCAACTCGATGATCCTGTTTCGCGGGCTGCAGGGCGCGCTCGGCGCCGCAATGATCCCGACCGTGTTCACCACCGCATTCGTGCTGTTCCCGGGCAGGCAGCGGCTGATCGCGTCGACGACCATCGGCGCGCTCGCGTCGCTCGCGCCGGCGATCGGCCCCGTGATCGGCGGCTGGATCACCGATCAATGGTCGTGGCACTGGCTGTTCTACCTGAACCTCGTACCGGGCATCGCGGTCGCCGCACTCGTGCCGCGCTACGTGCATATCGACGAACCCGATCTCGGCCTCATCAGGCGCGGCGACTATCTCGGCATCGTGCTGATGTCGGGTTTCCTCGGCTGCCTCGAATACGTGCTGGAGGAAGGCCCGCGCAAGAACTGGTTCGGCGACGACGCGATCGTGATCTGCGCATGGATCTCCGGCATCTGCGGCTTCCTGTTCCTCGTGCACGCACTGACCGCGAAGGACCCGATCGTCGACCTGCGTGCGCTCGCCGTGCGCAACTTCGGGATCGGCAGCCTGCTGTCGTTCGTGACCGGCATCGGGATCTTCGTGACCGTGTTCCTGACGCCGCTGTTTCTCGCACAGGTGCGCGCATTCAGCTCGCTGCAGATCGGCATCGCGCTGCTGTCGGTCGGTGCGTTCCAGTTGCTCGCCCTCTGCGCGTACGCGTTCGCCGCGCGATTCTTCAGCCTGCGCACGCTGCTCGTGTTCGGGCTCGTCTGCTTCGGGCTCGGCTGCTACCTGTACACGCCGATCACGCACGACTGGGGCTGGCGCGAACTGCTGCTGCCGCAGGCGCTGCGCGGCATCGGCCAGCAATTCAGCGTGCCGCCGATCGTCACGATGGCGCTCGGCTCGCTGCCGCAGTCGCGGCTGAAATCGGCGAGCGGGCTGTTCAACCTGATGCGCAATCTCGGCGGGGCGATCGGCATCGCGGTGAGCGCGACGATGCTCAACGACCGGCTGAATTTTCACTACCTGCGGCTGAACGAACACGTGAGTGCCGGCGAACCGCAGATCGCGTCGCTGCTCGATCGACAGGCGGCTTACTGGGGCTCGGTGGCCGGCAATACGCTGAACACCGCGCAGGCCGGGCTCGCGAACCTGCATCGGCTGATCTATCGCGAGGCGCTGACGCTCACCTATGCGGATGCGTATTACGCGCTGTCGCTGTGCTTCGTCGTCGCACTGCTCGCCGTCGTATTTTCCAAACCCATTACGTTGAACGCGCCGCCGCCGGACGCACACTGAGGCCAGGGTCATCATCATGAAAAAGCTACTCGTCGCGCTGGCCGTCAGCGCATTCGCCGCCGGATGCGCGGTGCAGCCCGCGCAGCATCCGGCGCTGAACGAATCCGTCCGGACGCTCGCCCCCACCGCGTGGGATACCGACGTGCCGCGCGCGGACATCGACGCGGCCGCATGGTGGGCGCAATTCCACGATCCCGTGCTCGACAAGCTGATCGCCACCGTGCTCGACGGCAACCTCGACCTGCAGGCCGCCGCCGAACGCGTGAAGCAGGCGCAGGCGCTGACGGTGCAAAAACGCGCGGTGCTGCTGCCCGAACTCGACGCGACCGCGCATGCGGCCGACGCACGCCAGAACACGCCGCCGCCGCTCGGGTATGTGCGGCAGGCCGGCGCGGGGCTCGCGCTGAGCTGGTCGCCCGATGTGTTCGGCGGCGAACGGCTCGACCTGCTCGCCGCGCAGGCGGAACTCGTCGGCCAGCAGCATGCGGAAGACGCGATGCGGCTCGCGCTCGCAGCGGATGCGGCCTCCGCGTATGTCGATCTGCGCTGGGCGCAGCAGGAACTGAAGATCCTGCAGGACAACGCGAAGATCCGCCAGCATGCGCTCGAACTCACGCGCAAGCGGCAGGCGTTCGGGCTGTCGACGGAACTCGACGTCACGCGTGCGCAGAACCAGCTCGACGCGCTCGAAGCACGGATTCCGCCGACGCAGGCGCAAATATCGCATCAGCTCAACCTCATTGCCGTGTATTCGGGGCGCACGCCGGAATCGGTCGACCGGCTCGTGCTCGCGCAGGCGGGCGACATTCCCGCGCCGCCGGCTGGCGCGCCCGGTACGCTGCCTTCGCAGGCGTTGCTGCGGCGGCCCGACGTGCTGACTGCGTATGCGCAGGTCGAGCGGCGCGCGGCGCAAGTCGGCGTGGCGAAGGCCGAGCGGTATCCGAAGTTCTCGTTGAACCTGACGGACGGGATTCTGGCGGCTTCCTATCTCGGGTTGCCGACGTTGACCGACAACCTGTTCAGCGCGGCGTTGAGTGCGACGAGCCCGATCTTCAATGCGGGGCGGATTACGGCCGATATCTCGCAGAGCGAAAGCCGGATGCGCGAGTCGGAACTCGGGTTGCGGCAGACGATGCTGCAGGCGTTGCGGGAAGTCGAGGATGCACGCGCGAATCTCGTCAGCACGACCGCCGCGACGCAGCGCTTGAACAGCGCGCTTGCCGCGTCGGACAAGGCACTCGGTCTCGCGAACCAGCTCTACAAGGGGGGCGCGACGGATTTTCTGGATGTGCTGTCGGCGCAGGAGGTTTATCTGCGGGATTCGGATTCGCTCAACCAGGTCAGGCGCGAGCACGCGCTGGCGGCGGTCGCGCTTTATCGGTCGCTTGGGGGTGGGTGGAGCCGGAATGATGAGGCGGTCGGCGCGAACGCGCAGGCCGTGGCCGCGAAGTGAGCGACGCGGGAGCGGATCGCCGCGCCCGCTATGCGGGCCACCGGTAGCCGATCACGGTATCGAGCGGATACGCGAGCTCGCGCACCTCTTCCAGTTGATTGCCGCCGAACAGATGCACGTGCTCGTCGTCGTGACGCAGGTAGAAACCGACATGCCCTTTCCAGCTCGCGGGATCGTCGCGCGTCAGGATCGCGACGCAGCCGTACACCGGGCGCTCCAGCGGCCGGCCCCATTCGAGCCACGAA
The DNA here is from genome assembly GCF_001718835.1 of Burkholderia cepacia. Taxonomy (NCBI): domain Bacteria; kingdom Pseudomonadati; phylum Pseudomonadota; class Betaproteobacteria; order Burkholderiales; family Burkholderiaceae; genus Burkholderia; species Burkholderia cepacia. Next base: position 710,514 of record NZ_CP013444.1, on the reverse strand, counting down.
CGCGCGAGCGCGGAGCCTGTGCCGCGAATGCCCGCGTGCGTCATGCACCAGTTGACGAACGACGAGCACCAGGAAATCTTGTCGTCATAGCCGACGAGGTTCGTGTGGTTGTTGTACTCGACGATGCGGGGATTCGTCGCGCCCGCGGGGAAACGACGCACGCCGCGCTCTCTCATCGCGACGGGCATCCAGATCGGTTGGTGATCGACGGTCATGTGCGTGACGTCTGGCTGTTGTTTGCTCGATCGTCGCCGATCCCTGCGCGGATGTCGAGTCGTCCGCGCCAATCCTCAGCACAATGACCGCTCGACAGGTACGGATCGTGCGATCGAATCGACGCGCAATCGCGGCGACGCATGACGCCCGCGCCGCATCGGTCGCTGCCAAGCGTCGCATCGGGCCCGAACGCCCCGAATATCGTCGGATTCCATGATTCGCGCTCCACGTCCAATTGCGCGCCGGACTGCGCCACAAGCATTACAGACTACCAACAATGATCGACGGTTAACCAGGCAGTCACTTAACACGCGCGTTTTAGGGTCTCAAAGAAATCATCTTTTACACACACTTACAGTACCGCCGCGGCGACTTCACTAGTCTGAATTGACTCGCAGCACCTCTGCCGGACGTGCCGCGCAGACGCATGCGAGTCGTCAATACGTTGTTGCAAGACCACGTTCAACGGGGCGCCGCGCAAGCGGGGCCGATCAGGTGGCCGGTGAAGCCGGCCAGTTCAGACAGTGTGTCGATCCGACGCAAGCTCGGAGCAGGTGCACTGCGGACAACAAACGATACAGGCAGGCCGGGACCGGCGCGCACGCGCTCGTGCGCAACGGCGCCGGCTTGTCTTCGACGACGCCCACGGCTGACACCAGCACCGGGCTTGCGATGACGTTCGTTCGCTCGTTCGCGCGTTTGCCATGCAGGAGAGCCTTATGTCTGACCAACAACTCGACCACCGCCCGCCCGAGCCCGTCCCCGACGCGCCCTCGCCCGCGCCGCACGACGCGCCCGTCGCGCGCCGCCAGTCCGCCCTGGGGCGGCCGCTGTGGCACTTCGCCGTGCGCTCGATCGGCTACGGCATCGTGGTGTTCATCGCCTGGGTCGTGCTGACCGTCATGTTCCCGAACATCTTCACGCGTTCGTCGGAGCGGGCCGTGGTCAACAGCCAGGTGACGCTCGTCACGTCGCCGGTCGAGGGAATCGTCACGCAGCAGCAGGTCGGGATCGGCAAGCCGTTCGCGGCGAACCAGCCGCTGATGACGGTGCAGAATCCGAACATCGACCGCGCGCTGCTGATCGACCTGACCGGCAAGGCGCTCGACAACCAGCAGCACTACGATGCCGCGCGCGCGCAGCTCGCCGGCGACGAGAGCCAGCTCGCCGCGACCAGCCGCGACCTGCAGCGCTACCAAAGCGCATCGCAGCAGGAACACGCGGCGAGCATCCGCGCGCTGCAGGCGCGGCTCGACGTCGCGAAGGCGCAGGTCGACCAGCAGGCCGACGTCGTCAACCGCAACCAGGCGATGCAGGAGGCCGGCGCGGTGAGCGAGGCCTATACCAATGCGTCGCGCTACCAGCTGTCGATCCTGTCGAACGCGAAGGCCGCGGCCGCCGCCGAGCTCGATCACGCGACGGCCGCCGGCAATGCGTCGCGCAACAAGGTCTACGCATCCGCCAGCGACGGCGCCACCTCCACGCTCGAGCAGCGCAGCCGGCTGCTCAGCGCCGACATCGTGCAGCTCAAGGCGCAGATGACGCAATACGACGCGTATGGCCAGTCGGTCGGCAAGATGATCGACGCCGAGAAGGCGCGGCTCGAGCGGCTGTCCAATCTCGAGATCCGCGCCAGCGAACCGGGCGTCGTCGAAGACGTGCTCGCGCCGCCGGGCACGCGCGTCGCGGCCGGCGCGACGCTGATCCGCGCGAGCAACTGCAGCCAGTCGCGGGTCGTCGCGGTGTTCCCGCGCAGCTTGAGCGACGACCTGCTGCCCGGCACGCGCCTGAACGTGCGGATGGACGGCGTGCCGTTCAAGGTGCCCGCGTCCGTAGCCGAGGTGCTGCCGCGCGCGTCCGAAGGCGAGCAGGCCCGCTACTTCGTGCCGTTCCCGCCGATCGAGAAGAACGAGATCTACGTGATCGCGAAGCTCGACCGGCCGCTGTCCGCACTGCCCGTCAGCGCGCGCGCCGATCCGGCCGACCGCTGCGCGATGGGCCGCTGGGCGAAGGTCAGCCTCAACCGGAGCTGGCTCGGCAGCGGCATGTCCGACCTGGTTCCGGACAGCGTGAACGCGCAGGGCGGCTTCCGGTCGATCGCCGATCGCGCGCAACCGTGGTTCGACGCGCTGCGCTCGGCCGCCGATCGCGGCCTGCACTGGCTGCGCAGCCAGCTGGCGTAACGCCGCGCGCACCGGGACCGATGCCGATGAAGCCGCCCTTCCTGCACCGTCTGCGCAAGATCGCCCCGCTCGTGATGCTGCCGCTCGCGCCGCTGATGTTCGCCGCCCCAGCCGCCCATGGCGCCGACAACGCGCCGCCGCAGCGCGCGGAACTGCTCGCGTCGGGCTGCAAGACGCTGGCCGGGCGTGTCGCGGCCGTGCCGGGCGCCGGGCCCGTCTTCCTCGACAGCTACGAGGCGGCGCCGGGCGGCCCTCCGCTCGCGCCGGCGCTCACGCACGCGGCGTTCGTCTACGACAACGCGCTCGCCGGCATCGCGCTGGTCGCGTGCCGTCGCACCGACGACGCGCGCCGCATCGCCGATGCGTTCCTGCAGGCGAGCGCGCAGGACCGCCATTTCCACGACATGCGGCTGCGCAACGCGTATCGCGCCGGCGCGCTGCCGGCCGGGCCCGCGCCGCTGCCGGGCTGGTGGGACGAACCGAGCAAGCGGTGGTTCGAGGATGCGTATCAGGACGGCACCGCGACCGGCAACGTCGCATGGGCCGCGCTCGCGCTGCTGACCGTCCACGAGGCGACGCACGACCAACGCTATCTCGACGGCGCCGCCGCGCTGATGGGCTGGATCGATCCGGGCCGGCTCGATGCGACGGCGCCGGCCGGCTACGTCGGCGGCGAGTTCGGGTACGAGCCGAAGCAGATCCATCAGGGATGGAAATCCACCGAACACAACGTCGATACCTACGCGGTGTTCCGCTGGCTCGCCGAGCGCACCGGCGACGCGCGCTGGCGCACGGCCGCGGACCGCTCGCGCAGCTTCGTTGCGGCGATGTGGGATGCGCGGCAAGGCCGCTTCCTGATCGGCACGCGCGATGACGGGCATAGCCCGAACGTCGGCCCGTCCGCGCTCGACGCGTCGCTGTGGCCGCTGCTCGCGATTGCCGACGCGCCGCCCGACTGGCGCCGCAGCATCGCATGGGTCGACGGCGCGCACCGGATCAACGGCGGCTATGGCTTCAACGCGCATCCCGACGGGGTGTGGACCGAAGGCACCGGTCAGGCGGCGCTCACGCTGCAGGCGGTCGGGCAGAACGCCAAGGCCCAGCCGCTGTGGGCGCTGCTGCTGGCGCAGCGCGCGCCGGACGGCCTGCTCTATGCGACGCCCGACGCGCGCATTCGCACCGGGTTGTCGATCGGTCCGACGTCCACGACCGAGGACTTCTTTTACTTCCACCTGCCGCACCTCGGCGCGACCGCATGGGCCGTGCTCGCGGCAGCCGGGTGGAATCCGTTCCGTCCCGGGGGGTGCCTGCCGGGCGGCGGCTGCCCCGGCGGCGGCACCACGCACGCTCTGGAGTGACGATGTTCGATTTCTTTCTCGCAAGCCGATCCCTGCTCGTCATCAACGGCGGCGTGCTGCTGATCGTGCTCGTGCTCACGCGGCTCGGCAAGCGCGAGCGCGCCGTCGATCGCATCCTGTTCGGCGGCGTCGCCGCGACGCTGCTGCTGACTTACCTGTATTGGCGCACGACCCAGACGCTGCCCGACCCGCGCATGGATTTTCCGAGCGTGTGGGCGCACGTCTTCTACGGCTTCGAGTGCATCGCGCTGACGTATACGCTGATCTCGATCGTCGTGCTCACGCGCACCAGCGATCACTCGCCCGACGCCGACGCCGGCGAAGCCCGGCTGCGGCGCACCGCGAAGGCGCCGCGCGTCGACATCTTCATCGCGACCTACAACGAAGGGCTCGAGATTCTCGAGAAGACGATCGTCGCGGCGCTCGCGATCGACTATCCGGACTTCCGCGTGTGGGTGCTCGACGACACGCGCCGCGACTGGCTCAAGGCGTTCTGCGAACAGGTCGGCGCGCACTACGCGACCCGCCCCGACAACACGCATGCGAAGGCCGGCAACCTGAACAACGGCCTGCGCGAAAGCGCGCAGGGCCCGGACGGCGGCGCGCCGTACATCATGGTGCTCGACGCCGACTTCGCGCCGCACCGGAAGATCCTGATGCGCACGATCGGCCTGTTTGCCGATCCGACGGTCGGCGTCGTGCAGACCCCGCAGTTCTACTACAACGCCGATCCCATCCAGTACAACCTGCGCTCGACCGAATGCTGGGTCGACGAGCAGCGCGCGTTCTTCGACATCATGCAGCCGGCGAAAGACGCGTGGGGCTCGGCGTTCTGCATCGGCACGTCGTTCGTCGTGCGGCGCGACCTCGTCAACCACATCGGCGGGTTTCCGACCGGCACCGTCACCGAGGACATCCACCTCACCTACCGGCTGATGCCGCACGGCTATGTGACGCGCTGGCTCAACGAGCGGCTGTCGGTCGGGCTGTCGGCCGAAGGGCTGCCGGAATACATCAGCCAGCGCAGCCGCTGGGGGCTCGGCACGATCCAGGTCGCGCTGACGCCCGACGGCCCGCTGCGCGGCCGCGGCTATACGTTCACGCAGCGGCTGCACTACGTGCACGGGCTGCTGCACTGGCTGAGCCGGCCGTTCACGCTGATGCTGCTGCTCGGGCCGCTGCTGTACTGGTATTTCAACGTGCCGACGCTGTACGGCGAGCCGATGCAGTTTCTCGCATACGGCGTGCCGTCGCTGATCGCCTACTGGGCCTACAGCATGTGGATCACCGGACGGCGCGCGCTGCCGATCTTCACCGAGGTCACGCAGATCGTCTGCGCGATGGCGGTGACCGCGTCGCTGGCGAGCGCGATCCTGCGGCCGTTCGGGCGGCCGTTCAAGGTGACGAACAAGGGGCTGGACCGCTCGAAGCTGATCGTCCACGGCAAGTTCGCGGCGTTCTACGGCAGCCTGATCGTGCTGTCCGCGCTTGGGCTCGGGCATGCGCTGTCGAGCGACCCCGACGCGCCGGGGCTCGTGTTCAATTCGGCGTGGACCGGGATATCGCTGCTGCTCTATCTGACGTCGATGCTGGTGTGCGTGGAATTGCCCCGGCCTCGCAAGGAGGAGCGCTTTCCTTATCGCGCGTCCGCGCGGCTGCGCATCGGCCAACAGGAATACTCGGTGACGACGCACGATCTGTCGTGCAACGGCGCGGCCGTGCTCACGCCGCAGGCCGGTTCGTTGCCGGTCGATGCCGAAGGCGCGCTGTGGCTCGCGCCGATCGGCTGGATCCCGTGCCGCATCGTGCGCCGCCAGGGCCGCCTGCTCGGCATCGCGCTGCACGTCGATACGGCGGCGCGCCACGGGCTGATCCGCATGCTGTTCGGCGATCCCCCGCACAACATCGCGGCGCAGGGCCAGCCGAAGCTGGCGATCTCGCGCCTCATGCAGCGCGCGCTGTCGGACTGAGTCCGTGCCCTCGCCCTTCTCTTTCTCGTTCTGGAATCGTCGATGATGCGTAGCCTTCCGTTTCCCTCTCCGCCGATACGCGTGCTGCCGCTCGCGCTCGTCGTCGCGCTCGCGGCCTGCTCGATGGAGCCGACATACCAGCGGCCCGATGCGCCGATCCCGTCCGCTTATCCGAGCGGGCCGGCCTATTCGACGCCGGGCGCCAATGCGGGTCAGCAGAACGGTCCGGCGGCGGCCGATCTCGGCTGGCGGCAGTTCTTCGTCGATCCGCAGCTGCAGCAGCTGATCGCGCGGGCGCTCGCCAATAACCGCGACCTGCGCATCGCGACGCTCAACATCGACGCGGCGCGCGCGCAATACCGGCTGCAACGCGCAGCCCAGTTTCCGGAAATCGACGCCAACCTGGGGCTCAACAGCCAGCGTCTGAGCCCGGGGCTGCGTGCGCCGGGGCAGTCTCCGTTGATCAACACGTTTGCTGCCGGCGTCGGGCTGACCAACTTCGAGATCGACCTGTTCGGGCGCGTGCGCAGCATGAGTCATGCCGCGCAGGAGCAATATCTCGCGACCGTGGAGGCGCAGCGCAGCGTTCACATCAGCCTCGTGGCCGAGGTCGGGAATGCCTATCTCACGCTGATGGCCGATCGCGAGCTGCTCAAGCTCGCGCAGGACACGCTCAAGAACCAGCAGGATGTCGCCGCGATGATCCATCGCGGCAAGCTCGCGGGCGGGATGGCGCAGCTCGACGAGCATCGCGCCGATACGCAGGTGCAAACCGCGCAGGTTGCGGTCGAGCAGTACACGCGGCAGGTTGCGCAGGATGAGAACGCGTTGACGCTGCTGATCGGCGGCGGCCCGCTGCCGGCCGGGGTGACGAATGCGATGCCGCTCGGCAACCAGCATGTGCTGGCGGAGTTTCCCGAGGGGCTGCCGTCGACGTTGCTGGAACGCCGGCCGGACATCATGGCGGCCGAGCATCGATTGATCGCGGCCAATGCGAATATCGGCGCGGCGCGCGCGGCGTTTTTCCCGAGGATCACGCTGACCGGGATGCTGGGGGTTGCGAGTGCGACGCTCGCCGGGTTGTTTTCAGGCGGGGCGGCGTGGTTGTTCGCGCCGCAGTTGACGATGCCGATCTTCGATGGGGGACGCAATAGCGCGAATCTCGATCTCGCGACGGTGGAAAAGGATGTGAACGTCGCGAATTACGAGCGCACGATTCAGAGCGCGTTCCGGGAAGTCGCGGACAGCATGGCTGCGCGGACGACCTTCGAGCGCGAAGTGAACGCGCAGCAGAAAATGATTCACGATATCAGCGAGACCCAGCGGCTCGCGCAGATGCGGTTTCAGAATGGGGTCGATGATTACTTCGGGGTGTTCGATGCGCAGCGGCAGTTGTTTCAGGCGCAGCAACTGCTCGTCACTTACAAGCTCGCGGGGTTGACGAGTCGGGTGACGCTTTACAAGGCGTTGGGGGGTGGGTGGCAGGAGTCGGGGCAGATGGCGGGCGCGCAGCCTGCGGCGAAGGCTCAACCTGCGGCGGCAGCGCGGCCGGTCGCAACGCAATCGAAAGCCGTGGCGCAGCCGACTGCAGCAGCGCAGCCGCGTGTGACGTCGGTTGTGGTGACGGAGCCAGGGGCGCAGACGCGGCCGGGTGCCGCGGCTCAACCGGGAACTGCGGCGCAAACGGGAACCGCCGCGCAACAGGGCGCAGCGCGCGCGGCCGCTCCGTCCGTGACGACAAAACGCTCGGTTGACTCATCCGGCGTCACCGCCATCATCGAGACGACGGTTACGCCCGGCACTACGGGTGGTGTGGCAAGGCCCGGGGGCAGTAACGGACGTTCGTCACCTCCGCAGGACTAGGCGGCATTTTGCTTGTGCATCTGCCGCATTGCATTGCTCGCTGACAACTGCCTGCTGAAACCGCAGAAATTGGCGTGCCTCGCCAAAGAGAAACTCATTCCTCATTGACCGCTTCTTCTCTAAGCCCGACTACCTTTCAGATCGAGTTCCGGCTAATACAGCTGACCGTCTTCTCGGAATCTCTCTCTTGTCTTCCGTTGCTTATCTTCGTTCGATGTCCCCGCGTTGCATGCCGCGGGGACATCGAACAGGCAACGCTAGGCTCTCACGAATACGTCCGCGCCGGCGTTGATTGACGCCCATTCGTCACCTTCCGCAACTTGCTTCGTCATCTGCCACAAGGTGTTGATCTTTCCGTTGTTCGAGTTCGGCTCGCATTGCCCAACCCAGGAGGTGATCGCCTGGAATTCCCGCCAATGAACCACGAAGGCGATCAGGTCGCCATCGACGTAGCCGCGCAGATCGCCGGTTGTCTCTGATTCGGTGGCACTGACAGCGCTGCCGTATGTGCCGGTCAGTTGATCCCCTTGCTGCGTGATCTGCATCGTTGAACCCAATTCGTTCTTCCACAATCCCGAGAAGTCGATCGAGGGACCCGTACCCGCCTTTGCATACTTGAGTGAGTGTTCCAGATGCGGCATCTTTAACCTCCACGGTGCAATTCGACGGCGACCGGCCGACGAGCGGGGCGCATTGCGCCTTTATGCTTCTTCTATTCGGTTCCAGCACTTTTCCTACGTCTTCTCTGCAGCAAAAAGCGGGGCAACAGCCTCGAGTCCGAGCTTAATGCAATCGCGTGCGAGACCGAAAGCCGACTCGAGATATTCGAATGCTGGGCCGAATTGCGAAACGCGCGGGGCCTTTCCGATCGCGTGCCCTGCCACCGCGGGCGTCGAATGCGCCGCTATCAACGAGAACGTGCGCCACGCACCGTGATGGATACCAGCCAGTCACAAAATTCCGCCGCAGGTCAGCCGCTTCAGTCGATAAACAGATCCGGCATGCGCGAAGCAGAACATTTGGCGCGCACATCGCCAGCGAGCAGATCGCGAAGTATGGATTCGGCGCCAGCCCCGAGTCACTCGCCATCACGTACTTGAGCAGTTTCATGCGTTCCCCCTGATCAGATCGGCCACCCACGCTTCGAGCTCCGGGTAGACGGTTCCATCGACGACAAACTCCTGCCCCTTGGCGACCGATCGGAGTATGACTCCATCCTCCCGGATCTCCCACCGATTCGCTTTCGCGTGATAGCTCATCGGCGCTCGTCCGTCAGGTGCGAACCATCGGGGCAACGACCAGACGCTGCGCGAATGGCCTGGATGTGTCAGTTGCAACTCGGGGCGCATCGACACGAAGCGGCCGCCCCCCACCGCTGTCGTTCGCGTATAGGCAGATTGCCTGCGGGCGATGTAAAGCGTATTCCGAGCATCCGTGTACCAATCCGGCGCCGCGACATGTGGATGTACTGCAATCCATGGATGGCGACGCAACACTTCCGTGCGCTGCGTCACGACCGGCAGCACGTCATCAACTTCCAGCCATCCGAAAAGCACGTGCAGATCGGGCGCACCCGGCGCAAACCGCCACTTTCCGCCGGTGCGCTCGGTCAGTCGAAACCAGCCGAAGAACAGGAAGACATCGCCCGCCCCGATACCGTGGCGACTCAGGTGGCTTTGTGCGGAACCCGTCTGCCCGAGCGCTGGTCGCCAGTTCACCAAGTTGGCGACATGCCTGCCGCCGAGGTCCGGATCGAGGTGAACATGCGTCTGCAAGCCATGCTTGCCGGCAGACAGATCACACAGGAGCTGATCCAGTGATGCATCCGCGAAATCCAGATCCGCCAATGTAGCGCTGTCGCGAGTGCTCGGAATCGGCAATGGAAGAAGCCGACCGTCCGGCAGGATTGGGCTGGGCATACCGCCGTACTGTGAATCGAAGCCTTTGCGGGAAAAAACGACTTTCATCGACGTACCAGCCGGGAAGGGCGAAATGATGCCGCCTGGAAATTCACCACTCTACACCTAGAATGGTTCCTGTCGGCTCCCATCTCGGTATGCCACCGCTTCCGTGGCGTCGCCAATCGCTACGATAATTTCGATAAGCTGATCGATCGCGCGTCACCTCGACTTGCAATTCCCCCCACACCGCACCCCCCATATTTTCCTTGCGGAAACAAATCCGATTTGCTTTATTTACTCGTATCAAAATCATGATTAGACGCCACGGGGATATGACGGAGACCTTACCACTGTAATTGCGCGTGGCGAATTGCTGCCAATCCGCCGCGACCTTCCCCGCGATTCGAATGCATCGCGCCTTTTTCCGAGGGCGCGCGGCGCCGTCGCGCATGTCCGCATTGCACAAGGAGGTGGTGGAAGACCGACAGGACCCGCCTATGCCCTGTCGGGTGACACGTTTCAAAACGCCTGCCGACACCCTGACAAACCGAATCTGATTGGCCGTGAGCTCCGATCGTCATCCGCATCGTCCGCTCGCGCTCAAACCCTGGCAGTCAAACCGCAACGCTGCTTACAAAAGAGAGAGGCCGAGTCATGAATAGCGCAACTGGAGTCCGGGTCCGCCCGTCGATCGAATCGCTGCAGGCCGAGTACTTGAAAGGCAACAAAAAGCCGCTGGAAGACCTGATGCGCGCGTGGAAAGGCATCAAGGCATTGCCGCCCGACGATCCGAACTCGTTCTTCATGATCGGCGGCTTCCACGGCGAGCCGTTCCGCGGCGCCGGCTGGGGCTCGGCGTCATACTGGGGCGGCTACTGCAACCACGGAAACGTGCTGTTCCCGACCTTGCATCGCGTTTACCTGCTGAGGCTGGAACAGGCTTTGCAGAGCATTCCCGGTTGCGAACAGGTGATGCTGCCGTTCTGGGACGAAACCAGCGAAGAGTCGCTCAAGCACGGCATTCCGTGGGCGCCTGACGAAGAAGGATGTCGAGCTAGACGGGCAGACGATTCCCAACCCGCTGCGTTCCTTCGTGTTCAACAAGGGCATCACCGACAACATCAACGGCGACAATCCGAACTACAGCAAGCCGCTCGGCTACGAAACGGTTCGCTATCCGTTGGTCGGGGCTGGTCGGCACCGAAAAAGACCGGGCCGCCACCGAGAAACACAATGCCCGATTCCCGCACTATCACGAGAACGTGAAACTGCTCGACCGGAACGTGGTGAACTGGCTCACGTCCTTCATCGTCGTGCACGGCAAGAAGATCGAGACCCACGTGAAGGCCCAGTACGAGGCGTGCCTGAATGCGCCGAACTACACGGTGTTTTCCAACACGACGTCCGCGGCCCAGTGGAACGAGAACCTTCCGCAAGGGGCTGCGCAAATCGTCCCGCTCGAGTCGCCGCACAACGACATTCACCTTGCCGTCGGCGGTTACGACGTCCCCACCGGCCCGAACGCCGGCGACGACTCGCCGATTCCGGGCGCCAACGGCGACATGGGCGAAAACGACACGGCGGGCCTCGACCCGATCTTCTATTTCCATCACTGCTTCATCGATCGCGTGTTCTGGCTGTGGCAGAAGCGGCATGGCTACACGCAGCACCTCGACGTCGTCGCCGAGTATCCGGGCACCAATTCCGTCGACGCGCAGGGGCCGACGCCGGGCACGGTGCCGAACTCGTGGCTCACGCTCTCGTCGCCGCTCGATCCGTTCAAGAAGAGCGAGAACGGCAAGGCGCGCGCCTATACGTCGCTCGACTGCATCAACATCGAGGAGCAGCTCGGCTACACGTACGGCCCCGGTTCGCTGGAGGACCTGCCGAAGCGCTCGCTGGCGGCGACGACCGTGCCGGCCGGCAACAGCAGCAAGGTCGTGCGCGTGTCCGGGCTGAATCGTGCGCCGATCCGCGGGTCTTTCCTCGTCGCCGCCTACGTCGTCCTGGACGGCGAGCGGCACCTGCTCGGCACGGAGGCCGTGCTGAGCCGGTGGAGCGTGCAGTCCTGCGCGAACTGCCAGACGCACCTCGAAGTGAAGGCGTTCTTTCCGCTGCACCATTTCACGGAAGCATCGGTGAAGGATGCCAGCTACGAAGTCGAAGTCCATACCCGTGACGATGTATTCGGCCAAGGACGATCCTTCGCTGCCGCAGCAGCCAAACCGGGTCAGCAACGGTTCCGGGTCGAGGTCCGGTAGCCGCGTCATGCGCTGAACCGGCGCCATCGGTCCGGCGCCGGTTCAGCGGGGGATATCAGCGCAGTGGAAGCGACGGGGGGAAGCTGGGATGAGCTACGCACCCGAAACCGGCAGCCTGGTGGGCCAGTGGACCTATCGCAGTTTCCTGAACGATCCTGACCTGGCGACGCCATTCAATGACCTTGAATTCGGCCGCGCCACCATCGAGCTCGAGCCGGCGCCGATGGGCATACTCAGGGGACGCATCTTCGGACCGCGATGGGAGCTGCAGCTCAGCGGCTCGATCGGCTATGGCGATCCCTGGACCGTGCGCTTCCAGGGGCAGGGCGTCGTCAGCGGCGAGGAATGGGTCTATGACTACGTCGGGTACGTGAGCGCACCCTGGCCCAACGGCATCGACCAGCGTCCGGCGCTGACCGGGTCGATCGTGCGCGCCGTCCCGCACGCAAGCGGTGGCGGCGGCGTCTCGCCGGCCGGGGTGGTGTGCTCCTGGTATGCGGTCCTGAACGATCCTGCGTGAACGGCCATGATGCCTCCGACTGCGCCACCGGCAGGCCGGTTCGGGCGAATCGCGGTCGTTTCGCTATCCGCACGGCTGCGCGGCTTGATGTCGTTCGCACTCCTCGGTTACGTCGCCTGCGATTTTCCGACCCGGTTACAGGATTCATATTCCAGCTGGACCTGGAACTGCGCTGGCGCGATTGCATGCGCCAGCGCGGGATATATGTCGGGAAGCAGCCCGTCCGGCCGGTGCGCCTGCCGGTCGATGCGCTGGTGCATTGCCGCCGTCTGCGTCGGGTTGACGCTCGATGCGTTGCGCACGCCCATCGATACGATCCTCAATGTGTGCGGCGGGGCGCTGGATACGGGCGTCGTGTGGAATACGCTGATGCTGCATCTGCGCTGGTTCCCGGTGTCGACGTCCGCGATGCTGGCCGTGGTGCTCCTGCACTACGCAGGCCGCCTCAACATGATTCGACTCGACAAGGTGCGCGTTGCCGCCAAGGCCCTGGTTTGGATCGGAATCGAGATTGCAGCGATGCTGCTTGCCATGACCACCGGCATGGCCGCGACCCAGGCAACGGCGTTCAGTCTCGGCCTGCATTGGGACGCAAGCGGCGTCGCTTTCGCGATGCTGGCCAGCATGTTGGCATTTTACGAACTGAGCCATCGGGCAGCCCGCTTGGCGGAACGCATCCAGAACAAGCGTCGCTCGACGTGCTGCGTTCGTGGTGAGCGCGGATGAAACCGTCCCGATCCGCAAATGTTCAGTGTCGCTGCCGGCGGACAGGCGCCATCGCTCCGTTTCGGCACGCCGACGCGTCAATACGCGCGATAAGGGTCCTGCGCTACCCCGTTCCGGTTCGGGGTGGCGTTCCCGTTGGCCTTCATCCAGTGTGCCCGGTTACGTCAACCGCTTTCGGCTTCGGCTCGGGCGCGGCCGGCGCACTCTGCCGAGGCGCGGCCCGGGTGACGGGCTGATCCTCGGCATCGAGCAGGACGAGCACGTTGTCGCGCACTTCGACCCTGACCGGATCGGTCTGCTTCCATTGCTTTTTCGGCACGGCCAGCTTCCAGACCGCACGCTCCCCCGGCTCACGGAAGAACGCCACGACACCCACCACGTGCGCATCCGGGTGCATCGGTTCGCTCACGCTGGCGTTCGCACCGGGGCGAAGCACCACATCCTTCGTAGCGAGCAGATCCGCCTTGAGCGCGTCCAGGTCATTGGTCTGCAACTGGGTGTAGTCGAGTTGGGCGAAGGTCTTTGCATCCTTCAACTGGTAGAGCCTCACGACCGTCGACAAAGGCTGTCCAGCGGCATTTGCGTTCAACGACGACCGGGCGACGAGGTCCACATTCATCGTCTTCACCTGCGTCGTGAAGACCCATTTCGCCGCGCCCACCGTGCTGTCCTTCACGGCTTGCCCGACGCCGCAGCCGGCGGTTGCAAGGATGACCAACACGGCCGCTGCTCCGACCAGGCTTCGCACGGTCGGTGTCCTGAGAGGGTTCTTTTGGTGCTTGTCCATATTTCGTGTCCTGCATCGCGTTGTCCTGCCGAATGGTGTATCGGGCTTATGCAGCTTCCGTCACGCCGCGCCAGCGACCCAGCTGTACCCATGTCGCGCGTGGGCGTCCGTGTCGTACCCTGGGCGGCGAGCCCAGTTGCGTGGTCAGACCCAGCTTCGCCTGACCGGACGCCAGCAACGGCTCGGGCATCAGGTCCGGCTGCACCCGCATCTCCAGCAGCGCTTCGCTTTCGTAGCCGAGGTAGAAGCGCAGCAGCGCGATGATCTGGCGGTAAGCCGGTTGTCCCGGCACGAGCGCCGCGACTGCGTCGCGCGTGTGCGGCGTGATCACGATGCGCAGTGTGTTCGCCCGATCGTAAAACCCGCGTCCGAGCAAGCATTGCTCGCCGAGCGCCGCCGGTTCGAAGTCGTTGACGGTACGCCACACCGGATAAAACTCCTCGACCGCAATGGCGGCATCTGGAACCGCCGCGCCCAGCACACCGGCAAGCCCTTGCGCGGTGCGCGTCTTCTGAGCGGCCAGTCCGAGCATCGACAGCAGCGTGCGCGCACCCACGCCCGGCGGAAATCCCCAGTCCGGCGCACGCGTGTCCGGCGAGCGGAACCCGAGACCCACCAAGCTGAGCACGCCGCGCGAGACCGTATCGAAGCCATCCGGCCGGAAACCGGCCGGATACCGGTATTTGCGCCAGATCCGGTAGAACTGCGTGGCAATGCGATGGTGGAACAGGTCCAGGAACGCAGACAGCGGCTCGGCGCCGTCGCGGTTCTGCGCAACCTCGTCAACGAAATACGCCGGCATGCGCGCATCGACGCCGTACAGGCCGAGGAATGTCGTGCGAACGGCGGGCGGTGTCGCCGGATCATCGAGATCGAATTCGACCGCATCGATCTCGCGCGCCGGAAATCCCAACTGCGCACGGGACCGGAAGCGGACCGGATCCGTCGCAGGCGAATCGGTGGTACCCAGCGGCGCGGCATCTAATGCGGCCAGTTCGATCAGCGCGCAGAAGCGATGGAAATTCATCCGGTGCGCCTGATTCAGCAGCGCCGGGAGCAACGTACGGTCCGCCCGGGCCGGCGGCAAAGTCGTCAGACTGCGCTCGGGCGCTTTTGCGGAGTCGTTCAAAACGGCGCTCCTTCACCCTTCGTATCGGGCCATTCGAGTTGCCGGCCGGTCGGCTGCGACACGATCACCAGCTTCGTGTACAGGTTGACCGTCGCGTACAGGCCCAGAAACCGGTTGAGCATGGCGCCGAACAGCTCGAGATCGCCGTCGCCCGCGAAGCGCGTGCTGTCGATCGTCACGGCAATTTCGACGCCGCGCATCAACCCGCCTTTCACGAGCTTTTGCAGCGGCCGGTGCCGCACGTCGACGATCGCCTCGATCCGGCGGCGATTCAGCTCGCCGTCGGTCCAGTCGTACAGGGCCAACGATCCGCGCAGGATTTCCGCATCGAGCAGCGACAGGTAATTCGGCGCCAGATGCGAGAGCACCCGCCACTGGAAACGATCGGCTGTCGGCGGATAAACCGGCGACGTGGGCGCGCTCAGGTTGCGCACCGACGCGATGTTCGTGAAACCTGCCCGCATGCGCGTGATGCTCGCTTCCCGCAACGCCTTGCGCGGCAGCATGCCGTTGGTGCCCGTGACCGACAGCGACAGTGTTTCCTGAGGCAACGCGTGCTCGGTTTCCCAGGCGTGGCCGCCGAGCACGACCCACGTGTCGAAGCGTCCGGACGGCGCGCGCCGCACGTGCGTGTGGAAATACCGCTCCGGCATCGCATGGCGCAGCATGCCGCCGTGGTGGCGGAATGCTGCGAACGGCACATATTCAAAGCGTCGGCCGCGCTCGATCCCGCGCACCGCGTCGACCGAGTAGATGTCGACCAGCGGCCCATGCTGCTCGCGCGCCCGCACCCGATATTCGGTCTCGAACTGCGTGACCTTGACCGGATCGGCCTGGACGGGAAACAGGTTGATGATCGGCGTGCAGTACAGCCGCACGTTCTCCGCGGTGAAGCGCATGTTGTCCTGCCACGGCTTCGCCAGCACGATCTCGACGTCGACGTATGGAGCGGACGCGGGAATCGCCTGGATGTCGAGCCCGAGCAGGTCGACGAACATGAACTTCTCGGGGAACGTGAAATACTCCAGCAGCAACTGATAGCCGCCGAACGCGTTGTCCGCCTTCGGCCACAGGCGCTCGTTGCCCGCGAAGCCGGCCGCCTCCATCCGCAGGCCCGGCATCTCCTGCGGCGCGCCGGGGCGATCCGCCGGAAAGCCGGGTACGCGTACGTGCATCGCGAGTGGTTTCCCCGTGAGCGCCGCGTGCAGTGCGAGGGCGACGGGACGATCCGCATCGAGATACAACCGCAGGCGCGGCACATGCAACCGTTCGCGCTGGGCCTGCTGCTGGATAGCCAGGCGAAGCCGGATCACGGAACGACCGTCTTCGCGCGCCCATGCCCCGGCCTCGGTGAGGGTCACCGGATACAGGTCGATCGGTTGTGTGGTGCGGTAGACGCATTCGACGTGCGTGACCGCCCCTTCGCCTGCGCCCGTCGCGATCGGTCCGGACGTCGCCTCGAGCCCGGCCGAGAGCGTCTCATGCTTTTGCAGCACGCCCGTGTCCGGCGTGAGCTCGAGAATCGACAGCGACGGAATCATGCGCAGGTAGTGCGGCCAGAGCATGCTGACGAGCCCTTCGGTCAGTTCGGGCAGTTCGTCGTCGAGCTTGTGGCGCAATCGCCCCATCAGGAACGCAAAGCCCTCGAGCAGCCGCTCCACATGGGGGTCGCGCTCGCCGCCGCGGTCCAGCCCCAACTCGCGTGCCCGATCGGGGAAGGCATGGGCGAACTCCCGGCCGGCTTCGCGCAGATAGCGCATCTCGGCCTCGTAATAGCGCAGGATCTCGTTGTCTTTGATGGGATTCGTCATTCGGTGTCCTGTCGTGTCATTCCGGCATCGGTCCGCCCGGGACGGGCACGGACGCGTGGCGAGCTGCCGCGAGTGCGCCCGGCGGCAGCGGCGGCGGTTGCGAGGCGGAGCCGCCCGCGCGCGGCGTGGAAGCCCGGGGCACGAAAATGCGCGACGGCAATGCGAACCCGCGAAGCGATAGCAGCTCGAGCGGCCCCTTGCCCACGTCGGTGCGCATCAGGTAGGTCAGCGGATACGCGAGAGATGACGGCGCGGACGTCAACGGCCCCTGCGCCGTCAATGCATCGTGATCGTCCGTCTGCGCGGTCGCTGCGTTGAATTGCGGTGCCGGCGGCACGGCCTGCCAGGTAATCAGGTAGGTGGCCGTATCCACGGGGGTCACCTGCGCCCGCTCCAGCAGGCGCACGAGCGCCCACCGCCCGCCGAATTCCAGATTCAGGTTCGTACCCGACCGCTCGGTTTGCCACTCGAGCCGGGTGCCGGCCTTCTGCGGCTCGTTCGACGGCCACGTGAGCGTCTGCCACGTTTCCTGCTGGTTGTAGTAGTGCAGTGTCTGACCGTCGACGCTCAGGCGCGTATCGGTCACGCCCGACGTGGGAACGGGCTTCAGGTCGAACGCATACCGAGGCTCGCCCTGCGCGAGCAGGTGAGCGGCGATCCGCTGCAACATGTTGATCGCGTTGAGGAAGGCCGGATCGATCGTGCGTGCCGCACTACTCGCGCCGGACCCGCTCGACGCCGGCACCCATTGATCGCCCTGCAGTGTCAGCACGCCCGCAAGCTGGGTCGCCAGGAATGAACCGACGAGCCCGCCCTGCGGACGCAGGAAGCGCGCCAGTTCGGGCAGCGATGCATCGTTGGCCGTGTTCGCGAACGGATAGCGGCCGGCAAACGACCGATTCCAGGTCGCGACGATCGTCTGCCGCCACGCGTCGTTCAGGCTGGCCTGGGCCGGTTCGAGCACGGCCTGCGTGGCCTGCGCAATGGGCTGCACGAACAGCGCCTGCCCCATCCCGACCCACTGCTCGCCGAGGCTGGCGGCGACCAGCTGGGCATAGGCGAGCGTATCGGCCAGCTCCGAACTCCTGCCCTGAAACAGCGCCTGTGCGACCTGCCGGGCTTCGCTGTCGGCGTCCGGACTGTCGGCGATCTGCTGCAGCTTCAAGCGCAGCATCGTGATGCGCTCGGTGAAGCGCTGCAGGCTCAGATCACTGGCGGCGCTGGCCGCGGCAGCGTTGCCGGACGCAACCAGGCGCAGCACCGGCCCGAACGATGCCCCCAACGGCCCGGCCTGATCGGGGCTTGCCGCTTGCGGCGCGTCGTCCTTGCCGGCGAGCATGCTCTGCGCTTTGGTCACCAGCGTGTCGGACAGCGAGGTCTGCACCGCGCCGGCGCCGCCCTGGTATTCGACCGATTTCATCAGTGCGATCACGGGCGACTGCCGGGAATCGGCGATCAGCTTCAACTGCGCAATGGCCGCCGGCAGCGTTCGCGCCGGCTCGCACACGATGCCGTTCATGAAGGTTTGCCAATGTTCCGCGTAATCCGCGAAGTAGCGCGCGCGCAGCGCGGCGCGCAACGCGTCGGGCGTCATCGCCGACGCGTTGCGATTGGCGCCGCCCGTTCCGAGCACCCAGTCGGCGGCCACACCGTTGCGCTTGGCCGATGCATCGATTGCGGCCTCGATCGTGCCGTCCCACGCCTGGCGCGTAAACGCACCAGGGACGCTCGCCGAGGTCCGCAGCAATCCTCGCGTGTCGGTTCCGGCGGTCAACGACGCGAGCGTCTGATCGGGGTATTTGTGTCCGACCGAATCGAGGATCCCCTGGTAAATCGTGTCGTCCGAGTTCTTGACGCCGATCACGGCGAGCAGCGTCTGGCGAGCGCCGCCAACGAGCTCGTCACGCGGTGCGAGACGCCAATCGGGATGCGTGCTCAGGTGCTGCGCGTAGAACGACAGCAGCCGCCCGGACAGGTCGAGTTTTTCGCCCGGCGACAGTCCGGCACCACCGGTCCAGTACCGGACGAGCTGCGGCGTCAGGAACGCGGCATCGGCACGCGTCGGCTCGGCCAGCATGAGGTACGTCTTGAGCGCGGCGTGACCGTCGCGCGCGAGACGGCTGAGCTGATCGTCAAGCTCGGTGGTCGGCATCTGGGTCAGATCGACCAGCTGAGCTTCGATGTTCTGCTGCACGGGGGCGATGAGTTGAGGACGCGCTTCGCGCGTGTAGTGGGCCCACAGTGCGGTAAGCACGTCCTGATCATGATTCAGGCCGAAGCGAGAGTAGAGCGTCGGATGCTGGACGCGCCCTTCATGGAATTCAATGCGCTGCTGGAGCGCGAGCAACGCGCGCAGACGGGTCGCCGGATTGTTGGCGCCGTCGAACGTGCGCAGCACGTCGTGCGTGAGCGCGAGGCCGCGCGCGTTCGTCAAGCCTGAAGTCAGCATGCCTGCGCCCCACAAGCCGACGGCCGCCAGCGCAATCACCGATAGCACCGTGATCGGGTGCGCTCCCGTGCGGCGCCCCGGCGAGCGCATCGCAGCGTCAGCGAGATAACGCCACAACGGGAAGTGGGCGCTTTCGGTGCCGGCCGCGGGCCACGGCGAGAAGAACGCACCGGCTATCGGCAAAGGGCGACGCTGCCACTCCGACAGATTCACGATCCAGCGCGCCAGCGGCCCGCTGCGCGTATCGAGCCGGGTCGACAGGTCCGATGCGTAGCGGTCGTCGCCGTTGCGCGCCAGTTGGCCGACGCTGGTGTCAGCCAAGCGGTTGCGCAATTCGAGCAGCGCGGCCTCGATCGCGGGCGCGTCGTTGGATCGGGAAAATTCGCAGCCGGTGACGGGGGGGGCGGCGTGGTGGACGGGATCGTCACCGGCGAGATCGAGCACGTACACCGGTGCGGACCAGCGCAGGAGGTGCGTGATGCGCGCGAGGTGGAGGCCCCAGGAGCGCGTGCCGCGGACCGCATCCGGTAGCGGCGTTGTGCCATCGAGCATCAGCACGATCGCATCGAGCGGGCGCGCGCGGCGAAAGCGACGGATCTGCTTCAACCACACTTCGTCGAGGCAACCGTCTGGCCCGTTGCGCCCCCATAGCAATACCGCGTCGTCGGTGAGGAGCCAGCCGCGCTCTTTGAGCTCGGGCAATAGCCGGTCAATGATAGTGTCATCACCAGTCAGCAGCAGCCAAGGACGCGAATAGGCCCATCGAAACCATCGGATTTGCTTGAGCTGGAACCGCAGATTCTTCAACTGTAGGACGGCCGCTGCGTCATGCTTCTTCCTTGCATCAGTTGCCGGGTTAGTCGGTGCCGGCGGCTCGAGCCCCTGATCCTTCGATGCCTGTTGCGCGGAGAACTGCACGAGCCCGCGTCGCTGCAAGGTGAACCCGAGCGCAGCCAAAACTATCACACCAGCCCCGATGACGGGTAGTCGGTTCTGAGAGAACCACGTCTCGAGAACCTTGAGGTCGACGGTATACAGGATCAACGCCGCCACGACAGCGATCGCCGCGATGACGAGCAGGCACCGGCCCAATATGCGTTTTTTCAACGTCAACTCAGAATTCCTTTTGTGAGGCATGGGGTTGAGCGGCACCAACCATGCACAGATGCAGCGACTCGTCATCTGGCTCGCGCCAGGCGACAACCTGTGGTCCGCTTTCATGTGACGCTTCCAGCGCAGTGGCAAGCGCAATCCAGCTGGTAGCCGGTCCGGGTTCGCCCGTGATGTGATCGAAATGCCGTTCAATCAGCCGTGCTTTGGGATCCGAGATGAGCGCCGAGGTAATCGCGCCGGACTCGGCTTCGCACCTTGTGAACCAGGTGTGTGTGATGCGATCGGGCGAGATTTGCATGTGCACAAGTTGCTGCAAAGCGGCCTCGAGCGTGTTGGCCGCAGCGGTCATCGGACGGAACACGTGACCGGCCCGCCCACCCGCCGGCTCGATCAGCAGAGCCGCGGCTCCCTCGCTGAAGGTTTGCTTGGTTTCATCGTCGGGCCAGAGTTGCGCAGCAATGATGAGCTGCGGCGCAGCGCCAACGAGGTCGACCTGTTGCGTGAGAAACGATGCACAATCCCCTTCCCGCTCTATGTCAACGCTGAACTTACAGTCGGGCGCGATCTTGCCCAAAGCATCCTGAGCGGCGGCTTTCCAGTCGCGCAGGGATTCTGCCGAGGCATCGGCAAGCAGTAGTCTGACTCGCATTTCCTTCCGACTTGTTAGTGGGGTCCGCAAAGCATCAGCTATCTGACCGAGCAACTTCGCGCGCCGTAACTCCAGTGCCTTGTTCTTCGACCAGGCGAAAGCGCTCGCGCGCCCCATGTTCACGGGCAGGTCCGTATCGACGTCCCCCAGCTTTGCCGCCGGAACAGGTATCGGCAGGATCGCCACTGAAGCCTCAACGCAAACCTGACGACGACTCCACGATCGCCAAAGGGACATGATCCGCTCTTGCTCACGTTGGGCCTCCTCGGCGATCGTCTGTTCGTGCTCCCAGCGGTCGAGCCGAGCACCGAGCGCGATCACGCAGGTGACGAGCGGGATGCCGATGAGCAGCCCCCAGAATTGAAGGCCGTGCGTTGACTTTCCGTGCGGCCATAGCAGCAGCACAGCGCCGGCCATTCCGAGCGCCACGGCCGTAAGCGCTGGCAACCACACGCGCAAGGCAATCGGCGCAGGCAGTTCGATTTTCCTAAATGTCGGGATCGGCCAAGACATAGATCGATAACCAAAGAATTCGTCGTTCGATCCTAGTGCCGTTGCGGCGGCAAAATCCGGTCCACCAGCCTTTGAGCCTGACTAATCAGGCGAGGGTATGTACTTTGAGAGAGCAGCCTCTTTGCAAAGCACTGCTCGAAACTGATCGAGGCATCCCGACTTGACTCAGCACATCCCGGGATATTTCCCACCGTGGTTTTTTCGGTGAAGATATAGATCCGATCGTTCCACATAACCGTAACGGCGATACTGTCAGGTGGATTCGGTGCCGGGTCATCCTGACCCAAAGCAAACAAGATGGCGCGCGCGATCGAACCATCGCCTCTGATGGCCACTGGCATTTCCCCGTACCCATAAACCGCCGCGGCGCCGCTGATAGTAGCGGCGGCGTTATAAAAAGCTTCTGTTCCCAACAATTTCTGGAGGCTTGAATAGTTCTTGACCTCTTTACGGTGACTTGCCAGCCATACGCGCACCAATGGGACCGTTGTGACAAAGAGGTTCGTTTTCTTGTCAAGCGAGGTGACGGCGATTCCATCCAGCCCCTCGTATTGATCATCCTCTCTCGATCCGATAATGCTATCCCCGCTTCGTGGGAAACCAGTCACGTCGATCGGGCCCACGAGCTCTTTCAATTTGGTCCGCACCGCTTGCAGAGACTTATCGGCGACACGACTCAACCGCTCATTCCCTTGATCAGAGTATTGTGCATGGATGGCGTCAACTGCCTTGCTCCGCAAATTGACGTAATCACGAACAGCGGTCTGCGAGCTGGCGGAAATTGATGCCGAAACAAGAGCAACCCCAGCAATAAGCCTAAAGAATTTATTTTTCATTTGTTGGAAGAAAACATACTAGTCAAGCCCACAATATGATCCCGCCTCAATTTTATCAGTGCGCTCGACGGGAAATGAAGGACGCCGCCACCCCTCATTTCCTTTTCCTCATTACCAAAATAAATGCAACCAGGGAAACACCCCAGACAACAAGAAATATAGGAAAGGGAATAAACAGCGTCAATTCAAGCGTCTCCCTACAATCCGCCGCAAACTCACCCCATTCTCTCACGCACCGCGCGATCGGATAAAAGAGATAGATTGCAACACCGATGAAAATCACCAGGAAAATCAAAACAACGATCTTCAAGGCCCACGGCCAAATATATTTACCAGGAAAAATCATGATGCTCACTGCCATCCTTAGAGATTTTTACGGAATAACGATGTAGGGTCCGTATCCAGCTTCAAGCAGCTTCGCGATGTCGTCAATCGCACTAGACAAGCTCAAAATTTGCTTTTTTTCGTCGCGAACAAAATCCGCCCGCTTCTTGACCTCCACATAAAAGCGTTTATGCGGATCGCTATCGCGATATCGCTCCAATATTGTCGTCAAATTAACCCAAGTTTTGTTAGAGAAAAAACCCGTTTCCAACGTTGTCCTGGCTGCATCCTCAGGGGTCGAGCGAATGCTTTCCTCAGGAATAAATGCAAAGCACCCTTCTGAGCCACCTAGCCACTTTGCATGAAGAAACAGAGCTGACGCTTCATAGAAGCCGCCAATATGAAACATTATGTTGCTCGCGACGGACTCGTCTTTTCGAAGTGGGATCGGTGAACCGTAGGGATTTGCATTGACGACCTTTGCGGCGTGCAACAGTCGATGCGCATGTCCGCGCTGAGATTCGTCTTCCATCAAGAAATACCCATGGATAATTGAATCAGCGGCGGGAGACGGAAAGTGGATCTGCTCCGTCAAATATCTGTTCTTGCTTGCATCCGCGGGTTCAAATGCAATATTTCTGCACCAAGTGGCACCCGCATTATCTCTTCCGAGATAGTACCACGCATCACGTGTAACGTTTATGTTGTACTGCTTGAGACTTGCTTCGTCCTTGGACGAATCGAACAATGCCAGCTTTGCGCGATATGTCGGAACGACAACAGCCGGTTGACTCTCTGTCATTTTTTTCCACGTCGAAGACACATTAGGATGGCCGTACACCTTTTGAAGTGTAAAGCCGGTCGTGTCAGCTGTTATCTTGAGTATCGCGTACCTTTCCGGAACAGCGACCGACTTGACACTCCCATCACTAAATATGGTGGTGTCTTTGGTGCACATGTAGGTGAGATTTCGACCAGAAGGGCTGGTAATCCAAAATTGATCACTCCCGGTTTCCGGGAAAAGAAGGTTTTCGTCCATTGTGCATTCTCTGTCCGCGAGGTTAGCTTCTCAGGTCATCCTAAGCGTAGATCTTCACCGACTCGGCCTTCACGGTTTGGCTGAGCAGGTGTGTTCGACCCTCGTCGTCTGTAACGCCATGCTCGACTGACCCATCGGCCCGGACAATTGCGTATTCGTGGCGCTTCAAAGGCTGACTGGTTTGGCGATCGACCAGTCTATATCGGTCATCGAACCCGTCTTTAGATGCCGGCATGGATGGAACCGGAATCGCCAACGATGCAGGTCCCTTCTTCTGGATCGTGATTACTTTCAGGAGGAGGTCCAACGGACCACCAAGAGTAATGTTTCCGCCCTTGAGCTGGATGAAAGCCCCTCCACTTTCAAGCGTCAGTTCTTTTTCGGCTCGTACGTATACGGCACCATTGACGCTTGCCACCGTCACATTCTTGTTGGCGATCAACGACATCGCGTCACTCTGCGCCTGCAATTCGACCGGCCCTTTCGCCGCGACGATCTTGATACCGAGCTTCTGGGCGAACAGCGAGATCCGCTCGCCCGCCGCCGCCGTGAAGCGCTTCATCACACTGAAATCTGCGTTCCTCCCGGCCACGGCCGAGAGGTTGTCCCGCGCGGCCACCTGCACCCCGGCACCCGACACAAGCCCGATCGATGCCGGCGCGCTTGCCAACAGGCCCGGCTGCTTCAGCCCGTCGAGTTCGTCCTTCACCTGCTGCTGAGCGTCGGTGTCGGCCGGTACCGCTTTCGCGGTGCGTGCAGCATCGGCGAGCGACTTCGCCAGTGCCAGCGCCTGCTCGAGCTGCGCGATCGTCTCCTGCATGTCCAGCTGCTGGCCGGTCGCGCCCGGACGGTCGTAAGCCGTCAGGTGCAGCCCCTTGCCCGCCCGCTCCACGCCGTGGCCGGACGTGCGCAGCTCGTACCCCTCGCCGCGCCGCGCCAGCTTCTGGTCGACCAAATAGCCAAGGTTCAACTGCGACTTGCCCGAGTGCTCGGTGCTGAGCTTGATCCCCTCCTGCCCGGCCCAATCCTCCATCCGCAGCTTGTTGTTCGCCTGGGTGCGGATCACATTGCGCGACAGCCAGCGGCGATCGTTCGTCACCAGATCCCGCGCTTGACTGTGGTGATGGAAGCCGATGATCTCGGGCTTGTCCGGGTCCGCATCCCGGAACGAAACGACCGCTTCGTCGTTGTCCAGCGCCGGGAAATGCAAACCGGTCTGCAACTTGCCCGCGAACGGCTTGGCCAGCCGCAGCGGCACGCTCTCCCCGCCCGACGGCCAGTCCGCGAAGTCGACGTCGAACCGCACCGTGTAGTAGCCGGCCGCCGTCAGGTACGCGTACTTGTACTTGTCCGGCGACGTCACCCGCGCGCTCAGCGTGCCGGCGATCTTCGGCCATTTCTCCGGTTCGAGCCGGAGCCGGAAGCGCCGGTTGGCCGGAATCGCCTTGTAGTGGTTCGTGTAGGCCCGATCGCGCGCGCCGCTGTGCGTCACCTCGATCACGACTTGCCCGTCGGGCGCGTCGGGCAGCGCGGTGTCCAGGTCCAGCACGCGACCGGCCTGCAGCGCGAGCACGTTGCTCTCGCCTTCGTAGACGACCTGCTCGGCGATCGCCGCCTCGTGGCGCAACTGCGCTTCCCACTTCGCGCCGGCCTGGTCCAGATGGTGCGTGCCGTAGACATACGGCTGGCCGTAGGTGGTCGAATCCTGCGGCGCGACGTTCGCTTCGTCCTTCAAGCGCTCCCACGCCTGCTCGGGGTTGTAGTCGGCCACTCGGAACGCCTGCGGCACCGTCACCGAGTGGGTCTTGAGCGCCGTCACAGCCTCGGCACCGGCCGCCTCCAGCCCTGCCACCTCGCGATAAGGAGCCGACAGGTGCGGATCCCACAGGTAGTGGTCAACGTCGTCGGCGAACACGACCTGATCGCCGTGCTCGGTCTCGACGATATAGCTGTAGATGCCGGCCTTCTGCATCAGCATCTGCACGTACGACAGGTCGTCGGTCTTGTACTGGAAGCGGAACAGGTGCTGCGGATACTCGCGGCGCAGGCGAAACGCGAACTGGTGGCCTTCGAGGCCGTGGCTGCGCAGCACCGCCTCGATGATCTGCGGGGTGGTCTGGTGCTGGTAGATGCGGCTGGTGGTGACGGCCTCGAGACGCGCGAAGTGCGACTTCAGGACGACCTCGTACATGGTGAAATCGCGCGTGGTCTGCAGCGTCGAGAAGCGGGCGATGAAGCCTGAAAACCGGCGGGGCGCGCCGTCGTCGGGGACGATCGTGCAAGCCGCGTCGCGATTCAGGTACTCGGTGCGCGCGAGCCGCAGCGGATGCGTAAGCACGACGCGCACCTCGGTGGGCGCGCCCATCCGCTCGGTCGCCTCGATCGACACGACCGACAGCGCGGCCGCGGAATCGGTGCCGGGCACGTCGAGGAAATACGTCTGACGCCCCGATACATCTCTCAGGTTCGACACGAACCGCTTCGCATCGTCAAACAGGCTGGCCATTGTTGTTCACCCCGTGTCCAGATAGCACTGCTACGCACTGCCGTCATGGGCAGAATCGTTGCTTGCGTGCGATGCATGGATTGAGCGACAAACGATAGCCGCACGCACCCAGACTCGGGAAGCGCGGGCTCCTATTATTCGAGCGGATTGTTGTATTTGGTCGAAACGTAACAGTTGTTCACGTATGCCCTGTTTTTGAGATGATTGCCATGTTATACGTCGCTCTCCGCTGATGTCCGGCCATACCCGATACGACGTCCAATGAGCGCAGGATTTCAGAGCGATCAGTACACCCAAACCGCTGCAGTTTCCGATACGCATGCAAGAGCAAATTCGAATGCGATGAATTGCGTGGATCCGGATTTGCTCGATTGGTGTCTGGCAGACCTGGACGAGCAACTCGGCCGACAGCTCGATGCCATCCTGCACCACCCAGCATTTCAAGCGCTCGAATCGACTTGGCGAGGCCTGCAATTCCTGGTCGATCGCACCGATTTCCGTCAAAACGTCAAAATCGAAGTACTCGACGTTTCAAAGGAAGCACTCCATCAAGACTTCGAAGATACACCCGATATCATCCAGAGCGGCTTGTTCAGACTGACCTATGTCGGCGAGTACGACATGCCGGGCGGACAGCCCATCGCCGCGATTATTTCGGCGTTTGAATTCGACCATCGCGCGCAGGACATCGCGCTGTTGCGCAATATCTCGAAAGTCGCCGCGGCCGCTCACATGCCGTTTATCGGCGCGGCCTCACCGGCTTTCTTCGACAAGCCTTCGATGGAGGCGGTCGCGGGCATCCGTGACCTGCCGATCTGGTTCGAGCGGGCCGAATACCTGAAATGGAAAGGCTTCCGTGAAACCGACGATGCGCGCTACGTCGCGCTGACGATGCCGCGCTTTCTCGCCCGCTTGCCCTACGGGCCCGATACGCTGTCCGTGCGCACGTTCAATTACACGGAGAACGTGCGGGATGCCGGGCGAAGCGCATATCTGTGGACGAGCGCGGCATTCGCCTTCGCGGTCAACATCGTACGCAGCTTTGTGCGCAACGGCTGGTGCGTGCAGATTCGCGGTCCATATGCAGGCGGTCTGATCGACGATATCCCCGTGCATCGATACGACCTTGGTGCAGGACAACTCGGCAAGATCTGCACCGAAGCCCTGATCTCCGAAACACGCGAGAATGAATTTTCCGATATCGGCCTGATTCCGCTTTCGTACACCAGCAATCACGACCAGACATGTTTTTTCTCCGCGCATTCGACACAGCGACCGCGAACCTACGATGCACGCGACGCATCAGCCAATAGCCGAATCAATGCACGTCTGCCGTACATTTTCCTGCTGTCACGCATCGCACATTATCTGAAGCTGATCCAGCGCGAAAACATCGGCACGACGCGGGATCGCCGATTGCTCGAGCTCGAGCTGAACAACTGGATCAAATCGCTCGTCACGGAAATGACCGATCCGGGCGACGATCTTCAGGCTGCACATCCGCTGCGCGAGGCGAAGGTGACGGTCGAGGACATCGAGGACAACCCAGGCTTCTTCCGCATCAAGTTGTTCATCGTCCCGCATTTTCAGATCGAAGGCGTCGACATCAACCTTTCCCTCGTTTCGCAGATGCCGAAGGCGAAACAGTGACATGCGCACCGGTGCACACTTTCGCATTGCGCCTTTTATTCAAGACCAACCAATAAGATGAAGATAACCAGACCGCTGTGGGCCAAGGGGATTTTCATGACGCCGCAGCACTTCCAGCAGCAGGCGATATGGGAACAGTACGTCCACGACCAAGTTGCACGCATCGCGAGCCCCGACGCCTGGGGTGCGGTGCATGTGGCACTCGACGACCAGGCACTGAGCGTCAATCGCCTGCAATGCACGGCGCTCGCGCTGCGCCTGCCCGACGGTACGCTGATCGACAGCGAAACCGCCGACTGGCTTCCTGCGGCGCGCAGTCTTGACGACGTGCCTGCAACGGTGGACACCGTGACCGTGCTGGCCGGCGTGGCGCTGATGGACGCTCAGGGCGGCAACTGCGTCGAACCCGGCGAAAAGCCGGCCCGCCCTCGCCGCGTGACCCGCGAGTACAAGCATGTTGCCGATCTGAACGGCGACGGGCAGGAAGAAATCAGTGTCGAACGTAACGTGGTGACGTTGCTGTTCGACTTCGAGCAGGGCGGCGACTACGTGACGTGTCCGGTCGCGCGACTCGTGCGCACCCCGCAAGGACGCTTCGAGCCCGACACGGCGTTTGTCCCGCCGTGCCTGTTTCTGTCCGCGAGCGATCGCCTCATGCATCGCGCGCAGCGCCTGTCGGAGATTCTGTCCGCCAAGAGTGCCAGCCTTGCGGTGCGCCGCAAAGAGCGCTCGGACCAGATCGCCGACTTCGCCGTGTCCGACGTGGCGCTGTTCTGGCTGCTCCACAGCGTCAATAGCACCTGGCCCGAACTCGCACGCCTCGTACAGGCGCCGGATCAACATCCCGAGCGACTGTACGCGGTGCTCGCCCGACTGGCGGGCTCGTTGCTGACGTTCTCCACGACCGAATCGCTCCAGGCGATTCCACTGTCCGATCACCGCGCACCAGAGCCGACGTTCGCCGAGCTCGAATCGCTGATTCGCACGCTGCTCGATGCGGTCATTCCGTCCCGCGTCGTACCGATTGCACTGGAACGCGTACGCACGACCACATGGCTCGGCCGGATCAACGACGAAAGGCTGACCGAGGGCGCCGAATACTATCTTTCGGTACAAGCGGCAATGCCGGCGCACGCCCTCATCGACCATCTGCCGCGTCTGTGCAAAGTGGGCGCACCGGACGAGGTCGAGCAGATCGTCAATTCCGCGCTGCCGGGCATCGCCTTGCGGCCGATGTCGCGGCTGCCGGCCGCGATTCCCGTGCGGATCGAAAACCAGTACTTCGCGCTGGACAGCAATGACGCCGCGTTCAAGCGGATGATCGACGCGCACGCCTGCCAGATCTATGTGCCTGCATCGATTCCCGAGGCGTCGCTCGAACTGTATGCGGTGCTGCCGTCATGAGCACGATGCCCGTCGCGGATTCCCCTCTGCTCCCCGTCGCGCTGCGTGACACGGCACGCACGGTCACTGCATTGGAAAAGGAGCCACTGTCGTATCAGGCGCTGCGCGATCAGTGCAACGCGCAGATCGCGCAGTTGCGATCCGAGTTGAATGCGCGCGGCCTCCCGGATGACGCGATCAGCGATGCGATCTATGCGCAGTGCGCGCTGCTTGACGAGGCTGCGCTGAAACACCTGACGGGGGAGGTGCGCGACGACTGGGAGCACGAACCGCTACAGGTGATGCATTTTTCGAGCAACGATGCGGGCGACGAACTGGTGCGGCGCATCGAGCAACGCTTGCGTGAACCTCGACCGGCTCGGGTGCTGCTCGCGATATTCGCAGCGGTGCTGTCGCTCGGGTTCGTCGGCCGGTTTGCGGTCAACGGCGGGACGGCGCGCGAAGCGCTCGTCCGCACGATCGACGAGCGCCTGGGACGCACAAGCGCGGACGAAGTCAATGGTGCTCCTATCGCTCCGATCGTCGTAAATCACGCCAACGCGCGTCCGCTGCGCATTTCCCCGCTTACCTGGGTAGCGGTCTCGTGCGTCGCGGTCAGTCTCGTCTGGTTTGCGGTCGATCGATGGTTCATCGCCTCGATTGCCCAGCTCACGCGATAAAGGAGAAGGACGATGTGGGTGGGACCCGGGTTATTCGAGCGGATCACCGGACACTTCGCGGACGGTTCGGCGGTGGACGATTTTGCCGCGGAGGTGCAGGTATTCCTCTCGGTCCGCGACAACATCGAGCGCATCCTGAACAGCCGGCGTGGATCGCTCGCCCATCTCCCGGACTATGGGCTCGACGACCTGTCGGAGATCTATCGGCATCTGCCATCGTCGGCACACAAGCTGCAGCGTGCGATCGAGGCGACACTGCTGACCTACGAGTCGCGGCTGAAGAAAGTGGAAATCGAGATCCATCCGCCTGAACCGGGCATGCTGATCAGCTTCACGATGGCCTGCCATTTGCACCGGGAAGGACTCGTGCGCTTCGGCACGAATTTCATGCCGGACGGGAAGACGCGGCTACGCATGCTGCAGGCTGCGCACGATCGGTGCTAGATGCCTTATCGAGAAACGGGAGGATGCACGAATGCCGAAAATGATGGCACTGAAAGGAAATCTCACGACGACCGGCGGTCAGGTGCTGGATGGCGATCATTCGGATCTGGACAATGGCCAACCGTACACTTACCACATGGGATTGGCATCCTGTGGGCGTTGCGGTCAGACCGGATCGATCTTGGGTACAGCCAGTACGTGGAGCGTAGGCAATACGCACGGCGTACTCGACGGCGATATCGTCATGTGCGCATGTCCCCATGGAAATAATCGTGTTGTCGCGCGTTCCACGACGTACTACAGCGAATCGTCGAATGCCGCATTGCCGTGATCGGGTTTGAGGGACACGTCGCGCAACGCGGTCCGTCCCGATTCGGCTCCAAACGGACTGCCGACCCGACAGTCCGTCAGCGGTTCTTCCCGACGTGAAGCGGTCGTGAGCATGCCGAATCGCCCCCCGCCTGCGTCACCTCACCCAAACGCCCCCCGCGTCAGATCACGGTCGAATTCCGCTATCCACGCCGTGCCGTGCCCGACCGTGTATCCCTTTTCCTTGTGCGTCGAGCAGCAAACGACGGTAACGTAACCCTGCAGCGGATAGACCTCGTCCACGATCTCCGGCGCACCGGCTTCCTGAATCGTGAAATCGGACTCGGCGAGGTGATGGCGATGCAAGACGGCGACGAAATCGGCCCTTTCGTCTGGAGCAATGACTGACATTTTGCGTCCCTCCTTGCGGAACGATCGAAGCACGATCGACGCTTTCAAGCTAGCACACGTCCATCCGCGCTGCGGTGCGACAACACGCGCGATCCGCGCCGAGACGCACAACCGCATGGCCGCCGGAAGACTGATCCGTTATCCGAATCATGTCCGGAATTCATCGGAATATTGCGCCGCAACGAACGCCAACCCGATGTCGCGCCGCCCGCCTGCTCGCTTGCCGCAACTGGCAGACCACCTGATTTTCGCGAATAATGGCCGCACATCCACTACTGGACGATTGCGGTCATGGACTACTCTCCCGAAGCCATCCGCACCGTCGCTCTGGTCGGGCATGCCGGATGCGGAAAGACATCGCTTGCCGAGGCGCTGCTGCACCAGGGCGGCGCGCTTCATGCGCCCGGCAACGTGAACAACGGCACCGCCCTGTGCGATTTCGACCCGCTCGAACGCAAGTACCACCACTCGCTCAGCTCCGCCGTCGCCCAGCTCCACTATCAGGACACCCGCATCTACCTGCTCGATACGCCGGGCTATCCCGACTTCGCCGGCCTGTCGATCAGCGCGCTGCCGGCCGTCGAGACGGCGGCGATCGTGATCAACGCCCGCACCGGCATCGAAATGACCACCCGCCGAATGATGGCGTACGCGCAGCAGCGCAAGCTCTGCCGGATGATCGTCGTGAACGGCATCGACGGGGAGAAGGTCGACCTGCCGGCGCTGTTGGCGGAGATTCAAGAACTGTTCGGCAAGACCTGCCTGCCGATCAACCTGCCTGCGCAGGGCGGCAGCGAGGTGGTGGACTGCTTCTTCAACCCCGCGGGCGAGGCCGACTTCCATTCGGTGGAAGCAGCGCACGACGCGCTCGTCGATCAGGTGATCGAACTGGATCCCGCGTTGATGGAGCTGTATCTGGAACAGGGCGAAGCGATCCGTCCGGAACAGCTGCACGAGCCGTTCGAGCGCGCGTTGCGCGAAGGCCATCTGGTGCCGGTCTGCTTCACGTCGGCGGCCACCGGCGCGGGCATCGCGCAGTTGCTCGACGTGTTCGTGCGCCTGCTGCCCAACGTCACCGAAGGCAATCCGCCGCTGTTCTATCGCGAAGTCGACGGACAGATGAAAACCATGCATGCGGAGCCCGACGCCGACAAGCACGTGCTCGCGCACGTGTTCAAGATCGTGATGGATCCCTACATCGGCAAGATGGCCGTGTTCCGCATCCACCAGGGCACGGTCGCGCGCGACAGCCAGCTCTACATCGGCAACGGGCGCCAGCCGTTCAAGGTCGCTCGGCTGCTGATGCTGCACGGCAAGGAACACACGGACGTGCTGCGGGCGGGCCCCGGCAATATCTGCGCAGTGACGAAAGCCGACGACATCAGCTTCGACGACGTGCTGCACGACGCCCCCGAAGACGGCAACGTGCACCTCACGCCGCTCGATTTCCCCACGCCGATCTACGGCCTCGCGATCGAGCCGGCGCGCCGCGGCAACGAACAGCGTCTGTGGGAGGTGCTGCAGAAGCTCGCGGCCGAAGACCCGTGCCTGCTGATCGGGCACCCCGTCGGCGCCAACGAGACCGTCGTGCGCGGGCTCGGAGAATTGCACCTGCGCTTCATGCTGGAGCGCCTCACCGACCAGTACAAGCTGGACGTCGTGACGCGGCCGCCGACCATCGCGTGGCGGGAAACCATCGGCGGCAAGGCGGAAGGCCACTATCGCCACAAGAAGCAGACCGGCGGCGCCGGCCAGTTCGGCGAAGTCATGCTGCGCGTGGAGCCGTTACCGCGCGGCGCCGGGTTCGAGTTCGTCGACGTCGTCAAGGGCGGCGCCATTCCTTCGCAGTTCATTCCGGCGGTGGAGAAAGGCGTCCTGCAGGTGATCGACAGCGGGCCGCTGGCCGGCTTCCCGATGCAGGACGTGCGCGTCACCGTGTTCGACGGCAAGAGCCATCCGGTCGACTCGAAGGAAGTGGCGTTCGTCACCGCCGGACGCAAGGCCTTCATCGACGCCGTGCTGAAAGCGCAGCCGATGGTGCTGGAGCCGATCGTCGACATCGAGGTGATGACGCCGGAAGCGGCGATGGGTGACATCATCGGCGACCTGTCCGCGCGGCGCGGGCAGGTGCACGGCACGCGCACGGTCGGCGGCCACGCGATGGTCGTCGCCGGGAAGGTGCCGCTTGCCGAGCTCAACGACTACCAGTCGCGCCTGAATGCGCTGGCGGGCGGGCACGGCAGCTACAGCATCGAGCTGAGCCACTACGATCCCGTGCCGTCCGCCCAGCAGGAGCGGCTGGCGGCGCAGCACCGGAACCGGGGGGACAGCAGCGCCGAATGAATCCCGCGGCAGCGTAACAAGCCGGCGCGCGGCGTCACCGGTTCGCCTGAGCGGGCGCGAGCGCCTCCAGCAATGCCTTCGCCTCTCGCAAGTCGGCGGTGTCGAACCCTTCCGTAAACCCGCCGTAGACGTCGGACAGCACTTGCCGGGCCTCGTCGATCCGGCCCTCGCGCTGCCACAGACGGGCCAGGCTCGACGCGGCGCGCAATGCCAGCGAGCGGGCGCCCTGCTCGCGCGCCACGGCGATCGCGTGGCGGAAACAGGCTTCGGCTGCGTCGTTGGACGCCGCAGCGCCGTCGTCGCCGCTCGGCTCGCCGAGCAGCATGATCCCCTTGAGCCGATGCAGCTCCGCCTCGAAGCAGCGCTCCCCGGCGCGATCCGTGATCGCCAGCGCGTCGTCGAGCAGCCGCAGGCCGGTTTCGCGGTCGCCGGCGCGCCTGTGGCTGTCGGCAAGCAGGGCCAGAAAGTACGAGCGCTGATCCTCGCCTCCAGCGGCGCGGTCGGCGGCGAGACCCTCGCTCATCTGCGCGATCCCCGCCTGCAGGCTGCCCTGCTCGGTCAGCGACCAGCCCCGGAAAATCGTTCCCCATGCCAGCCAGTACGGCAAGCCGTGCTCGTTCGCGAGCGCGATGAGCGCGTCCGCATGCTCGCGGGCCAGCGACGACTCGCGCCGCAACTGATGCAGCTCCGCCGCGTAAGCCAGCGTGAACGCGAGGGTCGGGCCGTAGGCGAGCTTCTGCGCGAGGGCAAGCGCCTCCAGGCTGCGCTTGAGCGCCTTGTCCGGGTAGCCCTGCAGCCACAAGGTCAGCGTCAGGAAATTCAGCGCGCGGATGCCGGGGTCCACGCCGTGCGCGAAGACGTGGGCCTGATGCTGCTCGGGATCGTAGATCGCCAGCGCCTGTTCCTGATGGTTGCGAGCGGTGTCCAGGTTCCCCTGCAGGAACAGGCACGCGCCCAGCGCGCCATGCGCCTCCATCAGCAGGCCCGGGTCCGCCGCCTGCCGCGCCACGTCGAGCATCTGCTTGCCCAGCTCGCGCGCCGTCGCGTACTCCGCGCGCGTCAGGTGGTGAATCCGCAGTCCGAGCTGCGCCGCGAAGCGTTGCGACGTGTCGCCGGTCTGCTCGCACAACGCCAGCGCGCGCGTATAGGTCGCGGCCACCTCCGGCGCGCCGTAGCCGCGCACGTCCATCAGGGCCGGCCCCAGCGCGAGCAGCAAGGTCAGTTCCCGATGCGCGCGCTCGGGCGTATCGGGCAGGCGCTCGAGCAGTTCCAGCGCCGCGCCGAGGTGATGCATCGCATCCGGATGGGCAGCATGGCGCAGCGCCTGTTGCGCGGCCTGGTACAGATACTCGACGGCCTTCGGGATGTTGCCGCTCAGGCTGTAGTGATGCGCGAGTTCGCTGCAATAGTCCGCGATGCGGGTCGGGAACAGCGCCTCGATCGCCTGCGCGGTGCGCTCGTGCAGCGCGCTGCGCCGCTGCGTGAGCAGCGAATGGCCGGCGACTTCCTGCGTCAGCGCGTGCTTGAACGAATACTCGACCTCCGGAAACGCCGGCCGCTCGTAGATGAATTCCGCCGCTGCGAGATGGGCGAGCAGTTCGCGCAGCGCGTCGTCGGCATAGGCGACCCGGCCGTCGCAAATGTGGCGGATCAGGCTGTACGGAAACTCCTTGCCGATCACCGCGAGCATCTGCAGCAATTCCTTCTCCGCGACCGGGAGCCGGTCGATGCGGGCGGCCAGCACGCCCTGCACGGTGGTCGGAATGTGCAGCGCGGCCGGGGTCCGTCCGAGCCGGTAGCGGCCTGGGTCGCCGAGCAGCGATTGCTCCTCGGCGAGCGTCTGCACGACCTCTTCCATGAAGAACGGATTGCCTTCCGTCTTCTCCAGGATCAGTTGCTCCAGCGGCGCGAGGGTGGGATCGTCGCCGAGCAGCGCCGCGAGCAGTCCCCGGGCCTCGGTCGAACCCAGCGGCTCCAGCCGGAGCTGGCTGCCGTGGGCCGCGTGCGTCCAGGCCGGCTGGTACTCCGGCCGGTAGTTCACGAGCAGCAGGATGCGGGTCGCCGGCACGCGTTCGCTCAGGTGCGCGAGGAACGCTTCTGTCTCGCGATCCAGCCATTGCAGGTCCTCGAACAGCAGCTCGACCGGCTGGTCGCGGCTCTCGCGCGCCAGCAGCTGCGTGATCGCGTCGAAGGTGCGCTCGCGGCGGATGCGCGGGTCCATCTCCGCGAGCGCCGCGCCGGGCTCGCCGATGCCGAGCAGGTAGAGCAGATAGGGCACGAGATCCTCGAAGCTGCGTTCGAGCGTCAGCACCTTGCCCATCACCTTTTCCCGGCAGCGGCGCTCGTCGTCCTGCGCGGTGATCTGGAAATAGTTCTTCAGCAGCTCGATCAGCGGCAGATACGCGAACGCCTTGCCGTGCGACACCGAGAAAGTCTCGAGCAGCAGGCAGCCGCGCCGCGTGCGCTCCTTGAATTCGTGGAACAGCCGCGATTTGCCGACGCCAGCCTCGCCGCGCACGCCGACGATCTGCCCGCGGCCCGCCCTGACCTCGTCCAGCGACCGGTTCAGGTGCGCCAGCTCGGCGTCGCGGCCGACGAAGCGCGCGAGGCCCCGGTGCGCGGCCAGCTGCAGCCGCGTGCGCAGCGCGCCGAGCCCCAGCACCTCGTACACGGGCAGCGGCTCCGGCACGCCCTTGACCCGGGTGGCGCCGAGCGCCTTGAACTCGAAATAGCCTTCGGCCAGCTTGTGGGTCGACTCGCTGACGAGGATCGACGACGGCGTCGCGATGCCCTCCATCCGCGACGCGATGTGGATCGTGTGCCCGACCGGATCGTAGTCGGTGTGCAGGTCGTCGGTGCGGATCGAGCGCACGACGACTTCGCCGGTATGCACGCCGACGCGAATCTGCAGCGGAATGCCGCTCTCCAGACGAATCCGGTCGCCGTGGCTGCGCATCGCCTGCTGCATGCGCAGCGCCGCGAACAGCGCGCGCTGCGGATGATCCTCGTGGGCGATCGGCGCGCCGAACAGCGCGAGGATGCCGTCGCCGAGCGATTTCGCGACGTAGCCTTCGTAGTAGTGGACGGCTTCCATCATCAGCGCGACGACCGGCTCGATCAGCCGATGCGCTTCTTCCGGATCGAGATCGTGGATCAGCGCGGTGGAGCCGGCCATGTCCGCGAACAGCGCGGTGACGGTCTTGCGCTCGCCGGCGGTTTCGCCGCGCGCTTCCATCGCCGCCTGTTCGGCGCGGATGCGCTCGGCAAGATGGTGCGGCGTGTAGTGGATCGGCGCCGGGGACGGCACGGCTTCCGGCCCCGGGCGTGGCGGCGACGGCGCGGCGCGCACGTCGGGCGCATCGTCCAGCGACGCGCCGCACGCATTGCAGAAGCGGGCGGAAGGGCTCGCGTCGTGGCCGCAGCGCGGGCACGCGCGCGACAGCCCGGCGCCGCACGCTTCGCAGAATCTGGCCCCGGCGAGGTTCTCGAATCCGCAGTTTGCGCAGTGCATGCCACCCTTCTCCTGCCGAGCGCCGGCATGGGGTCATTATGCGCCGGGTCTACTTGCATAAAAACCGGGGCGGCGTCACTCGGCGCCGATCGTCGTCACCGGCACCCAGCGTCCGCCCTTCACCTGATAGAGCGTCGACGTCGGATGCTCGAGATCGCCGTTGGCGTCGAACGCGATTTTCCCCGTGATGCCTTCGTAGCGCGTCGCGCGCAGCGCCGGCAGGTATTCGTCCGGCTTCGCCGAATTCGCCTGCTGCATCGCATGGACGACCACCCCTACGCAGTCGTAGGCGAACGGAGCATACGTGAGCATGTCGACGCCGAAGCGCTTCTTGAACTTGCGCGCGAACGCCTTGCCTTGCGGCAGCGTGTCGATCGGCCGCCCGTATTCCCACGCCATCGCGCCTTCGGCCGCCGAGCCGGCCACGTTGATGAAGATGCTGTCCGCGATGCCGCCGCTGCCGACGAACTGGACGCGCATCCCGAGCTGCCGCATCCGCTTCGTGATGAGCGCCGCCTGGTTGTCCAGGCCGCCGAAGTACAGCAGGTCCGCGTTCGCCGCCTTGATGTTGGTGAGCTGCGCATTGAACTCGACGGCCTTGTCGTTCGTGAATTCGGCCGCGACGATCTTCCCGCCGGCAGCCGCAACGGCCTTCTTGAACTCTTCGACGGCCCCCTGGCCGAACGCGGTCCGGTCGTCCATCACGGCAATGCGCTGCGCCTTCGTGACGTTTACCGCGTAGGTGCCGGCAACGCCGGAATTCTGCGCGTCGGTCGCGATGATGCGGAACACCGTCTTCAGGCCCTGGCGGGTGATGGCCGGATTGGTCGCCGCCGGGTCGATCAGCGGGATGCCGGCCTTCGCGAAGATCGGCGCGGACGGCAGCGCGACCCCGGAGTTGTAGTACCCGACGACCGCGGCGACGCCGTCGTCGACCAGCTTCTGCGCGACCTGGACGCCGATGCGCGGGTCGCCCTGGTCGTCGACCGAATCGAGCTCGAAACGCACGTCCTGTCCGCCAAGCTTGATGTGCCGCGCATTCGCTTCCTCGACAGCCAGCCGGACGCCGTTCTCGAGGTCCTTGCCGTTGGACGCGCTGATGCCGGTGAGCGGGCTGGACGCGCCGATCCTGACGACCTGCTGGCCATATGACGAGCCGCAAGCGAAACACAGCGCAACGGCACTCAGGCCCATGGCGAGCCAGCTTCGACGAAATCCGCGCATGGTGGCACTCCCGATGATCAAGCGAGGCGCCCACGAACCGGAAACGGCGTCCGGCGCCAACCTGCGCCGCTGTCGTTCACAGCCGATTTCCGGACGCATCCGTGACGCCCCGATGCGGCGCGCATCACTACATTCCATCGAACAATCTCGTCTCGTGCAGCGCAGCCGGTGTTTACCCTCGGCAGCGACGCTGACGCAAAAGGCTCGACCGACACGCCATGTCAAGCATCGCGCCCGCCGTTACGTCACAATGAAGCGCGCAAGGATCTCGCTCGATGTCAGCAGGCACGCCGCCACCGTGATGCGCGCAGGCCTGCTTTCCAGGGGGAAGCAATGGACGACGTTATTTACTCAACGGATGGCGCAGTCTGCACGATCACCCTCAACCGGCCGGAGCGGCGCAACGCCGTCGACGGCCCGACCGCCCGGCAGCTCGGCGAAGCGTTTGAACGGTTCGAGGCCGACGACGCACTTGGGGTGGCGATCCTGACGGGCGCCGGGGGCCACTTCTGTGCCGGCGCCGACCTGAAGGCGGCCGGCGATCCCGCGCTGCGCAACCGGGTCGACGACGCGGGAGACGGCCCCGGCCCGATGGGCCCGACCCGCATGGTCTTGTCGAAGCCGCTGATCGCGGCCGTATCCGGCTACGCGGTCGCGGGCGGGCTGGAGCTCGCGCTGCTGGCCGATATCCGCGTCGTCGAGGAGGACGCCGTGTTCGGCGTGTTCTGCCGGCGCTGGGGCGTGCCGCTGATCGACGGCGGGACGGTCAGGTTGCCGCGCATCGTCGGCATGGGGCATGCGATGGACATGATCCTGACCGGACGCCCCGTCGACGCGCCGGAAGCCATGCGCATGGGGCTCGCCAACTATGTCGCGCCGAAGGGCGAAGGGCTGGCGCACGCGACGCGCCTCGCGCGGCAGATCGCGCAATTCCCGCGCCGGTGCCTGCTCGCGGACCGGCGCTCCGCATACGATCAATGGGATTTGCCGCTGGCGGACGCGCTGCGTCGCGAGGGTGCCCGCGGCGCGCCGATCGTGTTTGCCGAGGGCGTGGCCGGCGCCGCGCGCTTCAGCGCCGGTGACGGGCGTCACGGAACGTTTTCCGGCTGAAGCGCGTCGATCGTTATCGCGCATTCATTCGGAAACCGTAGCAAATTCCGCAATGAAACCGTCTGCGCGCGTCGAAACGCGTCGCAGCACATGGAGGCGGACATGCTGGAAATCGCAAAGGACAAACTAACGGCTGCGGTGAATCGCATTTCCGCATCGCGGCTCGCGTCGTGTTGCGTCGCCGCGTTGGCAAGCGCCGTGCTCGCCACGGGTTACTCGCACGCGCAGCCGACGTCGTTCGACTCGTTCGCCGTTCCCGCCGGCAGCGCACCGCACGACGTCGCGCCGGCGCCCGACGGCAGCGTCTGGTTCACCGCGCAGGCGCAAGGCTCGGTCGGACGGCTGGACCCGCGCGGCGGCAAGACCGACTGGGTGCCGCTCGGCGACGGCTCGGCGCCGCACGGCGTGATCGTCGGCCCCGATCGGGCCGCATGGATCACCGACGGCGGCCTGAACGCGATCGTGCGCGTCGATCCGAAGACGCTTGCCGTCACGCGCTTTCCGTTGCCGAAGGACCGGACGGACGCCAATCTGAACACCGCGGTCTTCGACAAGCGCGGGCATCTGTGGTTTACCGGGCAGAGCGGCGTGTACGGCGAGCTCGACCCGGCGAGCGCCAGCATGCGCGTCTTCGATGCGCCGCGCGGGCGCGGCCCCTACGGCATCTGCGTGACGCCCGACGGCAGCCTGTATTTCGCGTCGCTGGCCGGCAACTATCTCGGCCGCATCGATCCCGCAAGCGGCAAGGCGCAGGTCATCGAGCCGCCGACGCCGAATCAGGGCGCACGCCGCGTCTGGTCGGATTCGAAGGGGCGCGTGTGGGTCAGCGAGTGGCATGCCGGCAAGGTCGGCAGGTTCGACCCGGCAACGCATCGCTGGCGCGAATGGCGGCTGCCCGGCCACGATCCGCACGCATACGCGATCTTCGTCGACGACCGGGACGTCGTCTGGCTCAGCGAATGGAGCGCCAACGCGCTCGTGCGCTTCGACCCGCGCACCGAACGGTTCGACGTCCTGACGCTGCCGCGCGCGCATGCGAACGTGCGGCAGATGATGGGGCGTCCGGGCGAGGTCTGGCTGTCGGAGTCGGGCACCGATCATCTGCTGCGGTATCGGTCGCGTGAGGTCGATGCTGTCGGCAACTGATGGCGCACTGCCCATGCATCGAATGCCGCGTGATCATGCAGGCCGATCGCAACGACGCTCACCGCCCGGTCAATTTCCGGAAAATCTCCTGCAACAGCCGCTCGTGCTGCTCCAGCGCATCGTCGAGCGTACTCGCCGCATAGCCCTGATCGTCCTGCGCGTCTGCCATGCCGGCGACGCGCGTGACGAACAGCAGCGCCTCCCCGCTCTTTGCATCCGACATCCCTCGGAAGCGGGTCGTGATCGTCACCCCGGATTCATCCAGCACGGTGCGACGGAACACCAGCTCGTTCTCGGACATCCAGCGCGACCACGCGTCATGGTCGAACACTTCGACCGGCGTGTCCTTCGCATCGAGGATGTAGAGGCGTCGCCCCTTGGGCGAACTGGATCGGGACGTCATCGTTCAATGCGACGGCGCGATCAGCAAGCCCATCGCGTCTCGCCACCACGTATCGTCGACCCGGCCGATCCAGTCGTTATGCTCGGCCGACTTCACGACGATCAGCTGCTTCGGATCGGCGAGCGCGTCGTAGAGCGCCTCGCCGAAACGCGCGGGAACGATGCTGTCGCGCTCCGCCACCACGACCAGCACGGGACGGCCGAACGACGCCAGATGGGCGACGCTGTCATACCGGTCGCGCAGCAGCCACTTCACGGGCGCCCACGGATAATGATGCGCCGCCACATGCTCGAGCGTATCCCACGGCGTGATCAGCATCAGGCCGGCGATGCTGTCGCGCTCGCGCGAGCCTGCCGCGGCAGCCACGCCGGCCCCCAGCGATTCGCCGACGGCCAGCAGCGGCGAATCGTACAGGCGATGCGCGAG
Source organism: Burkholderia cepacia (assembly GCF_001718835.1). Lineage (NCBI taxonomy): Bacteria > Pseudomonadati > Pseudomonadota > Betaproteobacteria > Burkholderiales > Burkholderiaceae > Burkholderia > Burkholderia cepacia. The sequence continues at coordinate 669,320 of NZ_CP013444.1, read as the reverse complement.
CACGATCGTCTGCTGCGCGTCGGCGACCAGCGTTTCTTCGCCTGGCGTGCCGCCGCGCGGCCCGTAACCCGGGTATTCGGCGAGGATTGCGCGCCATCCCATTCGGGTGAACGCAGCGGCGTAGTATGAACGGTGCCCGACATGCCCGGCGTTGCCATGAAAGACGACGACCGTGCCGCGCGCGACTCCCGCCGGCTCGGCCACCAGCCCTCGAAATTCCTCCGCCGACGGCCACGCGCGCAGGCCGTCGGATACGACGTCATCGATGGCGGCCTTTTCCGGGAAATAGATCAGGCGATCCTGCATCAGCACGACTCCCGCGAAGACGATCAGACACACGACGGCGACACGCAGCACGGTTCCGGTGAGTTTCATCGCATCGAGCCCAATCCCCCGTCGCCCGCCGGCGAATTCGCAATCCGCTCCACGCTTTTCCGCTACCCTGTGCGAAATTTCGTCACGGATGCCGTTGCGCCGCCGATCAAGCATACGCCAGCCGGCCGGTTGGCGTGCGGCGTGGGCGGCTGGCGTCGCCCCTCCCCGACAAGGACATCATGATCTGGCTGGCCAATGCGGTTCTGGTGTTGCACGCGATGCTCGTGCTGTTCATCGTCGGCGGGCTGGTCGCGATCTGGGTGGGCGCCGAGTTCAAGCGCGCGTGGGTGCGCAACCGCACGTTCCGGATCGCGCATCTCGCGGCCATCGGCATCGTCGCGGCACTGGCGGCGCTCGATGTGCGCTGCCCGCTCACCGTCGTCGAGGACTGGCTGCGCACCGGGCAGGCCGGCCAGCAGGGCTTCCTGCAGCGCTGGGTAAGCGCGCTGATTTATTACGACCTGCCGGGCTGGATGTTCGCGCTCGCCTATGTCGCGTTTCTGGTGGTCGTCGTGATCACCTGGCGGCGCATTCCGCCGCGGTCGTAATCCTGCGACGGCCCGGCCGATGCGCCCATGCCGCCAAGCCCATGGCGCTGTCTCAATACTGCACCAGTATCGTCACCCGCCGATTCATCGCCCGCGCCGCCGCATCGCCCCCGGCCACCAGCGGCAGGTTGTCCGCGCGGCCGATCGCGGCGAGCCGATGCGGTTCGACGCCCCGCTCGACCAGATACCGCACGACGGCCCCCGCACGCGCCGACGACAGCTCCCAGTTCGATTCGTATTTCGCGTTCGCGATCGGCACGCTGTCGGTATGCCCTTCGACGAGGATGCTGGTCGCCGGATGGGTCTTCAGCACGCTCGCGATGCGCGCCAGCACGCCGGACGCATCCGGCAGCAGCCGCGCATCGCCGACGTTGAACAGGATCTTCGCGTCGATGCCGATTTCAACGCCGTGCGCGGCATTCACGACGGTCACCTGCCCCTGCTCCTTCAGCGACTTCAGCAGCGCGGACCACGCCTGCGCGGCATCGGCGTGCGCCGGCGCATTCGTCTTCCCGGCCGCCTGCTGCGCCAGCGCCTGAAACCGCGCGTCGAGCGCGTTGGTTTTCGCGAGCTGGAGCACGTACAACGCGAGAAACAGCACCATCAGCGTCGTGATGAGATCCGCGTACGAAATCAGCCAGCGGCCGGACTGCGCGCCTTCGCCGTCCGCGTCGTGATCGGCGGCGTCGGCCGCGAGGCGCTTGCTGCCGGATTGCGTGTACATAGGCTGGAATCCGGGTTCGTCACGCAAGCGATTCCGCCGCGCGCCCGCGCACGTCGCCGGTCAGGCGCGTTTCGATCGTATGCGGCGATTCCTTGCGCGATATCGCCAGGAAACCGTCGAGATACAGCTTGCGAAACCGCAGCTCGCTGTCGATCTGCGCGCGCAGCTTGCCGTAGAGCGGCAGGAACACGAGGTTCGCCAGCGCCAGCCCGTACAGCGTCGCGATGAACGCGACCGCGATGCCCGGCCCGAGTTGCGCCGGTTCGAGAATGCGGCTCGTCACCTGCACGAGCCCGAGCACCGACCCGAGGATGCCGAACGTCGGCGCATACCCGCCCGCCTGCTGCCACACGCGCGCGGCGGCCAGGCGGCTGCGTTCGTACGCATCGAGTTCGCGCTGCAACGCGTCCTCGAGCACGGCGGTCGACACGCCGTTCGCCAGCAGTTCGAGCCCGCGGCGCGCGAACGGATGAATGCCGCTCACGTCCATCGATTCGAACGCGAGCAGCCCGTCGAGCTTCGCGCGGTCGCCCCACTCCAGCAGATCCGTCAGGCTCTGCCGATCGACCTGCCGCGCCCGCACGAACGCGAGCCGCAACTGTTTCACCGCGTCGAAGAAGCGCGCCCAGGTGTTCTGGATCATCACCGCGCCGAGCGTGCCGCCGAGCACGATGACGAGCGCCTCGAACTGGAACAGCATCGTGAAATGCCCGCCTTCGAGTGCGAAGCCGAACACGATCGCCGCGCCGCCAAGCACCACACCGGCCAGGGTCAACAGATCCATGTCTCTCTCCGGCCGGCGCTCACGCCGCCTGATCGGGAAGGTTCGCCGCGACGGCGGCCGGCGCCTTGAGCGCGCGAACGGCATCCAGCACGCGCCGCTCGATGTCCTCGATCTCGACCGGATCGAGCTTGAGCTCGCGACGCATCACCCACGACACTTCGTTGCGCCGCGCCTCGGTCATCACGGAGAACAGCCGGTCGACGACCGCCTGATCGTCCGCGCTCGCAAGCAGCTTCGCGAGATCGTAGGTATCGAATGCGCTGATGACGTCGAACAGCGTGCGCTGATCGACCCAGGCCAGGTCTTCCAGCGCGTTGAGCTCGCCGCCGCGCCGGACGTTGCGCCGCGTAAAGTACGCGACACCCTTCTGCTCGACGTAACTGAGCACCTTCGATTTGCGGAACGCGAACACCTCGTCGGCAATCTCGCCGTTCGACAGCTTGTTGAGCAGCATCGTCTTCTCGACGCCGATCAGCGATTCGAGATCGGCGAGCTCGATGAGCTCGAGTTCGCTGTTGATCGACAGGTCGAGATCGTGATCGGCCACCTGTTGCGCGCGATCGATCACGCGCGCGGCGTCGAACGTGACGACCTGGCGCGCGTCGGCGGACGCCGCGTAATCGGCGGCCCCGCCGCTCAGTTGATCCGCCTGCGCCGCTTCGATCGTGACGAGATTGAGCTTCTCCATGCGTCGCAGCATCGCGAGCACGTGCGGCCGCGAGTGGCCGGCGATCGCGCGGCATTTGCGGATCACTTCGGCGAGCGGCACCGACGCCTGCTCGGCATACGTCTGCATCGGCCGGCGCGTCCACGCGTCGTCGCCGCCGCGGCGCTCCCCGCCCGCCATCAGCGCCAGCACATGCGCATACGACAGCACGCCCGGCATGAAGTCGGCATGCGTATAGGTCGCGAGCTGGTCGTCCTTGCGCTTCACGCGGCGGATCATCGTGCGCACGATATGACGCAGCAGCGCCGACACACGCTCGATTTCCTCGTCGAGCATGCCGGCCGGCACGACCGTCAGCTGACAGAATGAAAGCGCCTTCGCGGTATGGGCACGCGGCTCGGCCGCGAGCAACGCCGATTCACCGAAGAACTCGCCCCGACCGAGCGTCGCGACGACGACCTTCTTCTCGTCACAACGGGTCGACAGTTCGACCTTGCCCTCCGCGATCAGATAGATGACCGCCTCTCCCCCGAAACCTTCCGAATAGATGACTTCGCCGGGCGCCGCTGTGCGTGTCCACGACTGTTGACGATTCACGATGTTCCCCTGCTGCGCTTACTTTGTTTTCGGCTGCGCGTCGCGCTTCATGCGTGATCGTGGCTGCCGTTCCCCGTGCTCCCGTTTACGACACGGGATGCACGGTTCTTTAACGTCCTCGCAGGGGTTTCAGGGGGCGGGATCTGATACGAATCGTTTGCGCCGCGGATACGGGGACTTCATCCGGGAAAACGACAGGTCCCCGCGCGTCGCGCGAATCGGCCGCGCCTGCGCCGATCCTTACTCTTGGCCTTCAATGCACGCGATTGTGCGCTGTCGCGCGCCGCTCACTCGTGCAATCCCCAGGACACGAGCACCGCGTGGATGTTTCGCGCGTATTCGTCACGCAAGTGCGGCGTTTCCGAGTGATACGCGCCGATCGCCTGCCATGTGTTCCCGTAGCGGACCATCTTGCGCTTCAGCATCCACGCCGCGACGTAGACGTTCACGCACGCGTCCTTCAGCGCGCCCGGCGGCACGCCGTAGCGGCGCAGCTCGCCGAAGTGCACCGAGTTGATCTGGGTCTGGCCGACGTCGATGCTGCCATCCGCGTTGCGATGCACCGCGCCCGGGTTGCCCTTCGATTCGTACCACGCAATCGCGCGCAGGATCTGCGGGTTGACGCCCTGGTAGCCGGCCGCGCGCTCGAAGCATGCGTCGGCCGACGCGGCATCGTCCGCGCGCGCCGGCGCGATGAAGAGCACGCTCGCCGACATCGCGAACGCGCCGATCATGACGCGCCGGCCGATTCGATTCAGCCGCTTCATTGCGCCATCGCCAGCGCAGCCGCGCCGGCCCCCGTCGTGCGCCGATCGCGCACGCTCTTCGCCATCGCGTCGTCGAGCTTCTTGTCCACGGCGGCAAGCGCCGCGCGCGACGCCTCGGTCACGACGAGATGCACCTGAAACTCCGGTGCTCGCTTCACGGGCGGCGCGTGGCGCGGTTTCTTCGCATGACGCCCGCCCGCCGGCGCTAACGCCGGCGCCTCGTCGTCGCCGCCCGCCCCCGGCGGCAGCGACGCGAATGGCGGCAGCGGCGGAAACACCTGGTGGGACGCGGCGGGCGCAGGCGGCGCGCCGTCAGCGGGTGGCGCGGCAAACGCGGCGCCGCACACGAGCATGGCCGCGCAGATCGACAGTCGTAGCATCGCGAGATCTCCTGTCACTGCGTCGGACCGACCTGAACGCTGTACGGCCGGCAACTGCCGGCCGCCACGTTCTCGACGCGCACCGACCCCGCGCGCTGCGTTGCGATGCCGCGCCGGATCGACTGGTTCAGATAGCCGAAATCCTGCGGCAGCGCGGCCACGCGAATCGTCATCGGTTGCGGCTGCTTCGACGCCAGCGCGCCGACTTTCGCGAGCACGGCGGTCAGTTGCGGATCGCGTGCGCCGAGCGCATCGGCAGGGATGACGAAATCGACGAGCGGCGTCGACGAAGCGGGCACGTCGTTGTGCGCATTCGCATCCTGACGTCCGGGTTGGAACTGGGCGCAGCCGGTGAGCGCAGCGGCGGCAAAGGCAAGAATGACGAACGGCTTCACGTGTTTCTCATGCGGTCACTGGACCTGCGTTATCGGCAACGCGCCCGCGATGTTTACCCCCTGTCGCGCGCGAGGCCCGCCGTGACGAGGGAACGCGCTGCTCGTCGATTCTCCCGATTTAAGCGCGCTCTGGTCAGACGCCATTCGTCCGATATTTGAGCGCCGCACGCTGCGATACTCAGAACTCCATGTCGAGTTCGTCGATGTCCTCGTGCTCCGCCTTCGCCGCATCGATCCACTCCGCCACGAACGGATGCGCGAGCACCTGCATGCAGTATTCCGCGATATCGGGCTCCAGCTTCACGTCGTAGGTCAGGAAGCGCGTGACGACCGGTGCATACATCGCGTCGGCGATGCCGATCTCCGCGCCGAACAACCAGGGCCCGTGATACTGCGCGAGGCATTCGCGCCAGATCGTCACGATCCGCTCGATGTCGTGCTGTGCGCGCGACCAGATCCGGAAGCCGGGGAAATGCGCGCGCAGGTTCATCGGCAACGCGGATCGCAACGCGCTGAAACCGGAATGCATCTCGCCGCAGATCGACCGGCAATGCGCGCGTGCTTGCCGGTCTTCAGGCAGCAGCCGCGCCTGCGGCCGAATCTCGTTCAGGTATTCGGCGATCGCGAGCGTGTCCCACACCGTATTGCCGTCGTGCGTCAGGCACGGCACGAGAATCGACGGCGACAGCAGCAGCAACTCCGCGCGCGACGCGGCATCGATCGGCACGCTGACCGTCTCGAACACGAGCCCGCTCAGCTTCGCCAGCAGCCAGCCGCGCATCGACCACGACGAATAGTTCCGACTGCTGACGGTCAGCGTCGTTTCTCCTGCGGATTTCATGTCGCGTCCCCTGTGAATGCCTGTCGTGCACGTGCACCGAAAACGACTGGCGCCGCACCTATGCCGCACCATCGCCGTGCGCCGAATTCGCCGGTCTGGCGCAACTTCGCGCCAACGCTGCCGCGCGTTGCATCGATGAAACGTCTTGCATTGCGTCGCATGCGACCTTCGGGCCGAGCGCCCGCCTGCACGCCGCTGTGCGCTGTCAGGACGCGCAACGCGCGTGCCAGCCGCGGGCTGGCACATGGCTTGCCTCGTTCGACAAACAGCGGCACGAGGCGCGACGGTCATGAACTTGCTTGCCTACCCTTGCTATCAGTGGTTCGCCGAATGCACGCGGCCCGCGCGCGCCTGGGCCGCGTGCATGCGCGTTTCGATGTCGATGTGGCCCCTGTCGACATCGACATCGTCCGGCCGCATGCTCGACGCGCTGTGCGAACTGCTCGAATGCTGCGCGTTCTCCCACCGGCGTCCGCCGTTCGGCATCGACGCGGTGGACGTCGACGGCGCAACGGTGCCGATCGTGGAGCACGCGGCGGCCGGCACGCCGTTCGGCACGCTGCTGCATTTCCGCAAGGCGCTGCCGGTCGCGCGCCAGCCGCGCGTGCTGATCGTCGCGCCGATGTCGGGGCATTTCGCGACGCTGTTGCGCGGCACCGTGCGTACGATGCTGGCCGATCACGACGTGTACATCACCGACTGGCACAACCCGCGTGACATCCCGCTGACGGCCGGACGGTTCGGCTTCGACGAATACGTCGCACACGTGGTCGACTTCATCCGCCAGATCGGCCCGGACGCCCACGTGCTCGCGATCTGCCAGCCGACCGTCGCCGCGCTCGCGGCGGTCGCGCTGATGGCCGCCGGCGGCGATCCGGCACAGCCCGCGAGCCTGACGCTGATGGCCGGGCCGATCGACTGCCGCGTGAACCCGACCAAGGTCAACGCGCTCGCGACGAGCCGGCCGATCGAATGGTTCGCGCGGAACCTGATCAGCGTCGTGCCGGCGGGCTTCGTCGGCGCGCAGCGATGCGTGTATCCGGGCTTCGTGCAGGTCGGCGCGTTCATGTCGATGAATCCCGATCGCCACGCGGCATCGTTTGCCGACCTGTATTACGAGCGCGCGAAAGGCGACCCGGCGAAAGCCGACACGCTGCGGCACTTCTACGACGAATACTTCGCCACCGCCGATCTCACCGCGGAGTTCTATCTGGAAACGGTCGAGAAGGTGTTCCAGCAATACGCGCTCGCGCGCGGCGAGTTGACGGTCGGCGAGCGGCTCGTCGAGCCGGCGGCGATTCATCGCACCGCGCTGCTGACGATCGAAGGCGAGAAGGACGATATCTGCGCGGTCGGCCAGACGGTCGCCGCGCAGGAGCTGTGTTCGGGGTTGCCGCCGTACCTGAAGACGCACCACGTGCAGACCGGGGCGGGCCACTACGGCGTGTTCAACGGCAGCCGCTGGGAAACGCAGATCTATCCGATCGTGCGCGCGACGATCCATGACAACGAGCCCTACGATCGCACCGCGGGCGAGACGGACGCGGCCACGGGCACACGCTATGTGACGCTGCACGCGCTGCTCGCGGCGCTGATGGCGGGTGACTATCGGGCGACGGGAGAATTGTCGCCGAACTGAGGTCGCGCGCCGGGCCTGCTATTGCTTGCCGCGCCCGGCGGCACGCGCGATGGATCAGGAAGTCACGTCCATCCAGGCCGCGGTGCCCCCTCCGCGGAAAATCAAATCAATTCAATTCATTGGATGACGCTGCCAAGTCCTGGGTCTGCAGGCTGTCGTGAACGTAATGCCCGACGATCTTGCGCGAGAACCCATCAGTCACGAGGCTCAGCCCCCCGGGCGGGGCCTTGCGATCGGCATCTCAACATGCTAAATCCATCAAATGGTGTGCTATGTGCGTCACATAGACATAAGCCCCCGGATAAGGGAATTACGTTTCTTGACTGGTGTTTTTCGATAACTCTATAATTTTGTGCGTTAACGGTGCCTATTGCGACTTAAGGGGCTATATGTTGGATTTAAGCCTGAGCAAGCCGAGTGAGATCGTCAAGCGGCTTTGCGAACGCCTGCGCACGGAGCGCTTGGCCCTGCAGATGACGCAAGCCGACGTGGCCGGACGCGCCGGCATCGGAATCAATACGGTGTCCAACCTGGAGGCTGGACGCAATGTGGGTTTCGAGAACGTGGTCCGCGTGGCCATGGTGCTTGGGCGGAGCAAGGAACTCGAAGGGTTGTTCTTGCCCAGGCTGGACAGTCTGGAAGACGTTCGCCGCTACGAAAACAGCGCCAGGCGCCAACGTGCCAAGAGGAAGTCCAGTCATGCTCGAGCAGGTTGACGTCTACTACAACGGCTGGGGTGAACATTGGCGCTGGGGCACGCTGGTCTCGACGACGGCCATCACGGGTCGTCCACTGATCGTGTTCGAGTACAGCGACGAGGCGAGAGATAGAGGACTGGAACTGTCGTCCTATACGCTACCTCTGAATGGCCCCAAGTTGCGCAGGAACTTCCCGCCCCATCAGCTGGCACTACCCGGGCCCGTCTATGACTCGCTGCCCGACGGTTGGGGCATGCTGCTGATGGACCGCTTGTTCAAGCGCCGCGGTCTCAACCCTGCGCGTATCGGCCCGCTGGAGAGGCTGGCCTACATCGGCAACCATGCCATGGGAGCCTTGTCGTTCAAGCCGGTGGCACCAGAGGGGCAAGCGCCGGAAGAGGACATCCCCCTTGACCGACTCGCGGCAGAGGTGCGGGAGGTGCTCCAGGGCGAAGGCGGGGAGTTCCTGCAGACATTGCTGCGGGTGGGGGGATCTCCGCAAGGCGCCAGGCCCAAGGTCCTGGTTTATCGTGACCCTCGAACCGGCGCCTTTACTACCGCCGCCATGCCGGGTTTCGAGGCCTGGTTGATCAAGTTCCCGGCCAAAGAAGAACATGCCGAAGTCTGCGCTGTCGAAATGGTCTATGCCGAGTGCTTGCGCATGTGCGGCATACAGACCCCGGACACGCTGCATTTCAGCTTGCCCAACGGGCTCGCGGCCTTTGCCACCCGACGCTTTGATCGACACGACGGTTTGCGCGTGCCCATGCAAAGCCTGGCCGCCTTCACCGGCGCCGACTACAAGACAGCGGGGACCCTGGACTACGTCAACTTCTTGCGCGCGACCCAGATATGCACCAACGATTTGCGGGAGAAAGCGCTTGCATACGAGCGTGCAGTCTTCAATGTCGCGTTCAACAATCGAGACGACCATCCCAAGAATTTCGCCTACGTCATGTCACCATCCGGTGAATGGAAATTGGCGCCGGCCTACGACGTGACGTTCTGCGAGGGACCAGGCGGGTACCACCAGATGGACGTGATGGGCGAAGCGCTGGCGATTGACCGACAGGCGATGCTGAGCCTTGCTGATGAAGCGGAGATCTCGGCCGACGTTGCCGGCGGGATCATCGACAGGTTCTGCGACGTGGCCAGCCAGTTTGCGGCCATGACCGAGAACCTGTTCCCAGGGGAAGTGACGCAAGACACCTTGCACGCCATTCAAGCTCGAATCGACGACAACATCGATCTACTTCGCTGAGGCCGCGCAGCCACGCCCAACGGGCAGTGGCTTTCTGCATTGCTTATAGATGTCGCCGCGAGCCCCCCCCTACTTCAACCGCCCCGACAGGAACTGCCCGAGCCGTTCGCTCTTCGGATTCACGAGAATCTCCTGCGGATTCCCTTCCTCCTCGATCTTTCCCTGATGCAGGAAGATCACGTGATTCGACACGTTGCGCGCGAAGCCCATCTCGTGCGTGACGACGACCATCGTGCGCCCTTCCTCGGCGAGCGTCTGCATCACCTTCAGCACTTCGCCCACCAGTTCCGGATCGAGCGCCGACGTCGGCTCGTCGAACAGCATCACTTCCGGCTCCATCGCAAGCGCGCGTGCAATGGCCACGCGCTGCTGCTGGCCGCCCGACAGGTGCGACGGATACATGCTCTCGACGCGCGGCGCGAGGCCGACCTTCTCCAGGTACTTGCGCGCCCGCGCGATCGCTTCGTCCTTGCCCACCCCGAGCACGGCCATCGGCGCTTCGATCACGTTCTCGAGCACCGTCATGTGTGCCCACAGGTTGAAGTGCTGGAACACCATCGACAGCTTGGTGCGCATCCGCTGCAGCTGCTTCTGGTCGGCCACGCGCAGCGAACCGTTGCGGTCGCGCGTAGTCTGGATCGGCTCGCTGCCGATCGTGATCTGCCCCGAGCACGGCTGCTCGAGGAAGTTGATGCAGCGCAGGAACGTGCTCTTGCCGGAGCCGCTCGAGCCGATGATGCTGATCACGTCGCCGGCCTTCGCCTTCATCGACACGCCCTTCAACACCTCGTTGTCGCCGAACTTCTTGTGCAGGTTGTCAACGGTAAGCTTGTACATGCTGGGTCCTTCCTTGCGAATCGTGCGAATGCGTTAATGGCCGTTAATGGCCGCGCGGCGAGAGGTACGCGAGCCAGCGCGTCTCGAGCTTGCGGAACGCCCAGATGAGCGTGAACACGACGACGGCGTACAGCACGGCCGCGATGCCGTAGGCCTGGAACGACATGTACGTCGCCGAATTGACGTCGCGCGTGACCTTCAGGATGTCGGGCACGGTCGCGGTGAACGCGAGCGTCGTCGCGTGCAGCATCAGGATCACTTCGTTGCTGTAGCTCGGCAGCGAACGGCGCAGCGCGGACGGCAGGATGATCCGCGTGTAGAGCTTGAAGCGCGACATCCCGTAGGCCATGCCGGCCTCGATCTCGCCGGCCGACGTCGCCTTGATCGCGCCCGCGAAGATCTCCGTCGCATACGCGCATTCGTTCAGCACGAACGCGAGCAGCGTGCAGTTCATCGCGTTGCGGAAGAACGTGTCGAGCAGCACGTGGTTGTGCACGACCTGCAGGCTGTAGATGCCCGTGTAGCACATCAGCAGCTGCACGTAGAGCGGCGTGCCGCGGAACACGTACGTATAGAGCCACACCGGGCCCGAGATCCAGCGGTTCGACGATGCACGCGCGATCGCGAGCGGCACGGCGAGCGCGAAGCCCAGCGCGATCGACACGACCAGCAGCCACAGCGTGATCGCGAGGCCGCTGAAGCGGTAGCCGTCGGTGTAGAGATAGCTTTGCCAGTACTGGCTGACGAGTTCGATCACAGTGCAAGCCTCCGGACGCCGACGGAATAACGCTTCTCGAGGTGATGCAGCACGACGTTGGACACCGTCGTGATCGCGAGGTAGATCGCGCCTGCCGCAAGCGTGAAGAAGAAGAAATCGAGCGTGCTCTTGCCCGCGTCCTGCGACGCCTTGACGACGTCGGCGAGGCCGATGATCGACACGAGCGCGGTGGCCTTCACGAGCACCTGCCAGTTGTTGCCGATACCGGGCAGCGCGAAGCGCATCATCTGCGGGAACAGGATGCGGCGGAACACGCGCCAGCCGCTCATCCCGTACGCGAAGCCCGCTTCGAGCTGGCCGCGCGGCACCGACAGGAACGCACCGCGGAACGTCTCGGTGAAGTACGCGCCGTAGATGAAGCCGAGCGTGATGACGCCGGCCACGAACGGGTCGATGTCGATCTGGTCCCAGCCGAGCATGTCGGTGAAGTCGTTCAGCAGGATCTGGATCCCGTAGAACAGCAGCAGCATCAGCACGAGGTCGGGTACCGCGCGGATCAGCGTCGTGTAGAAGGTGCCGACCGCCGCGCACGCGCGGTTCGTCGACAGCTTCGCGCTCGCACCGACGAGGCCCAGAACGAGCGACGCAGCCAGCGACAGCACCGCGAGCTTCACGGTCTCGACCGTGCCGGCCCACAGCAGCGGGCCAAATCCTTGGAAGATCATGTGAGCGTATCCGGAAAGGCGCGCGGCGCGGCTCTCGCGAGCCGCGCCGCAAGGCGATCAGCCGCCGTAGACGTCGAATGCGAAGTACTTCTTCTCGAGCTTCTTGTACGTGCCGTCCTTGATGATGTCGGCGATCGCGTGGTCGATCTTCGCCTTCAGGTCGGCGTCGTCCTTGCGCAGCCCGATGCCGGCGCCGTTGCCGAGCGTCTTCGGATCGTCGATGTCCTTGCCGGCGAAGTCGAAGCTCGCGCCGCGCGGCGTCTTCAGGAAGCCGATGTCGGCCTGCACCGCGTCCTGCAGCGCCGCGTCGAGGCGGCCCGACATCAGGTCCTGGTACACGCCGTCCTGGTTCTGGTAAGGCACGACCTGCACGCCCTTCGGCGCCCAGTACGTCTTCGCGTAGGTTTCCTGGATCGTGCCCTGCTCGACGCCGACCGACTTGCCCTTCAGCGATTCGGCCGTCGGCTGCAGGTTCGCGCCCTTCTTCGCGACGAGGCGCGTCGGCGTGTTGAACAGCTTGTCGGAGAACGCGATCTGCTCGGCACGCGCCGGCGTCATCGACATCGACGACAGCACGCCGTCGAACTTCTTCGCCTTCAGCGCGGGAATCATCCCGTCGAAGTCGTTCTCGATCCACACGCACTTCGCCTTCAGGCGGGCGCAGATCTCGTTGCCGAGATCGACGTCGAAGCCGACGACCTTGCCGCTCGCGTCCTTCGATTCGAACGGCGGATAGCTGGCGTCGACGCCGAACCGGATCGTCGACCAATCCCTGGCGTGGGCACCGACCGCGATGCAGGCAAGGGCAATACTGAGCGCGAGTTTCTTCATGGCGTTCCTGTGAATGACGAACTGAACGACGGGCCCGCGGCCGGGCGGGCGACGCCCGCTCTGCCGGCGCGGCGCTGCCGCCGCGAACCCGATCCAACCGGCGCCTCGAATGGCCGCCCAAGTTGTACATACAACTTTGCCGTTTACCCCGTTCCATCAGCAATCCGTGTTTATCTCTAATTGTCAGGGGATTGTTTTTCGCCGGCGGAATTTCCTTGTATTTCAATTAACTACGCATTACGGACGGCTGAATGAACGCGCTCTGGAATGGCGTCGCCCGGTAGCGCGCTTGTCTATACCGCATGCGGCGCGGCACCGACGGCCTCCAGACCGACCAGCCGGTAGCCGAACTGCAGTTCGGTGAGCAGGTAACGCGGCGTCGCCGGCGTCTCCTCGAGCTTCTGCCGCAGGTTCGTCATGTACACGCGCACGTAGTGCGCGCGTTCCGCGTCGTGGATGCCCCAGACCTCGGCCAGCAATTGCCGTGCGGCGATCACGCCGCCGCGCGCGCGAATCAGCGCGGCGAGCAGCCGGAATTCGAGGCGCGTCAGATGAACCGGTTCGCCGCCGCGGGCGACCTCGTGCTTGCCGAGATCGACGGTCACGTCGCCGAAGCGCACGATCGACGACGATTGCCCGTCGGCCGACACGAACGCCGCGCGCCGCAACTGCGCGCGCGCCCGCGCGAGCAGTTCGGGCACGCCGAACGGCTTCGGCAGGTAGTCGTCCGCGCCCGCGTCGAGCGCCGCGACCTTCTCCACCTCCTGCTGCCGCGCCGACAGCACGATCACCGGCACCGTCGACCATTCGCGCAGTTCGCGGATGAACGTCTTGCCGTCGTCGTCCGGCAGCCCGAGATCGACGATCACGAGATCGGGCTTGCTGCTCGACGCGTACATCCGCGCCTCGCGGGCCGTCGACGCCTCGCAGGTGTCGAGCCCCTCGTGTTCCAGTGCCATCCGCACGAAACGGCGGATGTCCGATTCGTCCTCGACGATGAGTACGCGCGATCTGATCATGTCCGGCTCTCGTGTTCGATGTCGGGCGGCGCACCCAGTGGCAGGCGAATCTCGAACCGCGCGCCGTGCGGATCGAGCGGCACCGCGCGGATCGAGCCGCCGTGCGCGTTGACGATGCTGCGGCACAGCGCAAGCCCGAGCCCCACGCCGCTGATCGACGATTCCTTGCGTTCGCGCTCGAACGGCTCGAACAGCGGCTCGGTATTGCGCGCGACGAAACCGGGCCCGTCGTCCTCGACGAACACGTACAGCGTTTCGCCGAACACGCGTGCGCGCACCGCCACGGCCGCATCCGCGCCCGCGTACTTCGCCGCGTTGTCGAGCAGGTTCATCAGCACGCGCTCGATCAGCAGCGCGTCGACGTCGATCAACGGCAGGTCGGCCGGCAGGTCGGCGCTCACGTCGCGGCCGGCCAGCACGCCGGCCGAATGCGCGAGCGCGCTGCCGACGATCTCGTCGAGCATGTGCCACTCGCGATTGAGCCGCACGCCCTCGCTCTGCATGCGCGCGAGATCGAGCAGGTTCACGACGAGCCCGTGCAGCGCCTCGGCCTGGTTGCGGATGCCGTGCGCGAGCGCGGCCGGCTGCCCGTCGGCCAGCCGCTCGGGCCGCTCCAGCGTCTCGGCGAGCCCGCGGATCGCGGTCAGCGGCGTCTTCAGGTCGTGCGACACGGCGGCGAGCAGCGCATTGCGCAGCCGCTCGCCTTCGATCCGGACCAGCGTGTGCTGCGCGACGCCGACGTAGTGCACGCGTTCGAGCGCCATCGCGATCGACGAGCACAGCGCGTCGATCAGGCGCCGGTCGTCCGGGGACGTCGGGATCGGCTGCGCGTCGCCGAACAGCACGAGCACGCCGCGCACGCGCATCGGCGCCTTCAGCGGCAGGTAGAGCGCCACCGCACCGTCGAGCGTCGGCGTGCCGCGTCCGGCGGCCTGCGCGCGATCGTAGGTCCAGCGGGCCGCCGACGGATCGACGAACCACGCGTCGCGCGCGATCCGAAGCCGGTCGTCCGCGTCGGGCAGCACGAGCGCGACGCGCACGCCGAGCAGCGGCGCGATCGTGCCGGTGCAGATCGATGCGATCTGTTCGGTTTCGATCGCCGCCGACAGGTCGTGCGCGACGCGCGCGAGCGCGGCCGAGCGTTTCTCGTTCGCGCGCGCGGCCCGCGCCTCCGCGCGCAGGCGCGCCGCGAGCTGGCCGATCGCGAGCGCGACCGCCAGCATCAACGCGAACGTGAACACGTACTGCGTATCGGACACCGCGAACGAGAGCCTCGGCTCGACGAAGAAGAAGTCGAAGCAGCCGACGCAGACGAACGCGGCCCACGCGCCGGCCAGCCGGCCGAGCCGCAGCGCGATCAGCACGACGGTCATCAGGAACAGCATCACGACGTTCGACAGGTCGAACACGCGCAGCAGCGCGCTCGCCACGACGGTCGCCGACCCGCAGATGACGGTGGCCCACGCGAGCGGCGCGTAATAAGGCGAAGCGCGATCGTGCAGGCGCGTTCGCACGTGCGCGCGCGTGCCGCTGTCGGGCCGGGCCGGCCCGCCGCCCGGGTCGGCCCACGCGAGCCGGGCCGCGCCGCCCGCGCAGGCGTCGAGGATCGTCCGCCATCGGCCGGGGCCCTGTCGCGCCGGCTCCCGGGCGGCGATCTCACGCAGGCGGTTCGTGTGTCGTTGCGTTTCGTTCACGTTCATGCGCAGTCCCCACAAGTCGAATGCCGTCCGGCTCCGCGCCGGTCAGACGAACGGCGTCAACAGCATGTCGATCAGCTTGATGCCGATGAACGGTGCGACGACTCCGCCCACGCCGTAGATCAGCAGGTTGCGACCCAGCAGCTTCCCGGCCGGCTCCGCGCGATACGTCACGCCCTTCAGCGCGAGCGGAATCAGCGCGACGATGATCAGCGCATTGAAGATCACCGCCGACAGGATCGCCGACGTCGGGCTGTGCAGCCCCATCACGTTCAGCGCGCCGAGCGCCGGATAGGTCGCGACGAACGCGGCCGGGATGATCGCGAAATACTTCGCGAGATCGTTGGCGACGCTGAACGTGGTCAGCGCGCCGCGCGTCATGATCATCTGCTTGCCGACCTCAACCACCTGCATCAGCTTCGTCGGGTTGCTGTCGAGGTCGACCATGTTGGCCGCTTCCTTCGCCGCCTGCGTGCCGCTGTGCATCGCGACGGCCACGTCGGCCTGCGCGAGTGCGGGCGCGTCGTTGGTGCCGTCGCCCGTCATCGCGACGAGATGGCCCTTCGCCTGGTGCTCGCGGATCAGCCGCAGCTTGTCCTCGGGCGTCGCTTCGGCCAGGTAGTCGTCGACGCCGGCTTCCGCCGCGATCGCGGCCGCGGTGAGCCGGTTGTCGCCGGTGATCATCACGGTCTTCACGCCGACCTTGCGCAACTCGGCGAAGCGCGCGGCGATCCCGTGCTTGACGATGTCCTTCAGCTCGATCGCGCCGAGCACGCGGGCGCCGTCGGCGACGACGAGCGGCGTGCCGCCGCGCCGCGCGATGTCGTTGACGGCCGTCTCGACCGCCTGCGGAAACGCGCCGCCGAGCGCATCGACGTGCGCGCGGATCGCCGACGCCGCGCCCTTGCGCACCTGCCGCTCGCCGATATCGAGGCCGCTCATCCGCGTGCGCGCGCTGAACGGCACCGCGATGCCGCCGTCGACCGTCTTGCTCTCCAGCGAGAACCGCTGTTTCGCGAGCGCGACGATCGAGCGCCCTTCGGGCGTCTCGTCGGCGAGCGACGACAGTTGCGCGGCCTCGGCCAGCGCACGCTCGTCCACGCCCGGCGCCGGCCTGAACTGCACGGCCTCGCGGTTGCCGAGCGTGATCGTGCCGGTCTTGTCGAGCAGCAGCACGTCGACGTCGCCTGCCGCCTCGATCGCGCGGCCCGACGTCGCGAGCACGTTCGCGCGCATCATGCGGCTCATCCCCGCGATGCCGATCGCCGACAGCAGCGCGCCGATCGTCGTCGGGATCAGGCAGACGAGCAGCGCGATCAACACGGTCAGGCTCACCGCCGAGCCCGACGCGTTCAGCAGCACGCTGAACTGCGAGAACGGCAGCAGCGTCGCGCACACGAGCAGGAAGATGATCGTCAACGCGACGAGCAGGATCGTCAGCGCGACCTCGTTCGGCGTCTTGCCGCGCTTCGCGCCTTCGACCATCGCGATCATCCGGTCGAGAAAGGCCTCGCCCGGCTGCGCGGTGATCTTCACGATGATCCAGTCGGACAGCACGCGCGTGCCGCCCGTCACCGACGAGAAATCGCCTCCCGACTCGCGGATCACCGGCGCGGATTCGCCGGTGATCGCCGATTCGTCGACCGACGCGACGCCGTCGATCACTTCGCCGTCGGCGGGGATCGTGTCGCCGGCCTCGACGAGCACGATGCTGCCGGCGGCGAGTTCGTCGCTCGGCACGCGATGAGTCGTTGCGCCGTAGCGCTTCGGCTCGTCGAGCACCTTCGCGTACACGCGCTTGCGCGCCGCGCGCAGCGCATCGGCCTGCGCCTTGCCACGCCCTTCGGCCAGCGCCTCGGCCGCGTTCGCGAACAGCACGGTAAACCACAGCCAGCACGCGACCGCGAAGATGAAGCCGGCCGGCGCATCGCCCGTGCCGCTCAGTGCCTGCAGCCACAGCACGGTCGTGACGATGCTGCCGAGATAGACGACGAACATCACCGGGTTCTTCAACTGCACGCGCGGCGCGAGCTTGCGGAACGCCTCGCGCAGCACCAAGGTCCGGCGCATCGGCGCAATGCCGCCGATCGGGGCGGCCGCCTGGTTGATCGGGGTTTCGATATGGGACATGAGTTGACTCCTTTGCCTTCCCTTAGCGCGCGCCGGCCGCTTTGCCGAGCGCGCGGTCGAGCGCCATGTTCAGGTCGAGCACGCGCACGCGCGGTTCGCCGAGCACGCCGAGCTGGCGCGGCGCGGCGACCCGCTCGACGAGCGCCGTCACCTGGTCGGGCGCGACGCCGCGCGCTTTCGCGACCCGCGCGGCCTGCAGCCGCGCATTCGCGATCGAGATTTCCGGATCGAGCCCGGACGCGGACGCCGTCACCGCGTCGACCGGCACCGGCGTGCCGGCGGCGAGCGCGTTCTCCTGCCGGTACGCGCGCACCCGCTGCGCGATGTCCGCAAGCAGCTTCCTGCTGGTTGCCCCCTGGTTGCTGGCGCCGCTGCCGGCCGCGTTGTACGGCTGGTCGACCGTCTTCGACGGATCGGCCGGGTCCGTGCCGACCGTGGCGCTCGGGCGCGGATGGAAGTATTCCGGGCGCGCGAACGACTGCCCGATCACCGTCGAGCCGACCGTCGTGCCGTCGCGCGCCACGAGACTGCCGCGCGCCTGCGACGGGAACAGCACGTTCGCGACGCCCGTCGTGAGCAGCGGATACCCAATGCCCGTGACGAGCATGAACAGCGCCGACGATGCGATCACGGGCCGCACGAGGCCGCCGGCGGCGGCCATGAACGACGATCCGGAGACCGGCGCGGCGGCCGGCGCCGCGTGGCGATTGCTTCGAGACATGATGTTTTCCTCAGAACAGTTGGCCGCCCGACATCAGCAGGTGCTCGACGACCGGGCCGAGCGCGAGCGCGGGCAGGAACGTGAGGCCGCCGACGACCAGGATCACGAAGACCAGCAGGCCGGCGAACAGGCCCGTCGACGTCGACAGCGTGCCCGCGCTTTCCGGTACGTTCTTCTTCGCGGCGAGGCTGCCCGCGACCGCGAGCATCGGCAGCAGCGTCAGGTAGCGGCCGATCAGCATCGCGAAGCCGATCGTCGTGTTGAAGAACGGCGTGTTCGCGTTCAGGCCCGCGAACGCGGAGCCGTTGTTGGCGGTGCCCGACGTGTACGCGTACAGCACTTCGCTGAAGCCGTGCGGGCCGAGGTTCGCGAGGCTGTCCATCGTCGAGTGCAGCATCGCGGCCAGCGCGGTGAAGCCGAGGATGCTGAACGGATGCGCAAGCACCGCGATCATCACGAGCTTCATCTCGCGCGCCTCGATCTTCTTGCCGAGGAATTCCGGCGTGCGCCCGATCATCATCCCGACCAGGAACACCGTGAGGATCGCGAACGTGAACAGGTTGATCAGCCCGACGCCGTCGCCGCCGAACACGTTGTTCAGCATCATCTGCGCGATCGGCACGAGGCCGCCGAGCGGCGTCAGCGAGTCGTGCATCGCGTCCACCGAGCCGGTCGTCGCGGCGGTCGTGACGGTCGCGAACAGGCTCGTCTGCGCGATGCCGAAGCGCATCTCCTTGCCTTCCATGTTGCCGCCCGGCTGCGCGGCGCTCATCTGCTGGTCGACACCGAGCCCCGCCACGAGCGGATTGCCGTGCTGTTCGGCCGAATAGATCACGGCCAGGAAGCCGACGAACATCACGACGAATGCACCGAGGATCACCCAGCCCTGGCGGCGCCGGCCGATCATCGTGCCGAGCGTGCAGGTCAGCGCGGACGGAATCAGCAGCATCGACAGCATGTGCAGCGTGTTGGTGAGCGGCGTCGGGTTCTCGAACGGATGCGCGGCGTTCATGCTGAAGAAGCCGCCGCCGTTCGTGCCGATGTGCTTGATCGATTCGAGGCTGGCAACCGGCCCCGTCAGGATCTGCTGGCGCGCGCCTTCGAGCGTGGTCGCCCATGCATCCGATGCGAGTGTCTGCGGCATGCCCTGCCACACGTATACGAGCGCCATCGCGAAGCTGAGCGGCAGCAGCACGCGATAGGTCACGCGCGTGAAGTCGACCCAGTAGTTGCCGATGTCCGCCGCGCTCTTGCGGCTCAGCCCGCGGATGAAGCCGCCCGCGGCCGCGACGCCGGTCGCCGCGCTGACCACCATCAGGAACGTGATGACGGCCATCTGCGAGAAGTTCGACAGGCTGCTCTCGCCCGCATACGCCTGCCAGTTCGTGTTCGTGACGAACGACGCGGCGGTGTTGAACGCCAGGTCGGGGCTTTGCGCGGCGCGCTGCAGCGCATCGAACGGCAGCGTGTCCTGGATGCGCAGCAGCAGGTAGCCGAGCAGCATCATCCCGGCATTGCTGAGCAGCAGCACCATGCCGTAGCGCTGCCACGACATCGTCTCGGCCGGGTCGACGCCCAGCAGCGCGTAAGTGCGCTGCTCGGCCCACGCGTGGCGCGGGCTCGTGAAGGCGTGCGCGAGCCATTTCCCGACGACGGGCACCAGCGCCAGCATGATCGCGAGAACGATCGCGAATTGAATGAGATTGTTGAACATGTCGACGCTCGCTCAGATCCGGTCAAGGCCGGTGATGAAACCGGCCGTCAAGGCAAAGAACGCGAGCGTGAACAGAATGAAAAGCAGATCGCTCATAAGGTTCACCGATATTTTTCCTATTTCCGTTGCAATACGCGAATCAATACCGCTCGGGTTTGATCAATGCATGAAACAGATAGATAAAGAGCGCGACCGAAATGCCCCCCGAAATCCACAACATGGCTTTCCCCTTTTGTCTTGCTTGCCCGGAAAACCCGCGGCACTTGTCGATATCGCCGGCCCGCGCCGCTGCGGCGGCGCATCAGGCCGGACGACGGCCACCCCACGCTCGACGGGAGAATGGGATGCGACAGTGTAGAAATCCGCGTATCAAAGCGGTGTTCAATTTCCTTTCGTGAAGTAAAAAACCCGTAAAGACGCGAAGCGTGCATTTCATATGCGTGACGGGGCGATGCGCGGCGCTTTTATGTGATTTTTTCGAGCGCGCCGTCAGTCTATACACCGTATCTTCAGCGCCATTCCTAGAATGAGCACCATGTTCCAGACGGAATCCCCGTAACGCAGGCAGTGATGCGGCGCGGGGATACATGCATGAAATCGCCCAGATCCGAAGCCGTTTCGATCACGTTTGCGCACGTTCTCCCGGCGCAGCCGGCCGTATCCGGCCCGCGCATCGCGCCGCGGCCGCGCAGGCGCATCTCGGACTACCCGGTGCTGCTGTCGATCCGGGTCGAGACCGGGAACCTGGCCGCCGCGCGCCGCATGCTGCACGATGCGCTCGGCCCCGCGCTGAACATCTACACGGCGGAGATCAATCGCCAGACCGGCCGCGCGTGCCTGCAAATCGAGCTTGCGAAGTCGCTCGTGTCGCAGGTGATGTCGTCGATCATCCGGCTGCTGCCCGAGGCCGAGCTGGGCGCGATCCGCCCGTCGCGGCGCTGAACGGCACGCGCCGCCTTCCCTCTTTTACCGGTTCAGACGCGCGCCATCGACGCCGATCGCGCGCGTCATTCGCAGCACGCCCGTCGAAACGGGTCTTTCCAGGAAGTCAAACGATGAAAAAAGAAGTCGTCGGCGCCCTCGCGGTCGCCGTATTCAGCGTCACCGCACACGCACAAAGCAGCGTCACGCTCTACGGGATGCTGGATGCGGGCATCGTCCATACGAACAACCAGTCGGGTAAAAGCGCGTGGCAGCAAGGCAGCGGCCTGCTGTCGAATACGGTCTTCGGCCTGAGCGGCAACGAGGATCTCGGCGGCGGCCTGCATGCGCTGTTCCGCCTCGAGAACGGCTTCAACCTGAACAACGGCACGCAGTCCTACCGGAACACGATGTTCGGCCGCCGCGCGTACGTCGGCCTGCAGAGCGACCGATACGGCGCGCTGACGCTCGGCCGTCAATACGATGCCGTGGTCGACTACCTCGGCCCGCTCGCGATGGCGAACAACGGCGACGGCAACAATCTCGCGTCGCATCCGTTCGACAACGACAACGTCGACGATTCGTTCTACATCGACAATGCGGTGAAATACACGAGCCCGACGCTCGCCGGCTGGCAGTTCGGCGGCCTGTACGGGTTCAGCAACACGGCCGGCGGCTTCGCGAACAACCGCGCGTACAGCGCGGGCGTGTCGTATGCGAACGGGCCGGTCAGCCTCGGCGCCGCGTACCTGCAGCTCAACCGCGGCGGGCTGACGGCCGGCGGTGCATTGTCGACCAACGACAACGCGAACTTTCCGTCGGCCCGCCAGCGCGTGATGGGCGCGGGCGGCAGCTACGCATTCGACCGGCTGACGGTCGGCGCGCTGTGGACGCACTCGATGTTCGATGAAACGGCCGCGTCGTCGCTGCCCGGCGCGCTGAACGCGCTGCGCTTCGACAACTTCGAGGTCAACGCGCGCTACACGCTGACGCCGGCCGTCTCGTTCGCGGGCGCCTATACGTTCACCGACGGCCGCTACGACGACGCCACCGGCAGCCACCGGCCGAAATGGCATCAGGTGACGCTGATGGCCGACTACGCGCTGAGCAAGCGCACCGACGTGTATGCGGAAACCGTCTACCAGCACCAGTTCGGCGTGCCGTCGGGCGCGACGCTCGGCTTCGCGGGCATCAACGGGCTGGGCGCGTCGTCGACGAACACGCAGGTGGTGGCGACGGTCGGCATCCGGCATCGGTTCTGACGGGCCACCGACGCGCGGCTCTGTGCAATCCCGCATGGACGCGCGCCGGCCGAACAGGGATCATTCGGGAAATCCGGGCCCGCTCGCCCGCGAAACCGGTACACTCGGCGCCGGGCGCGCGCCGGATCGGCATTCGGCGGCGGGCCGCCGCCGACTCTGGAATCGTGATCCCATGACCACACCGATCTATCAGGAAATCAAGGACTTCATCCTCGCGCGCATTCATGCCGGTGAATGGGCGGAAGGCGACCAGGTGCCGTCGGAAAATGAACTCGCGCGCGAATTCAACGTCGCGCGGATGACCGTGAACCGCGCACTGCGGGAACTGACCGCCGAGCAGGTGCTCACGCGCACGCGCGGCTCCGGCACGTACGTCGCGTCGCCGAAGTACGAATCGACGCTCGTCGCGATCCGCAGCATCTCGGACGAAGTCGCCGCGCGCGGCCACGGCTATCGCGCGCAGGTGCTGCTGGTCGGCGCGGCCGTCGCCGACGCGAAGCTCGCCGACGAACTGCAGCTCGACGCGGGCAGCCCGATCTTCCATTCGCGCGTGCTGCACTTCGAGAACGACACGCCCGTGCAGCTCGAGGAACGCTGGGTCAATCCGGCCTGCGCGCCCGAATACGCGCTGCAGGACTTCACGACGACGACGCCGAACCAGTACCTGACGCGCGTCGCACCGCTGCAGCGCGTCGAATACCGGATCGAGGCCGCGATGCCCGACGCCGAAACATGCCGCCACCTGACGATGGACGACCGCGAGCCGTGCCTGCTGCTGCATCGGCGCACGTGGTCGCAAGGGATGGTCGCGTCGGTCGCCAATCTGTGGCACCCGGGCAGCCGCTATCGCTTCACCGGGCATTTCTGACGCGGGCCTGCGCCCGCCCGCTCGCGCCCCATCGCTCGATCGCGGCGACCGCCCGCCGCAACCCGTGCTCTTGCGCGATGCGCCGCCCCAGTTCGGCGGCGCGCGCCTTCACGTCGTCGCGCTGCGCAAACGCGATGCCGCGCGCAAGCTCGGCGGCCCGCAGCCGCCTGCCCGCCACCGGCGCGCCGGCCACGCCGAGCCGCTGCAGCCGGTTCGCCCAGAAGAACTGGTCGCCCGCGAACGGCACGACGACCGACGGAATGCCGGCCCGCGCAGCCGAATGCGTGGTGCCCGACCCGCCATGATGGATCGCCATCGACGTGCGCGGAAACAGCCAGCGATGCGGCGTGTCGCCGACGACGAACACGTGCTTCGGCAGCGCGGACGCGTCGATACCGCTCCAGCCCGGATGGAACAGCGCACGCCGGCCGGCGAGCGCCGTCACCAGCGCATCCGTCAGCGACGCGCGATCGAAGCCGGCCATGCTGCCGAAGCCGACGTAGACCGGCGGCTCGCCCGCGGCGAGAAACGCGTCGAGCGCCGGCGGCGGCGTCCACGCCGGATCGTCGACGCTCCATTGCCCGCACGCGCACGCGTTGTCCGGCCAGTCGGTCGGGCCCGACAGCAGTGACGGCGATACGCCGTACAGCATCGGATGATCGGTCCACACCCGCCTGCGCGGCGGCAACCCGCACACGCTCGCGCGCGCCGCGTTCGTCGACTGCCTGAACGCCTGCCACAACAGCGCGTTCACGAACCGGTGGCTCGCGCGGTTCAGCCAGCGCGGCACCTTCCCCGGCGGCAGGAACGGCGATGCGAATTCCGCGGTGGGCGTAATCGGGATCATGCCGGCGCCGATCGCCGGCACGCCGCGATACTCGGCAACCGACAAGCCGACGAACGATACGAGCCCCGAGACGAGGATCGCATCGCATCCGGCCGACGCATCCGCGACCTGCCGCATCCACGCGGCCGTGTTCGCATTGGCGATCGCCGCGAGCGCCTTCGACGTGTCGTTGAAGCCGCCGCGCCCGCGCACCGCGTCCGACAGCGCTTCGCCCGGTGCGAGCGCGCGGCGGATATCGCCGGACAACGGCGCCGACGGCACGCCGAGCAGGACGGCCGACCCGAGCGTCGCCGCGTCGGCCAGCAGCCTGACGTCATGGCCGGCATCGATCAGCGCACGGCCGAGCGCCGCGAGCGGGCGCGTGTCGCCTTCGGTGCCGTAGGTGGCGATGACGAGCTTCATGCGTGAATTCCTTGTGCGCGACGCGCCGGAATGGCGCCATAAAAATACACGTCGTATACTAATGCAATTCGTACACTTTCCGTAAAGACCTTCGCCATGACCTCCATCGCCGACGATCCGGGCCGCCGCGCGCGCAAGCGCATCCAGATGCTCGCGCACCTCGCCGCCACCGGCGCACGCCTGTTCGACGCGCACGGCTACGATGCGGTCACGATGGAGCAGATCGCCGCGCAGGCCGATGTCGCGAAGCGCACGCTGTACAACCACTTTGCAACGAAGGAAGCCGTGCTCGCGCACTGGCTCGAAGCTGAACTCGCGCGCGATCTCGCCCATCTGCAGCGCGACGTCGCACGGCGCAAGACGTTCGCGTCGCGCATCGGCTGCGTGCTCGATGCATCGGCAGCGTGGTGCGAGCAGCATCCCGCGTACCTGCTCGCGTATCTGCGCCATCGCTTCCTGAGCATCGGCGTAGCGGAAGCGGAAAGCGGCAGCGACATCGCGTTCGTCTGGAAACAGCTGATCGTCGCCGGGCAGCAATCCGGCGAACTGAACCGCACGCTGCGGGCCGACCAGCTCGCGACGTGGTTCCATCACCTGTATCTCGCGGCGATGCTGCGCTGGCTGACCGTGCCAGGGCTGTCGCTGAAACGGGAGTTCCAGGCGGTCGCCCGGCTGTTCGTCGAAGGGGCGAAGGCGTAAGCGGCGCGGCATCGCCGCCGATGTATGGCAACCGTAAGCCCGCGTAGCCGTTGCGACACACCGGCCATGCCAAATTTCCCGCGCAGCAGTATGCTGGCGACGTACGGCTGCGCAAAGTGCCCCGGGCAAACCCTGCATGCGCGTGTTGCGCGTCGCCGTCGCGATCGCAAACCTGTTTGCAAGGAGGGATTCGTGATGGCAACCACGCATCATCACTTCCACCTCGAACTACGGCACGCCACCGCGCCGACCTATTTCATCAGCTACCTGTTTCCCGCCTTGCTGTTCGTCTACGAACTGCTGCGCGTCGGCCAATGGATCCGCGATCACGGGATGCAATTCGCCGCGTTCAAGCAGATGGGTTACGAGTATCTGCTGATGCTGCTGTTCGTCGGGCTGCAGATCGTCGTCGAGGCGATCTTCCTGCTCGGCGCCGCGATGCGCAGGGACCGGGATTTCGAGCACCGGCTGCCGAACGTGATTCTCGGCATCGGCTGTTCGATCGCACTGCTCGCGATCGATCTCGCGATCCAGCTCGCGTTCTGAACGCCCGCTGCGCGCCGCGGGCTCGGGCGCTCAGGCGCCCGAGCGGTGCGGCACGCGCCCGCGTTCCTTCAGCGTCGTGATGGTTGACGGTCCGGCCACAGGTAGCGCTAACGGGCCGGGCTCGAAATCACCAGGATCGACAACGCCGCATCCGCATCGTCGATCACGCCGGTGGCGGGAAGCGCCGCACCGTCGCGCGAGGTCAGGCCGCACACCAGCGACAGCAACGGTTGTCCGCCCATCCAGTCGGGGCTCGGCTGCGACAGGCTCACCTTGACCGGCGATCGGTTCATGAAGGAAACCGGCACGACGTATCGCTGCACCAGGATCTGTCCGGAACCCGTCTCCATCGCGCGCAGCCTTTGCGTCACGCGCGCTGCGTCGCCGCAGTGCTGTTCGACCAGACGGGCAAAGCGCGCACTCGTCACCTCTTCCAGGCTGAACTGCGGCAGCGCCTGATAGCGGATCGTCATTACGCCCGTCGAATCAGGCGACGCCGGAACGACCCAGGAGTACGACACGAACCCTTCCCAATCGCGGCCATCCTCCAGCTTCATGCCCAGTTGCGGCTTGATTCGGGCGACCTGCGCGGGATCGCGCTCTTCGCTCGGCAGCGTATCCAGGCCAGCCGCCCTGACCTCGCCAGTCACGTCCTTGCCGAGAAAGAACGCGCGCCGCTCGGCGACAAGCGGAATCGCCGTTCCGTCAAAGGCCACCGTCAGACCGGAAAAGCGCTTGTCGTCATGCTCCTCGCCGGCGCCGAGGCGGTGAAACAAAGGCGTGTACGCGTAGTACCCGCTCTTCACCCAGGCATGCGTTTCATTGCGCAAGCGTGCGGCAACCGTGACCGTTTTTCCGTCCAGCGACACATCGATATCGGATGGCCGGGCATTGCGTTGCATCGCGCCGATCGTCAGCGGCACCGCATCCTCAAACTCGAATGCATGTGCACAAGTGGCCGCCATCATCGCAACCGCCCCGATGAGCGTTCGTTTCGCGTTCTTCATCATTTGGCACGCCATCCAGCGCTCAAACCCCATGCCGCGTCAGGAAATCCTTCACCGCGTCGAGCACGTCGGCCGTGCGCTCGCGGTGCGGCATGTGCCCGCATTCCTTCAGCATCATGACGGACGACGGTCCGGCCACGCGCGACGCGATGCGGTTCGGGTGCACGGACGAGCCGTATTCGTCCTGCGAACCATGGATCGCCAGCGTCGGGCAGCGCACGTGCGGCAGCACGTCGTCCAGGCTCCAGTCGCGAAACGCCGGCGACAGCCACGTGTCGACCCACGCGCGCAGCACCCATTCGGCCTTGTCGCCGTGATAGCGCGCGAGCCGGTCGAGCTGGCCGGGCTCGGCGAACTGGCGTTCGCTCTCGCGAATGCCGGCCAGCGTGCGATCCTCGACGAACGCCTGCGCGGCGATCGTCACGAGCGCGCGGCATCGATCGGGATAAGCCGCCGCGCATCCCACCGCCATCCCGCCGCCGACGCTGTGCCCGAACGCGACGAACGACGCGAAGCCGAGCTGCTCGCGCAGCGCGCGAAATGCGTGGTCCGCCTCGTCGCGCACGAACGTCGCGGTCAAACGCGCCGGATGCGGATCGGAGCGGCCGAAACCGAGGCGGTCGTAGGCGATCACGTCGCGCTGCGTGGCGCGCGCGAGCTGCGCGGGGAAGTCGCGCCACAGGTCGACGCAGCCGAGCGAATCGTGCAGCAGCACGATCGGGCCCGCGGCCGCATCGGCCGCCGGCGCGCCGCGCCAGCGTTTCGCAAAGAGGCGCCCGTGCGGCGTCTCGATCCAGGTCTCGTCGTGTGCGGTATGCGTCATGTCGATTGTCGTTTGCGTGAAAGCGGCCGGCACCTTCCGGCCGCGCCGAACGCCGGCCATGTTGGCGCGGCGATGCGCATCGCGTCAAGCCTGCGCGCCGGCGCTCACGCCTGCTGCGGCGGCAGATACTCCATCTGCGCTTCGTCGTACAGCCGGTAGATCAGCGCCTGCATCGCGCGGATGTCCTCCGATTCGTCGAGCATCCGCATGCTCATGATGATCGGCGACACGAGGTTCGGATCGTCGAGCGGCTTGTAGCTGATGTCGTCGCGCTTCAGCCCGTACACGCTGTGCGGCACCACCGACACGCCCTCGCCCATCGCGACGAGACCGAGCGCGATCTGCAGTTCGCGCGTCTCGTAGATCTTGCGCGGCTGCAGCGCGCGATCGTGAAAGGCCGCGAGCACCTGGTCCGCATAACTCGGGCGCGGCGCCTTCGGAAAGATGATCAGCGTGTCGTTGACGAGATCGTGCAGCGACAGCACGGGCTTCGCGCTGTCTAGCACATGGCCGACCGGCAGCGCGACGATCATCCGCTCCTCGCGCAGCACGACGCGCCGCACGCTCGGGTCCTCGTGGCGGATGCGCCCGAACCCGACGTCGATGCGCCCTTCCTTCAGCGCCTTGATCTGGTCCATCGTCGACATCTCGTGCAGGCTCAGCTCGACGGCCGGATACTCGCTGCGAAAGCGCCGGATGATCTTCGGCAGCATCCCGTACAGCGTCGAGCCGACGAAGCCGACCGACATGCTGCGTTCGATCTTGCCGACCCGCTTCGTCATCGATTCGAGCTCGGTCGTCTGCGCGAGCAGTTGCACCGCGTGCGAATAGAAGAAGCGCCCCGCGTCGGTCAGCTTCAGCGGCCGCGCGTTGCGCTCGAACAGCGGCACGCCGAGCGCTTCCTCGAGCTGCTGGATCTGCCGGCTCAGCGGCGGCTGCGCGATATGCAGCCGTTCGGCCGCCCGCGTGAAATTCCGCTCTTCGGCAACCGCGACGAAGTAGCGGAGGTGTCTCAACTCCATTTCAATACCTCTTGGATATGAAACTGATACTAAATCAGTGTTGGACGACGCATTTTGCGCGCAACTATCCTTCAACTGCCTGCTCGGAGCCCCACAACTATACCCCCAGGGCATCAACGCTCCAATCGGTCCGGGCCGGCGAAGATCAGAGGAAATGCGCGCATCCCGCCGGATCGCGGCCCATCAGAGTCAGGAGAAGACAGTGACCCACAGTGACATCGAAGCCCTCGTCGAAGGGTTCATCGTCGGCGCCGCGCACGGCGAAGCCGATCCCCGCATCCGGCAGGTCGTGGTCCGCCTGACCGCCGACCTGTTCAAGGCGATCGACGATCTCGACCTGACCCCGTCCGAGGTGTGGAAAGGCATCGAATACCTGTCCGAAGCCGGCGCGACGCACGAGCTCGGCCTGCTCGCCGCGGGCCTCGGCCTCGAGCGCTTCCTCGACATCCGCATGGACGAGGCCGAAGCGCAGGCCGGCCTGACGGGCGGCACGCCGCGCACGATCGAAGGGCCGCTGTACGTGGCCGGCGCGCCGGCGAGCATCGGCTTCGCGCGCCTCGACGACGGCGCGGACGATGCGCACGGCGACATCCTGTTCATGCAGGGCACCGTGTACGGCGACGACGGCGCGCCGCTCGCGGGCGCGAAGGTCGAGGTCTGGCACGCGAACCTGCAGGGCAACTACTCGTTCTTCGACCAGACGCAAAGCGCGTTCAACCTGCGCCGCACGATCGTCACCGACGCGCGTGGCCGCTACCAGTTTCGCAGCATCGTGCCGGTCGGCTACGGCTGCCCGCCGGACGGCACCACGCAGCGCCTGCTCGACAAGCTCGGCCGCCATGGCCGCCGCCCTGCACACATCCATTTCTTCGTGTCCGCGCCGGGCCACCGCAAGCTGACCACGCAGATCAACATCGACGGCGACGCATACCTGTGGGACGACTTCGCGTTCGCGAGCCGCGAGGGCCTCGTGCCCGCGATCCAGCGCGTGAGCGCGCCCGCGGTGCTCGACGGCCACGGCGTCGACCGGCCGTTCGCGTCGATCGATTTCGATTTCCGGCTGCACGGCGAGCGCGCCGCGGCGCCGGACGCGGAAGTGACGCGCATCCGCGCCGCCGCCTGAACCGCTTCGGCGGTGCGCGCCGGGAGCGCGCGCCGCCCGCGAGCGCCTTACGTGGGACCGGCCCCGACACTCGCCCCGGCCGACGCAACTGGAGACACCCGATGATCCCGATCTACCTGAAACGCGCACCCGCCGTGCGCACGCTCGACGACTTCCTCATCGAGGACAAGGCGCGCGGCGACTATCGCCTGCATCGCAGCGCCTTCACCGACGAAGCGCTGTACGAGCTCGAGATGAAGCACATCTTCGAAAGCAACTGGGTGTACCTGGCGCACGAAAGCCAGATTCCCGACAACAACGATTACTACACGACGTGGATCGGCCGCCAGCCGATCTTCATCGCGCGCAACCGCCAGGGCGAGCTGAACGCGTTCGTCAACGCCTGCACGCACCGCGGCGCGATGCTGTGCCGCCGCAAGCACGGCAACAAGGGCAGCTTCACGTGCCCGTTCCACGGCTGGACGTTCTCGAACACCGGCAAGCTGCTGAAGGTGAAGGACCCGGAAGACGCCGGCTATCCCGAGTGCTTCAACAAGGAAGGCTCGCACGACCTGAAGAAGGTCGCGCGCTTCGCGAACTATCGCGGCTTCCTGTTCGGCAGCCTGAACCCCGACGTGCCGCCGTTGCAGGACCACCTCGGCGAAGCGGCGCGGATCATCGACATGATCGTCGATCAGTCATCCGAAGGACTCGAAGTGCTGCGCGGCGCGTCGACCTACACGTACGAAGGCAACTGGAAGCTGACCGCCGAGAACGGCGCGGACGGCTACCACGTGTCGGCCGTGCACTGGAACTACGCGGCGACGACGAACCATCGCAAGGAGCAGAACGCGCGCGAGGACAAGATCCGCGCGATGGATGCCGGCAGCTGGGGCCGCCAGGGCGGCGGCTTCTATGCGTTCGAACGCGGCCACATGCTGCTGTGGACGCGCTGGTCGAATCCCGAGGACCGCCCGAACTTCAACCGCCGCGACGAATTCGCCGCGCGCTGCGGCAGCGAGCGCGCCGACTGGATGATCCGGCACTCGCGCAACCTGTGCGTGTACCCGAACGTGTTCCTGATGGACCAGTTCAGCACGCAGATCCGCGTGGTGCGGCCGCTGTCGGTGAACCGCACCGAAGTGACGATCTACTGCATCGCGCCGAAGGGCGAGGACGCCGACGCGCGCGCGCGCCGCATCCGCCAGTACGAGGATTTCTTCAACGTCAGCGGCATGGCGACGCCCGACGACCTCGAGGAATTCCGCGCATGCCAGCAAGGCTATGCGGGCATCGCGGTCGCGTGGAACGACATGTGCCGCGGCTCGACGCACTGGATCGACGGCCCGGACGACGCCGCGCGCAGGATCGGCCTGAACCCGGTGATGAGTGGCATGAAGACGGAAGACGAAGGGCTCTATACGGTGCAGCACCGCTACTGGGCCGACACGATGAGGAAGGCTATCGAAGCCGAAAGGAGCCACGCATGAACCCGATCTCGATCGCCGACGTCCAGGCGTTCCTGTACCGCGAAAGCCGCCTGCTCGACGACGAGCAATGGGACGAGTGGCTCGCGTGCTACCACCCGGACGCGCAGTTCTGGATGCCGTCGTGGGACGACGACGACGCGCTCGTCACCGATCCGCAGCGCGAGATCTCGCTGATCTTCTACCCGAACCGGCAAGGCCTCGAGGATCGCGTGTTCCGCATCAAGACCGAGCGCTCGAGCGCGACGATGCCCGACACGCGCACGAGCCACAACATCGCGAACGTCGAGCTGGAAAAGCACGAAGACGGCGTCTGCACGGTGCGCTTCAACTGGCACACGCTGAGCTTTCGCTACAAGACCGTGTCGACCTATTTCGGCATGTCGCGCTACGTGATCGATTTCAACGGCAATGCGCCGCAGATCCTGAACAAGTACGTCGTGCTGAAGAATGACTACATCAATCAGGTGATCGACGTCTATCACATCTAGTCCATCCGGAGATCGGGGAGACGATCATGGAACACACCATCGCGCTTCAATTCGAAGACGGCGTGACCCGCTTCATCGCGTGCCGCGACGGCGAAAAGCTGTCCGACGCCGCGTACCGCCAGCAGATCAACATCCCGCTCGACTGCCGCGACGGCGCATGCGGCACCTGCCGCTGCCATTGCGAATCGGGCAACTACGAGCTGCCCGAATCGAGCTACATCGAAGACGCGCTGACTGCCGACGAAGCGTCGCAACGCTACGTGCTCGCATGCCAGACGCGCCCGCGCGGCGACTGCGTGATCCGCGTGCCGGCGTCGTCGACCGCCTGCAAGACGGGCGCCGCGCGTCATGAAGGCACGCTCGCGGCCGTCGACCGGCTGTCGGACTCGACGATTCATTTCGCGATCGACCTCGACGCGCCCGACCAGCTCGGCTTCCTCGCCGGGCAATACGTGAACGTCGAGATTCCCGGCACGACGTCGTCGCGCTCGTATTCGTTCAGCTCGCAGCCGGGCGCGTCGCGCGTGTCGTTCATCGTGCGCAACGTGCCGGGCGGCCGGATGAGCGGCTATCTCGCGCAGGACGCCGCGCCCGGCCAGCGGATCGCATTCTCGGGCCCGCACGGCAGCTTCTACCTGCGCGACGTGCAGCGGCCGCTGCTGTTCCTTGCGGGCGGCACGGGGCTCGCGCCGTTCCTGTCGATGCTCGACGTCTGCGCGGCGCGCACGAACGGCGATCGCGATGGCGCACCACCGGTGCGCATGGTGTACGGCGTGACGAACGACGCCGACCTCGTCGCGCTCGACCATCTCGACGACGTCACGCGCCGCCTGCCCGGCTTCGAATACCGCACCTGCGTCGCCGACGCCGGCAGCGCGCATCCGCGCAAGGGCTACGTGACCGCGCACGTCGATCCGGCGTGGCTCCACGACGGCGACGTCGACGTCTATCTGTGCGGGCCGCCGCCGATGGTCGACGCGGTGCAGGCGTGGCTGCGCGAATGCGGCGTGACGCCGGCCAACCTGTATTTCGAAAAATTCTCGTCGAGCAACGCCGCATGAACACGCTCCATCCGAACCGCTTCGCGGACAAGGTCATCGTCGTCACGGGGGCCGCGCAGGGCATCGGCCGCGGCGTCGCGCTGCGTGCCGCGCGGGAAGGCGCGACGCTCGTGCTCGTCGACCGCGCGCCGACCGTGCGCGGCGTCGCCGCCGACATCGAACGGGAAGGCGGCCGCGCGATCGCCGTGCTCGCCGATCTGGAAACGGCCGAAGGCGCCGCGCAGATGGCGCAGGCCGCGCTCGACGCGTTCGGCCGCATCGACGCGCTGGTCAACAACGTCGGCGGCACGATCTGGGCGAAGCCGTTCGACGCGTACGAGCCGCGCCAGATCGACGCGGAGATTCGCCGCTCGCTGTTCCCGACGCTGTGGTGCTGCCACGCGGTGCTGCCGGCGATGATCGCGCGCAAGCGCGGCGCGATCGTCAACGTGTCGTCGATCGCAACGCGCAGCATCCACCGGATTCCATACGCGGCCGCGAAAGGCGGCGTCAATGCGCTGACCGCGAGCCTCGCGTTCGAGCAGGCGCACCACGGCATCCGCGTGAACGCGGTCGCGACCGGCGGCACCGAAGCCCCGCCGCGCATCGTGCCGCGCAACACCGAGCCGCAGAGCGAACAGGAAACGCGCTGGTATCAGGCGATCGTCGACCAGACGGTCGCGTCGAGCCCGATGCATCGCTACGGCACGATCGACGAGCAGGTCGGCGCGATCCTGTTCCTCGCATCCGACGAGGCGTCGTACATCACCGGGTCGGTGCTGCCGGTGGGGGGTGGGGATCAGGGGTGATGCCGGCTGGCGGCATCGTCGGCAGGCTAGACTTCCGTCGCGAACAGCGCATCGCGCTGCTCCGCATTCAGCGCATCGAGCGGCACGCTCGTCTGCTGATGGCAGATCATCGTGCCGTACAGTTCCGCGAGGCAATTGCTGCCGGCATCGAGCGCGTAGCCGTCCTCGCCGTCGGGCGCCGGCGGGTACACTTCGCGCCACGCGTTGATCGCGGCTTCGATTCGCACGATGGACACGGCGTCGGCCGTCTGCCCGGCAGGTGATGCGCTCATGGATTCCTCTGGGTTGCGCGCCCGGCGCGCCGTGATGGGTCGGGCAATATAACCGGCTTTGACCCCGGACCGAAAGATACCAGCGAAAAAAAACGGGAAGCGCGCGGCTTCCCGTTTCATCGCGCGGTTGCGGCGCCATCGCGCCGCGCCCGTCATGCCGCCGTTTCCCGCGCCGGCACCGGCTGCATGCTTCGCTGCCCGTCCCGGTTCGCATCCACCCACGGCGCGATTTCCATGTCTTCGTAGCGCACGAAACGGCTCTTGTTGACGAGCCGGTAACCGCCCCACACGGCGAGGAACAGCGGAATGCCGACATAGGTCGCGGCCACGCCGGCCCAGTCGATCCGGTTCGCGAGGAACGCCTGATAGTCCTGCCCGAGCGCGATCACGAGGCACAGCACGAACGCGAACAGCGGGCCGAACGGGAACCACTTCGACTGGTACGGCAGCTGGTCGAGCGCATAGCCCTGCTTCACGTACCCCTTGCGGAACCGGTAGTGGCTGACCGCGATGCCGAGCCATGCGATGAAGCCCGTCATCCCCGACGTGTTCAGCAGCCACAGGTACACGGTCTTGTCGCCGTACAGCGACGTGAAGAAGCACAGCGCGCCGACGGCGGTGGTCGCGTACAGCGCGTTGCGCGGCACGCCGCCGCGCGACAGCTTCGCGAAGATCCTCGGCGCACGGCCTTCGGTCGCGAGGTTGTAGAGCATCCGCGTGGACGCATACATGCCCGAGTTGCCGGCCGACAGCACGGCCGTCAGGATCACCGCGTTCATCACGCCGGCCGCGAAGGCGAGGCCCGCGTGGCGGAACACGAGCGTGAACGGGCTCACGCCGATGTCGGTCACGTCCGTCTTCAGCAGGTTCGGGTCGGTATAGGGAATCAGCACGCCGATCACGAAGATCGCGAACACGTAGAACAGCAGGATCCGCCAGAACACCTGGCGCACCGCGCGCGGAATCGTCGTGCGCGGGTTTTCCGATTCGCCGGCCGCGACGCCGATCAGCTCGGTGCCCTGGAACGAGAAGCCTGCGATCATCGCGACGCCCATCAACGCCGGCAGGCCGCCCGCGAACGGGGCGTCGCCGATCGTCAGGTTGCCCCAGCCGTTGCCCGGCGCGCCCTTCAGAATGCCGAAGATCATCAGCAGGCCGACGCCGATGAACGCGACCACGGTGACGACCTTGATCAGCGCGAACCAGTATTCGGCCTCGCCGAAGCCGCGCACGGTCAGCGCGTTGAGCAGGAACATCACGCCGAGGAACGCCGCGCTCCACCACACGCCCGGGACGTCCGGAAACCAGTAATGCATCACGAGCTGCGCGGCGACGAGCTCCACCGCGATCGTCACGGCCCAGTTGTACCAGTAGTTCCAGCCGAGCGCGAAACCGAAGCCCTCGTCCACGTATTTCGCGCCGTAGGTCGCGAACGAGCCCGATACCGGCATGAACGCGGCCATTTCACCGAGGCTCGTCATCAGGAAATAGACCATCAGGCCGATCAGCATGTACGCGACCATCGCGCCGCCGGGGCCGGCCTGCGAGATCGACGCGCCGGACGCGACGAACAGGCCCGTGCCGATCGAGCCGCCGATGGCGATCATCGTCAGGTGGCGCGCCTTCAGCGCGCGATGAAGCTTGGGTGGGTTCGCGGACGAACCGGGTTGGTCGGATTTCGGAAGTGCGGACATAAACGAGACGAACGTTGAGCGGGCCGGCGGCATGCATGGGCGGCGCCCGCGCGAAATCGAGGCGCGATGCGCCCCCTGGCCAGCATGCGATGCAGCCCCGGAGCGCGTCGCGCACCGGGCGCCTGCGGCGAAGCGCGGATTCTACCTGATTCGTCGGCAGGGACAGCGCACGCGGCGAGCGGTGCGCGACGCATGGCGGGCCGGCCCCCGCC
The DNA here is from genome assembly GCF_001718835.1 of Burkholderia cepacia. NCBI lineage: Bacteria > Pseudomonadati > Pseudomonadota > Betaproteobacteria > Burkholderiales > Burkholderiaceae > Burkholderia > Burkholderia cepacia. The sequence continues at coordinate 633,748 of NZ_CP013444.1, read as the reverse complement.
GGCACGGCCGACTGCCGTCCGGTCCCAAACCGCCAGAATGCCGATTAATCAGAAAATAATACAAACAGGCTTCTAATAATCAGACAAAATGGCGGCTTGCGAGAGGCGGATTCAAATCAGATTCCCACCACGTGCCCTGCCAACGTCATGACAGGTAGCCGGGTCGGATGTCATTTAAAGCATGAACGGCTTTGACGAGATGGCAAAATCGTCAAAATTCGCGAGATAATATGGATTATCTTGAAATAATCGTGCGGAATCATCGAAACCATGCATCTTCCGCCGTCTTACGCCCGCCAGGATGATGCAATTCCCGCTGCTGCCCGCGTTGCGCCGCCACATCTCGTCGACGGTCGCACGGATCCTGTCGCCCGCCGGCGTCATCGTCCTGGGCGTCGCGCTGCTGTTGTTCAGCTGGAGCTTGTGCGCGTCGTTCCTGATCGACACGCGCCGCGACGCCTACCACCACGCGATTGAAAACGCCCGCAGCCTGATGCTGCTGATCGAACGCGATATCGCGCGCAATATCGAACTCTACGATTTGTCGCTGCAGAACGTCCTCGACGGCGTGGCCGATCCGGCCGTGATGGCGCTGCCGCCCGCACTGCGCGACCGCGTGCTGTTCGACCGCGCGGCGACCGGCAACTACCTCGGTTCGATTTTCGTGATGGACCCGCACGGCAACATCGTGATCGATTCGCGCTCGACGCACGCGCGGCGCGGCAACTTCGCCGACCGCGACTATTTCACCGCGCACCGCGACAAGCTGGCCCACGGCCTGTACATCAGCAAGCCTTACGCATCCCGGCTGCGCGGCGGCGCGCCGACGATCGCGCTCAGCCGCCGGATCACGCTGCCCGACGGCTCGTTCGGCGGCATCGTCGTCGGCACGCTCAGCATCGACTACTTCCGCGCGCTGCTCGACGGCCTCGCGGTCGGCAAGCACGGCAGCGCGGCCATCGCCGAGCTCAACGGCATGCTCGTGAGCCGCCTGCCGTACGACCCGGCCCTCGTCGGCCGCGACCTGCATACCGGGCCGCTGTTCATCCAGGCGATGGCACATCGCGAAGGCGTGCTGAACGGCACGGCGGCCATCGACGGCGTGCGGCGCTACTTCGTCTACCGGCACCTGAGCGGCCTGCCGCTGATCGTCGACGTCGCGCCCGCCGAGGTCGACATCTACGCGTCGTGGCACCACCGCGCGATCTGGATCGGGGTGCTGATGGCCGCCTTCACCGCGATCATCGCGGCGGGCTCGCTGCTGCTGTCGCGCGAACTGAAGCGGCGGCAGGTCGCCGAATCGAAGCTGTACCGGCTCGCGCACACCGATGCGCTGACGGGCCTCGACAACCGCGGCACGTTCGACACGGTGCTCGCGAAGGAGGCGCAGCGCGCGTCACGCAGCGGCCGCCCGCTGTCGGTGCTGTTCGTCGACGTCGATCACTTCAAGGCGTTCAACGACTACTACGGCCACCCGGCCGGCGACGACGTGCTGCGCCAGGTCGCGCAGTGCGCGCTGCGCTGCCTGCGGCGCCCGAGCGATCACGTCGCGCGCTACGGCGGCGAGGAATTCGTCGTCACGCTGCCCGACACCGATGCACAAGGCGCGGTGACCGTCGCCGAAGCTATCCGGCGCGCGATCGCGGAGCTCGGCATCGAGCACGTGATGAGCCCGTATGGGCTCGTGACCGTCAGCATCGGCACGGCGACCACCACGCGCGACCGCGCGCTGAGCGCCGCGATGCTGCTGAAGCTTGCCGACGAAGCGCTGTACGAGGCGAAATCCAGCGGCCGCAACCGCGTGTGGGACACCGCGCGCAGCCGGGCCGCGGCGTGACGGGCCACCCGCCGCCCGCATCCCGCCGTGGACAGCCGGTGCGCGTTGGGCTAGCGTTACGTCTCCGGTCGCAGCCGCCACGGGACGCCGGACGCCGGCCGGGTTTGCGCCGGCGCGCCAGTTCGTCACCCCGCTTTCCGTCATGACCACCCTGCCCCACACCCGGCTGCCGCCCCTCATCCGTCACGCGCTCCGCCCGCTGCTCGACCCGTACCGCCGCTACCGGCACGCGAAGCTGATCCATGCGGCGCGCGTCGCGCTCGCGATTCTCGTATCGATCGCGCTGTCCACCGGCCTGAACGTGCCGCACGGCGAGTGGTCGACGATTACCGTGCTGATCGTCGTCGGCGGGCTGCAGCATCACGGCAACATCCGCAAGAAGGCGGCCGAGCGCGCGCTCGGCACGTCGATCGGCGCGCTCGCGGGGCTCGGGCTGATCCTGCTCCATTCGGTCGTGCACGCGCCGCTCGCGATCTACCTGCTGATGGCGATCGCGTGCGGGTTCTGCGCGTATCACGCGATCGGCAAGGCCGGCTACATCGCGCTGCTGTCGGCGATCACGATGGTGATCGTCGCCGGGCACGGCGACAACGAGATCGTCGACGGCCTGTGGCGCGCGGTGAACGTGCTGACCGGCATCGCGATCGCGCTGGCGTTCTCGTTCGCGCTGCCGCTCTATGCCACCTACTCGTGGCGCTACAAGCTCGCCGACGCGCTGCGCGCGTGTGCGGCCGTGCATGCGCGGCTCGCGGGCGACCGCCAGGTGAGCGACGACGCGCACCTGAAGGAAATGGCCGCGCTGAGCGCGCTGCTCGTGCAGCTGCGCTCGCTGATGCCGTCGGTGTCGAAGGAATGCGGAACGTCGATGATGCAGCTCGAGGCGATCCAGCGCAGCCTGCGCCTGTGCATCGGCTATCTGGAGATCCTGTCGAGCGCGGTGCCGGCCCGCGACGATACGGCCGCCCGCGACTACCTGCGCGTCGCGATGAAGGCGACCGACCTGAACATCCGCGACCGGCTGGTCGGCGCGAGCCGCGCGCTCAAGTTCGGCACGCCGAGCCGACTCGGCGGAGCGCGGCGGCGCCCGGACGTGCCGCACGACGCGCCGCCGGCGCAACTGTCCGGGTATGTGTCGATTTCGGCGAAGCTCGCCGGGGAAGTGGATCAGCTAAGGGAGCGGCTGCTGGATACCGCGCGGTCGTGGAATATTTGATCCGGGCTGCGGCTCTTGAGCGTTGACGTTGGCGTTGCGCACCCGTTTGGTGCATTTGCGCCTGCATGCGCGGCCGCACCGGCCGTCCGCCACCGATCCGGCCCCTGAACTGGCGTCGAACCACACCCGCTCCGAGGCCCGCCGGCTGCACACAAGGCCGCCGCGGCAGGCCGGACGCGGCTGTCGGCCCGAAATCAACCCTTGCTCCAACCTCCCGGACAGCCGATACTCGCATATTCCGCGAAATACGATCCCACCGGCTTCAATCCACGGTAATTCCTATGAGCACGATTCTCGAAAGCCTCCCGACCGGCCAGAAGGTCGGTATCGCCTTCTCCGGCGGCCTGGACACCAGCGCTGCGCTGCACTGGATGAAACTCAAGGGCGCCGTCCCGTACGCATACACGGCGAACCTCGGCCAGCCCGACGAAGACGATTACGACGCGATCCCGAAACGCGCGATCGAATACGGCGCAGCCGGCGCCCGCCTGATCGACTGCCGCGCGCAGCTCGTCGCCGAAGGCATCGCGGCGCTGCAAAGCGGCGCGTTCCACATCACGACAGCCGGCGTCACGTACTTCAACACCACGCCGATCGGCCGCGCCGTGACGGGCACGATGCTCGTCGCCGCGATGAAGGAAGACGGCGTCAACATCTGGGGCGACGGCAGCACGTACAAGGGCAACGACATCGAGCGCTTCTACCGCTACGGCCTGCTCGTGAACCCGGATCTGAAGATCTACAAGCCGTGGCTCGACCAGACGTTCATCGACGAGCTCGGCGGCCGTGCCGAAATGTCCGAATTCATGAACCAGGCCGGTTTCGCGTACAAGATGTCGGCCGAGAAGGCCTACTCGACCGATTCGAACCTGCTCGGCGCGACGCACGAAGCGAAGGATCTCGAAAGCCTCGAAAGCGGCATCAAGATCGTGAACCCGATCATGGGCGTCGCGTTCTGGCGCGACGACGTGAAGATCGCCGCCGAAGAAGTGACGGTGCGCTTCGAGGCCGGCCAGCCGGTCGCGCTGAACGGCGTCGAGTTCAAGGACCAGGTCGAGCTGCTGCTGGAAGCGAACCGCATCGGCGGCCGCCACGGCCTCGGCATGAGCGACCAGATCGAGAACCGCATCATCGAGGCGAAGAGCCGCGGCATCTACGAAGCCCCGGGCCTCGCGCTGCTGTACATCGCGTACGAGCGTCTCGTCACCGGCATCCACAACGAAGACACGATCGAGCAGTACCGCGAGAACGGCCGCCGCCTCGGCCGCCTGCTGTACCAGGGCCGCTGGTTCGACCCGCAGGCGATCATGCTGCGCGAAACGGCACAACGCTGGGTCGCGCGCGCGATCACCGGCGAAGTGAAGATCGAACTGCGCCGCGGCAACGACTACTCGATCCTGAGCACGAAGTCGCCGAACCTCACGTACCAGCCGGAACGCCTGTCGATGGAGAAGGTTGCGTCGACGTTCTCGCCGCGCGACCGGATCGGCCAGCTGACGATGCGCAACCTCGACATCACCGATACGCGCGACAAGCTGCGTGTGTACTCGCAAGTCGGGCTGCTGACGCCGGGCGAAGCGTCGGCGCTGCCGCAGATCAAGAACGAAAGCAAGTAAGTCTTCTTTTCTTGTGGCCGGACGGGAAAACCGTTCGGCCGCATGTCGAACTATCCTTCCCGTTTCCTTCAGATACTGCCGGTTCGCGGTAGTACCGCGTCATTCCTGCGCTCGACCGGGTGTCATTGTGTCGAGATCGTCGCCGGGGCCTTTGGCGCTCGCACCAGATCCTGGCCAATCATCGTCGCGATGGATGTCTCGCAGGACTTGATGCCCTCCACCGACTTGTCGAAGGACTTCTCGAGGTCGCCAAAGCTGCCGTAGGTGTAAGCCACATCACTCTCGACGTGGACGCTGTTCGACCGGATGTCGTAGCCGCAGGCGAACGTCTTGAAGTAAATGTCCTGCTTCGTCTTTGCGTCGAGCATGCGGGCGCGAACGACCACCCACGGAATGAAATCGATCTTCTCGGGCGGCGAGATATAGCCGAAAGACGTGAACCACACGTTCATGATGGCGTCCGCGTCGGTCTGGATGCCGGAGTAGTCATCCGTCTTGCCGTCATCCGCAAGCTTCACTTTCTGGCCATCCAGCTTGACGACCTGATAGCCGTTCTCGGTGAGTTGACCGATCACGCGATCGGCAACGACCGGCGCGAAGACGATCTTGTCGTTCGCCACGCGTTTGGTGTAGGTGCTCGTGTGGCTCGCGTTGACGGCGGCTTGCGCCAGTCCGCCGATCAGGCCAAATGCGCCTGCCGCCCCACCAATGTTGACGACAGCGACACTTTTTGGCTCGTTGACGTCAAGGACGGCGATCGTATGCAGTTTCTGGCGATTGTCGGCATTCAGATCCATCTTCGGTACATTGGCGCAGCCGGACAGCAGCGTAACCAGTAGGCCGCAACCGAGTAGTGTGGCTTTGGACGAGTTCTTCATTGGGCGAATTGAGGTTCTTGGTGCTGTAAGGGGGTTTCGATCGGGCCAGGACTTCGCGACGCACGCGGCCTGTCAAAGCACCGCGCACGATTCGATCCGATGTTTATTGCTTCACGACCTGGCCGTATGCGACGAAGCTGTAATCGGCCGCGCGCAGCACGTACAGGATGGATCTTTGGAAACCGTTGGTCCCGCGGATCGGCACGAACATGATGGCGGCGCTCCCCGACAGCGGAACGCCTGCCGGCACCCGGCAGCCCGTCGACGCCGATGCCGTCAAGGTCATGTCGTACATGTTCTGATTCGAGCCGGGCGTGGCGAGCATCAACGTGCCGCTCATGTTGCAACCGCTCAGCGTGCCGCTCACCGTGCCACCTGTTCCGATCGTGAACGACGCATTCGTCGTTGCCCAAGTGCCCACGACGCTATCCTGTGTGACGCTCAGTGCGTTTTCCGCGTTGTAAGTCCACGTGAAGTTCGACGCAGTACCGCCTTGGCTCATGGTTCCGGACAAGGTTTGCTTCGCGCTGTACGCCCCGGATCCAGAGTCGATTCTCGTGGTGAATCCGGTCCTGGCGTTGAAGTTGATTCCCGAATTCAGGGACCACGTCGTGCCATTCACCGTCAGATTCGTGAAATCGTCGGACATCACGAACGATCCCAGCGTATTCATCGTGGTCAGGTTGTTGCGTGGATCGACGAGGGCAATGGTCGTGTAGCCGAGGGTGCCGGAGGCTGTCCAGATTCCGGTTGGGGTGGTCGCCGTCGCGGCGGTCGATCCGGGCTGCGGGGTCGTCAGGCTGGGTAATGCTTCGCCAACCGTTACCGGTTGCGAAGACGCGACCGGAGCGCTGGCCGCGACAGGCGTGGACGCGACGACGGGCGCACTGGCCGCAGCCGCCGTACCGCCGGTGTTTGCGTTCGAAGAACCATCGCCGCCGCCGCCACATCCCGCGACAACGAACATCGAGATCGCACCAGCCACCAACAAACAAAGAGAACTCTTCTTCAATTCAACCCCCGATTTACGATGCATCTTTAGTAATTAGAATTTCAATTGCCTTGTATTGCATACATCAAAAAACCGTATCATGCTCTGCCTTTTTACGCCCCCCAAAAACTTTCCGATTGAAAACTTCAGTGCAACTGAGGATTTTCGTGTGGTCGCATCAAGGACGCGTCAGGCGTAATGTCGGCCGACGAAACGTTGAACGACGAATAGGTATTGCTCGACATGCCCGCCACGGCAGGCGCGATCCTGACAATTCGCCGACCGCCCGGCACGCTGGGATCGCCGGCATCGCGCGGCGGGAGGCTTGCGACGGCAAGCACATGCAGACGACGCGCAGTCGGCCAATGCCTGCGCGCCAGATCGGAAAACGACGGGCCATTTGATTGTCATCCACGCGGCTGGTCAGCACGCGAGGTCCTCGGTTGTTGGTCGTGTGGTTGCTTCGGTATTGCCTTTTTTAGTTTCTGCTCCGAAGTAACGGCACCGTCTCCGAGTTCTTTAGGGTGACATTTCGAGGAATTTTCTTTCAGAAAACATTTATATGATTACCGATTCCTTTCAGATCGAAGAGCCAACGCATGGCCGCTCGTTGCTCGAATTCATTCAGAGCCTGCGGAGCCTGGCAGGTAACCCGTTCCTCCGGCAAACAGGGAGGTGATGGCCGAGATTGACATCATGGCGTAGTTCGCGGATTTTCCAGGAGAACGGCTAATGCTAGTCTGTTCGGCGAGTCGGATCTCCGGTCAATCCCAATTACAATCGAATGCAAAAGATCGCTATGAACTATGTCGTGACCAAACCGCATCGAAGCGAGTATCCGAATCCCATCACTCTCAACAAGGGCGATCCGCTTGTCGTTGGCGAAAAGTATCAAGGCCCCGAGGGCTGGGATGACTGGTTTTTCTGCACCACGCCCGGTCAGGCGGGTGGCTGGGTTCCGCTGCAAGTCATCGAGCGGCTTGACGACGGCACGGGTCGTGCGCTGGAAGACTACACGGCTCGGGAACTGGATGTGGATGCCGGCGAAATGCTGATCGGGGCCCGGACGTTGAATGGATGGGTCTGGTGCGAACGCCTGTCTCGCTACGATGCGGGGTGGGTGCCGTTGCGGAATCTCGAGGCTCACGGCGAGTAATAAGGGCCACGGTTCGAAAGTTCACATCTGTCCGCATTGATAGCCCGATTGTTGTAGCTCGTCGACTGCGTGATCATGCCGTTGTTCGTCACAGTCACGCTTTGGCTGCCGTTGTAGAGATCATCTCGGATCAAAAGCGCAATGACGGCACTGGTCGCGCCACCAATCGCGCCAAATGCACGTCAACAAGGACGTGCGCCGGGAAGTCGCGAGACGGATTTTCTAGCGACCGGGTGTCGGCTCGCAGCCGACGACGCATCGGGTATATTGGAACAACAACGATGCAACGCTCGCCGGCGCCATGAAGCACAAACCCGGAGCGCGACCGGGTTCGTCTCACTGCTGAGTTGCGTGCAGCTTTCCGGATGGCCCAGACAGTTGTTGATCGTCTCGTTTTGCGCTGCAAGGGCGCCCGCCGCGGCATTCTGTCCAGCCAGCCCAGCCGCCGCGCCTCCCGCAAACGTCGCGAAGGCTGCAATCGCAGCCGCCTGTCCCGGCGTCACATTTGGATCGCCACCGGTGATCGCACCGGCTGCGAACGGTGTTAATGCTGCACTCGTCGCCCCGCCGACCGCCCCACCCGCGCACCCGGTGCCAACAGCCGCGGAACCTCAGCGTTTCCTAAACGGATCGCATACGTTCTAATGGCTGACTGCTAGAAATCCTTCGCTCGCAATCAAATCTCGCACCGCGCGACGCAACATTAGCACCACATCCAAAGCACTGCCCCTAACAAATGTCGCTAATCTATCGCCTTCAGGTGCGCACAGCACAGCCCAAAAATGGAGCTTGTTCAACACTTCAACAAGTGAGTTCTCGAACACGCCGAGTGGAGCAAACTCGTCATGTTCTTTAACCCACAACAGGTATTTGTCCAAACCAGCACCGGTCATCCACGCATATTCGAGGTCAGCGGCCCGCTCACGGGCAGGTATCCGACTGAGAATGAAGCCAGTGACCGGATATATTTGGAACTCGACATCATCGAGCCCGTGAAAGCCATATCGTTTATCACCCACTTCCGCGACCTCATCCCCCCAAGATCTGACTTGTCGCGCTAATTGCGACAAGACCGCTTCTCTATCACTCTTGCGAAGAACGATTCCAACGTTAGCGTTCATATGTCTACTTAATGTCCGTAAAACGGAGTAGCGGGACCAATCTGCCACTGTTTTTGTACGGTGTCGGCGAGAAGGAATTTCCAGTGGTCCGGCACCGGCGCGCGGACGACGACGAATCGAGCAAATCAGCAGCCGCGCTGTCACGCTCGCCGACACCATAAAGCACGAACCCGCGCGCGGCCGGGTTCGTCTCCATGTGGCTAGGGCAACACTCGACACATGCCTATCCCGCCAAATAAGCTCTTGCGGGAATCGAGGATGCATCGCCAACGACAGAGATCTTTGCTGTCATGCCTGAATAAAGCAGGTCCCACTCTCTTCCATACGACTCGATTCGATCAATGACAAGATCGATGGCGAATGACACACCTTCAACATGAGTACAAGAACTGCGATCCGCGCTAAACGTCACCGAATAAGGCGTGGCCATTGATAAGTGCCCGCCCTTCCGAATGTCAGTCACGCATCGAATCGCAATTTCCCAACACCCCTTTTCCTTCTCGATTGGCGCGTCCTCAGCGATCAATTTCATCATCTCTGCTTCCCGCTCATTTACCGCCCAGTTGCTTCGCCTGTTGGACAAACTGCTGAATCTGGGCCGCCGTGAGTCGAAGTGTCGTTTGCAACGTGGTCGTGATGTCTCCAACCCCAATATTCGCGGGAACCGAAATTCCTATTTTAGACAAGATCGAGCGAGCTTGGGTTGACGTGATCGTTGTCGATGCCAAGTTCGTGAACTGAGAAGGAGCAACAGAAACAGCGAACTCACTCTCTAGTTGGGCAAGAGTTGAAGTGCTCGCATTTCCGAGTGGCAAAACCTCGCTCTGAGGTTCGATGAATCGGGGCTCCGGTCAATCCCATTAACCAACGAACGCAAGAGATCACTGTGAACTACGTCGTGACCAAACCGCATCGAAGTGACTATCCAAATCCCATCACGCTCAACAAAGGCGATCCGCTCGTCATTGGCGAAAAGTATCAAGGCCCCGAGGGCTGGGATGACTGGTTTTTCTGCACCGCGCCCGGTCAGGCGGGAGGCTGGGTTCCGCTGCAAGTCATCGAGCGGCTTCCCGACGGCACGGGTCGTGCGCTGGAAGACTACACGGCCCGGGAGCTGGATGTTGATGCCGGCGAAATGCTGATCGGGGCCCGGACGTTGAATGGATGGGTCTGGTGCGAACGCGTGTCGCGCGAAGATGCGGGGTGGGTGCCGTTGCGGAATCTGGAGGTTGCCGGGGAGTGAGACTTGTTGTGTTCGCGGAACCGAACCTGATCGTAGATTTTATGTGCGACCATCGCCAGTAGCCTCGGCAACACTCCGTTCCACCTTCGTCAAAGATGCAAAGATAGAGTCCCGTCGGCGGCTTTCTCGAAAAATGTGGTGCCGCATCGCGTCATCGATTTAGCACCAACAGATACCATTGATGCCCCACCAGCTCATCGGGCTGCAAGCAACGCGAGAAGGTATGCCGATCGCGAGTGGCCGAGGACGCGTCGCGTGATTCGCCGGGTTCGTTCCACTCGGATTCACAATCCTCGCAGAAGGCAAAGAGAGAATGACCGTCCTTCTCGGCAGCCACCAGGACTCTACCCTGCCCGCAGACCGGACACGATTCGTTTACAACAGCACAATGCACATAAGCCATAGTCAAAGCGCCCTGGACACTCACTATTTCGCAGTCCGACAAACCATCAATTTCAACCCCTGCCGACACTGCCGATTTCCCGGTTCGCGTGAATTCGACGCGGGGCCACCCCGCCCTAACGCACCGTCGCAACCAGATTCGCTCCGATATCTGCCGCCCGCCGCTTCTCGTCGTCCCCCAATCGCTGCGCAAGCCGCTGTTCGATGATCGCCGTCGCGGCGCCATACTTCCGGAACTCGGGTACGGCGTCAAAACTCTTGCGAGCCCGTGCGATCCACGCGGCACCGAGCGCCCTGTCTCTCGGTACGCCATTACCGACCAGAAACCGCATGCCGACGGCGTACTGCATGAACGGATCCCCCAACAGGGCAACACTCAGGCACGACAGTCCATCCCAGCTGCGATCGGTGGCGCCGCTCCACAGGGTCGAGGTCGCATCGGCAGGCACCAGCCACCGCGTCTCGTTGGACGGAAGCCGCGACTCCTCTCCCGCCTCCACGCCGCGCAACGCGAGTGCGATCTCCGACACCTCCGAGCCGCGTCCGGCAGCGCGCCGATGCCAATCCAGCGCGGTTGCCTCATCACGCCGCACACCCGCTCCGGTTTCGTACAACAACGCAAGATCGCTTTCGGCCCACTGCGACCCGGCACTCACCGCCTTTTCAATCCAGGTATGGGCCGCGGTCAGGTCGCGCCCCACGCCGCGGCCGTAGAGATACGCGATACCCGCCATCCGCTTCGCCTCGGCGCTCGCCGAAGCGGCACGCAGCGCCCACGAAAACGCTTCGTATTCGTCGGTCCGCCCGCCAAAGCCGACCGACAGATGCCAGGCGAGCGACGCCTGGGCCGACACATCACCCTGTTCCGCTGCCCGGCGGAACCAGTACATCGCGGCATCGAAATCCACCGGCACGCCGTCGCCCAGATCGTACGCATCGCCCAGCATCGACTGATATTTCCGCTCGCCGCGATCGGCGAGCTTCCACTGCCAATAGGCGCGTTCGTCAGCAGCAACAAGGTTGACTTCGGCTGATGCAAGCACGCGCATCGCACCGACATTGCCTTTGTCTGCGGCCATTCGGCACCAGCGCGTTGCGTCGGGCCGCCGGCTCGACTTGCTGCCTTCGTCCGCATACGTGGCACACAGCCAGGTCTGTGACGCCGGGTCGCCCAGTTTCGCCCCGCGCGAAAACCAGTCGAGTGCAGCCTTCGGATCGGGCCCGCCGGACTTTCCGCGCCAGTATGCGTAGCCGAGCGCGAAGTAAGCGTCGGAAACCTGCCGGCTCGCGAGCGCCTCCAGCCATTGAAGGCCCGTCTTGCCGGCATGGGACATCTGGTGTTCGGCCAGATAGGCGCCCAGCCACACGCCGGCGGTCGGGTCGCCGGCGTCCGCCGCAAGCTTCAGGTAGTGCAGCGCGACTTGCTCATCGCGTGGCACCGCGGCGCCGGACAGATACTGAAAGCCGATCCACCGCGCTGTCTCGACATTGCCGCGATCCGCGGCAAACCGGAACCATTGCATCGCTTGCGTTCGATCCGCCGGCGTGCCCTGGCCCTGCCATGCCATGTTCGCGGCCATCAATGCCGCGGCGACGCTGCCGCGCTCCGCGCCACGGCTGGCAAGCTGAAACGCCTTGTGAAGATTCACGGGCTCCCCGTCGCCGCGGGACGCATAACGGGCGAGATTGAGCGACGCGATCCCGTAGCCTTGTGCGTCGGCCTTTTCAAACCACATCCTGGCGGCGGCGCGGTCCGGCTTCGTCCCGGTGCCGTTCTCCAGCATCACGCCAAGGTCGTTCTGAGCGACGACCAGCCCCGCATCCGCGGCGCCCTGCATCCAGCCAAGTGCCGCCTCGAGGTCGACCGGGCCGCCGCGACCGTCGCGGTAGTAGTTCGAGAGCGCGAACCGCGCCCACGTGTCGCCACCGATGGCCGCTTCCTGATACCAGACGCGCGCCTTGGCATCGTCCCGGGCGATGCCCGTTCCACTTTCGTACAGTTCGCCGAGCCTGCGCTGCGCATACACGGAGCCACGCCGGGCCGCGGCTGACATCAGGCTGAAGCCTCGACGGTCATCTCGCGGCCGACCGATGCCCTTCAGATAGAGATTGCCCAGTGCCGCCCACGCGTCGACGTTGTCCTGAGCGGCTGCCATGCGCAACCATGCCGCCCCTTTGTCTGCGTCCTGCGGCACGCCATCGCCGCGCACGAGCATCAAGCCGAGAAGGAGCTGTGCACTCGCATCGCCGCCTGCCGCGCCTCGCGACAGCCAGGCCGCCGCGACAGCGGGATCTCGCGATACGCCGCGCCCGGTCAGGGCGAGCTTCCCTGCATTGGTTGCACCATTGACGGAACCTCCGTCAGCTGCCGCTACGAAATACCGGTAGGCGGCAACATCGTCGACCGGCTGCCCTTCCCCGTTGGCGCTCATCTGGCCGAGCAGGTTCGACGACTCGACGTCGCCGTCGCGCGCCGCCGACGCGAAAAACGCCTGCGCTCGCGCGTAGTTCTGCGGCAACATGGCGCCGTCGCGATAGAGATTGCCGAGCGACCGCCGCGCCAGCACCGACCCGTCGCCTGCGGCCGACGTCAGGATCGCCACACCCCGTGTCAGGTCCGGCCGGGCGGCGTAGCCGTACAGCATCATCTCGCCGTAAATGGCCCTGGCAGTCAGGTTGCCTGCCGCCGCTTCCTTCCGGCAGGTGTCGCGTCGCACCCCGGGCTTGTCGAGCGGCGAAACACTCCAGGACGGGCCTCTCATCGTCAGCACGCATGGCGTTGTGTCGTCGACGAGCGGCAGCGGAAATGCCTGCGTCATCGCGCCATCCATACGCGGCATCAGCGGTAACGCCGGGACAGCCTCCGGCCAACCTGCCAGCGCGGCGATCAGCCCGACGACGCCAACCGACCGCTTCAACGCATGATGAACGAAGTCGGTGCGTTGACAACCCGCCGTCGCAACACCTGCAGACGCGTCGCCTCCAATAGCATCATCACCGCATGACGCTCGCGCACTCGTATGAATGCGCGGTCGATACTCACCCGTCACCGTCATGGCTTCACGATCGTGACGTTCTTGATGATGACGTCGGTACGGCCATCTTCGTCGTCAATCGTCCTGGCCAGTTCGATCCCGTAATCGGTCAGCCAGACAGCACGGACACGGGATGTCGTGCCGTTCTTCCGGACCCTACTGCAATCCAGCTCGACCGCCTCCCCCGTCAATGTGCCGAAGATCGTCGACGCGGATACCGTCTTCCCGATTTCGCAGCGCCGTGACAATTGGCCTTTTCTTGACGGCTGAGGAACGGAGATCTCGATATGCATTCCGTTGAACATCGGCTCGTTTGCAATGGCGATCGCCTTGTCGTCCTTCAACGTGGCGAGCCTGGATACGTTGAGATTGCTCTCGACGGTCTGGGAAAGCAGCTCAGCAATGCCGTAGGTCAGGGTGAAATTCGACCAGTTCGTTTTTCCCGAACTGTTCGGCGACGTAATGAGCTCGGCCAGGACGCCGTTATTGCGTCGATTGACATAAGTATCCGTGTACGGCGCTGAGTCTGCGGGCGTCGTCTTGTTCACCCATTCTCCGTCCACGATCAAACGCGAATAGGGCAGCGGACGGCTGCCGTCGGGCGGCAGGTGACGCCGAATGGAATCCGGCAGGCGGCGCTCATCGAACACGTCATCCAGGTACGCGACCGGGTCGCCGAGCACACTGTCGCTCGCCGACTTGCCGCCGATGATGAACCTGTAGAACTCGTATGTCGTGCGTTGCCGCTCCGGCTCCGGCAGCGTTTCGATGGTCTCGATCGAAAACGCGAACAATGCGCAAGAATTGAGTTCGCTGCCGTTCGCAAGCGATTTGGGCGGCTCCATTGCATTGAGGCGCGCGTCCACGTCGAGCAACTCGGCTACGGTATAACGCTCGCCCTCACCCGGCTGCGCGCTCCGTTGCCTCAGGACGAGGTCAATCAGATCCAGCGTATTCCGGAATTCCTTCGGCGAGAGAGTTTTCGCGATCGCCCCAAGATCATTTCCGGACGGCTGCACATTTTTGCAGTCGTTTCGCGATGCGTTTGCCCGCTCCTTCATCAATCGCAGCATCGCCAGCCGGCCCTCCGGAGACGGCATGATGTTCGCGAACGCGCCGCCGCGTTCCGGTATCGCAACCAGGTTGGCGCGATATTCCGGATCTTGCGCGATCTTGGCCAGCCAGTGCACAAGCATGCGCCCATTTTCAGAATCAGGATCCACCCCGATGCCAACGACATATGCACGAGCCCGCGCGCCAATCTGCGAGATGGCGGCGTCTGAAATCGCAGGAGCGGACGACGCAGGCGCCGATGATTCCGCTTGCCCGCTTTGTGCACCCAGTCCATATGCCGTTGCAGTCGCAAGCAACAACAACGCCCCGCAGAGTCCAGCCTTTATTTTCATGTTTAGTGAAACCCGATTGCATGTGAACGAACAGACCGCTGTTTCGAATGTGGCGTCTGCGTGGAAATTCAGGAATGAGGGTCCCGCATGGTGCCTTGCCCAACGCAGCCCTTGGAGAAATCACAGGAGAAGAAGGGGAGATCGTCGATATGATTCGGCCCGGGCTTCTCGAGGCCGCGCGTGCAATCGCCTGCACCGCCATCCGCAGATTGGATTCGCGCTTGTCACCTGATTGACGATCGCTCGCGCGTTGATATCGGCTGCGTCGGCCGCGCGCTCCTCGGTTGTTTGGTCGTGTGGTTTGTTGTTGCCTTGATGCTTTTTAAACTTCTGCTGAACACTAACGGCGCCGCCCGATAATTCTTTAGGGATGTTTACCGATTATTTTTCTTTCCGAATTCATACACTTATACTTACTTTTTGCTTTCATTCCGACGTTATGTCTTCGATGCCACCCCTGACCGTCATCCACCTGAACGGCCCGATCAACAGCGGCAAGACGACGATCGGTCTCGCGCTCGCTCGCGTGCTGCCCGATGCGCGCTTCATCGACGGCGACGATCACGATGCGCCCGAAGACGCACCGTTCGACGTGCAATGGGCGATCGCGCTGGAACGCATCGTTCGCTGCATCGCGGAAGAGCGCAAACGTTTTCTGGTCGTCGCATACCCGATCGGCGACATGGAATTCGAGCGGCTGCGCGCCGCATGCGGCGCACGCTCGGCGCGTCTGTTCGTCGCGACGCTGGCGCCGCCGGAAGCGGTCGCGCTGTCGGACCGCGGCGAGCGTGTGCTGACGGATTGGGAGCGGGAAAGAATCGCGCAGATGTATC
This sequence comes from Burkholderia cepacia, assembly GCF_001718835.1. Lineage (NCBI taxonomy): Bacteria > Pseudomonadati > Pseudomonadota > Betaproteobacteria > Burkholderiales > Burkholderiaceae > Burkholderia > Burkholderia cepacia. Next base: position 618,017 of record NZ_CP013444.1, on the reverse strand, counting down.
GCGAAGGTTATGCGTCGCGGCCATTCAGCGATTGTCTCGTCGATACGGCGCGGTTGTCGGCAGACGCGTGTGCGGCGGATATCGCGCGGCGTGTCGAAGCGGGGTTCTCACGACTTTTCAGGCCAGGGTCTTCGCAGTAGCCTCGTCTATCGATTGCTCCCTCGCGTGTGTTCGGTGGCGGGAGCCAGGACTGCCGTGCGGGAGGATCGATGGATCGTCGCCATTTCCTCAAGTCGTCGGCCTTTTTTACCATTGCGGCTGCCGTCGGCGCGCTCGATGCGCCGCGTGCGGCCCCTTCTGCCGGCGACGAACGCAAGAGCCGCTACCAGTTCCCGCAGGGCGTCGCCAGCGGTGATCCGCGCGATCGCTCCATCGTGTTCTGGACACGATGTGTGCCGGTTCCCGGAAACACACCGCACCGCCGCGCGAAAGGGGTTGCACGCGCGATACCGCTACGACTCGAAGTGTCGACGCTGCCCGATTTCTCGGCGCTCGTCGCCAGCGTACCGCTGAAGGCGCTGGCCATCTACGACTTCACCGTGCGCGCGAAGGTGACGGCACTCTCGCCGAAGACGACCTATCACTACAGGTTCGTCGCCGGCGACGACGTCAGCATGACCGGTGTCGCGCGCACGGCACCGGAGGCCGGCGAAGCCAACGAACAGGTTCGCTTCGCGTGGCTCACCTGTCAGGACTGGAGCGTCAACCACTGGCAAGCGATGACGCTGATGGCCGCCGAACGCGATCTCGATTTCGTGGTGCACGTGGGCGACTATATCTACGAAACGGTCGAGGCCGCAAAACCCGGCGCTGTCGAGGCGGCGCATCCTCCGCTGCGGCTGCCTGACGGCAAGCGGCTCGCGGACGGCCGCGCGTATGCCGATACGCTCGAAGACTACCGGACGCTCTATCGCACCTATCGTACCGATTCGCGCCTTCAGACACTGCACCGGCGCCTGCCGATGATCGCGATCTGGGACGACCACGAATTTTCCGACGATTGCTGGCAGGATCATCAGGTCTACACCAACGAGGAGCGACAGGAAACGCGGCGGCGGCGCAACGCCAGCCGCGCGTGGGCAGAGTACATGCCGGTGGATTGGGGCGACGTGCGTTTCGAGCCGGACAATCCGTCGTACACGAATATTCGCATCTATCGCGATTTTCGTTTCGGCATGCTGATGCATCTGGTGATGACGGACGAGCGGCTGTATCGCGACGACCATGTCGTGAGCGAAGCTGACGTCGCGCGCGCACACGGGCACGACCCGGTGCACGGTGACGACGCCGCCGGCTCGCGCTACTTCGTCAAGCAGGACGTGCTGCAGCGCTTCGAGGCGCGCGATACCGCGCAGCTTGGCCGCGCGCCGTCGATGCTCGGCCCGGTGCAGACGCAATGGTGGAAAACCGCGATGAAGGGCTCGCCGGCAACCTGGAAGGTATGGGGCAACGAGGTGATGTTGAACCGTCTGTGGTTCGTGATGCCGGGCGCGCCGAAGGATGCGGCCGCACGCCTCGTGGTCGATTGCGACGCATGGGACGGCTATCCCGCGCACAAGCACGAACTGCTCGCTTACTTGAGGGAGCACGGGATCCGTAACGTCGTCGCGATCACCGGAGATCTGCATGCATTTCAGTGCGGCATCGTGCGGGACGATCCCGATCCCGCGACGGGGGTGCCGGTCATCGTCGATTTCGTCTGCGCCGGCATCAGCAGCACGTCCTTCTATTCCTACATCAAAGCCGCATGGCGCGGTACGCCGTTCGCATTGCTGGCGGCCACTCCGGCCAAGCTCGACGCGTTCCTGATGAAGAACAACCCCGACCTGCTTCACGCCGACCACGACGCGCAGGGTTATGCGTCGGCCACGGTCACGCCGGACTACTTTTCCGTCACGTTCAACAAGATGAAACCGTTGAACCCGGACGGCACCGCGCCCGCGGATGCACTGCTTGGCCGCACGCGATTGACCGTGCCCAGGGATTCGGTCGAGGTACGCGTCGAGCATGTCCAGGGGTTGCTTACATACCCTTGAACATGCAGCGCGGCGGCCGCTCGAATGCTTGAAAATTGGCTGTGGACTTCCATCCGCATACGCGTATGATGGTCCGCATCAGTGTGGCGGCTTCTCTCCACTCACCACCTGACTGCTCGTCGCGCGGCACTCGCTAGCCACGCATCACGCCCTCCTACTCCTTCCCCTCCAGCTTCTTGATCTGCCCCGCGCCTGGCGTGCGCCGGAAAGATCGTCTTCGTCCGGCGATCTCGAGGATCGCGAGGAGTTCGTCATGAGCATGCACCTGTATCGCGGGTTCGAGATTTACCCGCTGATCTACCCCCATTCCCCGACTACCCTGCAAGCCGGACACGATTACGACGACGGCTTCGACGCCGCGGTGAAAATCTGCCTTCGCGGCACGGATTCCACGCTGACACGCAGCCTGACATTCAGAATCACTGGCGTCACCCCGTTTTCCAGCTCGGGGGCGGCACGCAGGGCATCGATTCGATATGCTGAAAATATGATCGACACGAACGATGGTGAACGCTGGACCCTTGGCTGATACGTAGCGGTACCGAAAGCGCAGCTTCTGAACTTGTCGTGAGGACGCGTTCAAGCCGATTGCCGCACGCCCTTCAATGATTGTGCCGCACCCCCGACACGACCTCCCGCTGTGCGCCCTTGCGGCTCAGCATCAGCGTGACGACCGCCGACACCGCGAGCGTGCCCGCCACCACGTAGAGCCCGGCGGCGTAGCCACCCGTCACGTGCTTCAGCCAGCCGATCGCGAACGGCCCGACGAACCCGCCGAGGTTGCCGATCGAGTTGATCATCGCGATGCCGGCCGCCGCGCCGGCACCCGACAGGAACGCGCTCGGCATCGCCCACAGCGGCGCCTTCGCGGCACTGATCCCGATGTTGACGACGACCAGCGCGAGCACGGTGAGCAGCGCGGTGCTCGCCTGCCCCGCGAACACGAAGCCGATGCACGCGAGCACGCACGGAATCACGACGTGCCACGTGCGCTCGCCGCTGCGATCCGAATGCCGCGCCCAGGCGATCATCGCGACGACCGCGGCGACGCTCGGGATCCCGGTGAGCAGGCCCGTCTGCAGCGCGGTGAAGCCGAACTGCCTGACCATCAACGGCGCCCACAGGCCGAGCGTGTACAGCCCCGCCGACGTGCCGAAATAGATCAGCGCCAGCGCCAGCACGCGCGGATCGCGCAGCGCCTGCCACGCGCCGGCGGTATGCCCGGCATGCGTGTGGCGCGCATCGGCTTCGGCCTTGAGCTTCGCGACCAGCCAGTCGCGCTCGTCCGCCCGCAGCCACGCGGCCTTCGACGGCGAATCGGTCAGGCACCTGAGCACGACGAAGCCGAGCACGACCGCCGGCAGCGCTTCGACGATGTACAGCATCTGCCAGTCGGCGAGCCCGAACATCGGCGGCATCTGCATGATCGCGCCCGACAGCGGCGAACCGATCGCGGTCGAGATCGGCGCGGCCGCCATGAACCACGCGGCGGCCACCGCGCGCTGCTTCGCGGGAAACCACAGGCTCAGGTACAGGATGATGCCGGGAAAGAAGCCGGCCTCGGCCATGCCGAGCAGGAAGCGCAGCACGTAGAAGCTCGTCGGCCCGGACGCGAATGCGGACACGGCCGACACGATCCCCCACGTGATCATCACGCGCGCGATCCAGAGGCGCGCGCCGATGCGATGCAGAATCAGGTTGGACGGCACTTCGAACAGGAAGTAGCCGATGAAGAACAGGCCGCCGCCGAATCCGAACGCGGTCGGCGACAGGCCGATCGCCTTGTTCATCGTCATGGCGGCAAAGCCGACGTTGACGCGATCGAGAAAGCTGACGAAATAAAGCAGCATCACGAACGGAATGATGCGCCACATCAGTTTCCGCGCGACGCGGGTTTCCAGATCCGCTTGCATGTGTCTCCTCCTTCGAGGTCGAGCCGTGCTCTATAGGGTTAAGCCATTCGACGCCCGCCGATGGCGCAGGCGCCGCTGCCCGGCTCGCGTCGGATGCGCGAGTCGCGGGCAGAAGATCGCCGCCGCTTACGCCGCGACCTCGACTTTCCCGACGCGCTCGCAGACAGCCGCCGTCACCTGCGCGGTCGTCGCACTGCCGCCGAGATCGCGCGTGTGCAGCGACGGGTCGGCCGTCACCGCCTCGATCGCCTGCATCACGCGCGCGGCGGCGTCCGCTTCGCCGAGGTGTTCGAGCAGCATCGCGACCGACCAGAACGTACCGACCGGATTCGCGAGCCCCTTGCCCATGATGTCGAACGCGGAGCCATGGATCGGCTCGAACATCGACGGATATCGGCGCTCGGGATCGATGTTGCCGGTCGGTGCGATGCCGAGGCTGCCGGCGAGCGCGGCCGCGAGATCGCTGAGGATGTCCGCGTGCAGGTTGGTCGCGACGATCGTGTCGAGCGACGCCGGCCGGTTGACCATGCGCGCGGTCGCCGCGTCGACAAGCTCCTTGTCCCACGTCACGTCGGGAAACGCCTGCGCGACCTGCTTTGCGATCTCGTCCCACATCACCATCGCGTGCCGCTGCGCATTGCTCTTCGTGATCACGGTCAGCAGCTTGCGCGGGCGCGACTGCGCGAGCCGGAACGCGAAGCGCATGATGCGTTCGACGCCGGCGCGCGTGAGGATCGACACGTCGGTCGCGGCCTCGATCGGATGGCCCTGATGCACGCGGCCGCCGACGCCCGCATATTCGCCCTCGGAGTTCTCGCGGACGATCACCCAGTTCAGGTCGCCGGGCCCGCAGCGCTTCAGCGGCGCGTCGATGCCGGGCAGGATGCGCGTCGGGCGCACGTTCGCGTACTGGTCGAAGCCCTGGCAGATCTTCAGGCGCAGCCCCCACAGCGTCACGTGATCGGGCACGTCGGGGTCGCCCGCCGAGCCGAACAGGATCGCGTCCTTGCCGCGCAGCGCGTCGAGGCCGTCGGCCGGCATCATCGCGCCGTGCTCGCGGTAGTAGTCGGCGCCCCAGTCGAAATCCTCGAACTCGAACGCGAAGCGGTCGCTGCCGCGGGCCAGCGCCTCCAGCACCTGCTTGCCGGCCGGCACCACTTCCTTGCCGATCCCGTCGCCGGGAATCGTTGCGATACGGTAGGTCTTCATGCGCACATCCTCGATTGATCGTCAGCGTGAACGCACTTTATCCAACCAGGAATGCAGGAACCGGCGCTAGAATCAAAGCATCTTTAACTTGAATTCATGAATCCCGTCATGGCGGATACCGTCCAGCCGGCCGATCTCGGCTTCTTCTCGACGCTCGCCGCCTCCGGCAGTCTCAGCGCGGCCGCGCGCGAACTCGGGCTGACCGCGGCGGCCGTCAGCAAGCGGCTCACGCTGATGGAGCGGCGCGCGGGCGTCACGCTCGTGAACCGCACGACGCGGCGGATGATGCTGACGCCCGAAGGCGACGTGTATCTCGACTACGCGCGCCGGATCCTCGACCAGATGGACGAACTCGGCGAACTGCTCGGCAGCGCGAAGCAGCGCCCGAAGGGGTTGCTGCGCGTGAACGCGACGCTCGGTTTCGGGCGCAGCCACGTCGGCCCGGCGATTTCGCGCTTCGTCGCGCGGTATCCGGAAGTGTCGGTGCAACTGCAGTTGTCGGTGATGCCGCCGCCGCTCACCGACGACGCGTTCGACGTGTGCATCCGCTTCGGTGAGCCGCCCGATTCACGCGTCGTCGCGCGGCGGCTCGCGCCGAACCGCCGGCTGCTGTGCGCGGCGCCCGCGTATCTCGCGCGGCACGGCACCCCGGGCACGCCGCACGACCTGACGCGACACAACTGCATCGGCATCCGCCAGGGGGACGAGGGTTACGGCGTCTGGCGCCTGACGAGCGGGCGCGGCACGGCGCGCCATACGGAAGCCGTGCGGATCAACGGCAACCTGACGACGAACGACGGCGAGATCGCCGTGAAGTGGGCGCTCGACGGGCACGGGATCCTGATGCGCGCGGAATGGGATCTGCGCGACTACCTCGCCGACGGGCGCCTGGTCGTCGTGCTGCCCGATCATGAAACGCCGGGCGCCGACATTTATGCGGTGTATGCGCAGCGTCACCAGATGTCCGCGCGCATTCGGGCGTTCGTGGATTTTCTGGCGGAGGAGCTGGGGCGGTTGCGCAAGACGTAGGCGTGCGCGGCGGCCACACGCCGTCGTCCGCGCCGGCAGCGCGGATTCGAACGGACTACAATGCCCCGATCCGTCATCCCAACGCCGTGCCCCGGAGCCCCGCATGTTCGACCTGACCACGCTGACCACCTTCACGGCCGTCGTCCTGGGCCTGTTCCTGATTCCCGGCCCCGCCGTGCTGCTCGTGCTGAGCCGCACCGTGCAGGGCGGCCGCAAGACCGGCATCCTGACCGGCCTCGGCGTCGCCAGCGGCGACTTCGTGCATACGCTGTTCGCGGCCGTCGGCCTGTCGGCGCTGCTGATGACGTCGGCGCTCGCGTTCAACGTCGTGAAGGGGATCGGCGCCGCGTACCTGATCTATCTCGGCGTGCGCGCGCTGCTGGAGAAGCAGTCCGATCCGTCGCTGCCGAAGATGCCGTCCGTCACCCCGCTCAAGGCATACCTGCAGGCGATTCCCGCCGAGGTGCTGAATCCGAAGACCGCGCTGTTCTTCCTCGCGTTCATGCCGCAGTTCGTGCATCCGGAACGCGGCTCGACGTTCGTGCAGTTCGCGGTGCTCGGGCTGATCTTCGTCGTGCTCAGCTCGCTCTACACGACGCTGATCGCGTGCTCGATCCGCCCGCTCGGCCGCATCGTGAAGCGGCTCACGTGGCTCACGCGCTGGCAGGGGAAGATCATCGGCTCGATCTTCATTTCGCTCGGGCTGAAGGTCGCCGCGCAGCAGCGGTGACGGCGGACGCGGCGGCCGATCCGGCCGCCCGCCGAATTCAAATGATCCCGCGTACGAAGCGGGACGCACGACAACAACAATCGACGACATGTCCTCCTCCCCCGATGCGCGCCGCGAACGGCCCACCCGCCGCCGCGTCGTGACGATCGCCGTCGTGGCCGCGCTGGCGCTCCTCTCGTGGCGCGTGCTGTCGCCCCGCGACCCGAAGCCGCGCGACGTGCAGGCGCCGCCCGGCACGTCGCACATCACGATCGCGCTCACCGATCTGTACATGCCGTTCCTCACGCCGGCGGAAAATGCCGACCTGCGCAGCCGGCTGCCGGACCACGTCGAAGTCGTCGCGCATTACGTGCGCACCACCACCCGATACCGCCTGTTCTCGTGCAGCCCGGGCCTGGGCTGCCTGCCGGAGCCGCAGTGGCACCAGCAAGTCGATGACGAGATCCTGCGTCTTCCCGCGAAGGTCACGCCGCGCGCCGGCGCCGACGCGGCACGCACCATCAGCTTCGACCTGCCGCACCGGCTCGACGGCGGCTATTCGATCGCGTGGTTCCTGGTCGACCTGTCGCTCGACGCGCTGACGCGCCAGCCCGGCTACCGCACGCTCGTCACGAAGACCGACACGCCCGACTACAAGCAGCTCGATCCGATCGCGCCCAGCCTCGAATACGGCGTCAGCTTCGAGGACCATGACCTCGGCGCGGCGCCGCGCTACGCGCAGGATTGCCTCGACGCGCTGCTGCCGGTCAACGTGCCCGAAATCGCCATCCCGATCGTGACGGCGCTCACGACCAGCTCGCCGCGCATGTCGCTGTCGGTCAGGAACGTGCGCTGCCCGCTGTCCGATATCGGCAGCGACTTCCACACGACGGCCGGCGTCAGGATCGGCGCCGCGCCCGGCCGGCTGCCGCCGGGCCGGATCGCCGCCGCGCAGGTCAAGCTGGATCTGGACGGCACGCACGGCGTCACGCGCCTGTACGGTTCGATCCGGCCGACGCCAGCCATGACGCGCTGGTATCGGCGCAACGAGGCCGGCATCGACGCGTCCCTGATCGAATTCGGCCCGTACCGGCGACTGGAACTGCGCACGCGCTTCGACAACGCGTATCCGGTGAAGCAGACGCTGCCGATCCGGACCGAGACGTGGACCTTCTTCGACGACGCGCTCGTCGGCTACGGCGCCGACATCGATTACTACATCGACACGGCAGACCGCTCGGTCCTGTTCCGCATGCAGTGGAAGCAATACTTCCGCGACGGCCGGACCGTGTGGACGCAGACGACGACCCGGCCCTGCGACGACGTGTTCTGCGACACCGAAGTGACGGGCAACCCGGAAGCGGAGGCGATCAGTCATGACGTGCTGGCCGCCAGCCGCAAAGCGCTCGGCGAGTTGCAGGGTGCGATGGCGAAGCCGTACGATGCGCTGCAGGCGGACGCGCGCGCGTACCTTCAACTGCGCAGCGCATTGAAGCCGGACGATGCACATTGACGTACACACAGATCGAACCGATCAGTTGACGATCCGGGTCGAGCCGGAATGCGCCGATAAACGCGCCGTCCGCGATCGCTGCCGGCACGCCCTCCCTGCCGCTCGCGAACAGCACGACATCGGCGTCGTTCGCGTCGGCCAGCGTGCCGTGCGGGTTGACCGGCAGGCCGTGCGCCGAGCGAATCCAGGGATAACGGGAAACATCAACGAAGCCGCACTTTATCTCGGTGTACCGCACGCGAATCGACGGCCCGGCCGATGCGGACCTCGCCGGCCGCGTCGCCCACCTGTGCCTGATCGGCGGCCAGCGTGCCGGTGCGCGCAACCAGGCGGCAGACTTCGCCCGGCTCGCGCAACAGGCGCTTGCGATGCTGCGTCGCTGACGTTTACCGGTCGACGGAACGCACCCCGTCGAGCGCGCCCCGCACCCCCTCCCAATCCAGCCCGAACCGCGCGAGATACTTGCGCAGCCTGTCCGCATCGTTCGGCTGCTTCTTGCTCTGCCGCGACACCGCGAACAGCGTGCGTCCGGCTTCCGACAGGCTTGCCGACGTGCGGCACACGTCGAGCACGCGTTCGAGCTGCGCACGGTCGAACAGGTCGAGCGCCGCTGCGCGCTCGCCGAGCACCGTGCCGACGAGATCGCCTGCGTCATCCGCCGCCGACCACGTGCGCGCGAGCCGTTCGACCTCCTGCTCGACGATCGTCTCGGTGATGCGCCCTGCATCCGCGAGCGTCGCCATCCGCGTGACCGACGCGGACAGCTCGCGGAAGTTGCCGGCCCACGCCGCACGCGGCGACGCGGCGAACGCGAGATAGCGCCGCTTCGCCTCGACGTTGAAACGCACCTGCTCGCCCTGCTCGCGGCCGAAACGGTCGAGTTCGAATTCGAGGTTCGGCTCGATGTCCTCGCGGCGCTCGGCCAGCCCCGGCAGTTCGTACGTCCACAGGTTGATCCGCGCATAGAGATCCTCGCGGAACGTGCCGGCCGCCACCATCTGCCGCAGGTCGCGGTGCGTGCCCGCGATCAGCTCGAAATCGCTGGTCGCCTCGACGTCCGCGCCGACCGGCAGGAAACGCTTCTCCTCGATCGCCTTCAGCAGCATCGCCTGTTCGTCGAGCCCGAGTTCGCCGATCTCGTCGAGAAACAGCAGGCCGCCGTCCGCCGCGCGCAGCAGCCCGGCCCGCGCCGACTGCGCGCCCGTGAACGCGCCCTTCACGTGGCCGAACAGCGTCGACATCGCCGCGTCGCCGCGCAGCGTCGCGCAGTTGATCTCGATGAACGGCCCCGCGAGCCGATGGCGGCCGCGCTTCAGCTCGTACACGCGCTTCGCGAGAAACGACTTGCCGGCGCCCGTCGGCCCGACCAGCAGCATCGGCGCGCGCGAACGCACGGCCACGCGCTCCAGTTGCTCGATCAGCGCATTGAAGCGCGCGTTGCGCGTCGCGATGCCGGCCTTCAGGAACGACACCGTCTCGTCGCGCTCGCGCGTGAAGCGCTGTGCGATCCGGTTGTAGCGCGACAGGTCGAGATCGATCACCGACATCGTGCCGGGCCCGCTCAACCCCTCGTCCGTCTTCTGCGGCGGTGCCGTCTGGGCGAGACGCGCCGGCAGGTAGCGCGCCTCCGCCAGCAGGAACCAGCAGATCTGCGCGACGTGCGTGCCGGTGGTGATGTGGATCAGGTAGTCCTCGCGGTCGAGATCGAACGGGTAGGCGCGCGCGAAATCGTGCAGCGTCGCGTAGACCTCCTCGAAATCCCACGGATCGCGAATCTCCATCGGAACGAGCCGCACGTCGGTGTGCGGCGACATTTGCGCGAGATCCTCCTGCACGCGGTTCGCGAGACGCGCGTAGTTCGGCGCGTGCAGCAGTTCGAGCCGGTCGACCGGCATGTCGCGCTGCTCGCACAGCGAAATCGTCGGCCGCCAGTTGCGCCAGCGACGCTGCGAGCCGCCGCCCTGATCGAGCACGGTACCGAGAAAACCGATCGCGACGGTCTTGCGCATGTTTATCCAGATTTATAAGACACGATCGGATCGTATCAGAATTTCTGGATATTGCTGTCCACGGAGAACGCGGTCGCTTCCACGTCAAATAAAAAATTCCCGTTTCCATTCAACGCATTGCAAATTTTTTCGGCCACCGCCACGCGCGCTGGCACGCTCCTCGCTATGTATTTCGGGCCGGATGTCCCGCTGGCCCGCGAGCCAGGGTTCACAAAGCCCTGCTGGTGCGCCGCCGCCGAACCTGGTTCGTCGCGGTCGCGCATGCCGCCATGGGCAGACGAAGGCAAACGGGCGCGCTGGAACTTCGTAAGCCCGGGTTCGAATCCCGGGGCGCCCTCCGTTCGGTAGCTCATTCGGGTAGAGCAGCCGGCGCAAGCCGGTGTGTAGCGGGTTCGAATCCCGCTCGAACGCTGTCCGCAAGGACAGCCTTGTAATGAAAGCAGTACCCGCCGGTGCGGGCCGCAAGGCCCGCCGCGCGTCGGGCCGGTTGCGGTTCCGCGCGATCGGCCGGACGGCCGCACGGCCCGCGCGAAGGCGCACGACGACGCGAAGCAGGATGCGTCGCCGCGCGCGCCAGTGCGGCGCCCGAAGCCCCGCCCGCCCGCTCGCGCCGCACCCCGATCCGTGCGATGCGCGTCCGCCGGCGGACCTTGAAGAAAAGGACAAGAATATGTGGATGCGACATGTAGTGAAAAAGAACGAACGCGCGCTGCTGATGAACGAGGGCGATTTCGTGAAGGTGCTCGAACCGGGCGTGTTCAAGGCCTTCGATCCGTTCAAGCGCCTGTCGGTGCAGACCGCGCGTCTCGACGCGCCGCTCGCCGACGCGGCGCTGGCCGATTACCTGCGTCACGACGCACCGGACGTGCTCGCCCGCCACTTCGTCGCGATGGATCTCGCCGACGACGAAGCCGGCCTGCGCTACGAAGACGACGTGCTCGTCGAGATCCTGGCGCCGGGCACGCGCCGGCTGTACTGGCGCGGCCTGACCGCGCACCGTCTCGAGCGCGTCGATCTCGCGCAGGGCGGGACACTGCCGGCCGAACTGGCGAAGCGCCTGACGCAGCCGGCGCTGCGGGCGCGCGGCGTGGCGGGCCTGGCGGGCGTACTGCTGGCGCAGGTGCCGGCGTACCACGTCGGCGTGCTGAAGATCGACGGCAAGATCGAGCGGCTGCTGGACGCGGGCGTCTCGGCGTTCTGGCGCTTCAACCGCGACATCGCGGTCGAACTCGTCGACCTGCGCGTGCAGGCGCTCGAAGTCGGCGGACAGGAAATCCTGACGCGCGACAAGGTCGCGCTGCGCTTGAACCTGTCGGCGACGTGGTGCTATGCGGACGTGCTGCACGCGTTCGGCCAGCTGCAAAAGCCGGTCGAGCACCTGTATCGCGAGCTGCAGTTCGCGCTGCGCACGGCCGTCGGCACGCGCTCGCTCGACGAACTGCTGGAAGACAAGCAGTCGATCGACGACGTCGTGATCACGCAGGTGCGCCCGCGGCTCGCCGATTCGGGGGTCGACGTGCGCAGCGTCGGCGTGAAGGATATCGTGCTGCCGGGCGACATGAAGACGATCCTCGCGCAGGTGGTCGAAGCGGAAAAGTCCGCGCAGGCGAACGTGATTCGCCGCCGCGAGGAAACGGCGGCCACGCGTTCGCTGCTGAACACCGCGAAGGTGATGGAAGAAAACCCGACCGCGCTGCGGCTCAAGGAGCTGGAAACGCTCGAGCGCGTCGCGGAACGGATCGACCGCATCTCCGTGTTCGGCGGTCTCGACCAGGTGCTGAACGGACTCGTCAGCATCAAGGCCGCGTAATGAACGCGGCGGCGCGGCGCACGGGCGCCGCGCGATACGTAACTGAGCAGGTGAAGCAAATGAGTGCAATGGATTACCAGGTGATGGAACTGGCGAACGGCAAGCCGGTGAAGATGTGGACGCAAGGCGTCGCCGTCGAGGACGAAGCGCGCGCGCAACTGCGCAACACCGCGCAGATGCCGTTCATCTTCAGCCACGTCGCGGTGATGCCGGACGTCCACCTCGGCAAGGGCTCGACGATCGGCAGCGTGATCCCGACGAAGGGCGCGATCATTCCGGCCGCGGTCGGCGTCGACATCGGCTGCGGGATGATGGCCGCGCGCACGACGCTGACGGCAGCCGACCTGCCGGATTCGCTTGCGGGCCTGCGCAGTGCGATCGAACGCGCGGTGCCGCACGGCCGCGCGCCGGGCCGCCGCGATCCGGGCGCGTGGGGCAATCGCGCGCCGCAACGGGTCGACGAGATGTGGAAGGAACTGCTGCCCGGGTTCCAGCGGATCGTCGACAAGTATCCGAAGCTGGAAAAGACGAACCATTACGCGCATCTCGGCACGCTCGGCACCGGCAACCACTTCATCGAAGTGTGCGTCGACGAAGCGGACCACGTGTGGTTCATGCTGCACAGCGGCTCGCGCGGCGTCGGCAATGCGATCGGCAGCCTGTTCATCGAACTCGCGCAGGCCGACATGCGGCAGCACATCGCGAACCTGCCGGATCGCAACCTCGCGTATTTCACCGAGGGCAGCCGCCACTTCGACGACTACGTCGAAGCGGTCGGCTGGGCGCAGGACTACGCGCGGCGCAACCGGCAGGCGATGATGGATGCGGTGATCGGCGCGGCGCGCGGCGTGATCGCGAAGCCGTTCTCGGTCGACGAACACGCGGTGAACTGCCACCACAACTACGTGCAGCGCGAACGCCATTTCGGCGAAGACGTGCTCGTGACGCGCAAGGGTGCGGTGTCCGCGCAGAAGGGGCAGCTCGGGATCATTCCGGGCTCGATGGGTGCGAAGAGCTTCATCGTGCGCGGGCTCGGCAACCCGGAGAGCTTCTGCTCGTGCAGCCACGGCGCGGGCCGGACGATGAGCCGCACCGAAGCGAAGCGCCGCTTCACGGTCGACGACCAGGTGAAGGCAACCCGGGGCGTCGAATGCCGGAAGGACGCGGGCGTCGTCGACGAAATTCCGATGGCCTACAAGGACATCGACGCGGTGATGGCGGCCCAGCGCAGCCTCGTCGAAGTGGTGCATACGCTGCGCCAGGTGGTGTGCGTGAAGGGTTAGTGCGGGGTTAGTGCGGCGCGCGGCCGAAGGCCGGCGGGCCGCGCGCAATACGAGAGAACAAGATGAAACGAGAAGAAGAAATGAAAACCGTGCACGGCGCGCATCCGGTCGACCCGGCCGTGCGGGCACGCGTGATGGCGGAGCTCGCGGAAGTCGAGCGCCGCCACGACGTGAGCGTGCTGTTCGCGTGCGAATCGGGCAGCCGCGGCTGGGGGTTCGCGTCGCCGGACAGCGACTACGACGTGCGCTTCGTCTATGCGCACCGGCGCGACTGGTACCTGAGCGTCGAAGCGCAACGCGACGTGATCGAGCGGCCGCTCGACGACGAGCTCGACGTCAGCGGCTGGGAACTGCGCAAGGCGCTCCAGCTGCTGCGCCGCTCGAACCCGACGCTGCTCGAATGGCTCGACTCGCCCGTCGTGTATCGCGAGGATGCGCTTCTCGCGTCGCGGCTCAGGGCGCTGGCTTCGGCGTTCTTCTCGCCGGTGCGCGGGCGTCATCACTACCTCGCGATGGCGAAGAAGAACTTTCGCGGCTATCTGCAAGGTGACACGGTGCGCTACAAGAAGTATTTGTACGTGCTGCGGCCGCTGCTCGCGGTGCGCTGGATCGACGCGGGGCTCGGGATGCCGCCGATGCAGTTCGCAAAGCTCGTCGCCGGGACGGTGCATGAGCCGGCGGTGCTGGCGGAACTCGATGCGCTGCTGGAACTGAAGATGCGGGCAGGCGAAGGCGAGTACGGGCCGCGCCGGCCGGCGATCCACGCGCTCGTCGAGACGATGCTCGCCGATGCCGAACACGATCGCGAATACAAGCGGCCGTGGGGCGACGTGGCGATGCTCGACGCGTTCCTGCGCGACGTGATCGAACGCGGGTGACGGATGGACGGCGTGACGCGAATCGGCGTCACGCCGTTTTTTCTGGCGGCGGCCGGCATCAGCGCCGCCCCGCGTCACTCCCTCACGATCGAGATCGAGAACCCGTCCCAGCCCTTCTGTCCGACCGTCTGCACGGCCGTCGTCGTGAGGCGCGGTTCCGCCGCGATGAACCGGAACCCGTCGCGCACGCCGACCACATCGGGATCCTGATTATCCGGGTCCGCCACCCTGCCTCGCCGCACGACGTTGTCGACGACGATCACCGTGCCGGGCCGCGACAGCTTCAGCGCCGCGTCGAGATAGACCGGGTTGTTGTCCTTGTCGGCGTCGATGAAGATGAAATCGAACGGCGCCTCGCCTGCGTCGACGAGCCGCGCGAGGCTGTCCTTCGCGCTGCCGACCACCACCGTCACGACCTCCGCGAACCCGGCACGCGCGATGTTCCGCGTCGCGACCTTCGCATGCTCGGGGTTCAGTTCGAGCGTCACGAGCGTGCCGCCCGGCGGCAATGCGCGCGCGAGCCAGATCGTGCTGTAGCCGCCGAGCGTGCCGACCTCGAGGATCCGCCGCGCGCCGCGGATCGTCGCGAGCAGTTGCAGCAGCTTGCCCTGGTTCGGCGCGACGTTGATCGCGGGCAGCCCGGCCGCGTCGCTTGCCGCCAGCGCGGCGTCGAGCGTGGCGTCGGACGGCACGAGCGTCGCGGAGAAATACGCATCCACCTGGTTCCAATGATCCTGATCCATTGCGGCCCCTTCGTCACTGGAAAAAGGCATTCTATGCCGCCCGCGTCAATAAGCAACGAACCAATCGTTCTAAACCTTGCAGACCGCCGCTTCTATAATCGCTCGACCACCACAACAACAGACGGAGCACCCATGACCGATCAGGCCTCTTCGAACTGGCGCCTCGAAACCATCGCCGTGCACGGCGGTTATCGTCCCGACCCGACCACGCGCGCGGTCGCCGTGCCGATCTACCAGACCGTTGCGTACGCATTCGACGACACGCAGCACGGCGCCGACCTGTTCGACCTGAAGGTGCAGGGCAACATCTACACGCGGATCATGAACCCGACGACGGACGTGCTCGAGCAGCGTATCGCCGCGCTCGAGGGCGGCATCGGCGCGCTCGCGCTCGCATCGGGACAATCGGCCGTCACGTACGCGATCCAGACGATCGCCGAGGCCGGCGACAACATCGTGTCCGCGAGTTCGCTGTACGGCGGCACCTACAACCTGTTCGCGCATACGCTGCCGCAATACGGGATCACGACGCGCTTTGCCGATCCGCGCGACCCCGCGTCGTTCGAGCCGCTGATCGACGCGCGCACGAAGGCGATCTTCGCGGAATCGGTCGGCAATCCGCTCGGCAACGTCACCGACATCGCCGCGCTCGCGGAAGTCGCGCATCGCCACGGCATCCCGCTGATCGTCGACAACACGGTGCCGTCGCCGTATCTGCTGCGCCCGTTCGAGCACGGCGCGGACATCGTCGTGCATTCGCTGACGAAGTATCTCGGCGGGCACGGCACGAGCCTGGGCGGCGCGATCGTCGATTCGGGCAAGTTCCCGTGGGCCGAGCATGCGGACCGCTTCAAGCGGCTGAACGAACCCGACGTCAGCTATCACGGCGTCGTCTACACGGAAGCGTTCGGCCCGGCCGCCTATATCGGCCGCGCGCGCGTGGTGCCGCTTCGCAACATGGGCGCGGCCATCTCGCCGTTCAATGCATTCCAGATCCTGCAGGGCATCGAGACGCTGGCGCTGCGCGTCGAGCGGATCAGCGACAACGCGCTGAAGATCGCGCAGCATCTCGCGCGCCACGCGCAGGTCGAATGGGTGAACTATGCGGGCCTGCCCGACCACCCCGACCATCCGCTCGTCGCGCGCTACCTGTCGGGCCGCGCGCCGGGGATTCTGACGTTCGGCGTGAAGGGCGGCCGCGACGGCGGGGCGAAGTTCCAGGACGCGCTGAAGCTGTTCACGCGGCTCGTCAACATCGGCGACACGAAATCGCTCGCAACGCACCCGGCATCGACGACGCACCGGCAACTGTCGCCGGCCGAGCTCGCGAAGGCCGGCGTGAAGGAAGAAACGGTGCGGCTGTCGATCGGCATCGAACACATCGACGACCTGCTCGCCGATCTCGACCAGGCGCTCGCACAGCTTTGACTGCATCGCGCCTGCAAGCGGCGGGCTACCACGTCGTGGCGCCCGCCGGATTCGTATCGACGATGCGGACGCCGTTGCCGGATGCGACGACCTCGTCACGCGCGGTCAACCGCAATTGCTCCGCGGTCCCGCGCGTCTCGTGGGACAGCACACGTTCCGGCCAGCCGTCGGCCATCGCGGCAGACGGCGACAGGCATGCCGCGACCACGAACCATCTTGCGAAACTTCGCATGGCGTTCTGCGAAATCAGCGAACCGTAAAGCGGTCGTCGTGCGCATCGAACATCGGCGCCTGTTCGCCGCCATGGACGGTCGCGCGGTGAATCTCCCGATTGCGCTCGATGAGCGCGGGACTCGCCGGGTAGTCGTGCTTCGTGCCCGGGATCACGCCATCGTTCCGCGCCTGCAGGAGTTCCCGGAGGACCTCTTGCCGAGTCTTCGATTGCGCGGCCGCGCCTTCGGAAAATGCCGCGATCGAAAGCGACGCGGCGCCAATGGCGATCATGAGTCGCAGGCGTTTCATGTTGTTTGCTAGTTGCAGGAAATCGATGAAGGGAGCCTTCACGATGATCCGCAAGCGGTGCGCGTTCGTGATCTCGACATGACGGTTCCGTCACGCGGCGCTCGCCCGGTGCCGGCGCGCAGGTGAAACCACATGCACATGGCGTTGCCGCGAGACGCGACCACGCATTCAGCCCGGACGCGCGATGTGTCCGGGCTTTTTTCATGCCGTCGTCCATACGGAAGCGTCCGGCCCGGCAGCGTATATCGTCCGCACGGCCGTCGTCCCGGGCACGTGTGCGCACCGCCGCGCCCGGTCAATTCAGCAGCCGCTCGACTTCCTCGATAAGCGCGCGGCGGCGTTGCGCATCCTGCTCATAAGCACGCGCGGCGCCCTCGATATCTGCGCCGCAGTGCGGACACTGGCGCTCGTGCTGATGGACGTAACC
Organism: Burkholderia cepacia; assembly: GCF_001718835.1. Lineage (NCBI taxonomy): Bacteria > Pseudomonadati > Pseudomonadota > Betaproteobacteria > Burkholderiales > Burkholderiaceae > Burkholderia > Burkholderia cepacia. The sequence goes on along the minus strand of NZ_CP013444.1, from coordinate 600,508 downwards.
GTTGCAGGCGCGGCACAGACCGAGTCTGGGCGGGATTCTCCCGATATCCGGCGCACGCTTGCCCGCGTGTTTCCACGCGAGCTCGACGACCTGCCCCGACCGGGAAATGCTCGACACGGGCGTGCCGTCCGAGATGCGCTCGGTGACGAGATCGAATCGCCCCACCGCGAATGACGCAGGCGCCGCAGCCTCGATCTTTTCGATACGTTCGCGCAGCCCCCGCTTTTTCAGCTCGAGCACACGGTAGTGGCAGTAAGGGTTGTTGCCCGGCTTGCCGAGCAACGAATGCGAGGTCCACGTGCAGCCGCCGCGGCACACGTCGGCGTAATAACACGTGCGGCAGAATCCCCACAGGTCGTCCACGGACCGCAGCCTGCCGAAATGTATCGCCTCGCTCGTCCGCCATATCTGTTCCAGCGACAGCTCGCGGATATTGCCGCCCGCAAAGCCGACCGTCGCGAGCGACGGGCAGCCCTTCACGGTTCCGTCCGCTTCGAGCGCAATCACGGTCTGCCCGGCCGCGCACCCGGTCCAGTGCACCCGCTCGTCCCCGAACCCGCGCCACAGATGCTCGTAAGGGCCGTAGTAGCCGATGTTGTTGCCGACGGTCATCAACAGGCCGCGATCGAGCCCTCGCTTGTAGAGATCGGCGAGCAGCGGCATCAGCTCCTCGAGCTGGTACGGCTGCAGCAGCAATTCGTCGTGATCGACCGCGTTGCCCATCGCGACCGTCAGCTGAATCTGCCAATGCGTGACTCCGATCTCGATGATCGTGTCCATCAGCGCCGGAAGATCGCGCATCGTCGCTGCGCCGATCTGTGTATTCACGCTGATGGCTAGACCGTGCGCGCGGGCGCGCTTGAGCGTATCCACAGCCCGGTCGAACGACCCCGGGACGTTGCGGACCTTGTCGTGCAGCGGCGCCAGGCCGTCCAGCGACACGCCCAGGCCGTTCAGGCCCGCTTCGACGGCTTGGGCAAGCCGTGCCGGCGTCAGATTGCGGCCGCCCGTCTGGATCGCGCAGTACATCCCGTGCGAGCGGATCGCCTTGATGAGCTGCGTCCAGTCCTTGCGCAGGTAGGCCTCGCCGCCGATCAGCGACACCTCGCGCGTGCCGAGCCTGGCCAGCGACTCGATCACGTCGAGGCACTCGCTCGTCGAGAGCTCGTTGGGACGCCGGCGGCCCGCACGGGATCCGCAATGCAGGCACTTCAGATCGCAGGCCAGCGTGATTTCCCATACGACATGAACCGGGATGAAACGTTGGTAATCCTCATCGCCCAGGAAACGAACCGGGCGCACTTGGGTCTCGTCCATGCCGAAGTCCTTCGATTGTCGTTTCACTCGCGTGGACCGCTCGGGCGATCGGGCTGCCCGCGGCTTTCCTGCCGGGTGTCCGGGACGCGCGCCGCGGCGGCGGCACGCTTCCCGCTCGCCGCAATCGCTCAGTGCCGCGCTTCCAGCCGCGCGATCTCGGCAATCAGGCCGGCCAGCGCTTCCTCGAGGCGTCCGGCATCGGCGAGCTGTTGTTCCGCCTCGCGGGCAAGCGCCTTCATGCGGCTGAGGTCACCCGATTCCCGCGCCTGCTGCAGGCCGACGCCATACAACGGCACGACGGGCTGCTTGTCGGACTCGAGCGGCTGCAGCGTGCCGACGGCGGTCATGATCGCGTGTTCGACTTCGCGCCAGCGTTCCCCGTCGAAGAACCGGTAGCTGGCGACACCCGACTTCCAGTCCGCGTCCACGATGCCCTGGAGCTGGAACGTTTCGGCCAGACGGCTGGTCGGCCCCGATGGGCTGCCCTGCAGGCTGAGGACCAGTTGCGTCCTGGCGCCGGGCACCAGCACCATCGGGTTGAATTGGCCCCACACCTGCGCACGAAATTCGAGCGTCGGCCAGGTCGTCTGGCTGATGCGGGCGACGCCGCTGACTTTCTTGGCCGGCGGGTTGACGACCAGCGCCAGCGTGAGGACCGGTGCGCCTATCACCGGCGTTGCGACGCGGAAATTCACGGGAAAAAGTGCGGCGGACATGACGGTAGCTCCTGTAGCGAATGGTGATCGGGAAAGCCCGGCCGGGCTCAATGTCCGGCTTCCAGGCGGGCGATTTCCGCTTTCAGCGCAGCCAGCGCCGCCGTGATTTCGTCGCGGCTCTGCAGCTGATGATTCGCCGCAGCGGCAACCGTCTTCATGTGTGCGAGGTCACCGGAGGCCGTCGCCTGGTGAATGCTCACCCCGTACAAGGTCTGCGATCTGCCATACAGGCTCGGGGTCACTGGACCCGGCTCGAGCGTCACGAATTCCCGATCGATCCTTGCCGGTACGTTCTCGATGTCGTGCCAGCTGCCGTTGTCGAAGTAGCTGTAGGAGGCCACGCCTCGCTGCCAGTCGTTTTCGAGCACGAGTTGCAGCTTGAACGTCACGACGGAATTCGAGGTCGGCCCGCCGTCATTGCCCTGCAGCGTCACCAGAATGCGCGTATTGACGGGCGGCATCAGTGCCATGTAGGTGAAGTCGCCCCACACGTCGGCATGAAAGTCGACGGGCGGGTTCACCGCCTGCGTGACGGTCGCGGTGCCGACCAAACTGCGCTCGGGGGTGTCGACGAGCAGCGCGAGCCTGAGCGTCGGCGCGCCGGGCATCTCCGTGCCGATGACGTAGGCGACCGGGAACAGCCCTGCAAGTGTCTTCTCGGACATCTGATCCTCCTGGGTGGTGAATGAAACGGCAACGCGCGTCGACGACCGGTCAGGCCCGTTCGCGCTTCACGATTTCCTGCTTGAGCTTGCCGACCGCTGCGGCAAGGTCGCCGTGCTGCTTCAGGACCTCTTCGGCCTGGCTCAGCAATGCCTTCATTTTTGTCAGATCCCCTTCCGATATAGCCTGGTGGATCGCTACACCGTAGGGCGGAATGACGTGCCCGGTTTCCCTGTTCATATCGTTCTCGCTAAAAAGAGGGTCGTCCTGATTCGCGGAGCCTCCGCGAGCATCAGATAAAGCAACGCATGTGCCAGGCCCCGTGCGTGCCGTGCGCGCGCGCAAGACCCGCGGCGGCTCGTCGATCGACGGACGAATTCGTCCGGTCGCACGCCGTGCGATGGACGCATTCGTCCATGCGCGGCGGGTTGAATCCGCGTGACGGATGACGCGACGGCGGCGCCCCCGGGCTAAAGGAAGGAATGCTTGAATGAGCGCCGTGAGCGAGGCGGAAAACGGAGCGGCGCGAAGGTAGCGCGCCTGGCCTGGGCGCACCGGCACTGACGACAGGCGCGAAGCATGACGACCAGGTCAGCGGCCCATTCCGTCGTGCGACGCGTTCAGGAAATCGCCGTAACGCAGCCCCGGCAGCAGCCCGGATGGCTGAATCAGGCCAGTGCCCGGGCACGCGGCCGCAGACACGTGCAGCACCCGCTCGGGCGTTTCGACGGCTGGCGCCGTCCGCCCGGTCTGTCGCAGCAGCTCCGCGAGATAGGTCGCCGCGGCAAGTCGCGCGGGTACCGAGCCGAGGGCCAGCGCCGTCGAGATCGCGATGCGCAGCCCTTGCTCGGCCGCGCACGTGTCGCCGAGCATCCATTGCGCACGTGCCTTGATGATCAGCAACTCGCCGAGATAGGCGCGCTCATGCCTGCGGATCGCTTCGTCGATCGCTTCGGAAACGAGCGCTTCGCATTGCCGCGCACGCCCCGTGCTCAACAGGATCTCTCCATGCTTCCAGGTCTTGATCGAGTAGAAGAGCGCACCGCCCTGCTTCGCGATGTCGTTGTCATAGCCGTCGATCAACAGCGCCTCGGCTTCGCCGTGCTTTCCGATCGCGCTCAGATAGCAGGCGCTGAATATCCGTCCCGCGCCACCGCAACAAGGCGGACCACCGGCCGACGGCGCCGCATCGAGCGCGCTCATCAGATTCCCGAGCCGATCGACGTCGTCGAAGCGCATCGCGAGCCATGCGGCGCCTTGCAGATCGACGACATGACCGGGCGAATGCGGATGCTCGTCCTCCGTTCGCGCGATCAATACGTCCAGCGCGCGGCGTGCATCGTCGACGGCCCCGGTCTGGTAGGCCGCGAGCCCCTCGAACGTCAACGCGAGTCCCGCGACATCGACGCCCTGGAGCCCGGGCCGGCGGTCGGTGCGGCCGATGCCGCGCAAGCCGCCGCGGGACAGCGATGCCAGCGCCTCGTCGCTGTCGCCGAGCCAGAACAACGTCATGGCGAGCGCCACGTTGGCCTCGTCGAGCATGGGTCGATTGCCCATCGCATGCGCCCGCTGGAGCAGTTCCTGTGCCGTCGCGCGCGCCTTGTCGAGCTGCAGTGTCACCAGCTGCGTCGTCCAGATGCCGAATTGCACCACGGCGAGTTCGCACGGGTTGCACACGCCGTCGCCAATCGATAACGCCGCCGTGTAACAAGCCATCGCATCGGGAAACAGCCAGCCGTGGATGCCGCGCAAGCCGACGGCGAGCAGGCGATACGCGCCGAACTGCAACTGGCGGCTGTCTTCGGTCTGGCTGCCTTTTTGCAACAGGTCGAGACACCGGTGCAGCAACGGAACCGCATCGCGCAACTGCGCGGCGCAGACCAGCGCTTCCGCGCGCTCCAGGCACCGCGTCGCTTCCCCGTGTTGCGATTCGCGCGCCTTGAGCCGGCGCTCGACCACCTTGCGGCCGACGCCGAGCAACGCGGCCGCCGCGCTCTTGTTGTACGAAGTCCTCTCCAGCGCGCGATCGATCAGCAGGCTTTCGGCTACGGCCAGCTTGTTGTCGCCGTCGAGCGCCAGCAGACGATCCGCGAGATGGACACGCGCGGCGTCATCACACGCCTCCGTTGCCAGAAATGGCTCGAGGGCGCCTGCGTCGACCCGAGCCTGCGGGGCGAATACGCTCACCTGACTGACGAGGTTGTGCAACTGGCGGACATTGCCTGGCCACGGCTGTTCGCACAAACGCTTGAGGGCCGCCGGCGTGAACGCGATTGCGCGCGCCTGCTGGGCAGCAAAATGAGCGACGAGGAGCGGGATGTCCTCGTTTCGTTGCGCGAGCCCCGGCACGTTGAGAATGCATGCCGCGAGCCGGTAGAACAGGTCTTCGCGGAACCGGCCGGCGCGCGCTTCTTCCTGCAGGTTGCGATGCGTCGCCGCGACGACGCGTCCTTCGAAGCGCACGCTTGCCGATGCCCCGATCGGCCTGAACGTGCGCGTTTCAAGCACGCGCAGCAATTTCGGCTGCAGCGCAAGCGGAAGCTCGCCGATCTCGTCAAGAAAGAGCGTGCCCGCCCCCACTTGCTCGAACAGGCCATGATGGTGTTCGACGGCGCCCGTGAAGGCGCCTCGCACATGACCGAAAAACTCCGCTTCGATCAGGTCGTGCGGGATGGCGCCGCAATTCACGTCGATAAACGGCAGGTCGCGACGCGGCCCGTTTGCGTGTACACGCCGCGCGACCAGTTCCTTGCCGGAACCGGTCGGCCCGACGATGAGCAGCGTGTGCTCGGTCGGCGCGACACGGTCGATCATCCCGACCAATTGGCGAAATGCGGACGACACGCCGATCAGCGCCGGCGCTTCACGTGCGGTCGTGTCGCATGCGCGCGCCGCCGGGCCGAAACCTGCCCCGTTCCGTATCGAATTCATTGCGCGATGCGCGGAAATCGCGCGACGTCGTCGGCCCGCCAAACGGCGGTGACGGCACATGCCGTCGCGCCTGGATCGGGCGATCTGCCCGCGTTGCGGATTTCTGTCCCCGGTCTCGCCATGCTCTTTCCTGTTCTGTCGAATTCGAGAGCGATGTTCTTTCAAGTTTCCTTCTTTCGACAAAGCGCGATGGCCGCCCCTGTCGAGTCAACCCGCCAACGCATTTCTTGTTCAAGAATCCTGATGTTGCCGATCTTTCAACCGCAGGTTGGGTGAGGTTTCAAATAGTGTAGTGGGAATTCGCAGCGCTTGAATCAAAAGAAACGGGGTGTGAATAACCAATTCGAAGCGCATATTCTGAACGCGCAACAATCTTCACGTTTGTGCACGACAAGCGGATGGATGGCTACCACGTCGTCGCGCCCGCCGGATACGTGTCGACGATGCGAGATCCGCTACCGGGCGCGACGACCTCGTCACGCGTAGTCAACTTCGATTGCTCCGCGCGCTTGCGCGCCTCGTGGGACAGCACACGTTCCGGCCAGCCGTCGGTCATCGCGGCAGATGACGACAGGCATGCTGCGACCACGATCCATCTTGCGAAACTGCGCATGGCGATCTCCGAAATCAGCGAACCGCAAAGCGCTCGTCGTGCGCATCGAACATCGGCGCCTGTTCGCCGCCATGGACGGTCGCGCGGTGAATCTCCTTATTGCGCTCGATGAGCGCGGGACTCGGCGGGTAGTCTTGCTTCGTGCTCGGGATCACGCCGTCGTGCCGAGCCTGCAGGAGCTCCCGGAGAACTTCCTGTCGAGTCTTCGATTGTGCGGCCGCGCCTTCGGCAAATGCCGCGATCGAAAGCGACGCGGCGGCAATGGCGATCGTGAGTCGCAGGCGTTTCATGTTGTTCGCTCCTTGCAGGAAATCGTGAAAGGAGCCTTCACTATGATTCGCAAGCGGTGCGCACGCGTGATCGCCACATGACGTTTCCGTCACGCGGCGCCCGCCCGATGCCGGCGAGCCGGTGAAGCCACACGCACATGAAAAAAATGTCATCTACGAATCAGGTTCGCGCAGCGTCCCGTGGTTAGGATCGGCAGTGGTGCGGGTGATATCCGTCCCTGAACCACGCGACGCATGGCGCTGCCGCAAGGCACGGCCACGCATTCAGCCCGGACGCGCGATGTGTCCGGGCTTTTTTTCATGCATGGCCGCGACAGCGGCGATCATTGCGCCGCGCGGGGTTGCGGAAATACGCACGGATGCGTCTTGACGTGCAGATTGGGATTGCCGCAGCGGTGTCCCGCATAGTCGACCTGTTCGCCGGGCGCCGGATACCCGGCAACCGCCTTCCTATCGCCGACACCCGAGGAAACGCATCCGGCGAGCAACGGAATGATCAGGACTGCGATGACGGAAAGACGACGATCGATGTGATTCACTTTGCGGGTCGGAATTGAAGTGGAAGCAGGACCGTCCGCTTTCCGGAGCGCAAGCGCGAACGGCATGGATGCCACGGCTACCGCCGGGCAGCGATCCGTGGCCCACTTCATCTTCGTCCCGGCGCGCATCGCATCGATGACGCGGGCATGACGATTGCGTCATGTCGGCCACGCGCCCGAATCTGACGCAATTCTCATTTTCCGATCATGGAAGCGCACGGCCGGCTGCGCATACTGGCTTCACGGCTCGCCAACCGGCGGCCACGTTCAAGGAGAACGCAATGAAAGCAGCAAGGATGGCAGCACTGTTCGTCACCGCCACGCTGTCGCTCGGCATCGCGGCCCAGGCCGCGCATGCGCAGGGCAAGACCCGCGCGCAGGTCGTCAACGAACTGAAGCAGGCGCAGCACGACGGCGTCGTGCCGACGAGCAAGACGCAGTATCCTGCGACCACCGGCATCGTCACGCGCAACAAGGAGCTTCACGGGATTTCGGTGCATGCGGGCGACGCGTCGCCGCAGGCCGACCGCCATGACAATCTCGCCGGGCGCTGACACCGCGCCCTCCCCGCATCGGGCACCCGCACGGCGCACGCGCCGGTGCGCGAGCGCGACGTCACGCGCGAGGCAGCTTCGCCACGACCACCCGGTGCGGAAAGCGCAGCCAGAACGTCGTGCGCCGGCCGGGATCGCTGTCGACGCCGCATTCGCCGCCGTGATTGTCCATGATCGACCGGACGATCGCGAGGCCGAGCCCCGTGCCCGATGCGGAGTTGTGCCGCGACGGATCAACACGATAGAAGCGCTCGAAGATCCGCCCGACATGCTCCGCGGCAATGCCCGGCCCCGTATCCGACACGGCGATCGTCGTCGCGCCGTCCGCGCCCATGCAGTCGATCGCGATCACGCTGCCGCGCGGCGCATAGGTCAGCGCATTCGACAGCAAGTTGCTCAGCGCGCGCTGGTACAGCGTCAGGTCCGCGTCGACCCACGCGTGGCCGTCCACCTTGACCGACACGCCGGCGTCCTCGGCGAGCGGTTCGTAATAGCCCGCGACGCGTTCCGCCTCCACGGCGGCGTCGAGGCGGCGCACGTCGATCGACGTGCCGGCCTGTTCCGAGCGCGCGAGAAACAGCATGTCCTCGATCATCCGCGACAGCCGCTGGTATTCGTCGATGCTCGACTCGATCACGTTCCGGTATTCGTCCGCGCTGCGCGGCTGCGACAGCACGACCTGCGCGGCCGCCTGAAGGTTCGTGAGCGGCGTGCGCATGTCGTGCGCGAGATTCGACGAGAACTGGCTCAGCCGCGTGAACGATTCGTTCAGCCGCTCGAGCATCCCGTTGAATGCATGCTCGAGCTCCTTCAGCTCGCCCGACGTATCGAGTTCCGGCAGCGGATGGGCCAGCCGGCTCGTCGACATCTGCTCGGCCCGCGCCGCGAAGCGCCGCAGCGGGCTCAAGCCCAGCGCCGCGATGCCGTACGCGATCGCGGCCGCGAGCACCACGCCGAACACCTCGATCACGACGATCGTATAAGCATGCGTGCGCAGTTGCTGGATGTCCGCGCGCCGGTCGTACTGAACCACGACGCGCACGACGGGCGCGGGTGCGGCTGCGCCGGCAAGCGGCGCGGTCGCGACGAGATAGCTCAGGGTCGAGCGCGGCGCGACGAAGGCCGCGGGCATGTTGCGCGCGTCCAGCGACAGCAGCGGCGCATAGGCGCTGAATCCGTCGGTGCCGACGAGGCGAGTGCCGGCGGCGTCGTAGATGGCCAGCTCCATGTTCGGATGACCATGCAACTGGTCGATCCAGATGTCGGTATTGCGCGCGACGTCGGCCGTCGTGCGCGCCTCGGCTAGATGCGTGCGCAATGCGGCGACGATCCCGCTCAACTGCTCCGCGGCCGTCGTCTCGACGCGATTGCTCAGCGCTTCGTAGAGCGCGACACCGCTCGACGCGAGGATCACCGACGTCGACAGGATGATCAGCGCGGTCAGGCGTCCACGCAGCGTGCGCGGCAGCAGGCGCGCGATCATGCGGCCGCGCCGCCGCGCGTTTCGAGCACGTAGCCCATCCCGCGCACCGTGTGGATCAGCTTCGGTTCGTACGCGTCGTCGATCTTCGAGCGCAGCCGCCGGATCGCCGAATCGACGACGTTCGTGTCGCTGTTGAAGTTCATGTCCCATACCTGCGACGCGATCGTCGCGCGCGGCAGGATCTCGCCTTCGCGGCGCATCAGCAGCCACAGCAATGCGAATTCCTTCGCGGTCAGCAGGATCGTGTCGCCCTGCCGGGTCGCCTTGCGGCGCGTCAGGTCGAGTTCGAGGTCGGCCACGCGCAGCGTGTTCGAGTCGCGCGGCTGGCCGCGCCGCAGGATCGACTTGATGCGCGCGGTCAGCTCGACGAAGTCGAACGGCTTCGCGAGATAGTCGTCGGCGCCGAGCTCGAGCCCCTTCACGCGATCGCCGACATCGTCGCGCGCCGTGAGGAACAGCACGGGCGTCGACTTGCTGCGCCGCAGGTTCTGCAGCAGTGTCCAGCCATCCTGCCCCGGCAGCATCACGTCGAGCACGAGCAGGTCGTACTCCTCGGTCTCGGCCTGATGCTGGCCCGTGATGCCGTCCTCGACCCAGTCGACGACGTAGCCGGCCTCGGTGAGGCCCTTGCGCAGATACGCGCCCGTCTTCGGTTCATCTTCGACAATCAGAATTCGCATCACGCATTACCCTTGAAGAGACCGATCCGTCTCAGCATCCGAATCGGCGCACCGGCGCCGAGCCCGGCCCTGAACGCCGTTCGCCACGACATCGCATGGCTGACGCGATACAGCACGGGCAGCACCAGCAGCGTCAGCGCCGTGGACGACAGGATACCGCCGATCACGACCGTCGCGAGCGGGCGCTGCACCTCGGCGCCGGTGCCGGTCGCGAACGCCATCGGCAGGAAGCCGAGCGACGCGACCAGCGCGGTCATCAACACGGGCCGCAGCCGCGTGAGTGCACCGTCGCGCACGGCAGCATCGAGCGGCATCCCTTCGTCGCGCAGGTTGCGGATGAACGAGATCATCACGAGACCGTTGAGCACGGCGACGCCCGACAGCGCGATGAAGCCGACCGCCGCCGTGATCGACAGCGGAATCCCGCGCAGCCACAGCGACACGACGCCGCCGCTCAGCGCGAACGGAATGCCGGTGAACACGAGCAGCCCGTCCTTCACGTTGTTGAACATCACGAACAGCAGCACGAACACCATGAACAGCGCGAGCGGCACGACGAGCTTCAGGCGCTCGCTCGCGCTTTGCAACTGCTCGAACTGGCCGCCCCACGACACCCAGTAGCCGGCCGGCACGCGCACGTCCTGCTGCAACCGCTCGCGCGCATCGGCGACGAACGAGCCGACGTCGCGGCCGCGCACGTTCGCGCTGACGACCACCCGCCGCTTGCCGTCCTCGCGGCTGATCTGGTTCGGGCCCGGCGCGACGTCGATCGTCGCGAGTTCGGCCAACGGCACGTACGGTGCCGCCGCGAGCGGCGCGCCGGCGCCGGCGGCCGGTGCGGGCAACGCGATCGGCAGCCGCTTGATCGCCTCGATGTCCGAGCGCAGTTCGTCGGGCAGCCGCACGACGATGTCGAAACGGCGGTCGCCCTGGAACAGCGTACCGGCCTTCTGCCCGCCGACGGCCGCCGCCACCGAGTCCTGCAGGTCGGCAACGCTCACGCCGTAGCGCGCGAGCTTGTCGCGGTCGAGGTTGACCGTCAGCACCGGCAGCCCGGTCGTCTGCTCGACCTTTACCTCCGACGCGCCCGGCACCTTCTGCAACGCGGCCGCGATCTGTTCGCCGGTCTGGTTCAGCACCGCCATGTCGTCGCCGAAGATCTTCACCGCGACGTCGCTGCGCACGCCCGAGATCAGCTCGTTGAAGCGCAGCTGGATCGGCTGAGAGAACTCGTACGCGTTGCCCGGCAGCTCGGCGAGCGCCTCCTCGATCTCGCGCACGAGCTGGTCGCGCGGCTTCTTCGGGTCGGGCCACCGGTCGGCGGGCTTCAGCATGATGTAGCCGTCGGACAGGTTCGGCGGCATCGGGTCGGCCGCGATCTCGGCCGTGCCGGTGCGCGCGAACACGCGCTCGATCTCGGGAAAGCGCGCCTTCAGCGTCTTCTCGATCGACTTCTGCATCTCGACCGACTGCGACAGGCTCGTGCCGGGAATCCGCAGTGCGGAGACGGCCAGATCGCCCTCGTTGAGGCTCGGGATGAACTCGCTGCCGAGCCGCGTGGCGAGCCCGAGCGTGAGCGCGACGATCGCCGCCGCGCCCAGCATGACCCGCGCCGGACGCACCATGAACGCGGCGAGAACCGGTTCGTATGCGCGCCGCGCCCAGCCCATCAAACGGTTCTCCTTCTCCTCGACACGCTCGCCGATGAACAGCGCGACGGCTGCGGGAATGAACGTGACGGTCAGCACCATCGCGGCCGCGAGCGCCATCACGACGGTGATCGCCATCGGGTGGAACATCTTGCCTTCGACGCCGGTCAGCGCAAAGATCGGCAGGTACACGACCATGATGATCAGTTGCCCGAAGATCAGCGCGCGGCGCGCTTCCTGCGATGCGCCGAACACTTCCGCAAAGCGCTCGTCGCGCGTGAGCGGCCGGCCGGCCGCCGCCTGCGCATGCGCGAGCCGCCGCACGCAGTTCTCGACGATCACCACCGCGCCGTCGACGATGATCCCGAAGTCGAGCGCGCCGAGGCTCATCAGGTTCGCGCTCACCTTCGCGTTGACCATGCCGGTGAAGGTCATCAGCATCGATAGCGGGATCACCAGCGCGGTGATCAGCGCCGCGCGGATGTTGCCGAGGAACAGGAACAGCACGGCGATCACGAGGATCGCGCCTTCGAGCAGGTTCTTCTTCACCGTCGAGACGGCCTTCTCGACGAGCACCGTGCGGTCGTACACCGGAATCGCCTTCACGCCGGCCGGCAGCGTGCGGTTCACGTCCGCCATCTTCGCCGCGACGGCATTCGACACCGTCCGGCTGTTCTCGCCCATCAGCATGAAGACCGTGCCGAGCACGACTTCCTCGCCGTTCGACGTCGCGGCACCGGTGCGCAACTCGCGGCCGATGTCGACCACGCCGACGTCCTTCATTCGCACCGGCACGCCGCCGACGTTGGTCAGCACGATGTTCGCGATGTCGTCGACGGTGCGCGCCTGGCCCGGCACGCGCACGAGATACTGCTCGCCGCGCTTTTCGATGTAGCCGGCGCCGACGTTGTCGTTGTTGCGCTCCAGCGCGCGCACGACGTCGGCGAGCGTCAGCCCGTACGACATCAGCTTCGCCGGGTTCGGCGCGACACGGTATTCCTTCACGTAGCCGCCGATCGAGTTGACCTCGGTCACGCCGCGCACGTTGCGCAGTTGCGGCCGTACGACCCAGTCCTGCAGCTCGCGCAGGTCGGCCGCCGTATAGCGCGTGCCGTCGGGCTTGCGCGCGGCGGCGTCGGCCTCGACGGTCCACAGGTAGATCTCGCCGAGGCCCGTCGACGTCGGCCCCATCGCGGGCGCGATGCCGGCCGGCAGCTTGTCCTTCGCTTCCTGGATGCGCTCGTTGACGAGCTGCCGCGCGAAATAGATGTCGGTGCCGTCCTTGAAGATCACGGTGACCTGCGACAGCCCGTAGCGCGAGATCGAGCGCGTCTGCTCGAGGCCCGGCAGCCCGGCCATCACGGTCTCGATCGGGTAGGTGATGCGCTGCTCTGCCTCGAGCGGCGAATAACCGGGCGCGGACGTGTTGATCTGGACCTGCACGTTCGTGATGTCGGGCACCGCGTCGATCGGCAGCTTCTGGTAGCTGAACACACCCAGCGCGGCCACGGCCGCGACCGCCAGCATCACGAGCCAGCGGTGCGCAATCGCAAAGCGGATCAGGCGTTCAAACATGGCAATGATCCTTTGAAACCGAAAACGGCCGCTTACTCATGTTCGGCGCTCCCCTTGCCGAGTTCGGCCTTCAGCACGAAGCTGTTCGACGCCGCATATTCCTGGCCCGGCTTGAGCCCCTTCAGCACTTCGGCGGACTGCTCGTCGCGACGGCCGATCTCGACAGCCTGCGCGACGAATCCCTTGGGCGAGCGCACAAACACGGAAGGTGCGCCGTCGACGTCCTGCAGCGCGTCGCTCGCCACCGCCAGCGGCACGCCCTGCTTGCCCGCGTCGACCGACACGTTCACGAACATCCCGGGCCGCCACACGCCGTCAGGGTTCGGCAACACGACGCGCGCCGGCGCGGTGCGCGTCTGTTCGCCGAGCAGCGAGCCGACGTATGCGATCGGGCCGCTCGAACGCGATTCGAACGCGGTCGCGATCACGGTCGCGTCGCGGCCGACGCGCACGTCGTTGAGCCGCTGTGCCGGCACGGCCATTTCGGCCCACACGGTCGACAGGTCTGAGATCACGAACATGCTCGCATCGGCGGCGATCGCTTCGCCGGGCGTCGCATGCTTCTCGACGATCGTGCCCGCGAACGGCGCACGCAGTTCGTAGCGGTTCAGCGCGCCCGCGCCGATCGGCGCGTTCAGCGCGGCGAGCTTCTGCCGCGCGTTCTGCACGGCGATCTCGGCTTCACGCAACTGCACCTGCGCCTGCTGGTAATCCTGTTCGGCCGAGATGCGCTCCTTCCACAGCGTCTTTTCCCGTTCGTAAGTGATGCGGGCCGCGGACAGGCGGCGCTCGGCCGTCAGCAGCTCGCTGCGCCGGTCGGCGAGATCGGTGCTCGCGATCACGGCGAGCACCTGCCCCTTCGCGACGTTCTGCCCCAGCGACACCGACACCTGCTCGACGATGCCGGCCACGCGCGGCACCACGTGCGCGGTGCGGTCCTCGTTGAACTTGATCTCGCCCGGCAGCTGGAACGGCGTCGCGATCTGCGCGGGCCCGGCCTTCGCGAGACCGATCCGCGACGCCGCGATCTGCGCGTCGCTCAGCGCGAGCGCGCCGTCCGCCCGCGAGATCGGGAACGCGGCTGTGCCGCCGGGCCACTTCACGTCGATCGTCGCGTCGAACACGTGCGGCTTCCAAATCGGCTGCGCGGACGTGAATTTTTGGCCCGATGGGTCGAACCGCACGGCTTCGCGCGAACCATCGTGCCGGACCAGCGCACCGGTTATGGACACGCCGTCGCCGGCCGGCTTGCCGTCGACGAACGGATAGACGACGAGGCGCGCGTCGCCGGGCTTCTCCGTCATCACGATCTCGACGGACAGCTTGCCGTTCTTCAGCGCGACGCCGCCGTATCGACCGGCGGCTTCGGAGGCTGGCGCGACGCCGGCCGCGCCGGGCGCGGATGCCTGATCCGCACCGCTGCGGGCGATGGCGACTGCTGCGACGATGACGCCGGCGACGGCCACCGTGATGACGAGGAGTTTGCTGCGCGACATGAGGGTCCTTCAGGGTGAGGTGGGCGGCGTTTGCGCGACGCCCGCCAGCGGCGTACCGACGAGCCGGCCGATGTCGGCGCGGGCAGCATGTGCATCGGCAAGCGCCCGCACGTACTGCGATTGCGCCTGGAACAGCGTGCGCTGCGCGTCGAGCACGTCGAGGAAGCTGAACTTCCCGAGTTCGTAGCCACGCGACATCGCGTCGAGCGCGAGACGCGCGGCCGGCAGGATGTCGGCCTTCAGCCGCTGCGCTTCCTGCGCGGCGGCCTCGAAATTCGCGTATGCCTGCGTGAGCTCGAGCCGCAGGCGCGTGCGTTCGCGATCGAGATCGGCGTTCGCGCGCGCGGCCTTGTGCGTCGCCTCGAGCAGCGCGCCCTTGTTCGTGTTGAACAGCGGAATCGGGATCGACACGCCGACCACGGCCTGGTTGTCCGGCACGCCGCCCGTCACGACCCGCTTCATGCCCGTGCTGACGGTGACGTCCGGAATGCGCCGCGCGCGTTCGAGCGATACGGCCGCGTTCGAGCGCAGCATCTCGGCGCGCGCGATCCGCGCGAGCGGCGCGTCGTCGAGTTGCGCGGTGAGCGCGGCAAGCGGCGCCACGGCCGGCATGGCTTCGAGGTCGCCGACCGCGACGCGCGCTTCGGTGCGCACGCTGCCCGTCGCCGCGTTCAGCTTCTCGCGTGCGACCTCGACACGGCCGCGTGCGGTCACGACTTCGATCTGCACGCCGGCCGCCGCCACGTGCGCCTTGGTCGCCTCGACCGGCGACACCTTGCCGGCCTGTGCACGACGGCTCGCGAGATCCGCGGAGCGCGCGGCGATCGCGGCCGATTCCTCGGTGACCTGAAGCTGGCGCTGCGCGGCGAGCAGCCCGTAGAACGCGGCGATCACGTCGGCGCGCACGACGGCGCCCTGTTCGTCGAGCGTCGCGACGGCGGCTTCGCGGCCGTAGGCGGCGACGTCGAGCCGCGCGCTACGCTTGCCGCCGAGTTCGATCGTCTGGTTGACCAGCGCGGTCGTGGTGCGCTCGGTGCCGCCGAAGCCTTCCTGCAGCAACGACAATTCGGGATTGGGCCGCGCGCCGGCCTGCATCAGCGCACCGACGGACGCGTTCGAATCGGCGAGCGCGCCGCGCAACGCAGGGCTGTTGCGGTCCGCGATGCCGAGCGCGTCGGCGAGCGTCAATGGTGGGGAAGAAGCGGCGGTGGCCGCGTCGCCGGGTGGCGCTTGAATCAGAGAAGGCTGGGCATGAGCCAAAGCGACCGCCGCGAGAAAGGCGAACGCAGCCAGGTTGCGCATGAGCATGTTCGAGTCTGCATTGACAGTTTCGCGACCGATGCTACGGTCCGGCCGCAGTGCGAACATGAGGCGAAGATGACATTTCCGTCATTTTTGGCGCGCGTTCGTGCTGCGCGGCCGCCGCATGCGACGCATCGTTCAGGCGATTCGATTGCGTGTGCGCCTGCGGTGTTCGAGCCAATCGAGCAGTTGCCGCCCGTCGCGTTCACCGAACCACCGCGCGTGCCCGATCAGATACCCGTCGTACGCGACATCGACCGTCTCGGGCGAACCGACGATGCCGTCGAAATACGCAACCTCGGACAGCGCGAACTCCGTGTGCACGATCGGCAGCATCGCGACCAGTGCCGCATAGGCTTCGTCGCCCAGTGGTTCGAGTGACTCATACCCGTCGAGCAGCGCGTCGATCTGCGCATACTCGACGCGGCGCGCATCGGCCGGCGCCATCCAGTCGACCGTATTGCGCTCGATCGCGAGCGCAAGGTCCATCACGGCACAGGTGCGATCCGACAACCCGAAATCGAGCACCGTCCGCACCTGTGCGCCGGGCCCCGCCTCGGTCCACAGCAGGTTCGACGCATGCCAGTCGCCGTGCGTCCACAGCGGCGGCAGCGCGGGCAGCAGCGGCACGAGACGCGCGTGATACGGGCCGATCGCGTCGGCCACGTCGCCGCGCCAGTCGCGCGAACCGAGCGCACGCACCAGCAGCGGCTGCGCCTCGACCCAGCGTTCGAGCGCGCCGGGCAGATCAGCCGACGACAGCACCCTGAAGCTCGACAGCAGCAGCCGCACCGGCCGGGCCGGCGCATCGAAGCCGGCCGCCGCATGATGCAGGCGCGCAAGCGCTTGCCCGGCCGCGTAGGCGTGCGAAGGATGCGTGAACGGCTGCCACGACATCACGCCGCGATACGCATCGCATCCGGGCGCCGCCGCGTGCACCTCGTAGGTCCAGTCGCCGAGCGTCACGGCGGTCGCGCCGTCGCGGTCCGCCAGGATGTCGGGGACCGGAATGCCGCGTTCGCGCAGATGCGCGATGAAACGATGCTCCTCCTCGAGCCCCTCGACATCGCGCAGGCTCACGTGATGACGCTTGACGAACAGCGCGCGGCCGCGCGCGGCATGAACCAGCACGGCCGCCGCGAACTGCCGCGGGCTGTGCCACGCGAGCTGCGCCGGCGGCCCGGCGTCGTCGATCCGCGCGAGTATGGCCGCCACCTCGTCGTGCGTCATCAGCGGCCAGTCGCGTTCGGCCTGTTCGCCGTCGACACCGAATTGCGGCGGCGCGATCGCGTCGGCGTCCGCGTGGGCCACGAGCGCGGTCGACTCGGTCGGATTGGACATCGGCGACAGGCCTCCGGAAATGAATCAGCTCGCTGCCGCGCGCACCGCCGCGGCCGTGCGGCTCCAGTCGCGCCAGCCGACGACGGCCAGCCCGATGAACAGCGCATAGAGTCCGGCCGTCAGATACAGCTCCTTGAACACGAACATACCGACGTACACGACGTTCACGACGATCCACAGCCCCCACGAAGCGATGTATCGCCGCGCGGTCCAGTATTGCGCGACAAGGCTGAATGCGGTCAGCGACGCATCGACGAACGGCAGCGCCGCATCGGTCCAGCGCGCCATCATGCCGCCGAGCAGCGCACTGCCGACGACGGCCGCGATCAGGTCGGGCAGCACCTTCGCGGGCGTGACGCCGCTGACCGGCACGACGGCGCCGTGCGACGCGGCGCCGCCGGCCGTGCCGTGCGCGCGATCCACGCGCTGCGCGAGCCAGCGTTGCCAGCCGTACACCTGCAGCACCGCGAACGCGCCCTGCAGCAGCATGTCCGAATACAGCTTCGCGTCGAAGAAGATCCAGCCGTACAACGCGACCGACACGAGCCCGACCGGCCAGCACAGCATGCGCCGCTTCGCGGTCAGCCAGATTGCGAGCGCGCTGACGATCACGCCGGCGATTTCGAGGGTGGACATCGTTCGTACTCTCCAGTGTAGGTCGAACCGCGATCAGAAATCATAGGTCAACGACACGCGCGCGGTGCGCGGCGCGCCCGGGAACAGGTACGCATCGCCCTGCTGCTCGCCCGCGTCGCGCCAGTAGAACTTGTTGAAAAGATTGTCCACCGACACGCGCAACACCGTGCGATGGCCGCCGATCTTCGTCGTATAGCGCGCGCCGAGATTGAACACGAACCACGCCGGCACCTGCGCGGTGCCCTCCTCGTTCGCGTTGCGGGCCGCGCTGTACTCGACGCCGCCCAGCACGTTCAGCCCCGCGACGCCCGGCACCGCGTAGTCCGCATACAGCGATGCGCGCAGCGCGGGCACGTTGATGATCTGGTGCCCTTCGTACGCCGGCGAACCCGAATCGTACGCGCGCGCGCGGATCGCCGCCACGGTCGCGGTCAGCGACAGCCGCTGCGTGACCTGCCCGGCCGCGCCGAGTTCGATCCCCTGGTGCCGCTGCGTGCCGCGCTGCACGAACGTGTAGCTGCCGTTCGACGCGTCGGGCTGCGCGAACTGGAACGGCTTGCTGATCGAGAACACGGCGGCCGTGAGGCTCAGCCGGTCGAGCCAGTCGTATTTCGCGCCGACCTCGAACTGATGCGATTCGACGGGCGGCAGGAACGCATACGCATTGGTCGCGCGCACGGGCGCCTGGTCGCCGAGCGACAGCGCCTTGCTGTACGACGCATACAGCGACAGCACGTTCACCGGCTTGTAGACGAGCGCGACCTGCGGCAGGAACACCGAGCGGTCGGTGTGCGTCGCGGCGCCGTCGAGGCTGCTCCAGCTGCGCTGGCGCAGCAGCACTTCCTTGCCGCCCGCGAGCACCTGCCAGTGCTCGCCGATGCTGATGCGGTCGAGCCCGAACACGCCGTACTGCCATGCATCGAGGCGCGGATACGACGGCCCGGGCACGTTCGGCGACGGCGCGAACGTGACGTCCGGGCCGTAGATGTTCTCGCTGCCCACGTAGTCGTACACGGCATCGGCCATGCTGACGACGCGGCGCTGCACGCTCACGCCGAGCGTCAGCTCGTGGCGCACCGGCCCGGTCGAAAACTTGGCCGTAGTTACGGCGCGCAGGTCGTCGTTGCGCCGGTATTCGCCGGGGCTGCGGAAGTCGTACACGTCGTAGTCGCCGTTCGCGCCGAAGAAGAACGGCGACGTCGCGCCGGCCGCGCAGCTCGCCGCATACGAACAGCCATACGCGAACGCGCTGTTGTCGTCGATCATCGTGCGGCTGCGGCCGGCGGCGATGTACGCCTTCCAGTCGTCGTTGAACTGGTAGTCGAAACGCGCGTTCAGGTTCAGCGCGTCGGTCGTCACCGGTTTCGCCCACGGCTGCGTGCCGAGCGCCTTCGACGTCGTCTTGACCGACGGCACGACGGTGCCGCCGAGCAGCTGGTAGCCGGGTGCGGAACGCTGGATCCACTGCTGGAATTCGGCATTGAGCTGCAGGCTCGCGCGCGGGCTGATGTCCCAGTCGGCGGCGATCGAGCCGAACGTGCGCCGCCCGTTCGTGCCGTCGATGTAGGAGTGCATGTTCTCCTTCGCGGCGTTGATCCGGAAACCGAACTGATTGTCGGGGCCGAAGCGGCGGCCGAGATCGACGGCCGCCGACGTCGAGCCGCGGCTGTCGACGCCTCCCGTCAGGCTCGCGACGTTCGCCGAGCGCTTCGTCACGAAGTTGATCACCCCGCCGGGCGCGACGACGCCGCTGTCGATGCCGGCAAGCCCCTTCAGGATCTCGACGCGCTCCTTGTTCTCGAGCGGCACGTTCTGTTCGCCGGACACCGTCAGCCCGTCGATCCGGATCGCGCTCGCGAGATCGACCGGAAAACCGCGGATCGCAAAGCCTTCGAAATAACCGACCGGCGCATAGTCGTTGACGACCGACGCGTCGTTGCGCACGACGTCGCTCAGCCGCTTCGCCTGCTGGTCGTCGAGCTGCGCGCGCGTGACGACGCTCACCGACGCCGGCGTATCGCGCAGCGGTGCGTCGTCATGGCCGGCGACCGACGCGGTGCGCGCACGCAACGTATTGCCGCGCGCGCCGCTCACGCTGATGGCCGGCAGCGTGCCGCCGCCGGAGGCCGCATCGGCGTCCGAAGCGCTCGCCGATGCATCGACGGAAGCCGCGCCTGCCTGCGCGGCGAAAAGCGAGATGCCGAGACCGACGCCAATACCGATACCGACGCCGACACGCGCGCGCCGCCGCAGTGCCGGCGACATTCTTCTTCTGTTCACAGTCATCTTTCTGGATTTGAAACTCGCCGCTCAACCTGTCGCACGCGCTCGATCATGCAAGATGGGCGCGGGCTCGTGCGGCTGCGCGCGATGGCCCCGGATGTCGTCGTCAACGATGCGGCGCATCGCGTATCGGAAGCCGGTCCGCGGTGGGCCCGGGCGTGACGCCCGGGCGCGCCACGCATTGCGGCGCGCATTTTACCCCGTGGCGGCGGACCGGCGGCGGAATCGGGCAGGAAGGGTGGGAAGCAGAACAGAAAGCGCCATCGCTCGATGGCGCGTATCGCAACGACGAAATCGTCGCTTGCAGGCGGGCGGGCAGCGGCCGTTCAGGCGATCACGACGGCGACTCGTGCGGAGCGCCCGATGCCGGCGCATCGTCGCGCCGGCATCGGGTCGGCGAGGCAATCGCGCTCAGAAGCCCTGCATCGTCGCGGTCGGCTCGACGACGAGGTGCACGACGCCGTAGATCACCGCGCCGACGAGCAGCGCGAGCACGATCGCCACGAACGGCAGCAACGTGTAGTTGACGTTCGCGAGATCGGCCGCGTGCGCCTTGCTGTTGCGTACGCCGAAGAAACTCCACAGGACCAGCTTGATCATGCCGAGCAGTTTCATGGCCTTGCTCCTTTCACTTTCATCGTATCGGTTGCCGTTATGGTCGATCCGATCCGTCGATGAAAACAGAAGCAGTTGCGAACGCTTTTCGGGCAGCACATGGCGTGCGGCCCACCAATCCGTCACGCGAGGCGAACCCTGAACTGCGGCGCGCGTTCGACCGCCGACCACCGGAACGGCAGCACCGCGACGCCCCGCCGCACTTCCTGCACGCGATACCGCACGACCCGCTGCGCGCCGTCGAACGACGCGACGAGCGGCCCGTCCCACACGATCTCGGCGCGAGCGGCCACATACAGCAGGTCGCCGTTGTCGAAATCGACGAACAGCAGCCCCGCGCGCGGGTCCTGCTGCAGGTTGCCGAGCGTGTTGAAGAAGCGGTTGCCGCTGAAATCCGGCGTCGTCAGCGTGTGCGCATCGTCGACGCGCACGAAGCCCGGCATCCCGCCGCGGTGCGACACGTCGGCGCCACGCGCGGCGCCCGCGTCCGCCGCCGTGTTCGCGCTCGCGACGAAGAACGTATCGGCCCGCGCAAGCAGCGCGCGATCGGCATCGCTCAGCCGGGCCGAACGTTCGAGCCGTGGCGGCGCCGCATCGCCGCGCGGGTCGAACACCGGCGTGCGGCTCTGGATGTACTTCGCGCAGTTGCCGAAGCTCTGCTCGACCGCGATCGTCAGCGCATCGCCGTCGACCGCGCGCACGACGCCGTTGACGCGATTGCGCCGCCGCGTATCGAATTCGATCCCGAGCCCGCCGAGCGGCGCGCCCGGCTGCCACGCGCCGTCCAGCGGATCGCCCGGCAATGTGTCGCCCGCGATACGCAGCGTGCGCGGGTCCGGCGATGTCACGAACCCCGGCGCGCCGGCCCGCAGCGTCGCCCACGGCTGGCCGTTCGCATCGATGCCGCCGAGCACGAAGAACGGCAGTTGCGCGAAAAACGTCCGGTGCTGGTCCGGCATGAAACGCCGGATCCCGCGCAGCCCGACGGCGCTCGCAGCATCGGCAACGCCCGCGCGCTGCTGCACGGCGAGTTCGCCGGCATGAAACGGTGACACATCCAGTTCCCAGCCCGGCGGGGCGACGGTTGGCGCAGTCATCGTTTGATCTCCTGAATGAAGCGGCCCGTCGCGTTATGCCGCGAGCAGGCCGGCGCGCGTCGTCGGCATCGCAACGAAGCCCGGCAGCGCCTCGACGCGCGCCAGCCACGCGCGCACGTGCGGATACGGCTCGAGCGACACGCCGCCTTCCGGCGCGTGCGCGATGTACGAGTACGCGGCGATATCCGCAATCGTCGGCTGCGCACCGGCCGCGAACGGCTGCTTCGCGAACTCCGCGTCGATCGCGTCGAACAGCCGGACGGCGATGCGCTTCGCCTGCTCGTGATCGAGCGGCGCGCCGAACACGGTCACGAGCCGCGCGGCAGCCGGCCCCGCTGCGATCGGCCCGGCCGCATACGAGAGCCAGCGCTGCACGACGGCCGCGCTTGCCGGGTCGTCGGGCAGCCAGTGCGCGTCGCCGTAGCGCTTCGCGAGGTACACGAGGATCGCGTTCGAATCGGCGATCACCGTGCCGCCGTCGTCGATCACGGGCACCTGCCCGAGCGGATTGAGCGCAAGGAAGGCCGGCCGGCGCTGCTCGCCGGCCGCGAGATCCACGTCGACGGTCTCCGACGGCAGGCCGAGCAGCGACAGGAACAGGCGGACGCGATGCGCATGCCCGGAGAGCAGGAACGAGTAGACGCGAATCGGAACGGACGGCTTCTCGGCAACAGGCATGGGAACACTCCGGCAAAGGGCGTCGCCGCGAACCGGCAACGAACGGCCCCAGCGTAACGCGCGCCCTCTATCGACAGAAGACGGATAATCGCTGAAACATTATCCTTTTCCATAGGACAATCGACGATGGCCGATCTGCGCGACGTGAACCTGAACCGGCTGGCGATCTTCGTCGCGGTGGTCGACGCCGGCTCGCTGACGGCCGCGGCCGAGCGGCTCGGCCTGGCGAAGACGGTCGTCAGCACGCACATGCAGCGCCTCGAATCCGAGGTCGGCGCGAACCTGCTGGTGCGCACCACGCGGCGGCTGAGCGTGACCGACGCGGGGCGGGCGTTCTACGACGCGTGCCGCGACATCGTGCGCGCCGCCGAAAGCGCGCTCGACGCTGTGTCGTCCGACGCGGGGCCGCTGCGCGGCACGCTGCGCGTGAGCGTGCCGATCGACTACGGCGCGCTGGTCGTCGCGCCTGCCGTCGTCGCGTTGCGCGACCGGCATCCGGGCCTCGACGTCGAACTCGTCGCGAACGACCGCGTCGTCGATCTCGTCGCGGACAACCTCGACGTCGCGATCCGCATCGGCCGCCTCGCCGATTCGAACTATCGCGCGGTGCAGCTCGGCACCTACGAGAAATGGCTGGTCGCGAGCCCCGCGTTCGTCGCGCGCTGGGGGTTGCCGCGCGATCCGGCGGCGCTCGCCGCGCTGCCGTTCGTGATGCTGTCGACGCTGCCGCGCCCGCATACGTTCGAGCTCGAGAGCGCGCGCGGCGGCAAGGCGTCGGTGCGCTGCACCGCACACGTCGTGTCGAACACCGCCACCGCGTGCCGCGCGATCGTGCTCGCGGGCGGCGGCTTCGGGCTGCTGACGGACTTTTCGACCGCCGACGACGTCGCGGCCGGCCGGCTCGTGCGGCTGCTGCCCGCGTGGCGCTCGGCGCCGGCCGGGATTCATGCGGTGTATCCGTCGACGCGGCTGCCTTCGCCGAAGGTGCGGGCGTTTGTCGATGCGATGCGGGAGAAAATTGGCGCGGCGCCGGTGCGGGCGACACGCGGGCGGTCGACGAAGTCGAAGCGTGCTTCCGGATGAATCGTGCCACGCGCGGGCGGCATTCAATCGCTACGCAGCAGCCTTCTCAAGAGAATGGACTTCAGATCCTTGCGGGTGTCGCAAACGACATGGATATAGGCGATATCGCCGCGAACCTCGTAAATGACGCGATTCATTCCCGCGATGAAAGCCGTTTCCGCAGAATACAGAATCGCGACACGGGGCGTCATCGCTCGCCATCTTCGTCGAGTTCCGTGAAGACATCCTCGACAGCACGAAAGTGACCTTGCTCGATCTCACGATTGCCGAGGGCGAGAAGCTTCAGGAGCGCCAGCGTTACTTCACGTTCCTCATAGGACTTGACGTCCATGACGACGAGTTTCGCCTCGCCATTCTGGGTAATCAACATCGGCTCCCGGCTCTCCGAAATATCCTTGACGATCTCCGCGGCGTGGCTCTTCAGGTAGCTGATCGGCTTGACTCGGGTGGGAAATTTCATTGCGACACCTTGTCCTGTTTGGCGACAACCGGACCGACTATAGTTCGAATTTGGTCGCTACATACGACGACCGACCCGAGGATTGACCGACCCGGCATACCCCAAGTCGGCTCACCACCCGCGACCCCGCGCCCCAACGAAGTCATTCGAGCTTTGACGATTCGAAACAATGCGACTTTGGGCGTAAATCCAGCGCCAAACTCGGAAAACCCACTTCCCCCTCCCAGCACCTCAACGACAAGATGCGTGACCAATTCGTCGATAGGCGGAGCGACGACGCTGGAGTGAGACGAGCGGTTCATAGAGGCGTTAAACAATGTATGCTTATACAGTACCTAATAACTGCGGACTAGCGCCGCTGACACTCGCAAACGGTGAGGTCAGGGCGCGCACCGGCATGAGATTCCGGCGGAACAGCATCAGGACGACAGTCAGAACGGACCACATTACGGGAGTAGACGCATGGCAACGGAAGAATATCCGGTAGAAGTCCAATCGGACTTCCTCGAAAAGATGACCCGTGCGAAGCCGATTTCAGCGCTGTCGGAACTCGTCTGGAATGCCTTCGACGCCGACGCGAAAAACGTTGATATCTCGTTCGAGTACAACGATCTGGATACGCTCGACACGATCATCGTCAAGGACGATGGTGAGGGTATCCCGCGCGCTGAGGCAGCCGGCTTCTTTCGTTCACTGGGCGGCTCATGGAAGAAGTCCAGAACACAGACCTCTGGTGGACGTTTCCTGCATGGGCAGGAGGGCCGTGGACGATTCAAGGCCTTCGCCCTCGGAAGCGACGCCGAATGGGCAGTCGTGTACAAGCGCGACGGCAAATTCTGGTCGTACACGATTCGCATGTCCGCCCTCGACATCCGACACGTCCGAATCAGCGACGAGACCAAAGCGAAGGATGCGACGGATACGGGTGTGACGTTGACCATCCGCAACGCGCTGAAAGACTTCCGCACGTTCACAACCGAAGACGGTCGCGAGGAGTTGACCGAGGTCTTTGCTCTATACCTCGCCGACTACGAGGACACGAAAATCGTGCTCGATGGGCGCGCCATCGATCCGGGGTCAGCCATCACGGACAAAAAATCCTTTCCTCTGTCTGACATCGAGATAGACGGGAAAGCGTATTGGGCGCGACTACAGGTAGTCGAATGGAAATCGGCCGGAAATCGAGCCCTTTACCTGTGCAACCAGCAGCGTTTTCCTCTCGTGCAGGTGGATCGCCGCTTCCACATTGGTCAGTTCCAGTTCTCCGGCTACCTCCACTCGCCGTACTTCGATCAGGCGCAAATGGAAGGCACGGTCGATCTCGCCGAAATGCAGCCGGCGGTTCTGAGCACAATCGCGGAAGCGCAACAGACAATCAAGGACCATTTTCGGTCACGGGCAGCAAAGGAAGCCCGCACGGTCGTGGAGGAATGGAAGGACGAGGAAGTCTACCCGTTCTCTGGCGACCCCGCGACGGCGGTTGAGAAGGTCGAACGTCAAGTATTCGACATTGTGGCGGTGAACATCGCACGACATCTGCCGGACTTCCGCACAACCCAGAGCAAAACCAAGGCTTTCCAACTGCGGATGCTGCGGCAGGCGATCGAGCGCAGCCCCGAAGACTTGCAGGTCATCCTGGACGAGGTGCTACGACTGCCAAAGCGGCAGCAGGAGGAGCTAGCCCAACTGCTTCGCAACACCTCACTATCGTCGATCATCGGTGCGGCGAAGGTGGTGTCCGACCGGCTCAAGTTCCTGAGCGGCTTGGAGGCAGTACTGTTCGACCCCGAACCGAAGAAGCGATTGAAGGAGCGGACTCAGTTGCACCGGATCATTGCGGACAACTGCTGGCTCTTTGGAGAGGAGTTCGCGTTGTCAGTGGATGACCAATCGCTGACCATGGCTTTGGTGGAGCATAAAAAGTTGCTCGGCAGCGAAGTGGTGATCGACGAGCCTGTGAAGCACATCTCGCAAATGCGGGGAATCATCGACCTGATGCTGTCGAGAGCGACGAAGCAGCATCGTGCGAATCAATTGACGCACTTAGTCGTCGAATTGAAAGCACCGAAGGTCAAGATCGGTTCGGACGAGGTTACGCAGATACAGGGTTACGCGTTCTCGGTAATGAGCGATCCCCGCTTCGATAAGGTTGGGGTAACGTGGAACTTTTGGGTGATCAGCGACACGCTCGACCGCTACACCGAGCATCTAGTGCAGGATGAGACCGGCGTGATCCTATCCAAACCCAACGTCAACATCTACGCAAAGACGTGGGCGCAAGTCCTTGATGAGAATCGCGCGCGGTTGAAGTTCTTCCAGGACCACCTGAACGTACAGGTGGACCGGGAAGCCTCCCTGCAATATTTGCAAGAACGGTACGCGGCGTACCTCGAAGGCGTGTTCGAGGAGAGCAACGACGCTACCGCACCGGTCGCGGAGGAGGACACGGCTGGCACTACATCCGAATGAAGTAGGGCAGCCCTACCCCAACGTCCCCAGCAACACCTTCCTGCAACTCGCGACCATCTGCGCTTCCGGATCGCGATACTCCGTGAGCAGCCACGCCGCGCCGACGTTGGTCATCGCGCCGACGAGCGCGAGCCCGATCAGCCGCTGCTCGGTGCGCTCCGGCCCCGCAACCGCCTCGCCCCGCCCGCCGATCGCCATGATCAGCTTGCCGAAGTCGATCAGCATGCGCTGGTAGGTCATGTCGGTGTCCGCGCTCACGCCCATCACCTCGAGCAGCAGCACGCGCGCCGCGCACGGGTCGCGCAGGAACGCGAAGAACGCGGCGAGCCCGGCATCGACGCTCTCGCGCAGATCGCCGCCGCGCTCGGCCACCGCCCGCGCGACCGCGTCGTGCAACTGCTGCGCGTGATGCAGGTAGGTGCAGCGCAGCAAATCCTCGATGCTGTCGAACGCCGCATAAAAATAGCGATCGTTCAGCTTCGCTTCCTGGCAGATCGACCGTACCGTCGCCTTGCGGAACCCGACCGTGCCGAACACACGCGTCGCCGCGCCGATCAGCGCGTCGCGCCGCTCGGCGGCCCGCACCTCGGGCGCCACGCCGCCATACGAGCGGCCCCGTTTTTCCGTTTCGAGTGCTTTCTCCATTCCGCTATTTGACATCAGGACACCCGAAAACTAAAGTGGTGACGACCAACACCACATTAGACGCGCCGCCGGCACAGGGCAAGCAGAACGGGAGGAGCAACGGATGAACGGGTTTTCCGGCAAAGTCGCCGCGATCACGGGCGCCGGTTCGGGCATGGGCCGCAGCCTCGCGGTCGAGCTTGCGCGGCGCGGCTGCGAGGTCGCGCTCGCCGACGTCGACGAAACCGGGCTCGCCGGCACGGCGGCCGCCTGCGCTCAGCATGGCGTGCGCGTGAGCACGCGGCGGCTCGACGTCGCCGACGCACGCCGGCTCGACCGGATCGCGCGCCTGCTCGGCGCCGGCTACCAGCGGCTGATGCTGCGCCACGTGCGCCGCGCCCGCACACGCAACCTCCAGCGCGCGCATGCTCCGGCCGCGCGCCCGACCACGCCCACCAAGGACCCCGTATGACCACGACGACGACCGACCGGCGCGACGCGCCGCCCGCCTTCGACCGCCACGCGAGCGCCGGCGGCACGCGCCGCGACGGCGCCGATCTCGACGTGCTGATCGTCGGTGCCGGCCTGTCCGGCATCGGCGCCGCGTATCACCTGAAGCAGCGCTGCCCGTATGCAAGCGTGGCCATCGTCGAGGCGCGCGACGCGATCGGCGGCACCTGGGACCTGTTCCGTTATCCGGGCGTCCGTTCGGATTCCGACATGTTCACGCTCGGCTACAGCTTCCGCCCGTGGCACAGCGACAAGGCGATCTCCGACGGCCAGACGATCCTCGACTATATCCGCGACACCGCGCGCACCTACGGCATCGACAAGACGATCCGCTACGGCCAGAAAGTCGTCGCGGCCGACTGGGATTCGAACCGCGCGCGCTGGACGGTGCGCGTCGAACGCGGCGGCGGCAGCGACGCTCCGGCCGAGACGCTCGCGCTGACCTGCCGCTTCCTGTTCATGTGCAGCGGCTACTACGACTACGACGCCGGCTACCTGCCCGACTGGGCCGGGATGGACACGTTCGAAGGCAAGCTCGTGCATCCGCAGCACTGGCCGAAGGACCTGTCGTACGCGAACCGGCGCGTCGTCGTGATCGGCAGCGGCGCGACGGCCGTCACGCTCGTGCCGTCGATGGCGGCCGACGCGCAGCACGTGACGATGCTGCAGCGTTCGCCGACCTACATCGTGTCGCTGCCCGCGCGCGACAGGATCGCGAACGCGTTGCGCCGCGTGCTGCCGTCGCGGCTCGCGCACCGGCTCGTGCGCGTGAAGAACGTGCTGCTGACGATTTACCTGTACAACGTGTCGCGCCGCAAGCCGGAGCAGACGAAGAAGTTCATCATCCGCGCGGCCAGCAAGCAGCTCGGCCCCGGCTTCGACGTCGCGAAGCACCTGACGCCGCGCTACATGCCGTGGGACCAGCGCGTGTGTCTCGTGCCGAACGGCGACCTGTTCAAGTCGATCCGCGCGGGCCGCGCGTCGATCGTCACCGACGAGATCGAGCGCTTCACGCCGACCGGCCTCAAGCTGAAGAGCGGCCAGCAGCTCGACGCGGACGTGATCGTCACCGCGACCGGGCTGAAGGTGAAGATGCTCGGCGGCGCGCGCGTCACGGTCGACGGCCGCGCGGTCGACCTGCCGCAGACCGTGTCGTACAAGGGAATGATGTACAGCGACGTGCCGAACCTCGCGTCGTCGTTCGGCTACACGAACGCGTCGTGGACGCTGAAGGCCGAGCTGATCGCGCGCTACGTGTGCCGGCTGCTCAACCACATGCGCGCGAACGACTACGACACGTGCGTGCCGCGGCTCGGCGCCGGCGAGCTCGGCGACGTGCCGGCCGTCAACCTGAGCTCGGGCTACATCCAGCGCGCGGCCGGCATCCTGCCGAAGCAGGGCCATCGCAAGCCGTGGAAATTCCACCAGAACTACGTGCGCGATCTCGCGTCGCTGAAGTTCAGCGCGCTCGCCGATTCGGCGATGCATTTCGAACGCCGCGCGAAGCCCGACGCGTGCGCCGCATCCGTCCCGCAACCCGCGCTCGACACCCGCGCTTGAACCCGCGGTCAAACCTGATGAGGCCGACATGACCCCTACGCTCCATCTGATCCAGCAGGCGCTGATCGCCGTCGCGGCCGTGTGCGCGGCGCTCGCGGCGTTCACGTGGTACATCGCGCACCGCGTGACGCGCGCGTTTCCGCCCGAAGGCCGCTTCGTCGACGTCGGCGGCGATCGCATCCACTACGTCGAATACGGCAACGGCCCGCCGATCGTGTTCGTCCACGGGCTCGCGGGGCAGTTGCGCAACTTCGCGTACCTGCCGCTGCAACAGCTCGCGGAACGCCATCGCGTGATCCTCCTCGACCGCCCGGGTGCCGGCCGCTCGCTGCGCGGCGCGGCCTCGCAGGCGAACGTGTTCGCGCAGGCCCGCACGGTCGCCGCGTTCATCGACGCGCTGAAGCTCGACAAGCCCGTGCTGGTCGGCCACTCGCTCGGCGGCGCGATCGCGCTTGCCGTCGGCCTCAACCATGCGGACCGCGTGAGCCGGCTCGCGCTGATCGCGCCGCTGTCGCATCTGGAAGCCGAGCCGCCGGGGCCGTTCCGCCCGCTGCTGATTCCGTCGAAGCTCGTGCGGCGCTTCGTGTCGTGGACCTTCGCGATCCCGCTGACGATCCTGACCGGCCGCAAGGCCGTGCGCCAGGTGTTCGCGCCGGAAGACGTGCCGCGCGACTTCCCGGTCAAGGGCGGCGGCCTGCTCGGGCTGCGGCCGCGCAGCTTCTATGCGACGGCGTCGGACCTGATCGCGGTGCCCGTCGACCTGCCCGCGATGGAACGCCGCTACGCGGATCTCGCGCTGCCGGTCGACGTGCTGTACGGCCGCGCCGATCCGATCCTGAACTGGCGCGAGCACGGCGACGCGCTCGCGAAGAAATCGGCGCGCGTGCGGCTGAAGGTCGTCGAGGGCGGGCACATGCTGCCGGTCACGATTCCGGGCGCGACGGCCGAGTGGCTGGCCGAAGTGGCCGCGGCGCCGCTCGAAGCGCACGCGCCGGTCGCGCAGGCCGGGCGCTGACGCCCCGGCGCCGCGCATCGGCGCGCGGCGACGCGTTCAGTCCTCGCTGTCGGGCACCGACAGCCCGAGATCCGAGATCACCTCCCGCGCGCTGCGGAATGCCTCGACCGCGGCCGGCGCGCCCGCGTACAGCGCGCTGTGCAGCAACACCTCGCGGATCTCGACGAGGCTCGCGCCGTTGTTGAGCGCGCCGCGAATGTGCCCCTTGAGTTCCGTGCTGCGGCCGAGCGCCGCCAGCATCGCGCACGTGCACAGGCTGCGCGTCTTCAGGTCGATCCCGCCCCGCTGCCACGTGCTGCCCCACGCGTGCTCGTTCAGCCAGTTCTGCAGCGGGCGCGAAAAACCGTCGAGGTCGCGCATCGCGCGCTCGACGAACGCCTCGCCCATCACGTCGATTCGTCGCGCCTTGCCGTATTCCCTGTCCTGTTCGCTCATCGCTCTGTCCTGTTCGTCCGGCTTCCGTTTCGGGGGTGCTTCGGTTGCGCCGTCGATTGCCGGTGTGTGCGGGTTGGCCCGCCGGACGGCGCGATCCTCCTCCCATGTTCGCGAGGCGCGGGCATTTCGTCAAAGGCGCGGGCGTCGGTCGGGCAAACCGCTGCGCCACAGTAAGTGTGTCAACGCGCGCGCGTCGCCGGACGCCGACGCTACGTAACGTTCCCACGCACGTTACGGCGCCTTGCGGGAACATCGCGCGGTCCATTGCGCCACCGCTTCGCGAAATCGCCATTACTCAGAACAAAAAGCCTCAAACGTCGGACATTCCATAAGAAAAATTCAACGCCCATCGCGCATGCCACGGTGGCGCGGAAATTGCAGTTCTGGCCGGGACAAACACCAATTGTTGAGGCCAACATGCAGAAATACTTCACAAGAACGACGCTCTCGCTCGCCATCTCGTCGCTGCTCGCGCTGTATGGATGTGGATCGATCGACGGACCGACCACGGCTACCTCGCTGAAGCCGAGCACGTCGGGAACATCAGGCACGTCCGGGACGTCCGGGACCTCCGGCAGTTCGGGAAGCTCAGGGACGTCGGGCGGGAGTTCGGGGTCTTCGGGTACGTCCTCTGGCACATCCTCGGGTACGTCCTCGGGTACGTCCTCCGGCACATCCTCGGGTACGTCTTCCGGTACGTCCTCGGGCACATCCTCGGGTACGTCCTCGGGTACGTCCTCCGGCACGTCTTCCGGCACGTCTTCGGGTACGTCCTCCGGCACGTCTTCGGGTACGTCCTCCGGCACGTCCTCGGGTACGTCCTCCGGCACATCTTCCGGCACATCTTCCGGCACGTCCTCGGGTACGTCCTCGGGTACGTCTTCCGGTACGTCCTCAGGCACGTCCTCGGGCACCTCAGGCTCCGCCCCGCTCGGCAGCATCTTTCAGCAGACCGGCAACCTCGTCACGTCGCTCGGCACGACCGTCGCCAACGGCGGTACCCAGGTGGGCAGCGTGTCGAACAACCCGGCTGCCACCAGCGTCGGCAATGCGGTCACGAGCCTCGGCAACGGCGTGCAGGCGCTCGGCAACGGCGTCGCGGCCGGCCTCGGCTCGATCGGCGTATCCGCGAATCCGCTCGGACCGACGCTGACGTCGACCACCGGCCTGCTGAGCGGCGCCAGCGCTGCCGTCAACAATGTCGGCAACGCGGTGAAGAGCCTCGGCTCGGGCCCGCTGTCGCCGCTCGCACCGGTCACGTCGACCGTCGGCGGCCTCGTCGGCACGGTCGGCAGCGTCATCAGCACCACCGCGTCGGGCCTCAACACCGCGCTGAACAGCGCGCCGGTCCAGCAGCTCGAGACGCAGGTCGGCAAGGTGATCAACCCGATCACGAATACGCTGACCGGCGGTGTCACGACGCCGGGCGCCACGCAGAACGTCGGCGCCACGACCGGCCTCGGCACGCCGGTCGGCAACCTGCTGACCACGGTCGGCACCGGCCTCGGCACGGCCGGCGCTCAGATCGCCGGCGCGACGACCAACCCGGCCGGCACCGATCTCGGCAACGTCGTGACGCAACTCGGCAATACGGTCACGAGCGTCGGCGGCCTGCTCGGCGGCAGTACGGGCAGCTCCAGCAGCGGTTCGGGCGGCGCGAGCGGGACCAGCGGCAGCCCCCTCGCGCCGATCACGGGCCTGCTCGGGTCGCTGGGCGGCAGCAGCGGCTCGACTGGTTCGAGCGGAACCGGCGGCAGCGGCCCGCTCGCACCCGTGACGAACCTGCTCGGTTCGCCCGGCAGCGCCGGCGGTACGAGCGGCACCGGCACCGGCGGCCTGCTGGCGCCGGTCACGAACCTCGTCAATTCGCTGACGCCGCTCGGCGCCAGCCTCACGGGCACGGTCACGACGCCGGGCGGCGGGTTGACGGGCAACCTGACCGGCGCGCTGACGAACGGCCCGGTCGGCACGCTCGCCGGTTCGCTGACGTCGCCGGCCGGCACCACCGGCGCCGGCGTCGCGGCGAGTCCGGGCGGCGTGATCACGACGATGACGACGCCGGGCGTCAGCGGCACCAGCACCGCGGCGGGCGGCCTGAGCGGCAGCTCGAGCGGCGGCACGGCCGGGGCGACCAGCCTGCTCGCGCCGGTGACGAACCTCCTCGGCGGTCTGCTGGGCGGCGCCTTGCCGAAGTGATCGACCCGCAGCGCCAGGCGGCCGGGCACACAACATTCCAAACCCCGGCCGCCCGCCGGCGCCGCCCACGTTGCGGCGTCGGCCTCATCCATACGAGGATCACATGAACTCGACGCTCGAAGGCATCTCCGCCGTCCAAGACCGGCCGCCCCACTCCGCCACCCCCCTGCGCGCCGGCCTGCTCGGCATCGCCGCCGGACTGTTCGCTCTGTGGATCACGCGCGGCCAGCCCGCCCTCGACGGCGCCACACGCGCGGTCATCGCCAGCCTCGCGATCATCGGCACGATCGCGCTGCACGAAATCTTCATCTCGCGCGTCTACCTGCGCCCGAGCGCGGGCCTGTCGCGGCAGGCCGTCCGCCCGCTCGGCATCGCGCGCGTCGCGACGCGGCTCGGCGCGTTGGCGTCGATCTATGCGGGCATCGGCGTGGTCTACTGGCTGCTGCCCGAATACCACGGCACGTTCTACCGGCCGTTCTGGTCGCTGCTGCGCTCGCTCGCGCCGTACGTGATCGTCGCCGCGCCGTTCTACTTCGCGTGGATGGATCGCCACCAGCGCGAGACCGACGATGCGTACCTGCTGTGGGGCCGCTTCCTGTTCCGCCGCGAGCCGCCCGCGAGCTGGAAGCCGGTGCGCGAGATGCTGGCCGGCTGGGGCGTGAAGGCGTTCTTCCTGCCGCTGATGACCGTCTACCTGTCGAAGGACGCCGATCACCTGACCGCATCGCTCGCGAACGCGATGCACGCGCCGGCGACGATCGCGACCTTCGTGTTCATGTACGACCTGTCGTTCACGATGGACCTGATGTTCGGCACCGTCGGCTACCTGTGCACGTTCCGCATCCTCGACAGCCACGTGCGCACCGTCGAGCCGACGACGCTCGGCTGGGTGGCCGCGCTGATGTGCTACCAGCCGTTCTGGTCGCTGTTCTCGAACAACTACATCCGCTACGAAGGCACGTTGTTCTGGGACAACTGGCTGCTCTGCGCGCCGGCGATTCGCGTGGCCTGGGGCGCGGTGATCATCCTGCTGCTGCTGACCTACGCGCTGTGCACGATCTCGTTCGGGCTGCGTTTCTCGAACCTCACCAACCGCGGGATCATCACGTCGGGCCCGTACCGCTTCACGAAGCATCCGGCGTACATCACGAAGAACCTGTCGTACTGGATGGTGTCGGTGCCGTTCGTCGAGCCGCTCGGCTGGCAGGTGGGGCTGATGCACTGCGCGGGGCTCGTCGCGGTCAACCTGATCTACTACACGCGCGCGAAGACCGAGGAACGGCACCTGATGCGCGACCCCGACTATCGCGCGTATGCCGAATGGATCGCGCAGCACGGGTTGTTCGCGCGAATCCGGCGCGTGTTCGGGCAGCAGCAGGCGGGTTGATTTGCCGCCGGCACGGGTGGACCGCAGCCTCGCAAGGCGGTCGCACGCGCCGCTTTCGTCGGATGCAAAACGGCAGGCCTTCTGCCGCCCCCGAAGCAGGCGCTTTGCTCGCTCAACTCATCTCAAAAATGGCCAGCTTGCGGCCAATTGTCGCGAAACACGGGCAATTTACGCCTTTTACGGACAGCGGGATTGCCGGATGCGCGATGACCGCGTATGGTGCTGGCCGTCCGCGTGCGTAGTGGCTCGCCCGGTTGCTTGCACCGCTCGCATCGTTCGGACATTCCGACCGTCGCCCTGCGCGACGGCCGCGCGGGCCGTGCCCGCCGTCACCGTCTCCGCGGCACCGCCCTTCGGCGCCGCGCATTCATGAGGAGAGAGACGTGATTCACAAAGTCCTGATCCTGTTCGCACTCTGCATCGCGGGCCTCGCCGCGATCGCCGCCGGTTTCCAGCACATCCCCAGCTGATTCGCGGCCCCGGCTCGCTTCGCCGAGCCGCGGGGCCGCTTCCTCCGTTTTCCATCGCCATGACCCATTCATTCGACACGCTCGACACGATCTCCCTTTGCCATGCGCATCGACGTACAGCATTCCCAGCACGACATCGACGATGAACTCGACTCGCTCTACGCACGCCTGCACCAGCCGGGCCATCGCCTGCACGGCCTGCCGGCCGTCGCGCTCGGCCGCTCCGGCCTGATCGTCCGCCACCGCGAGGCGGACGGCGAATATTTTCTCTATGTCGAAGATCCGGCGACCCGGCAGCTCGCCGGCTATACGGTGTTCAACCGCCTGCCCGAAATCCCGCGTCGCGCGGATCGCTATTTGCGGGCGCCGCATTCCAAATTTCGCGCTTCGTTCCAGCGCAAGGGGCTTGCGACCACGCTGTATCGCTGGGGACTCGACGCCGGCCTGTGCCTGATCAGCGGCGCGCGGCAGTCGGTCGGGGCGGCAAGGCTGTGGACGATGCTCGCGCGGGAGTATCGGCACGGGTTCGTCGATATCGAAGGGCGGGAATTGCGTTATCTCGGGGAGTGCGTGTCGGATGACGTGCACGGTGCGTTGCATACGCGGCGGCTGTTGCTCGGGACGGGGTGGACGATGGGGGAATTTGCGGAGGTGGTCGGCATGACTGACGGGCCGGCGATTGCACACGATCGATCAGTTCGCACGTCGGCGCGCTGGCCAGAGTGGCCGGTTCGGGTGCCGCCGAACGGCGACGCGCCGGACGCTCGATCCATCGTGCCGGGAGCAAGCACAATCGTGGCCAAACAATCAGGGGCCGCTAGCCGCCGGCAAGCTGGACCGGGCCATGACTGTCGTGCATTCCAAACGGAATCGCCGATACGCTTGCGGAAAGACACCTGAAGCGCTGTGTTCGGAATTTCACGCTGACAGTGTGTAAAAGGAGACAAACTGGCCAAGCGCCCCACTCGACATTCCGTCGCGCAGCCATGCGAAGAAGTCGATCATGCGTTCATCATCGGACCAATTGTCGACAACGATGCCGGATGGCTGATATACGACATCCAGCACGCGCTCGTTCCGTATTGTCACCACGAATCGTTTCCGTCCGTCGGGCAACAACTTCATTTCCGTCAGAACTTGGTTTTCACACAGCATCCATTGCTGTGCGTCGCGAAACGCCACCGGTCCCGTAGCAGACGCAAAGACGCCGTAGTAGTGCCCGTCCACAACCGTGAAATAACCGCGATCCGGCTGGCGCGCCGGGTCGTGAGTGACCAAAGCCTTCGGACCATGGTCTGTCGCGTACTGGAGCACTTCGCGCGCGCAATCGAAATTTCTCAAAAGGAGCAGAGGCATGCCACGTCCTGTTCAAATTTCACGCTTCACTGTCGCACAGCGTGCTGCAAAACGGATCTTCCACTATGACCGCTTCCTTCCACCTGATGTGTTACCTATGCTTTGCCGCCTACTTCCAATACATCGGTCCACGAACCTTACAGCGCGCTCGGATGCCATTCGGTGATCAGAAACAGATTTCCACTTGCATCTCGTAACGATATGGTTTGACCGAGGGGATATTCATACGGCTGAGCACCTGCCCCTGCATCAGGAACAAGCCCTCCCTTCTGGAAGGCGACCACCGAAAGGCGTGCGAACTCCGAGCGACAATCTTCCGTCGTCATGCAAAAAATTGGCCAATCGCCAGACGGACTTCGATTTGGTTGAAGTTGCAAACAAAACGATGGGCAATCAATATGCCGAAGCAGAATTTCTCCCATACCGTAGTCTTGCGAAACGACAAAAAGGCGCAATTCTTTCACATAGAATCGAACCTGCTCGTCCACGGAAACTGTTGGCACAAAAATATCTGCTCTCATCACACTTTAGCAATCACCGCCCACCACGTCTCAAGACGAATATCGGCCACCTCACGCGACCTCCGCATCTCACTGACATGCCCATCGCCCTACACATACCATTCACTCAAATCAAATACATTTCCAGCGGGATCCCTTATTTTTAAAAATTTACCCAGCGGCCACTCCACAAACCCCGGATTCGAGAGGATTTCCGCCCCACTCTTGAAATCAAAGCCTTTTAGACGATTATACTCACCAAAACAGTCATCAACCCAGACAGAGAATATCGGCGCATCACCTTCTCGCACACCCAACTCCAGAGAAAGCATCAAATAAAAATCCTCACTCCGGATATATCGGAGAAATACATTCCCCCGGCCAAGATCATCGGCAACCTCGAACAGCGCCAGTTCATTGACATAAAACTCCACCGACTCCTCAGTCGATTTCGATGGAACAAAAACGATATTCTTCAATTCAGCACCTGACATAGCTGGTACACGTGCCTCGAGCCGTACCGCAGCGTCTGCAGTGGCTGCTTGTGCGGCAATGACAGCGTCGACACGTTGTCCAACTCTCCGACACGTATCCAGCCGGCCGTCGGCGCTCGTGAAGTAGCCTCGGCTCAACAGCTGTGCCGAATCACTTGCAGCTAAAGCCTGTGAGCGTCCGTCAACTTCGTTCCGAAGGATTTCGGTCGTGCGATCGAAGCTTCTCAGCAAAAGCAAAGCCAATTCACCTTGTGCATGAACATCGGTTCGCCATCACCTTGAAGATCGATCTCGACAAAATGCAGCGGGAGAAACGTGAACAACAACGCAGCCCTATGAAGCCTCGCCCCACGGGTCATAAATATAATTACTATCGATTGGAATAAACTCTATACCCTTCAACACCGCCCGCTCCGCCGCCTCCTTGAATTTCTCATTACAAACAAGCTCCATTATCTCGACACTCCGAAACAAGGCTGACGTACAATCATCACGGGGAACAAATCGCTTGATCCAGCTGTACATTGGAGTACCGGGAAAAAGATTGTTCTCAGCAATTTCCCCTGATTCCATATCCCTATCTTCCAAAAATTCAGAACTACTCCGATCAAGCAACGCAGCGCGTTCCGCCGGAAGAAATATCGAATAGCGCTTATCTCCAACATCTTTACCATCGCACGTGATCCGCAATGGAATTGCACGATAACGAACCTTCATCGCGTCACATACTTGCAAAAACTGCTCTGACACAAAATTCGTTTGACTTCCGTAAAAATCAAAATCAACCGAATCCTTAGAGTCCGCAAGCTGATATATGTAATCGTGCTCCACTGCCACGCTGAATGGATCACCAACATACATTGACCACTCCCACTCGTCGCGATTTACTGCTCCCGACAAGAAGTGCGGGCACCCAAACTCACCCTGACGATATTGAACGACATAGAATCGAGCATCCATCAAAGTAGCCTTCCAGTTATTACATCAATCACATGCTTCCCCGTCTCAAGCCTCTCTCGCGCCATATTTTGGATGCGTCCAACACCGAGAGCGAGTTGGGTGTCGCTGAGCCGTCCAGCGAGGAAGTGCTGATTGAGTTTTTTCAGCTCGGCCTCGATAGCAGCAGTGTATTGACTATGACTCGAGCAGTGCCCTGGCGGCCCCATGTCCTTCGCGAGTCCGGAAGCAGTGACGGTCAACGATCGCAGATTTGCCGTGATCGATCGGCCTCGGCCGATCACGGGCGGCCTCACGTCGACGCCCGTCGTTCCGCACGCTGCCCTGCCCCCTGACGACGCGCTCACACACCATTAAGAGACGCGGCTATCTTGCCGAATCTGTGCAGTTCTCTTTGGCAAATCTTCTACTCGGTTAACAATAACATCATAGCCGATGCTACCAACTGAACCATCGTCGCTTATATGTTGAACACCTTCAATTTTTACGGAGTAGTATCCACGTGGAATCGCGACCTTCGTCCACCCAAGATATTCCCCCCAATCCCAAAACACGGCAGCGTCCGCTATGTAAAGATCGCCATCAATCTTCAACACATATCCCGAGTCTGAAAATACAACTCTACGACGCACGGAGCTCTCAGGATCACCCTCAAAAAAACGAACAAGGTAGCCACCGTCATCAATATTAATGATAGGAAGCACAACACCGCCATCAACGACCTTGTCACCCAAGTCAGTTTGAGTAAAGTCGCTCAGAATGTTTTGCCCATTAACCACTGGATCGGCAAAAAAATTCATCAAATCCGGATACGAAAAAATAACTATTCCATTAAAATCAACGTCTATTTTCACCGAATCGAGCAGCATCAGCACCCTCCGCCTTTCTTTGATTTAAACCAGTCAACTAGCTTCGCATGCGCCTGCTTGGGAGTAACGTTTGTAGCAAGAACCTCACCGGTCGCTGGTATTCGAAGATCACCCTTTATGTGGCTCACACTATCCAACCCCTTTGATGTTGCCTCGAATAACTCTTCTGCAGTTCCCGTCCACGGCCCCTGAAGTTTACCGACATCACCCTTGATAGCGCGATGCAACTCCTCGTGCATGCCGGCTTCATATGGATCGGGAAAGAATGTCGGTGTGTTTCTCTCCGTACCTAACGCATCGAGCCCGATACTGTTCGCCTTGCCACGCGGAATCAGATGATGCCCCATCCCGTTGGGATTCCACGGCCATGGCATCCATCCAAGCGGATCAATCCAGCTCACCGGATTCGGGACGTACGCATACAAGTTATTTCCACCGCCCAACCCAATCGGATCCTGATTAACGAACCTCCCCACATCCGGGTCATAAAACCGGAACGTGTTGTAATGCAGCCCGGTACTGTCGTCAGCATACTGCCCCGCATACCGCAACGGCTGCTCTATACGCGGCGCCGCCAACTGCCGATCCCCAGCATCGACCTTCCCCCAAGCCGAATACCGACCGGCCCACGCGACCTCTCCTGCCTCGTCCGTCACCTCCAGCGGCGCACCGACCAGATCCGTATGGAAATGGTAGACCCGTGCCGCGTGTTTCGCCTCGTCGATCGCAACCGCCGCAACCGCGTCCGCGATCACCGCGTCGACACGCGCCGCCGGCGTATACGGCGCATCCGGGCTGTAAACATAGCTGCTGACGCCGGTTTCGCGAATCTCTTGCGCGAGCCTCAACCCTTCCCACACGAACCGCTTGCGCTCGGCACGCAGCTCCACGCCGCGATGATCGAAGCAAGTTTCGGTCTTCGCCGTCCGCCGTCCAAGCGGGTCATACTCGAACCGCGCTTCGACCACCCCGCTCGCATCTTCCGTCCGCACGGCAATCAACCGATCCTGCCCATCGTAGCCAAACCGCTGCGTCCGATTCGGCCCCTGCTGTTTCGTCGCAAGATTCCCGAACGCGTCATAAGCGAACCGCAAGTCCTGCCACATCCGCAGCCGGTTGCCTTCCACGTAACCGCGGCTGCGACGCTGTCCGTCATCCAGCAGATTGCCGGCCGCATCCCACGCGAATTCCTCGAGATGCCGGTCCGCCGTGCGGTACTGCCGCATCAACCGCCCCGCCGGGTCGTAGCTGTATTGCGTGCTGCCCCGCAGGCTGTCGCTCATCTCCGTCAGCTCGCCGGCCGCGTCGTAACCGTAATTGCGCCACAACTGCCCACGCATCCGGCCGGTCGTCTCCGGCGACAACCCGGCCGCCTGCCAAAGCTTGCGTCCCAGCAAGTCATAACCCGACCGTTCGACCAGACGCCCTTGCGTCCGCAAGATCTCGCGATGCAGGTCGTCCCGTTCGAAATCGCTGACCACCTGGTCGCCGCAGCGAATCTGGTGCACGTGGCCCGAGCCGTATCGCAGCATCTGCAGCGTCTGCTCATGCGGCAACGACAGCGTCGACACGTTGTCCAGTTCGTCCAGCGCGTATCCGACCGTGCCGTTCACGCCATGCTCGGCAATCAGCCGCCCGCCCTTGTCATATTCGAACCTGACCGCATCCGGCTCGATACCGAGCGCGACACCCGCATCGGTCGGCGTCCGCTCGACGGCAAGCAGCCGGTCTCCCGCATCGCGCTCGTAGCGAGTCACGTCGGTCGGCGTATGCTGCGCCGTCAGATTCCCCATCAGGTCGCGCTCGAAGCGAAGCACCCGAACGGCCTGCGCATCACGACGATTCGCATCGTCAGCCGCACCGACGATCGTCAGCTCCCGAAGCCCGCCGGCATCGTCGTAGGCAAAGCGCCGCTTCACGCCATCCGGCCGCGTTTCGGACAGCAAACGCCCGCCCGCGTCATAGGCGAACGCATAGCGCGCATGATCGTTCAGCAGCTCGAACAGCCGCCCTTCGGCATCGTAGCGATACACGAGCCGGCGCCCCGCCGGATCGATCGCTTCGCGCAACTGGCCACGCGCATTGCGGATCGATTGCCGGATGCGTCCGCCCAATCCGACATGTCGCACGACGAGCCCAGCCGCATCGTATTCGAAGGACTCCTCGCTGCCGTCCGGATAGGCGATGCGCACCGGTTCGCCGGTCGGCCGCATCGCGTACGAGACGCGCTGCCCCAATGCGTTTTCCGTGGCGACCGGCAGTCCGAACGCGTCGAACTCGCTGCGCGTGGTCTTCCCCGAGCAATCCGTATAGGCGACGAGCTGACCGAGCCGGTTCCACGCCAGCGCCTTGCGTCCCCCGCGCGCATCGACATGCGCGGCGGGCTGCGACGTCAGCCCGTCGGGATACTCGTACCGGTTGATCCGGCCAAGCGGATCGCGGCTGAGCAGCAGGCGCCCCTGACGGTCATATTCCGCCTGCCAGACGCCACCGTCCGGCGCGGTGATTTCCACCGGACGCAGGCTGTTGCCGTCGTACCGCGTGCGCGTCGTGCGCCCGAGCGGATCGGTTTCGGCGACGATGCGCCCCGCGTCGTCATATTCCAGCGCGACCTTGCGCTCGCCGGGCAGCATGAACGCAATCGGCCTGCCGGCATCGTTGTACTCGATCCGGTACTGCGCGCCGTCGAGATCCGTGCATTCGACGACCTGGAACTGCGCGTCGTAACGCCATCTCGCCGAACGTCCGTCGAGATGGCGAACGCGGCTCTCCCGCGCGTCGAGGTCGTATTCGAACGTCCAGTGCTCGCCCTCGCTGGTCTGCGTCGCGACGACGCGCGGCTGCCCGCCGATCGCCGCCCACTTGTAGCTCGACACGAATCCCAGCGCGTTCGTGTGGCTCGTCATCAAGCCGTCGGCATACGCAAAGCGGCGCACGACCGCGCCGTTCGCGTCCGTCACCGACGCCATCTGACCGTTGTCGTCGTATCCATAGGCGACGGCGAGACGGCGCTCGTCACCGTGGACAAGCGTGACCGTTGCGAGCCGGCCGTGGACGGCCTCGTAATCGAGCACCGCCTGTATGCCGCCGCAGGTGAGGATCTCGCGCACGCGCCCCTGACTGTCGCGCTCGAACTGCGTCCACTGCCCGGCCTGGTCCTCGATGCGGCGCACCCACGCGATCCGGTCCGTGTCGGGATCGAGCCGCCCGAAGTCGTAATACGTTTCGCCGACGTCGTGCAGCACGTAACGCCCGTCGGGCGTGCAGGTCAGATAGCGCTGCTCGCTCTCGCTGAACGACGACTGCCCGTTGCGAACCAGCGGAAACCCGCTTTCGCGCCCTTGCGCGTCCGTGTACCAGAGCCGCCCGTCGCGCGCCTGCAGCCGCAGG
Organism: Burkholderia cepacia; assembly: GCF_001718835.1. Classification (NCBI taxonomy): domain Bacteria; kingdom Pseudomonadati; phylum Pseudomonadota; class Betaproteobacteria; order Burkholderiales; family Burkholderiaceae; genus Burkholderia; species Burkholderia cepacia. The sequence goes on along the minus strand of NZ_CP013444.1, from coordinate 558,275 downwards.
TCCCACGGCAGCACCCAGCCGCGGCCGAGCGTGCCGACGTGGTCGAGGCCGCTCGAATAGAAGCGCCTGATCGCGACCGGCAGCGGAGCCGGAATGACGTAATCGGTTTCCGATTCGGCGAGCAGGATCTTGCGCCCGGTCGTGACGTCGACAGGATTGCCGAACATCCCGCCGATCGCGCGATTGATCGCGGGCCCGGCCACGTAGCGCCCCACGGCCTCTCCGAGCACGAAGCCGCCGATGAACTTCGCCGCGCACGGCAAGACCGCGCGCGACAGTCCGCCGGCGGCCTTCACGAGGCCGGCGAGCCCGCCGACCAGCCCCGCCAGCGCGAATGCCCAGTCGACCGTGGTACGGAGCCACGGCGGCACCTCGTCGTCCACCGGCAGGTAGGTTTCCGTGCCGCCGTGAATGAACGTATCGTGCGAGCCGTCGCCGATCGCCGCGCCGCACGTGATCTTGTCGTCCTTGCGCGCGGCGGGCCGCCCGTTGATGAAGACGTTGGTCGAACCCTGCGCGACGAGCGGCACCGGATTGTGCTTGTCGCAAGCCGTGCCGCTCAGCGTGGCGTACGCGGCGGGCTTGCCGTTGATGAAGACGTTGGCGGAGCCGGTGACGATCGCACCGGACGGAGAACTGAACATCTTCCCTATCGCCTCTCCTAGCGACAGGATCGCGCCGGCTCCGACGCCGGCAACCAGGCCCGCCAGCAACGCCACGCCGAAGCCGCACGTGAAGGTCGCAAACGCGACCGCGGCGATCAGCGCGACGCCGATGACGGCGCCGATCAGGAAACCCGCGAGCGCGCTGGTGTGCTCGATCGGATCGGTGACGCGTGCGGCCTCGAACATGGTGTTCGTTCCTCGTCAGGCCAGCCCGGCTTCGCCGGTTTCGTCCGCAGGCCGATAGCCGTCGAGCCATGTGCGCCACGACGCGTCCAGTTCGTCGTTGAAGGCCCTGGCGCTCGATGCGGTAAAGATCAGCACGCGCCCCGGCGCAACGATGAATGCCGCCTGCCGCTGGAACACGACGCGCGTACCGTTGCGGTGGCTCGCGTCGATGCGCTCGCCGGCGAGCGCCCGGTGGTCATCCGGGCCGAGCCGTTCTGCTTGCCGCGCGATCAGCTTGTGCCCCTGCAGCCGCGACTTGAGCAGCGCGAGCTGCCGGTCGACGTACGGCGCGAGCGTCTCGCCGTCCTTCAGCCAGTCGCGTGCGACGCTCAGGTTCGGCTGGTTCGCCGGATCGGCCGGCACGAACAGGTTGGTGGTGCGGTCCTCGAATCCGTCAGGCAGCGTGATGCTGCCTTCGTGAATGCGGATGCGGTTGTCTGGATCGGTCATGCTGGTTATCCGATGAAACTCGTTGGATGAATCGGTCTTGAGGCCGGCTTGCCGTTCAGTACGGGAGGACGCCGGCGGCAGTGCGTCAATTTGCGAGCCGTCGTTGCAGCTTCAGCCGTGTGGTGCGTGAATGCCCCGGTGTCCGTGCCTCGCGTTGCGGCACGGAACACCGCATGAGGCGCCGGACTCAGTCTTGCTTTTTGGGCTTGAACGAGACAGTGGCGAGACAGGCGGGATTGCGCTCCTCGAAGCCGAACGACAGCTGCCCCCAGGGCAACTGCGCCGAATGCGTCGTTGCCTCTTCGAGCGACCGGCCGCGCGGCACGTCGGTGATTTCGAGGTGGCTGTAGCGTGCGCGCACCGCATCGAGTCCGACGCACGGCCCGCCCAGCTCCAGCACCATGAAACCCGGATGCGCGCCCTGCCGCTTGACGCGCAAGTCCACGTTCTTGATGACCACGCCGTCCGTCAGCGTGACAGGCGTGCTCTTGAAGAACTGGAACACGTCATTCCCCTCTTCGTCGGTCGCGGTCAACCGGGTCGACAGTGCATGTTCGACCTTAGCCTTCGAGAACGGGACCTGCAGCGCCAGCGCGTCGATCGCCTGCCACAGGGTCATCGTTGATTGCGTCATGTGTGAATCCTGTACGTCTTTTCCATCGGCCCGGCTGCATCCGGCAAGCCAGATCACCACGCCAAGCGTCGTCAGAACCCGTCGCAAGTTATTCACGGCGCGCCGGACTCAGTCTTGCTTTTTGGGATCGAACGCGACGAAGGCGAGACAGCCGGGATTGCGCTCCAGGAAGCCGAACGCCAGTTCCCCCCAGGGCAGCTTCTCCGCATGCGTCGTGGATTCGTCGAGCGAACGACCGCGCGGAACGTCGACGATTTCGAGGTGACTGTAGCGTCCACGCACGGCATCGAGTCCGACGCACGTGCCGCCCAGCCGCAGCACCATGAATCCCGGGTGCTCGCCCTGGCGCTTGATGCGCAAATCCACGTTCTCGATGACCACGCCGTCCGACAGCGTGACCGGCGTGCTCTTGAAGAAGTGGAACACCTTGTTCCCCTCCCGATCGATCTCGGTCAAGCGGGTCGGCAGCGTCTGTTCGATCCTGGCCTTCGAGAACGGAACCTGCTGCGCCAGCGCGTCGATCGCTTGCCACAGGGTCATCTTTGATTGCGTCATGTGTGAATCCTGTACGTTTTTTCCATCGGCCTGGCTGCATCCTGCAAGCCAGATCACCACGCCAAGCGTCATCAGAACCCGTCGCAAGTTATTTCTTGGGCGGGAAATTGTTGTCATACCAGCCTCCGTAATATTCTGCATAAGGTTGCTTCGTGTTCGACGTGATTTCGCCCCTGCCGAATTGCGCGCCGATCGCCTGCCGGGCGGCGTCGGCGTTGCCGTCCTTCAGGAACTGGTCGTATGCCTTGTTGTACGCCGCGTGGTTGGCACTGTTGCCGGCAATGCCGATATCCGCGCCGCCGTTCGCGAGAATTTCGCGCCGGGCCTTGATGTTGTTCAGCGTCGCCGCGCCTTCGTCCGCCAGTGTGCCATTGACGTACGCAGTTTTCGACGAATAGTCCGGCGTGAACCCGTAGGTCGCGTGGCCTGCTTCGTGCGCCAGGGTTTGCGTGGTTTCCGCTACCTTGCCCTTGAGGTTGCCGTCGAACGTGACGGTCTTGTTGCGGCGATCCGCAAACGAACCGCCGCCCGGCGCGCCATAATCGAATGACCAACCTTCATCCTGGAGCTTCTTCAGCTCACCCTGCAGACCCGGCGATTTCGCGGCAAGCTGGTCGACGTCGTGACCGAGCCCCGTCTCCACCGGGGGCGCGGCCGATCCCGCAGCCGCGCCGGCACCGGCCGCACCTGCGCCTGCCGCCCCGCCTTCCGCCGCAGCAGGACCTGCCCCACCGGCCCCACTCGCTGCCGGCGCCGACGGCCCCGACGACGCGCCCTGGTTCAAATGAATGACCGGACCGTCGATGTAGATGCCGCTCGCGTCGATGCGAATCGTGGACGCCCCGTGCGTCAGCGTGATGCTGCCTTGCGTCAGGATCACGACGCTGTCGCCGACGCGATGCTCGATGCCGTCGCTCGCCAGATGGCTCTGCATGCCGGGGCCGGCCTTGCTCGCGACCGCGTTGGTGTTGATCACGTTGGCGGTCGACGATCGCGTGAGTGCGACCATCTCGGTCATGTTGCCCTGCGCCACATGCTTCGTCTCATCCCCCTTCAGCACCGACACCTTCCGCGCGCCGCCTTCGACCGTATGCGACTCGTTGTTCTCGACGACGGTGTTCATGTCCTTCTGCGCGTGCATGAAGAATTCCTGCGCACCGTCCACGTCGGAGAACCGCAGCTCGTTCGACCCCTGCCCCTTGTGCGTCTGGCTCTTGATCCCCATCGTCTGGCCGGCCGCACCGTGATACGGGTTGCCTTGCTCGCCGTTGAACACGCGGCCGACGATCACCGGGTTGTCCGGATCGCCCTGGTTGAACGCGACGATCACCTCCTGCCCGATGCGGGGAATCGCGGAGCCGCCCCAGCCCTTGCCGGCCCACGGTTGCGACACGCGCACCCACATCGAATCGGAGCCGTCCTTCTTGCCGCGCCGGTCCCACGGAAAATGCACCTTCACCGCGCTGCCGTTGGTATAGATTTCCTCGCCCTTCGGCCCGACGACGATCGCCGACTGCGTGCCGTGCATGGACGGCTTGCGGGTGCGCCGTTCCGGCCGGAACGGAATGTCGAACGGCAAACACGTGAACGAGTTGCGATACGGCAGCTCGGCGCCCTGGCGCGTGTAATCGTTGACCGCCCGATGGCGCACGCGCAGGATCACGAACTCCTTGCCGTTGTAGGACGACGACGCGTGATTGGCGAGCGTGAAGCGCCCGTTCGTCGTCATCCCGCGCGCATAGCCGCCGCCGTTGAAACGCCGCGCCTGCGCCTCCTCGGCCTCCATCGCAAAGCGGGCGTAGCGGTTGCCGTCGTCGCCGTGGTCGTACAGCGAGTGGAATTGATAACGTTCGGTCGCCTGAATGTTGTCGTGCTTGAGGTTGACGGTCGGCACCTCGACGTGCATCAGCGACGACGACGGCTGGTTGTAGTTGAAGTCGCGGAACGTGACCTTGCCGACCCGGAAGCTGAACGCCTCGTCCCAGCGATCGATGCCGTTCAGTTCGCTGGCCGCGCTGTCGGCGTAGTACGAGATCGTCTCGGCTTGCGGGATCGGACGGAACAGCGAATTGCTGTCGCCGATCACGAGGACATGCTTGTCCTTCTCGTAGCGGTGCGTCCAGACGAGCCCCTCCTGCTCCATCAACCGCGCGCAGAAGTTGTAGTGCGACTCGTCGTACATCACGATGTATTCGAGCGGCGACTGCTTGCCGCGGATGTCGAATTCGAAATCCGCGAAGCCCATTTCCTGGAAGATCCCGCGCAGGAGGTCCTGCGGCGTCTTGTTCTGGAAGATCCGGCAGTCGGTCGAGCGGGTCAGAAACCAGAACCACGGCACGACCGACATCTCGTAGCGCGTGACCGTGCCGGAGTTGCCGACCTTGCCGAACGACGCGACATAGCCGTCGAAGTAGCGGCGCACGTCGGTCTCGGCGGACGCGGCCACGATCTTCGTCAAGCTGAAATTCTTGCTCTGCGGGTCCAGCACGATCTTCACGCGCTGGCCGACGATCTGCTCGGGCCCGATGTTGTTCCGGTGGGACAGCAGGTCGAGGTGGATCTCGGGCAAGCGGTTCACGTGCTCGTCGATGACGGCGGCGCTGACGAGCAGCACGTCCGGGCCGAGCGGCGTATCGAGCGTCACGTAGCGGTTTTCCTGGGTCAGTTGCGGGCGCGCGCCCGCCATGGCGTTGAGCGCATCGGCGATCGATTCGGGGGTCTTGCCCAGCATCGCCATCCCGGTCTGCGCGAGCCGGACGGCGCTCGCCGCGCCGCCGAGCAATCCCGCGCCCGGCATGCCGGTCAGCGCGCCGAGCTGCCCCGCCATGCCGGCAATCGAACCCAGACTCGCCAGGCCACCCGCCGAAGCCGGGACGGCGCCGCCGGCAATCCCGCCCGCGCCCCTGTTTTCCGCGAAACTCATGATTAACCTCTTTGTTATCGGGCGGGGCGAATGCCTGCCCCGCGACGCGCCCGTTTGTCACGGTCTCTCAGCCGCCGGACGCGCCGCCAAATATAACAAATCGAAAGGAAATTCATAAGCATCCGCAAGCTTTTGACGTTCTTTTAAATCGCCGCGGAGATTCGCAAGCCGATCGAACCCGGTTCGGGAAACCGGTTCCGGGATGCCGCCGGCATCATGGCCAAATCAATCGGCAAATAAATACCGATCGAAATCAAAATGCAGTCAGCATCAAAGTCATATTTACCGATTCACGACATTGCGCATTCGGAATCGATTCGATTCAATTCGACGGCTCACACGCGATTTATCGATAATCCGGAAATGATGGTCCGCTGCTTGGGCAGTCATCCCGCCGCCCCGATGCGATAATCCGCCCGGTTCCCACCCAACGCAGCCTGCCTTCGCCGCCCTCCCGGCGCTCACCGATGCCGATCGAACCTCGAACCTCAACTTCCACGCGCATGGAGATCGTCGCGTTGTGCGGCAGCCTCCGCGCGTGTTCCTGCAACGCGGCGCTGCTCGACGCCGCGGCCGCCGTTGCGCCGCCGGACATGCATGTCGCCCGGTTCCTGCATCTCGGACAGTTCCCGCTCTTCAATCCCGACGTCGAGCACCCGACGCCCGAACCGGTTCGCGACTTCATCGACCGGATGAACGCGGCCGACGGCGTGCTGATCGCGAGCCCGGAATACGCGCACGGCGTGACCGGCGTGATGAAGAACGCGCTGGACTGGGTCGTCGGATGCGAAGCGTTCGTGTACAAGCCGGTCGCGGTGCTGAACGCATCGCCGCGCGCGACGCATGCGGACGCGGCGCTGAAGGAAACGCTGTCGGTGATGTCCGCTCACGTCGTGGACGAAGCGTCGATCACGCTCCCGATCCTCGGCAGCCAGCTCGACGCGGCCGGCATCGCCGCGCATCCGCCGTTCGCCGACGCGCTGGCGCGCGCGTTGCACGCATTGCGCGCGGCGATCCTGCGGCCGGCCGCGCCGGGCTGAGCGCCCCGGCACGCCGCCGCGCGCTACCGCGCCTTGCTCCGCGCGCCCTTCTTCACACCCTTCGCGCGCGGCGCTTCCTTTTCCGCCTGCGCGCCACCGCCGGTGAGGTCTTCGAGCCACGCGAGCGCATCGACGTACGACAGGAACTGCTGCAGATATTCCGGCGACAGCTCGCGCATCGTCGCGAGCGACCGATGCACGAGGCTGTTCGAATTGAGCGGCCCCGCGTTGCGCGGCACCTGGTCGAGCGACTTGCGGTACTGCTGTTCGGTGCGGACCTTCGACCAGGTTTCCCTGAAGTACTCGATCAGCGCCGGGTCGATCCCGGCCCGGTCCGCCTGCGCGTCGCGCGCGATGTGCGTCACCAGCCCCGCGAGCGCGCCGCTCGCCGGCCTCGCCTGCGCGACGTCGTCTGGTTCGTTCGCGTCGTCCGCGTGCGCGCCGGCACGCTCGACGTCGTCGGCATAGCCGGCCAGCAGCGCGTCGAGCCGCGCATCCAGCAGGCGTCGCGCATCGCCGTCATGGCCCGCAGCACGCCGCTCCAGTGCGTCGATCCGATGAAAGCGCACCGGGTCCAGCCGATCGGCGCCGGATGCGCGCCATGCATCGAGCATCGCGCGGGCGCGCGTCGCGTCACGGTTCACGGCGGCCACCGTTCGATGCCGACTTGCGCGGTACCGGCGCGATCTCCACGCGGCGGTTCTTCGCGCGGCCTTCATCGTCCGCATTCGAGCTGACCGGCTGTTCGGAGCCGAACGCGGCCGCGAACACCGACGACGCCGGCACGCCGGCGTCGATCAGCGCACGCGTGACCGTCAACGCGCGCTTGGCCGACAGCTCCCAGTTGTCCGCGAACAGGCGGTTGCCGGCATGCACCTGCTGGTCGTCGGCGAAACCGCTGATCATCAGGATCTCGTCGCGGGTCTTCAGGTAGGCGGCCAGCGGTGCGGCCAGCGTCTTCAGCAGCGCCTTCCCTTCAGGCTGCAACTGGTCGGAGTTCAGCGCGAACAGCACGTTGCCGCTGATGCCGATGCGCCCGTTCACGAGCGTCACGCGGCCGGCCGCGAGCGGCCCGGCGAGCGCCTGCTCGAGCGACTTGCGCTGCTGCGCTTCCTGCTGGCGCGCGCGCACGGCTCCTCGAGCTTCGACGTGAGCTGCAACTGCATGCCGATCACGCCGACGAGGATCAGCACGAACGCGCCGAGCAGCACCGACATCAGGTCGGCGAACGCGGGCCACACCGGCGCGGAAGGCGCGCCGCCGTCGATTTCGTCGTGCATGCGTTACGCTCCGACGGACGCCCGCCGGCCGGCGAGCTGCTGCAGGTCTTCGACGATCTGCTTCTGCGACATCATGCTCAGGTCGATCACCTCGCGCGCCTGCGCGACGTAGTATTCGAGCTGCTCGTCGCTGCGCGCGAGCGATTTCTCGAGCGCGGCCTCGATGCGTTGCAGATGGGTCAGCAGCTTGTCGTTCGACTCGCCGAATACCTGCACGGCCATCGCGAACGCATCGCCGAGGCTCGCGACTTCGACCGCGCCCGCCGTGACTTGCGCGGCCACCGCGTCGAGCTTGCGCGTTTCCGCATCGACGGTGTCGTTGAAGCGCGCGCCGACGCGGTCGAGCAGGTCGGCCGACGTGCTGACGAGCGCGTCGATCGCGGTGCGCTGTTCGGTCGACGCGTGATTGACCGCGCCGAGCAGCGTTTCGAGCGTCGCGAGCAGGCGGCTGCGTTCCTCGAGCATCGCGGTGTCGTGTACCAGGCTGTCGGACAGGCGCTGGCGCAGCTCGGCCACGACGTCGGCCGCGGCCTTCGGCGCCTCCGATGCAGCCTGCACGAGGCGCGCGATCTCGTTGATCGTGTCGCTCGCATGCACCTGCGCCTGCGCGGTGATGTCGTTCGCGGTGCGGGCCAGCGTGTCGCAGATGTCCTGCTGGCGCGTCGCGGCCTGCGCGCTCGTGTGCGCCCATTCGTCGCGCAGCTTCGCCGCCATCTCCGCAAGCGAAGCGCTCCATGCCGCGAGACGCTGTTCGTCGCGCGACGCCAGTTCGGTCTGCAGGTTCGCGTGCGAGTCGCGCATCGTGTTCAGTAGCGATGCCGAATGCTGTTCGAACGTCGTGGTCTGTGCGCCGATGTCGGTTGCCGTTTGCGCCAGCGCATCGCAGATCGCCTGTTGGCGGTTCGTGTGGTTCGCGCTCGTCTGCGCCCACTCGTCGCTCAACTTTGCTGCCATCTCTGCAAGCGAAGCGCTCCATGCCGCGAGACGCTGCTCGTCGCGCGAAGCCAGTTCGGTTTGCAGATTCGCGTGCGACTCGCGCATCGTGTTCAGCAGCGATGCCGAATGCTGTTCGAACGTCGTGGTCTGTGCGCCGATGTCGGTTGCCGTTTTCGCGAGCGCATCGCAGATTGCCTGCTGGCGACCCATGTGGCTCGCACTCGTTTTCGCCCACTCGTCGCTCAACTTTGCTGCCATCTCTGCAAGCGAAGCGCTCCAAGCCGTGAGACGCTGTTCGTCGCGCGACGCCAGTTCGGTTTGCAGATTCGCGTGCGACTCGCGCATCGTATTCAGCAGCGACGCCGAATGCTGTTCGAACGTCGTGGTCTGCACGCCGATGTCGGCTGCCGTTTTCGCGAGCGCGTCGCAGATCGCCTGCTGGCGGTTCGTATGGTTCGCGCTCGTCTGCGCCCACTCGTCGCTCAGCTTCGCCGCCATCTCCGCAAGCGAAGCGCTCCATGCCGCGAGACGCTGTTCGTCACGCGAAGCCAGTTCGGTTTGCAGATTCGCGTGCGACTCGCGCATCGTATTCAGCAGCGATGCCGAATGCTGTTCGAACGTCGTGGTCTGCGCGTCGATGTCGGTCGCCGTTTTCGCGAGCGCGTCGCAGATCGCCTGCTGGCGGCTCGCGTGATGTGCGCTCGTCTGCGCGAGGTCGTCGCGCATCGCGGCGGCCATCGCCGCGAGCGATTCGCGCCACGCGGCCAGCCGCTGTTCGTCGCGCGACGCGAGCTCGCCCTGCAGGCCCGTGTGCGACTCGCCGATCGCGCGCAGCAGCGACGCCGAATGCTGCTCGAACGTCGCCGCGGCGGCCTCCAGCGCGCGCGCGTTGTGGCCGGCCAGCGTCTCGCCCACTTGCTCCTGGCGCGCCAGCGCGTGCTGCCAGCCGTCGGCCATGCGCTGCTCGGTCGCTTCGAGGCGCGTCGCGACGCCGTCGAGCAGATCCGTCGAACGCTGCGCGAAGGTCTCGGTGAACTGTTCGAGCGCGGCATGCAGATGGCCGGCCGCGGCCTCGCTCGAGCGCCGATGCTCGTCGAGCGCGCGGCTCCAGACGGCCGTCACGTTGCCGGTGGTCTTCTCGAAGCCGCTCGACAGGCCGTCCAGCTGCCGCTCGACCGCGTGCGTGACGGCGTCGCGCAGCACGGTCATTTCGCGTGCGAGCCCGGCCATCGTCGTTTCCATCACCGGCTGCAGCGCGGCACCGGCCACGCGCGCGCTTTCGGCGGCGCTTTCCTTCAGCGACTGGCCGACCGACGACGCGAGCCGCGCATAAGCCTGCTCCGTCCGGTCGAAGAACGCTTGCTGGCTTTCGATCTGGCGATCGTGCAGCGCGACGCTGCGCGCCTCGAGCGACGTCATCATCGTCTGCAGGCGGTCGACCAGCGCCGGCATCACGTCGGCCTGGCGCTGCAGCAGCCGGAACGATTCGTCGCGCCGGTGCGCGGACGAATGCACGCGCAACGTCGTCGCGATCCTCGCGTCGAGCTGCTGGCCCGCATCGATCCGCTCGCGGCGCACGAGCGCGGACAGCAGGCCGAGCATCGCGGACGTCGCGACACCCGCGATCGACGTGCCGAATGCGAAGCCGAGGCCCTTCACCGGCGCGATCAGCGACGCGCGGATCGCGTCGAGATCGGTCGCGCTTTCGAGCGCGGCGCCCGTGCCCTTCAGCGTGACGACCATCCCGAGCAGCGTGCCGAGCATGCCGAGCAGCACGAGCAGGCCGACGAGATAAGGCGTGAGCGACGGGCCCGGCAGCGCGACGCGCGCGCCTTCGACCCGCGCGCGCACGGCGCCGCGCAGGCCGGGGTGCAGCGTGTCGAGCCACGTGTCGAGCGCCGGCGGCGGCCCGGACAGGCCGTTGACGGCACCGGCGAGCGTGGCGGTGGCCTGCCGGTAGCGCAGCAGTTCGGCCGCGCCCGTGAGATAGCACGCGGCGATCAGCAGCGTGACGGCCGACGCCAGCGGGTTCGACGCGACATAGCCGACGCCGATCCAGCACACCGCGACGAGGCCGGCCATAAATACAACGAGATCAAGGCGAATTCTGGACATAGCGTGTTCATTAGCAGGTGCGAAGGGCCGCGAGCAGCCCGTCTACCGTTTGAAACCGGACTTCGAGTTCGGCAAGCAGCACGCTCTGCATGTCCTTGCGGAATACGTCCAGCCATGCGCCGGGCGTGACGGCCGGATGCTCGGGGTGTTGCGGATTTTCCGGACGTTCCGGGTCTTGCGCGTCGGCAAGCGCCTGCTGCTCCGCCGCGCGCAGCCGCCCGAAGCGCGTACCGAGCAGCGCGGGCACGGCCGACAGCAGGCTGCGCTCGCGCGCGCCGAGCACGCGCTCCATGATCGCGTCGAGCGTCGCGAGCCGCGCCATCCCGGACGAGCGCGCGGCGAGCGCGACCCGCAGCCGGCCACGCAACTGGCCGATCGCCGTTTCCATGTCCTGCTGCAGGGTCAGATAGCGCTGCCGGAAATCCGCATAGTCCGCGTAATCGGCCGTCTCGCCTGCCGGCGGCGCCTGCCGCGCGCCGTTGCGGCGGCTCGCGGCGGCCGGGCGGGCGACCATCATCGCCTGCGCGAGCTCGTGGCGCACGCGCGCGCAGTCGCGCTCCGCGTCGCCGCCGGCCGGGCGCGCGCCGCCGGCCGCGACCGCGGGCGGACTGCCGTTCAGCGCGGACGACAGCGTGATCGCGTCGGTCCAGCCGAGCCACTGGCTCAGCCGGTCGGACAGCGTCTGCCGGGATTCCGCGACGTCGGCATCGGCCAGGCGCGCGAGCAGCCGGACGAGCGCCGGGCCGCTCAGCGCCGGGCGCGGAGGTGCTTGCACCATGCTGCAAACCGTCAAAAAAGGCAGCAGTTTACACGTCGCGGGCCGGTCGGCCGCCGGATTGCGGTCGGCGAGCCGGCCGCCGGAGCGGGTGCGGCGGCGCGAACGCCCGCCGGACAAGGCCGGCAGCGCGATCGGCCGCCCCCGGCCTTCAAGAAATTCGCGCGGCCGGCCGATATCACTAGGGTGGTAGGAAGCGGGCCCGCCCCGCGCCACTTCCTCGCCGGTGCGCGTCGACGGACGCGAACCCGACCCGCTCACACACGATGCTCACCGAATTCGTCACGCGCCTCCTCGACCGCTTCCGCAAGCCGCCCACCCAACAGATCTTCGCCGAACGGCTGATGGCCGCGCTGCGCGCGGCCGGCGACACGCGTGCGTGGATCTACGAAAGCGAGAAGAGCCGCCTCGTGCAGCCGGATGCCCCATCGAACATCATCAACCTGCACAACCTGTTCCGGGAATACGCCGGCGCGAAGCCGGCCGACCGGCACGCGACGCTGAAGCACCAGGCGAGCGCCGTGGTCGGGCACGCCATTCCGTCGCGCCTGGCGGACGCGAAAGCGCAGCTGCGGCCCGTGATCCGCAGCGCGACCGAGCGCGGCGGGATCCATCTGCAGATGGCAACCCGCCCGGAGCTCGCATTCCGGCCGCTGTGCGAGAACATCGAGATCGGCATCGCGTACGACGGCGAGTTCAGCGTGTCGCGGCTGACGACGACCAAGCTGCAGGAATGGGGCATCTCGTTCGACGACGCATGCGAGATCGCGATCGACAACCTGCGGGCCGCATCGTCCCGCCCGTGGCTGGCGTTGCAGAACGGCGTGTTCCTCGCGCAGTTCGGCGACTACTACGACGCGGCGCGGCTGCTGCTGACCGACCTGCTCCACCGGCAGCCGATCGCCGGCGCGCCGGTCGTGATGGCACCGAACCGCGCGGTGCTGCTGCTCACCGGCGACCGCAATCCGGCAGGGTTCGACACGATGCTGCAGGTGGCCGAACGGGCGTTCGCGCAGCCGCGCCCGCTGCCGCCGCTGATGCTGCGCTGGGATGGCACCGCGTGGCGGCGCTTCGTGCCGGAAGGGTTCGCAACGCGGCTGCAGCAATTGTGGGTCAGCGATCTCGCCGGCGATTACCGCGACCAGCAGGCCCTGATGGACGAGGCCCACGCGCGCGACGGGCTCGACGTGTTCGTCGCGCAGTACAGCACGTACCGGCGGCCGACCGGCGAATTGTTCAGCATGAGCGTGTGGACCGAAGGCGTGCATTCGCTGCTGCCCGACACCGACAGCGTCATGCTGTTCCGGCCGCGGACACAGCAGTCCGCCACCGTGCCGATGGCCGAGCTGCTGCGCCTCTGCGGCGACCTGATGACGGCCACCGGGCATCGCCCGGTGCGTTACGAGGTGAAGGCCTTCCCGGACGAGGCGCGGTTCCGGGCGCTGATGGAGAAATACCCGAAGCCCTGAGCGCCGCCGGCGCGTCAGAGCCCCGCGTGCGGCGCCGCCGCGAGCAGCCGCAGCCCGAGCAGCGTGATCGCGCCGGCCGCGACGCGGTCGACCCACTTCTTCGCGCGCAGGTAGAGCTCGCGCGGCCGGCGCGTGGAGAAGCACAGCGCGACGATCGTGTACCAGCCGAACTCGACGCCGAACACGAGCGGCGGCAGCGCCAGATAGCACCACAGCGGCGGATGCTGCGGGAGCAGCGCCGCGAAGATGCTGCCGTACCAGATCGCCGTCTTCGGGTTGCTGAGCTGGGTCGTGAGGCCCGTCCAGAACGACTTGCGCGGGTTGCCGACGCGGGCCGCGGCCGGATCGGCGACCTCGATCGGGTGAGCCGCGCCGCGCCAGATCTTCGACGCCATGTAGATCAGGTACGCGCCGCCCGCCACCTTGAGGCCCACGTACAGCCATTCGACGGCCTGCAGCAGCGTATAGAGCCCGGCCAGCGCGACGCCGCCGAACACGATGCCGCCGATGCCCATGCCGAGCGCGGTGGCCAGCCCGTCGCGGCGCGACAGCCCGATCGCATTGCGGGCAACCAGCACGAAGCTCGGGCCCGGAATCATCGCGCCGAGCCATAGCGCGACCAGAATGCCGAAAACGGCGGTCATTGCGGTCATCCGTCTCTCCTCGAAATAGCGGCCCCGCCCGCCGGAGCCCGGCCGGCCCGCGATGAACGGGCCGAACGGCGATTCTGGCACGCTTCCCGCTACGCCGGCAGGGGCGCGCCGCGCGCCCGAACCGCTCGCGGGCCCCCGCCGGCAGGTCTACCATAGGCGGACGCCCGGGCCGTGCACGCGGCCCCGGCCCACCCCGCAGCAGCGAAGGAGAATGCCATGACCCAGCACTTCGACGCGATCGTCATCGGCACCGGGCAAGCCGGGCCGCCACTCGCCGCGCGGCTGTCCGCCGCCGGAATGAAGGTCGCGATCATCGAGCGCGGCCGCTTCGGCGGCACCTGCGTGAACACCGGCTGCATCCCGACCAAGACGCTGATCGCGAGCGCGTACGCCGCGCACCTCGCGCGGCGGGCCGGCGAATACGGCGTGTCGGTCGGCGGCCCCGTCACCGTCGACATGAAAGCCGCGCGTGAAGGCGCGCAAGGACCAGATCTCCGGCCGCTCGAACCACGGTGTCGAGCAATGGGTGCGCGGGCTGGAACGCGCGACGGTGCTGCAGGGCCACGCGCGTTTCGAGAGCGCCCGCACGGTGCGCGTGGGCGACGCGCTGCTCGAGGCGGAACGCATCTTCGTCAACGTCGGCGGCCGCGCGCAGGTGCCCGCGATGCCGGGCCTCGACACGGTGCCGTACCTGACCAACTCGACGATGATGGACGTCGACTTCCTGCCCGCGCACCTCGTGATCGTCGGCGGCAGCTACGTCGGGCTCGAATTCGGCCAGATGTATCGCCGCTTCGGGTCGCAGGTCACGATCGTCGAGAAGGGCCCCCGCCTGATCCGCCGCGAGGACGAGGACGTGTCGCAGGCCGTGCGCGAGATCCTCGAAGGAGAAGGGATCGACGTGCAGCTCGATGCGACCTGCCTGAGCGCACGGCGCGACGGGCACCGCGTCGTCGTCGGCCTCGACTGCGCGGGCGGCGGCCGCGAGGTCGCGGGCTCGCACCTGCTGCTCGCAGTCGGACGCGTGCCGAACACCGACGATCTCGGGCTCGACCGCGCGGGCGTCGCGACCGACGCGCGCGGCTATATCGAGGTCGACGAGCAGTTGCGCACGAACGTGCCCGGCATCTGGGCGCTCGGCGACTGCAACGGGCGCGGCGCGTTCACGCATACCGCATACAACGACTACGAGATCGTCGCGGCCAACCTGCTCGATGACGATCCGCGCAAGGTGTCCGACCGCATCACGGCATACGCGATGTATGTCGATCCGCCGCTCGGCCGCGTCGGCATGACACTCGCGGAAGCGAAGCAGACGGGCCGCCGGCTGCTCGTCGGCACGCGCCCGATGACCCGCGTCGGCCGCGCGGTCGAAAAAGGCGAAAGCCTCGGGTTCATGAAGGTGATCGTCGACGCGGACAGCCATGCGATCCTCGGCGCGACGATCCTCGGCGTGACGGGCGATGAAGTCGTGCACGGGATGCTCGACGTGATGGCCGCTGGCGCGCCGTACACGACGATCAGCCGCGCGATGCACATCCATCCGACCGTGTCGGAGCTCGTGCCGACGCTGCTTCAGGATCTGCGCCCGCCCGGTTAGAATTCGCGGCGTTCAACCTGACTACAACAACGATGAGGATCCGAGAACGCACCCCCGAGGACAATCCCGCGCTGCTGGACATCTGGCACCGCGCCGTGCAGGCCACGCACACGTTCCTCACCGAACACGACATCGCCGCGCTCTACCCGCAGGTTCGCGATCTCTACCTGCCGAGCGTCGCGGTATGGGTCGCCGAAGCCGACGACGGCCGCGTCGCCGGCTTCATCGGCGTGAACGACGCGCAGGTCGAGATGCTGTTCGTGGATCCCGAGCGGTTCGGCCAGCGCGTCGGCACGCGCCTGCTCGATCATGTCCGCGCGAAGCATGCGCGCCTGACGGTCGACGTCAACGAGCAGAACCCGGGCGCGCACGCGTTCTATCGCCGCTACGGCTTCCGGGACGTCGGACGCTCGGCGACGGATTCCGCCGGCCGGCCGTTTCCGCTGATTCACATGGCGTATTGATTCATCGGCAAGCCGGCGCCGCGGGATGGCTTGCCGAATTCAATCATTCGAAACGATTCGGCCAATTGAAATCATGATCGGCAATTCCAATTGCCTATCCGGATTCCTCTTCCATTAATTTATTAAAATCCTTCCCGGTTTTATCGATTCATGCGTTCCGCCCGCGCGCCGTGTAGCCCGATAACACGGCCAATTCCCCGTGTTTAGTGCGCATCAGGTAAAAACAATGCGCCTGATTGCATTCGCCAAAATCGTCAATTAATATCGACTCCGCTTGTAAGGCATCGACAATAAATGTCGCACAGGCAGTGGCGGCCAACCCGCTGTGTTTCCGTGTAGAAGGTCTCGTATATATCGAATAGGAGAATTGACATGCAGGATACCCAGCAGATCGAATTGCTCGACTGGATGCAGGAAGACACGCACCCCGAGGCCGTCGACATGATGGTCGAGGACGCCGTGGTGCCGTTCGGCACCGCGCTCTGGCCGCTGTAAGCGCGCCATTCGACCAGGCGGAAGGGCGCCGTCCCTTCCGCCGTTTCCGGAGACACGCATGCTGAACCTGCACCGCGCACTCGGCTTCCATCCCGCGCTGCGCGACAAGCTGGCGCGCGCAGACCAGGGCAAGCTGCTGGTCGCCTACGACGCGCGCAACCGCGACATCGCGTTGCGCGCATTTGCCGCCCTGCCCGATTCACTCGACGCCACGACCCTCTGCCTCGAAAGCACCCCGCCCGCCGAGATCGTCGCGGCAATCGGCCGCGCCGACCTGTTCGTGCTGCTGTACGACTCGTCGTGCCTGCCGACACCGTCGCCGAGCGGGCCGCCGTTCCTCGCCGCGATCCGCCCCGCGATCGTCGAGCACTGGAGCAAGTCGGTGCTGTTCAAGGATTACGGCCCGCATCTCGACGAGGCGTTCGCCGAATCGCTCGACGACATCGCGGCACGCAACGGCCGGCTGATCGACGCGGCCGCGCGCGCAGCGCAGATCCGCTTCATCGACGAAGCCGGCAACACGCTGACGGGCTCGCTCGCGCCGGACCAGAAATGGACGAGCGTGGACGGGATGGGCAACCTCGACGTCGTGCCCGGCGAGATCGCGACGCACGTGACCGATCTCAACGGCACGATCGTCTTCAGCGGCACGTTTCTCGGCACCGTGCCGTTCGCGATCAAGTACAAGGTGGCCGAGCGGCTCGCGACGCTGCAGGTCGAGAACAGCACGATCGTCGGTTTCGACAGCGAGCATCCGGACTTCCGGCGCGATTTCTCGGCCTATCTCGACCGGCATCCGAATCACCGGCGGATCGAGGAATTCGGCATCGGCACGAACCTCGGCATTCGCGGCCTGTACGGCCGCAATGCGGGGTTCGAGGAACGCCATCCTGGCCTGCACCTCGGGCTCGGCGGCGGCGAAAACGGCAGCCACCATCTCGACCTGATCTTCGCGCGCGGCACGCTCGCGCTCGACGACCGGATCGTGTTCGACGGCGCGTTCGCCGTCTGACGCCGGCGCAAGCCTATGCGCGCGCCCCCAGCCACTTGGACATCACGAGGCAATCGACGAACCCGAGCCGCGCGTGTCGATACGCACGCGGCAGGCGCCCGACGATTTCAAATCCCAGCTTCTGCCACAGCGCGACCGCCACCTCGTTCGTCGCGACCACCGAGTTGAACTGCATCGCGAGGAAACCGCGCTCGCGCGCAACCTGCTGCGAGTGCTCGCACATCAGGCGCGCGACGCCACGGCCGCGCGCGGCCTCGCTCACCATGTAGCCGCAATTGCACACGTGATTGCCGGGGCCGGCCGCGTTCGCCTTCAGGTAGTACGAGCCCAGCACCACGCCGTCCTCCTCGGCGATCCACGTGCAGAGCGGCGCATCGAGCCATAGCGCGCGCGCGGCGTCCTCGGTCTGCGCGGGGTCGAATGCATAGGTTTCCTGAGCAGCGACGATGGCGCGATAGGTCGGCCAGAACAGCGCAAAATCCTCTTCGGTCATCGGACGAATCGTGAGCATGGGGTTCCTCGAAAATGGGGATGGCGTCGTTGCAACGCCGTCGATTCTAGACCCGGTTCACGCTCGCCGGCTTCACCGACCGTCGCTCATTCCCTCCCGAACCGCCCATCCTTCAGTCGCCACACCCCGAGCGGATTGCCGTCCTGCAACGCCGCCGGCAGCAGCGCCTGCGGCAACGCCTGGTAGCACACCGGCCGCAGGAAGCGCTCGATCGCGAGCGTGCCGACCGACGTCGTGCGTGAATCCGACGTCGCCGGGAACGGCCCGCCGTGCACCATCGCATGCGCGACCTCGACGCCGGTCGGATAACCGTTCGCGAGTATCCGCCCGGCCTTGCGCTCGAGCGTCGGCAGCAGGCGGCGCGCGAGCGCGTAGTCGTCCGGGTCGAGATGCAGCGTCGCGGTCAGCTGCCCTTCGACGTGCTCGGCGAGGTCGATCATCTCGTCGATGTCGCGGCACGTGACGATCAGTGACGTCGGCCCGAAGATTTCGTCCTCGAGCCGCGGGTTCGACACGAACGCGGGCTGCGTCGTCGCGAACAGCGCGGGCACCGCGGCCGCCTGCGCGCCAGTCTGCGCGCCTTGCGCGACCGCGCTCACGCCGTCCGCCGCCGCGCGTTGCGAGACGCCGCGCGCGTAGGCGTCCGCGATTCCCGTCGTCAGCATCGTCTGCGCGCCCTTGCTGCCAAGCGCCTGCGCGGCCGCGTCGATGAACGCCGGCGTGTGCGGCCCGTCGAGCACGACCACGAGCCCCGGGTTCGTGCAGAACTGGCCGACGCCGAGCGTCAGCGATTCGACGAAGCCGCGCGCGATCTCGCCGCCGCGCGCCGCGAGCGCGCCGGGCAGCACGAAGCTCGGATTGATGCTGCTCATTTCCGCGTAGACCGGAATCGGCTCGCGCCGCTGCGCGGCGATGTGCATCAGCGCGAGCCCGCCGCCGCGCGAACCGGTGAAGCCGACCGCCTTGATCGCCGGATGCGCGACGAGCGCCTCGCCGATCGCGTTGCCCGCACCGATCACGAGCGAGAACACGCCTTCCGGCAGGCCGCACGCGGCGACCGCCTGCCGGATCGCGCGCCCGACGAGTTCCGACGTGCCGAGATGCGCGGGATGCGCCTTTACGACCACCGGGCAGCCGGCCGCGAACGCCGACGCCGTATCGCCGCCCGCCACCGAGAACGCGAGCGGGAAATTGCTCGCGCCGAACACCGCGACCGGGCCGACCGGAATCTTCTGCAGCCGCAGGTCGGGACGCGGCAGCGGCTGCCGGTCCGGCAGCGCGGCATCGAGCGTCGCGTCGAGCCAGCGGCCGTCACGCACCAGCGCCGCGAACAGCCGGAGCTGGCCGACCGTGCGTGCGCGCTCGCCTTCGAGCCGTGCGACCGGCAGCGCCGATTCCTGGTGCGCACGCGCGATCAGCGCGTCGCCGAGCGCGACGAGATTGTCGGCGATCGTCTCCAGAAAACGTGCGCGCACGTCGAGCGGCATCGCGCGAAACGGATCGAACGCCGCCGCCGCGAGCGTGCATGCCCGATCCACGTCCGCCGCGTCGCCCGCGCCGTACTCGGGTTCCAGTTCGACGCCGCGCGCCGGATCGAACGCGCGCAGCGTCCCTGCCGTGCCGCGCACCGACGCAGCGCCGATCAACATCTCTCCAGTGATCTGCATCATTCACCTGCCTGCTTTCGCTGTTCGTCCATGCCGATCCGGTAGATCCGGATCGCGTTGTCATGCCAGATCGCGCGCCGCGCCGTGTCGTCGAGGTCCGTCAGCGCGTCCGCGAAGGTGCGCAGCAACGCGGGATACGTGACCCGCAGCCCCGCCACCGGGAAATTGCTCGCGAACATGCAGCGCTCCCAGCCGAAGATCGCGATCGCGTCGCGGATGATTCGCCGGTTCTCCACGTCGTTCCATGCGGCGTCGCGCAACCCGAATTCGGACAGCTTCACCGACACGCGCGGCAGCGCGGCCAGCGCTTCCATCCCGCGCCGCCATCGCGCGAGCCCCGCGTCCGAGCGGTCCCACGGCAGCCCCGCATGTTCGAGCACCACGTCGACGCCCAGCGCATCCGCGAGCATCGCGGCCGCGTCGCCGAGATGCCAGAACGGCACCCGCAGATCCCAGCATAGGCCGTGCACGGCGAGCCGTTCAAGCGCCGCGGGCCAGCGCGGATCATGCAATGTACCGGGGCCATCGGCCGTCGCATCCGGCGCCGGCGCGGTGCACGGCTTGAAGCGCACGCCGCGCACCCGTGGCCATGCGGCCTGCTCGGCGAGCCGTTGCGCCGCGTCGTCGGCGAGCAGGTCGACCCACGCGACGACAGCCGACGGCAGCCCGTGCGCGGCCGCGACGTCGTGCAGCCAGCGCGTCTCCGCCAGCGCCTCGTCGTGCGCGCGCTCGGCCTCCACATGCACGCTCGCGACGAGCGGCGCGCGTTGCGCTGCCCGCCGGTAGTCGTCCACGTCGAAATCCCGGCACAGCGCCGCGTAGTCGCCGAGGATGAAGCGCGACGGATCGTACCGATCCTGCAGCCACGGATAGTGCGCGCCCGCATCGAGCCGCCACAGGTGGTGATGCGCGTCGACGAGCGCATCGGGCATGCCGTCCAGGATGCACTCCCCGCGCATGTCAGCGCGGGCCGGCGAGCACATACGACGCATCCGGCTCGCGCAGCGTCGGCATCGCGCCGACGAAGCGCCACGCGTCGAGATCGAGCTCGCGCACGTAGTCGTCCTGGAACGACACGTAGGCCGCGCGCCGCGACGGATGGAACGACAGCGCGGTCGGGTTCGCGGGCAATGCCACGCGCTCGATCTCCTCGAGCTGCTGCGCATCGAACACGGAGATCGACTGCTCGCCCGAATTGGTCAGCAGCAGCAGGTCGCGGCCGTCCGGCGCGCTTGCACGGTAGATGCGGTTCGGATCGCTGCGCGTCTTCACGCGGCGGCCGCACGTCATCGTTTCGGTGTCGATCGCGACCAGCGTGTCGTCGCCGCGGTTCGCGACGTACAGCGTGCGCTCGTCGCTCGACAGCGCGTTGCCCTCCGGGCGCGGCCCCGGCATCACCGCGCGCGGCGCGACCGTCGCGTCGCGCGGGTGGAACTGCGTGACCGTGTTCGACAGCAGGTGCACGCCGTATGCGCGGCTTGCGTCGCGCGTCAGCGTGACGAGGTGGGTCTTCACGCCGCCGGACGGCACCGCCAGGTTCGGCACCGCCTGCTCCGTCGGACGATCGAACACGAGCAGCATGTCGTGCGCCTCGCTCATCGCGTACAGGCGGCCTTCGCGATCGCTCGCCATCCCGTGCGGCCGGTAGTACGGCCACAGGTCGAGCATGCGCGTATGCGTGCGTTCGACGAGGTCGATCTCGGCGATCCGGTGATCGCCTTCGTGGCCGCGCGTCCACGCGGTCTCGATCCCGAAGATGCCGACGTACGCGTAGCGGTCGTTCGCGTCGACGGTGAATTCATGCGGGAAGTTCGGCAGCACGATGTGCTTGAGCGCGGCCCGCGTTTCGAGGTCGTAGAAGCTGAAGGTGTGCGCGCATTTCTGGACCAGCAGCAGGATGTCGTTCATGTGAGTCTCCGTCCTTCGATCTTGCCGCCGCGGCGCATGGAAGTCGCCGCGGCGAAATAAGGCGCATGTCGCGCGAGCTCACGCCTCGCAGCGCTTCGGCAGCGTGAACGTCAGCAGCCCGGCCACCGCGAGTGCGCCCGCGAGGCTGTACACGCCGGCCGCCGTGCTCACGTGCTGGGTCAGCACGCCGACCGCATACGGGCCGCAGAACCCGCCGAGATTGCCGAGCGCATTGATCAGGCCGCGTGCGCTGCCGGCCGTCTCGACGCTGCACAGCTTCGGCGGAATCGCCCAGAACACGCCGGCCGCCGCCTGCAGGAAAAAGCCGCAGCCGATCAGGAAGGCGTACGACACCGCCATCGTCGCCTGGAACCGCACCGACAGGAACAGGCAGGCGGCGAAGCCGAGCAGCGGCAGCACGATGAACAGCCGCCGCCGGCCGGTCTTGTCCGACAAATACGACGTCGCGCTCATCCCGAGCATCGTGCCGACGTACGGCAGGATCGCCAGCATCCCGACCTGCGCCATCCCGCCGTGGGTGAGGTTTTTCAGGAGCGTGGGCAACCACAGCGTATAGCCGTAGATGCCGACCTGGTAGCAGAAGTTGATCAGCACGAGCCGCCAGATCGTCCCGTCGCGCAGCAGCGCGCCGAACGACGCCGCGGCCTTCTGCTCGCCGACGCGCGCGGCTTCCCGCTCGGCGGCGAGCGCCTCGGCGATGTACGCCTTCTCGCGCGGCGAGATCCAGCGCGCGGTCTCGGGGCTGTCGTCCGCGAACGGCAGCCAGATCGCGAGGAACGCGAGCGACAGCAGCCCCGCGCCGTAGAACAGGTGGCGCCAGTCGTAGGTCGCGAGGATGTAGCCGGACAGCGGCGCGGTGATCATCCCGGCGAGCGGCACGAACATGATGACCATCGCGTTCGCGCGCCCGCGCTCGCGATCGGGAAACCAGTTGCTGACCATCGTCAGCACGACGGGCAGCATCCCGCCTTCGGCGACGCCGAGCAGGAAGCGCAGCGCCAGCAGTTGCCACGCTTCGGTGACGAGCCCGGTCAGCGCCGACAGCACGGCCCAGCTCACGAGCGACCACGCGATGAACTTCTTGCCGCCGCCGAGCGCCGCGAGGCGGCCGCCCGGAATCTGCAGGAACAGGTAGCCGAAGAAGAAAATGCCGCCCGCGAGGCCGGCCATGCTCGCGCCGATGCCGAGGTCGGCGTTCATCCCGCCGGGCATCGCGAACGCGATGTTCACGCGGTCCATGTACGAGATGATGCACGCCATCAGGAGCGGCGGAATCACGCGCAGCCAGCGGCGGCGCGGAACGGGGGCGGCGACGTCGGCGTCGTAGGCCGGGCTCGCCTGATTCAGGGTGGTCATGGTGTCTCCAATATTTGTCTGCGTGAACGCGGCCTTCTCGCGGGCCTTGCGTCATCGTGTCGTTTCGCCGCGCGCCTACCGCCCCCAGCGCAGCACGAGCGGATCGAGCCGCCGCGCCGCGTCGAGCAGCCCGGCGCGCGTGTCCGGATGCAGGTCGGGCCACGGCGCGCGCGGCCTGTCGCACGCGATCACGCCGCCGGCCTTCATCAGCGCCTTCGCCGCGAGAAAGCCCGCCTGCCGGTTCTCGTAGTTGATCAGCGGCAGCCAGCGCGCATACTGCTCGCACGCCTCGTCGCGGCGGCCGGCGAAATACGCGTCGGTGATCCGGCGAATCCCGTCCGGATAGCCGCCGCCCGTCATCGCGCCCGTCGCGCCCGCATCGAGATCGGCCAGCAGCGTGATGCCCTCCTCGCCGTCCCACGGCCCTTCGACCGCGTCGCCGCCGACGCGGATCAGCTCGCGCAGCTTCGCCGCCGCGCCGGGCGTCTCGATCTTGAAGTACGACACCGCGTCGATCTCGCGCGCGAGCCGGGCGAGGCAGTCGACCGGCAGCGTCGTGCCGCTCGCCGGCGCGTCCTGAATCATCAGCGGAATGTCGAGCCCGTCGCTCACGTCGCGGAAGAACGCGTGGATCGACGCCTCCGGCACGCGGAACGTCGCGCCGTGATATGGCGGCATCACCATCACCATCGACGCGCCCATGGCGTGCGCGCGCCGGTTGCGTTCCGCGCAGATCCGCGCGCTGAAATGCGACGTCGTGACGATCACCGGCACGCGGCCGGCGACGTGCTCCAGCACGGTGCGGGTCAGCAGGTCGCGTTCGTCGTCGCCGAGCGCGAACTGCTCCGAGTAGTTCGCGAGGATGCAGATGCCGTGCGAGCCTGCGTCGATCATGAAGTCGATCGCGCGGCGCTGGCCGTCGAGGTCGAGCGCGCCGTCGTCGGTGAAGATCGTCGGCGCCACCGGAAAGACGCCCTGGTAACGTGCGCGCATGGTCACTCCACGATGTCGAACTGGTCGAGGAACTCGGTCTTCAGCGTGAGGCCGAGGCCGGGCACGTCGTCGCGCAGCTGCAGGAAGCCGTTCTCGGCCGCCGGCTCGCCGTCGAAGATGTAATAGAACAGCTCGTTGCCGACCTCGACGTCGAACATCGGGAAGTACTCGCTCATCGGCGAAGCGAGCGTGCTCATCGTCAGGTGGTAGTTGTGCATCTGGCCCGCGTGCGGAATCACCGGCACGCTGTACGCCTCGCACAGCGCGTTGATCTTGTGCGCCATCGTGATGCCGCCGACGCGGTTCGTGTCGTACTGGACGACCGACACCGCCTTGCGATCCAGTAGCTGCTTGAAGCCGTACAGCGAGAACTCGTGCTCGCCGCCCGAGATCGGAATGCTCGTCAGCCGGTTCAGCTCCGCGTAGCCGTCGATGTCGTCGGCGATCACCGGCTCTTCGAGCCAGCGCGGCTGGTACTTCTCGAGCTTCGGCAGGATGCGCTTCGCGTACTCGAGGTTCCAGCCCATATAGCACTCGAGCATCAGGTCGTTGTCGTCGCCGATCACCTCGCGGATCGCCGCGACCGACTTCAGGTTCTCGACGACGCCCTGCTGCCCGTGCGCGGGCCCGTAGCCGAAGCGCATCTTGAACGCGCGAAAGCCTTCGTCGAGATAACGCTGCGCTTCCGCCTGCATCTCGTTCAGGTCGGTGCGGTACAGCTTCGAGTAGTAGCAGGGAATCTTCTCCTTCGTGCGGCCGCCGAGCAGCTTGAACACCGGCTTGCCGACGCTCTTGCCGAGAATGTCCCAGATTGCGATGTCGACCGCCGAGATCGCCGCCATGCCGACGCCCTTGCGGCCCCACGCGTGGGTCGCGCGGTACATCCGCTGGTTCAGGTATTCGTAGTCCCAAGGGTCCTGGCCGATCACGAGCGGCGCGAGATACTGGTCGACGATCGCCTTCGCGACGTGCGGCGCGAGCGCGACGTTGCCGAGGCCGACGATGCCGTCGTCGGTTTCGACCTCGACGACCGTCCATGAATGGAAGCGGAACGTGCTCATCGTTTCCTGCGGCGCGTACAGCAGGTCCATCGCGTTCGAGCAGAAATTGCCCTGCGGCGGCACGGTCTTGCCTTTCCACTGGTACACGCGGGCGCGCACAGCCTTGATCTTCATTGTGTCGTCTCCTGATTTTCGGTTTCGTTTCCGGTGGGTCGTCACGCGGAGGTGGTCTGCCGGCGATGCGCGGCGCCCATCCGGCACGCGATCTGCAGCGCCTGCCAGGTCGCGCCGACGTCGGCCGCGCCGCGCCCCGCGATGTCGTACGCGGTGCCGTGCGCGGGCGTCGTGATCGGCACCGGCAGCCCGCCCTGCACGGTCACGCCGCGCGAGAAGCCGAGCAGCTTGATCGCGATCTGCCCCTGGTCGTGGTACATCGTGACGATCGCCTGGTAGTCGCCGGCCTGCGCCTTCAGGAAGATCGTGTCGGCCGGGAACGGGCCGTGGAACGGCGCGTCGGTCGGCCATTCGCGCGCCTGCAGCGCGCGCACGGCCGGCGCGATCACGTCGATCTCCTCGCGGCCGCACATGCCGCCGTCGCCGCCGTGCGGGTTGAACGCCGCGATCGCGACCTTTGGCGCCGCGACGCCGTTCGCGAGCAACGACCGGTAAATCAGTTCGGATGCCTGTTCGATCCGCTCGACGGACAGGTAGCGCGCGGCGTCCTTCAGCGGGATGTGCGACGAGATCCGCGCGGTCCACAGTTCGCCGAGCGTGTTGAATTCGCAGAAGTAGCCGGTCACGCCGAGGTAGTCGGCGAAGTGATGCAGCTCGTCGTCGTGCGCGAGGCCGCCGAGCTTCATCGCGTGCTTGTTGAGCGGCGCGAAGCAGATTGCGTCGACGTCGCCGGCCAGCGCCGCGTCCATGCAGCGGTTCAGCACGTCGAGCACCGAGCGGCCGCCTGCCGGGCCGGCCTGAGCGAGCGTCACCTGCGCGGGATCGACGGTATCGATCGCGACGAACGCGGGCCGCGCGACGGACGGCCGGTCGCGCACGTCGGCGAGCGACGCGACCGGCTCGACGTCGACCTGCACGCCCGCGGTGCGCTGGCCGGCTTCCCACAGCCAGCGGTCGCCGATCAGCACGAGATTGGCGCGCGTCACGGCATCGGGGCGCGCAAGCAGCTTCGCGATCAGCTCGGGGCCGATGCCGGCCGGGTCGCCGAGCGTCAGCGCGACGACCGGCAATGCCGGGTCTGCCGCGCGCGCCGGGCCGTGTGCCGGAATCGCCGAATTCGTCTGCATATTCGTCTCCTGTCTCTGCCTCTGGCCGGAAAGCGGCCGTTCGTCATGTGGGGTTCATGCTAGGTAGACGGAACACGCCGGTAAATTGAAAACTCTTGATGAATTGATAACCTGGGGTAATCGAATTGGGTTCGATCGACAGAAAGGATTCGACGCCGCAACTGCTGAACCGGCTGCGGATGCGCCAGGTCGCGCTGCTACTGGCGGTCGAGGAGTGCTCGACGCTGCGCGCCGCGGCCGACCGGCTCGGCCTCACGCAGCCGGCCGCGACCAAGATGCTGCGCGAGCTCGAGGATGCGCTCGGCCAGCCGCTGTTCGAGCGCGTCGGGCGCGGGCTCGTGCTGAATCCGGCCGGCGAGCGGGTGCTCGGCTACTTCCGCGGAATCCGCGGCAGCATGGAGGCGCTCAACCGCGAGCTGGCCGAACTGCAGCTCGGCAGCGCCGGGCGGCTCGCGATCGGCAGCATCATGGCCGCGACGCCCGGGCGGCTCACCGAGGCGCTCGTGCAGCTGAAGTCACGCTATCCGCTGCTCGCGATCGACATCGCGGTCGACACCAGCGACAAGCTGATGCCGCAGCTCCAGGAAGGCGTGCTCGAAGTGGTGATCGGGCGCAACGTCGGCGCCGACTGCGAGTTCCGCGCGGTCGACGACGAAGCGCTCGCGATCGTCGCCGGCCGCGACCATCCGCTCGTCGGCGGCGGGCCGGTCGAGTTCGCGGCGCTGCTCGACTATGCGTGGATCCTGCAGCCGACCGGCAGCCCCGCGCGCGAAGTCGTCGAGCGCGAGTTCCGGATGCACCACCAGCCGATGCCGCGCGGGCTGGTCGAGACCGGCTCGATCCTGACGACGATGAGTCTCGTCGATCGCTCGCGGATGCTCGGCGTGATTCCGAGGACGGTCGCCGAATTGAATGCCGAGCACGGGATGGTCGCGATCGTCGATTACGCGCTCGCGCAGAAGCTGCCGTCGTATGGGAGCCTCGTGCGGCGGGATCGGCCGCTTTCGGTTCCTGCGCAGCAGTTTCTCGCGTTGTTTCATCGGGAGGCGGGGGCTTGATGAGAGCGAGTCGTAGAACGTAATAGCGCTGGCGATACCAATGCAGTGCCTTATTCGGCGCGGCGGCATTTTCACTTCATTGTTGCGCAGTGCGGGATGTGTGCGTGGCGTGCTGGATAAGGGACGCAAGCCAATAGGAATAAACTCAATTCACATCGATGGATTGAGATAAGTCGCAATCCTTAATTGAAACCCTTGATTTTGATTGTCACCAATCGTCAATAATCATCTCAATAATTGCACTCCATTTCCGGGCGAGGTAAAAGAACGACTTCCACCCTCGCACGAGTCGTTGATGAAAACCGAGCAAGGCCGCGAAATGGCCCGTTTGGGCGACACCACCGACCACGTGGGCAACGTCATCGAAGCCGCTGACGATCTCGAGCATCACGGCATCGGCGTGGCGCTGGACGGCCATGCGGTGAGGTGTCCCAAGTGTGGCGGCGTCTTCCCCGTAATTGCGACCGGGCGCATGCATCGCGGTCGACGCGTGGCCTGCATCGGCGACAAAACCGCTTGCAGCGTGACGCTTGTGCATGCCTGGTGCATTTCGTACTCCGACTGGAGATTTCATGTTGGAACCGACTCAAGCCCGCACATTGACCGTGTCGGGTTCCGCGCTGCCGACCTGGGGCGGCCGGCCGGTGCTGTCCGCGCGGCGCCTCGTCGGCACCGACAAGCTCGGCAAGCTGTATCGCTACACGCTGGAACTGACGACCGTCGCTGACCCGACACTGCCCTTGTGGGAAGCGAAACAGCTCGTGTCCTCTGAGTCCCTGATCGGTCAGGAAGTCAGCGTCACGATTGAGTTCGACGGACGCGGCACGTTCATGCCGGGCATGCCCGGCGACGCCGGACTCGGTAAAGTGGGCGCAGGCCAACGCACAATCACGGGTCTCGTGACAGGCGTCACCTGCACGGGCGAGGACGACCGGCGCGTGTTCTGCCGTTTCACCGTGCGGCCGTGGCTGTGGTTCGCCACGCGGAATCGGGACAGCCGGATTTTCCAGGACATGAGCGTGGTGGACATCACCGACGCGGTGCTCAAGGAGCGGCGCTATGGCGGCTTTCCCTTCGAACTGCGGTTGGCCGCGACAGGGCTGAACGGGCGCTATCCCGCGCGCGACTACGTGCGGCAGATGTGGGAGTCCGACTATGCGTTTCTCACGCGGCTGTGGCGCGA
Source organism: Burkholderia cepacia (assembly GCF_001718835.1). Taxonomy (NCBI): domain Bacteria; kingdom Pseudomonadati; phylum Pseudomonadota; class Betaproteobacteria; order Burkholderiales; family Burkholderiaceae; genus Burkholderia; species Burkholderia cepacia. Next base: position 529,985 of record NZ_CP013444.1, on the reverse strand, counting down.
GTGGGGGCTGACCTTCTTCATGGATGGCCACATGCTCGTGATTGCCGATTCGCCGGGCGCGCACCACCCGCACGGCGACATGTACGACACGATTCGTTATCACGCGCCGGAGGGCGCGCGCATCGACGAGGAGCACATCGATCAGCTCGACGTGTCGCATACATTGACCGCCGGTGCGGTGCATCTGGCCGACTACGATTACACGAGACCGCGTGCCCGGTTCACGACCGACGAGAATCGCCACGGCGAATCCGCATTCGCCAATGCCGAACACTATGCGTTCGGCGACTATTCGCAGCCGCTGGCGGGCGCGTCGGGGCTGACGGGCGAGCCGAACGACCATGAGCGCGAGGCGCGCCATCTGGCCGGCGTGCGCGTCGACGCGCTGCGCGCCAAGGCTCTGCGAGTAACGGGCAAAGGCAATCTGCGCGGGCTGGCGGTCGGGCATACGTTTCATCTGGACGCGCATCCGCTCGAAGCGGCCAATACGGAGTACCTGGTCGTCTCGACCGATCTCGACCTGCGCAATATGGACGAGACCACGCGGCCGGCTGGCGAGGATGCGCAGTACGCGTGCGTGACGAAGTTCACGCTGCAACCGGCCGACGCGTTCTTCCGGAACAAGCCGCGGAAGAAGCCGCGGTGCGGTGCGGAAACCGCGATCGTGGTCGGGCCGGCCGACCAGCCGATGTGGGTCGACGGCTATGCGCGGATCAAGGTGCGTTTCGTATGGGACCGGCGCAACGGACCGGACGAAAATGCAAGCTGCTGGATACGCGTCGCGCAGCCGTGGCAGGGCAACGGGTTCGGCTTCGTGGCGCTGCCGCGCATCGGACAGGAAGTGACCGTGCTCTATCACGAGGGGGACTCCGACAAGCCCTTCGTGATGGCACGGCAGGTCAACGCGTTCAACCAGCCGCCATGGGAGGTGCCGAAGAACCAGGCGCTCACCGGGTGGCTGAGCCGCTCGCTGACGGACAACCAGTCCACCGCGGTGGTGTCGGACGACACCCCGGGCAAGCTGCAGGTCCAGGTGACGAGCGATCACGCGAAATCGCGCCTGGTGATCGGCTACAACACGCGCATCGAAGCGAAGACCGGACGCATGGATGCGCGTGGCGAGGGCTGGGAGCTGTCGACGGAGGCCTGGGGCGTGGCGCGCGCCAACCGGGGCCTGCTGCTGACCACCGAGGCGCGCGAGGGCGCCGCCGCGCCGGTCAAGGACATGGGTGAAACGATTACGCGGCTCACGCAGGCGCGTGACATCCAGGAAAGTCTCACGGAGCAGGCGCAGCGGCATGGCGCGCAACGGAAACACGCGGACCAGAGCGAGGTTGCACGCGCGATCAAGACGCAGAACGATGCGATCCGGGGCGGAGCCGCTACGCCCGAGCAGCCGTTTCCACAGTTCGCCCGTGCCGACATGGTGTTGGCCAGTGCCGAAGGCGCCGCCATCACGGCTGCGCGCAGCGTGCATGTGGCGGCCGACGAGCATATCGCCCTCACCAGCGTCGGGCATATGGCCATCGCGGCCGGCCGCTCGATCTACGCGAGCGCGCGCAAAGCGTTCTCGCTGTTCGTGAAAAAGGGCCTGCGGCTGATCGCCGGCGGAGGAAAGGTCGAGATCCAGGCACAGCAGAACGGCATCGAGATCATCGCGAAGCAGGTTCTCGACCTGATCAGTACGACCGACAGCATCCGGCTGAGCGCCGCGAAGAACATCGAGCTCAAGGTCAACGGGACGGCCGTGCGGCTCGGCCCGGATGGCTTTCAGGTGCTCACGGGCGGCAAGTGCCATTGGTACGCGGGCGATCACCAGAGGTTCGGGCCGCAAGCGCCACCCGTGAAGATGCCGGTGGCCCATATCGAGGACGCCAAGGTGGCGGAGCACTTCGTGCTGGTGGAACGCGAATCGGGTTGGGTCCTGCCGCAGCAGCGCTATCGCATCACGCTCAACGATGGCCGAGTGATCGAGGGCACGAGCAGTTCGCATGGCGAAACCGAGTTGGCGATGAGCGAGAGCTTGCAGATTGCCACATTGGAGTTGCTGCGCCAGGACGGCTCGCTGTTGGCAACGTCCTGCGCTGCCATCACGAAGGATGCGAAATCGAAAGAGGCCGATGCTCCAGAGGGAAACGCCACATGACTCGAACACGCAAGCACAAGGTTGGACCACACGAGATGCTGGTGAACAAGGTTCAGCCCACCAGCGCGGGCCTGATGCCGCAGTATCCGCTGTGCACGCCGGATCGATGGGGACTGCGGCATTCGGACGCCGATCCGGAACGGCGCGGCCAACTGATGTATCCGGTGGCCCGCGACTATGCCAGGGCGATCCAGAATGTGCTGGTCAAGCAGGTGCAGTGGGGGAAGGCGTACTTCGGCCCATCAGGCACGGTGCCGGCATTGACGCTGCGATGGCCGCTCAATAGAGATTCGATTCGGGAGCTGTTTCTGCTGATTCGCCCTGTCATCGCCGCCGCGTTGACCGATCCGGCAGCTGGCTTCGGGATTCCTGCCGACGCTGTTCCGGTCAACATGGGATTGGCCGTTCCGTTGGCCCATGCACCCGGCCAGCAGGGGGTGTTCACGCCGAACGACTGGAGCTTGATCCTGAATGTGGAGCAACTGGCGCCGATGTTCCGCATCGACGCTGTCGTCGCTGCTGACAGTGGCAATCAGGCCACGCAACTGGGGGCGTTGAAGATGTTTGCCGACACGCTCTATCACGAGGCGCGGCACTGCCAGCAGTGGTTCTGGATGTATGCGCTGGTACAGCAGTACCCGGACAACTTCGAGACGCTTCCGAACATCGCGAAGTGGCCGGCCGCCGTATCTGGTGGAGAGCAGCCAGAACTAGGCCGAAGAAAATTCGAACAAGCGCCCGCAATGATTGCACTGACTGCCAGGCAGGCGATTCCCAGCGAGCCGACCGCATTGGCCAGCCTCAAGCGGATGGCGATCGGGATGTATGTATACACGCTAAATATCTGGCGACATGACAAGAATGGATATCGGCCGGCATACCTGCCGGACGTTGCGACGTTGGAACACGAGTTTCAGCGCGCTCGCGCGCTGGCGAAGGAACTGTTGCAAAACGTAGGCATGGGAGGAACCCCGATTGATATCGATGAGATGGTGGCCGAGCCGAGCCGGTGCTATTACGACTACACGGCACGGCCGTGGGAGAACGATGCCTTTGTATGCGGTGACATGGCTTCGGCCTACTGGGATGCCGAACTGGGGCTGGCGCTCAGGACGTATCCGGCGGATCAGTGCAGCCATGCTTATGAGTTGGCTGACCGTGCTCGCCGGTTGGAGTTCCGCTTGCCAGGCGCAACCGACACCGAGGGAGGGCAGTGAAATGCAGGAGAAGCCGGTCCGGATGATGACCGAAGCCCAGCAGGCAAAGCTGATGCAGTTCGTGCGCGTCGGGCTGAAATGGGTGGTGGGACAGATCCCGTTCGACGAGGTGGTGCGGACGTTTGGTCAGCCAAAGAAGTACGAGGCCGAGGGTGTCCGCATGATCGAATATGCCTACGACTTCGACGATGACACGATGTCGGTAACCTTCTCCTACGACAAGCTGCATCCGATCGACGGCATGCCACGCCTCAACGGATTTGAATTGGAAATACGAGGGGATGTCTACACGAATATTCCCTATGAGACTTGGGACGGCTTGGGACTGGTTCGTGTCAAGCGTGGCGAACTGATTGACGGGGCACGCGCAATTAGAGGAGATTTTTTCGATCCGACCGGCCGCAGAGACATTACCGGTTGGGACCCGAAGAACTATGTCACGTTCAATTACCGCCTGCCAATGCCGCCGGATGCCCCCTTCGACGTCGGAGCAGGTTTCGGCTACTTGGGCGAATGGATAAATGAGCGCGGTGACGCCACACTGAGCAATTTCCGCAATGCGGTCAATCTGCGCGACCTTGGCATAGGTCGCCACTACCTGACGCCAGAGGAACTACAGCAGCGCCAACTGGCGAAGCGCCGGAAGTACGGCGAGATGAACCTCTGTACGGGCATGGTCTGCCCGGAAACGGCGATATGGCAAGCCTGGACATCCAACGGCCCGACCGATGCACACGTCGTGTTCAAGGACCGGCCGTTTCCCACGGCGCGCAACCTTACCTACGAGGAAGCAAAAGAGCAGCGGAGATATCCGACGTGGGAGCATGCGCGCTGGATGTGGCTGAGGGAATACAACGTCCCTGAGATCGATCTTTAAGGGCAGTGTGCGAGAGCTGGATTCTGCCGCAGCAGCGTTATCGCATCTCGCTCAATGATGGATTGATATCGATGGATGGTAGCCGAACCGTTGTGGCTACGACTACACGGCCTGGCCGTGGGAGAACGACGCCCTTGTCTTTGTATGCTGCGACATGGCTTCGGCCTACTGTGATGCCGAACTGGAGCTGGCGCTCAGGACGTATCCGACGGCTCAGTGCAGCCATGCTTACGAGCTGGCTGACCGTGCTCGCCGGTTGGAGTCCCGCTTGCCAGGCGCAACCGGCGCCGAGCGCGGGCAATGAAATGCAGGAGAAAGCGCCGGTCCGGATGATGACCGTGGCCCAGCAGGCAAAGCTGATGCAGTTCGTGCGCGTCGGGCTGAAATGGGTGGCGGGGCAGATCCCGTTCGACGAGGTGGTGCGGACATTTGGTCAGCCAAAGAAGTATGAGGCCGAGGGTGTCCGCATGATCGAATATGCTTACGACTTCGACGATGACACGATGTCGGTAACCTTCTCCTACGACAAGTTGCATCCGATCGATGGCAAGCCGAGCATCAACACATTTGGGATCAAGGTGGGGGACGGTGTCGGCGGGGACGTATACACGAACATCCCCTATGAGGCGTGGGATAGTCTGGGACTGCACCGATTGGCGCGGGGCGAATTGATTGACGGGGTGCGCACGGAGATGGGGGATTTTTTCGATCCGACCGGCCTCAGAGATATTTCTGGTTGGTATCCGACAAACTACGTCACGTTTGGTTACCGCCTGCCGATGCCACTGGACTCCCCTTTTGATGTGACTGCCGGCTTCGGCTATCTCGGCGAATGGGTAAGCGAGAAAGGTGGCGCCACGCTGAGCAATTTCCGCGGTGCGGTGAATCTGCGGTCAATTGCCATTGGCCGTCATTACCTGACGCCAGAGGAACTACAGCAGCGCCAACTGGCCAAGCGCCAGAAGTACGGCGAGATGAATCTCTGCACCGGGATGATCTGCCCCGAAACGGGCCTCTGGGAAGGCTGGTCGCAGAACGGGCCGACCGGCCAGTTTTATTTGGAGGCCGGCCGGAGATTTCCTGATGTTCGAACCATTCCCGCTCATGTTCATTGGTATTGCGAACACGTTCCCGGCCGGTGGATGTGGTTGAAGGAGGATGATCGACACAAGACCTTGAGCTGAACCCCGTCATCATGCAGTCGCTGGCAATTGGAATGCTTTTCAGACTATTTACCGGGCGCCTTCGCGCCGTGCCGGCCGCAGTCGTCGTTGAAGCAGCCCGCGACGATTACGTCAGCGCTCGCCCGGGCGCCACGTCGACAGGCACGTCGCGCCCCAATGCCCGGGCCGCGAGTTCCTCGACCCAGTCGGCATCGCAGGGAGCCACGACGCCATATTGGTCCGACGGAAAAAAACCATAGTGGTGAGCCGCCGCAGCCAGGCGCTCACATTCGGCGTGAGACAGCAGGCAGGAAGTCACGGTCGATGGCGCCGCCGGTCCACTCCATCTCAATCCGATGCGGACATTGGTGCGTGGCGCAAATGCGATTGCCAGTTCTTGCTGCGGGACCAATCGTTTCGTTTCCAAGGGGAGCGCGGGCGGCCCGTACCCACTGTCTGCCGCAATTCGATGATCCAGCACCAGCCAATGACCGACGGACGTCCGGGCCAGGATCCACTGCCTTAGTCGGGCCCTGCTGGATTCGAGCTTGCCGTCGATCCATTCCTCGACGTAGAGGGGTTCCGGATCGTAGTCGTCCGACCACACGATGATTGCCGCACGGAGCGTATGGCGCTCCAGTTCGACACGTCCGTTGAATGGCATTTCACGCCAGTACCGCTGTCGGGTGCCGTACGTCGCGACGTACCAGTTCAGGCCGATCCAGGCTGCAATGAAGAGCGCCGTGACCCATATGACGGTGAAGGATGTTTCGCCAACCGCACGATCGATATCGAAGGCCGGATCGACCATTCCGCGGTATGCGAGCATGCCCGCCATATACGCGAACAACGGGATCAAAGGCCCGACGGCGACCGGCGTCACCAGAATGGCGAGCCAGTTTCGGACATGCACGCTGCCCGCCGACTGGGCGCGCGCGCGCTCCTCATCGCTCATCGCCGCGACTTCCCGCGCGGCAACTTCGTCGCTCGGGGTGTGGAAGCGCTCATACGTATTCTGGCATTTGGGCATTCGACGGGGCGTTCGGTGAAAGGGGGCGATGAAGCAGGGGTTTCCTCAAGAAATTGATTCTTGCATACGTTAAGTCGCAGTGAACGACGTCAAGCATTCCAACGTGATTTCGACGATGACAGACAAGCACAAGGAGAAAGGCGCGCCGTGCCGTCTCGAAGTCCACGCGGCGCGCTGTCACGTGTTCCACCTGCAGTCGTTCTACCTGCGCTCGGCGCGCGATGCGCTGCGCACGCTCGCGGGATTCGCGCGGGAAAGGGTGATCGCGTTGCCGTGACGAAAACGTGACCGCGTGGCCGTTGCCCGTTCGGCCAATAGCGGCCGGCCGTACCGGATGAAAGAATCGATCTCGTCCGGGTAGCGGGTTTCATCGCTTGGTTTATCGATCGAGACTCCGAATGAAAGGCGCTGCATGCCCTCGGGCTGCAGCGCCTTTTTCTTTGCGGCTCGCTATGCGCCCTCCGTCATTCCGCCCGGCAAGCCGCGAAATCCGCGCCGCTTTCATTTTTCTTTTTGTAGCTTATAAGTTACAATGCCGCCTGTCGTCGAACTCCTTCGCTATCGATGCGATGACGGCCACGAGCCGTTTACCGAATGGCTGCTTGCCGTGCGCGACAAGCTTGCACAGGCCCGGATTCGCGAACGCCTGCGCCGCGTGCAGACGGGCAACTTCGGCGATTGCGAGCCTGTCGGCGAAGGCGTGATCGAACTGCGCGTCCATGTCGGCGCCGGCTATCGCGTGTATTTCGGGCGGTACGGCGGCGCACTGGTGCTGCTGCTGAGCGGCGGCGACAAGGACAGCCAGACGGCCGACATCCGCTACGCGAATGCACTCTGGCATGAATGGAAACGGAGGCAAACATGACCAAGCTCAAAGGTGCGGTATCGCACCACGACGCGGAAGTCGCCGAACTCGGCGCCGACCGCGAACTCGCCGTCGAATACCTGAAGGCGGCCATGGCATCGCTCGACGATCCCGACAACCGCGCGGCCGGCCTGCTCGCGCTGCGCACCGTCGCGGAAGCGTACGGCGGGCTCGGCGCAGTCGCGGCCGAAGCCGGCATCAGCCGCGAATCGCTGTATCGCACGCTGTCCCCCAACGGCAACCCGACGCTGAAAACGCTGCTCGCGGTGCTCAAGACCGTCGGCTTGCGCCTGTCCGTCGAACCGGAACAGCACGCGCGCCCGTAAGCGACGCACACCCGATCACGGCATCGCCATCCACACCAGCAGCACGTCCGCGGGCGCCGAGCTTGCGCCGGCCGGCGGATGCACGATCTTCGCGTCGACCGCGAGCGCCTGCGCGATGTCCGCGGCGCCGTTGATCGTCGCGCTGCTCACGATCGTCATCAGCCGCGCCGGCCGATGCAGCGTCTCGCGATACAGCGCGCCGTACCACAGCGGCCGCATGCCGAGCGCATCCTGCAACACGTACGGATAACGCCACAGCCGCAGCACGAGGCGGCTGTCCGGCTGGCCCGGATCGACGCGCACGAACACCCGCCGCGTATCCACGCCCTGCGAATAGCGCGGCAGCACCGGCAGCGTTTCGGCCGGCGCCTGCGGCAACAGCCAGCGCAGCGCGGTGGCGGGCGACCACGGCGTCGCGCGCTGCCAGCCGGCCTGCGCGAGATGCCGGTCGAGCGTATCCGACGTCGCGCTCCATTGCAGCGGCAGATATTCCTCGCGGTCGCCGCCGATCTCGGTGCGCCGCACCGGCACGCGCTGCCATCCGCCGCGCAACCATTGGTCGACGGTCATCGCGACCACCCTGGCATGTGCATGCTGGACCCGGTCGGCGCGCCACGCCGCCGGAATCGTCCATACGCCGGCCGTCGCGAGCACCACGCTCACCGCGACGAGCGCGCCCCTCGGCTGCACGTGCTCGCGCACGCGCCAGTACGCATAGGCGCCGGCCAGCAACGCGAACCACGCCAGCCCGAGGCTCCAGCCGCCCAGCAGGCCCGACAGCCACGTGTCGCCGACATACAGCCGCGCGAAGCCGCCGAGCACGATCCACAGCATGATCGCCATCGCGACGCCGTTGCGCCACAGCACCGCGCGCCCGCGCGTCAGCGCCCAGCCCATGCAGCCGGTCGCGAGAATCGCGAACGCGGCTTCGGCATCGGGCAGCGGCACGTGCGCGCCGCCGGGCTCGAAGGTCGCGGGCGTGCCGCCGATCGGCGCGATGCCGAACGCCGGCACGAGCACGACGGCGACGCCGACGGTCGCGAGCCACCACGCGGCGGTCAGCCAGCAGCGATGGATCATCAGCCAGACGAGAAACGCGGCCGCGACGATCAGGCCGACGTCGCGACCGCTCAGCACCGCGATTGCACGCATCGCGGCGTCCACCGGCGGGGTGCGCAGGTTCTGCAGGAACGCATACAGCGCGATGTCCGCGTGCGTCAGCGGATCGTTCGCGACGACATCCTGCACGAGGCCCGCGAACAGCCACACGCAGCCGACGAACAGCAGCGCCAGCAACAGGATCGCGCCCGGCAGCCGGCGCACGCGGGCGACCAGCCTGCGCAGCCGCACGGCGACGCCCGGCCAGCGATGCGCGCACGCGTGCACCGCGGCGGCGGCGCCGCCGCGCAACAGCGGCACGCCGCGCCGCAGCGCGACGCGCACGCCGATCCACACGAGCGCGACCAGCGCCGCGACGACCAGCAGGATCACGGCGACCCGCACGCTGATCGCCGCGGCCAGCGCGGCCGACGCGCCGAACACGATGCCCGGCGCGACGTGCACGGGCGCCCAGATGAGTGCCGAGACGACGTTGACCGGATAGAACGACCGGCGCGGCAGCGTCGCGCAGCCGACGACGACCGGCACGACCGCGCGCACCGGCGCAAGAAAACGGGCGAGCACGATGCTCTTCACGCCATGGCGCAGCACGAACTCCTCGCCGCGTTCGTACGACGCGGCGAGCCCCCTGCGCGCCCACCACTTCCGGACCTCGCTGTGGTAGTGCCGCCCGAGCTCGTAGCTGATGCCGTCGCCGATCACGGCGCCGACTGCCGCGACACCGATCGTCGTCCAGCCATCGAGCGCGCCCGCGCCGATCAGCGCACCGGCCGCGAACATCACGGCGCCGGCCGGCACGACCGTGCCGATCAGCGCGATCGCCTCGGCACACGCGGTCACGAACACGATCGCGAGCACGAGCAGCGGATGCGCGCCGATCGCGCCGATCCACGCGTGGATCGTGTCGCTCATCGCCTGTCCTGTCGGGGGGTGACTCCGCCGCGCATGCGCCGGCAACGCCGGGCGTTCGCCGCCGTCGCGGCTGTCATGAAGGTGTACACGCCCGTGCGTCAGCCGATCTCGTGCTGCCGCGCGTCGGCCTCGAGCGGCGCGTCGTGGTAGCCGACCGTCGCGATCTCCTGCAGATAGCGCGCGAGAAACGCGCCGATCGATCCGGCGGCCTCGTACTGATGCACGTGGCGAAATTCGTGGGTCAGCAGGCGGCGCGTGTCCTGTCCGCGCAGCACGTACACCGCATGACCGAGCGTGAGCCCGATCGTCCCCGGCGACAACAGCCCGGCTTCGCGTGCGAGCTCGGCGAGCGCGGGCTCGTCGGGAAACGGCAGCTGCGCGGCGCTGACGACGCGGATCCGCTCCGGCTGCGCGACGCCCACCGTGCGCGCGTCGTCGGCTTGCGCCGGCGTCAGCGGCGCACCCTGCGCGATCCCGCGCGCCGCCTCCGCTTCGGCCCATGCGACGGCGGCGGGCAGTGCGGACGGCAGGATTTCGGCAAGATCGATCATCGATGACTCTCCTTGAAAGATGGGGGCGGCATCAGATTCAGTGTAGTCCCGAACCGGCACGGGCCGTGCCGCTCGGCGCCGCCTCGTCATTTAATCAGATGAATAGGCCGCCGCGCCGATCATTTAGTTCTGGTACCGATTTCGTCTGTTGTGTCGCAGAAAATTTCCTCGACGTGTACCGTTTTCGGGTTCGGCGGAATATATTGGTCAGAAGAACGGCCGGTGCGCGGGCGTCTCGCGCCCCGGCCGTCACGCAATGCCGTCCGCACGACACCGCGCCCTCGCGCGCCGAAGCGTCATCCCGAAGAGGATCGCTAGATGATCAGGGTAATTCTGGCTGACGATCACGCAGTCATGCGGGACGGACTGCGTCACATCCTGGAAACGGCCGGCGGCTTCGAAATCGTCGGCGAGGCGAGCGACGGCACGGCCACGCTCGCGCTGGTCGAGCGCGGCACCGCCGACGTGCTGCTGCTCGACCTGTCGATGCCCGCGCCGACCGGCATCGAGCTGGTCCGGCTGGTGAAGCACCACGCGCCGTCGCTGCGCACGCTCGTGCTGACGATGCACGCGGAGGCGCAATACGCAGCGCGCGCGTTCAAGGCCGGCGCAACCGGCTACCTGACGAAGGACAGCGCGACCGCCGAGCTCGTGGAGGCGGTCTGCAAGGTCGCGGCGGGCGGCGTCTACGTGAGCCCGTCGGCGGCGGAGAGCCTTGCCCGGACCCTGCACGCGCCGGTCGAGACGCCGCCGCACGAACGGCTGTCCGCGCGCGAGTTCGACGTGATGCGCCGCATCGTCGCGGGCCAGACCGTCACGCAGATCGCGACCGAACTCGCGCTGAGCGCGAAGACGGTCAGCACGTACAAGACGCGAATCCTCGAGAAGATGGAACTGCCGCACGAAGCCGCGCTGGTCCGCTACGCGGTGCGCCACGACCTCGGCATCGACCTGGACGACGCATGACGGACGCCGCGACGCGCGACGCCGATACGGACACGTCGCCCATGTTCATGTCGTCGCTGCCGCCGGGCCGGCGCGAACGGCGGCTCGCGCTCGCGACCGTGCTCGTGTCCGCGGTGATCTTCGCCGCGCTTGCGCCGTTCGCGAAGATGCCGCTCGCACAGGAGTGGGGCTTCATCCCCGTGTACCAGTCGGCGATCGTCGTCAACGACATGGTGACGGCCGGCCTGCTGCTCGGCCAGTACGCGATCCTGCGCGAGAAGCCGCTGCTCGTGCTCGCGGGCGGCTACCTGTTCACGGGCTTCACGGCCGGCACCCACATGCTGACCTTTCCCGGGCTGTTCGCGCCGACCGGCCTGCTCGGCGCCGGCGACCAGACCACCGCCTGGCTTTACCTGTTCTGGCACGGCGGCTTCCCGCTCGTGGTCGCGTGCTATGCGCTGCTGCGCGACGCCCCGCGCACGCCGCCGAAGCCGGTCCGTCACGCGGCGATCCCGATCGCGGGCTGCATCGTCGCGACCGCGCTCGCGACCGGCGCGGTCGCGCTGTTCACGACCGCGGGGCACGACTACCTGCCGCGCGTCATGCGCGGCAACCGGATGATCGAGCCGCTGCAGAGTCCGGTCGTGGCGGTCTGGGGGCTGAACCTGGTCGCGCTGATGCTGATGTGGCAGCGGCGGCGGCGTCATTCCGTGCTCGACCTGTGGGTGATGACGGTGCTCGTCGCGTGGCTGTTCGACATCGCGCTGTCGTCGATGCTGAATCACGGGCGCTACGATCTCGGCTTCTACGCGGGGCGCGCGTACGGCCTCGTCGCGTCCGGCGTCGTGCTGTTCGCGATGCTGTTCGAAAACGGCCGGCTGCATGCGCAGACGGTGCGCGCGCTGGCCGGCGAACGGCACGAGCATCAGCTCGTGCTGCAGAAGAGCGCGCAGCTGAACGACGCGAACGAACGGCTCGAACAGCGCGTCGCCGCACGCACCGCGCAACTGAGCGCGTCGAACCGCGACCTGCGGCGCGAAGTCGAGGAACGCGTGCGCGCCGAGCGTGCGCTGCAGGCGTCGCGCGAGGAGCTGCGCGAGATCGCCGCGATCAGCGCCAGCGCCCGCGAAGCCGAGCAGCGCCGCATCGCGCGCGAACTGCACGACGAGCTCGCGCAGACACTCGCGACGCTGAAGAACGATCTCGAATGGCTGCTCGACCGCGTGCCGCAGGACGATGCACTGCTCGCGCGCAAGATCGCGGCGATGCACGCGCTGGCGCGCGGCGCGGTGGCCGCGACGCGCCGCATCGCTTCGGACCTGCGCCCGCTGATGCTCGACGACCTCGGCTTCGCCGCGGCCATGCAATGGCTCGTGGAGGATTTCCGGCACCGCCACGGCATCGACTGTGCGCTGCACGTCGACCCGCCCGAGCTGCAACTCGGCGAGCCTTACGCGACGGCAGTGTTCCGCATCGCCCAGGAAGCGCTCGCGAACGTCGCGCGGCACGCGGCCGCGTCGCAGGTCGAAGTGGAGCTGGTATGCGGCGACGACGGCATCGCGCTGACGATCCGCGACGACGGCGCGGGATTCGATCCCGGCGTGCCACGCAAATCCGGATCGTTCGGGCTGGTCGGGTTGCGCGAGCGCGCGTATCTCGTCGGCGGCACGCTGCGGATCGACACCGCGCGCGGCAAGGGCACGACCATCGACGTCCACATTCCGTTGCAGCCCGCGCACGCGACGTTCGTGGCCGGCGAACATCACACGGGGCACACGGGTTAGCGCAAGCGCAGGGCCGCTGCGTGAGCGGGTCAGTGGTAATCATCTTCCCGTTGATGTCGTACGGCCAGAATCGTGACTTGCTCGGCCGCTTCGATCTCGAACAGCAGGACATAGCCCGACGTGCCGAAAGACACGATCAGCTCACGCAGAAACGGATTCGCCGCATTGGCCTTGCGGCAGCTGAACGGAAACGTCCGCAGCACGGACACACCCTGCTCGAGCGCTTCCAATGCCCGCACCGCGGCTTGCGCATCCCGTTCGAGCAGAAACTTGTACAGCCGCAACAAGTCCTCACGCGCCACGCGCGTGTATCGCACCCGATAACTCAATCCTGTTTCCTCGCCGCGCGCGAGGCGGCCAACAGCCCGTCAAGTTCCGCATGCACGTCGGCAGCATCGAAATATTCACCGGTACGGCGCGCCTCGTCGCGTGACGCAAGGCCGCGGGCAATGAACTCCCGCTGAAAACGCCGACGCGCGATACCATCGCGCAGCGCCGACTCCATGAACGCGGACAACGTCTCGTTTTCATCCAGTACGGATTCGGCCGCGTCGCGCAGTTCCGGATCGACACGCAGCGCCGGCATGGTCGCGGTTTTCATCGCACACTCCACGCATTACATATGCAATGCATGGTAGCACATCGGTCGGCGCGTGCGCAGTCGTCCGTTCGGCGTAGCGTCATGTGCGCCCGAACCGCCCGGCCTGACGCGCCGCCGTCACACGCTCACACCCGCACCGCCACCATCCCCCGCTCCGAGCGCGTCCACGCGACCAGCGCGCCGATCCCGAGCAGCGCAAGGCATACGATCGGCACGATCATCGGCCCGAACGCGGTGCCCGTCACCTTGCCGGCAAACGGCATCAGGTTCTGGCTGAAGAAGCCGCCGAGGTTGCCGATCGAGTTGATCGCCGCGACGCTCGCCGCCGCCCGCGCGCCGGTGAAGTAACGCGGCGGCATCGACCAGAAGCACGGATACAGCAGCGGGATGCACGCGCCGCCGAGCACGAGCGCGACGAAGCGCAGCGGCGTCGACGGCAGCACGAGGCTCAGCAGGAAGCCGAGCGCGCCGAGCGCCGCGACGATCGCGATCGTGCGCAGGATGCTCTTCGCGCGGCGCAGCTTCGACGGCAGCCACACCAGCAGCACCACCGCGAGCGCCCACGGCAGCATGCTCAGCAAGCCGTTCGTGCTGCTCGACACGCCGAACGACTTGACGAGCGTCGGCAGCCAGTACGTGACGCCGTACAACGACGTCGACATCAGCATGTAGGTCGCCGCGAACAGCATCACGCGCGGATCGAGCAGCGCCTTCCATGGCTGCGCATGCTCGGCCTGCACCGGCTTCTCGCGTTCCAGCGCGGCCGCGACGACCTGCTTCTCGCGTTCGTCGAGGAACGGCGCATCGCGGAACGACGCCGGCAGCACGCGGAACACGACGATCGCGACGACCACGGCCGGGATGCCCGTCGCCACGAACACCCACTGCCAGCCCGCGAGCCCCCACACGCCGTTCAGGCTCAGCAGCACGCCGCCGACCAGCGAGCCGAGCATGTTCGCGAGCGCGCTGCCGAGCGTGAAGATGCCGAGCACCTTCGCGCGATAGCTCTGCGGAAACCACAGCGTCAGGTAATAGATCACGCCCGGATAGAAGCCGGCCTCCGCGATCCCGAGCAGGAAGCGCAGCGAACAGAACGCGGGCATCGACGTCGTGAAGCCCATCAGCACGGTAATGAGGCCCCACGTCAGCATGATCCGCGCGAGCCACACGCGCGCGCCGTAGCGATGCAGCGCGAGCGTGCTCGGCACCTCGAACAGCAGGTAGCCGATGAAGAACAGCGACGACGCGAGCCCGAACGCGGCTTCCGTCATCCCGAGGCTGTGCACCATCTGCAGCTTCGCGAAACCGACGTTCTGCCGGTCGATGAACGCGATCAGGAACATCACGACGAGGATGGGCAGCAGGCGCCGCGCCATCTTCGACATGATGCGCTGTTCTTCGGCGGACGCGGGGTCCAGGGTTTCGGTGGCGTTCACTGCTTGCTCCTCCGGGGTGTCGGTTGTGAGTGTGTGGGGTTGCGCCTACGACGGCCGGAAGCCGTCGAGCATCGGCGCGAACATCTCGTGCCATGCACTCGGCTTCGCCTTGATCGTGCCGGCCAGGTACAGGAATTCGACGTAGTCCATCAGCTGGTTCGGCACTACCGAGAAACGCGTGTCGGGCGCGGCGAGCATCCGCATCACGTCGTCGTGCGACACGCCGACGCCCGACGACGCCGCATACAGCGCGGCCGCCGCGCGCGCGTCCTGCGCGATCAGGCGGTTCGCTTCGTCGAGCGCGCCGAGAAACGCGATGGCCAGCGCGGGCTCCGTATCGACGAGCCGCTTCGGCGCGAACACGACGTCGAGCGTCAGCGGGCCGAGCACGTCGACCGAATTCACGACGCGGTGAATGTCCGGCTGCCGCAGCTCGAGCGTCGAGAACGGCGGCGACGTGAAGTGCGCGGTCACGCCGTTCTCGCGCCGGATCAGCGCCTGCATCGCCTGCGGGTGCGGGAGGTTCACGGTGATCGAATCGAGCTGCGCAAAATGCTTCGCGCCGAGCTGCCGGCTCGCGACCATCTGCAGCACCACCGCCGACAGCGACGTGCGGATGCCGGGCACCGCGATCCGGTCGGACGGCGTGAAGTCGCGCAGCGACACGAGGCCCGGCCGGTTCGCGTTCAGCGACAGCGACGTGGTGGACAGCCCGCTGATGCCGATCACCTCGACGTTCGGAATGCCGCGCGCCCGTGCCCACAGCTCGATGAAACCCGGTGCGCCGGCGCCCGCGAAATCGAGCGTGCCGGCCATCATCGCGTCGTTGACGGAATTGCCGCCGTCGAGCAGCACCCAGTCGACCGCGACGTCGCGCATGCCGTGGCGCGCCGCGTGCCGCTCGAACAGCCGCTGCTTCTCCATCACGAGCAGCGGCAGGTACAGCACACCATAGCCTTTCGAGATCCGCACGGTGCGCGGCTTCGCGCGCACCAGCGGCGGCGCGGCCAGCATGCCGAGCCCGGCGGCGATCAATGCGCGGCGGCGCGGCGACGTCGTCATGCGCGGGCCGCCGTGCGACGGACGGCAAACGGCCAGGCGACGGCCCGCGTCGCGCGTTCGTCGTGCCCGTGACATGCTGCATGTTGCCGTCTCCTTGAATATTTCTGGTATTAATGCCGTCCTTGCGTGCTGCATCCGGCTCGACACAGGTTATCGACCGAGTCTGAGAAAATGCTGACACCCCGGCCCCGGGAAAACCCCTAACCACCCATCTGCGAAACGGCACCATGCGCATTCTCGTCGTGGAGGACGATGCCGAAATCGGCGCGGCGATCCGCAGCCGCCTGGCGCGGCTCGGCCATGCCGTCGATCTCGAGACCGACGGCGCGACCGCGAACGGGCTGCTGCGCGTCGAGCGCTTCGACCTCGTCGTGCTCGACGCGAACCTGCCCGGCATGGACGGCTTTACCGTGCTGCGACACCTGCGCGCGTCGGGCAGCACGACGCCCGTGCTGCTCGTCACCGCGCGCTCGGCGATCGACGACCGCGTGAGCGGCCTCGGCCTCGGCGCCGACGACTACCTGGTGAAGCCGTTCGACTACCGCGAGCTCGATGCGCGCGTGCAGGCGCTGCTGCGCCGCAACAGCGGCCACGCGAACGACGTGCTGACGCTCGGCGGCCTCGTGATCGACCGCAGCAGCCGCCTGGCGGAACTCGACGGCCAGCCGCTGTCGCTGTCGCGCCAGGAGTTCGCGCTGCTCGAAATCCTCGCGAGCCGGCCGCAGCGGATCTTCTCGAAGGACGAACTGCTGAACCAGCTGTTCAGCTTCGGCAACGAGCCGACCGCGAACGCGGTCGAGCAGTACGTGACACGCGTGCGCAGGAAGCTGCAGGGCAGCTCGGTCGAGATCCGTACCGCGCGCGGGATGGGGTATCAGATTGCGGCGCACTGACTGGTTCCCGAAGACGCTGTTCGGGCGCACGCTGCTCTTCATCGCGCTCGTCGTCGCGTCCGGCGCGCTCGCGCTCGCGGCGATCGCGCGCTACTACGCGGGCGTCGCGGCCGAACGCGCGTACGACCAGCTGCTCGCCGGCGCCTCGATCCAGGTCGCGGAAAACCTCTACGTGCAGGGCGGCGTGCTCGCGCTGAATCCGCCGGTGGCCGCGCTGTCGACGCTGTCGCGCTACGACCTCGTCTACTACAAGGTCGTCGATTCGCGCGGCATCGTCGTGGCCGGCTACAACGACCTCGCGAGCCCCGTGACGCTCGCCGCCGCGAAACAGGGCCCGGCGTTCGCGAACGGCCTGTACCAGGGGCACCGGATCCGCACCGCGACCATCGCGCGCTACATGCCCGAAGAAAGCACGCCGGGCTGGGCACTCGTGACCGTCGCGCAAACCACCAACGCACGCCAGCAGCTCACGAACGACATGAGCTTCAAGGTGTGGACGCTGATCCTGCTGATGAGCGTGCTCGCGATCGGCGCGAGCGGCCTCGCGATCCGGCGCGGCCTGCGCCCGCTCGCGCAGATCGGCACGATCATCGCCGCGCGCGACCCGGCCGACCTGCGGCCGGTGGCCGTCGACACGCCGAGCGAGATCGACGCGATCATCGGGTCGATCAACGGGCTGATGCGCCGCCTCGGCGAGCGGATCAACGCGATGCAGCGCTTCATCGCCGACGCGGCGCACCAGATGCGCACGCCGCTCGCGCGGCTCGACGCGCAGATCGAGCTGCTCGACGGCGAAGCCGATCCCGCGCGCCACGCGGCACGGCTCGACGCGCTGCGTGCGACCTGCTCGGATGTCGGGCGGCTCACCGGCCAGCTCCTCAATCATGCAATGGTGATACATCGTACCGAGGCCGTGCCGCTGCAGCCGGTCGAACTCGTCGCGCTCGCGAAGGACGTGCTCGGCCGCACGATTCCGCTCGCGGGCGAGCGCGATGTCGCCGTCGCATTCGCGAGCGACGCGCCGCTCGCCTGGATCGACGGCGACGCGATCAGCCTGCAGGAGGCGTTGTCGAACGTGCTGCACAACGCGCTGCTGCACGGGCATGCGGACGACATCGCGGTATCGGTTTCAACTGCCGGCGACGCGGTCACGCTGACCGTCACCGACAACGGCCGCGGCATTCCACGCGAGCATTGGGACGCCGCGCTGCAGCCGTTCGTGCGAATCGCACCGGACGGCAGCGAACGGCGCACGGGGTCGGGCCTCGGGCTCGCGATCGTGCAGGAAGTGATGAAGGCGCACGGCGGGCGCATCGGGTTTGCGTTTCCCGAGACGGGCGGGTTCGCGGTGGTGCTGACGTTTCCGCGTGCACAACGTGTCGCGGGCCAACCCGATACCTCCATGACGTGCGATCGTCCGACGGACTGAGCGTGACCCTGCATTGCGATTCCACGGATGCAAAACAAACAGAAGGACGAGTGTGATGACGTTACCACCTTCACCAGAGCCCGCTATGGTCGAGGCAATACGCTACGGATGGGCCTCTGATGCCTTGCGGCATGCCTTCGCCGAGCTGCAATGCCGCGTCTATCCGGAGCCCGAATCAAGCGGTGCGCCTGCGGATGTGGTGCTACACGATCCGTCGTTCGACTGCCTTTCGTTCTACATCTGCATCGCTGACCGCATCGTCAGCTATGCCGCAGCAGCGCGAAAGACGATCATGCACGCCGGCGCGACTTTCGAGATCGCTGGCTTGAGTTGCGTCATGACCGATCCGGTCTGGCAGGGCCGCGGCCTTGGACTGCAGACGGTTGCCGCCGCCACTCGCTGCATGGCGCGCAGCAATCTCGATATTGGCATCTTCACTTGTGATCCGCACCTTGCGCACTTTTATGCCCAGGCCGGCAAATGGGAGGTCGCGCGCAACGTGGTCGTGATCGGCAGCCGCGACGAGCGGGCGCTGCGCAGCGACATCTTGGGCAAGGTCGTGCTGATGCGTCTATTCTCGGCAAGAGCCGTTGCAGCCGCGACGACACTCGACCATGCCACCATCGACCTCGACCTGCCGGTCGGGCAGTTCCTGTGACGGCGGGCTTCGGCGACAAGGGGCACGGCCGTCGCAGGATGCATTCGGTGCGACTGCACGTACTGCGCGGGGCCTTCCGGTCCGTCGGGCCGATGCGCATCAGCGACCTTTACCGCAGCACTTCCCGCCTCGAGTCGAGCATCACCAGCATGGACCTCGCTGTGCGTGAGTTCGGTCGGCATGACGGGACGCGCAAGGCCTGCCGTTCGACGTCAGCCCCCGCTCACCGCCAGCTCCCGACGTAATCTTCAACGAACCGCTCGAACGCAATCGGCGCCCGCCCCAGCAGCGTCCGCACGTCCGCGCTGATCGCCGCCGCATGCCCGGCCGCGATCAGCCTGCTCAGGCTCATCAGCGTATCGATCGACCACGCATCCATGCCCGCGTCGCGCATCGACGCGATTGCCGCATCATCCGACACCGCCACATAGTCGATCTTGCGCCCGAGCGCCGCGCCGATGCGCGCGGTCACGTCGGCATTCGACAGCGCTTCGCCGCCGGTTACGTCGTAAGTCCTGCCCGCATGTTGGTCCGGGCGCAGCAGAATCACCGCGTTGACGGCCGCGATGTCGCGCACGTCGACGAACGATACCTTGCCGTCGCCCTGCGGCAGGTACAGCGCGCCCGCCCGGATCATGTCCGCGTAGAAGGTCACGAAATTCTGCATGAAGCAGTTCGGCCGGGTGATCGTGTATGCGACACCCGATCCCGTCACGAGCCGGTCGATCTCGCCCTGCACGCGCCCGATCGCGAACGGCGCGTCCGGATCGGCGCCCGCGCCCGACGAACGGACGATGTGCCGAACCCCGGCCGCCCTGGCCGCAGCGACCGCGTTGCCCGCGAGCGTCACCATGTCGGCCTGCAGCGGCAGCAGCAGGAACAGCGTGTCGACGCCGCGGAACGCGTTCGCCAGACTCGCCGGGTCGGCGAAATCGGCATGGCGGGTTTCGACGCCTTCGACCGCCTTGCCGCTCGCCGAACCGGCGATCACGTGCGCGCCGGCCGCCTTCAGTTGCGTGACGAGTTCGCGGCCGATCGTGCCGGTCGCGCCGGTCACGAGGATGGTGCTGGACATGATGTGTCTCCTGATAGCCAAAGAGGGGCGCGCCGGTCGGCCAGGACACGGAGCGATGAACCTCATCCTAGCCACCCCGATTCATGCCGGGTAGTCCATAATCCATCGAATCAATTTCAACGACCTGGATCGAATCGCCATGGACGACCTGCGCGCGCTCGAAAGCTTCCTGCGCACCGTCGAGGCCGGCAGCTTTTCCGCGGCGGCGGGCCGGCTGGGCGTGACGCCTGCGGCCGTCAGCAAGCACGTCGCGAAGCTGGAGCGCGATCTCGGCACGCGGCTGTTCCATCGCACGACGCGCAGCCTCGCGCTGACGGAAGCCGGCGAGCGCCTGTATGCGGAAACGTCGGCGGCCGCGCGTGCGCTGAGCCGGGCGATGGCGACGCTGACCGAGCGCGATGCGCATCCGGCGGGCACGCTGCGCGTGAGCATCGCGCCGGGGTTCGGAAGGCAGTACGTGCTGCCGCTGATGCCGGCGTTTCTCGAACGCTATCCGGGCATCCGGCTCGACTGGAGCTTCGAGAACCGCCATGTGGATCTGGTCAAGGAAGGTTTCGACGCCGCGATCGGCTCCGGCGTCGAGGACGACGCG
The DNA here is from genome assembly GCF_001718835.1 of Burkholderia cepacia. Lineage (NCBI taxonomy): Bacteria > Pseudomonadati > Pseudomonadota > Betaproteobacteria > Burkholderiales > Burkholderiaceae > Burkholderia > Burkholderia cepacia. Next base: position 509,304 of record NZ_CP013444.1, on the reverse strand, counting down.
AACGTCGTCGCGCGCGAACTGGCGCCGATCCGGCCGCTGATCGTCGCGTCGCCCGCGTACCTGGCGAAGCACGGCGCGCCCGCCACGCTCGCCGACCTGGCGCGCCACGATTGCATCCGCCTGCGCTCCGCGACGACGGGCCGGATTCGCGAATGGGCGTTCACGGTGGACCACGAGACGGTGACGGCGCCGGTCGACGGGCGCGTCGTGCTGACCGACCTGGACGCGATCTGCGACGCCGCCGTGGCCGGCATGGGGCTCGCGCGGCTCGGCGCGCATCACGTGCTGCCGTATCTCGACGACGGCCGGCTCGTGTGGGTGCTCGCGCAGTATCCGGCGACGGGCGGCACGATCCATGTGTATTACGCGCACGCTCGGCTCACGCCGCCGAAGGTGCGCGCGTTCATCGACTTCCTGACGGCATCGTTCGCGCAAAGCGCGTGGCGCGCGCGGGTCGATGCATTCGATTGACCGGCGTCGCGCGCGTCACGCCTTGTGCGTCGACAGCAGGATACTCGTCTCGGTATTCGCGATCCCGTCGATCAACCGGATCGCGCCGAGCACGCGATCGAAGTGCTCGAGCGAATCGGCATGCAGCTCGGCGACGAGATCCCAGCGCCCGTTCGTGCTGTGGATCGACGCCACGTTCGGATGCCCGCGCAGCACCTTCACCACTTCCGCACCACGATTGCCCTGCACGGCGATCGACATCAGCGCGCGAATCCGGTGGCGTTCCGCCGCCGGCTTGAGCCGCACCGTATAACCGACGATCACGCCGTTTTTCTCCAGCCGCGTCAGCCGGTTCTGCACGGTCGCGCGCGCGACGCGCAATGCCTTCGCCAGCGCGACGACGGGCAGTCGCGCGTTGTCGCGCAGCAGTGCGATGAGCTGCCGGTCGACATCGTCGAGCGTGATCATCGAGTTTGCTTTTCCTTCCGGATGTGAACCAGCCGCAAGCCTGCCGCGCGTCGCCCAGCTTGACCAGCGGAAACTGATCAGATTGCTTTATCGGGCTGGCATTCTGCCCAGTCTATCGATAAATCTGCCACTTTTGCTGGCTTTTTGTTGGCTCGACTCGCGGAAATAATGTCTTCATCGAGCGGCCCGCCGTGCCGCGTCCGGATCATTCAAGGAGAATTGAAATGAACGCGTCCCACCCGTGAATGTGAGTGCGGAGGAAGAGGTGGATCCTCACGGGCCAACGGCATCGATGTGCCCAGGTGGAAAATGCACGCATTTCCCGGCAACCGGAGGATCCACGATGAACAGTATGGCCGTAGGCGTGGACATCGCCAAGCACGTTTTCCAGGTGCATTACGTCGATCAGGAAAGCGGAGAGATCGTGAACAAGCCGCTCAAGCGGGCCAAGTTTCTTGAGCACTTCGCCAACCGTACGCCCTGTCTGATCGGGATGGAAGCATGTGGCGGAGCGCACCACTGGGCGCGGCAACTGACGAAGATGGGGCACGAGGTCAGGCTGATGCCGGCCGAGTTCGTGAAGGCGTTCAACATCCGCAACAAGAACGATGCGGCGGATGCCCGTGCGATCTGGCTGGCGGTGCAGCAGCCGGGCAAGCCGGTGGCAGTGAAGAGCGAGATGCAGCAGGCCATGCTGGCGCTGCACCGGCTGCGCGAGCAGTTGGTGAAGTTCCGGACGATGCAGAGCAACGGACTGCGTGGGTTGCTGACGGAATACGGTGAGGTGATGAGCAAGGGGCGAGCCAAGCTGGATAAGGAGATACCGGCTGCGCTTAAGCGGATCGCGGAGCGTCTACCTGCCGTGCTGATCGATACGTTGCGCGAACAGTGGAACGGCCTGGCGAAGCTCGACGGGCAGATCGCCGAGATCGAGCGGCGCATGCGCGAGTGGAAGAAGGCGGATGCGGCCGTAAAAGCGGTCAGCGAGATTCCCGGAGTCGGGCTGCTGACGGCCACGGCCGCGGTGGCCATGATGGGCGATCCGAAGGCATTCAGCTCAGGCCGGGAGTTCGCCGCCTGGGCGGGCCTGGTGCCCAAACAGACCGGCACGGGCGGCAAGGTGAACCTGCACGGGATCAGCAAACGCGGTGACACGTATTTGCGCACGCTGCTGATTCACGGCGCGCGCTCCGTGTTGAGTCATGCGAAAGAACCCGGTCCTTGGGTCGAGCAGATGAAAAAGCGGCGGCCGCCGAATGTCGTGATCGTCGCGCTGGCCAACAAGATGGCGCGGACGATCTGGGCGGTGCTCGCCCATGGGAGACCGTACCGGAAGGACTACGTGAGCGTGAAACCGGCCTGATTGGTTCATGCGCAGTAGAACATCAACGTTTAACACAGGGTGAACGTCGAAAGGTTGCGCAGCAATCGAGTGTGATGACAAACCAGGTAGGACCGGGACTCGCTAAACCTGAATGGGTTGGAGAGCTTCGAGCTCGCCCGGAGAATGAGGTGCGAGTCAGCGTATTTCATAGGGGCCCGCAGCGGCAGTACCGGCTGCAACAAGGCCGGATATAGAGCTGCTGCCCATCCTGTCTGTCGTAACACACGAGAACTGTTGCAAACGGGACGCGTTCATATAGACAGACCGATGACCCGCTTCCTCGACGTTCCCGCCACCGCCCGACTGATCGCCCGAACCGGCGTCACGACGTTCCTGCGCGAACTCGTCGACACGCTGCACGCCGATTACCTGCACTGGGCCGACTTCGACAAGTCGCCGCGCGTCGCGTGCCATTCGCGCGACGGCGTGATCGAACTGATGCCCGTCGCGAACGCGTCGCTGTTCGCGTTCAAGTACGTGAACGGCCACCCCGTCAACGCCGCGCGCGGGATGCACACGGTGATGGCGTTCGGCGCGCTCGCCGAAGTCGACACCGGCTACCCGCTGCTGCTCGCCGAACTCACGCTCACCACCGCGCTGCGCACGGCCGCCACGTCGGTGCTCGCCGCCCAGCTGCTGGCGCGGCCCGATTCTCGCAAGATGGCGCTGATCGGCAACGGCGCGCAGAGCGAATTCCAGGCGATCGCCTTCCATACGCTGCTCGGCATCGACGAAATCCGCGTGTTCGACGTCGATCCGCGCGCGACCGACAAGCTGGTGCAGAACCTCGCCGCGTACCCGGCGCTGCGCGTCGTGCGTGCCGCATCGACCGCCGACGCCGTGCGCGGTGCCGACATCGTCACGACCGTCACCGCCGACAAGGCATACGCGACGATCGTCACCGCCGACATGATCGAGCCCGGCATGCACCTGAACGCCGTGGGCGGCGATTGCCCGGGCAAGACCGAGCTCGAAGCGGGCGTGCTGCATGCGGGCCGCGTGTTCGTCGAGTTCGAGCCGCAGTCGCGCATCGAGGGCGAGATCCAGCAGATGCCGGCCGACTTCCCCGTCACCGAACTGTGGCGCGTGCTGCAACGCGAGGCCACTGGCCGCGACAGTGCCGGCCAGATCACCGTGTTCGACTCGGTCGGCTTCGCGCTCGAGGATTATTCGGCGCTGCGCTACCTGTATGCGCTCGCGCAGCAGCACAACGCGGGTGTCGAGATCGCGCTGATTCCGCCGGCCGTCGACCCGAAGAACCTGTTCGCGCTGATCGACGACCCGGCCGCGATCGCGCAGGGTCACGCGGCGTACGTGACCGAAGCCGTCGCCGCGTTCGCGCGCTGACCCGAGCCGGTGCGGCCCGCGCGCCGCACCGCCCTTTGCCTCTCCCCCCGCTTGCGATGAATCTCGTATCGATCCAGGCGCCGGCCGCCGTCGTGATGATCCGGCCGCACCGCTTCCTGCCGAACCCGCAGACCGCGGCCGACAACGCCTTCCAGCGCAGCGGCGGCGCAGGCGACGCGCGCGCGGTGTCCGCCGCCGCGCGCGACGAAGTCACGGCCGCCGCGCAGACGCTCGCCGATGCGGGCGTGCGCGTGCATGTATTCGACGACCACGGCGAGCGCGACACGCCCGATTCCGTGTTCCCGAACAACTGGTTCTCGACGCACCCGGGCGGCCATATCGCGCTGTACCCGATGCACAGCCCGAACCGCCGCCGCGAGCGACGCGCGGACGTGATCGAAATGTTGAAGGCCGAGTATCGCGTACAGGACGTGATCGACTACTCGGGCCTCGAATACGACGACGTGTTCCTCGAAGGCACCGGTGCGATGGTGCTCGACCACGTCGCGCGGATCGCTTACACCGCGCGCTCGCGCCGCGCCGACCCGGTCGCGCTCGAACGCTTCTGCACGCACTTCAATTTCGAACCGATCTGCTTCGATACGGCCGATGCCGACGGGCGCCCGATCTATCACACGAACGTGATGATGAGCGTCGCGACCGAGTTCGCGATGGTCGGCCTCGACCTGATCAGTGATCCGAACCGACGCGGCGAAATCCGGCGCCGGCTGGCCGAGACGGGCCGCACGGTGGTCGAGCTCGATCCGTCGCAGATCGCGAATTTCGCCGGGAATGCGCTCGAACTGTCCGGACGCGACGCTCGCGTGCTCGCGCTGTCGCGGCGCGCGTTCGATTACCTGACGCCGCACCAGCGCCGGCTGATCGAACGCTCGGCGCAATTGCTGCCGCTCGACGTGCCGACGATCGAGCTGGCCGGCGGGTCGGTGCGCTGCATGCTCGCGGGGATTCATCTCGCGCGGCGGGAGGGTTGAAGTTTCGTTGAAGTCGACGGTCGGCGCGCGCTGCCGACCAGCTTCGCAAACCTTCTCCAAGTCGCGACGGTTTGATCAGGAAGAAAAAAGATCACCCACAGTGATCGTTTTGCGAGAACGATAAACCGGATGTGGTCCAAGCCGCACTCGCTGCAAGAAAGGCCATCATGCCCTCCTGGCCCTTACAACGTCGAGGTCGGTTTATTTCGGCTGTCTCAAGGGCACCCGTGCGCGATCACTCCCCGATCAGCTTCAACCCCGCCGGCAGCGTCTCGCCGAACACGCGCATCGTGTCGGCTTCGTCGAACGCGATCGCCTCGCGCACCATGTCGACCCACTTCGCCGACGCGTTCGCCGCCGCGAGCCGCCGGATCACCGCGTCGCGCACGTCGGGCGGCAGGTCGCGCGAACGGTCTCCGGTCATCCGCGCAATCTGCGCAGCGGCAAACGCGGCCGGCTCGACCTGCTTCCAGTCGAGCGCGAACAGCGCATCGAGCAGGCGGCCTGCAACGTCAGGCGGCACGACGCTGTGCGCACTGCCGTAAAACGGCCGGCGCGCGCCGATACGCCCGAGCGCCCACGCGCCGAGCGCGCAGTCGGCCGGCTTCTGCAGCAGCGCGGTCAGCCGCTCGGCAAGCTCGATCTTGCGCTCGACGGGCAGCCGTTCGAGCGACGCGGACAGCCGCGTCATGTCGGCCGGGCCGACCTTGCCCGGATCGAACGGCAGCTTGCGCCGCTTGTCGTCGGACGGTTCGAGGAACGCGATCGCGTCGCGCACCTGCGTCTGCGCGTCGTCGTCGAGGCCGCCGGCCACGCGCCGCCACAGCGTCCACCACTCCGACCACACCTGCCCGTCGGTCACGTACTGGATCCCGTCGTCGAACAGCGGCCACAGCTGCTCGATGCGCCATGCATCGAGCGGATGACCGAAACCCGGACGCAGGCAATAACCGGCAAGGTTCAGCCACGCACGCTCGTGATCGGCCGAGCGGCGGCGGCGGCGTGCGCGCGCGAGCAGCGCATCGAACAGCTCGCGCGCGCACGCAACGTCCCACGCTTCACGCGGGCCGAGCACCTGCTCGAGCTGCGCGCGCAACCGGCGCGTGTCTTTCGGCGTGACGTCCGCCGAGCGGCCGCCGAACGAGCGCTCGATCAGCTCGATCGCCTGGTCGAGCCGCGGATGCCGCAAGGGCATGTCCACGTCGCCTTGCGTCGCCGCGTCGCCGCGCAGCTGGAATTCGAGCTTCCAGCGGCGCGCCGCGTCGTCGGTCGCGATGCAATGCATCTCGAGCGTGCCGACCTCGGTCAGCGACGCGGTGAGCTTCACCGGCGTTTCGCGTGCGTCGCGCGCATCCTGCCGCCCGACCACTGTCGCGATCGGCGGCAGCCGCACGAAGTCGCCGTCGCCGAACGTCACCAGATCGCCGGGACGGTATGCCGTATCGGCAACCGTCGACACGAGGTGGAAACGCACCGGCTGCCCGAGCTGCAACGCGAACGTGCGATCGTCGAGCCGGATCTCGCGGCCCTCTTCCGCACCGCGCGGCAGCAGGCAGACGCCGCGCGCTGCGGAATCGGCCGCGCCGTCGTCGAGCACGAGGAAATAGCTGCGCGCGGACCCGCCGCCGATGCGCGGCGCATGCCCGGCGCGCGCGAGCCCGTACGCGACGGCGCCACGTGCGACGGCGATGTCCGGCTGCGTGTTCTGCAACACGTTGAGCGGCGCGCCGCGCCATGCGCCGAGCGTCTGCGCGAGACGGCCGGCAAGCGCACCCGCGCGGAACACGCCGCCGTTGAGCAGCAGCGTGTCGGGCAGCGGGCCTTCCGCATGACGATTCAGGAACGCGGCGACGTGCCGCGTGACGGCCGCGTCGCTCGCATACGGCAGCCCGAATTCGACGATCGCGGCGCGCGCACGGCGCGGCAGCTCGCCGGCTTCGACCTGCGGAAAGAACCCGTCGACGACGATCTGCTCGACTTCCTGCCGCGTCAGCTCGGCCGAGCGCGCGCCGCCGACGAGCTTGCTGCCCGCGCCGAGCAGCGTGACGGTGACCGACGCCGGCGCATCGTCGCCGAGCAGCCGCTCCTTCGCCGCGCGACATCGCTCGACGAGTTGCGACAGGCTCGCGGCCGACAGCCGCGTGCCGGGCTCGGTCAGCCGCGTCTCGACCAGGCGCGCGAGCGCGAGGTCCATGTTGTCGCCGCCGAGCATCAGGTGGTTGCCGACGCCGACACGCGTAAAGGTGGGCTCGCCGTCGTCGCCCGGCGCGACATCGACGAGCGTGAGGTCGGTCGTGCCGCCGCCGACGTCGCAGATCAGCACGCGCCGCGCGGCGGCAAACGTGTCGCGCAGCGTGTCGCGCTGGCCGTACAGCCAGTCGTAGAACGCGGCCTGCGGCTCTTCCAGCAGCCGCAGCGCCGGCAGCCCTGCGAGGCGCGCGGCCTCGACCGTCAGTGCGCGCGCGCCGTCGTCGAACGACGCGGGCACGGTCAGGATCACGTCCTGCTTCGCAAGCGGCGCATCGGGAAAACGGGCGTCCCACGCATCGCGCACGTGCGCGAGGTAGCTCGCGCTCGCGTCGACCGGCGACACCTTGTCGACACCGTCGGCCGCGCCCCACGGCAGGATCGCCGCGAGCCGGTCGACCGACGCGTGCGACAGCCAGCTCTTCGCGCTCGTGACGAGCCGGCCCGGCACCTGCGCGCCGAGCGTGCGCGCGTAGCGGCCGATCACGGCCGGCAGCGCGCCGGCGGCGTTCGCCGCATGTGCCCCGCCAGCGCCAGCCGCACCTGTCGCCCCCGCCGCACCCACTGCGCCGGCCGTCTCGACGACCTGCCACGGCAACCTCAACGCGTCCGCCGCGAGCTCGCCCGCCGCCGGGTGATAGCGCACCGACGGCAGCAGCGGCTGCGCGGCCACCGCGCCGGGGCCGACCAGTTGCTCGACGTCGAACACGCGGATCGCGTCGGAACCGGCCTCGACGTATGCGACGACCGTATTGCTCGTGCCGAGGTCGATCCCGACCGTATAGCGCTTCATCGCGCTCAGGCGGCGCCGCGCACGTCGAACTCGACCTTCCAGCGCTCGTTCGTGCCGCTCGGGATCGCCTCGAGTTCGAGCGTGCCGGCTTCGGTCACGCGCGCATGCAGCTTCACGGGCACGACCTCGCCGACGGTGCGCCCTTCGGCGGGCAGCGTCGCCTGGATTTCTTCCAGTTCCTGCAGCTCTTCCGGCGACCAGTAGTCGAGCAGCGTGCCGACCTGGTCCTGGCGGCGCACCGACGAACCGAAGAAACGGAACTGCACCGGTTCGCCGACGACGAGGCCGAACTCCTGCGGCGGCAGCGCCGCGTCCGAGCCTTCCTCCATCCCGAACGGCGCGACGCACAGTGCCTGCACCGGCGGCTCGAGCCCCGGCACCGCGGGCATCGCGGATTCGATCGCGACGTAGTACGCACGCGCCGTGCCGCCGCGAATGCGCACGCCACGGCCGCGCTTCACGTAGCCGTAGTACGCGGCGCCGCGCGCGACCGCGAGATCGAGATCCGCGCCTTCGAGCAGGCGGGCGGGCGGCGCGCCTTCCGCGGCCAGCCAGCTGTTGAGCGTATCGAGCACGCGCTGCGTGAGCAGCGTCGACTTGAACACGCCGCCGTTGAACAGCACGGCGGTCGGGTGCAGGAACGTCGCGCCCTGCGGCAGGGTGCGCTGCACGCCCTCGAGCGAGTCGAGCGCCGCGACCTGGCGGCCGAGGAACGCCGCGAGATGGCGCGTGATGCCCGCGTCCTGCGCGTACGGCAGGCCGAGCTGCGTCAGGCCGACGCGTGCGCGGCTCACCGGGCGCGCGGCTGCGTCGACCTGCGGGAAGAAGCCTTCGAGGATCGTCTGCGTGAGTTCCGCGCGCGTGAGTTCCGTGCGGATCGACCCGCCGATCAGCTTCGAGCCGCGGCTCGGCACGACGAGCGGCACCGCGTCGGTCGACGGATCGGACAGCAGCGTTTCCTTCGCGGAGCGGCATGCGTACGTGAGCGCCCGCAGCTGCCACGGATCGGCCTGCGTGCCCTGCTGCGCGAGCTTGCGCGCGACGACGTGCGCCAGCGCGAGGTCCATGTTGTCGCCGCCGAGCAGGATGTGCTCGCCGACCGCCACGCGATGCAGCTCGAGATTGCCGTCGCGCTCGACCACCGCGATCAGCGACAGGTCGGTCGTGCCGCCGCCGACGTCGACGCACAGGATCAGGTCGCCGACCTGCACCTGCTTGCGCCAGCCGCCCTGGCTCTTCTGGATCCAGCTGTACAGCGCGGCCTGCGGCTCCTCGAGCAGCGTCATCCGCGAGTAGCCGGCGGCGCGCGCGGCCTCGGCCGTCAGCTCGCGCGCGGCCGGGTCGAACGACGCGGGAATCGTGACCGTCACGTCCTGGTCGGCGAACGGCGCGTCGGGATGCGTGTGATCCCACGCTTCGCGCAGGTGCGTCAGGTAGCGGATCGAGCTTTCCAGCGGCGACACGCGCGACACTTCCGGCGGCGCATCGCTCGGCAGGATCGCCGCGCGGCGGTCGACACCCGGGTGGCACAGCCAGCTCTTCGCGCTCGACACGAGGCGGATCGGCGTGCCGGCGCCGCGCGTGCGCGCCATTTCGCCGACCGCGAACGCGCGCGAGGCCGTCCACGGCAGCGTCAGGTCGCCCTGCGTGAGTTCGCTTTCATGCGGCAGGTAGAGAAACGACGGCAGCAGGTCGCGCGACTCCAGCGCGCCGGGCGCGGTGAGCTGCGCGATCGGCAGCACCTGTTGCGTGATGGTTTCGCCGTCGCTCGCGGCGCTGTCGACATACGACAGCGCGCAGTGGGTCGTACCGAGATCGATACCGATCGAATAGCGCGGATCGCTCACAGTTCCACCTCCGCCGGTGCGACGACCGAGGCGTCGTGGCTGCCCGTCAGCTTCGGCAGGCGCACGTCGGCCACGCGCCAGCCGCGATGGCTGACCGTGCCCGTGAACGGCGCGGCGCCGACCACGTTGCCCGTCACGCGCACGGCCGTCGCGTCGAAACCCGCCGGCAGCGTCACGCGGCTGCCTTCCGCTTCGTCGCGTACCGGCACGATCGTGAAGTGTTCGCGCAGCGCCGCACGGCAGCCGTCGTGCACGAGGCGCGCGGCCGCGCCGATCTCGGCGTCCGCATAGCCGGCGATGTCTTCCTCGACGAAGTCGATGAAGCGCGCATCGCGCTGCAGCAGGCCGAGCAGTTGCAGCGCGGCCTGCGGGCTCGCTTCGCGCAGCTCGGGGGCCGGCGCCTTCACGGGCGCGGCAGCCGGGGTAGGCATCGCGACGGGCGCGGCGGCCGGGGCCGGTTGCGCGGCGACGGGCGCGCCGTCGCGCACACGCAGCACGCCGGCCGCGAACTCGCGGTTGCCGAGCACGGAGAAGAACGTGCCGACGGCCAGCGACAGCCGGCCGAAGAAGGACAGGTTGGATTCGGGCATGAGGTCTTGGACTCCTGTGGGCTCGCGCGCGGCGAGCGATCTTGCCTGGGCAGCGGGCGCGCGGCCGCCGCCCGGAGCGCGATTCTGGGCCCCCTCGCGGGGTGCGGAAAACCCGTATTTTGCCCTGTGGCGGGCGAATGGTGCGGAAGTTGGGGGACGGAATGGGTCCGCGCGGCGCGGATCGCGTGTCGCGCACCGCATCCGGCTGCCCCCTGCCATCGCCTCTCGCAGACGGTCATCGATATACAACTTTAGGGTCTGTTTACATACGGAACGCGCATGCGTTGCCACGAGAACGGCCGCTCGCGAGGCGTGCGACGCCGCGAATACTGGACGTATCGCCAAGGAGCACAACGTGGCGAGCGGCCGTTCTCGTGGCAACCCCAAACTTGAAATTCATTCCAGGGGAATGCCCGAAATCGCCCGTATGGCGGCGTCGGGTCTGCCGTCGGACTCTTCATCCGCGCGATGTATCCGTTTTCCTTCAACGCTCCCGACAGACGGCCCGTGGACGAATTCATCCTGCTGGTCATGCCGGAAGAAGACCATCGCGAACACCTCGAATTGCTGGCCGATGCCGCCCGCTTCTTCGGCGAGCGCCACTTCAGGCTGGCCGCGCGCGGCACAGGCGCCCAATGATGTACGCCGGCTGCTGCACCCGGAGCGGCTCGGCAGCGTCATCGCGCAGCGCACCGGGGCGGTGACGCTCGTGGTGATGGTCGATCATCCGCGCTCCGTTGCGGCGCCTCATGTTCGCGACGCGCTCGACGCGCTTGCGCACGGCGTGCAGCACGTCCACCTGGCCTATGTCGAGCAGCCCGAATCGCTGGCCGACGCGCTGCTCACGGAAGAAGGTTCGGGCGTCGTGCCGTGCCGTCGCGGCAACGCGGACCTGCTGCTGGAAACCCGGCGCTACTTCGCCGATTCCACGTGCACGCTGCGCCGGGATTTCAGCGTCGAGCGCACGACGATCGTGCGCTTTTGACGACGCGCTGCCGCCGCTACACGGTCGACATCAGCCGGACGATCTCGCGCAGCAGATAGTTCGCCGCCCCGCGCGGGTAGTCACGTCGCGATCGAACGTGCGCGCGATCGGCACGGCCTTGACCTTGCCATCGGCGACAATGCTTTGCAATCCAAAGTAAAAACCACTTCGCGCAACAGCACGCAATGCGCGCCGGATGCCGTCGTCACGCAGCACGCTCGGCGCGATTTTTCGCCACGCTCAAATGACGCGTGCAGCAGGCCGCTGCCTGGCCTTCAAGGTGCGCATTCATGAAAAATTCGCCGGATTAATGCCAATTCCGAAACCATTCCCGGATTGCGAAACTGTATCCAGATTCCGAAACTATAATCGGATTATTGCTATGCTTTAAATCACAAAATCGAATAAAACCGTAATATTTCTTTCAATACAATAAAGTTTTCCGCAGCACAAAAAAATGCTTGACGGAATTTCGACTCAAGTTGATCATCAACGCAAACCAAAAACAGATTTCATTCACACCGAGGGAATACCCAGGCCGATTCGCCCTGCCACCGATCCGGATAACCGGCGCGGCGGGCAGTGATGCGCGTTGAAAGCGCGGCGTGAACAATCTGTCGATTTTCGATAAGCAATTCTGGAATCACGCAATCCGAAAACTCGTTATTGATCCGAAGCCGATATTTTTTGGAATCGAAGCCGGAGTCCGGCGCGGGCATCTTTTTGTCTTTCAAAAATTACACCCCATCCAAAATCATTTCCCGGGAGATTCAATTGTCATTGGATACCGATACTCACTTCAGCAGTATAGCGACGCGACTGAGTTCTCCATTGGAATTGATCCGGTCGCTTCCGGCGAGGCACGGGATGCTGCGTTTTGTCGAGCAGGCCCGCATCCATGTCAGGGACGTGCTGGCCGGACATTCCGACAAGCTGCTCGTCATTACCGGACCTTGTTCGGTGCATGACGTCGATGCGGCGCGTCAGTATGCGCACTATCTGATCGACATGCGCCGGGCGTTCGGCGACGAACTTGAAATCCTGATGCGGGTCTATTTCGAGAAGCCCCGCACCGTGCTGGGGTGGAAAGGGCTGATCAACGACCCGCATCTGAATGAAACCTACGATATCGAGCACGGGCTGCGCAGTGCGCGGCAACTCCTGATCGACATCACGGAAGCCGGCGTCCCGATCGCCACGGAACTCCTCGATTCGCTGTCGCACGGTTATTTTTCGGATCTGCTCAGCTGGGGCGCCATCGGCGCCCGGACCACCGAATCGCAGGTGCACCGGGAGCTGGCGTCAGGCATGCCATTCCCGATCGGGTTCAAGAATCGCACCGACGGGAACGTCAAGGTGGCGGTGGACGCGATACGCGCCGCTGCCAGGTCGCATCACTTCCTTGCCGCGTCCGAAAACGGGCATTACATCAAGCGCAGCACGGCCGGCAATCACTACGGCCACCTGGTGCTGCGCGGCGGCGAGACGCCGAACTACGATGCCGTGAGCGTGGATGTCGCGTGCGCCATGCTGGCGTCCCACGGACTCCTTGCCCGCGTCGTCATCGACGCGAGTCACGGCAACAGCGGCAAGAATCACGAGAACCAGCCGGCGGTCTGCGAATCGCTCGGATTCAGGATCGCGTCCGGCGAGCGGCGCATCGCCGGCATCATGATCGAATCCAATCTCGTTTCCGGCAATCAGCCGCTTGTTCCTGGCGAGCCGCTGGTATTCGGAAAAAGCATTACCGACGCCTGCATCGGCTTGCAGGAAACCACGCGGGTCCTGAGCAATCTCGCGCAATCCGTCAGATTGCGGCGGGAAATTGCCTATGACGCCGCCCCGGCTTCGATCTGAGCCAATTACATAGGAAAGTTTCACCTGTTCGTCGCCGCGCAGGCCCGGGCGAATCCGATTCTCCGATCGTGTCGCCCCGTCTGTCGCAGCAGAATTTCCAGAATATTTCAGCATTCAGATTTCCCGTCGAAATGAAATGACGCGTCTCTTTCGACAGGCAAAACCTCGTCTGTTAATCGGAATATGGGGATGGCATTCATGGAAATGCAAGAAGCGTTGAGCGTGACATATGATCCGCCGAAAAGCACCAGATCCGGCGATCTGGTGGAAATCAATTTCAATTCATCCCGCGGCGGCCTGGAACTGGCGCACGACAAGATAAGGATCGATATCCCCGGTTTGGGGCACGCCGTCCGAGAGGTGTGGTCCCTTGGCCAGGAAGCGAATCCTGCGATCGAATATGGCGGCGAGGGGCCCATCGTTTGGGGGGATACCGGCACGTCCTTCGTTTGCGCCGCGCAGATGGATGACGAAGACGTGCTCGCCGATCGCGTCGCACAACTCTATCGCTGCGCGCTCGACGTGATCAAGGCGAAGGGCTACTCGCACCCCTATCGCATCTGGAACTACATCGGCAACATCAATGCGCCGAATTCGCGCGGGCTGGAGCGGTATCGGGACTTCTGCAAAGGTCGCGCGGAAGGGTTCGATACGTCGAGAACCCCGTTCAACGACTTGCCGGCCGGCACCGGGATCGGTTTCGCGTCGGGAGGCGTCACCGCCATCTTCTTCTCGTCGAAGCAGGGGCGATTCTTCCATATCGAAAATCCGCTTCAGATGCCCGCGTATCACTACCCGGATCAATACGGGCCGCGATCGCCGTCCTTTGCGCGCGGCACCATCCATGCGCTGTCCGGCGAGGCTCGCCTCTTTATTTCGGGTACGGCGAGCATCCGTTCGCATGAAACGATCGGCTCGACGGTCGACGAGCAGTTGAGGATCACGTTCGAGAACATCGAAACCCTGATCGAGAACGGTCGGCTCAAGCTGATCGGCGAAGGCCGCCGGATTCGGGGCGGAGGCTTCGAGTCCGCAAAGATCTATGTCCGCCACGAGAGCGATCTGCGTCGTGTGGCGGCGCGGGCCCGCGAGCATTTCAAGCTGGACGCGGAACAAGCCCCGGCATTGCTGTCCGATATCTGCCGCACGGACCTTCTGCTCGAGATCGAGGGCGTCTATAAATTTTCGCTTTATGAAAACTGATTATTTTTCTCCGCCGGAAGACTACGAGCTCGGGATTCGCGGCGGTCCGATTCTGCAGCACCAGATTTTTCGTTCGCCATACCAGGAGCGCCGCTTGCAACCCGGCAGGAACCGCTATTGCCTCGTCTATTCGGCGGTTGCGCCGTCCGGGCAGAAGCTCGCACTGGCCGTCGTCTGCGCGGCCGTGCTCGGCACGATCCGCGTCCTGTGCGTCGAGGAAGGCAAGCTGTCGCAGGTGTCGCCCGAAGATGCCGATGCGCTGACATGGACGCCATTCGATGCAGTCGACGCGGCGATCGTCAATATCGCGAGGCAGTACCGATTGCCGGCTCTCGTCGATCTGGAAACGCAATCCGTCGTCAGCAACGATCCGTACGCGTTGCCGTACAAGATCATCCTGGATCTCTGCAGCGAAAGCGACGGCAACGGCGCGGTTTTGAGTGCAGCACGCGTGCGCCGGGAAAATCACGTCGAAATCGAGCGGGACCTGTTTTACAACCTGCATGCGGCGGTATACCGCGCCGGCTTCCTCGGCAGTCAGGATGCCTACGACGCCGAAGTGGAAAAGGTATATGGCTATCTGCACCGGCTGGATTCGACGCTGCGCAGCCAACGGTATCTGTCCGGCGATTCGCTGGCCATCGCCGACTTATGGCTGTTCAGCCTGCTGATCCGGTACGACAACGTCTATGCGACCGCATTTCGATTGCACCGGTACCGGCTGAGGGACTTTTCCGGAATCTGGCGGTACGTCCGGGCGCTTTACCGGCAACCGGCTTTCTGCCTGACGACGAATTTCGACATTATTTCGAAAGGGTATTTCCTGGGCATTCCTTCGCTCAATCGCGGCGTGGTGCCGCGCGGGCCGGATGACCTCTTCTTGACCGAACAGACGGAAGGTTTGAAATGAAACTGAAATTATTCGTGTTGTGGGCAACGCTGTTCGTGATCGGAAGCGACGGCTTCGTCGTCGCCGGCCTGTTGCAGGACATTGCCGCACATGCGTCGATTTCCGTGTCGACGGCCGGTCAGCTGATCACGGTGTTTTCACTGGTCTATGCGTTCTGCGGGCCGATCCTGGCGTCCGCTTTCGGGAATGCCGATCGCAAGAATCTCCTGATCGCCGCGATGCTGGTGTTTGCCGCGGGGAACCTGCTGATCGGCTTGACGAGCGATTACGGCGTGATGGTGGCGGGCCGCGTGATCGCCGCGCTCGGCGCCTGCATCCTGACGCCGACCGTGATGATGATCGCGGCGCTGCTGGCCCCGGCGGAGCGCAGGGGCAAGTACATGTCCTACGTCATCGGCGGCATCACGGTCGCAACCATCGTCGGCGTGCCGCTCGGCACCTTTGCCGGACATTTGCTCGGGTACCGATACGTCTTCCTCGCCATCGCCGCGGTTTCCGTGCTGATCATCGTGCTGCAACTGGCGATCTTTCCCCGCACGCCGTCCCCGTTCAACGTTCCGCTGGCAGCCCGACTCGGCGTGTTGAAACTGCAGGGGGCCAAACGGACGCTGCTCATCACCTTCCTGGTTTTCCTGGGCGCATTCACCGTGTACTCCTACGTATCGGTCTATTTCTCCAGCCGCGCGAACGTTTCGGCCGGAGAAATCGCGGAGATCCTGCTGGCGTTCGGCATCGGCGGAAGCATCGGGAACCTGCTCGGCGGGCATCTCACCGACCGTTGGGGCGCCAGGAAAACCGTATTCGTCAGCGTCAGCGGGCTCTTCCTGTCGTTCCTGCTGATCAGCCTGTTCGGCAAGGACATGCCGACGATTCTCGCGCTGACGTTCCTGTGGGGCGTCTTCGGATGGCTGCTGGCGCCGGCGCAGCAACACCGGCTCGTCGGGATCGGCAAGGAGCGATCCCAGCTGCTGATTTCGCTGAACGCGTCGGGCATGTACTTCGGGATAGGCGCGTCGGGTATCGCCGGGGCGCTCGTCATCAAGCATCTGGGGCCGGCTGCCTTGACGTGGGTTGCCGCATTCATCGCCGTGCTCTGCGCCGTATTGGTCGTGGCGATGTACCAGGACGAACACGCCGCGCTCGAATCGGCCGGCACGCGGCGCTCGTCCTGAACGAACGGATTGCGGCACACCACGATTCACTTCTGATATTTGGAGGGCATGACAATGCACCAGAGTCTCGCGGTTCGAGAGCATGTCAACGCACTGATACAAAGCCGGCAGGATTTGATTCGGAATTGGGGGACGGTGAACCCGGACGAGTATTACTTCCACGGTCTGCGAACCGTGCTGTCCGCCGCGCTCGCGCTCCCGTCCTATCGCAAGCTCTATCGGGAAAGCGGCGTGCCGCAACTGGACGCGTTGTTTGACGGACGCGCGGCCTATGACGACATTCTCCGGCAATTGCCATTCATCGCCAAAGCCGAGAGCCGAGCAGTCGGCAACGACGTGCTCGATTTCAATCGCGGCACGCTGATCAACTACTTCGAGACCTCCGGGACGACCGACGTTCCAGTCTCCGCGCCCAAGGCGCTCGACGATCTGGTGCTGAATACCGTCAACTTCGGCGAAAGCTGGTCGTCCTTTCTCGGGTCGGGAGACTCGGCCGTGATACTCATCAATACGCCGCAAGGACCGGCCGCCTTTCAGTTCGAGAAAGCGCTGAACTATCTGGGCATCTTCACGTTCAGGACATGGGTCGATACCGTTCGAAACGATTACGGCAGGGTGATCGAGACGATCTCGAAGGTTCGCCCGACCGTGTTTGCCGGCCCGCCGTCTCAACTGCTCAACCTGTACGAGTTCGCAAGCACCCGGAAGCTGGCAGCGCCGAAGTTCGAGAAAGTGCTGCTGACCGGCGAGAATTCGAGCCGTTCGCTGAAGGCGCGGATCGCCAACCTGACGGGCGGGAGCGTTTTCGACGCGTCATATGGCTCATCGGAAACCGGGACGACGGCGGTGGCCATCTCGACCAGCGCATTGAAGCTTCAGGAGCACAGCTACATCGTCGAACTCCTCGGCGCCGGCAAGGAATCGTTGCGGCCTTCGGACACGCTGGCGATGACGGGCGAGCTCGTCGTGACGTCGCTGGACAACGTAACCAAGCCGCTGATCCGCTACCGCACCGGAGACCTGGTCACGATCGAACCGCTCGCTTCCGGCGGGAAGGCGCTGATCCCGCTGGGCCGCCTGAGCGACAACCAGAAATTCGAATGGCTGAATGCGGATCAGGCGACGATCGAAGCGCTCATCTGGGGGCGCGACGGGCGCGTTCGCGTCTTCAACTACCTGATCGCGCGCACCCCGGAACAGATTCACTTCATTGTCACCGGGGACTACGCGAGTAGCGACGAGCTGCACGACGACATGCCGGAGCTGCGGAACGCGTTTCCGGAAGCGTCGATCGAATTGGTGCCGAAGCTCCCTGAAATTGCCAGCCTTGGGTCCGCGATCGGCTGGAAGATGTCGCGCATCCACGATCTGACGAAGTCCTTTGACGAGTATCCCGCGCATACGGCCCATGCGATTCGGGAGCTGAAGCACTTTGTCGATGCAATCGGCGCGTCGACGGCCCGGATCTGAATGGACGGCGTGATCGACATGGCGCCGGCGGGCCGCTCGCCAGCGTAAGGCATCGCCCGGCATCGAAGCCGTGAAATTCGTCAATTAATTTGCACCACTTATTGTTACAGGAAACGGGCAATGAGCGCGATTGTTTTTGCATGGAACGAGAAGCCGTCAATCAATGGCATCACGACCGAAAATTACGTCCGGAATGCGTTGTCCGGCATGACCGGGCGCGCGCCGGGCACCGTCGACGTCGCGGCTCATGGCCGGCATGCGTGCGTCGGGTTCAGAAAGTCCCGGCCCTTGGCGAAAGGCCCGTGGCGATCGGCCGGCATCGCGTCGCGAACCCGAAACGGCCGGCAGGTCTCGCTGGCGGTAAGCGGGTTCATCGATAACGCGCACGAAATATCGGGCAGGCTCGGCCTGCATGACGGACATGACGCGCGCTCCGTGGCGGACCTGTTGATCGACCTGTATTTGGCATTCGGGCGGGATTTCGTCTCGGACGTCGGCGGCTCGTTCGCGATCGTCATCCACGACGATTTGCGGGACGAGACGCTCCTGCTGCGGGACAGATTCGGCATCGAGCCGTTCTATTTCTGGATCGGCGAGAACGGCGCGAAATTGATCGCGGCGTCCGAGCCGAAAGCGATCATCGAGGATCGGGAATTCAGGCGCGTGTTCGACGAGTCCGCGATCACGGACTTGCTGAATTCGACGTCCAGAATTCCGGGCACGACGGTGTACAAGAACCTGAACGAGGTACGCCCGGCCGAAATCCTTACCATCCGGCAAGGCTATCTGTATAGCGCCCGGTATTGGTCCCTGCCGCTGAGCTTCGGCCGTGCGCCGGCTCCGGAGGAAGCCTCCCGGGCCCTGTCCCAGCTGCTGCAGCAGGCGGTATCGCGACGCGTGGACGTTTCGCGCGAAACGCAGGCCTTCCTGTTGTCCGGAGGGCTCGACTCGAGCGCCATTTGCACGCTGGCGAACAAGATCGTGCCGAACGCGGAAGGCTTGCGCACCTTTTCATTCTCCTACCCGGAAGACGAAGCGAACTT
Organism: Burkholderia cepacia; assembly: GCF_001718835.1. Lineage (NCBI taxonomy): Bacteria > Pseudomonadati > Pseudomonadota > Betaproteobacteria > Burkholderiales > Burkholderiaceae > Burkholderia > Burkholderia cepacia. The sequence continues at coordinate 490,546 of NZ_CP013444.1, read as the reverse complement.
CCAGGCGGATGCGCTGCACATCACGTCGGACAGTCCATACGTCGAGGTGATGGCCAGGTTCCTCGGTTCCCGGCATGAAAATATCGCCATCACGCAGGTCGACTTCCGAAACGCGCTCGAGGAAACGGTTCACGCCCGGGACCTGCCGGGGGTAGGCGACCTGGACGTCACGCTGCTGCAACTGTTCAAGGGCTTGCGATCGCGCGGCTATACGGAGGCATTTTCCGGCGAAGGATCGGATGACGTGTTCGGCGGATATCCCTGGTTTCACGGGGAAGCCGTGGAGCCCACCCGCTCGTTCCCGTGGCTGAAAGGAACCGAGGCGTCGAAATTCCTCAATGGCGGCCTGCTCAAGCGGCTCGACGTAAAGGACATCCTGCGCGAACGATGGTCGGCCGCGTCGAGCGAACAGCCGTATCTGCGCTCGGCGGATCGATTCCAGCAGCATATGGACCGAGTCTTCTATATGGAGATCACGCGGTTCCTGCCATTCCTGCTGGACCGCGTCGACAGGATGTCGGCGGCCGCGGGGGTCAGGGTTCATCTGCCCTTCCTCGATCACCGCTTGATCGAATATGCGTGGTCGCTCGACTATTCGAAGATCAAGACGGCGGGTGCAATGGAAAAGGGAATCCTGAGGAAAGCGCTCGAAGACAAGCTGCCGTCCGACATCACGCTTCGAAAGAAAAGCGGGTTCGCGGTCACGCGAAATGCGCGCTACCTGTCGGCGATTCGCGATTACCTGTCGGAAAAGGTGATCCACGGCGATACCGCAACCCGGGAGATCGTCGATGTCGACGTGCTCAAATCCTTCATCGAAGGCCAGGCATGGTTCGACGGCAAGTTCAGCGCCCCGCCGATCCTGCCTCGCATCGTGCTGCTCGACATGTGGATCAGGCGCTACGGCGCCGAGTTCGAACCGGCGGGCGCCGTGAGCTGAACGGCGACGCGCGCTTGCGCCCCTACGACGCGGCCCCCAACCGCTTCGGCACGCCCGTCACGATCGCCGCGACCGCGACGGCCAGCACGACGGCCGCGCCCACGAACACGCCGGCCGCGCCGTTCGCGTCGAACACGATGCCACCGGCCGCCGCTCCCGTTGCGATGGCGAGCTGGATCGCCGCGACGATCAGCCCGCCCGCGCTTTCGGCTTCATCGGGCACGGTGCGCGTGACCCAGGTCGACCACGCGACCGGCACGCCGCCGAAGGCCATCCCCCACAACGCGACGAGCACCGCATCGATCATCGGCGCGCGGCCCAGCGCGACGAGCGCGATGCCGAGCACGACCATCAGCGCGGGCATCGCGATCAGCATCGGCCGCAGCCGGTGTTCGAGCACGCGGCCCGCGAGCGACGTACCGACGAAGTTGGCGATGCCGTAGCCGAGCAGGATCGCCGACAGGCCGTTCACGCCGACGCCCGCGACCTGTTCGAGGAACGGCCGCAGATACGTGAAGAACGCGAAATGCCCGGTGAACACGAGGATCGTCGCGAACATGCCGAGGCCGACGGTCGGCCGGCGCAGCACGTCGATCAGCGTGCGCAGCCGCGTCGTGCCGGACGGCGCCATGCCGGGCAGCGTCGCGACCTGCGCCGCGAGCGCGACGACGCCGAGCGCGCCCGCGATCAGGAACACGTTGCGCCAGCCGATCAGGTGACCGAAGTAGCTGCCCATCGGGGCGGACGCGATCGTCGCGACCGCCACGCCGCTGAAGATGATCGACAGCGCACGCGGCACCATCGCCGTCGGCACGAGCCGCATCGTGGTGGCCGTCGCCATCGTCCAGAAGCCGCCGAGCGCGACGCCGAGCACGACGCGGCCGATCAGCAGCATCGTCAGGCTGGTCGCGAACGCGACCGCGAGGTTCGACGCGACGAGCAACACCGAAAACGCGAGCAGCACGCGCCGCCGGTCGATCGTGCGCGTCACCGCGGAGATCAGGAGGCTCGTGACGAGCGCCACCGTCGCGGTGGCCGTGACGGCCTGGCCGGCGACGCCTTCGGTCACGCCGAGGCTGTCGGCCATCGGCGTCAGCAGGCTCGCGGGCAGGAATTCGGCCGTGACGAGCCCGAACACGCCGAGCGCCATCGCGAATACCGCACCCCAGGCCGGTTCGCGGGGGGCCGCCGTCGCGCCGGCAGGCTGGTTGATCGGATTCATGCGTCGTTCCATTCCGTAAAAAGGTGCCAATGACCGCGTATCGTAAGGAACGACGTCAGGACGGTCTATGACATACAATCCGCGAATATTGATCGATCGTCCGAAACCGATGGCAGACCCGCACATCGCCGCCCCGCCCGCCGCACCCGTGCCCGACACGCACGACCTCGTCAGCGAGTTGCTGCTGGGGATGCGCCTGAGCGGCGTCCAGTACCGCCGCATCCAGGTCGCACGGCCGTTCGGCGTGCGCTTCGACAACGCGCGCGGCCGCGCGCAGTTCCATTTCGTCGTGCGCGGGCCCGTGCTGCTGCGCACGTCGGGCGGCGCAACCTACCGCCTCGAAGCCGGCGACGCGATCCTGCTGCCGCACGGCGGCATGCATGCGCTGGTCTCCGACCCCGATGCGCCGTGCCGCGAGATCAACGGCTTCGAGGTCGCGAAGATCTGCGATACGGTCGCGTCGGTCGACGCCGCAACGCACGCCGCCGCGGGCGCGGACGCCGGCGACGCGCTGATCTTCAGCGCGTGCATGGAACTCGATCTCGGCGGCATGCAGCCGCTCGTCGGCACGATGCCCGAGTTCATGCACGTCGGCACGCTGCTCGCGCGCTACCCGGAAATCCGCCCGATGCTCGACGCGATGGAGCGCGAAGCGTGCACGGCGCGCGCGGGCTTCGCGGGCATCCTCGCGCGGCTCGCGGATGTGGTCGCGGCGTTCATCGTGCGCGGCTGGGTCGAGTGCGGATGCGGCGACGCGACGGGCTGGGTGCAGGCGCTGCGCGAGCCGAAGCTCGGCCGCGCGATCGTCGCGCTGCATCGCGACCCGGGCCGCAACTGGAGCGTGGCGGAACTCGCGACCGAAGCAGGCGTGTCGCGCTCGGTGTTCGCCGAACGGTTTCTCGCGGCGACCGGGATGACGCCCGTACGCTACCTGACCGAGCTGCGGATGCGGCTCGCCGCGCAGTGGATCGCGCGCGACCGCGAGACGATCGAAGCCGTCGCGTACCGGCTCGGCTACGGCTCGCTCGCCGCGTTCAGCCGCGCGTTCAAGCGCGTGGTGGGCAAGCCGCCGGGCGCCGTGCGGGCCGAAGGCGGCCCGGACGACGACGCACGCAGCGCGCAGCAAGCGGCCGGTTAGCGCCGCGCCCATCATCAACGTCATTAATACAAAGGATCAGAAAAGACACTTTTACTGATTGTTTTTGGCTTCCGATAAAGGCGCCAGTGCCGCGCGCGCCGCGCGGCCCGTCACTTCAACGCTGACCGCCCCACCCGGAGAACGCCATGGCCACGGTTCGACCCGCCGCCTCTTCCCCCGCGCATCGCAGCGGCCCGACCGACATGACGCGCATCGCGATCGCGAGCGTGATCGGCACGACGGTCGAATGGTATGACCTGTTCGTGTTCGCGACGGCCTCCGCGCTCGTCTTCAACAAGGTGTTCTTTCCGGGCTTCGTGCCGCTCGTCGGCACGCTGCTCGCGTTCGGCACGTTCGCGTCCGCGTATCTCGCGCGCATCGTCGGCGCGGCGCTGTTCGGCCATTTCGGCGACCGTCTCGGGCGCAAGTCGATGCTGCTGGTGTCGCTGATCCTGATGGGCTGCGCGACATTCGCGATCGGCCTGCTGCCCGGCTACGCGGCGATCGGCGTCTGGGCGCCCGTGCTGCTGCTGACGCTGCGCATCGTCCAGGGGCTCGCGCTCGGCGGCGAATGGGGCGGCGCGGTGCTGATGGCCGTTGAGCATGCGCCCGCAGCCCGGCGCGGCCTATACGGCTCGTGGGTGCAGATCGGCGTGCCGGCAGGAACGCTGATCGCGAATCTCGCGTTCCTGGTCAGCGGCGCCGTGCTGTCGCCGGCCGACCTGCTGTCGTGGGGCTGGCGCATTCCGTTCCTCGCGAGCGCGCTGCTCGTCGGCGTCGGCCTCTACGTCCGCCTGAACACGTCGGAAACGCCGGGCTTCGCGAAGATCAAGAAAGCATCCGCGCAGATGAAGCTACCGCTCGCGACCGTGCTCGGCCGTTACGGCCGACAGGTCGTGCTGGGCGGCGTCGCGACAATGTCGACCGGCACCGCGTTCAACCTGATGGTCGCGTTCGGCCTCACGTACGGCACGCAGACGCTCGGCTTCACGCGCAACGCGATGCTGTCGATCGTGCTGATCGCGTGCGCGCAGTGCATCGCGATGCTGCCTTTGTACGGCCGCCTGTCCGACCGCGTCGGCCGCAAGCCCGTGATCGTCAGCGGCATGCTCGCCGAAGCGCTGCTCGCGTTCCCGATGTTCTGGCTGCTCGACACGCGCATGTTCGCGTTCGCGCTCGCCGGCTACCTGTTGATGATGACCGCGTTCGCCGCGAACTACGGCCCGATCGCGACATTCCTCGCCGAGCTGTTCGGCACCGAGGTGCGCTACTCGGGGCTGTCGGTCAGCTACATGCTGTCCGGCCTGCTCGGCAGCGCGGCCACGCCGATCGTGACGACCGCGCTGCTGTCCGCGACCGGGCGCGGCGCGTCGGTCGCGTGGTACATGATCGCGTCGGCGCTGGTGTCCGCGATCGCGCTGCTGTTGCTGACCGAGACGCTGACGCGTGATCTCTCCGCGCACGCGCATCGCGACGCGGCCGCCCCAGCCCAACGGTGAACGCGATGGCGCTTCCGCTTGATCCCGAACTCGCGCAACGCCTGCGCGACGTCAGCCTGCCGACGCTCGGTCACTTCCTCGAAACGGGCTTCGCGCACGCGACGCTGCGCGCGCTGGTGCCGCACGCGAAGCTGGTCGGCCGCGCGGTCACGCTGCAGTTGCGCAGCCCCGACGCGATCGCCGTCAACCGCGCGCTGGCGCGGCTCGCGCCCGGCGACGTGCTCGTGATCGACATGCGGGACGACCACGCGCACGCGTGCGTCGGCGCGGTCACGGCCACCGCCGCGCAATGCGCGGGCGCAGCCGGCATCGTGATCGACGGCGTCGCGACCGACGCCGTCGAGTTGCGGCAGATCGGCCTGCCGGTGTTCGCGCGCGGCACGAGCGCGCTGACGACCAAGCGGCTCGACGACGGCGCGAGCGCGTTCGGCGTGCCCGTGCAATGCGGCGGCGTGACGGTCGCGCCCGGCGCGATCGTGATCGCCGACGACAACGGCGTGCTGTTCTCCGACGCCGCGACGCTCGCGTCCGTCATCGATGCCGCACTCGCGTCCGACCGCGCGGAGCCAGCGCTGCTCGCGCGGCTGCGGGCCGGCGAGCCCGCGGCCGACGTGCTGTGCGTCCCGTCGCACAACGAGTATTCGCCGCGCTAATGCACACCATTAGGACAATGAAATTGACGCCCCGCCATGCGCGGGCGAACACTACGATGCCTCATTCGCAAGACCATGGAGAGACACTGATGCGATCCCTCGAAGCCGCGCGCCCGCTCGCCGGCGCGCCCGACTGCCCGCTTGACTGCCCGCCCGACGAATGGGCGATCCGCACCGACCTCGCCGCGCTGTACCGCCTCGTCGCGCATTTCCGGATGACAGACATGATCGACACGCACATCTCCGCGCGCCTGCCGGGCGACACGCCGACGTTCCTGATCAACCGCTACGGCATCCTGTTCCACGAAATGCGTGCGTCCGACCTCGTGAAGATCGACGCGCACGGCAACGTGATCGACGAACGCGCACAGCACGACCCCGCGCGCTTTCGCGTGAACGCGGCCGGGTTCACGATCCATTCGGCGATCCACGCGGCGCGCGCCGACCTGCACTTCGTCGTGCATACGCACACGGCCGCCGGCATCGCGGTGTCCGCGCAGGAACACGGGCTGCTGCCGATCAGCCAGCACGCGCTGAAGTTCTACGACAAGCTCGCGTACCACGACTACGAAGGCATCGCGCTCGATCTCGGCGAACGCGAGCGGCTCGTGCGCGACCTCGGCCCGCACAACGCGATGATCCTGCGCAACCACGGGCTGCTCGCGGGCGGCGCGACGGCCGCCGGCGCGTTCCACGAAATCTACTTCCTCGAACGCGCGTGCCAGGCGCAGGTGCAGGCGATGGCGGGCGGCGCGAAGCTGGTCGTTCCGCCGCTCGACGTGTGCCGACGCACCGCCGCGCAGTTCCAGCGCGACGAATCGGGCGAGATTACCGACACCGCATGGCGCGCGGCGCTGCGCCTGATCGACAACCCGGCTTCCGACTACCGCTGCTGATGCCGTCCGCCACCGGCCAGCGGCACGCGCCTGCGCCTTCCTCGATTCGACCATGACAACCATCGCACTGCTCAGCAAAAGCTACGACATGTCCCATCTCGCCGAGCCGATCCGGCGCGCCGCGCCCGGATTGCGCGTAGCCGTGCACGGCGAGCCGGGCGCCGCCGACGCGGAGATCGCCGCGTGCTGGGACCCGCCTCCGGGGGCGCTCGCCGCGATGCCGAACCTGCGGCTCATCCACAGCATCGCGGCCGGCGTCGACAACATCCTCGCCGATCCCGCGCTGCCGGCGCTGCCGCTGTGCCGCGTCGTCGATCCGCAGCATGCGCGCGGGATGAGCGAGTTCGTCACGTGGGGCGTGCTGCACTTCCATCGCCGGCTCGATTTCGTGCTCGACAATCAGCGCGCCGCGCGCTGGTTCCGCCCGACGCAGGCGCATCCGTCGGCATGCACGGTCGGCATCATGGGGCTCGGCGAGATCGGCTCGCGCGTCGCCGTCGATCTGCGGCAGCTCGGCTTCGCGGTGCGCGGATGGGCGCGTCAACCGCGGGCGCTGCCCGGCATCGACCTGTTCGAGCACGAAGACGGCTTGCGCGCGTTCCTCGCGGGCACCGACATCCTCGTGTGCCTGCTGCCGCTCACGAGCGAGACGCGCGGCATCCTGAGCGCGGCGACGTTCGCCGCGCTCAAGCCCCGCGCGAAGCTGATCCATGTCGGCCGCGGCGAGCATCTCGTCGCGCCCGATCTCGCGGCGGCGTTGTACGACGGTCAGCTCGGCGGCGCGATCGTCGATGTGTTCCCGGTCGAGCCGCTGCCGCCCGGCGATCCGCTGTGGCGCACGCCGAACCTGATCGTCACGCCGCACATGGCGTCGGTCGCCAGCGACGACACGATCGGGCAGCAGGTCGCGCAGAACGTGCTGCGGCTGCTGAACGGCGAGCCGCTGCGCAACCTGGTGGACGTCGCGCGCGGCTACTGACACGCAGCGCGCGCGTCAGGCCACGTCTGCCGCACCGGGCGCGTCCTGCCTGTCGAGGAATGCATGCAGCGCGTCGACGAACGCCGTCTCGGCCGCGCTCAGCCTGCGGTCCTGCGCCCACAGGAAATGGATGTCGACGTCGGCGACGCCGCCGTCGGGCGGCAGTTGCCGGAACCGTCCTTGCGCGACGTCGTCGCGCACGAGGTGTTCCGGCATGCAGCCGATGCCGAGCCCCGCGAAGATGAAACGCTTGACCTCGGCCATGCTCGACGACGTTGCAATCACGGGCCCCGTGAAGCCCATCTCGTCGCGAAAGATCGTCAGCAGCGACATGTGGTCGCCGACCTTGTCGCCCGAGAACGATACGAACGGCTGCACGGCGAGGTCGTCGGGAACGACGCCGTCGCGATCGAACAGCCGGTGATGGCGGCCGCAGTAGATCGCGTAGCGCTCGCGCTGAAAAATGCGGCCGTCGATACGCTTGGGCAATGCGCGGCGCGGCGTCAGCCCGATCGTCGACGCCTTCTGCTGAAGGCTGTTCACGACGTCGGCGCTGCGCATCACCTGGCTTTCGAACTCGATGCGCGGGTAGGTCCGATGAAATTCGGCGAGGAAATCGTCATACGCGGGAAAGTCGACACCGCTCACCATCGCGATCCGCACGGTGCCGGAGATGTCGCGGTCGCGATCGACGTCCGCGAGCGACAGCCGCGAGATCGTGCCGTAGATGTCCTCGGCGATCTTCTGCACCTCGACGCCGGCCTGCGTGACCGCGATGCGCGGCCCGTGCCGGTCGACGAGCCGCAGGTTCAACTGCTCTTCCAGCCGGCGCAGCGCCTGGCTCACGGCCGGCTGCGTCACGTGCAGGCGCACCGCCGCCCGGCTCACGCTCTTCTCGCGCGCGATCGCGAGGAAGGTGCGCAGCAGGTTCCAGTCGAGACGGTCGTTCAGGTAGGTATCGGGACGGTCTTTGCTCACGGCGGGCCTCGCGGATTCAATATTCGCAAAAATTATACTCAGGATAACGATTAAAAATTGGACTGATTATTTTGAATTTTCGATAAAGACAATCTGACGAACTCCGGCCGTTCGACGGCCGCCCCCACGGGAATACACGACGATGCTGAAGATCAATGCGAACCGGCTCTGGCAGAGCCTGATGGAAATGGCGAAGGTCGGCGCGACCGCGAAAGGCGGCGTGCGCCGTCTCGCGCTGACAGAAGCGGACGCGGCCGGCCGCGCGCTGTTCGAGACGTGGTGCCGCGACGCGGGGCTCGCGCTGTCGGTCGACCGCGTCGGCAACCTGTTCGCGCGGCGCGCGGGCACGCGGCCCGACGCAGCGCCGGTCGCGAGCGGCAGTCATCTCGACACGCAGCCCGAAGGCGGCCGGTTCGACGGCGTCTATGGCGTGCTCGCCGCGCTCGAGCTCGTGCGCACGCTGAACGATGCAGGCATCGACACCGAACGGCCGATCGAGATCGTCGTCTGGACCAACGAGGAGGGCGCGCGCTTCGCGCCGGCGATGCTCGGCTCGGCCGTGTTCACGGGCGCGTTGCCGCTCGACGCGGCGCTGGCGGCACGCGATGCGGCGGGCGCGAGCATCGCCGACGCGCTGCGCGAGACCGGCTACGCGGGCGAGCGCGCGGTGCCCGGCGCCGTGTTCGACGCCTATTTCGAAGCGCACATCGAGCAGGGCCCCGTGCTCGAGGAAAGCGGCGTGCCGATCGGCGTCGTCACGGGCGGGCAGGCGATCCGCTGGCTCGACGTGCGCGTGACGGGACAAGCCGCGCATGCCGGCACCACACCGATGCAATACCGGAAGGACGCGCTGTTCGCGGCGGCCGACATGGCCGCCGAACTCGAAGCGATCGCGGCCGATTTCTTCCCGCAGGGCTTGACGACGATCGGCGAATGGCGGATCGCCAATGCGTCGCGCAACACCATCGCCGGCGACGTCACGTTCACGGTCGATCTACGCCATCCGGACGACGCCATGATCGCCGACATGGAAGCCGCCGTGCGGGCGCGCTTCGGCGCGGTGGCCGCGCGCCGCGGCGTCACCGTCGAGATCGGCCGGCACTGGGTCAGCCCCGCGACGCCCTTCGATCCGGCCTGCATCGACGCGGTGCAGCGTGCGGTCAAGGCGCTCGGTTACCCGAACCAGCACATCATCAGCGGCGCGGGCCACGACGCGATCCATCTCGCGAGGCACTGCCCGACCGCGATGGTGTTCATCCCGTGCGTTGACGGCCTGTCGCACAACGAAGCCGAGGACGCGCTGCCGGCCGACGTGACGCGCGGCACGGACGTGCTGCTGCACGCGATGCTCGCTCGCGCAGGCAGCGCGTAATTCAGCGCCACATCGACGTTGCCGTATCGCGCCATCGCGCCGCGAACCGCACCGTTCGCGGCGTCACCCGTTCCATTCCCCAAGCCCCCCAAAGCATGCCGGCACCCTATCCTGCCCGCCCGCTCGCCGCGCTTCGGCGAGCGTGGCTGTTCGCCCCCGGCGCCGATCCCGGCGCCCATGCCGCCGCGTTGCGCACGCAGGCCGATGCGATCGTCGCCGACCTGGAGGAAATGACCGCGCCCGCCGACCGGCCGGCGGGCCGACGCCTGATCGTCACGCTGCTCGCCGACGCGGCCGCCTGCGGCGCGCTCGGCGCGGTGCGGATCAATCCACTCGAGCGCGGCGGCTACGCGGACCTCGAACACGTGATGGCGGGACGACCGCACGCAGTGTTCCTGCCGCATGCCGAAGCGCCGGAACAGCTCGTGCTGCTGGCAAACGCGCTGGCCGCGCTCGAAGCACGCCACGGCATCCCGGACGGCTCGACGGAGATCGTCCCAACGATCGAATCGGCGCGTGGGCTCGTCCGGCTGAACGCGATGCTCGGCGCGAGTCCGCGCATTCGCCACGCGATGCTCGCGGTCGAAGACCTTGCGGCGAGCCTCGGCGCGCGCCGCACGCCCGGCGGGCAGGAGCTGCTGTACGCGCGCAGCCGCTTCCTGGTCGAATGCGTCTCGGCCGGCTGCGGAGCGATCGATCTGCCATGCACCTACCGCGCCGCCGACGTCCTTGCGCGCGACCTCGACATGTCGACGCAGCTCGGCTTCCGCTCGAAGTGCGCGGTGTTCGCGGAACACGTCGACGCGATCAACCGCGCGCTGACGCCGTCCGCGGCGGACGCAAGCGCGGCGCAAACGCTGCTCGACGCCTATCGAGCGCAGACGATATCCGGGGATCGCGACGTGCGCGGCAGGATCGACGCGCCCGACGCGAACAACGCGCGGCGCGTGCTCGAAAGGTACGACGAATGCCGGCTCTCCGCCGCGAACGCATGCGCGAACGCCGGCATAAGCGCCATTGATGTTTCGGATTAGAAAACAGAATTTTACGCACGCATATCGGCGACGGATAAACCCGTCAGCGGCGTCGTGAATGCTGCATCCGGCGCCGGTGTGCCGCCCCCCAATACGATCAACAGGACTGCCCATGTCTCACCCTGCTCTGCCCAACGCCCAGCCCGTGCGCGCCGCGACCGCGGCGTTCATCGGTACGGCCGTCGAGTTCTACGACTACTACACGTATGCGACCGCCGCCGCGCTCGTGCTCGGCGACGTGTTCTTCCCGACCGGCAACCATTTCCTGAGCACGATGGCGTCGTTCGGCACGTTCTTCGTCGGCTTCATCGCGCGGCCGCTGAGCGGCGCGGTGTTCGGCCACCTCGGCGACCGTGTCGGCCGCAAGAAGATGCTCGTGCTGACGATGTTCCTGATGGGGATCGCGACGACCGGCATCGGCCTGCTGCCCGGCTACGCGACGATCGGCGTCTGGGCGCCGGTCCTGCTCGTGCTGCTGCGAATCCTGCAGGGCATCGCGGTCGGCGGCGAATGGGGCGGCGCGGTGCTGATGGCGGGCGAGCATGCGCCGCAGGGGCGCCGCACGTTCTTCGCGTCGTTCGCGCAGCTCGGCAGTCCGGCCGGGCTGATCCTGTCGCTGCTCGCATTCCGGTGCGTCACGTCGCTCGATCACGACAGCTTCGTCGCATGGGGCTGGCGGCTGCCGTTCCTCGCGAGCTTCGTGCTGCTGCTGGTCGGGATGGCAATCCGGCTCGGCGTGAACGAGTCGCCGGAATTCGCGCGCGTGCGCGACACGCATGCGGTCGCGAAGTATCCGGTCGCCGAGGTGCTGCGCACCGCGTGGTGGCCGATCGTACTGGCCGCGGCCGCGACCACGATCGGCTCCGCCGGCTTCTTCTTCACCAACACCTTCATGATCTCGTACGTGACGACCTATCTCGGCATGTCGAAGTCGTTCATCCTAGACTGCCTGTTCGTCGTCACCGTGATCCAGCTGCTGTCGCAGCCCGTCTCCGCGCTGCTCGCTCAGCGTTTCGGCGAAACCCGCTTCCTCACCTGCGCTGCGATCCTGTCGATGCTGACGCCCTACCCGATGTTCCTGCTCGTGCAGACGCAGCACCCGGTCGCGATCGTCACCGGCATTTCATTTGCGGTCGTCACGCTGTCGGCGATCTACGCGGTCATCGCCGGCTTCATGACGCCGGCGTTCCCGACGCGCGTCCGCTACTCGGGCATCTCGATCGCGTACCAGCTCTGCGCGATGATCGCGGGCGGCACGACGCCGATGATCGGCACCATGCTCGCCCAGCAATACCGCGGCGAATGGCTGCCGCTCGCGGCGTTCTTCACGCTGCTGTCGTTCGTGTCGCTGGTCGGCATAGTCGGCCTCGGACGCTACCGCCGCCGGCAGCGGGCCGACACGCCCGCGCCGCTCGCCGTGAATCCGTGAGCGATCGGCGACGCACGCTCAACCGGTCTGTTCGGCCAGCCTGTCGACCAGCGCCGTCGCGCACTGCACGGCGAGCGCCGCGCTGCGCTGCGCATCGACCGTCGCACCGTTCGCCAGCGTGCCTTGCACGATCCGGCCCAGCAATTCCTTCGAGAGATCGGCGATCTCGTAGTCTCGTTCGGTCATGATTCGCCTCCTGCGCGCCAGCCCCTGCGGACGGCGCGCGTCCATGATGCCGGCACACGCGCCAAGCCGCGCCGGCCCGTTGCCGCGCAGACGCTCAGCGCGCCTTCGCCCGCACGACGATCTGCGCCTGCGTGTCGCGCTCGATGCGTTCGAGCGACGCGCGCAACGCCGTGAATTCGTCCGGCGTACACACCTGGCGGCCGAAATCCGCGCGCAGCCGCCGCGTGATCTGCACGACGCGCGCGCTGGCGTCGAATACGTAATGCGACGTGAAGTCGACGAAGCGGTCGTGCACGGCCGTGTCGGCCGGCAGGTCGGTCACCGTGACGTCGGCCGGCAGCGCGATCTGGCCGGTCTCGTCGAACGTGCCGCCGATGCAGCCCCACGGCTGCGTGCGCACGGGTTCGGCCAGCCAGCTCTCGACCTGCGTCGCGATGCCGCCCGTCAGGCTCGACAGCGCGGGCAACGCGGTCGTGCCGTCGGGCCAGACGGCGTGGTCGAGCGTGCCCGTCATCGTCACGCCGAACGGCCCGGCGGTCGCCGCCAGGTCGGTCGTGACGAGGTCGGCCGTGCCGCGCAGCCCGCTTTGCCGCAGACGCTCGACGGCGAGCTGCCGCACGCGCTCGCGCGTCGCGCGGCGAAACAGGTTGCGCTCGAGTTCGGCCGTCCAGCCGTCGTCCTCGACGTACGACTGGTAGCGCTGCGCGTCGAGCCGCGCGGCGTCGATCGCGAGGCGCGCGGTGCGGGTGCGCGGCTGCGTGGCCGGCGTGCGCGACAGCACGCCCGTATCGACGAGCAGCGCGGGGCGATCCATCACGATGGGCGGCAGATAGCCGAACGCGATGCCGCCGGTGGTCGTGTCGGCGTACAGCCCGAGATCGGGCAGCCACGTGATCGCATGATTGATCGCCCCGCCGCCGTAACCGGGCACCGACGGCAGCGTGTAGACGGACCCGAGATTGATCAGCACCGGTTCGCTGCGGATGCCGACCGCCGCGAGCAGCGCGCCGAACAGCGCGACATGATCCTTGCAGTCGCCGTAGCGGTTGCGCAGGATGTCGGTGACGCGATGCGGCGCGGCAGCCGTTTCGCCGAGAAACAGCCCGACGTAGCGCACGTTCGCCTGCATCCAGTCGTACAGGATGCGCGCCTTGTCGTGCGGGTCGGGCGCGTTCGCGGTGAGCGTGCGCGCAAGCTGCGCGACCGCGGGATCGTCCGTGCCCGGATCGACGGCCGCGTTGCGGTAGCGCGCAGCGAACGCCGCATAGTCGGGCAGCGTCGACACGACGAGCCGGTCGCCGTAGGTCGCGTAGCCGACCGCACCGCTCTCGATGCGCTCGTACGGGCCGTGCCGGTAGTCGAATTCGTAGCGCGTGCGGCCGTTCGCGGTGACCGGCGGCCGCGCGACGTAGCCGCGCGCATCCGCGTACAGCGGCATGTCGGCCGGCACGTCGAAGATCAGCCGCTGGCTGTCGACCGGCTCGCGCGACGGCTCGACGAAGTAACCGAAATATCCGGGATTGAGCGGCCGGGTCCGCACCTTGCGGAACGCCACGCGCGTGCTCGACCCGGCTTCGACGCCGGGAAACACGACGGTGCGCAACAGCCCGTCCTGGAACGTCGGCGCGCCGGCCGAGCGCGGTTCCTGCACGTCGCGGATGCCGTCCGCGCCGACCGGATGCACGACACCGTCGCGGTCGATCGTCTCGGCCGCGAGCAGGTCCACCTTCTCGAGATTCTTGTCGAACCACACGTAGCGCTGCGCGACGGCATCGATGCCGTTCGCGTTGTTCGCGCGCAGCGTCGAATCGTCGTGCTCGTCGAGCGAACCGTCGTGCCGGATCACGAATTCGTGGACGTCGCGCTCGAGCGTCGTCGGCGGGGTGTCGTCGATGCCGGCTGCCGGCGGCCGGGGCGCGGCCGCGTCAGGCGCGGACGGCGACGCATGCGCGCCGCACGTCGTCAGACAGAAACAGGCAACGCCGAGCAGGCGGACCGGAATGCGCATCGGATCGAACCTCGCGGCACGGTGGCCGGTGAGACCGCGGCCGAACGGCCGCCTTCGCCGACAGACTACGCCAATCGGCCCGCCGCCGCAGCGATGCGGCATCGGGCTGCCGCCGGCTCCGACGGCAGGCATCCCGGGGTCGAACCGGAATTCGCGCGGCGCCGCCTCGGCCGCTGTCCCCGGCGGTCATCTGCGTCATTTCGCGACATATACTGCAAACATGACCCGTTAAGCGCAAAGCCTGCCGCGATGCACCGAAAGCGACGGCGAGGAGCGGGCGAGGAGGCGGTCATGGCGATCATCAACAGCGACTATGAAGTCGGCTTTCTTGTCGTCGTATTCACGTTGCTCGGCGTCATCCTGATCGGCGCGCTGCTGATCAGGCTGCATCTGGGGCGCTGGCATCCGCGGCTGATCGGCGCCGCGATCGGCGCGCTGATCGGCATTCTTCTGGTCGAAGCGGTGCCGATGCTGACCTGAGCGCACGCGCCGGCCCGCGCGACGCACGGACGGGCCTGACGATGCATCGACGCGGCGCGGCGATGCGCAATCGCGCGGCGCACGCGTTTCGTCGATCCTTCCGGGGGGAAGCAGCATGGAACACAGCATCGTGCAAATCATCGTGATTCTCATGATCGTGGCGCTCGCGCTGCTGTTCGTCATCCAGCGGCGCAGTCGCGACCGGATTCGCGAGCGGCTGCTGCACCGATCGTCGCGGCGGTCGCATCGGTCGCATACGCACCATCATCACCCGTGATTCGGGACGCCACGCAAGGATCGGTTGCACGCATGGACATGCCGGAATCCTGAACAATGCCGTCGCCCGCGCGTCGCGACGCCGCATAAAAATCGGCCGGCGATCCGTGCGTCACACGACGCCGAACCGTCGGCCTTTCAGCGGAGGTCGATCATCATGGCGGCCATACGATACAGGCCGCCGCCTCCGTGCTTCGGCGAGCGCGCCGCGCCCGCCTACATCACCCACATCACGTTCCGCCCCTGCTTGCAGGCTTCGCGCATCATGTCGAGCAACGGCCATGCGCGCTGCGCAAGCTCGCCTGGGTGCGGCGGCTCGTCCGTGTGCAGCATCCGCGTCGAGCGCTCATGGGCGTTTTCCCGGGCGGTGTCCTCCCGGATCGCCTGCTCCAGCCGCGCGATCGCGCCGGGCAGCTCGTCGGCGAGAATCACGCCCCGGACATCGAGCGTCTTGCCGGCCAGCCCCAGCAGATAGTGCGCCAGATCGCGCAGCATCACGATGTCGGGTGCGGCGGATGACCGAAACGTAACCACCATCGCGCGCTCCTTGCGTGTGTGCCGCGGCGCGGTCTGCCCCTCCCGGGCAGGCATTCGAACGGCCCGCGGGCCTGTTTCGATTTTATGTCGCGCCGTGATGCATGCAAGCGAATAGGGCCTGTTCCCGCTAATAACGCACGTTCCCCTGATCTTAAAAATTCATTCTTGGGGCTGGCCGCCAGAAGGGCCGATCGCCGCGTCATGCTCCTTGCGAATACGTCCAGTATTCGCTGCGTCGCATTCCTCGCGCTCGGCCCTTCTGGCGGCCAGCGCAAGCCCGTTATTAGCGGGAACAGGCCCTAGCCCGATACGCTATCGGCAGTCGCCGACCCGCTTGCCGCGCCAGCTCCACGCCATCGTATAGGGGCCGCCCTGCGCGGTCTGCCCGCCGCCCTGCCCCTTCAGGTCGTAGCTCGTCGGCGTGACCGTGCCGGTCACCTTCGCCGTGCCGCGGCCCTGCGCGTTCGCGCACGACAGCCCGACCTGCAGCGCCGAGCCCGCATAGTCCCAGTTCGTGATCGTGCAATGAATGTTGTCGCGCTTCATCCGGTATTCCATCGTCTTGCGGATGTTCTTCGCGTCCGCCTCCGCCAGGCACTCGTCGGGCGCCTGCGTGGTCGGCAGCGGCTTGCCGTTCAACGTGTAGGCGGTTTCGTCGTGCCACATGCCGGGCGACACGGTCTGGGCGATGGACGACACGGCGAAGCCGGCGAGCACGGAGGCGATCAGGAGTTTCATGGTTTCGAAGCGGCGATAGGACACGCGGCGGCACATGCGACCGCCGGTGCAGGATCGAAGAACGGTTACTGCTGGACGAGCTCGACGCGGCGGTTCTGCGCGCGGCCGGCGTCGTCGCCGTTGGACGCGACCGGCGACAGCGACGCGACGCCCTTCGCGACGAGGCGCGCCGGCGCGATGCGATAGGTCGTCGCCAGCGCCTGCGCGACCGCTTCGGCGCGCTTCTGCGACAGGTCCGCGTTGCGCGCGAACGCGCCTTGATTGTCGGTATGGCCGACGATGTACACTTTCAGCGCCGGGTTGCCGGTCAGCAGCTTCGCCATCTCGTCGAGCTGCGGCTTCGATTCGGGCTTGACCTGCGCCTTGTCGGTATCGAAGTAGATGCCGTACAGCGCAACCTTGCCGGTCGCCGCGAGCCCTTTCTGCAGCGCGCTCGAATCCATCACCTTGACCTGCCCGGTCTGCATCGGCTTCACCTCGACGACTTCCTCGTAGACGAGCGCGCGCTTGTTCGACGCCGAATCGTCCATGATGTGCAGGAACACATACGCATCGCCGGATGGGCGCGGCAGCTTCGCGAGGATCGTGCGGTGCTTGCCGCCGAAGTTCGCGTCGCCGCCGCCCGCCTGCCGCATCCGGCCGGAATTGATCACGATGCTCTGGAGCTCCCCACCGCCGCCCTTGCCGCATTGCTCCGCCGTGCAGCGGAACAGGATCTGGAAGCCGCCATTCTGCAGCGCGTCGAGGTAGTTGCGCTCGACTTCCAGCGTCGACCGGCCCGCGCCGATCGCGTATGAGATCCGCGTGACCTTGCCTTCGAGATTCAGGCCCTTGGCGGTCTTCTCGTCGTCGATCGGCTGGTTCGGCAGGAACGCCTCGTCGAAGGGCGTCTGCGAATACGCGGTGATGGTCGCGCCTGCGAAACGCGTGAGCAGCGGATGATCTTTCGCACCCGGCTTATCGCCGCCAGCGCTCGCCAGCGACGAAAGCGACAGCAGCGCGGCGGCGAACAGCGCGTGGCGGCCACGGCGCGCGACACGGAATACGGACGATACTGCGTTCTTCATTGAGCCCCTCGGAAAGGATTTGTCGTTCTGTTGATGGCGACGAAGCGCGCGCATCTTATCAAATCTTTCCGAAAAAACGGGCAATTGTTTTCGTATACCGAACGTTCTGACGCATCGCGTCATGTTGAATCGTTTTCACGCTTGTGCGAGCGCCTTCCGTGCGCTTCGCTAACCGACGTTCATCGGCAGCAGCACCATCTGCTTGCCCTCGACGTGCAGGCGCGCCTGCAACTCGACCGGCGTCTGGTTGTGCAGCCAGGCCGTGAGGAAATTCACGCGACGGAAGATCAGCTTGCTCGCGAAGCACACGGCGTTCGGGTACGCGTCGAGCGTCGACGACGCGAGGTTCATGAATTCGACGACGGGGTTCGTGCCGAACGCGATCCGGTAGTCGGCCGCGATGCCGCTGCGACGGCAGTGCGCGACATAGTAGTCGAGCGCTTCGGTGATCGAGCGACGCAGCCGTTCGAGATGTTCGGGCCCGTCGTACGCCTTCGCATCGACTTCGCCCACCGCGAGGAAGATCACGTTGCGGAAGTGTCCGGGAAACAGCCGGTTGACCCACAGCAGCGCGTGCATGCTCGCGCCGCGATGCTTGCCGACCAGCAGCACGGCCGTCGGTTGCGACGGATCGGGCTTGCCCGGCGCGGCCGTCTCGTCGACTTCGGGCGCCTTGCCCGAGAACAGTTCGTCCTCCTTGGCGAGCTGTGCGCGCGTATACGCGTAGTGGCGGTTGATCATGAAGCACAGCGCGATCACCGCGCTCGTCACGAGCACCGTGAGCCAGCCGCCCGCCGTGAACTTCTCGATCAGCGTGATGACGAGCACGGTCGCCGTCACGCTCAGCCCGAGCGCCGACAGGAAGAAGTGCTTGAGCCAGCCCGGCTCGCTGCGATGGCGCCACCAGTACGTGCACAGCCCGAGCAGCGACAGGCTGAACGTGAGGAACACGTTGATGCTGTACAGCACGACGAGCACGTCGACGTTGCCGTGCGTCCACAACAGGATCAGCAGGCTCGACAGCCCGACGACGATGATGCCGTTCTGCCGCACGAGGCGCGTCGACAGGTCGCGGAAATGGCGCGGCACCCACGAATCCGACGCCATGTTCGACAGCACGGCCGGGCCGTCGAGGAAGCCCGTCTGCGCGCCGACCAGCAGCAGCCCGGCCTCGAACGCGAGCACGGCCGCGAGCAACGCGTGGCGCGCGAACGCCGAGCCGAGCCCGAGATGGTCGATCACGCTGCCGAACACGACCGCGTTGAGCGTCTCGCCTTCGACGGGCCGCGCGTGCCACAGCATGTACAGCAGGATGATGCCGCCGGCCGTGAACGCGAGCGAGGTCGACATGTACCACATCGTCACCTTGCCGTTCGGCACGCGCGGATCGGCAAGCATGTTCACGTTGTTCGACACGGCCTCGAGGCCCGTATAGGTGCCGCCGCCGAGCGAGAACGCGCGCATCAGCAGCGCGAGCATCACGAATACGCCGAGCGACTGCGACATCCCGTGCGCCTCGTGCACGGCATCGGGCACGATCATCGCGAGGTTGCCGCCGTGCACCGCGACGCCGTACACGATCAGCCCGAAGTGCAGGATCACGAAGCCGATGAAGATCGGCAGCAGCACCATGATCGATTCGCGCATCCCGCGGAAATTGAGCCCCGTCATCAGCAGGATCAGCACGATCTCGGTGGTGAGCTTGAACGCCTGCGCGCTCACCGGCAGCAGGCTGAAGAACGCGTCGACGCCGCTCGCGAGCGACGTCGCGACGGTCAGCACGTAGTCGACCAGCAGCGCCGCGCCCGACACGAGCCCCGGCTTCGACCCGAGCAGCGACGTCGCGACGCGGTAGCCGCCGCCGCCCGTCGGGAACAGCTCGATCACCTGGTTGTAGCCGAGCGCGATGATGAACACGGTGGCCGCCGTCGCGAGTGCGAGGAACAGCGCGAGCGGGGTATGGTGCGCCAGCGCGAGGAACGCCTCCTCCGGGCCGTAGCACGACGACGACAGGCCGTCGGCGCCGAGCCCGACCCAGGCCAGCAGCGGCGTCACGGCGATCGCGTGCCGCGTGCGCGGATCGAGCGGGTCGAGCGGCTTGCCGACGAGCGTCTGCCAGACCTTCTGGAGTGCGGCCATGATCCCTCCGGAACACGCGACGCGTCCGCGCCACTGCATTTAAAAATAAATGAGTTCCGGGACGACTTCCAGTCGGCGTATTCCATGACGCCGTGCCGGAAATCGGCCGCTTTCTTTCAGGATGCCTACGGACGGCAGACAATGCGGCGACGCGTCAACCGGCCTCGCCCAACGCACGGGCGAGCAGGTGCGACACGCCGACGAAGGCCGGATGCGGCGCGGTGATCACGAAGGTTGGAATCTTCGCGAGATAACCGGCAAAGCGGCCCTTCGCCTCGAAGCGGGCTCGAAACGGCGACGCATCGAACCATGCGCCGAGGCGCGGCACGACGCCCCCGCCGATATGGATGCCGCCGGTCGCGCCGAGCGTCAGCGCCAGATTGCCCGCGAACGTGCCGAGCATGCCGCAGAAGCAATCCAGGGTCGCCGCGCAGCGTGCGTCGCCGGCAAGCGCACGATCGATGATGGCGGCCGTATCGACGCCGGCCGCGTCGACGCCGTCGCGCGCGGCGAGCGCCGCGTGAATGACCGCGATACCGGGGCCCGCGACCAGCCGCTCGAACGACACGTGTGGCCAGCGCGCCCGCGCGTAGCGCAGCACGTCGGCTTCGCGTGCATCGGCGGGCGCAAACGACACATGCCCGCCCTCGCCGGACACCGGCACCCATGCGTCGCCGGCGCGCACGAGCGCCGAGACGCCCAGCCCCGTTCCCGCGCCGAGCACGCCGATCGTGCCGCCGGGTTGCACATCGCCGCCGCCGACCTGCCGCCGTTGCTCCGCGGGCAGATGCGGCACGGCCATCGCCAGCGCCGCGAAGTCGTTGAAGACGTGCAGCGTGTCGAACCCGAGCGCGCGGCGCGTCGCGTCGATCGAGAAGCGCCAGTCATGATTGGTCATGCTGATCAGGTCGCCGTCCACGGGGTTGGCGATCGCGATCGCCGCATCCCGCACCCGCGCGCCACCCGTGTCGCGCAGGAACGCACGCATTGCATCGGCAACGCTTGCATGGTCGCCGCAGCGGTAGACACGCACGTCGCCGATCCCGCCCAGCGCGGTCTCCAGCGCGAAGCGCGCATGCGTGCCGCCGATGTCGGCCAGCAAGCGGGTTTCGGCGGCGCGCGCGGCGCACCGCGCAACAGGGTCGCCGTTGAGGGTCGCTTCGCTCATCGTTTCTCCCGGATCGTCATCGCGTGTCGGTCATATCGAGCGTGCCGGTCATGGCACCTCCACGCCGCGCGCCGCGTCCAGCAGTTCGAACCAGTGCTCCCGCCCGAGCGCGAGGCGGGTCGCCGCAACCGCTTCGCGCAGCGCCGCAATCCGGCTCGACCCGACGATCGGCAGCGGCCGGCACGGCAGCGCGAGCAGCCACGCGAACAGCACCGTCGTCGCGGGCACGCCGAGCGCGTCGCCGATCCGCGCCGCGCGCTCGCGCACCCGCGTCGCGGCGGGCGACGCCTCCGTCAGCAGCCGTCCGCCCGCGAGCGGCGACCACAGCATCGGCGGACAGCGCCAGCGCTGTGCCTGGTCGAACGTGCCGTCGTCGAGCGGCGCGAGATGCAGCAGCGAGCATTCGACCTGGTTCGTCGCGAGCGACATGCCGTGCGCCGCCATGCGGTCCTGCAGCAACGCTGCCTGCGCCGGCGTAAAGTTCGATACCCCGAACGCCTTCACCTTGCCGTCACGCCGGAGCGCATCGAAGGTCGCGGCGACTTCGTCGGCATCCATCAGCGGGTCGGGACGATGCAGCAGCAGCAGATCGAGCCGGTCGGTACGCAGCGCGCGCAGCGACTGCTCGACCGACGCGACGACATGCGCGGCGCGCGTGTCGTAATGCTTGATCCCGTGCGCGGGCCGGCGCGCGGACACGAGCCGGATCCCGCACTTCGTGATGATCTGCATCCGTTCGCGCAGGTGCGGCGCATCGGCCAGCACGTCGCCGAACAGGCCCTCGGCCGTGTAGTCGCCGTAGATGTCCGCATGGTCGAAGCTCGTCACGCCGAGTTCCAGCGCCGCCTCGATCAGCGCACGTCGCTCGCGGATCGACAACGCCCAGTCGCCGATCCGCCACATCCCGAACACGATGCGCGAGAACGGCACGGCATCGGCCCCCATCGATATCGTCGTACAGCGTTCCGTCATCGCGCTCACCACCACCATTCGACCTGCGCACCGACCGTCGAACCGGTGCGCGACGTGCCGAAGATGCCCGTCGTCGACAGCGGATCGCCGGGCGCCGCCGCATCCTGCGCAGCCTGGTTCCAGCGCGCATACGTGTAGAACACGCGGAATTCCGGTCGCGACCAGAACGAGCGGTCCATCGCGAGCGTCAGCGCGACGCTCGCCTTCAGCAGCGTACGCGTCGGGCCGCCGGACGGCGTCACGCGGTCGTGCCCGAGGTCGCCCTGCAGCTTGATGTGCTGCGTGAACGCGTACACCGGCCGCACGCCCATCGAGATCCAGGTCTGCGACCCGCCCGACGGCGCGATGTCGCGCTGGTAGATGCCGACCACCTGGCCGCTGAAGTCGCGCGTGGCCTGCCAGTCGAACGCGTCGAGCACGCGGAAACTCTTGTAGCGGTTGTCGTTCGTCAGCGTGCCCGTGTAGCCGAGGCCCGTGCCCGGACCGACGCCGTACTGGAACGCGAGCTTGTTCTTGCCGCCGAGCAGGTTGGTCTGCACGTGCTGGACCGTGAACGACCAGCCGCCGTGTGCGTCCTGCAGCACGCCGCCCGCGTTCAGCACCGGCGCACGGGCCGGGATGTACGACAGCCCGAACTGCAGTTCGCCGCCCGGGTTCGGGTGCACGCCCGACAGTTGCAGGTCGTGGCGCGTCGCGTAGTTGGGCTGGTCGATATAGTCCTCGCGGAACAGCGCATAGCTGAGCTTCAGGCCGCCGCCGATCGGCACGTTCTCGATGCCCGCGCCGAGGCCGCTCGGGTTCCAGTAATAGAAGTCGTTCATGTGGACGTCGTTGCGCCGGTAGTAGATGCGCCCGAACCAGATCCGCATGTCGTCGAGCCCCGGAAAGTTCGTGAGCTGCACATACGATTGCGGCAGGCGCACGCGGCCGTGATCGCCATTGAAGGTCGGCGCGCGATCGAGATCGTTGACGAGGCTCGCCATCCCCACCGCCGACAGCTGCATGCCGTTCGAGAACTTGTACAGCGTCTGGTCGATCTCCAGCTCGCTGTAGACCTGGCATTCGTTGCCGAGCCGGTATTTGCTCTGCGCGCCCGGCAACTGGAAGCAGGCCTGCGAATGACCGTCGCTCGTGCCGACGCCCGCCCGCATGTAGCCATGGAACTGCGTCCACGGCGTCAGCTGGTTCCAGGCCGACGACGGCGTCGGCGTCGCCACGTTGGCGGGGCTCGTGTCGGCCGGCACGACGCCGGTGGCCTGCGAGAGGCCGCCCGGCGCGGTGTCGGCGGCGATGGTCGCCGCCGGATCCGGCGCCGCGTGCAGCGCGGCCGATGCGACCGCCAGCGAGAATGCGGCGGCGAGCCGCGTGAGCCTGAACGGGGTGCGTGCGGGGCCGCGTGCGGCGCAGCCTGCTTCGTCGATCATGAACGTGTCTCCAAACGTTGTCTGTGCGTCGCGTGCGATGCGCGGCGTCATCGAATAGGTGTGTGTGCTGCGTCGTCCGTCATGTTGCCGACGGGCCGGCGTGGTGGACGATCCGCGCGCCGGCCCGGTACGAAATCGGTGCTCGACTTCAGCCCGCGACGTCGAGATCGAGCACTGGCGGCGCATCGGCGGCCGCCTGCGCCGGCGCGTGAATGCGGATCGGCTCGCCCGCGGCCGCGCTCGCATAGATCGCGTCGAGAATCTCCATCACGATCAGCCCTTCCTCACCGGGGGCGGGATGCGGGACGTCGCAAAGAATCGCTTCCGCGTAGTCGTACATCGCGGAATGCGCGCCTTCCGCGGGCGGATTCAGGCGCATGTCGAACTGCGCACCGCTCTGCTCGATGAACACGTGCGCATCGAACGTGTAGCCCTCGTTCAGGTTCTTCTGCAGCAGCCCCGCACGCGTGCCGAGCAGGCGGGTTTCCATCAGCTCCGCTTCCTGGATGTTGGTTGCCCACGATGCCTCGAGCGCGAGCGTCGCGCCGTTGTCGAAGCGGATCATCGCGGCGGCGAGATCCTCGACGTCGAACGTCTTGCCCGCACGCGCCGCCAGCTCGCGCGCGATCGGATCGTAGGTGCTGCCCATCACCCACACGGGTTTCGGATAACCCATCAGCCACAGCGCGAGATCGAGACGATGCACGCCGAGATCGATCAGCGGCCCGCCGCCCGCCAGCGCCTTCGTGCCGAACCACCCGCCGAAACCGGGCATCCCGCGCCGGCGATGCCAGACCGTGCGCCCGAAATAGAAATCGCCGAACAGGCCGCTCTCGACCTGCGCCTTCAGCGCGCGCGACTGTGCGCTGAAGCGGTACGAGAAATTGATCATCAGCCGCTTGCCGGCGCGGTGCGCGGCGATCAGCATTTCACGCCCCTCGTCCGCGTTCATCGCCATCGGTTTCTCGCACAGCACGTGGCAGCCGGCGTCGAACGCGGCGAGCGTCAGCTCGCGATGGAACTTGTTCGGCGTGCACACGCTGACGACGTCCAGTTTCTCCGCCGCGAACATCGCGTCGGCCGACGCGTAGCGCGCATCGATGCCGAACACGTCGCCGACCTTCGCGAGCCGCTTCGCATCGGGGTCGGCAATCGCGACCACGTCGACATCCGGATGCTCGCGCCAGCCTTCGATATGCTTGCGGCCGATCCCGAGCCCGATCACGCCCACGCGCAGGCGACGGCCGCGTGCAATCGCCGCCGCTTCCGGCAGTTCCACCTTGTAGTCGTCGTTCATGCGAGGTCTCCGGCGGTTTGCTGGATACCGACGTGCGCGAATTGCCCGCTCTTCTCGCTGAGCTTCTCGAGCGGCGGCGAGTTCGGGCAGCGGTCGGCGAGGTTCACGCGCGGCGCGGCCCACTGCACCGCGTTCGCGATCACGCGCTGCACGTTGCGGTCGTGATAGGTCGGGTAGGCTTCGTGCCCGGGTCGGAAATAGAAGATCCGGCCGTGACCGCGCTCCCAGCAGCATCCCGAACGGAACACCTCGCCGCCCTCGAACCACGAGATGAACACGGTGCTGTCCGGCTGCGGGATGTCGAAACGCTCGCCGTACATTTCCTCGTGCTGCAGCTCGAAGTACTCGCCGAGCCCGGCCGCGATCGGATGCGACGGTTCGACGACCCACAGCCGTTCCTTCTCGGCCGCCTCGCGCCACTTCAGCGAACAGTTCGTGCCGAGCAGGCGGCGGAAGATCTTCGAGAAGTGCCCGGAATGCAGCACGATCAGGCCCATCCCTTCGAGCACGCGGCGTTGCACGCGCTCGACGATCTCGTCGGAGACCTTCGCGTGCGCCTTGTGCCCCCACCAGATCAGCACGTCGCACGCGGCGAGCCGCGCTTCGCTGAGGCCGTGCTCGGGCTGGTCGAGCGTCGCGGTGCCGATCTCGAGCGGCAGCGCACCGTGGCCGAGCGCCGGCGTCTCGGCGAGCGCGGCGGCGATCACCTGGTGCAGGCCGTCGGGATAGATCGCGCGCACGCCCGCGTTTTCCCGTTCGTGCTCGAACTCGTTCCATACGATCACTGAAAGCTTCTTGTTTAGCATGACTATCCTTTATCGATGATTTGGCGCCAATTCGACAGCGGCCATGCGCCCCGGCCGCCTGAAAGCTTTAGGGTCTGTTTACATACGGAACGCGCATGCGTTGCCACGAGAACGGCCGCTCGCGAGGCGCGCGACGCCGCGAATACTGGACTATCGCCAAGGAGCGCAACGCGGCGAGCGGCCGTTCTCGTGGCAACCCCAAATTAAAAAAATCATTCCAGGGGAATGCCCGAAATCGCCCGCATGGCGGCGTCGCGCGTCGCTCGTTTGGCTCGGCCCAACGGCGCTCCTTCCTCCTTGCCCTGCGGGCGATTTCGGGCATTCGCATGTGCGTTCCGTATGTAAACAAACCCTAGTCCGGCCCGCCGCGCTCAGGCCGTGGCGAGCGCCGGCGTCGCGGCGTCGCGCAGCATGCGCTCGGCCGCACGGCCGTCCGGATGAAACAGATGCAACGCGGCGGCCGGCAGATCGACGCGCAGGCGCTCGCCGACCCGCGCACCGGCGGCATCGGTCTTCGCGACGATCGGCTGGTCGCACAGCGGCGTGTCGAGATACAGATAGGTGTGTTCGCCCATCTGCTCGACGTGCGCAACCTGGCCCGTCACGGTGCCGGACCCGACCCGCACGTGTTCGGGGCGGATGCCGAGGGTCACGCCGGCGCCCGTCTCGAGGCCGTCGCCGGACACGTTCGCCGTCAACCCGTGCTCGCGGGCCAGCGCGCGAACCTCGCCCGCGCCGGCCGACGCGACGGCCGCCGGCAGGAAGTTCATCGCGGGCGAGCCGATGAAACCAGCGACGAACTGGCTCGCCGGACGGTGATACAGGTCGAGCGGCGTGCCGATCTGCGCGACGCTGGCGATCCCGCTGCGCCCTTCGAGCGGCCGCAGCAGCACGATCTTGTCGGCGAGCGTCATCGCCTCGACCTGGTCGTGCGTCACGTAGATCATGCTGGTGCTGTCGAGGCCGCGGTGCAGCTTCGCGATCTCGACGCGCGTCTTCACGCGCAGCGCGGCGTCGAGGTTCGACAGCGGCTCGTCGAACAGGAACACTTTCGGCTTGCGCACGATCGCGCGGCCGATCGCGACGCGCTGCCGCTGGCCGCCGGACAGTGCGCCGGGCTTGCGTTCGAGCAGCTCGCCGAGGCGCAGCGACTCGGACGCGAGCCGCACCCGCCGGTCGATCTCGTCCTTCGGCAAGCGCAGATGACGCAGGCCGAACGCCATGTTTTCGTAGACGGACATGTGCGGATAAAGCGCATAGCTCTGGAACACCATCGCGATGTCGCGCTGCGCGGGCGCAAACGTGTTGACGCAGCGGCCGTCGATCCATACGTCGCCCGCGCTCTGTTCCTCGAGGCCCGCGACGATCCGCAGCAACGTCGACTTGCCGCAGCCCGACGGGCCGATGAAGACGCAGAACTCGCCCTGCTCGACCGTGAGATTCACGTCGCTGAGGATGGGGGTCGTGCCGAACTGCTTGCGAAGACCACTCAACTTGATCTGACTCATGCTTGCTCTCCTGATCCTGACGACTCAACCCTTGACCGCACCGGCGGTCAGGCCGGAGACGATTTGCCGCTGAAACACCAGCACCAGCAGCACGAGCGGCACGGTGACGATGACCGACGCGGCCATGATGGTTCCCCACGGCAACTCGTAGCTGCTCGCGCCCGAGATCATCGTGATCGCGACGGGTACCGTGCGCTGGCTCGACGAGATCATGAAGGTCAGCGCGAACAGGAACTCGTTCCAGGCCGACACGAACGCGAGCAGCGACGTTGCGGCCAGCGCCGGCCGCAGCAGCGGCATGAAGATCCGGAAGATCAGCGTGAACACGCCGACGCCGTCGACGAGCGCCGCTTCCTCCAGCTCGCGCGGCAACTCGCGCATGAACGTGACCAGAATCCAGATCGTGAACGGCAGCGTGAAGATCAGGTCGGACAGCACGAGCGCGCCGAGGTGATCGTACAGGCCGAGCGAGCGGACCAGCTCGAACAGGCCCGACAGGATCGCGACCTGCGGAAACATCGACACGCCGAGAATGCACATCATCAGCACCCCGCGGCCGCGGAACGACACGCGGCCGAGCGCATACGCGGCGAGCACCGACACGGCGAGCGACAGCGCAACCGCCCCGCCCGCGACGAGCGCCGAATTCAGCAGGTACGCGCCGAACGGCTGGTCGCGAAACAGCTGGCGGTAGTTGTCGAGCGACGGGCTCGCCGGGAACAGCGACGTGTCGAACAGCGCATCGCCATGTTTGATCGACGTACCGATCATGTAGACGAACGGGAACAGCGCGATCACCAGCACGAGCGCCGACAGCAGCCAGTAAATCGCGATATCGAGCGGATGCTTCTTCATGTCAGGCCTCCTGCATCCGGCGGCGGCTGAGCGCCATGTAGCCGATGGTGAACAGCACGATCGTGACGAACAGCAGCATCGCCGACGCCGAACCGAACCCGACCTGCTGGAAATCGATCAGCTGTTCGCGCACGTAGATCGACATGCTTTTCGTGATCCGGCTGTTCGACGTCATCACATAGATCAGGTCGAACACGCGCAACGCATCGAGCGAGCGGAAGATCATCGCGACCAGCACGCCCGGCAGGATCAGCGGCAGCGTCACCGAGCGGAACACGCGCCAGCGCGGCACGCCGTCGACCCGCGCGGCCTCGTAGCAATCGCGCGGCACGGTCTGCAGCGCCGCGAGCATCAGCAGCGCCATGAACGGCGTGGTCTTCCACACGTCGACGAGCACGATGGCCGGGAAGACGAGGTGCGCATCGGCGGTAAACGCGAGCGGCTCATGGATCGCGCCGATCGACATCAGCATCGCGTTGACGATCCCGAATTGGTCGTTGAGCATCCAGCTCCAGATCTTCGCCGACACGACGGTCGGGATCGCCCACGGCACGAGCACGGCCGCGCGCAGCAGCGTCCGCAGCCGCGACGGCACGTCCAGCAGCAGCGCGACGCCGAGGCCGGTGGCCGTCTCGAGCACCACCGACACGACGGCGAACAGCACGGTATTGCCGACGGCCTGCCACCACGCCGGGTCGCGCAGCACGCCCGCTGCGCCGAGATAGTTGTCGAGGCCGACGAAATGACGCTGCGACAGGTCGGACAGTTGAGCGTCGGTCAGGCTGAACCACGCCGTGCGCAGCAGCGGCCAGCCGGCAATGGCCGCCAGCGCGAGCAACGCGGGCGCCACCAGCAGCCACGCCTGGCGCCGGCGTGCGCGGGCAAGCCCGGCCCGGGCCCGCACGGGTGCCTGCACGAATGCAGGACTACTACTCATTTCGATGCTTCCGGTTCTCATTCGATGTCTCCTGTCGGGCCGGCACCCTGCTAAGGCCGGCCCGATCGATCAATCGCGCGCCGCGGCGCTCAGTGCCAGTTGCCGCCCGGCGCGAGCCGGTTGAGCGTGGCGGCGAGCCGTGCGAGCGCGCTCGCTGCGGTGTCGCTGCCGGCGAGCACGTCGTGCACGGCATTCCAGAACTGGTTGCTGACCTGGTTGTACTTCGCGCCGGTCACGGTCGACGGCCGCGCGACCGCCGTGCTGAAGGTCGGCAGCAGATCGGCCATGAACGGGCTGGCCTGCAGGATGTCCTTGTCCCGGTAGAGCGCCGGCATCGTCGGGTTGTACGACCCCTGGATCGCGCGCATCTTCTGCACGTCCGCGCTCGCCATGTACATCACGAGATCGGCGGCCAGCTTCGGGTTCGGCGAGTAGCGCGACACGGCGAGCTGCCATCCGCCCAGCGCGGCGGCCGGACGGCCGTCGGCGCCGCCCTTCGGCAGCGGCGCGATGCCGACCTTGCCCTTGATCGGGCTGCCCGCGCGATTCGCGATCGCCCATGCATACGGCCAGTTGCGCATGAACACGGCGTTGCCGGCCTGGAACACGCCGCGGGCTTCTTCTTCGCCGTAGTTCAGCACGGCCTTCGGGCTGATCGTGCCGACCCATTTCGCCGACTGCTCGAGCGCCTTGATCGCGCCCGGGTTGTCGATGGTCACGCGGCCCTTGTCGTCGACCACCGTGCCGCCGTTGTAGCTGCTGACCCATTCGAGCGCCGCGCAGGTCAGCCCTTCGTACGCGCGCCCTTGCCACACGTAGCCCCAGACCTTCTCGTTGCCGGCGGCGCGCTCGCCTGACTGGATCTTGCGCGCGGTGGCGTCGAGCTCCTCCCACGTGGCGGGCACTTTCACGCGGTACTTGTCGAGCAGGTCCTTGCGGTAGTAAAGCAGCCCCGTATCGATGAACCACGGCATCGCGACCAGCTTGCCGTTCACCGTATCGTTCGCGACGATGCTCGGGAACGACTGGCTTTCCAGCCCCTTGCTGTACGGCTTCAGGTCGATCAGGTGGTTCGCGAGGATCCCCGGCCAGACCGTATCGATCTGCATCACGTCGATCTTGTCCGAGCCGCCGCCGAGCAGCTGCTGATAGAGCGCCAGCGTTTCGCTCGAGTTGTTTGGCATGCTGATGAACTCGACCTCGTTGCCGGTCTTCTCGGCCCACCGCTTCGCCGAGACCTGGCAAATGTCCTGGTCGACGCCGGCTGCGCCGCATGCGATCCGCAGCGTCGCCGCGCCGGCGCTGGTGGCCGTGGCGGCCGCCACCGCGAGCGCCATCGTCAGCAAACCTGCCTTGAGCTTCATCATTCGGTGTCTCCAGTTTCGTTCGAATCGTGCGCCGCGGAGTCGCGAGCGCGTCGCCGGGTGCCGTGGGTCTATGAGACTCCAGTCCGGTTAATCGAAAATTTCGGAAACGCGCCGCGCCATTAACAATCGAAACAATCGCCGTCGCGCGTCAGCCCAGCAGCGCGGCGAGGGCCGCCAGATCGAACGGCTTCGGCACGAACGGCAGGTCGGCGCGCCAGTCGGGATGGGTCTGATGAATCTCGGGCGGCAGGCCCGAGGTCAGCGCGACGCGCTGTGCCGGCCAGCGCTCGGCGAGCCGCGCCGCGAACGCGATGCCGCTGCCGCCCGCGCCGAGCGAGATGTCCGACAGCACGAGCGTGACGGGGCCGTGTTCGGCCAGCCAGCGCAATGCCGCGTCGCCGGTCGCCACCGCGTCGGCCCGCGCGCCGAGCGCCGCGAACTGGCTGAGCGCCGTGTCGCGCACCTCGGGATCGTCGTCGACCACGAGCACGCGGGTGCCGGCCCGCAACGCAGCGGGCAGCGCAGGCGCGGCAGTCGGCGCGCCGCGCCGTTCGGGCGGGGCGCTCTCGGGCAGCCACAGCTCCACGCACGTGCCCCGGCCGACCTCGCTGTGGATGCGCAGATCGCCGCCGCTCTGGCGCACGAAGCCGTAGACGCTGCTGAGCCCGAGCCCGCTCCCCTCGCCGGCCGCCTTGGTCGTGAAGAACGGCTCGATCACCTTGTCGAGCAGCACCGGGGCGATCCCGCACCCCGTGTCGGTGACGCTCAGCACGATCGCGTGCGGCGCGGCGGCACCGTCGGGCGCCGGTGCGCGGCGCGCGGCCAGTGCCAGCGTCCCGCCATCCGGCATCGCGGCGGCGCTGTTGAGCGCCAGGTTGAGGACGGCGTTCTCGAGCTGGCCGCGGTCGACGTTCACCCACATCGCGTCGGCGGCCGGCTCCAGCACGACGGCCACCCGCTGGCCCGCCGAGTATTCGACGAGATCGAGCATCTCCGCGAGCATCGCCCTGACCGACACGCGTTCGGCCTGCAGCGGCTGGCGCCGCGCGAACGCGAGCAGCCGCCGCGTGAGCCGCGACGCGCGTTCTGCCGCGCGGCGCGCCCGCTCGGCCATCGTCTGCGCATCCTGCTGGCCGTCGAGCCGCGGCAGCAGCAGTTCCAGGTTGCCGAGTATCGCGACCAGGAAGTTGTTGAAATCGTGCGCGACGCCGCCCGTCAGCTGGCCGAGCACGTCCATCTTCTGCGCCTGGCGCAACTCGGCCTCGACCGCGCGCCGGCTCGTCAGGTCGCGGCAGACCGCCACCCAGCCGCCGTCCGGAAGCGGCTGGCAGTGGAATTCGAGGGTCCGCTGGTCGCGCAGGTGCAGTTCGGCCGACGCGGCAATGCGTGCACCGTCGGATGTGCGGGTCGCGGTCTCGCGCGACACCTGGCGCCAGCGCGCGGGCTGATGCATGGCCTGCCGCAGCATCGCGAGCGACAGGCCCACGTACAGCGAGCCCGGGTCGATCCCGAGCAGCGTCGCGAAGGTCGGATTCCACGCGATCAGGCTGCCGTGCGTGTCGTGGACGGACACCCCGTCGTTCATCGAGTTGAGCACCGACTCCTGCAGGCGGCGCTGCGACTCGAGCCCGTGGGTCAGTTGCTCCTTCTCGATCAGGTTGGTGCGGAACACCTCGAACGCGCGCGCCAGCTCGCCAATCTCGTCCGGCCGGTGCGTCGACGGCATCCGGTCGGACGTGATCCCTTTCGCGAGTCGCGCCATCACGCGCGTCATCGCCTGCAGCTTGTGCAGGATGCGGCTCGCATACGCGACGCCGAGCAACGCCACCACGACGCCCGCCACCGCCAGCAGCAACAGGCCCGACTGGCTGGAGACCGCGACCTTGCGCACCTTGTCGCTGCGCTCGCTGGCGATCTGCCGCAAGCGCTCGACGTAGCGCGCCGACTTGCCGCTCAGGTGATCCGCGTGGCCGCGCAGGAGCGTGACGAGATAACCCGTCTGCGCTTCGCTCGACAGAAACTCGCGGCGCACCGCGAACACGCTGCGCGCGCCGCCGTCGAGTTGCTGCAGCGCCTCGGCAAGCGCCGGCTGGCGGCGGTCTTCGGCGCGTTCGCGCACGCGCAGCCACAGCGCCTCGTTGTCGCTTTCCGCGCTGCCGAGCTCCGCCGCGTTGGCCGCCTGCAGCGCACCGGCCGTACGGGCCCAGATCTCGAGCAGCGTCGGCGCCTGCTGTGCGATCACGCTCTTGTCGCGCGCGATGTCGTCGCCGATACGGTCGTTCGCGAGGCGCAGCGCGCTCAACTCCTCCTTGAGCTGGCGCTGCCGGCCCGACACGATCAGCAGCCGGGCGAGATCCTGGTCGATTGCGTCGAGATCGTCGATCACAGCGAGCTGCTCGCCCGCCTTCGCGGCGGGGCCCGGCTGTTTGCCGAAGCCCGGCGACAGCCGCCGGATATCGCCGAGCAGCCCGCGCATCAGCTCGGTGTCGTTGTGCAGCAAGTCCGGCGAATCGGTCAGCATCATGCTCGGCGCGACCGCGGCGAGTTGTGCGACCTTGTCCGACAGCTCGAGCGCGCGGGCGATCTCGGGCACGACGTTCGCCTCGTATTCGTCGAGCGCGTTCTGGTTCGCGCGCATGCCGAGCACGCCGACCACCACGACCGCGAGCGTGATGCCGAACAGCAGCAGAAACGTCGCGATCAGCTTGGCCCGGACACTCCAGGGCGGCAACAGCCTCACCGTCGTGCGCATCGCATCACACGCGCACGACGGGCACCGCGAACACGTAGCCGATGCCACGCTGCGTGCGGATATAGGTCGGCTGCTCGGGGTTCGGCTCGATCTTGCGGCGCAGGCGCAGGATCAGCACGTCGATCGTCCGGTCGTACACGTCGATGCCGAAGCCGCGCGTATGTTCGAGCAACTGGTCGCGCGACCAGACCCGCGAGGGCTGCTGCACCATCGCCGCGAGCAGCTCGAATTCGCCCTGCGTCAGCGCGCACGGGCCGCCGTTGTGCGTCAGCGTGCGCGCGGCCAGGTCCATCGTCCAGCCGTCGAAGCAATAGCGCGGGCCGCCGCCGTTCGACGCGGGACGCGGCATCGACAGCTCGATCGTGCGCCGCAGCTGGGCGCGCACCCGCGCGATCAGTTCGCGCCCGGAGAACGGTTTCGTGACGAAATCGTCGGCCGCGGTCTCGAGGCCGAGCACCCGGTCCGTCTCGTCGCCCAGGCCGCTGATCATGATGATCGATACGTCGGACCGGCGCCGCAGCTCGCGGGCGACCGTCAGGCCGTCCTCGCCGCGCAGCTTCAGGTCGAGAATCACGAGCGCGTGCGGCGCGGCCGCGAGCCGCTGCTGCATCTGCGCGGCGCTGTCGACAGCCGAGACCTCGAATCCGGCCTCTTCCAGCACGCTCTTCAGCCAGGCGCGCACTTCCGGATCGTCGTCCAGCACCAGGATCCGATGTTTTTCTGACATGGGTGTTCTCCTCCAAGCCGGTCGCGCGCGCCGATTCACGCGGCGTCCGGTTGTCGACCGGCGCCATCCGCCGGGTTCGGGCCGGCCGCCGTCGAGTGCGCGGTCCGGCCGGAAGCGAATGGTGGCCGATACCGGGCGACCCTGGCAAGCGCCGGCAGCGGCGAAGGCCATGGCGGCGGCTGGAAAGCGCGGCGGCGGGCCCCGTCGCGCCGATGCGCCGAAGCGCCGAAACACGGCGATCGGTGAATACCCTGCCCCGGCACTCGCACCCGCGACCCGGCCTCGCGATCGAATCCGGCCACGCGCGCATCGCGACATCCGGCCAACCGCGTTGCGCCGACAAGCGAATCCCTCTGCATGACGAACGACACCGCCGTTGCATCGCGGCTTTCCGCTTGCGATTGCCGATACCGCAAGCGATATCCGGACGCCATTCGCACGCGCACTCGCGCGCGGCCGCGCGGAATTCGGTCGTAAAGATGTCCGCACCGCGTCGCCGCGAGCGGGATATTCGGAAAAGACTTTCAAGCGAAACGTCGGCGCTGCCGTCCGGCATGCCGCGCAGCGCCCGCGTGCCGGCGCGCATCCGCGCCGCATCGATCATTCAGCAGAGGAAACGTTTGCGCGCCTCGGTTCACGTGATCTCCACCGGAAATTCGTAAAAAATCGCGTGTCGCCTATGACGCCCCATTCGCGCATCCATTCGACCGCGCGCCCCCGAAATGCCATTGGCTTTCACCCTCGAAAAACACGCGTTCAAGCGGTAAACCCGACGCATCCGGCGATTTCGTGCGCGCAACAATGACGATGCCGCGCGACCGTGGGCCATGCGGCCGTCTTGCCATTCGCATGGATCGGTTACGCGGCGTTTGACCAACGCCAATCACTTAACTAATCGAGGACACATCCATGCAACTCCAATCACACCCCGCATGCCGGCCGTTCCACGAAGCCGGTGAATTGACGCAACTCGTGGCCTACTATGAAGAAGGCCGCAATGTCATGTGGATGATGCTGCGATCGGAGCCGCGGCCGTGCTTCAACCAGCAACTCGTTACCGACATCATCCATCTCGCACGCGTCGCACGCGACTCGGGCCTGCCGTTCGACTTCTGGGTGACGGGCTCGCTCGTCCCCGAGCTGTTCAACGTCGGCGGCGACCTGAGCTTCTTCGTCGACGCGATCCGCAGCGGCAAGCGCGACCTGCTGATGGCCTACGCGCGCTCGTGCATCGACGGCGTGTACGAGATCTACACGGGCTTCGGCACCGGGGCGATCTCGATCGCGATGGTCGAGGGCAGCGCACTCGGCGGCGGCTTCGAGGCCGCGCTCGCGCATCACTACGTGCTCGCGCAGAAGGGCGTGAAGCTCGGGTTCCCCGAGATCGCGTTCAACCTGTTCCCGGGCATGGGCGGCTATTCGCTCGTCGCGCGCAAGGCCGACCGGGGCCTCGCGGAGCAACTGATCGCGACCGGCGAAGCGCATGCATCCGAGTGGTACGAGGATCGCGGCCTGATCGACCAGACGTTCGACGCGGGTGACGCGTATCTCGCGACGCGCACCTTCATCGACGTGACGAAGCCGAAGCTGAACGGCGTGCGCGCGATGCTGCGCGCACGCGAGCGGGTGTTCCAGCTGACGCGCTCCGAGCTGATGGACATCACGGAAGCCTGGGTGCATGCGGCGTTCACGATCGAGCCGAAGGATCTCGCGTACATGGAACGCCTCGTGATGCTGCAGAACCGGCGCGTGTCGAAGCTGCGCACGGTGTAGTGCCGGCCGTCGCCTGACGGCACGGCATGACGGGAAAGTTCAGGCGATCAGCCTGAGCTTTCTCGTCTCCGCGAGCCACGCCTCGAACGCCTGTGCCGGCATCGGGCGCGCGTAGTAGTAGCCCTGCGCGTGATCGACGTCGAGCTGCTTGAGGAATTCGGCTTCCGCATGCGTTTCGACACCTTCGGCGATCACCGCGAAATTCAGCGCCTTCGCGAGCGACACGACCGAGCGCACCAGCGCCTGCGAGCGCGGATTGCGGTCGATGGCCGTGATGAAGCTGCGGTCGAGCTTGATCGCGTCGAGCGGCAGGCGCGACAACTGCGACAGCGACGAATAGCCGGTGCCGAAATCGTCGAGATGGATCTCCGCGCCGAGCTGGCGGAACTGCTTCATCAATGCGAGCGCCGCGCCTTCGTCCTCGATGAAGCAGCTCTCGGTCAGCTCGATGTCGAGCAGGCCGGGCTTCAGCCCCGCGGCATCGAGGATCGACGCCATCTGGTGCACGATGTTCATGTCCTGCAACTGCCGCGCGGACACGTTCACCG
The DNA here is from genome assembly GCF_001718835.1 of Burkholderia cepacia. Classification (NCBI taxonomy): domain Bacteria; kingdom Pseudomonadati; phylum Pseudomonadota; class Betaproteobacteria; order Burkholderiales; family Burkholderiaceae; genus Burkholderia; species Burkholderia cepacia. The sequence goes on along the minus strand of NZ_CP013444.1, from coordinate 454,841 downwards.
CGATCCGGATACCGAGCCCCTTCGCCTTCCACGCGGCGGCCTGCGCGGCCGCGGTGCGCATCACCCAGCGCCCGAGCGGCGCGATGAGACCCGACTCCTCCGCGAAGCGGATGAATTCGACCGGCGCGACGAGCCCGCGATCGGGCGACTGCCAGCGGATCAGCGCCTCGACGCCATGCACGTCGCCGGTCGCGATATCGACGACCGGCTGGTAGTGCAGCACGAACTGCTCCTCTTCGAGCGCCTTGCGCAGGTTCGTGTCCAGCCACATGTACTTCGCGACCTTCTGGTTCATCTCCAGCGAGAACACGCGGTACGTATGCTTGCCCTCTTCCTTCGCGACGTACATCGCGGTGTCCGCGCTGCGGATCAGCGTCTCGAGCGAGTCGCCGTGCTGCGGATGCATCGCGATGCCGATCGAGCAGCTCGTGTAGACCTCCATCAGCCCGAGATGGATCGGCGTGCGCAGCCGCTCGAGAATGATCTGCGCGGTCGCTTCGAGCAGCGGCCGCGTGCCGTGCTCGAACAGCACGAGGAATTCGTCGCCGCCGAGCCGCGCGAGCGTCGCGCCGGACGGCAGGCAGCCGCTGATGATCGCCGACACGTCCTGCAGCAGCCGGTCGCCGGTGATGTGCCCGTAGTGATCGTTGACGCGCTTGAAGTTGTCGAGATCGAGGAACAGGATGCCGACCTGCCCGCGCGTCGCGGCGGTTTCGGCGGCGATCGCCGCGTGGATGCGCTCGCTGATCGCATGGCGGTTCGGCAGCCCGGTGAGCACGTCGGTGTTCGCGAGTTCGCTGAGCCGCTGCTGCGCGCTGCGCTCCTCGGTGATGTCGATGCCCGAGCAGATCAGGAACTGCTCGTCGACACCGCTGCCGCTCTGGACGAACTTGTTGCGGAACTGGAACAGGCGCGGCCCGTTGACCGTGTTGATGTAGCGCTCGACCGCGAACGACTGGTTGCTCGCGAAAAAGCCGGTGATGTTGGTGCGCGACTGCGCGCCCTGCTCCGGGCTCATGAACAGCTCGAACGCACTGCGGCCGATCACGTCGACCTCGCGCTTGCCCGTCACTTCCTCGCACAGCCGGTTGAAGCGCTGCACCATCCCGTTGCGGTCGAGGATCACGACGAGCGAGTTCACTTCCGACACGACCTGCTCGGCGAACGCAAGCCCGTGCGCGAGATCGCGTGCGACCGACTCGGTGTCCGAATATGCGCATGCGGTGCCGGCCCAGTCGGCCGTCGTGAGCTTCTTGCCGACGAGATGGAGCCTGACCGGTTCGCCGAACAGCGCGATGTCGAGCACGAGGTGCGACGTGACACCGGTCAGCGCGCGAATCCGCGCAGCCTGCTCGGCGCTCAACGCCACGCTGATGTTGGTCAGGCCGCGGACGGCCGCCAGTTCGAGTGCATTGCTGTCGCTGCCGAGGCGCCAGCAGGGGCTGCGCGTACCGACGTGCGCCTCGAGCACCGCGCTATCGTTTTCGTCATCCATGGACGAGCCCCGACCAAAAAAACGCTCAGTTTAGACGAGGCGCCCCATCCAATCGCATGCGCGGACGCCCGCTAGGCGCCCGGCGGTTCGACTGGGGTCGCGGCCCTCGCCCCGTTTTTTGCTCCAGACAATTCCGAACCCGCGTCCGCGCGTGTCGTGCGCGGGTTCTGCCAGACGAATGATGGGCTCATCTTATCAAATGACGGACGGGATTTGCACACACAATTCTCACAGAGTGTCAAGCAAGCGGCCGCCGTGTCGGCGCTGGCAACAGTCTCCCGTGTCGCATCGGAAAACGGCATGACCGGGCTCGCGACAGCGGGTTGCAACCGCGCGTCGAATGCAGGTTGCGACGCGCCCGGCGCGGCTTCGCCGGCATTTCATCGTTGCACGAACCGGTTCCGCGATGAATGCGCGATCAGGGTCGGAACGTTACGGCGACGCGTTGCGCCGAACCGACATTCCGCCCCTGTCATCCGCGTTCGCCGGACTTATTCAGGAATGTTTCGCAATATCGGCGTCAATCGGCGCACGCATTTCATCACCGATGAACGCACTTGCGTCACGCCGCGAAACATTCCGGACTGCCGGGCATGTCTGCGCGCCGAATGAATGAGCCGCTTGCTTCATTGCGCGCACGCCCGTCGAAACGCACGGTCATTCGGCATCGCATCCGGGCGGCGCACCATACCCGCCGCCGCCCGGGGTTTCGACGACGAACACGTCGCCCGGCGCCATCTGCGCGCGGCCGATATGGTCGAGCGCCTCGACCGTGCCGTCCGCGCGCTCGATCGTGTTGCGGCCGAGCGCGCCGGCCTCGCCGCCCGCCGCGCCGAACGGCGCGTGGATCCGGTTGTTCGACAGGATCGACGCGGTCATCGGCTCGAGAAAGCGGATCCGCCGCACCGCGCCGTCGCCGCCGCGCCAGCGGCCGCCGCCGCCCGACCCGGCGCGGATGCGGTGCGAATCGAGCCGCACCGGGTAGCGCCATTCCAGCACCTCCGGATCGGTGAGCCGCGAGTTCGTCATGTGCGTCTGCACCGCGCCGACGCCCGCGAAGCCGTCGCCGGCACCGCTGCCGCCCGCAATCGTCTCGTAGTACTGGTAGCGATCGTTGCCGAATGTGAAGTTATTCATCGTTCCCTGGCTCGACGCAACGCAACCGAGCGCGCCGTACAACGCGTTGGTGATGGCCGACGACGTCTCGACGTTGCCCGACACGACCGCCGCCGGATACTCGGGATTGAGCATCGAGCGGGCCGGCACGATCACCGTGAGCGGCTTCAGGCAGCCGGCATTCAGCGGGATGTCGTCGCCGACCAGCGTGCGGAACACGTACAGCACGGCGGCCATGCACACGGCCTTCGGTGCGTTGAAGTTGTTGTCGAGCTGCGCGGACGTGCCCGTGAAATCGATTTCCGCGCGCCGCGCGGCCCGGTCGACGCGGATCGCGACACGAATTTCCGCGCCGTTGTCGAGCGGGTAGCGGTACGCGCCGTCCTGCAGCGCGCCGATCACGCGCCGCACCGCTTCTTCCGCGTTGTCCTGCACGTGCCCCATGAACGCGAGCACGACGTCGCGACCGAACTGCGCGACCATCCGGCGCAGCTCGTCGACGCCCTTCTGGTTCGCGGCGACCTGCGCGCGCAGGTCGGCCATGTTCTGCTCGACGTTGCGCGCCGGGTAGCGGCCCGACGCGAGCAGCGCGCGGGTTTCCGCATCGCGCAGCGTGCCGGCCGACACGAGCTGCCAGTTGTCGATCAGCACGCCCTCCTCGTCGATATGCGTCGAATCGGGCGGCATCGAGCCCGGCGTCGTGCCGCCGATGTCCGCGTGGTGGCCGCGCGAGCCGACGTAGAACAGCGGCGCGTCCGAACCGTCCGCGAACACCGGCGTGATGACGGTCACGTCCGGCAGGTGCGTGCCGCCGTGATACGGATCGTTCAGCATGAACACGTCGCCGTCGCGCATGCGGCCGCGGTTGCGCTCGATCACGGTGCGGATGCTCTCGCCCATCGAGCCCAGGTGCACCGGCATGTGCGGCGCATTCGCGATCAGGTTGCCGTCGCCGTCGAAGATCGCGCACGAGAAGTCGAGCCGCTCCTTGATGTTCACCGAGTACGCGGTGTTCTGCAGCCGCAGCCCCATCTGCTCGGCGATCGACATGAACAGGTTGTTGAAGATCTCGAGCCGCACCGGGTCGGCGTCGGTGCCGAGCGAGCGGCGCGTCGGCAGCGGCGTCGTGCGGGTCAGCACGAGGTTGCCCTGCGCGGTCATCTGCGCGCGCCAGCCGGGCTCGACGACGGTCGTGCCGTTCTTTTCCGCGACGATCGCCGGGCCGTCGATCGCGTCGCCGGCCAGCAGCGTGTCGCGCACGTAGAGCGCCGCGTCGTGCCATTGGCCGCCGGAATAAAAGCGCACCGCGGAATGGGCGCGCAGCGCGCCAGCGCCGCCGTCGTTGCCGTTGCCGCGCGGTGCGAGCGGGGCGATCTCCACCGGCGCGTCGGAGCGGCCGATCGCCTCGACCGACGCGAGTTCGGCCACCAGCGGCGTGCCGGGCATCAGGAACGCGTAGCGCTGCCGGTACGCGGCCTCGAATGCCTGCTGCATCGCGGCGACGCTGCCGGCCGGCACGTCGAGCGCCGAATCGGTGCCCTGGTAGCGCAGGTGCACGCGGCGCTCGATCGCGATCCGCGCCTGCGGCACGCCCTGTTCGAGCAGCGCGCCGATGGCCTCGTCGGCCAGCCGGTCGAGCGCCGCGTTCAGCGCCGGCAGCGACGCGTCGGACAATACCGCCTCGACCGCGCGCTCGCGCATCGCGGTCTGGTCGGCGAGGCCCATCCCGTAGGCGGACAGCACGCCCGCGAGCGGGTGCGCGAACACCTGCGTCATCCCGAGCGCGTCGGCCACGCCGCACGCATGCTGGCCGCCCGCGCCGCCGAACGTCGTCAGCACGTAGCGCGACACGTCGTGGCCGCGCTGCACCGAGATCTTCTTGATCGCGTTCGCCATGCTGCCGATCGCGATTTCCAGGAAACCTTCGGCGAGCGCCTCGGGCGTCTCGCGCCGCCCGGTCGCCGCGTGGATCTCGTCGGCGAGCGCGGCGAACTTCGCGACCACGCCGTCGCGGTCGAGCGGTTCGTCCGCATGCGGGCCGAACACGCGCGGGAAATGATCGGGCTGGATCTTGCCGAGCATCACGTTGCAGTCGGTCACCGTCAGCGGGCCGCCGCGCCGGTATGCGGCCGGCCCCGGGTTCGCGCCGGCCGACTCGGGCCCGACGCGCAGCCGCGCGCCGTCGAAGCCGAGCACCGAGCCGCCGCCGGCGGCCACCGTATGGATGCTCATCATCGGCGCGCGCATCCGCACGCCGGCCACCTGCGTCTCGAACACGCGCTCGAACTCGCCGTGGTAGTGCGACACGTCCGTCGACGTGCCGCCCATGTCGAAGCCGATCACGCGTTCGAAGCCGGCCGCCTGCGCGGCGCGCACCATCCCGACGATGCCGCCCGCCGGGCCCGACAGGATCGCGTCCTTGCCCTGGAACGCGTCGGCACGCGTGAGGCCGCCGCTGCTCTGCATGAACTGCAGGTTCACGCCCGGCATCTCGTGTGCGACCTGCTCGACGTAACGGCGCAGGATCGGCGACAGGTACGCGTCGACGACGGTCGTGTCGCCGCGCGACACCATCTTCATCAGCGGCGACACCTCGTGCGACACCGATACCTGCGTGAAGCCGATCCGGCGTGCGAGCTGCGCGAGCGCTTGCTCGTGCGCGGTGTAGCGATAGCCGTGGATCAGCACGATCGCGAGCGCGCGCACGCCCGAGTCGTACACGTGCCGCAGCGCCGTTTCCGCGGACGCGAGATCGAGCGGCACGACGACGTCGCCGTGCGCGCCGATGCGCTCGTCGATCTCGACGACGGTTTCGTACAGCGCGTCGGGCAGCACGATGTCGAGATCGAACAGGCGCGGCCGGTTCTGGTACGCGATGCGCAGCACGTCGCGAAAACCGCGCGTCGTCGCGAGCGCGGTGCGTTCGCCCTTGCGTTCGAGCAGCGCGTTGGTCGCGACCGTCGTGCCCATCTTCACCATGTCGACGCGCGCGGGCGTGATCGGCTCGCCGGCCGCGAGGCCCAGCAGGTGGCGAATCCCGGCCACGGCCGCGTCGCGATACTGCTCGGGGTTCTCCGACAGCAGCTTGTGCGTGACGAGCGTGCCGTCGGGCCGGCGCGCGACGATGTCGGTGAACGTGCCGCCGCGGTCGATCCAGAATTGCCAGCGGCGCGCGTCGGAAGGAACGGAAGAACTGTGTCGGGTCGTCATGGCGATGGAATCACTGTGTCGTGGAATCGTGAATCGGAGGACGAACGCCATCCGCGCGGCGCGCGCTCACGCGCGTCGCGACAGGCGTCGTCGGGAATGGAAGGCGAGCTGCGCTCGCGCGGCGCGCAAGCCGCGCCGGAGCGCCGGCGTCAGGCGTCCTCGAGTTCGCGGCCGCGTGTCTCGGGCAGCGTCAGCGCGGCGACGATCACCACGCCGTAGGCGGCGACCGCGAAGATGCCGATGCTCATGCCGAGCCCGTATTGCTTGGACAGCGCGCCGATCAGGAACGGGAACAGCGCACCGATCGCGCGGCCCACGTTGTAGCAGAAGCCCTGGCCGGAGCCGCGCACGCGGGTCGGGAACAGTTCGGTGAGGAACGCGCCCATCCCCGAGAAGATGCCCGATGCGAAGAAGCCGAGCGGGAAGCCGAGCCACAGCATCGACGCGTTGGTCAGGTTCAGCGACGTGTACGCGAACGCGATCACCATCGAGCCGAGCGCGAACAGGATGAAGTTCGGCTTGCGGCCGAGGCGGTCGGTCAGGTACGCGCTCGTCAGGTAGCCGACCCACGAGCCGAAGATGATCATCGCCAGATAGCCGCCGGTGCCCATCACCGTGAGGTGGCGTTCCGTCTTCAGGAACGTCGGCAGCCACGTCGTGATCGCGTAGTAGCCGCCCTGCGCGCCGGTCGTCAGCAGCGCCGCGCGCAGCGTCGTCGTGATCAGCTTCGGCGCGAAGATCTCGGTGAGGCGCGGCGCGTCGGCCACTTTCGCCTGCGCGGCCTTCTCCTTCTCGTAGACGTCCGGCTCCTTCACGTAGCGGCGGATCGCGACGACCAGCAGCGCCGGTGCGAGCCCGACGAGGAACAGCGCGCGCCACGCCTGCTCGGCGGGCAGCACCGAGAACAGCAGCGCATACAGCAGCGCGCACAGCCCCCAGCCGATCGCCCAGCCCGACTGCACGAGGCCGACCGCCTTGCCGCGGTCGCGCGCGCGGATCACTTCGCCGATCAGCACCGCGCCGGCCGTCCATTCGCCGCCGAAGCCGAAGCCCATCAGCGCGCGCGCGGCGAGCAGCTGGTGATAGTTCTGCGCGAGCCCGCACAATGCGGTGAACACGGCGAACCACAGCACGGTGAGCTGCAGCGTGCGCACGCGGCCGATCCGGTCGGACAGGATGCCGGCGATCCAGCCGCCGGCCGCCGACGCGAGCAGCGTGATCGTGCCGATGAAACCCGCATCCGCGAACGAGATGCCCCAGGTCGCGACGAGCGTCGGGATCACGAACGACAGCATCTGCGTGTCCATCCCGTCGAGCATGTAGCCGACCTTGCAGCTCCAGAACGCACGGCGCTCGCGCGGCCCGGCCTCCGCATACCACGAGAACAGGCCGTTGCGCTCGGGGCTCGCGGGCTCTGCGGCGCTCGCCGCGAGGGTCTTGCTTTCCATGGTGTCGCTCCAGTCGAAGTGCGCCGAATGACTCGTCGAGCCGTCGTCGAGTCGTTGTCGGGTTGTCGTCATCGGCCGCCGGCTGCCGGGACGCGGATGCGCGTCGCCCTCCGGCCGGACGGATCGGGTCAGGTCGCGGCGCGCCGCCGCGACGGGTCCGGGCGGGACGGCAGGTTCGCCGCCCCCGCCTGGCCGCCCGATGCAGCCGCCTCATGCGGCCGCATCGGGCGTCAGAACACCGCGAGCGACGCGTTCGTGATGTCGGTCATCAGCATGTGGCCGGGCGTGTGCGCGATCGCGATCGGCAGCTTCGCGTCCATCAGCGCGGTTTGCGGCGTCACGCCGCACGCCCAGAACACCGGCAGCTCGCCGTCGCGGATCGTCACCGCGTCGCCGAATTCGGGCGCGTTCAGGTCGGCGATGCCCAGTTCGCGCGGATCGCCGAGATGGATCGGCGCGCCGTGCACGCCCGGAAACCGGCTCGTGACCTGCACCGCGCGGATCGCGTCGGCGCCCCGCATCGGCCGCATCGACACGACGAGCTGGCCACCGAAGATCCCCGCCCGGCGGTTCGGGATCGACGTGCGGTACATCGGCACGTTGCGCCCCTCCTCGACGTGGCGCAGGCCGATCCCCTCTCGGGCGAGCATGTCCTCGAACGAGAACGAGCAGCCGATCGCGAACACGACGAAATCGTCGCGCCACAGCGCTTCCAGCGACTCGACGCGCTCGGTCAGGCGGCCGTCGCGGTAGACGTTGTAGCTCGGCACGTCGGTGCGGATGTCGAGATCCTCGCCGAGCGCGTCGACCCGGAACGCGCCCGGTTCGCCGACGCCCAGCAGCGGGCAGGCTTTCGGGTTCGCCTGGCAGAAGCGCAGGAAATCGTGCGCGTACGCATCGGGCAGGATCGCGAGGTTCGCTTGCGCGTACGGGCCGCAGTGGCCCGCGGTCGGGCCGCGGAAGGCGCCGCGGCGCACGGACTGGCGGAATTCGGAAGGCGTCATGAGGTGCTGTCGCTAATCAATGTGTCGTCGGGATGACGGTGCCGTGTCATCGGATACGGCGAAGAATAGAAAAGAAAAAATTTTGTCGCCAACGAGTTTTTTTGCGCTTCGTGTATAGAATTTCTTAACGGATCTTCGGGTTTTCCCCGGCTCCGTTCACTTTTCCTCACCGGCAAAGTGCGCATCCACGCTCCGTCCGACCGCCATGAACACGCGTTTTCTCGAAACCTTCGTCACGCTCGCGAAGCTGCGCAACTTCCGCACGACGGCCGCCGCGCTGCACGCGACGCCGGCCGCGATCTCGCAGCGCCTGAAAGCGCTCGAGGACGAATTGCAGACGATACTCGTCGACCGCGACAGCCGTGAGTTCCGGCTCACGCCGAACGGCGAATACCTGCTCGGCTATGCGAAAGCCGTGGTCGAGGCGACGCAGGAGCTGCAGGCCGCCGCGTCCGGCGAAAGCGCGCTGCGCGGCAAGCTGCGGCTCGGCGTGATCGAGACCGTCGTGCACAGCTGGCTGCCGCACTACATGCGGCGGCTGGCGGCCGACTATCCGCAGCTCGAGATCGACCTGACCGTCGATGTGAGCGTCGTGCTGCAGCGCCGGCTGATGGCCGGCGAGCTCGACCTGATCATCCGCGTGGAAGGCAGCGACGAGGCGTCGGTCGTGTGCGATGCGCTCGCGAACTATCCGGTGCGCTGGATCGCGCGGGCGGGGCTGCTGCCGAACACGCGCACGGGCCTCGCGCGGCAGGTGCTGCGCCAGCCGATTCTCACGTACGGGCGCGGTACGGCGCCGCACCGTGCGCTCGAGGATATCGTCCGGACCCTTGCACATGCGCACGGCGTGCCGCTGTCGGACACGCGCATCACCGGATCGCCTTCCATCTCGGTGATCGTGCAGCTCGTGCGCGACGGCTTCGGTGTCGCGGCGATTCCGGTGCTGTTCGTCGATGCGCTGATCGAAAGCGGTGAGGTCGTGGAGCTGCCGCTGCAGCCGTCACCGCCGTCGATCGTCGTGTCGATGTCGCGGCGCGCGGATGCGCAGAGGTTCGTGCACGGCGCGTCGATTGCGGCGCGCGTCGCGTGTCATGAGTATTGCGAGAAGAGCAACCGGCGGCTGGTCGAGGTGCTGTGACGCGGCAATCGCCCCGACCCGACCTGTGTGAAAAAGCGACGCAAAGCGCACGACGGGCCGTCGGCTGGCCCGCAAGCGACAGAAGACAAAAACGAATCACGCGTAATGGGTTCAAGCTGAAACTGAATCGAAAACCGCAATCGATTCTGAATCGATGAGATTCAACAAGCTTGACTGCCGGGATATTAGGTTCTTTCCGATTACAAGAACGGTGAAAATGGAACAAGCGACTATTTTTTAACGAAAATCAAAATCAGAAAAATCGTATTCATCCTATAGGCGACGCTGCATTTCCACGTTATCAATCTCGGCATATGTGACATGCGAGATCGTAGATGAGGAATGCATACGGCCATGAAATGGTCCGCCCGCGTGGCCGGGCCGACAGCCATTGCTGCGGCAAAATCCGTCGCAACGCCGCCGCCATCGGCAAGTGAGCAAAGAGGAAATCAATGACGACTCTTGCTCAGGAACGCGCGTTGTCCATCTCCGGCGCAGCCCTGCCGACCTACGGAACGGATGCGCTTCCGGTATTCGTTCCCGTGCGGCTGCAAGGCACCGAAACGATCGGCCGTATCGACGAATACCGCTATCTCGTCACATTGCGCACTGACGACGCGTATGCATTTTCGCCGAGCCTCGCGGCGAATCACGATCTGGATAAGATGGTCGGCACTGAAGTGACGGTCTCGATCTGGCTCGACGGCAACGGGCATTTCACGCCGGGCTTGGCCGGCAGTGCCGGCCTCGGCAACCTCGGCGCGGGCGTGCGCGAAATCACCGCGCTGGTCGAGGCAGCACGGCTGGTCGGACAGGACCACGATTCGATTTTGTATGAACTGGAACTTCGCCCGTGGCTCCATCGGGCGACGCTCACGCAGGACTGCCGCATCTTCCAGGAGATGACTGTCGTCGAAATCACCGACGCCGTGCTGTCCAGATATCCGTACAGAGTCGACAAGCGCCTGGCCGGTGTGTCTCGCGGCATCTACCCGAAGCGGGACTTGCAGCGTCAGGCGTCCGAATCGGACTGGGCGTTCCTGCAACGCCTGTGGGAGGAATGGGGCATCTGGTGGTGGTTCGAGCATGACGACGGCCATCATTGTCTGGTCTTGTGCGACACGATGGGCGGCCACCAGCCGCATGGCGATGCCTACGAAACGCTGCGCTATCTGCCGCCCGACGGCAAGCGCATCGACGAAGAGCACATTCATGCACTGTCGGTGACGAGCCGCCTCACCATCGGCCGCGTGACCGTGACGGACTACGACTACACGCGCCCGCGGGCGAAGCTGGCGGTCACCGAAGCCAATCCGCGCGAGACGGCGAACGCCGACGGCGAAATCTACGCGTGGGGTGACTACGGCCAGCCGCTGGCAGGCGCACAAGGTCTCGCGGGCGAACCGAACGAGACGGAGCGCGAAGCGAGCCATCTGGCACGCGTGCAACTTGAGGCGCAGCGCTGTGCCGGGCTGCGCGCCCATGGCGCGGGCAACCTGCGCGGGTTGAGCGTGGGCCGCACGTTCATGCTGACAGGCCATCCGCAGCAGGCCGCGAACCGCGAATACGTGGTGGTGTCGTGCACGCTCGACATCGAGGAAATCGGCGATCGTGCCGGCCGCGCGCAAACCTGTCGCGTCGATACGCAGTTCGAACTGCTGCCGGCAAACGAGCCGTTCCGGCTTACGCGCAGCGTCGGCAAGCCCGTGTTGAGCGGCCCGGAAAAAGCCGTCGTCGTGGGGCCGGCCGGACAGGAAATCTGGACCGACCAATACGGCCGGGTGAAGGTGCAGTTCGAGTGGGACCGTCAGGGCCGGCTGGACGAGCATTCCGGAATCTGGCTGCGCGTGTTGTCGCCATGGCAAGGCGTCGGCATGGGCGCGACCTTCATTCCGCGGATCGGCCATGAGGTCGCGGTGATGCACTATCACGGCGATCCGGATTTGCCGGTGATTGCCGGCAGTGCCGTGAACGCGTTCAGTCAGCCTGCGCTGGACCTGACGCACAATCAGGCCGTGTCGGTGATACGGGGCCGCGAGTTCCATGGCACGGCGTCCGGCCACGTGGCCATCGACGATACGCAGGGGCAGATCCAGACGCAGATCGCCAGCGACGCGGGCGCATCGCAGCTCAGTCTCGGCAACCTTCGGCGCATCGTTCGGAAGGCGGGCCGCGCCAACGCGCGCGGCAAGGGATTCGATCTGCGCACCGACGATTGGGGCGTCGTGCGGGCGCTGAAGGGGCTGTTCGTCACGACGGACGGCCAACCGGGCGGCGCGGGTCATGCGAAGGATATTCGCGAGGCTGTGGGCAGGCTGACGCAGGCGCAAGAACTGCAGGCGAGTCTGTGCGGGCTGGCGCAACGGCATGACGCACAACAATACGGCGCCGACCAGAGCGACGTAGTGAAGGCGATCGATGCGCGCAACGCTGCAATCCGGGGCATGCCGTCGGGCAGGCCGGACGACTTCCCGGAACTGACGGAATCCGACATGGTGCTTGCCGGGCCGACGGGCATCAGTCTGGCCGCCGGGCGCAGCGCCCATCTCGCCGGCAACGAGGACGTCGCGGTGACGAGCGGCCGGCACGTTGGCCTGGCGGCCGGCCGCTCGCTGTTCGCGAGCGTCGCGCACACCTTCTCGCTGTTCGTGCACAAGGCGGGCATGAAACTGATTGCCGCCGCCGGCAAGGTGCGCATCGAAGCGCAGACCGACGGGATCGATGTGACGGCCAAGCAGGCGGTCACGATCACGAGCACGACCGATCGCATTCATCTCCATGCAGCGAAGGAGATCGTGCTGCACGCGGGCAGTACGGAAGTGCGCATCAGCGAACGGGGCTACGTGGTGCGCACCGCCGGCGAACACACGGTCCATGCAGGCAGTCATCAGGCCGACGTTCCCCAGACGCGGCCGATGCGCTTGCCGGTCACGCCGGACAATCCGGGGCGGTTCGCCGCGCAGTTTGTGCTGATGGAGCATGCGAGCGGCTTCGCGCTGCCGAATCAACCGTATCGGGTCACGCTGGACGACGGGCGCGTGATCGAGGGGGTGAGCAACGCGCGTGGCGAAACAAACGTGGTAACGGGCCATGAGGTCACGTCGGCACGGTCGAAGTGCTGGCCGCGAGCGACCCGGACAAGGTGATTGCCGTCAATCGGGCGGCCATCGTGCGCGACAACTCGACGCCCTACACCGCCAAGGCGCCGAATGCCGATAAGCGGACCGCGACGATCAGGGGCGCGAAAGCTAGTACGCCGGAACAGGGAGCTACCTCAGAGCATCAGCGCCCCATGTTCGCGGCCTGCGATCCGCTGAACTTCGGGTTGCGCTTTCATCACTTCATCAACGGGGCGAAACAGAGCGATGTGCCTAACGATTTGGTGGTGCGCCGCGATGTTGAGTATTCGGTGACGAAAGCCTATACGGCAGCGATCAAGGACATTCTTCGTCGCATCCAATGGGGGAAGTACAAGACGCTGGATGGTTCGGTGCCGCTTGAAGTGAAGACTGGTATTGCAAAGGTGGTCGGCCGAGTTCTTTCTGACGCCTTGGGCGAGGGACCATTTGGTTTGCCGAAGGGCTATGTCAACGAATCCATGCAGCCAAGCGGAGCCATGCCGATCATTGACATTGTCAATGCGCAACAAGGGCAAGACCGATACAACATGCGCACCGATGTCAGTGCTTCATTCGTCGCGTCGAAATGGGTCATTGCCATTCAGGAGAAAGAAGTCGCTCAAATTATTGCTGTGACGAACGACGCCGCCGCACTGGATAGCAAGCTGCAATCATTTGCTGAGCTGCTTTATCATGAGGCGCGACATTGCCAGCAGCTTTTTTGGATGATGGCGCTGCTTCGACAACACCCCGACGACTACGTTAAATTCACAAAGATCCTCAATCTATATAAAACATACATACAAAAAAACATCTACGAGGCCACCCAGAAAATCACTATCCCAGATGGCAACCTCATCACCACCGGGTTGCATCGAATGCTTATTTTTCACTATTATTGGATGATTTTGTATATACAACCCCAAGCGGGCGGAGCTTATGTGAAACCAGATCTGCCGATTGCACAATCCGAAGTATGCAAGTTGCTCAACGTGTCGCCTGAAGCGGCGACGAAGATGGCGAGTTTTGAAGCGGGCTACCGGAGCCAGTTACATGAAGAAGATGCTTACGCATGCGCAGAAGTGGTTCGAGGCTATTGGAACCGTCCTGATCACCCTCTCGTGCGTAATCCAGGCACATGCACAGCAGACTACGCCTCTGCCCTCAGAACCATCGGCGCTAGGAATTGACATGACGAAACATGCTGACGAGCAGCGTGCGATGGTACGTAGCCTTCTGAAGGAGGCAATGGCGATCTTGCGTGATGACAAGCCATTTGATCCAGCGCATATCGCCTTTGGTCGAATTCGCGATAAGGAACCGCATGAGCGTGAAAAAGGAGCACGCTATCTATATACCAATCCCGTACTGTCGTCAGCGAGGATTTCATTTTATACAGGCGATGATCCGGAGGACTACAGCGCTGACCGCTCGAAGGTGAAGATCGTTCCGGGAGGAGTGACGATCCGGCTTGACCCGATGTTAGCGGATCTGCCTCACACGGAAATTGAATCACTGCTACAACTCGGTAACTATTGGGTCGACCCTGATGAAGAACGCATATTCGGAAATGAAATATTTCCCAGATTTCCAGATTCCCCAAACCTACAGGAATTTCGGTATCGAGCTAAAGCAATCGCCACCAGCAAATTCCCCGTTGATGTCGAACTATTTTACGTAAATCCATTGAACGGAACACTTCCACCGATGCTGGACGAAGTCAGAATAAGACGCGCATACAAGATCTTGACTCCGGACGAGCGCAGACAACGTCGCCTCGAAGAACGGCAAGCAAAGCGACAGAAGTACGGGGAGATGAACCTGCGCACCGGCATGCTGTGCCCCGAGACGGGCTTATGGCAGGGATACGTCCACGGCTCCAGCTCGTGCCGATTTGTGATCCGGGAAGGGCAAAGATTTCCCGTAGTCCGCACACTGACGCCTAGCGAGGAACTCGAACAGCGACGACGCAGCGAGTTCCTCGCAGGCCAGTGGATGTGGGTACGGGGAGAATACGACGATCCAGCCTGGTCGATGAAGGATCCGGAGTTTGACGCGTGAACCGGATCAAGGAACGCAGCCGCCCCCTCCACTCACCCCGCCTGCCCCCCAAGCGGCGGCACAAGCCTGCCGTCGCCGTACTCGCGCAGCACCTTCGAAATCACGACGCGATAGCCGTCCAGCCAGCGCGCCTGCTTCGCCTTTGCCTCGAGATGCGCCGGATGCTGCATCAGTTGCTGCAGCGCCGCCTCCGACTCCCAGTAATAGACGTTCTGAATGAGTCCCCCGTCAGCGCTCTCCCAAGTCTCCTCGCCGAGATAGCCGGGCGTCGCGCGTGCCATGTCGGCGATCCGCCGGTCGAGCCGGTGGAATTCGTCGTCGTACTGCCCGGCACGGAAAATGAAGGTCGACGCGTACATCGAAGCCCCTCGGTTGTTATTGGACAAGCGCCGAGTTTAAGGCACGACGACCTCGGGGATCGTCAGGCCGCGTTGAGGTCGAAATCGGGTCGATCGGCGAGCCACGCCTCGATGCGGGATGCATCGGCGCGCGGCGCGGCATCGTGCGCCGGCATCGCCGCCAGCGCCTGCCGCGCGCGCTCGAAAGCCTGCGCGAAGCCGCGCAACTCGCGCGTCGCGGGCCGGTCGTCAGGCCGCCGGCGCGCGAGCGCCGCCGCGACGCTCGCATCGATCAATGCACGCTGAGCGTCGATGAAGTCGATGCACAACGCGCAGCACGGCGCGGAGATCGACGCAACGGCCAGCAGGACGGGCACGATCGACACGGTCAGGTACCCGCCGGGCGCGAGCCGGGACAATGCGCGCCGCACCTCCTGCCCGCCGCCGGTCAACGATGCGTACACCGCATCGCGCCACACCGCGCGCTCGAACACGAGCGCATCGCGATACGCATCGAGCGCCGCGCGGTCGGCCACGCGCTCCGCCGTCACCAGCGGGATCGGCGACGAAGGTCCAACGGTAGACGACACATCTCGCCCTTCGAGAATGCAGTTCGCGCCAAGCCATCCCGCATCGTCGCGCCGCGCGGCCAGCACACGGGACTGCAACCGGTCGGGCAGCATCGGATCGAGCGGTGCCGCACCGCAGATCGACGGCTTGTCCGCATGCACGCTGCAGCGGCCGTCGTCGGCGAGTGCCGCGCAACGTCCAAGCGACGGATAGTCGTAGCCCTGCAGCGTCAGCGCGATCCATTCGCTCCCCGCGCCGCCGGCGCGATGAAACAACGTGCCCGCGAGCGCATCGGCGGCCGATACGTCGTCGGCATCGAACGCGTGCTCGCGGCCGCCCGCGCGCCAGCGCTCGCCGATCCGCCGCTTCGGCACGCGACCGATCGTCAGCGCGCCGACGAAGCGATGCCGGTGCCGGAACAGTTCGCGCAACGACAGCGTCGGCGCGCTGTTGCAGCAGCGTCCGCATGCGTTGCACGCGAGCAGGTAGGTGTCTACCACGGCCGTCGCACCGAATCCTGATAGCGCGTGAGAATGAAGCGGGCGACGTCGTCCGAGTGATAGGCGGCGACGAGTTGCGTCACCCACGGCTTCGCGCGATCGGCATCGCGCACCGTCAGCACGTTCGCGTACGGCGAGCGCGCGTCCTCGAGGCTGATGCTGTCGCGCGCGGGTTGCAGCCCGGCCCGCGCGGCATCGTCGCTGTCGATCGCGACGAACGCGGCCCGGTCGAGCGCCGCGTAAAGGCGTTCGCGGCGCAGCGCGACGAGCTTCAGCCCGAGCCGGTTGCCGGTCACGTCGCGCAGCGTCGCATGCAGGCCGGCCTGCTCGCGCAGCGTCACCAGCGTGTCGTTCTGCAGCAGCACGAGCGCGCGCGCCATCCCGCGCGGATCGGCGGGAATCGCGACCGTCGCACCGGGTTGCAGTTCGTTCAGGTTTTTGAGCTTGCGCGAATAGAGCGCCATCGGCAGCGTCACCGTCGTCGCGACCGCCGTCAGCGCGTACCCCTTCGCGGCGCGCGTCGCCGCGAGGCGCTGCGCGTCCTCGAAGCTGGCCGCGTCGATCCGGCCATCGGCCAGTGCCGCGTCGATGCGCGATGCATCGTCGAATTCGACGACGTCGACCGGCAGACCGCGCGCGGCAGCGACCCGCTTCACTTCGTCGAGGATCTGCGCATGCACGCCGCGCGTCACGCCGACGCGCACGGGCGCACCGGCCGCCTCGACCGCCGGCGCCGCATGCGTCGCGCCGCACGCGAGCCACATCAGCGCGGCAATCGAACGGCGCGCACGCTTCGTCATCACGCGCGCGTCACGCTCGGGCAGAGCCGGCCACCACGCGGCGGCGCGCCGGAACAATGTCCGCGTCACGGCGCATCCCTCAGAATCGTGCGAAACCCGATATGCGACGCGCCGAGATCGGCCTCCTGCTGTTCGCGCGACGACGCGCGATAGCGCACGCAGTAATCGCGCGAGCACAGGAACGAGCCGCCCTTGATGACCATCGGCGTATCGTGCCGGCGCGTCGGCGGCGCGACGGCCGCCGTGTCGCCGTTGGTATGCGACTGGTGCGGGCCCGTATAGGCGTCCTTCGTCCATTCCCACGCATTGCCGATCATGTCGTAGAGCCGGAACCCGTTCGCCGCGTAGCAGCCGACGGGCGCGAGCCCCGCATGGCCGTCCTCGGCCGTGTCGAGCACCGGGAACGCGCCCTGCCAGTAGTTCGCGGCCGGCTTGCCCTGCGCGTCGCGCGGCGCCGCGTCGAGCGACGCGTCGTCGCGGCCGGCCTTGCCCGCGTATTCCCATTCGGCCTCGGTCGGCAGGTCGCGGCCGAGCCAGCGCGCATAGGCGAGCGCATCGCGCTGCGTGACGAGCGTGACGGGCAGGTTGCCGATCCCGTCGACGCCGCTGCCCGGCCCGCGCGGATGACGCCACGACGCGCCCTTCACCCACGACCACCACGCGAGGTCGCGCGCGTTCATCTCGTCGCGTGTCGGCACATGGAACACGGCCGCCCCGCCCTGCTGCTCGGCCTCGGTAACGTAGCCGGTCGCCTGCACGAACGCGGCGAACTGCGCGATCGTCACGTCGGTC
Organism: Burkholderia cepacia; assembly: GCF_001718835.1. NCBI lineage: Bacteria > Pseudomonadati > Pseudomonadota > Betaproteobacteria > Burkholderiales > Burkholderiaceae > Burkholderia > Burkholderia cepacia. The sequence goes on along the minus strand of NZ_CP013444.1, from coordinate 437,250 downwards.
TGGTCGATCCAGAACCCGCCGACGCGCGTACGGCCGTCGCCCACCGGGCGCTCGTCCGCGTAGCCGCGCGTGCTGCCGAACACGAACGCGCCGCCGCGCAGATGCACCATTCCGGCCTTCGGGTCGTCGCGCCACTTTGCCGGCAGCCCCGAGTAACGCTCGCACTGCCGTTCCGAGCCGAGCGGCGCGAGCGCGCGGCCGCGATTCGCGTCGTCGAATGCGTCGCCCCCCGGCGCAACGGGATTCGCATAACCGGCCGCGAACGCCGCGGCGAACAACGTGGCGGCCAGCGCCGCGCCGATCGTCCAGAACCGGAACCGCATCGTGTCGCCCCGGTATCAGTAGTAGCCGCGCGGACGCAGCGGTTCGACACCGCCGACGTTGCTCATGTAGGTCTTCCACTGGTCGACCAGCGTGCCGATCACCGACGGGTTCTGCGCCGATACGTCGGTCGTCTCGCCGCGATCCGACGCGAGGTCGTAAAGCTGCCAGTGACCGTCGGGCGGCCCGAGCGGCGGTTCGGTCCACAGCGCCTTCCAGCGGCCGTCGGCGCTGCGCAGGTAGGCGCGGCCGTATGCTTCGTCGCCGAACGGCGTCGTATGCACCTCGCCCGTCGCCGATCCCGTGAGCACCGGCAGCAGCGACTGGCCGGTGACCGGATACACGTAGCGGTTGTTGTAGATCACCTTGCCCTTGTTCTGGTCGACGCCCGTCAGCGTGTTGACGAGCGGCGGCGCCGGCTGCGACGGCGGCGTGACGCCCGCGACCGCGAGGAACGTCGCCGTGTTGTCGGTCACGTGCGTGAACGCGCGCAGCGTCGGCAACTGCTGCGTCTGGCCCGGCAGGCGCACGATCGTCGGCGTCGATACGCCGCCTTCGGCCGAATACCCCTTCGTGAGCCGGAACGGCGACGCGCTCACCTCGGCCCAGCGCAGCCCGTACTGCAGGCGCTGCGCATTCTGCTTGCCGTTGTCGGTGCCGAGGGTCGAGTAGACCGGCTCCTGCCCGTTCGCGGTGTCGGTCGCCGTCGGGTCCGCGCCCGAGTCGATCGGCCAGCCTTCGGCGCCGTTGTCCGACTGGAACATGATGAACGTGTTGTCGTATTCGCCGATGTCCTTCAGGTGCTGGATCAGGCGTCCGATGTTGTAGTCGAGGTTCTCGACCATCCCCGCGTAGATCTCCATGTAGCGCGCCTGCGCCTTGCGCTCGGCCGGCGACAGGCTCGACCACAGCTTGTCGACCTTGCCGGGGCCGTAGTCGCTGTAGCCGTCAGCGGCCGAATGCACCGCGCTGATGTATTTCGCGCTGGCCGTACCGTTGTTCGCGGTCGCGGGCGACGCGGCCGTCGTTTCAGGCAGGCCGTCGAACGGCTTGAAATCGGCGGGAATCAGCCCGAGCGCCTTCTGCCGTGCGATCCGCGCGTTGCGGATCGCGTCGTAGCCGGCGTCGTACACGCCCGCATACTTGTGCAGCCATGGTTCGGGCACCTGGAGCGGCCAGTGCGGCGACGTATACGCCGCGTACGCGAAGAACGGCTTGCCGTCGCGCTGGTTCGAATCGATGTACGAGATCAGCTTCTGCGTATAGAAATCGGTCGAATAGAACACGGCCGGGCTGCCGCCCGCACCGCCCGGCTGCCCGGGCTGGCCGGGCTGCACGTAACGGCCGTCTTCGGTGTAGTTCGACGAGCCGGCCGGCTCGTGCGCGAAGTGGTTGGTCGCCGCGCCGCCGAGCAGCACGTAGCTGCGCTCGAAGCCCCACTGGTCCGGCGTCTGCCCGCTGCCCGTCGCGCTGCCGACGATCCCCGAGCCGATATGCCACTTGCCCGCGATGTACGTGTGGTAGCCGGCATCCTTCAATAGTTGTGCGAACGACAGTGCACGGTCGTTCAGGTAGCCCTCGTAGCCGGGCAGCCCGCGCCGTTCGTCGGTCGGCACTCCCATCGTGCCTTCGCCGACCAGATGGTGATCGGTGCCGGACACCAGCATCGCGCGCGTGATCGCGCAGACGGTGCCCGTGTGATGGTTCGACAGGATGCGGCCCGACGCGACGAGCGCATCGAGGTTCGGCGTGTTGATCTCGCCGCCGAATGCATGGATGTCGGAATAGCCGAGATCGTCGGCCATGATGTACAGGATGTTCGGGCGTTTTGCCGACGCGCCCGCGTTCACCTGCGGCGGCGTACTGTCGACGTCGCCGCCGCACGATGCGAGCGACAACGCGCCGGCCATCGCGGCGCAGATCAGGCGGAAGCGGGAAGCAGGCTGGGGCGCGGCGGGCTGGGTCATCGCGGTATCGCTCGTTCGTCGGGATCGGCGATCTTAGCGTTGCCGCAGCGGGGGCCAAAGTCCGATTCGTCACATGCTAACGGGGCGGCGGAATATGACGCGACCGCGCACGGAGGGCATCGGCGGGATTGCGGGAAGCGCAACCGGCGCCCGCCGCGGGCGGTACGCGCCGATGCTCAGGAATGCATGAAATGATAGGCGACGCTCATCGCGACGAGGCCGACGATAAACACGATGACGACCTGAAGTTTCTTGTTCACGGGCATGTCCTCTCGGGAAGCAAAAGCCCGCAATCATACGCACCGCCGCCCGGCGTCGTCAGCCTGTCGATGCTGACAGGGCGGGCCCGGAATCCCGCCGGCGATGGCGATCTTGCGGCGGCCCGGTCACCCATGCGCTCCGTGCCCGCCGTCGACGGACGAACTCCGCGCGAGCATGTGCGGTATCTCGTCGACGAGCGCGTCGATGACCACACGCACCTTCGACGGCACCTGGCGCGATGCCGGCCGCACCGCGAACACTTCGGCGCCCGACACGCTGTTGCTGTCCATCACGAGCGAGAGCCGGCCGTCGCGCAGGTAAGGCGCCATCAGCCAGCACGGCAGCCACGCGAGGCCCGCGCCGGCGGCGGCCGCATCGGCGATCGCCAGCAGGTCGTCGAAGCGCAGGCGGGCGCTCACGCGAAGCTCGCGCGCATCGCCGTCCGCGCCGACGATTCGCCACGGCACGACCTGCCCGCCGCGCGAATACGCGATGCCGACGTGCGACGCGAGTTCGTCGAGCCCCGCCGGCCGGCCGTGTTGCGCCAGATAGGCCGGCGACGCGCAGATGCCCATCTGCTGCATGCCGAGCGGGCGGCAGACGAGCGCGGTCGTGTCGACGAGCGGGCCGACGCGCACCGCGATGTCGAAGCCGTCGTTGACGAGGTCGGCCACGCGATCGCTGAACGACACGTCGATTTCGAGCCGCGGATGGCGCTCCACGAGGCGCCGCATGACGGGCGCCACGCATTGCCGCCCGAACAGCACGGGCACGCTGACGCGCAGCCTCCCGGATGGCTCGCGGCGTCCCGCGTCGAGCGCGGCCTCCGTCTCGCCGAGTTCGGCGAGCAGCCGCCGGCACTGTTCGTAATAGACGAGCCCTTCGTCGGTCAGGCCGAGCTGGCGGGTCGTGCGCTGCAGGAGCCGGGTGCCGAGACGGCGTTCGAGCCGCGCGACGACCTTCGCGACCGCCGAACGCGTGACGCCGAGCCGCAGCGCGGCCGCCGCGAAGCTGCCCGAATCCACCACGTCGACAAACTCGGCGATGCCGCCCAGGCGATCGTCCATGCGCTTTCTCTCCTTATCGATTCGTGTCCATTTTGGCGACAGTCAGTGGCCGAACTCTCTCCAATGCATCCTCTCCGGCAACACTATCATGAGCCCGTCAACCACGAACAGGAGTCGACATGCACGCATGGCAAGTGAAACCCGGCACCGGCATCGCCGGTTTGCAGCGCATCGACGCACCGCGCCGTCCGGTGGGCCCGAATGACGTCGTCGTGAAGATCCACTCGGCCGGCCTGAACTATCGCGACCTGATGTTCGCGCGCGGCGACTATCTCGGCATCGGCAAGGAAGCGCTGATTCCGGTTGCCGACGGCGCCGGCGAAGTCATCGAAACCGGCCGCGACGTCACGCGCTTCAAGCCCGGCGATCGCGTGATCAACACCTACTTCCCGCGCTGGATCGACGGGCCGCCGACGCCGCAGAAAACCGCGGGGTCGCCCGGCGCGCAATTCGACGGCGTGCTGGCCGAACACTTCGTGTCCGACGAAGCGGCGCTCGTCGCGATTCCCGCGCATCTGGACTACGACGAGGCGGCGACGCTGTCGTGCGCGGGCATCACCGCCTGGAACGCGCTGTTCGCCGACGGCGGCCTGCGGCCGGGCGCCACCGTCGTGCTGCTCGGCACCGGCGGTGTGTCGATCGTCGCGCTGCAGCTCGCGCATGCCGCGGGGCTGCGCACCATCGTCACGTCGTCGAGCGACGCGAAGCTCGAACGTGCCCGCGCGCTCGGTGCGGACGCAACCATCAACTATCGCGCCGCGCCCGAATGGCAGCACGACGTGCTGCGGCTCACCGACGGCGCGGGGGCGGACCTGGTCGTCGAAGTCGGCGGCAAGGATACGCTGCCGCGCTCGGTCGCCGCGACGAAGATGGGCGGCACCGTATCGGTGATCGGCGGCCTCAGCAGCTTCGGCGGCCCCGAACTCGGGCTGCTGTCGCTGATCGGCGGGATCCGGCGGCTGCAGGGGATCATGGTCGGCAGCCGCGCGATGCTCGATGCGGTGGCCGGGCTCGTCGACGCGCGCAAGATCAAGCCGGTGGTCGATCGCGTGTTCGGCTTCGACGAAGCACCGCAGGCGTACGCGTACCTGCAGTCGGGGCAGCACTTCGGCAAGGTCGTGATCCGGGTCGCCCGGTAACGCGCATGGCCGGGGCCGCGTGGCGGCGTCGACGCTTCGGCGGCTCGGCGCCGGCGTGCGCGGCTTACTTCGCGCCGTAGATGTCGAAATCGAAGTACTTCCGGTTGATCTTCTGGTACGTGCCGTTCGCGAGGATCGTCGCGAGCGCGCGATTGAACGCGTCGCGCAGGTCGTTGTCCTGCTTGCGCAGCCCGAGCCCGTCGCCCTGCCCGAAATACTTCACGTCGTCGATCGCCGCGCCGACGAACGCGAAATCCTTGCCCTGCGGCTTCTTCAGGAAGCCGTCGCTGGCCGCGATCGAGGCCTGGAACGCCGCGTCGAGCCGCCCCGTCACGAGGTCGGCGTACACCTGGTCCTGGTTCTGGTACGACACGATCTGCACGCCGGCCGGCTGCCAGTTCGCGATCGCGTAGTCGGCCTGCGCGGAGCCCTGCTCGACGCCCACGCGCTTGCCCTTCAGCGCGTCGGCCGTCGGCAGCAGCGGCGAGCCCCTGCGCGCGATCAGCCGCGCCGGCGCGTTCGAGATCCGGTTCGTGAACGCGATCTGCTGCATCCGCTTCGGCGTGATCGTCATCGACGACGCGATCACGTCGAACTTGCGCGCGAGCAGCCCCGGGATCATCCCGTCGAAGCTCGACTCGACCCACACGCAGCGCGCATGCAGCTCCGCGCACAACGCGTTGGTGATGTCGATCCCGAAACCCGTCAGCGTGCCGTCGGGCTGCTTGTATTCGAGCGGCGGATAGGTCGGATCGACCCCGAGGCGGATCTCCTTGCCCGCCCAGTCGCCGCCTGCGTGCGCCGCGCCCGCCGCGAGCGTCATCGCAACTGCCGCCATCCACTTCTTCATTGCCTGTCTCCTTGTGTGTACCTGAACGTATGAACCGGAATCGCCGTGCCGCGTCAGCCGAGAAACCGCTCCGCCAGCGCAATCCAGTAGCTCGCGCCGGTGGCCAGGCACGCGTCGTTGAAGTCGTAGCCGGGGTGGTGCAGCCCGCAGCCGGCCGCGCCGTCGCCGTTGCCGATCGACAGGTAGCTGCCCGGGCAGGCTTCGAGCATGAACGCGAAATCCTCGCTCGCCGCGATCGGCTGCATCTGTTCGATCAGCGCGCCATCGCCGCCCCATTCGCGGGCGACGTCGCGCGCGAAGGCGGTTTCGGCCGGGTGATTGACGAGCACCGGATAGTCGTGCCGGTAGTCGATCTCGGCCGTCGCGCCGTAGCTCGCGGCCTGCCCGTGCACGATCTCGCGAATGCGCCGTTCGAGCAGCGCGCGCACGTCCGGCGACAGCGCGCGCACGCTCAGCGCCAGCTCCGCGTGCGGCGGGATCACGTTCGACGCGGTGCCCGCATGGATCGAGCCGGCCGTCACGATCGCCAGGTCCTGCGGGTTCACGTTGCGCGACACGACGGTCTGCAGCGCCATCACGATCGACGCGCAGACGACCACCGGATCGATCGTCGTATGCGGCGCCGCGCCATGCCCGCCGCGCCCGGTCACGCGCACGCGCACCTCGTCGGCCGATGCCATCGCCGGGCCGTCGCAGAAGCCGAGCACGCCGGCCGGCAGGCCCGGCACGTTGTGCATCGCGAACACCGCGTCGCACGGAAACTGCTCGAACAGCCCGTCGTCGATCATCCGCTTCGCGCCGCCGAGCCCTTCCTCGGCCGGCTGGAAAATCAGGTTCAGCGTGCCGCGGAACCGTTCGCGTTCCGCCAGGCAGCGCGCCGCCGCCAGCAGCATCGCCGTATGGCCGTCGTGGCCGCACGCATGCATCACGCCGTCGCACCGGCTCGCATGCGGCAGCCCGGTCGCCTCGCGGATCGGCAGTGCGTCCATGTCCGCGCGCAGCCCGAGCCGCTTCCCGGCGCCTCGCGTCAACGTGCCGACCACGCCCGTGCCGCCGAGCCCGCGCGTCACCCGATAACCCCACGTTGTCAGGTACTCGGCCACGAGGCCGCTCGTCGCGTGTTCCTCGAAGCCGAGCTCCGGATGCGCGTGCAGCCGTCGGCGCAACGCGATCATGTCCGCTTCGATTGCCGCCATTTCGGGCGGAATGCGTGTCGAATCCAATTTCCCGCTCCCCGGTTCCGTATCGCCGACGATCGCCGGATGGCCGATCGTTGGCCGCATCGTAGGCAGCGAAAATCCCGGCGAACAGCCGCGGTTTCGTTATGATGACAACCTTTCGTTGTTGGGTATCGCACCATGGGTACGATCAAGCTGCATCAGCTTCAGGCGCTCGTCGCGAGCGCGGAGGCCGGGAGCATCCGCGGCGCGGCGCGCACGCTCGGGTTGTCGCAGGCGGCCGTCACGCGCGCGCTGCGCGAACTGGAGGCCGGCGAGCGCCTGCCGCTGCTCGTGCGCGCGCCGGAGGGGATCGGCTTCACCGACTACGGCAAGACACTGCTCACGCACGCGAAGCTCGTGCTGAAGCAGCTCGAACACGCACAGAGCGATCTCGAACGCATGCGCGGCCGCATCGAGGGCCGGCTGAGCATCGGCGTGACGCCGTGGCTCACGATGACGTTCCTCGCGGAAACGGTGCTGCGCTTTCGCGAGCGGATGCCCGACGTGCGCCTCGAGCTCTACGAAGCGCTGATGGCCGTCGCGCAGCCGCTGCTGCGCGACGGCAGCATGGATTTCGCGCTCGGGCACGTGCAACCGGGCGGCACGCAGGAATTCGCGTTCGAGCCGATGCTGCGCTACGAGACGTCGGTGATGGTGCGCGCCGGCCATCCGCTCGAACGCGCGCGCTCGATCCACGACCTGCTCGATAACGACTGGGTGCTGAATTTCCCGGCCGACGGGCAGGCCGCGCTCGTCGACTACCTGTTCACGCGCCACGGTGCCGACATCGACGAACGGCGCATCGTCCGTGCGCAGTCGGTGGCGATGCTGCAGACGATGCTCGAACAGGCCGACATGTGCACGTGGTGCCCGACGATCCTCGCCGGCGTGCCGCCGTTCGGCGAACGGATGCGCGCGTTGCAGCTGAAGGAGACGTTCGAGCCGCGCGACCTCGGGATCGTCACGCGGCGCAGCAGCACGTTGAGCGACGCGGCGCGCTGCTTCATCGACTGCCTGCTGCACGTGATCCGCCGCCATGCGCGATCGGCACGCAAGGAAGACCTCGCGTTGTTCCGCACCCTGACGCTGCTGATCTGACGCGGCGCGCTTCTATCTGGTTTTCATCTGCGCTTGTCGGCTCGCCGCCGCGCGCCGCTCCCGCTCGCCGCGCGCCCCAATTCACGCCCGCGCAAATGCATTTCGCAATCCGTTATTGGATCGCGCCGGCGCGCATTTTTATACTCGTCAGCACTCTCCGATGCAGAGTGCCAATCACACATTCCGACAGGACGAACCAATGAGCCTACGCCCCTTGCACGACCGCGTGATCGTGAAGCGACTCGACCAGGAAACCACCACCGCTTCGGGCATCGTGATCCCCGACAGCGCCGCGGAAAAACCCGACCAGGGTGAAGTGATTGCCGTCGGCCCCGGCCGCAAGGATGCGGACGGCCAGCGCATCGTGCCCGACCTGCAGGTCGGCGAGCGCGTGCTGTTCGGCAAGTACGCGGGCCAGGCCGTCAAGGTGGACGGCAATGAGTTCCTCGTGCTGCGCGAGGAAGACATCGTCGCAGTCGTCAATCAATAACGGAGCGCAATCATGGCAGCGAAGGAAATCATTTTCAGCGACGTTGCACGTGCGAAGCTGACCGAAGGCGTGAACATTCTCGCGAACGCGGTGAAGGTCACGCTCGGGCCGAAGGGCCGCAACGTCGTGCTCGAACGCAGCTTCGGCGCGCCGGTCGTCACGAAGGACGGCGTGTCGGTCGCGAAGGAAATCGAACTCGCGGACAAGCTGCAGAACATCGGCGCGCAGCTCGTGAAGGAAGTCGCGTCGCGCACCAGCGATGCGGCCGGCGACGGCACCACGACGGCCACCGTGCTCGCGCAGGCGATCGTCCGCGAAGGCCAGAAGTACGTCGCGGCCGGGCTCAATCCGCTCGACCTGAAGCGCGGCATCGACAAGGCGGTCGCGGCGGCCGTCGACGAGCTGAAGAAGATCAGCCGCCCGACCACCACGAGCAAGGAAATCGCGCAGGTCGCGACGATCTCCGCGAACGGCGAGGAGTCGATCGGCCAGCGCATCGCGGAAGCGATCGACCGCGTCGGCAAGGAAGGCGTGATCACCGTCGAGGACGGCAAGTCGCTCGCGGACGAGCTCGATGTCGTCGAAGGGCTGCAGTTCGATCGCGGCTACCTGTCGCCGTATTTCATCAACAATCCCGACAAGCAGATCGCCGAGATCGAAAGCCCGTACATCCTGCTGCACGACAAGAAGATCTCGAACATCCGCGACCTGCTGCCGGTGCTCGAACAGGTCGCGAAATCGGGCCGGCCGCTGCTGATCATCGCGGAAGACGTCGAAGGCGAAGCGCTCGCGACGCTGGTCGTCAACAACATCCGCGGCATCCTGAAGACGGTGGCCGTGAAGGCGCCGGGCTTCGGCGACCGCCGCAAGGCGCTGCTCGAAGACATCGCGATCCTGACCGGCGGGCAGGTGATCGCCGAGGAAACGGGCCTGACGCTCGAGAAGGCGACGCTGGCGGAACTCGGCCAGGCGAAGCGCATCGAGGTCGGCAAGGAAAACACGACGGTGATCGACGGCGCCGGCGATGCGAAGAACATCGAGGCGCGCGTGAAGCAGATCCGCGTGCAGATCGAGGAAGCGACGTCGGACTACGACCGCGAGAAACTGCAGGAACGCGTCGCGAAGCTCGCTGGCGGCGTGGCGGTCATCAAGGTCGGCGGCGCCACCGAGATCGAGGTGAAGGAAAAGAAGGACCGCGTCGACGACGCGCTGCACGCCACGCGCGCGGCCGTCGAGGAAGGCATCGTGCCGGGCGGCGGCGTCGCGCTGATCCGCGTGCGGCAGGCGATCCGCGAACTGCAGGGCGTGAACGCCGACCAGAACGCGGGCATCAAGATCGTGCTGCGCGCACTCGAGGAACCGCTGCGCCAGATCGTCACGAACGCGGGCGAGGAAGCGAGCGTCGTCGTCGCGAAGGTGGCCGAAGGCTCGGGCAACTTCGGGTACAACGCGCAGACGGGCGAATACGGCGACCTCGTCGAGTCGGGCGTGCTCGATCCGACCAAGGTCACGCGTACGGCGCTGCAGAACGCGGCGTCGGTGGCCGGGTTGCTGCTGACGACCGATGCGACCGTGCATGAGGCACCGAAGGAGGCGGGGCCGGTGGGCGGCGCACCGGAAGCAGGGGCCGGCGGGCCGGGGTTCGGCGGATTCTGACGGGAAAGCCGGTGCGTCCGTTCGCGGGGGTGCCGGTGTGAAACACAAGGCGCGCGATGCCTCGGGGTGTCGCGCGCTTTTTTATTGGTCCGTCACGAAATAGCGTGAACGACAGATAAGAACTCGACTTGGATACGTCGAAGACCAAGCTCGTCCATCGCGACAGGGATGGATGGCAGAATGGTACAAAACTATGTACAATAGCGAAGCATTCGCCCCCTTTGTCAGGGTCGATCCTTGGACTATAGGAATGCGGAAGCGATATGGCGCATAACGCCTTCACTGGATGCCGTCCCCATCAAACTCGGGACGGCGAACACGCCGCTCTTGCCTTCTCGGGCGGGAGCGTGAACGTAGACGCTTGCGCCCGGAGCCGGGTAGCAGGCAAGCGAGAAAGCTCGATATGAACATCCTGACTTTTAGTGAGGCGCGAGCCGGCTTCAAGCAGGCTCTGGACGCGGTGTGCAAGGATCACGAACCGACGATAATCACCCGTCAGCGCGGGGAACATGTCGTCATGATTTCGCTGGAGGACTACAACAGCCTGCAGGAGACACTGCATCTGTTGGGCACCCCGACGAACGCTGACCGACTGCGCCAATCCATTGCTGAATTCAAGGCCGGCAAGACCTCTGTAAAGGAATTGCTGACACATGACACAGAAAAAGAAGGCGAAAAACAAGGCCGCAGCGGTAAGTAACTGCAAGGTTGCATGGTCGACGAACGCTTGGGACGATTACCTGTACTGGCAGGAAAAAAACCTCGCAATCGTCGCCGAGATCAACGGCCTGATTGAGGAGATCTCCCGAGATCCTTTCAAGGGCACTGGCAAGCCGGAGCCCTTGAAAGGCGACCTGACCGGTTTCTGGTCACGTCGCATCACGAAAGCTGATCGCCTCGTGTACATCGTCCAGGACAGCATCATCTACGTGATGCAGTGTCGGTACCATTACGACTGATGTCGTACCCGGAAAGCACCGGCGACGGTGCTTTTTCGTTCTCCGTGGCTATGGTCAATGCCCACGGCATTCCACAGCGCACCCCAAGGACGATCGCCGAAGGTCATCCGGCAATTGATTTGAGTTTCAAGTCGCACTGCTGTTAACGCCTTGTAGCCGGCTTCCCTGCAGCGGTCGCGATAACCAGTCTATTCCTTCGGACACCGCTTTCCTTTTGGGCGCGCCTTCACGCTAATCCGTGAAGAACCCAAAAAAACGGCGCCGCAAGCATTCCGCCTGCGGCGCCATTGCGTGGCGCTACGACGCGAACCACACGCCGTAGCCCGACAGCACGCTTACATCTGCACGGTGTCGGCGACTTCCTTGAAGTCTTCGATCTGGTCGAAGTTCATGTACTTGTAGATCTTGTCGCCGTTCGCGCTGAGCACGCCCATGTCGGCCATGTACTCTTCCTTGGTCGGGATCTTGCCCAGACGCGAGCAGATCGCGGCCAGTTCCGCCGAGCCGAGATACACGTTCGTGTTCTTGCCCAGACGGTTCGGGAAGTTGCGGGTCGACGTCGACATGACCGTCGCGCCTTCGCGCACCTGAGCCTGGTTACCCATGCACAGCGAGCAGCCCGGCATTTCGGTACGCGCACCGGCCGTGCCGAACACGCCGTAGTGGCCTTCTTCCGTCAGCTGCTTCTGGTCCATCTTGGTCGGCGGCGCGACCCACAGCTTGACCGGGATGTCGCGCTTGCCTTCCAGCAGCTTCGACGCGGCACGGAAGTGACCGATGTTGGTCATGCACGAGCCGATGAACACCTCGTCGATCTTCGCGCCGGCGACGTCCGACAGCGTCTTCACGTCGTCCGGGTCGTTCGGGCACGCGACGATCGGCTCGTGGATGTCGGCGAGGTCGATCTCGATGACGGCCGCATACTCGGCGTCGGCATCCGGCGACAGCAGTTGCGGGTCGGCCAGCCACTGTTCCATCGCCGCGATCCGGCGCTGCAGGCTGCGCGGATCCTGGTAGCCCTGCGCGATCATCCACTTCAGCAGCGTGATGTTGCTGTTCAGGTATTCGATGATCGGCTCCTTGTTCAGGCGCACCGAGCAACCGGCGGCCGAACGCTCGGCGGACGCATCCGACAGCTCGAACGCTTGCTCGACCTTCAGGTCGGGCAGGCCTTCGATTTCGAGGATGCGGCCCGAGAAGATGTTCTTCTTGCCTTGCTTGGCGACCGTCAGCATGCCTTGCTTGATCGCGTACAGCGGGATCGCGTTCACGAGGTCGCGCAGCGTGACGCCCGGCTGCATCTTGCCCTTGAAGCGGACCAGCACCGATTCCGGCATGTCCAGCGGCATCGTGCCGGTGGCGGCCGCGAACGCGACCAGGCCCGAACCTGCCGGGAAGCTGATGCCGATCGGGAAACGCGTGTGCGAATCGCCGCCGGTGCCGACGGTGTCGGGCAGCAGCATGCGGTTCAGCCACGAGTGGATCACGCCGTCGCCCGGGCGCAGCGCGATGCCGCCGCGCGTGCTGATGAAGTTCGGCAGCGTCTGGTGCGTCTTCACGTCGACCGGTTTCGGATACGCGGCGGTGTGGCAGAACGACTGCATCACGAGGTCGGCCGAGAAGCCGAGGCACGCGAGATCCTTCAGTTCGTCGCGGGTCATCGGGCCCGTGGTGTCCTGCGAGCCGACCGAGGTCATCTTCGGTTCGCAGTACGTGCCCGGGCGCACGCCCTGGCCTTCCGGCAGACCGCACGCGCGGCCGACCATCTTCTGCGCGAGCGAGAAACCCTTGCCGCTGTCAGCCGGCTGGTGCGGCAGGCGGAACAGCGTCGACGGCGCGAGGCCCAGCGCTTCACGCGCCTTCGCGGTCAGGCCGCGGCCGATGATCAGCGGAATGCGGCCGCCGGCGCGCACTTCGTCGAACAGCACGTCGGACTTGACCTGGAATTCGGCGATGACCTTGCCGTCCTTCAGCGCCTTGCCTTCGTACGGGCGCAGTTCGACCACGTCGCCCATTTCCATCTGCGACACGTCGAGCTCGATCGGCAGTGCGCCGGCGTCTTCCATCGTGTTGTAGAAGATCGGGGCGATCTTGCCGCCGAGGCACACGCCGCCGAAGCGCTTGTTCGGCACGAACGGGATGTCTTCGCCGGTGAACCACAGCACCGAGTTGGTGGCCGACTTGCGCGAGGAGCCGGTGCCGACCACGTCGCCGACGTAGGCGACTAGGTGACCCTTTTCCTTCAGCGATTCGATGAACTTGACCGGGCCGCGCTTGCCGTCTTCTTCCGGCGTGATGCCCGGGCGTGCGTTCTTCAGCATCGCCAGCGCGTGCATCGGGATGTCCGGGCGGGTGGTGGCGTCCGGGGCCGGCGACAGGTCGTCGGTGTTGGTTTCGCCCGTCACCTTGAACACGGTGATGGTCAGGCTTTGCGGCACTTCCGGACGGCTCGTGAACCATTCGGCGTCGGCCCAGCTTTGCAGCACGGCCTTCGCGTGCACGTTGCCCTTGTCGGCGAGTTCCTTGACGTCGTGGAACTGGTCGAACATCAGCAGGGTTTTCTTCAGTGCGTCAGCGGCGACGGCAGCGACTGCCTCGTCGGACAGCAGCTCGATCAGCGGCTGGATGTTGTAGCCGCCCAGCATCGTGCCGAGCAGTTCGGTGGCGCGTTCGCGCGAGATCAGCGGGCAGGCGGTCTCGCCCTTGGCCACGGCGGCCAGGAAGCCGGCCTTCACGCGCGCGGCTTCGTCGACGCCGGCGGGCACGCGATGGGTGATCAGGTCGACGAGCGTCTGCTCTTCGCCGGCGGGCGGGTTGGTCAGCAGTTCGACCAGTTCGGCGGTCTGCTGAGCCGTCAGCGGCAGGGGAGGAATACCGAGCGCGGCGCGGGCGGCCACGTGAGCACGAAAGTTTTCAAGCATGGGGAGACCTGCTGATATTGCGTTTGAGGGGAAGGCCTTGCCGGCACTCCGGGCTGTTCCAGGCACTGCTTTGACGATCGCGATTCTAATCGCAATATCCCGCAACGTCAAATGTCTTATGTCTTATATAAGAGTTGAAAGACGAGGCATCGGAAATCGTGGCTGCAAGGGGGAACCAACCGAATCGGCCTTTGCGCGCGAAATCCGGCTGCTTGCATGGGAGCCTTGCCGCACAAGGCATGCCGGGAAATTCCGGCTATCGTCGGCAGGAACGGAGACGATCTGCGGCAAGCTGCCCGACCGCGATTTTCGATCGTCCTCTGACATGAGGCAGCCCCTGTCGGGGCTGAATTTCGTTATGTGATATTGGGGCGCGAGCCGTTCGAGGCCGCCACGGCGACCGCATTCCCATGCGTATGGGAGGTGCGGCCGACCATGCCGCTGCTTCAGTGCTGCACACCCCACCGCCGCACCGTCAGCCGCTCGAGCGTATCGAACACGAGATGCTCGACGAGCAACCCGATCACGATCACCGCCGCGAGCCCCGCGAACACGCGGTCCGTATACAGCTCGTTGCGATTCTGGAAGATGTACCAGCCGAGCCCGCCCTGCCCCGCGCTCGCGCCGAACACGAGTTCCGCGGCGATCAGCGTGCGCCACGCGAACGCCCAGCCGACGCGCAATCCCGCGAGAATCGACGGCAGCGCGGCCGGCACGAGGATCAGCGCGACCTGCTTCAGCCCCGTGAGTCCGTAGTTGCGGCCGGCCATCCGCAGCGTCGCGGGCACGCCGAGAAAACCCGTGTACATGTTCAGCGCGAGCGGCCACAGCACCGCGTGCACGAGCACGAACAGCAGGCTGCCGGTGCCGAGGCCGAACCACAGCAACGCGATCGGCAGCAGCGCGATCGACGGCAGCGGGTTGAACATCGACGTCAGCATCGACAGCAGGTCGCGGCCGATGCGCGTCGACACGGCAACCGACGTCAGCGCGAACGCGAGCACCACGCCGAGCGCATAGCCGCGCAGCAGCACCGACAGCGAGATGCCGGTCTTCACGAGCAGCTCGCCCGACGCGATGCCCTGCACGAATGCGACGAACGTCGCGCCGAAGGTCGGCACGAGCAGGTCGTTGGCGACGAGCCGCGCGGTGAGTTCCCATGCGCCGATCAGCACCAGCGCGATCAGCGCACGGCGAAACCAGCCGGCGTCCAGCACGCGTCGCGCGAGCGGCACGGGAACCGCGCGTTCGACGTCGAGCGGCGCCTGCAGCGGCAGTTCGTATTCCGCGCGCACCGGCGGCAGCGGCGGCAGAGTCGGATGCGGCGTGCTCATCGTTCGGTCTCCTGCGCGAACTCGTCGTTCGTCTCGAACAGCAGCCGGTGAATGCGCGCGACGCTGTCGCGGAAATCGGCGCGGCCGACGCTGTCCTGCGAATACGCGTGACTGTTGAGCTCCGCGCGCACGCGGCCCGGGTGTGGCGACAGCAGCAGAATGCGGTTGCCGACGACGAGCGCCTCCTCGATCGAATGCGTGACGAACAGCAGCGTGAAGCGCACGTCGTCCCACAGCCGCAGCAGCTCCTCCTGCATCTTGCGGCGGGTCAGCGCGTCGAGCGCACCGAACGGCTCGTCCATCAGCAGGATGCGCGGGCGGTTCGCCAGCGCGCGGGCGATCGCCACGCGCTGCTTCATGCCGCCGGACAGCGTGTGTGGATACGCATCGGCGAATGCCGCGAGGCCCACCTTGTCGAGATAGTGCAATGCGCGCTCGCGCGCTTCGGCGCGCGGCAGCTTCTTCGCGACGCGCAGCGGGAACGCGACGTTCTCGGCAACCGTCTTCCACGGCGGCAACTGATCGAATTCCTGAAACACGACGACGCGATCGGCGCCGGGCCCGCGCACCGGCTCGCCGCCGAGCGCGATCGTGCCGGACGCCGGCTCGATGAAGCCTGCGATCGCCTTCAGCAGCGTCGACTTGCCGCAACCGGACGGCCCGAGCAGCACGAAGCGGTCGCCGCCGTACACGTCGAAGCTCACCTGATGCGTCGCGCGGACGATGCGCGCGCGGCTGCGGTATTCGAGACTCACGCGGTCGATCGCGAGCAGGCGCTCGCTGGGCGTGGATGGCGCGGCTGCGTCCGGCGCGGGCCGGACGTCGGCGGCCGGCGCGCCGGCCGCGGCCCGCGTGACAGGCGACGGCCCCGGACGCGCCGCTGCGGGCAGCGTCCAGCTTCTTGACGTGGTGACGTTCACGATAAGGATTCCTGCAAGCAAAACGTCACCATACGGTCGGCCGGTGCACACACCAACCAATCATTGCGCATATTCAAACCATCGCGGCGCATAAACATCGATTGCGCCGCTCGAACGGCCGCCGCTCAGCTCCCGCCCGCCGTCGCGGGATCATCGAAGAAGTAATCGCGCCACGATTTCGGCTCGTTGCGGATCGCGCCGATCCGGTACATGAACTGCGCGAGCTTGAACGTGTTCTGCGGCGCGGTCTTGAATTGCACCTGTGGATTGCGCACGATCTTCAGCAGCAGCGCGCGGTCGATCTTCGAGCCGTTCGCGCGGATGTAGGCGTCCGCCGCGCGCTCGGGGTCGGCCACGATCACGCGTGCGGCTTCCGCAAGCGCCGCGACGAATGCGCGATAGGTCTTCGGGTTCTCGTTGCGGAACTTCTCGGTCGCGTAGAGCACGGTCGCCGAGCTCGGGCCGCCCAGCACGTCGTATGAATTCAGCACGATGTGCGCGTTCGGATTGCCCGCCAGCTCCTGCTCCTGGAACGGCGGATTGCCGAAGTGGGCGGTGATCACGCTGCCGTTCGCCAGAATCGCGGCCGTCGCGTCGGGGTGCGGAATCGCCTGCGTGAGGCCGTCGAGCTTCGCGTATTGCTGGTCGCCCCACTGCTTCGCAACCGCATACTGCAGCACGCGCGACTGCACGGACACGCCGACGGCCGGCACCGCGATGCGGTCCTTCGCGGTGAAGTCGGCGAGCGTCTTCACATTCGGATTGTTGCTGACGAGGTAGTACGGCAGGTTGCCGAGCGACGCGACGCCCTTCACGTTCTGCCGGCCATGCGTGCGGTCCCACACCGTCAGCAGCGGGCCGACGCCCGCGCCCGCGATGTCGACCGCGCCGGACAGCAGCGCGTCGTTCACGGCCGCGCCGCCCGACAGGCGCACCCAGTCGACCTTGATGTCGAGGCCCGCCTTGCGGCCTTCCTTCTCGATCAGCTGCTGGTCGCGCGCGACGTTCAGCATCAGGTAGACGACGCCGAACTGCTCGGCGATGCGGATCTGCCCTTCGGCGCGCGCGGGCCGCGCGGCCCCGAGGCCCGCGACGGCGAGCGCCGCGGCAAGCGTGGTGACGGCCGCACGGCGTGCGGACAGCGTCGTGCGGCCCAGTGCCGCGCGAATCGAGAACGACATCGGAACTCCAGTCGGAAGGAAGAAGGCAGGCAGCGGCGCGACGGTCAGAACGGCGCGTCGCCCTCGATCGTCGTGCGATACAGCTTGCGGCGCAGGTGGTCCGGCGTGCCGGCCGCGAGATGCATCAGCGAACGGTTGTCCCAGAACACGAGATCGTGGTCGCGCCACACGTGCCGGTATTGATGTTCGGCGCGCACGCTGTGCGCGAACAGTTCGTCGAGCAGCGCGCGGCTTTCGTCTTCGGGCAGGCCGACGATGCGCGTCGTGAAATGCTCGCTGACGAACAGCGCCTTGCGGCCCGTCTCCGGGTGCGTGCGCACGACCGGATGCACGACCGGCTTCACCTGCGCGATCTGCTCGGCGGACAGGTTCGGCCGCCACGGATTGCGCGCCTGCAGTTCCGCATAGCGCGCGAGATACGTATGCTCGGCGCGCAGCCCTTCGGCCGCGCGGCGCAGGTGCGCGGGCAGCGTGTCCCACGCGAGATGCATGTTCGCGAACAGCGTGTCGCCGCCTTCGGACGGCAGCTCCTGCGCATGCAGCAGCGAGCCGAGGCTCGGCTTTTCCTTGTACGACAGGTCGGAGTGCCAGAATTGACCGGCATCGCCGAGACCGATCGGCCGGCCATTCTCGACGACGTTCGACACGACCAGCACTTCCGGGTGCCCGGCCAGCCCGAACTGGTGCAGCACGTGGATCTGCAGCGGGCCGAAGCGGCGGCTGAACGCGATGTGCTGTTCCGGCGTGATGCGCTGGTCGCGGAACACCAGCACGTGATGATCGAGATGCGCGCGATGGATGCGTGCGAAGCCGGCTTCGTCGAGCGGCTTCGACAGGTCGAGGCCGATCACCTCTGCGCCCAGCGGCCCGTCGAATGCGCGAATCTCGAAGTGCTGCGGCGTCGCGCGCTGCGACGGCTCGGCGGTATGGGTAGCGATGATGGTCACGAAGCCGGCCCCGTCGAATGCGATGAAAACGCGAATCTACGATCGCACGTCGCGGCCCGTCAACGAAGCATATTCGATACGTTTATCTGCTGAACTGATAAGGATGACTGCTCGAGCATACGCGGCTGAGCCAACGCGGCGTACGTATGGCGATGGGCAAGGGGAAGCGATGGGTAACGCCGGCGCGCGCGCAACGACGTCGATGGGCCGCCGCGCGCTGCGCGCGGCGGCGCCGCGTTCGCTCAATGCGCGTCCTGCTTCGCGCGTTCCGCCGCCGCGATGATCGCATCGGCCACGGCCTTCGGCTGGCTCAGCATCGACACATGGCTGCCGTTCACCCGCGCGACCGTCGCGCCGATCCGCTTCGCCATCGCTTCCTGCAGCGTCGGATCGATCATCCTGTCCTGCGTCGCGACGACGAACGTCGACGGCTTCGCATGCCACGCGGCTTGCGCGACCTTCTCCGAAATGCAACCGCCGTACCACGGCCCCTGGGTCGCCGCGACGATGCGCTGCTGCGCGGGCGGCAGGTCCGGCGCGAAATCCTGCGCGATCGCCTTGTCCGACAGCCGTGCGAAGCCGGCCGCGTCCTTGCTCAGCTCGCCCGCCCACGACGGCGGCGGCAGCCCCTGCGTGACGTCCGCGATCGACTGGCCGTTGTCGGGCGCGAACGCGGCGACGTATACGAGCGACTTCACCTTGTCGTCGTTGCCCGCATCGGTGATCACGACACCGGCCCATGAATGGCCGACCAGCACGACCGGCCCCTTCTGCTCGTCGATCGCGCGCTTCGTCGCGGCTGCATCGTCGGCGAGCGAGCTCAGCGGATTCTGCACCGACACCACGTGCAGCCCGCGCGCCTCGAGCAGCGGGATCACGCGGTTCCAGCTCGACCCATCGGCGAATGCGCCGTGCACGAGCACGACGTTCGTGCCATTCAGGTCGTCCTTCGGTGCGGCATGGGCCGCCGCTGCGCCGAACAGTCCGCCGATCACCGCGGCGGAAATGAGAACCCGTTTCATCAAACGAACCATGGTCATGCTCCTTTCTGTCGTGTTGTTCACATGAAGTCCTGCGATTGCCGCCGCGCTGTCGAGATGTGGCGAAGGCGGCGGCGCGGCGACGGATCAGGAATGTGCGTAGATGTCATCGGACGGGATTGCATCGTGGTGCACGGCGCGCGCCTGCGTCATGTCGCGATGCCGGACCGGCGACGGCGTTTCGGCGACGTTGTCGCCTTGCGACTTCGCCGGGCCGTTCTGGTCGGAACGCGCGACCTGCAGCGCGGCGGCAATGTCTTCCGGGTAATGCGGGTCGCTGCGTGCCGGGTTGTAGCCGGCCTGCTCCAGGCGGACGAGTTCGGCGCGCACGTCGGCACGCGTGAGGCCGTGGCCGGCATCGGCGAAGGACAGCGCAGGGGCGATGGCAAGTGCGGCAGCAGCGAGGATTCGGGCGGTTTTCATGAGGGTTCTCCTGAAGGGAAGTGGGCAGGTCGATCATTCGGCATCCGATGCAACGTCGCATGTCGAACGTTTCCTGCATGTCGACAGTAGAACCCGCCCACGTATCCGGCATGTTTCCGTCACCGGGGCCGGGTGCATGCCAGTTTTTCAGGAATGGCCGCAGATACAGTGCGATACACAATCACGCGCCGCATTCGCCGCGCAAATCGGGATAGGGGCGGTCAGGTAATCTGACCGGTCCCCTCCCACATACATGGACGCCTCCGTTTTGCAAGGCAGCCGTACACGATCGGCAGATAGATTGAGATTGCGGCCATACATCCGGACTGTTCAGGAGGCTAGCGAGACGCCTCTGTCCCTGATGGAATCAGCTGATCGGACTCTAATCACCACCTCGCGCTCGAAGCGCCTGTGGGAGGGCAGAGTATTCCGATCCCGGTCCAACCTGTCTTGCCATCACGTCACGATTGCCCAAGCAACCTCCTGGGAGAGCCTTAACCGAACCCGATCGGATTACGCAGCGGCCACGGACGGCGCGTAATCCGATCGGAACGCAGTGCCTTGCGTGAGCAGCGCCCAGGCAATCCGGGCGTTCCTATTCGCCACTGCCACCACGGCGACGTTCTTGTGCCGGCGCGTGAGCAAGCGATGAAGCCAGCCCGAGAACGCATCGTCCTTGTTGGCGCAATAGCGAACGACAGCCCGCGCGCCGTGCACCATCAGTGTCCGCAGGTAGGTATCGCCGTGCTTGCTGATACCCAGCAGCGTCGGCCTGCCTCCGCTCGAATGCTGTCTGGGTACCAGACCTAACCACGCCGCCAGTTGCCGGGCATTGCTGAAGCACTTGCCGTCGCCGATCGAGGCAACCAGAGCGCTGGCCGTAATCGGGCCGATGCCGGGAATCTCTGCCAGTCGGCGACTGGCGTCGCTCGCGTGATGCCACGCCTTGATCTGCGTCTCGATCTCTGCGACCTGCCGGTCAAGCTCCTTCAAGTGGTCCGTCAAGCGCTGTATCAACAGACGGAATGACCCCGGCAGTTCATTGCTGGCGTCTTCGATGAGCTGAGGTACGTGCTGGGCAATGCTGGTGATCCCCCGCGGCATCACCAAACCGAATTCCCCCAGCAGCCCGCGGATCTGATTGGCCTGCGCGGTACGCGCCCGAACGAACCCTTGGCGGGCTCGGTGCAATGCAAGAACCGCCTGTTGATCGACGTTCTTGATGGGCACAAACCGCATGTTGGGTCGCGCCACCGCTTCGCAGATCGCTTCGGCATCGGCAACGTCGTTCTTGTTCGTCTTCACATAGGGTTTAACGAACTGGGGAGCCATGAGCCTCACCGTATGGCCGAGCGTCTGCAGCTTGCGTGCCCAGAAGTGGGCGCTGGCGCAGGCTTCCATGCCGATGAGGCACCCTGGAAGGTTCGCAAAGAACGCGACTATCTGGTGCCGTTTCAGTTGCTTCCTCAATATCGGCTTGCCGTGCTCGTTCACACCGTGGACCTGGAAGATGTCCTTGGCGAGGTCAATGCCGATCGTAGTAACGTTCATGGTGACGCCCTCCTCCGGTGAAGGTGGTGTTTCGACAGCCTCACCACTTTGACACGGCAATGCCGCTTCGGACGGGGGCGTCCATTCCATTACCACCTGGCATGCGGGTCCGCACCAGGCGGTTGGAATGGTTGAGGTCGTCAGGCTTGTGTTGCTCCCGACCCGACGCCCAGGCTTGCCGTGGTCCGGTTCGGCGGAACTGATTCCTCGCTGCCGGGGCCTGTCGGGCTTCACCCTATCCACCTGACCGGCGAGCTTCGCTCTCGCGAACATCTGAGGCGCTTCACTTCCGATAACCAGAGGGCTCCCCCTCCCATCCCTTCGGCCCTTCGCCGGCAGCTTTAGCTTTCCCAGCCACACCGCCCAACTACTATGGCCTCTGCTGACTCCTCGCTCCGACTCGACGTCGTTGCCCTTTCAGGCATGAGGCGAGGCCTCCCCAGGTAAGAACGCACTCCTTCATCGCACAACCGCTGCATTTACGCCGCCGCGCCTTGGTCACAAGAGCTTCGCGGTTTGTTGCCCGCTCGCCCTGCTCGGCAGCGCCTTCTATGCAGTTCTTGTCCATCGGCTCGCGATTTACGCTCCACGCTTCCTCCCCACATTCGGTCGCCCTCGTGCAGTTGCGCTTCACTTCATTCGCCGTGACCAGCTCATGGCGGGACTTGCACCCGCAGGAGTGCGCCCATGCTGGGCGCACAACAAAAAAGGCGTGCCGACTGCGGCACGCCTTGCTCGCGCGACATCACGTCACGGCGCCAGCCGCGTGAACACGTAGTCGTGATTCTTCACCCGCGCCTGATGGCACGCAAAGCACGTCTGATGCTGGCCGATATCGGCCGGCACGCCGTTGATGAACCGCCCGAAGCCCCAGCCGCCCGTCGACGCATAGCGGCGCGAGTCCTTCACCATCACCTGCACGGTCGTCGCCTGTCCGGGCACCGTCGCCGGCGCGAACGCGTCGGACTGCTTGCGCTTGTACGCGAGTTTGACCAGGATCGTGCCGTCCGGAAACGGCAGCGTCGCCTGCTCGAGCGCACGGATCGCGACGGGATTGCCGAGCACGACACGCAGTTCGTCGAGCGGCGCCGCTTCTTCGGCCGGGGCGACCATTTCCCACTGCCGGTAGCCGGGCGGGATCGTCACGCCGTAGATCGGCGACGCGGCGGCGGCAGCCGGCTTCGGCTGCTCCGCGAACGCGGCCGGGCCGCTCGCCGACCACGCGCCGGCCAGCAGCACGCCCGCGACGAACCCGCGGCGCACACCGCGACGCACCCCACCCATGCACGCCCGCATCACAGTTGCTCCACTTGCAGGATGGCATCCGCGAACGCCTGCGGCGCTTCCTGCGGCAGGTTGTGGCCGATACCGCCGGTGATCGTGCGGTGCTGGTACTTGCCGGTGAACTTCTTCGCGTACGCGGCCGGCTCCGGATGCGGCGCGCCGTTCGCGTCGCCTTCCATCGTGATCGTCGGTACCGTAATCGCCGGGCCGGCCGCCAGGCGCCGTTCGATATCGTCGTATTGCGCCTCGCCCTTCGCGAGCCCGAGACGCCAGCGATAGTTGTGGATCACGACGGCCACGTGATCGGGGTTCTGGAACGAGGCGGCCGTGCGCGCGTAGGTTTCGTCGGAGAACGGCCATTTCGGCGACGCGAGTTGCCAGATCAGCTTGTTGAACGCATCGCGGTTCGCGGCGTAGCCCAGCGCGCCACGCTCGGTCGTGAAGTAGAACTGATACCACCACTGGAATTCGGCCTGCGGCGGCAGCGGCTTGCGGTTCGCCTCCTGGCTGCCGATCAGGTAGCCGCTCACCGACACCAGCGCCTTCACGCGCTGCGGCCACAGCGCCGCGATGATGTCGGCCGTGCGCGCCCCCCAGTCGTAGCCGCCGAACACCGCGCGGTCGATCTTCAGCGCATCCATCAGCGCGATGATGTCGACGGCCGTCACGGCCTGCTGGCCGTTGCGCACCGTGTCGGCCGAGCGGAACGTCGTCGACCCGTAGCCGCGCAGGTAAGGCACGATCACGCGATAGCCGGCCGCGACGAGCAGCGGCGCGACTTCCGCATAGCTGTGGATGTCGTACGGCCAGCCGTGCAGCAGGAACACGGCCGGGCCGCTCTTCGGCCCGAGGTCCGCATACCCGACGTTGAGCACGCCCGCGTCGATCTGGTGGATCGTGCCCAACGACGCGCCGCCGCCGGCCGCACGCGGCGTCGGCGACGCATCGGGCGCCGCTTGCGCGTGCGCGAGATTGCCGAGCCCCAGGTCGGCAAGGCTCGCCAGCGTCGTACCCAGGATCAGGCGGCGGCGGGTGTTCACGGTTTCGGGCATGACTCGTTCTCCATGGTCGATAGCTGAGGATTGGGCCCACGGCACTGGGCGGGCACGCTGGAATCGCTTCACCGGATTTATATCCGAACCGCGCAGACGCTTTGTATCTCAACGTATCTGCGTTCGAATACGACATACATCGATTCAAAATCCTGCGCAAAGCGGCGCCTGCGGACGAACGCGAGCCGTGTTTGCGCAGGCTCGCGTTCGTCCTTCAGACCACGCCCCTACGCGCGGCGCAGCGGCCGGAACCCGGCACGCACTTCACGCGCGAACAACTCCGGCTCTTCCCACGCCGCGAAATGCCCGCCCTTGTCGACTTCGTTGAAGTAGATCAGGTTGTGATAGCTGCGCTCGGCCCAGCTGCGCGGCGCCTGGTAGATCTCGCCCGGAAACACCGTGATCGCGGCCGGCAACGCGATATCCACCGCGTTGAAGTTGTTCGAGTGATCCTCCCAGTAGATCTGCGCGGCGGACGTCGCGGTGTTCGTCAGCCAGTACAGCGAGATGTCGTCGAGAATCTCGTCGCGCGGGATCGAACGCTCGGGCACGCCGCCGCTGTACGTCCACTGCGAAATCTTGTCATACATCCACGCGGCCTGCCCCGACGGTGAATCGGCGAGCGCATAGCCGACCGTCTGCGGGCGCGTGACCATCATCGCCGAGTAACCGCAGTTGTCGCGATAGAACGTCGCGAGCTTCTCGTACGCGGCCTTCTCCTTCGGCGACAGCGACGGCGGCACGGGCGCATCGGTTGCGAGCAGCGTCGCGATATCCGGCGGCACCGTCGCCGGCATGTTCACGTGAATCCCGGCCAGGCCCTGCACGCGCTGCATCGCCATCCGGTGCGAGATCACCGAGCCGCAGTCGCCGCCCTGCGACACGAAGCGCGTATAACCGAGCCGTGCCATCAGCTCGCCCCACGCGCGCGCGATGTGGTCGGAACCCCAGCCGGTCTGCGTCGGCCGGCCCGAGAAGCCGAAGCCCGGCAACGACGGCACGACGACATGGAACGCATCGTCAGCGCTCGCGCCGTGCGCGGTCGGGTCGGTCAGCGGGCCGATCGCCTTCAGCAACTCGAAGATCGAACCGGGCCAGCCGTGCGTCATGATCATCGGCATCGCGTTCTCGTGCCGCGAGCGCACGTGGATGAAATGAATGTCGAGCCCGTCGATTTCCGTGATGAACATCGGGAATCCGTTCAGGCGCGCCTCGCCCTTGCGCCAGTCGTAATCGGTGCCCCAGTAGCGCAGCAGCGCCTGCATGCGCGCCAGCCGCACACCCTGCGATTCGTCGGCGACGGTCTCGCGTCCCGGCCAGCGTGTGGCCGCGATGCGGCGGCGCAGGTCGGCGACGGCTTCGTCGGGAATGTGCGCGGTGAACGGGCGTATGCCGCTCGCGCCGGTCGCGGCGTGCAGCGCCGTGGGCAGCATCGCCGCGACCCCGGCGGCCACGGACGTGGCAAGCAGGTGGCGACGCATCGGGGAAAACGGTGTGGAAGACATGTTCTACATCCTCCTTTCCGAAATTGGACATGCCGCGCGATCGGTACGGCGGCGTAGGCAATTGGAAAGGTCTGATGTATCCCGGATTTGTCTGCTTTGTACGGTTTTGTAGCACGCGCAGGCGCGATGCGATGCCGTGCTGTGCGACGGCGGGCGGCCCGGAACGGACGCGCCCGCCGCCGGCGCTCAGAGCGCCTTGACGATCGCGCCGTCGACGCGAATGTTCTGCCCGGTGATGTAGCCCGCGCCGTCGGACAGCAGGAACGCGACCGTCTTCGCGATCTCGCCGGTCTTGCCGAAGCGGCCGGCCGGGATGCGTGCGACGATCTCCGGCGTTTCCGGCCAGCTGTCGATGAAGCCCGGCAGCACCGCGTTCATCCGGATGTGCTCCGCCGCATAACGTTCCGCGTAAAGACGCGTCCATGCGCTCAGCGCCGCGCGCAGTGCCGACGAAACGGGCATCGGCTGCTCGGGCGCGTCCGCCGCGAAGCTCGAGATGTTGACCACCGCGCCGCCGCCCTGCTTCTGGAAAATCGGCGTCACGCGGCGCATCACGCGCACCACGTTCAGCAGGATCAGGTCGAGCCCGGCATGCCAGTTGTCGTCGGTGATCGCCAGCAGCTCGCCCTTCGGCGGATGCCCGGTGTTGTTCACGACCGCATCGATGCGGCCGTAGCGCGCGAGCGTTTCCTGCACCAGCCGGTCGATGTCGGCTTCTTCCGTCACCGAGCCCTGGATACCGAATCCGCCCAGTTCCTCGCCGAGCGCCACCGCGCTGCCCGACGGCGACATCAGCGCGACGCGATAGCCCGTCGCCGCCAGTTCGCGCGCGATCGCCGCGCCCATGCCCTTGCCCGCCGCCGTGATCAACGCCACTTTTTCTACAGTCACGATCTGCTCCTCATTCGAATCCTGCCGCCGCGCAGCCGCCGTTCGGCGCGCCATGGTGGTAATGTAGGCGCATCGATACCGACTGTCGAACCAGTATTTCTGCCTCCAGCCGATAGTTTTTCTACAGCCTGACGATGCCGCCCCGCCCCTCCCGCCTGCCGCCGCTGAATGCGCTTCGCGCGTTCGAAGTGTCCGCGCGGCACCTCAATTTCCGCGCCGCCGCCGACGAGATCGGCGTCACGCAGGGCGCCGTCGCGCAGCAGGTGCGCCACCTCGAGGACGTGCTCGGCCTGAAGCTGTTCGAACGCCTGCCGCGCGGCCTCGCGCTGACGCACGACGGCGCCGCGTATTTCTCCGACGTGCAGCGCGCGCTGCACGCGATCGCCGACGCGACCGACAAGCTCGTGAAGCGGCGCGCGGCGCTGACCATCAGCACGACGCCGTCGTTCGCGTCGAAGTGGCTGATCCCGCGGCTCGCGCAGTTCACCGACGCGCACCCCGACTACGACGTGCGCGTGATCGCCGACCCGCAGATCGCGACGTTCCGCCACGACGGCGTCGATCTCGCGATCCGTTACGGCAAGCCGCCGTTCGGCAAGCATCTCGCCACGCATGCGCTGTTCCCGCTCGACGTGTGTGCCGTGTGCAGCCCCGCGCTGCTGGCCGCGCCGGCGTCGCCGCGCGCGCTTGCAAGCCACGTGCTGCTGCATGACGCGCACGACCTGTGGCCCGAGTTCCTCGCCGCGATGCCGGCGCCCGTCGACGTCGATCCGCACAAGGGGCTGCGCTTCAACCAGACGTCGCTCGCGATCGATGCGGCCGTCGCCGGCCAGGGCATCGCGCTCGCCACCGATCCGCTCGTCGAGCGCGACATCGCCGCCGGCCGGCTGTGCAAGCCGTTCGACTTCGCGTTTCCGCTGTCGGTGGGGTTCTATCTCGTGTATCCGGCCGAGCGGCGCGATGACGACGCCATCGTCGTGATGCGCGAGTGGATGACCGCGCAGGCGGCGCAGGATGGGCGGCCTTGAGTCTTGAGTCGGGCTGGCGACGGCACGCGCGCTTGCTTGCGTCAGGGTGCGACCCAGCGGCCGTCGCAGCCGCCTGCATGCAGGTCGAATATCGCGCGGCGATGCCCTTCTGAAGGCGCGAGATCGAGAAAATCGATACGCGTCGCCGTCACGTGGATCAGGCAGAAATTCGCGTAGCCGTCGTCTGCCGTCATCGGGCCCGCGTCGGTTGGCGGGTGCGCGTCGGCCGGCGTCGCGACCGGCGTGCCCGGCGGCAACGGTGCGCGATACAGCAGCAGCGTATGCGGGCGACTCGATTGCCAGATCGAGCGGCGTTGCGCTTCGTCGTCGCAGACCGATGCAACGCCCTCCACGCGAATCTGCACGAGCGCATCGAGATCGCTGGCGACGAGCGCGATGCGCGGATCGCGGCGCAGCTCCGCGACTTTCTCCGAGCGCACATCGGTATGAAACGACAGCACGTGGCCCGCGCGGCGCACCTGACGCAACACGATCGTGCGCACCTTCGGCGCGCCGTCGATACCGAGCGTCGCGGCCTGCAGCATCGTGAACGGCGAACGCTGCGCGCTCACGCCGGATTCGAGGCAGGACCAGAGGCGGTCGTAGGTAGATTGAAGCGATTCGGTGGCGGAGTCGGACATGGACGATGTACGGCGTCGATCGTGCAAGCTTAACCGTTCCGTCCGCGACCGGTTGCTCAGTTGTAGCCGAGGACGACCGGCGCCATGTCGGACGCCTCCGCGTGTTCGACGCCGAATCGCCCGAGCACTTCGACGACGTATTCGGGGCCGGCGCTGATCTGCGACGACAGGTGCGCGACCGGCCGGACGTCGGCCATGCCCGGTGCTTCATCCAACCATGCGGTTGCATTGACGGTCGTGTTCATCGATATAGGTCTCCTCATCCTCACGCGGCCAGCGCCGCTCCATACGCGCGCACGAGGCGCGCGACGCCTTCCCGGATCGCATCGACGTCCGGCGCGGCGAACGACAGGCGCAGCGACGCCGCGTCGACGTTGTCCGCGAAGAACGCCTTGCCCGGCACGAACACGATCTTGTTCGCGATCGCGCGCTGTAGAAGTTGCGCCGACGACACCGCGCCGATCCGCGCCCACACGAACATCCCGCCTTCGGGACGATGGAATTCGATCGCATCGCCCAGGCCGTCGCGCAATGCGTCGCACATCGCATCGCACTTGCGCTGATAGGCGGCCGTGATGCGCGGCAGATGACGTTCGAGCGCGCCGTCGGCCAGATATTCGGCGGCGGCCGCCTGCGTCCACGGCGTGCTGCACAGATCGACCGTCTGCTTCGCGATCACGCAGCGGCGCGCGATCTCGGCCGGCGCGATCGTCCAGCCCACGCGCAGCCCCGGCGCGACGATCTTCGACAGGCTCGCGAAATGCACGATCCAGTCGCGTGCGCCGTCCACTTCGTCGGCCAGCGCAAGCATCGACGGCACGGCTTCGCCCGCGAAACGCAGGTCGCCGTACGGATCGTCCTCGACGATCAGGAAGCGGTATTGCACCGCGAGACGCAGCAGCTTCAGCCGTCGTTCGCGCGTGAGCGTCGCGCCCGTCGGGTTCGCGAAGGTCGGGACCGTGTAGAGCAGCTTCGGCTGCGCGATCGTGCCCGCGGCCAGCAACGCGTCGAGGCGGTCGACGTCGAGCCCCGCGCCGTCGACCGGAATCGTCACGATGCGCGCCTGCTGCAGACGCATCGCCTGCAGCGTCGCCGGATAGGCCGGCTGCTCGGTCAGCACGAGGTCGCCGGGCGACACCATCACGCGCAGCAGCAGGTCGAGCCCCTGCTGCGAACCGGTCGTGACGAGCAGCTCGGCTGCCGTGCATGCCACGCCGCGACGCGCCATCAGCGCGATCAGTTGCTGCTTCAGTTCGGCGAGGCCGTCGGTCGGGCCGTATTGCAGGCAGCGCACGGGCTGCGCATACGCGCGCCCGGCGGCCGCGTTCAGGCCGTCGACGTCGAACAGGTCGCTGGCCGGATAGCCGCCCGCGAAGGAAATCATGCCCGGTTCGGACAGGTACTTGAACAGTTCGCGGATCGGCGAGCCGGCGGGATTCTGGAATGAGGGAGTGAACGCGTACATGTCGTCGTGGGCTCGGGGGCGGATGGCGGCCGGCGGTGCGCTTTTCTGACGCGCCGGCGACGAATTCAAGCCACGATTGTCGATAGTCATTAAGGCCGCGGCAAACGATATCTATGCACTAGGTCTTGCGGTTTGATCATCAAATGGGGGGCGGCGGGAATCGTTGGGAAGCCCATGCACTGCCGTTGAGCGAATCCATTCGATTGTTTCGACATGCGCATTGCTGCTTCAAAGCCCTTGCGGCCATGACAGTTGTTAACGATAACGGTCGGCACGCTCCGCAGCATCCGTGGCAAGGGCCAGGGCGATAGCGCCCCGGCGGTCAGTCGCGTTCGTGCAAAACCGGCAATCCAGCAACAAGGGCCGCGCGAAGCGGTCGTTGTTGTTTATGCCGTTTCCGCTCGTTCGACAGGCTGATGGTATGGCTGCTCTCGCTGCGCAAGCTGGCTGTAGTCAGGCGTGATGCTGATTTGCCGGGTCTTGTGATTGATGTCGAGGAAGACGCGGTCACCCGGTTCGAATCCGAACAGCTTGAAGTGGGCATCGATGACGCTCATCCACGGCATGTACGGCCAGCCTCTCCTGGGCCGGTCAGGCGTGCTGCGGAGGATCATCGCAAGCACGGTGTTCGGCTTGCGCGGTTTACGCTTGTTTGGACGTGACTTACTATTGGCTTCAGCCATGGTCAACTCCTCGGGACGTATGAGTTGGTTGTGGTCAGCGGGTCGTATGGGTTGCCGCCCATCCGGCCCGCGCTTCTTTGCTGTCGTGAATTTCCTTCCCCCTTCGCTACGTCTTGTTGGGCACGACGGTTTTCCGATCACCGGTGCAAAGGGGACTCCGTTCAACAGCCGATGATCGAGAAGCAAAGCTTCGAGACCAGTTTAGCTGCGCTGACGTCTTGAAAATGGATTGTTGATCAGGATTGGCCGAAGGGTATAGGGACGCGCAAGACACAAGACTGATGTGCAATTCCGGCCACAAGGCAACAGCGGGCGGTTTCAAGGGCGAAGTGCAACACCTCGCGGGTTACTGAACGGGAAGCCGGTCTATGGGGTTAGCCAGGACTTGGGCAAGGATTTCCAGAGGGGTGTGCCAGTTCAGTGTGGCGCGCGGTCGGGTATTGAGTTTGTCGGCAATGGCGTCGAGGTCATCTTGAGAGTAGACGGACAAATCAGTGCCTTTTGGCAGGTACTGCCGCAGCAGGCCGTTGGTGTTTTCGCAGGTGCCGCGTTGCCAAGGGCTGTGCGGATCACAGAAATAGACGCGCACATTGGTCGCGGCGCTCAGTTCGGCGTGTCGCGCCATCTCGCGACCTTGATCGTAGGTCAGCGTCTGGCGCAGCGGTTCGACGAGCGATTGCAGCTTGGTCGTGAACGCGGCCAGCGCCGAAGCGGCCGTCGCGTCGGGCATCTTCGCCAGCAGGACGGCGCGGCTCATGCGTTCGACCAACACGGCCACCGACGATTTGTTCTCGGCACCCTTGATAAGGTCGCCCTCCCAATGGCCCGGCATGAGGCGATCATCGATTTCGGGCGGACGCACGTGGATGCTGATCATGTCGGGAATCGTCGCGCGCCGATCGGCGCCACGCGATCGCGGCAGGCGTTTGTTGCGATGCTGGCGCAGGCAGGCAATCAGTTCGCGGCGCAACTCGCCGCGAGGCTGGGCGTAGATGGCGTTGTAAATCGTTTCGTGGGACACGTGCAGGCTCGGGTCGTCGGGAAAGACACGCTTCAGAGTACCGGCGATTTCCTGCGGCGACCACTGACGTTCGCAAAGCAAGCGACGAACGAGGCCCCAAAGGATCGAATCTGGTGCGAGCTTCGGATCCGGCCGTCCAGCCTGTCGGCGCGCGTCGCGAGATGCCTGCGCGGCGCGCGGGCAGTACAGGCCGTTGGATTGGGTATTGCGGGCCAACTCGCGACTGAGCGTCGACGGCGCGCGCTTGAGCTTGCGGGCGATCGCCCGCAAGCTCAAGCCTTCGTCCCGCCAGAAATCGATTCGCATACGTTCTTCAGGTTGCAGTTGTTGGTACGTTCTCTTTGCCATTCGCGGACATTACCGGATGGCGAGAGTGTTGCACTTCAGATTTGAGGCCGCCGCGCCTTCCTGAGAAACGTGTGGCGAGACAGGATGGCAAAAAGTCGCGTCGAACCAGATGGGTTCAATCGACCACGGTGTTTCCATGTTGAGCCATTTTTGTCTGCCAGCTTTTAGCATGGACAAAGGGAGGAAAAACTTTAGCAACAGTACATGACATGCTGTCGCAATTGTCTGCCTGTTGGCGAGCAAGCCTGCTTGATTCTGGTAATCTCGCTTTCTCATTAAAAGAATACCTGAGGGCCGCATGTCGAAAAACACCTATACGTATGGTCAACACCGGGACTTGAAGCCGGTCGATTTGTTCTTCTGGATCGCCATCGACCAGACGCAGAAGCGACTCGGATTCGATGACCTTGCTGCCGCATCGGCAGTTTTACTTGGCCAGGCGGATGTCCCGGCGCCAGGCAAGTTTGCTGGCGCGACCAAGGGAACGTCAGTCGCGTCGATCGCTGCCCGGAAGTTGCTGCCAATTCAACTGCGCATACGTCTGCCGATGATCATGACGGTGGGCGTGAGGGGTGTGCGCATGGCATTCACGCGAAACCTTGGAGCGTGGGTAGGTCGGACGATCCCTGTCGTTGGGGAGGTGTTTCTTGCCGTCGACGCCAGCATGATCATGTTGAATACGGTGCGTGCCTACAACGCGATTGCCAAACCAGAAGACAGAGTGTTCTGACGATGACAAACGATATGTGGAATCGGCTCGAAGCGTTTGCGCGTGAGGAGCTGGGGCGTCCGTTGTTCGGGGGGCAACTTAAACTCGAGCCATCAACGCGACTTGAAGATGACCTGGGTCTTACTGGTCTCGATGCCGTGGAGTTCATCGACAAATGGGCGACGACGTTCAACGTCCAGGCCGACGGGTTTCCGTACGATCGCTATTTCGGCCCGGAGGGGCAGGAACTGCTCAGTTCGTTTCTTGGCCTGTTCTCCAAGAAGTACCGGCGGCCAGAGCGTGTTCCATTGACCCTAGGGATGCTGGCGGAGGCGATGGCGATCGGCCGATGGGATACCGAGGCAATTGAGCGCGCCGCCTGATACAGCACGACGTGCCGTCGCTGAAGTGGTTAGTGCGCGATGTGCAGCCTAGGGAAGCGCTGATTATTGGACCGGCTGTGCAAGTTGCAGGCGAAATGGTGTCGAAACGAGATGCTGCCGGCGAAACTTTAAGCAGCCAATCGCATCGACTGGTCCCGTGGCGGTCATCTGTTGTGCGATTCGCAGACATCGTTTTCACGCAGCGCAGCGCGATCTCAGCGGGCGCGATCGTCCAGCCGACCCGCAGGCCCGGCGAGGCCGCCGGTCGGACCGTATTGCAGGCAGCTGGTCGGCTGCGCATAGGTGCGCGCGGCGGCCGCGTTTAGGCCATCAACGTCGAACAGGTCGCTGGCCGGGTAGCCGCCCGCGAAGGAAATCATCCCGGGCTCGCCGAGATGCTTGAACAGCTCGTGGATCGGCGAGCCGGCAGGTGCTGGAACGGGGGGTGAGCGTACATGTCGTCGTGGGCTCGGGGTAGCAGTTGGCGGCCGGCGGTGCGCTTTCGACGCGCCGGCGGTGAATTCAAGCCCCGATTGTCGGCAGCCGTTAAAGCAGCGGCAAACGATATCTATACACTATGTTTTGCGGTCTGGTCATTAACCGGCACGATGAGGTGGTCACAAAATCTGCCGAACGGCGGCGCACGTATGCGTCCGCGTTTCGCAGTCGCACGAAATCACTCAGGTGACGCGCGACGTTTTCGGATCGACAACGGGAGCGAAACCGGAGAATCGAGAACACCAGGGGCGCGATTACATTTCGGAGCTTCAGATAACCAAAGCCTTCGATTTGGCCCCACCAAACTACGCTATGCTTCGTCGATTGCTCGTTCAACTCCACACGACTTATGTCAGAACTCAATCCCCGGACATATTTTTTCCGCCCAAGTCGACGAACCGGCAATGAGCCGGTTCTGGATCCCGTTCTGGTTGCAGTGAACGCGTCCCATGGAATCGAGACTACGCTCGTGCTCGATACGAATTTGCTCATCGCGATGGAACGGGTTGTCAAAGATGGGAATAAAACCTCGCTCCTGAAGAAGTACGGATTGCACAATCTCGTCAGCTTGCTGAACCGTTGTCCGCCAAACAGTATCTGCATATCACCGGGGCTGGCCCTCGACGAAATGCCACCTGCCTTGGCGGAAAGGTGCCGGCTGCATTACGAGGCGTTCTGCCTCCAACATCTGCCGTCATTTTGCGACACGCCGAACTGCATCCACGCGACCTTCTCTGGAAAGGAAGCCGATTACGGCTTTCTCGATCTCGAATCCGTCGCGCAAGCACTGCTGGCGATCCCTTTCACCGCGCTCCTCTATCTAAATATCGTCGACAAGCAATTCAAAGGCAGCCCGATTCAGAAATTTGAGGCATTCATGGCTCGCATGGCTAATGACCTCGACATGTTGAGTACGAAGGAAATCGACATCGCAAAATATTGCCTTGCCGAACCACCAGCCACGGCGACCGAAACAATCCGTCTAAAGAGGCTGTTTCGTACCAATTTCCTGAAAATGAAGAAGGACAAGGCCATTCGTACAGCGCAGGATGCGATGGCGGTGGCCTTTAACGGCGCATGTGACCTGACGCTCATCAACTCCGCCAACGTCATCCAATCCCGTGGCCTGGATGAAATACCGCAGGATTGCTGGATAGCCACTCGGGATAAAAAGCTCTTTGAATTTTCACGAGTCGCACACTATCTGGACCTGGATGGCAATGCCGGACAGTTCTCTCTATCCACTGTATTGACCGAGCATATGAACGACGAATACTGGATCGCCGCTAACGATCTACATCAATCTGTCAGCAGGACGCGATTGAACTACCACCTGTCAAGGAAGATCGATCCATTTACCTATGTCGATACGGCGAAGGCTGCCATCGAAGAAACTCGTCTCGCTTTCCAGAATGACTAGCATCGTGGTCAGCCGGACACCCGTCGGCTTCCCAACGAACAAAAAAGGATCTTCGTGGATTTCTGTGGGCGTCTATTACCGCCCCGAAGCGATCATTCATTCTCGGCGATCTAATGAGAGTGCACAACCAAGGGGCTTAGTTATCATTTGTAGCCCCAGGGACACAAAGGCCGACGAAACGGTGAATTATGTAGCCCGAGGGCTACCACATCTGTTGAAGTGAGGTTCCCCCGGATTCGTGCAGGTACGAGGGTCGCCATGGAACAAGCAGGAGCGCACGTCAATAAAATATGAACCGGCCTCCAATTCACCGTTCGTGATAAATCGCAAGCCAGACAGTCTGCTCTTCCGCATGCGTCCACGCGACGCGATGCCGGCAATGCGGCTCGATCAGCACGTAGTCGCCGGGACGCATCTCGTGCAGCGTCGAATCCTCTTCGAACTCGAGCACGGCCGCACCCGACAGCAGCGCAACCCACTCGGCGCGCGAATCGTCATACCAGAATCCCTCGGGACTCGCGTGTCCCATCGACACGATCCGCTCCACGTTCAGGCGTTGCCCCGTGACGAGCACGTCGATCCGCTCATCGCCGCCGCCCTTCCCTTCGGGGCTAAACAGGTTACCGGCTTGAAGTTGCATTGCTTGACCTCGCGTCAGCCTTCGTGCGAAGGCGGTTGGTTCAAAGGTGCAGAAACAATGTCCACTATAGTCCTCGAACCGCCCACCCCCTTCCCGCCTGCTAGACTGAAAGTTCCCCCGGCAAACCATGGAGGGAGACATGACGACCATCTATGTCGTGAAAACCGGTGAGCACTTCCTCTGCTGTGCCGAGGACGGAGATATCGGCATAGCACCGGCGATTGAAGACGCCATGTCCTTTCTCTCGTATGAGGAAGCAATAAAAGCGGCGAACGCGCACGCCGACACCGGATACGAAATCGTGGCCATCAACCTCGTCGCGCGTTGATGCTGAATCCGCTGCCGGGGCGGCCCGTGAGGGAGGGCACCGGCAATTTTGCTGGCGCCGTGCGATAAGGCGCGCCGGTTGGCTGCGTCCAAAATCATCCGCGAGCGGGCGGCCGCGAACGACGAACTGTCTTCCACGAACGCTCCCGGAACTGAATAGCTCAAGGTCGAGAAACCCGCGCCCTAAATCCGAACCGTTTGCCGCCGTTAAAGAACATTACAAAATACATTCATTGCAGCGGCAGGGCCGGCTTCGCGCTGTCCGTCCGGTGCCGCCGCCAAAGACGAGGGTTCCATGACGATCAAGGCCACCAACTATTCCAGCAGCCCCTACGCCTACCCTGTTGGCGAGCGTGAAGGTTCCAGAAAAGCAGACGACCCGACGAGCCCGGAGTCTTCCCTTCGTGACTTGCTCAAGCGGAACGAGCAGGTTCGTGTGGCCTTGAGCGACCTTGGACGGTCATCGGCGCAAAGCGCGAAAGAGTATGCGCGCAGGCGCCTGGAAGAGATTGAGGACATGCTGCGAAAGCTGGCAATGCTCGGGCTGTCGCCCAAGCAGCTCGCGGCGATGTTAAAAGAAGTGAAAGGCCTCGTTGAGCAATACCAGGCTGCAGGAAAAGCGCTGGGTGCCGACGCGTCCGTTGATTCGCCGACCGCGTCGGGAGACGCCGGAACGGCGGCGGGTGATGGTGCGTCAAACGTCGCCGCAAGCGTCAATGCCGCGCCGCTGGATGCTTCGACGGCGGTGACGCAAGCCACGACCGGGAATCCGACGACCGCCGGTGACGCCATCTCGCCATCAGGCGCGCTTTCGCAAGCGGGCGCCGGCGGCCAGGCCAGCCCCGCGAGCGCTTATCGCGCGATGGCCGATAACCTTTCCCGCACCAACGATGCCTCGACTGCCGACGTCAATTTCATGGCGCACGCGAAAAGCCTGCTGGAGCGGCTCAAATCCATGCTGAAGCATGCGAATGAGCAAGGCCACTCGCGCTGATCCGGGAAGAACCTGAAAAAATGCCCGACAACGTCGGGCCAATCGGTGACACAAGGAGAGATCCGTCCACCACACAGGACGGCCACGCCGCTCGCACTACCGCACTACACGACGTTCTTTTCGACGATCGGCCGGTTTTCCAGCACCCGCGCCCAACCGAGCGTCGACAGGTCGAGCGTGTCGTAACGCCCGCCCAGAATGAGTTCGCTGACCCCGCGCCCCGTCGCCGGCCCTTGCTGCAGCCCGTGGCCGCTGTAGCCGTTCGCGAACACGACGTTGTCGAGGTCCGGGTGATACCCGATGATCGCGTTGTGGTCGAACACGTTGTACTCGTAGTACCCGGACCAGCAGTTCTCCACGCGCAGCGCCTCGAACGCCGGCACGCGGTTCGCGAGCGTCGGCCAGATCACCTCGTCGAACAGGTCGTGGTCGACTTCGTCGAGCGGCAGGTCGTCCGGATCGCGATCCGGGCTCGGCGACGTCCCGCAGATGTACGTGCGCCCTTCCGGCCGGAAATACACGCCGGTCGGGTCGATCAGCAGCGGGCAATCCGCGAGCCGGGCAGGCGACGACACGTTGAAGATGCTGCGGCGCCGCGCATGCACGGGGATGTCGATGCCCATCATCGACGACAGCGTGCGGGCCCACGCACCGGCCGCGTTGACGAGCG
Source organism: Burkholderia cepacia (assembly GCF_001718835.1). Lineage (NCBI taxonomy): Bacteria > Pseudomonadati > Pseudomonadota > Betaproteobacteria > Burkholderiales > Burkholderiaceae > Burkholderia > Burkholderia cepacia. The sequence goes on along the minus strand of NZ_CP013444.1, from coordinate 400,346 downwards.
TGTCGCACGCGTAACGTTCACCGTCACCCGTCACGACATGCGTGACCTTGTGACCATCCCGCACGACCGACTTAACTTCAGCCGCCACATACCGCGCGCCCAGCGCCTGCGCCTTCTTGCGCAATGCCTGCACGAGCCCGTAGCCGTCGAACCAGCCTTCGCCGCTCACACCATATGCGCCCGATACGAGATCGTCGACGTTCAGCCACGGAAACTTCGCACGCAGCGCATCGCGGTCCATCAGCCGGATGTCCGCGCCGAGGCTCGTCTGCAGCGCATGGTTCTCGCGCAGCGTCGCATCGCCGGCCGGCGTCGCGAGGAACAGGTAGCCGCCTTCGTGCAGGTCGATCGACGGCTGATGGCCGTCCACTTCGAGCCGCTCGCCGATCGTGCGCAGGAAGTCGATGCCGAACAGCGACATCTCGATCGACAGCGGCGTCGAGAACTGCTGGCGAATCGACGCGGCCGACAACGCCGACGACGATCTCGCATAGGTGGGGTCGCGCTCGATGACGGTCACGGATACCGTGGGATCGGTGGCGCGCAGGAAATAGGCGATCGAGCTGCCGATCACACCACCGCCGACGATGACGACTTGAGAACTCACGACTGACTCCAGATTGCGGATGATTGGCGCGGCGCGCCGTGCGCGCCGGACTGCTTGCGGTATTTCAGCATGGACGGAACCGGCGGGAAAGCGTCGCGCGCGCCCCCGGCCCGTCCGTTCAGCTCAATCCGCCGATTTCGTCGTGACCGGCTGCCACGCGGCGTTCTTCACCTCATACAGCGTCGAGCTCGGGTTCTTCAGGTCGCCCGTGTTCGTGAACGCGATCGTGCCCGTGATGCCGTCGTAGCGCGTGCCCTTCAGCGCGCCGTTGAAATCGGCCGGCTTCGTCGAGTTCGCCTTCTGCATCGCGTTGATCGCGATCCACGTCGCGTCGTAGGCGAACGGCGCATACGCGAGCATGTCGACACCGTACTTCTGCCTGAATTTCGTTTCGAACTGCTTGCCTTTCGCGAGACGCGACAGCGGCTGCCCGTATTCCCACACGGCCGCGCCTTCCGCCGCATTGCCGGCCAGCTTGATGAAGTTCGCGTTCATCACGCCGCCGCCCGCGAGGAACTGCGCGCGGATGCCGAGCTGGCGCATGCGCTTCACGAGCATCGCGGCCTGCGCGTCGAGGCCGCCGAAGAACACGAGATCGGCGTTGGTGCTCTTGATCTTCGTGAGCTGCGCGCTGAAGTCCACTGCCTTGTCGTTCGTGAATTCGCGCGCGACGATCGTGCCGCCGTTCGCCTTCACGGCCTTCTCGAATTCGTCGGCCTCGCCCTGGCCGAACGCGGTGCGGTCGTCGATGATCGCGATGCGCTTCGCCTTGGTCACGCTCGCCGCATAGGCGCCCGCGTTGCCCGCGTTCTGCGTATCGGTCGCGATCACGCGATACACGGTGCCGAGCCCGGCACGCGTGATGTCGGGATTGGTCGCCGACGGCGTGATCATCGGAATGCCGGCCTTCGCGTAGATCTTCGACGCGGGCAGCGTCGTGCCCGAATTGAAGTGGCCGATCACGACGGCCACCTGCGCGTCGGCGAGCTGCTGCGCGGCCTGCACGCCGGTGCGCGGATCGCTCTGGTCGTCCTGCGACGCGACGACGAACTTCACGGGCTTGCCGCCCACCGTCGGATGCGCGGCGTTCGCTTCGTCGACGGCCATGCGCACGCCGTTCTCGATGTCCTTGCCGTACGCGGCGCCGCCGCCCGTCAGCGGGCCGGCGACGCCGACCTTGACGACCGTCTCCTGCGCGTGGGCCGCGCCGGCGGGAAGCACGAGTGTCGCCGCGGCCAGCGCCGCGCCGGAAAGAGAGCGAATTCGGAATTTCATCGGGGCATTCCTTCGGTCTGGGGGGAAGCGGATGCGCAGCGCGGCGCCGTCTCCGGGAGCCTTTCATCGCGAAAGAGGTGAATGGATTGTGGGTAGCCAATACCCGTGCAGCAAACGAAATATCGGAACTATGTTGTGCGCAATAGTCATCAAGTCGCGGCGAACGCGCAATCCGGCAGACTGCGAGCGTCAGCCGTTCAGGCGCTAGAATGGCCCCTTTGTTTCATGCACCGCAGCCACCAGGAGGAACAGCCATGCCCCGCACAAACAGCCGGTCCGTCAGCATCGCGCCGGGCTCCGGCAAGACCGTCCTGTCCAAGGGGCAAAAGGCGTTCAACGCGCTGATCAAGCAAATCGAGAAGCGCCGCAAGCGCCTGTCGGCATGGGAGCACGTCATGCCCGCGTTCCAGAAGCGATATGTCGACGAGCTGTTGCCGCTCGAACGCGCGTGGACGGAGCTGCGCACCACGATGGCTTTCCGGCTCGACGAGGCAAGCGGCCGGAAAGGCTTGACCAAGGCCGAGCAACGCACGCTCTCGACGCTGCTCTCCAGCCTCGCCGGCGACCTGCTCGACGTCAGCGACGACGCGCAGTTGAAGATCCTCTACAACCGGCATCGCGGGACCGACTACGACGACGAAATCGCCGCCGGATTCGCGACGATGAAGGCCGAGCTGGAAGCGATGCTCGGCGTCGAGCTCGACGACGATCTCGACATGAGCGCGCATGACGAAGTCCTGCAACACGTTCGGGCGAAGCTGGAGCAACAGCAGGCTCGGGACGAGGCCAACAAGCGGGCGCGGGAAGCGCGGCGGGCCGAACGGCAAAAAACGGCGAAGCAGCTTGCGAAGGAGTCGCAACAGCAAGCCGAACAGGTCGCGCTGAGCCAGTCGATCCGCGACGTCTATCGCAAGCTGGCGAGCGTGCTCCATCCCGATCGGGAGCCCGACCCGCTGGAGCGCGAGCGCAAGACTTCGCTGATGCAGCGCGTGAACCAGGCTTACGACAGGAACGATCTGCTGAAACTGCTGGAACTGCAGCTCGAACTCGAGCACATCGACCAGCACACGATCAACCAAATCAGCGAAGATCGCCTGAAGCACTACAACAAGATACTCAAGGAGCAAGTCGCCGAACTCGACCAGGAAATCCGGCACGTGGAATCCCACCTCAGATTCGCCTACGGACTTTCTCCGTACGTCGAAGTCTCTCCCGACACGGTGTTGGTCATTCTCGCGCGTGAAATCGTCGGGCGCGAGCAGGACATTCGCAATCTGAAGGAAGAGATGCCGCTGTTCGACGACGTCGGGAGCCTGAAGCGTTGGCTGAAGGAGCTGAAACGTCAGCAGTCGGCCTTCCCGCTCGACGAGATGCCGTTCTGACGCGCGGACGTCGACGCTTTGCCGGCGTCGACGCCGTCCGTCACACCCCGAGCGCCCGCTTCGCGAGCTGCGCGATGTGCAGCGGCGCGCGGCCCGCGCCCTGCTCGATCTGCTCGCGGCAGCTGAAGCCGTTGGTGACGACGATTGCATCCGCGCTCGCCTGCCGCACGAGCGGCAGCAGCTTGCCTTCGCCGATCTTCATCGACAGGTCGTAATGGTCCTCGTTGAAGCCGAACGACCCCGACATCCCGCAGCAGCCCGTGTCGAGCAGTGTCCAGCGCACGCCGAGTTTGTCGAGCAGCGCGGTTTCTCCCTGCATCCCGAACAGCGATTTCTGATGGCAGTGCCCGTGGACGACCACGTCCGCGTCGAGCCGCGGCCACGCGAACTCCGCCTGCGCGACGAAATCGGAGAACAGGAACGTCTGCGCGGCGAGGCGCTTCGCGAGCGGTTCGTCGGGAAGCTGCTTCAGCAGTTCGTCCTTGAACACCGACAGGCAGCCGGGCTCGAGCCCGACGACCGGCACGCCCGCGCCGATCTCGCCGGCCAGTTCGTCGACCGCCGTGCGCAGCAGCGCGCGCGCCTCGTCGAGCAGGCCGTAGTCGTACAGCGGCCGGCCGCAGCACAGGCGCTTTTTCGGCAACGTCACGTCGTAGCCGAGCGCGCTCAGCACGTCGACCGCGGCCGCCGCGATGTCGGGCGAGAAATGCTCGTTGAACGTATCAACCCACAGAATCACCTTGTCGCGGGCCGGCGACACGTTCGTGCGCTGCCCGATCCCTTGCCGCTTCGCGATCGCCCGGAACGGACGCGGCGCGAACGCCGGCAGCGCCCGCTGCGGCGCGATGCCCGCGAGCCACTTGCCGATACGCGCCAAGGGCGGGGTCGAGGTCATAAAATTCGTAAGCCGAGGAAAACGGCTCGCCAGCGGCGCCCATTGTCCGATCCTCCCCATGAACATCGCCTGCCGCGGCCGGCGATGCGTTTCGTAGTAGTGCGACATGAATTCCGCCTTGTACGACGCCATGTCGGTATGCGTCGGGCAATCGGACTTGCAGCCCTTGCACCCGAGGCATGCATCGAGCGCTTCCTTGACCTCGGCGCTGTTCCAGCCGTCCTTGATCACGTCGCCCTGCAGCATCTCCCAGAACAGGTGCGCGCGGCCGCGCGTCGAGAACTTCTCCTCGCGCGTCGCGCGATAGCTCGGGCACATCGTGCCGCCGTCGAGCGAGCGGCACTTGCCCATGCCGATGCAGCGCTCGATCTCGCGCTGCATCCCGTCGCCCTCGGGGCTCGCGAAGGTCAGCTTCGTCTGCAGCGTCACCGGCTTGTACCCGGGGCCGAGCCGCAGGTTCTCGTCGGCGCGGTACGCGTTGATCACCTTGCCGGGGTTCAGCCGGTTCGCCGGGTCCCAGATCGCCTTGAACTCGGCCATCGCCTGCATCAGCTCCGGGCCGTACATGATCGGCAGGAACTCGGCCTTCGCCTGGCCGTCGCCATGCTCGCCGGACAGCGAGCCGCCGAAGTCCACCACGAGCTGCGCGGCCTCGCGCAGGAAGCCGCGCCACACCTGCACGCCTTCCGCGCTGCGCAGGTCGAACGTGATCCGCGCATGCACGCAGCCGTCGCCGAAATGCCCGTACAGGCAGGTTTCGTAACCGTAGCGGTCGACGAGCGCCTGGAACGCGCGCAGGTAATCGCCGAGCCGCAGCGGATCGACGGCCGCGTCCTCCCAGCCGGCGACCGGATCGGGCTTGGACGGATCGACCGACAGCGCAACGGCCGACGCGCCGGTTTCGCGGATCGACCAGATCTTCTGCTGCTTCGCCTTCTCCGTGACGACGAAGCCGCTCACGTCCGGCCCCGCGCCGCCGCCGTTGAAATACGCCTCGGCTTCACGCGCCTGCGCGAGCGCCGCATCGACGGTGTCCGCGCCGAACTCCAGCACGACCCACGCGTCGCCCGGCGGCAGCAGCGCGATTTCGTCGGCCTTCAGCCCGCGCGCCTGCAGCCCGCGGATGATCGCGCGGTCGAGGCCCTCGATCGCGATCGGCGCGAAGCGGTTGTAATGCGGCACCGCGTCCGCCGCGGTGAAGATGTCGGTAAAGCCGAGCACGAGCAGCACGCGGCACGACGGGCTGTGCACGAGCCGCACCTTGGCCTGCAGCGTGATCGCGCACGTGCCTTCGGTGCCGACCAGCGCGCGCGCGACGTTGAAGCCGTTCTCCGGCAAGAGCTGGTCGAGGTTGAAGCCGGATACGCGCCGCTTGATCTGCGGAAACTCGTTGCGGATGCGCTCCGCGTAGCGGTCGCGCAGGTCGCGCAAGCGGCGGTAGATCTCGCCGCGCCGGCCGCCTGCCGCGATGATCGCGTCGAGTTCGTGCTCGGGCGTCGGGCCGACCCAGAAGCGCGCGCCGTCATAAGTGAGGATCTCGAGCGCCTCGACGTTCTCGACCGTCTTGCCGGCCATCACCGAATGCGCGCCGCACGAGTTGTTCGCGATCATCCCGCCGAGCGTGCAGCGGCTGTGGGTCGCCGGGTCCGGCGCGAACGTCAGGCCGTGCGCCTCGGCCGCGTCGCGCAGCGTGTCGCACACGACGCCCGGCTCGACGAGCGCCGTCTGCGCGGCCGGATCGACCGACACGACGCGGTTGAAGTACTTGCTCGCGTCGGCGACCACCGCGACGTTCACGCCCTGCCCGTTCTGCGACGTGCCGCCGCCGCGCGTCAGGAACGGCACGTCGAAGCGCCGGCACACGCCGAGCGCCGCGGCAAGGTCGTCCGCGTCGGCCGGCACGACGACGCCGAGCGGCACCTGCCGGTAGTTCGACGCGTCGGACGCATAGAGCGCCTTCGTGCCGGCATCGAAACGCACCTCGCCGCGCATCGCGGTGCGCAGGTCGGCCGCGAGCGTGTCGAGCAGCGCCTGCCCGACTTCGATCGGAGTTGCGCGCTTCACGATTATTTCGCCGCGTTCGCCGTCATCTTGAAGATGCCCTGCGCGTTGCCCGCATCGAAACGCAGGTCGGTCACCCAGCGGCGCGCCGCCTGGTCGAAGGTGCGCTTGCGCGTGATGAACTCGTAGAACGAGCCCGGCACGTTGCGCTTCACCGTGCCGCCGTCGCGCGTGCGGAACTCGCGCTCGACGGTGTCGGCACGATAGGCGGTCTGGAACACGCGGCCCGAGCGCGAACGCTCGACTTCCGGCTTCATCGGCCGGCCCTTCGCCTTCTCGTCGTCGGACAGCTTGAACACGTCGGCCACGCGGTCGGTCGCATGGTTGAACGCGTTGCCTTCGGTCGCGATCCACGCCATTTCCGCCGATTCCAGCAGCAGCGTCTCGTAGTCGAGCTCGTTCGGCAGGTCGTGCTGGCGCGCGAACGCACCGACGATCTCCGGCAGCAGCGCGTGCGCGGCCTCCAGCGACAGCCAGCCTTCGCGCTCGACTTCCCACAGCAGCGCGACGGCCGCCGGCGACAGCGGATCGCGCGACGAGCTGACGACGTTCGTCACGGCCTGCTGGAATTCCTTCGAGAAACGCTCCGGGTGCAGTTCGCTGACGAAGAACTGCGCGATTTCGTCCGGCGCGTCTTCATGCGCATACGCGCGGCCCGTCATGCCGAGCTTGTCGAGCGGGTAACGGCCGTTCAGGCGGAAGCCGAGCGGACGCAGGATGCGCGTGAACGCGGCCTCGCCCGGCGGCAGCGCACCCGTGTGCGGCCAGCGCACCGTGCGCAGCGCGCCGTGGTCGAAATAGACCGAGCCGCCGCTTTCGATCGCGTCGGCCGTGTACGCGCGGCCGTTCGCCGAACGCTCGAGCAGCCCTTCGAACAGCGCCATGTTCATCGCCTGCGCGATTTCCGCGCGCGTCACGACGCCGTCTTCCCATTCTTCGAGGATGGCCGGCATGTTCAGGGTCGAGAACAGGGCGTCGGTCTTCGCCTGTCCCAGCAGCTTCGTCAGCAAGCTCTCGATATTCGGATTGCGCATCAGGATTCTCGTCTCTCGGGGGACCGCCGGCAAACGTGCCGGCAACTCGTCGGCCGGCCGCCCAGCGGGCGCCTGGCCTTGCGTGGGGAGCATTATTCAAAGGGTTGCAGCCGGGCGTAAAGCGAGATTAAATTGATACGTGATGAGTTTTTGGAATTATCAGCCGTTCCTCGCCCGCCTTCCGCCCCCGCGCGGCGCGGCCCTGTTCGTCAGACGAAACGAGCATCATGCGTAAATTCAAGATCCCCAACATGGGCGCGCTCGTGGCTTTCGAAGCCGCCGCGCGTCACGAGAGCTTCACGCACGCGGCCAAGGAGCTGTTCCTGACCGAAAGCGCGGTTTCGCGACAGATCGCGACGCTGGAAGCCAGCCTCGGCGTGCGGCTGTTCGCGCGCGTGAAGCAGCGCGTCGTGCTGACGCGCGCCGGCAAGCTCTACGGCACGCAGGTGCGCCGCGCGCTGGAGGCGCTCGACCGCGACACGCTGTCGATCATCGCGCACGGCAGCGGCGGCGGCTACCTGGAGCTGGCGGTGCTGCCGACCTTCGCGTCGCACTGGCTGATCCCGCGCATCAAGAGCTTCTACGACCGCACGCCCGACGTGCGCGTGAACATGGGCAGCCGCACCGACCTGTTCTCGTTCGAGGACACGCACTTCGAGGCCGCGATCCACTACGGCAAGCCGACCTGGCCCGGTACGTCGTCCGACTACCTGTTCGGCGAGGAAGTCGTGCCGATCTGCTCGCCCGCGCTGCTCGACGGGCCCGTCGAGCGCGTCGAGGATCTGCTCGCCTACCCGCTGCTGCACTCGACGACGCGCCCCGGCGCGTGGGCGCAGTGGTTCGAGACGCACGGCGTCGAGGACATCCGCACGATGCAGGGCGTGCGCTACGAGCTGCATACGATGCTGATCAGCGCGGCCGCGGCCGGGCTCGGCGTCGCGCTCGTGCCGAAATTCTTCGTCGAGGAACAGTTGCAGCAGCTCGGCCTGGTCGTGCCATGCGACGCGGCGACGGTCGGCGATTCCGCGTACTACCTCGTGTATCCGACGGAGTTCAGCCACAGCAAGCCGCTGGAGCTGTTTCGCGGCTGGCTGCTCGAGCAGGCGAGCGCGTATGCGGCGCCGGGGCGGGACCGGGACGATGAAGGGGACGAATTCGTGGACGACGAAGACGTCGAGTGACGCATGGGAAGGGAGGGAGACGCGGCCGGCCTGTCGGGGCCGCGTCGTTCTGCGCGCGGAGCGACGGGCCGAAACCCGCCGCCCCGTGCGTCATTTCAGTCGGCAGTTGCTCGCCGTCGCGATGCCCGATGCGACGTCCGCGCGGCAGTGCAGTGTGACCTGCTTGCCGACCAGGCGTTGCGCCTTCTGCTCGTTCACCGAGTCGGCGAAGGTCGCGCGCACGGCCTGCTCGGCGTCCTCGCCTTCTCCGATCTCGGCAAACGTCGCGCCCGTGAAGCCCTGCTGGAAGCCGAGCAACGTGCCGGTCAGCGCAATCGGCTTGTCGAAGTACTTGTCGCCGCCCGCACCCGTGTAGGCCGCAATCATCTGCTCGGCCGACACCTTGATTTCGCCTTTGGCGGCGAATGCGCCCGATGCGATCGTCAGGGCAAGCGCGGCAAGTGCCACTCGTTTCATGGTCTGGTTTCTCCGTAGTTGAATACCACTGCAAAAAATCGGCGCGACAGCGCCGACGAAGGACGGAGGCCTTGCGCGCACGCAGGCGGCATCGCTCCGCGCCGCCGCGATCGGGCAACCCGTCGACAGCGCATCGCGCAAGGCCGTGCGATTACTGGCGCGGCGCCCGCTCGATCAGCGCAGCGGCCGCGGCGTCGACCAGATCCGGCGCGGACTTCGCCTTGCGCGCCACGACCTCGCGCACGCTGCCTGCATAGTCGCTGCCGTCGACGTCGCCGCTCATTGCCGGCGCGTCGGGATTCGCGCCCGCTTCGAGCAGCGCCTTGACGCAATCGGGGTTGTGCGCCATTGCCGCGTAGAGCAACGGCGTCGGGACGCTCTTGGCCGGGCGCGCGGGCCTCGGGGGTTCGACCGGCGTGCCGGGCTTGTGCAGGATCGCGATGCGCTCGGCCGCCGTTGGGTCGGGCTGGCCGTTGAGTTCGTAGCGCCGCTCACAGACGAAGGTCAGCGGCGACGCCCCGGAATTTGAATGCGCATAGGGGTCCGCGCCGCCGTCGACCAGCGTCTTCAGCATCGCGAGATCAGAGGCGGCGCGACCGAACAGGATCGTGCGGCCGCTCGGGTCGGCGGCGCGCGGGTTGGCGCCGGCCTTCAGCAGCATCCGGACCAGCTCGAGCGAAGGCGTGTAGGCGCTCGCGGCCGTCTCGAGCGGCGTTTCGCCGTTCGGCGCGATCACGTTGACGTCCGCGCCGGCGTCGATCAGCAGTCGCACCGTTTCGATCTGCTCCGGCTTGGCCTCGCCAAGCGACAGGTTGCCGATCGTGTACGTCAGCAGCGTCGGGCCGCCCGGCGACATCGGCATATTGACTGCGACCCCGGACGCGAGGAACAACCCCACCACGTCAGGCACCCCGCTGACGACAGCGAGGCCCATCGGCGTCAGTTCCTCATCCGGCATCGCGGACGGCTGCGTGGCCGTCTTGTTGTACGGGCGGGCGCCCCGCTTCAGCAGCGCCTTGACGCGCGCCATGTTCTGCGGCGTCTTCTTCACCGCGTAATCGCCCATCGCGGCCATCAGGTCCCATTCCTTGCCATCCAGCGCGTAACTCGCGCCGGAAAACGCCAATCCGGCGCACAGGCACGCCAGCCCCCGTGCCAGCACAGTGGCAATTCTTTTATTTCTTTCGATCATCCAGGTTCTCAGGTTCTTTTTTGTTCGCAGCGCACGCGCTGGGCCGCCATTATCAGTGCAATTCGGAAAACGGGAAGCGCTTTGTTCGGGGCGCGGTGCATCGGATGCCCGGCGCACCAGGGCGAAAACGATACGGGCATTGAATGATACAGGCGAGAAGGCGCGTGTCCGGCGCGCGCCGGACCGGGCAACCCCGATCCGGCGCACCGGCCAGCCGACCTCGTATCGGCATCGCGGCAGATCCGGTTTTTTTCACGACGCGTGTGCTCTCAGGTTCGCTGTATTTGTTCGACGTTGCCGCGCGTCGCCATTATCCGCCCGATTTGGCCGAAAGTGAAACGTTTGCGCGCGCACTGAACCAGTTCGAGCCGGCCATTCGGTAACATGCTTTCTTTTTCATTACGGCGCGGGTCGGCGTCGCTCTAAATCTTGGGCACTGCACGTCACCGACGCGAAGAGCCGACATCTTGAGCGCGACATACTCGTGCTGCTGCTCGGATTCACATGTGGCATGCGCGTGTCGGAGACCGCCCAGATCGAGGAAGATCTCGCGGCACTCCCGCAGCAGGAACTGTTGCGCGTGGCGATGAATCGGCTGGGTATGACGCGGGCGGAGTTCGCAGCGCGGCTGAATCGCCGGTCGCGCGCTGGACAAATGGCTTCTGCCGGATGACTTCCATGACGCACGCACAATGCCCGATATGGGCCCATCGTATGTGCTTGATATCCTGCAATGGCAGCAAAAGCGAAAGCCCTCTTGACCATCCCCATTAGGGATATATCCTGTTCCTCAATTGAGCTCTCTCTGAGACGCAAATGCCGAATCAAACCGCCGCGCTGCTGAACGCGATCGACGCCGACAAGGCGACGCTCGACGCTGCGCGCCCGCTGCCGCAGCACACGATTGCCTCGCTGCGCGAAAAGTTGTTGCTCGAGTGGACGTATCATTCGAACGCGATCGAGGGCAACACGCTGACGCTGCGAGAAACCAAGGTGGTGCTCGAAGGCATCACGGTCGGCGGAAAATCCCTTCGCGAGCACTTCGAGGCGACAAACCATCGTGACGCGATCGTCTATGTCGAGGACATCGTGGCGAAAGCGGAAGCACTGTCGGAATGGCAGATTCGCAACATCCACAGTCTCGTGTTGAAGGGCATCGATGCTGAAGAAGCGGGCCGGTATCGCCGCGAAAACGTGGTGATCGCGGGCGCGAGTACAACCCCGCCGGATTTCATGCATCTGGCTGTCGCTATGGCCGCGCTGATCGACTGGAATGAGGCGGCCGGAGACATGCATCCGGTCGAGCGGGCGGCGGAACTGCACACGCGATTCATGAAGATTCATCCGTTCATTGATGGCAACGGGCCGACGGGGCGGCTGCTGCTCAACTTCGAGTTGATGAAGGCGGGCTATCCGCCCGCGATCATCCGCAAAGAGGATCGCCTTGCCTACTACGACGCGCTCGACAAAGCATGCGTGAGTGGCGATTACGGCGACATCACGCGACTGGTTGCCGAATCTGCACAACGCTCGCTCGACACGTATCTCGACGTGCTCGGGCTGCGTCATGCACCCGCACCGGAATCGCAATCTAATGGCAATGAGGATCGAGTTATATGGGTTCTCGATGAAGGCCACCGGACCACAACTGAATAATCCGATCGTTTTAATCACACCCTGTGATTTTTACTCTGGTCTCTCAGTTGTCGTACACGAGGCTCTCGACACGAAGGCCATCCGAAGTTTCGAGTATGTCTGCATGCGCGGCTACAGGACAGAACATGACGTTCGGCGGGAAATCGCCAGGCTTCGCTTTGCTTCGGTCTTCTACATAAATTCTGATTTCACCATTAGCCGGAGCATTGCCGAACTGCCTTCCGATGTAAAACAGCTTGCGGTTCACCCGGTAATACCCGCGCCCGAAATACCGGAAGGAGTCGTCCTTTTTCGCAATCACCTTTCCATCAAGATAGACCGCATCACCTTTCTGGACGAACGGAAAGAACGACGTGCCAATCCGATACTCGATCACCTGGTAATGCTTTTCCTTTATGTCAGTCTGAATTTTGTCTTCAAGGTCTCCGTACATGGGTTGTTCGGTCCCGTAGTATCCAGTTGTTTTTACCGCAGGCAAGCACGCGTACGCGAGCGTACTGCATGCAAGCGTGAGCAACGGTACAGCTATTCTTTTCGACGGTTTCAAGGCACTCCCCCTCAAGCCACGTCAGAAAAAAATCACAGGATGTGATTTTTGTTCCGAAGCTCCGTTATTCCTTCACCGGCAAGGCCGACCTCGCTTATCCCGGCGCGCATGCCGTTTGCGCAGCACCCGCCACCAGTATCGCCCCCCCTGCGCTCTGGCCCATTTTCGGAAATTTCGCGGCGTCATCTCCTTGCCGCGCTCCCGGCAGTCGCCGTGCCAGCAGGTGTCGAAATAGAGCTCTAGGCCATTGCGAACGAACCAGATTGAAACGGCATGGCATGCGCTCTGGCCCACGGTCCAGACAACACCCAAGATACCAACTCCGCCCCATATGCGGTCCAACGGATATGGCATAGGCATGCTTCCCACGACCAGGATTAAGGCACACACCAAGGGCATCAGCCGCCAGCGATGGGCACGCCAGGCACTTCGTTTTTCCGCTGTGGATTGATCCATAATTCTTCACCTTGATTACCGTCTGTACGTGCGCCGGAAGTCATCGACAAGCCTCCTGTATCGCAGGTATTTTGCCCCGGCAAATGCGGCACCAAGGACCACCGCCATCACCACAGCAGCCGTATCAAAATCCTTCCAGCCATCGTGAACGTCGAGAAGCAGCACACCAGTTATGCCCAGCGTTACAAGGGCGATTTCGGCAACGGGGATGAGGGAATAGGCGTAACTGTCTTTCCATGGCGCATTCACCCCTCGCAGTTCCCTGGCAGCCAGGTTGAGCGTCACGCCCTTCTCTCCCGGCAGCGCCACGAGCTGCGCGCCCTGCCCAAAGTGCGCCATCTTTGCCGCCAGCGCGTAGACCAGCCACCGTGATGCAGGAGCCTGTGGACCGATAGCGGGATCAAGCGCATGTGTCGAAACCTCCAGTCCGCTTTCCTTCACCGCGCCCAGGGTCGCGTGCTGCGCGATGCCCTTAAGGCGGCTGTGCCAGAAATTACGGATGCGCTTCGGTTCAACCTGTTCTGCCTTAAGTAGCAATGTCAGCGCTTCCTCGGCCTGATCGGCCTCCGTCTCAATCCCACGCAGCAACCACGCCTGCGGCTTGAGCTTGTCGCGCAGATTCCACCAGTGCTGATGCGAGGCCAGCAACAGCGCCACGGCAAACTCCGAACACGCCTTCGGCGCATCCGGGTTGTCATTCAGATGCCAAGCCAGCACCAGCCGGTATGACGGGTCGCGGTCAGCCGCGAACCACTGTTCCGCAAACTTTGGTTCCGTGCCGGCCTGCATGCGGATGATCTGCGGCGCACCAGGAAGCGCCAGCTTTTTCCACACGGCGTGAACGGCATCGGAAGATTCGTCCCGGTCGCCCTGCATCATGAGCTGGAATGAATTACTCTTCATCGCACGAGCCAGCTTCGACGTGAGCGGGACAAGCAACTTTTCCAGCACGGCGTGCAACCGGGATTCGGCCCCTGTCTCGTCCACGTCGATTGCCATTACCTTGCCCGGATTCTGCGGTGGCGTGCCGTCCAGCCCCAGCAGGCGCTCGCCCAGCTCCGGTTCCGGAGCAAGCACCACACTGTCGAGTACGGCGACACCTGAACGCCCGTCACGTTGCCATGAGCTACGCAGCTGCCAGCCCTCACGATTGGTAACTGCCGTGTCGAAGGCATACGCCCCATGACAAGTGTGGTATAGCAAGGCAGACAGCGCCCCCCAGAAAAGCGGCCCGTTCAGCAGGATTCCTTGGAGAAAGTCAAATGACGCTACCGATTTCCCCTTGGGCCATGTCACTACGGTTATCGCCAATGCAAAGCATTCCACGACAATGAACAGCACGAGATAAATCCAGATAGGCGGCGGCTCACCCGCATCCTCGTCGTCGGGTATCGCCTGGTTCCAGCGAAAAACCATCGTTCCTCCGTATCAACCTTCGTATGTCCAGTCATGCTGGGAAGCAACCAGCATCGGCGGCGGATTGCAGCGACAACGACAGAAGTCGCCTTCCAGTGCGGGCAGCTTGCCGTCCATGGCGTCGTCTTCCGAACGCGGGCCATTCGCGACGATGAGTCCGGTGGAGCCACATGCGGGGCACTGCACGCGCGCCCCGAGGTAGCTCATGCCGCGCTCATCGGGACCAACGCCGTCGAGGCCGTCGAGGACAGTGCCGTTTGCCGTGGTCCGGTCCAGGTGGAGAATGCAGGCACGTTCGCTCATGTCAGACTCCCAGCCATTCCCACTCGGCCCCATCGTCCCGCCCGGGCATGGTCTGCCCCTGACGCACGGTGACGATGCCCGCGAGATCGTAGCGGTACAACCCGCCAGAAAAACTCCCCGAGTGAATACGCGCAAGCCAGCGGCCACTACGTGGACATTCCGAATCCGGTTTGCAGAACTGCCTTGTTGCTTCGATCATGTCGAACGACCACTGCTTGACAGGCGTCGGCGCGCTACCCTCCCACAGCCATTGCACCGGCCCGTTAAGCTCAGTGCCACTGGCAGACGCCATCAGCATTTTCACGTTGTCCGTTGTGGCAACGTCTCCGGCCTTGAACGGCACGAGCTGCAGGCTGCGATGGGTGCTGGCGTTCGTGCGCACGGCACGGTACAGGCCGTCCTCTGCGAACGTCTCACCCGGCTTGACCGGCTGCCATGACATTTCGGCGCGACGCATTTTCTCCCACTGCTCGCGTTCCTCGGGTGTCGAGGGGTAATCGCGGTCGAATGTCACGCGTGTGGGGGTCTTGTAGTCCGAGTGGAAATCAACATAAAGCAGACTGGACTGGATTCCGGTGACTTCCATGCTCATGAATGCACCGGCATATAAATCGTAGCTCCCTGCCGAGAATTTATCGATGTTGTTCGTTTTCATCTTCAAAACCACGTCACTATGCGGTGCAAGATTTACCTCGCCATCAGGAAACTGCGCCGGATCGACTAGAGTCTGCCCTGCCAGACCAAGGCCAAATTTAGCTCCCGTACCGCTCTTCGAGTCACTTACACCCAAGCTATCCTTGCCCATTCTGGCATCCCATTTATCGGGAGTTTTGAACCTGATCGGGTAGTCGCCGCCATTCGTGAATCTGACGGACACCAGGAAACCATCCTTTTCGCGATCAATTGATACCAGTGAAATTTCTAGTTTCACGATTTTCCGGCCATCCAGTACCCCTGCATTGGTGAGCTTCTCTACCAGATCACCTATTTTGATCGCAACAGGGCGGCTAAAATCCGTCATATAACTGCTCCGCATCTCTCCGCCACACTTCGCAATGTAAAGATCAGGCAGCGTCACATCGCTTTTTGGGTCTTTCGGAGAACAGAGCAGCTCGGCCATCTGTCTGGCGGATTCCAGATTTTCACCATTCAGGTTCAGCTCATATATTCCAACACCGCTGATATTCCGGTTTCCGTCAGAATCACCAATCTGCACCCGAAGCACATCCCCCGAAACGGATACTTCGTTATTTCCATATTTATTGATGCTGCCGTCTGCAGCGCCATTCGTCGCGTAGCTAAATTTCATAAATTGACTCTCTGCATTCACAGTTTCAGCACCCACATTGTTTCCAAGCCCGGACAGAAAAATGGCAGCATACCCAAAGTGTGCGATCCATGACTTACGAGTCATAGCCAACCCTCCACAGTTTATTCGTCGCAAGCGAAAACTGGCGACGCACATATTCCAGATAATATGGCTTGATAGCCGCAGTGACGCGGCCGCCCTGTAATGCCGCATTCGCACCATCACCCATGACATTGGCACCGACGTATGTTGCGTCGGTTTGTGAGTGCCCTTGCCACACCATTGCACCCGCCTTCGCATCGACCAGCGAAAAATCAATCTTCTCGTTCTTGATATACGACTCATGAAGCCAGCCGCCCTGGTCGTAATATTCATCGGGGAAGTTGAAATAGTGCCCACACTCGTGTGCTTCCACATTCGCATCCGGGTAATCGAGAATTTTCCTATTTTGTTTATATTTATACTTCTCCCCCCAGGACCCCGTGTCCGCCCGAAGCACTTGCGGAAAAAGCTTAAGCGATACGTGCGGATTGAATCCGGCAATCGGTGCGCCCTTGACCGATACGCGAAGATCAACCTTGAATTTGACCTTCACCCGGCACCCACACGCTGCCCCTTTGGAACAACCATCCAGGATCAGCTTGTAGCCGCCCTGATTCAGCACCGCCTCGATGCGACCGATTAGCGCCTTGACGTCAAATTTAGGCCCGACCGCATCGCGGTAGTCCATTTTTACACCCTGCTTCACCATTCCAGGCGTCATCATTGAATGCGCAGAATACTCATATGGAATCGTCGCTTCGTCAGCGGACACCGATGTATCGCGCACGCCTTTCAGATCGACGGGGAACAAGTCCATCGGAATCATCATGGCGCGAACCGTACAGGTAATTTCCTTGTCCTGTTCGCTGTATGCAAACTCATAATTCGAATCTCTCGAACCACCACCCCGATATTGCACCGTTTTATCGTCGTTCATCCATGGAGTCCGGTTATTCAGCACGCCCCAATACGAAATAGATTCAACGTGCTGCGTAACGTCAGCCTTCAGATCCGACATTTTCCAGTCGCAGGGAACAGCGTTCACCAGCTTGATAGGATCAGGCGCAACATAGGTTTGCTGCTGGTCGCCAGGACTGTTCAGTGTGACCTTGCCTTTAGGAATCCCTGCATCCACATTTGACGGCTTTCCGTCAAACGGCGAAAAGGCAGACGCACCCGGCGGCAGCGCACTGCTGGATTGACGCGAGAAAAAGTCGCCAAACGGAGACGGCGCATTCGCACCCGCATCCGGCGCGGGAGCAACTGCCCCGGTATTGCCAAGTGACTCCCACTGCGGCGCGTCCAGTGCGCGCGCTGGCGGCTGTACGAAGTCCGGGTTGGTACGCCACACTTCGCACCCGGTCGTGTACGGCACAAACACTGGCGCGAACGCCGCCCCGCCCAGGTCCATCTGTGCCGGGCCTACCTTCTTCAAGCCGCTTGTCTTGAACACGGCACCGCCTCGCGAGCCGAATTCGATTCCGCCCGGCGTCATGCGCAGATACGAACCGCCGACGTTCAGCACGATCTCCTTGGAAGACTTCACATGCAGCACACCGTCCACCGTCTCCATGGTCATGTCGCCCTGCGAGGCGAGCTGCATGCGGCCGCGCTGGGCCTGTGCAACCAAATCCCCCGCCGACGTAATGAGGCTCATGCCCTTCTGCGAGAACAAGGACAGCATCTGACCCGCAGCGACCGTGAAGCGCTTGAGCGTACTGAAATGCACGCCTTTTTTTGCGCTGCCGATGATGGTGCCGTCAGCGGCAAGATGCACGCCGTCGCCCGACGCGACACCGACCGGTCCCGGACCCGTGACCAGCACACCCGGCTTCTTCAGGTCCTTCAGGCCAGCGTTGATACCCTGCTGCGCTTGCGTATCGGCGGGCGACGCCTTCGATGCCCCAGCAGAATCAGCCAGTGACTTGACGAACGTCTGGTGATCCTTGAACTGCGCGTCCGTCTCATCCATGGCGAGCACCTTGCCGCTGCCGCCACCCTGGCTGTACGCCGTCACCATCACGCCCGCGCCACCCCGGTTGACGAGATAGCCCCCCGTGCGAAGCTCCGCCCCCACCCCGCGTTCCTTCAGGTCGCGATCCGGGATGAAGCCGAGGTTGAGCTGCGAGCGGCCCGAGTGCTCCGTGCTGAGTTCGATACCCTCCTGGCCTTCCCAATCCTCCATCCAGAACTTGTTGCCGGACTGCGTGCGAATCTCGTTTCGCGACATGCGGCGGCGCGAACTGTTGATGAGGTCGGGCCGCGTGCTGTTTGGCACGAATGCAAGAATGACAGGCTTGTTCGGGTTGGCTTCCCAAAATCCGATCATCGCCTGGTCGCCGTCCAGCGCGGGCATGTGCATGCCGGTGTTGTTGCTGCCCGCAAACGGCCTTGCCAGTTTCAGAGGAATGCTTTCGCCGCCCTTCGGCCAGTTGCCGAAGTCGCAGTGCAGGCGGACAACGTATTCGCCTTTTTCCGTAAGGAAACTGTATCGATATTTATCCGGAGAACATACTGTTGCCCCGAGTGCACCGAAGATTTTAGGCCACCGGCTTTCGTCAATCGGCTTACGCCAGACACGATCGGCCGGAATCGCACGGATCGAATTCGAATAGCTCTCGCTGCGTCCACCCCGGTGAATCACGCGCGTGATCACCATGCCATGCGGCGCATCCTCGTGCGGCTTGTCCGTTTCCAGCGTGCGCCCCGGAAAGGCTCCAAGGATCGTGCTCTTGATGCGGTACTCGACTTGACGCGCAAGCGCAGCCTCGTGACGCAGCAACGCCTCGCGCTGTGCGCCGTCCTGGTCCAGGTGATGCGTGCCCCACACCACGGGCGTGCCCTGCATGGTCGTGTCGTCGTCGGTGTAGCCGACACTTTCTTCCGCCCTGATGCGCTCCCATGCGGCATCGGGATTGAAGTCCCCGACCATATAGCTGCGTGGCACCGAACGCGTGTGGACCTTGAACGAGTGAATCTCTTCCTCGAATGTGAGCAGCCCCGACGCGGGACGGTCTCGCACCATGATCGGCGGACGCATGTAACCGTCGATATCGTCGGCGATCACCAGCTCGTCGCCATGCTCGCCAGGCCTGGTGTACCAGTACAGGCCATCCTGCTCCATCTGCAACTGGCAGAACTCCAGATCAGAAAGGTTGTACTGGAAACGGAATGCGTGCCGCACATGCGTGCGGCGTAGGTTCGTTTCGACCTGCATGAAAAACTTCAGGTCGTGGCGCCCGATAATTTCCTGAATGATCTCCGGCGACGACAGCCCCTGGTATGTCGCGCAGTTCAATGCACCGTCGAGTACGGCGATATGCTGGCGGACAACAACCTCATATGTGCATAGGTCGCGTGATTCCGAAACGGCGTTGAAGGTGGAAACGGAACCATTGAATTCCCGCATTCCACGCCCGTCCTCGGGCTGGATGGTAAAGCGTGCGAGCTGCCCGAGAATCTGTTTGCGCGATACAGCCTTCGGCGTGGTGACAAGCAGCTTGACGCGGTACGGCTCGTTGAACGCTTCCCGCGCTTCCCAGGAAACGACCGACAGTTCTGGAGCGGTTGGCGTCTTGTCGTCATCGCGCCGTCTTGGCGACTGCCGCACGATGATATTCAGGTGCGCCGACTGGCGCCCCGTCAGTAACTGGTTGCGAACACCATCAAATTCAGCCATGCGGTTCCCTGCGATAAACAGTATGTCTAACGACAAACTTTCCGACATCGCAATCTAACGGGAATGAAGGCCGAGTTATATGGGATAAGTTCGAAATATCGACCTCCCCCCGCGTCGTTCATAGGATTCCTCTATTTTTTTGATAAATCGAAAATTACCTCAGTGTTTCACTGGTGACGCCAGCGCAAGAGAGAGCCTCGCTCGCCTGCGAGAATGATGTCGCGGCTCCGGCCAGCGACGTGGCGTTCAGCAGCGCGCGACAGGCGCTCTTGTTGCGTTTCATCTTGGAACGTGGATGGGTAGGGAAAGTAAACGGCGAAACAGGCAGTGACATCGCGTCATGGGCCGGAACATCTCGAAATCACCAACGATAATGATTCGCGTTTGCGATCTTGATGTTTCGCCAGCAGTCCCTTGCGTTCGCCACCGCGTTCCTTTTTAATGGAACTGGTTACATTTCTTGTGTCGGCCAGACCTCCGCGTGACGCTTCGTCGTGCGCGCGTCATCATGCCGATTCAGGATCGAGGATCGCTCAGCTCAGGATTCGCATCGCCCGTCCTTCCCGGACACCCCGTCAAACGAGACCGTCATGCCCGATTCCGCCTCCCTGCAACAGCTGTTTCCCGCTTACGAAGACATCCCCGCCGAATTCCGGCTGAAATCGCCGATTCACCAGCGCGTGTCGCTCGTCGACGGCGAATTGCGCCCGTGGGACGGCGCGACCAAGACCGTGCTGTCGCCCGTGTGCGTGCGACAGGCGGACGGCAGCGTCGAGCAGGTCGAGATCGGCAGCTATCCCGTGATGGGCGAACCGGAAAGCGACGCGGCGCTCGACGCCGCGGTACGCGCGTACGATTCGGGCCGCGGCGAGTGGCCGACGATGAAGGTCGAGCAGCGCATCGCGTGCATGCAGGACTTCATCAAGCGGATGGTCGCGCAGCGCGAGCTGGTGGTGAACCTGATCATGTGGGAGATCGGCAAGAGCCTCGCCGATTCGCAGAAGGAGTTCGACCGCACCGTCACGTACATGACGCAGACGATCGACGCGCTGAAGGAGCTCGACAACGCGAACTCGCGCTTCGTGATCGCGGAAGGCACGATCGGCCAGATCCGCCGCACGCCGCTCGGCGTCGTGCTGTGCATGGGCCCGTACAACTATCCGCTGAACGAGACTTTCGCGACGCTGATCCCCGCGCTGCTGATGGGCAACACCGTGGTGTTCAAGCCGCCGCAATACGGCACGCTGCTGTTCGAGCCGCTGCTCGAGGCGTTCCGCGACGCGTTCCCGAAGGGCGTGATCAACACGATCTACGCGCCCGGCGCGGTGGTCGTGCCGCACATGCTCGCGTCGGGCAAGATCAACGTGCTCGCGCTGATCGGCTCGAGCAAGGTGGCCGACCACCTGAAGAAGCAGCACCCGAAGTCGCACCGGCTGCGCGCGATCCTCGGCCTCGACGCGAAGAACGCGGCGATCGTGCTGCCCGACGCCGATCTCGACCTCACCGTGAAGGAGTGCCTGCTCGGCGCGCTGTCGTTCAACGGCCAGCGCTGCACCGCGCTGAAGATGCTGCTCGTGCACCGCTCGATCGTCGACGAATTCCTGAAGCGCTTCACCGCCGCGCTCGAGCAGCTGAAGATCGGCATGCCGTGGGAGAAGGGTGTCAGCATCACGCCGCTGCCGGGCATGCACCGCACGGCCTACATGACGGACGCGATCGACGACGCGAAGGCCAGGGGCGCGCAGGTCGTCAACCATTCGGGCGGCGCGTTCAGCAAGACGCTGTTCTATCCGGCCGTCGTGTACCCGGTGTCGGAAGGGATGAAGCTGTACCGCGAGGAACAGTTCGGGCCGATCATTCCGGTCGCGCCGTTCGACGACATCGAGACGGCGCTCGACTACGTGACGACGTCGGATCACGGCCAGCAGGTCAGCATCTTCGGCTCCGATCCGGTGCAGATCGGCGCGCTCGTCGATCCGCTCGTGAACCAGGTGTGCCGCGTGAACATCAACTGCCAGTGCCAGCGCGGGCCCGACGTGTTCCCGTTCGCGGGCCGCAAGGATTCGGCGGAAGGCACGCTGTCGGTGAGCGACGCGCTGCGCGCGTTCTCGATCCGCTCGATGGTCGCGGCGAAGCAGACCGACAGCAGCAAGCAGCTGCTCGATTCGATCGTGTCGGATCACACGTCGAAGTTCATCAACACGGGCTTCATTTTCTGAAGCGGGTGCGGGCGGCGTGGCGCGTTGCGCGCCGCCCGGTTTCGCATCGAGCGCGATGACGCAAGCGCCGATCCGGCAGTTTGCGCTCACGCGTGTTCCGCGACGACCTCGTTCAGCCACGGCCGCAACCCGCCGAGCGTCAATCCGCCGTCGACCAGGATGCTCTGCCCCGTCACGAACCGCGCACCGTCGGACAGCAGTCATGCGACGGCGTCGGCGACGTCCTCGATCCTGCCGGAAGCCGCCTGCGTTACGCGATCCTGGCGGCGTGCCCGGCCACGACGCGCCAGACGGCCCCGGACTGCCGCCACAGCCGGGTATAGGCGAACTCACCGTCGAACGGCGTCGCGCCGAAGCGGCCTGCCAGCGCGGCCTTCGTGGTGACCAGGATCATTTCTCCGATGCGGTGAACGGCGGTCCCGTGCAAATCCAGCCGGTCCAGACGCAGCAGCCTGTCGCGGTGAACGGACAGATCGTCGGGTTTCGACAGGACCTGCCCGTCCGGGCCGGTGAAAACGAGGTCGTCATCCAGCAGATTAGCGAGCGCTTCGACGTCGTTGGCGAGCATCGCCGTCCGGAGCGCCGCTTCATATTTCCCGATGATCGTCACGTCGTCCATATCGAAGCCCCGCATCGCCATACGCGTCGTTGATCCTGCCGGCAGTCACCGCATCGCGCGTTTTTTTTACCGCGGACTCGAACCGCCCGTCAATCGAACGGCCATGCCCGCAACCACGCGCCGCTATTGACCAGCCCATCCGCGAAACGCTACGATGCCCGTCATGCCCAGTCACGTTCACCCCCTCCTTTCTCCGGTGCGCGCATGTTGTCGAAACATGCCGGGGGGAACCTGCGTCTAGCGTATCGCTATACGTCACTGCGTCACATCCTTCTGGCCGCCCGTTGCAAAACCGGCGGCCTTTTCGTTTTCGCGCGCTGCCTTCTAGCCGGAGCAACACGATGCCGCTTGCGCTGTATGACACCTGGTCGCGCACCCTGCGCCCGTTCGCTGCGATACGCGACGATCACGTCGGCCTGTATTGCTGCGGCCCCACGGTCTACGACGATGCCCACATCGGCAACCTGAGAACCTACGTGTTCGAGGACATCCTGCGTCGCGCGCTGACCCGCAACGGGCATGAAGTCCGGCACGTCGTCAACATCACCGATGTCGGCCACCTGACTTCGGATGCGGACGAAGGCGAAGACAAGATGGAAAAGGGCAGCCGCCGCACCGGCGAATCGGCGTGGGAGATAGCCGCGCACTACACCGACGCCTTCAAGGCGGACTGGCGCGCGCTCCACCTGCTCGAGCCGACGGTCTGGTGCCGCGCCACGGATCACATCGCCGAACAGATCGCCTTTATTGAGGAAATCGAACGAGCCGGCTACGTCTATCGCACGGACGACGGCCTCTACTTCGACACCAGTCGGCAGGACGACTACGGTTATCTCGCGCGGCTCGACCGCGCGGGGTTGCAGGCAGGCAAGCGGGTTGCAGTCGGCGCGAAGCGGAACGCGACGGATTTTGCGCTGTGGAAGTTCAGCCCGGCCGGCGTCAAGCGGCAGATGGAATGGGACAGCCCGTGGGGGCGCGGCTTTCCGGGCTGGCATATCGAATGCTCGGCGATGTCGGCGAAATATCTCGGGACGTTGTTCGATATCCATTGCGGCGGCGAGGACCATATCGCCGTGCATCACAGCAACGAGATCGCGCAGACGCGGGCGGCCCACGGCACGCACCTCGCGAATTACTGGATGCACGGGCATTTCCTGACGCTCGACGCCGATACGAAGATGTCGAAGTCGAGCGGCGATTTCGTCCGCCTGCAGACCTTGCAGAGCCGGAATATCGATCCGCTCGCGTACCGTTACCTGTGCCTGACGGCCCATTACCGGAGCAAGCTGCATTTCAACTGGACGTCGCTTGATGCTTCGCAGACGGCGCTGAATCGCCTCAGGCAACTCTATTCCGGCTGGCCCGACGGCGGCAGCGCCGATGCGGCATTCGTCGCGCGATTCGATGCCGAGGTCGATCAGGATCTGAACATGCCGCGCGCGCTGGCGGTCCTGTGGGAGCTCGTCAAAAGCAACCTGCCGCCCTCAACCTTGAAAGCGACGGTGGAAAACTTCGACGCAGTGCTGGGGCTCAAGCTGCGCGATTGGCGGCCGTCGGCATCCGACGTTCCGGAAGCGGTTCGCGCGCTGCTTGGCGAGCGCGAGCGGGCCCGGGCAGAAAGGAACTGGGCACGGGCCGACGAAATCCGCGAGACGCTGAAGGCGCGCGGCTGGCAGGTCGAAGACGGCAAGGATGGGCAACGCGTGACCAGACTCGCCGCGAACGTCACGCATGCCGGGCCAGATTGAGCCGGCCACGGCATCGAATCAACGACGGTCGACGACGGCCGGCAGCCTCGCGGCCTCACGCAAAGCGCCCACCGCCGTCGACATGCAGGATTTCGGCGTTCACGTAACCATTGCCCAACAGGAACGCAATCGCTTCGCCGACTTCGTCCGGCCGTCCGACGCGGCCAACCGGCAACGTGGCCGCCGCCTGGGCAAGGATCGCGTCGCGGCCCTCCGGGCCGAACACGTCGAACAGCGGCGTATCCACGAACCCCGGCGAAACGACGTTGACCCGGATCGGCTTGAGTTCGAGCGCAAGCGAGCGCGCGAGCGCCTCGACGCCGCGCACGGCGGCGGCAATGACGGACGTGCCGTCCCCCGACGGACGATCGGAAAGCTGCCCGCTCGTCAGGACGATCGACGCCGTGGGCGGCATCAGCGGCAATGCGGCCCGGATCGCATGCACCGGCCCCGCGATGCGCTCGCGAACCGCGGCCAGCAGTTGCTCCGGATCGGAGTCGGCCAGCTTGCCGACGATGAAGCTGCCCGCGGTAATGACCAGATGGTCGACGCGGGTCATCTCGGCGAACACCGCGGCGACCGCTTGCCTGTCGGCGATGTCGGCCACCGCGATGCGCGCGCCGCCGATCGCCTGCGCGGCGGACTCGAGCTTCGCGCGGGTCCGGCCGACGAGCGTGAGGTCGGCGCCGCGCGCCTTGGCCGCCGCCGCTGCCGCAAGGCCGATTCCCGAGCTTGCCCCGAACACGACGACATGCGCGCCGCCGAGCGACGATTGCGTGACTGATTGCATGGTGTTCCTGTCGAAAGAAGTGAAGGTGAGGCAACGTTACGTCATGCCAATCCTGGATGGAATGCGCGAAAATCGCATACGGCCTATTCCACAGGGGAATGACTTGGATTCGCTTCAATCGATGTGGCTGTACACGCGCGCCGTCGAGCTGGGCAGCTTCTCGGCGGTTGCCCGCGAAGAAAAAATCGGTCAGCCGACGATGAGCAAGGTTGTCTCCGCGATGGAGAAGCAGCTCGGCGTCCGGCTGCTGCAACGGACCACCACGAGCCTGACGCCGACCGACGAAGGCCGGCGCTTTTACGAGCGCTGCAAGCAGATGCTCGAAACCTATGCCGACGCCGTCGCCGACGTGCGCGGCCAGGCGCAGCGGCCGGTCGGCAAGCTGACGGTCAGTGCGCCGATGGGGCTCGGCGAATTGCGCCTCAACGCGCTCGTGCTCGAATTCCTCGCGCAATATCCGGAGATCGAAGTCGAGCTGAACCTGACCGACCGCATCATCGACCTCGTCGAGGAAAGCATCGACGTCGCGATCCGCATCGGCAACGCCCTTCCCCCGGATGCCGTCGCCCGCAATGTCGCGTGGTCGCCGCGCGTGCTGGTCGCGACACCCGACTACCTGAAGCGCGCGCCGCGAATCCGCCGGCCGGAAGACTTGCTCAGGCATCCGTTCGTCGGCTATGCGCGCGCCGCCGTCGGCGCGCAGCTCGAACTCAGCAAGGGCGCCGAGACCATCGTCGTCCTGACCAACGGGCGCTACCGCGTCAACAACTCGGTCGCGCTGCGCGAGTGCTATCTCGCCGGCATCGGCCTGGGCAGTGCGCCGGCGTGGGTCGTGCAGGACTTGATCGATGCGGGGCAGTTGGTCAGGGTGCTTCCCAAGTGGGCAATCCCGCCGCATTCGGTGCACCTGATCACGCCGTCGCGCCGCTACCCGCCGCTGAGGGCGCGCGTATTCCTGCAGTTCATGGCCGAGCGCATTCCGATGCTGCCGGGGTTTCATGCGTCGGGAGTTTGAAGCAGGCGGCCGCCCCGTCGACCGCCCGCGGCTGTGAGACGATACGGCCTCTCGAACGTCATCCTTGCGGAGAATCTGCTTGAAACAAGAAAAAGTGCTTGCAGCGTTAGGTCGGGCCAGCGCGCCCATGGCGATTTTCGTGACCGGCGACGGAACGCCGGTGCCGTGGGGAACGGCATGCGGCATGGCCGATGCATCCGCCAACCGGCCGTTGGGCATCGACACGCCGCTGCGGGTCGCCAGCAATACGAAGATGTTCACGGCAGCCGCCGTGCTGAGACTTTGGGAGCAAGGCAGGATCGACCTCGATGCGTCGATCGCGTCCGTCGCGACGCCGAGCCTCATTGCCGTGCTGCAGGCAGGCGGCTATCGCACCGAATCGATGACCGTGCGCCAGTTGATGAATCACAGTGCGGGACTGTACGACCACGGCGACGCCCCGAGCTTCATGCAGACGGTGCTCACCGATCCGTCGCACCACTGGACCCGCGACGAACAGGTCCGCCTGTCGGCCCGGTATGCCGGCCCGCAAAGCGAACCCGGCGCGCGGTTCCAGTACTCCGATACCGGATACGTGTTGCTGGGCGACATCGTCGAACGCGCGACCGGCGAAACGCTTGCCGCGGTGGTGCGCAACGCACTGCGCTTCGACGCGCGGGGCTTGCGTTCGACATGGTGGGAGCTGATCGAGCGACCGCCGTCGCATGTCGAGCCACGGGCGCGCCAGTTCTACGGCGATATCGAAATGACGGACGTCAACGCGACGATGGACCTCTATGGCGGCGGCGGGCTGGTGATGTCGGCGCGCGACCTCGCGTCGCTGGCAGCCGATCTGTTCGAAGGCAGGGTGTTCGACAACCCGCAGACGCTGGCCGAAATGCTCAAGGCGGACGCACACGAAGGCGCCGACGCATACCGGCTCGGCGTGTTCGTCAGCGAGATCGGCGGCACCGTCTGCTACTCGCATGCCGGCTTCTGGGGAACCGTCGTCTACTACGTGCCTCGGCACCGCATCGCCATATCAGGTGTCACCACGGCGCGTGGTGCGCGGCCCGAACTCGAGTCGATCATCGAAACCGCGATCGGCGAGCTGGGCCGCTAGATCGTTCCGTTCTCCGAATCACCTATTTGCACCGCTCCATCGGCTCGCCGACGACGAACCCGCCGCCCTGGAACCGCTGCGCGGGATCGTCGTAGTCGGCGGTCGGCGCGGTGAGCGCGAAGCGCCCGGCGAACTGCGCCGAACTGTCGCGCGGGCGGAAGCCGAGGAAGTCGGCCTTCGTGTTGTCCCACCACTTCACCGGGTTGTCCGACGCGCCGTACACGATCGCGTGCCCGACGCGGTTCGTGAGCAGCGAACAGCGCACGAGCTCGATGAAGTCGCGATAGCTGAGGAACGTCACCAGCATGCGCGGATTCTTCGGCACTTCGAACGACGAGCCGATCCGCAGGCATACCGTCTCGATCCCGAAGCGGTCGAAGTAATAGCGCGACAGCGATTCGCCGAAGCACTTCGTCACGCCATACAGGCTGTCGGGGCGCAGCGGCGAATCGGCGTCGAGCACTTCCGTGACCGGGTGGAAACCGATCGCATGGTTCGAGCTCGCGAACACGACGCGCTTCACGCCATGCTTGCGCGCGGCTTCGTACAGGTTGTACGTGCCGGTGATGTTCGCACCGACGAGATCGTCGAACGGCGCGTCGACCGAAATGCCGCCGAGGTGGACGATCGCGTCCACGCCGTCGACGAGCGCCGCGACCGCCTGCCGGTCCGCGAGGTCGGCGACCCGGACTTCCTCGTGCGCAGCCGCGTCGCCGAGCGCCGCGATGTCGCTGACGCGCACGACGTCGGCCCAGTCGGCGAGCGCGCCGCGCAACTGGCGGCCGAGGTTGCCGGCCGCGCCCGTCAGCAGCAGGCGCCCGAACGGTTTGCGCGCGCCGGTGGATGAGGCGTTCATCGAATCTCCTTGGAACTGGCTTGATTGGAAAACGTTTTCCAACTATAGGTTTGATGTGGACGTGGCGTCAATGATCGAAGCCGTCGCCCGGCTTGCGCTTTGCGCGCCGGCTTTTTCTGCCACAATCCGGTGCCCGGCGAAGAAAACGTTACCCTCCGCATGAAAAAAGTTTCCCCGACGATCCGCGACGTGGCGGCGGAAGCCGGCGTGTCGGTCGCGACGGTATCGAAGTACGTGAACGGCACGCAACGCTTTTCGCCGACCGTCGAAGCCCGGCTCAAGGAGGCGATCGACCGGCTCGGCTACCGTTCGAACCCGCTCGCGCGCTCGATGATCACCGGCCGCACGCGCACCATCGGCCTCGTGATCCTCGACATCAGCAACCCGCACTTCACGAACGTGGTGAAGGGGGCGAACCGCGTCGCGCTGCAACACGACTACACGCTGCTGCTCGTCGATACCGAGGAGAGCCAGGCACGCGAACGCTCGCTGATCGAGGCGCTCGCGCAGCGCGTCGACGGGCTGATCGTCAGCACGCGGATGCCCGACGACGAAGCCGGCGCTGGATGCTCGACCTCAACAAGCCGCTCGTGCTGCTGCGCCGTAGCCCCGGCCTGCCGATTCCGAGTGTCGGCATCGACAACCGGCTGTCGACCTACATGCTCGCGCGCCATCTGCTCAACCTCGGCCACACGCGCATCGCGTATCTCGGCTTCGGGCACGTGCGAACGACGAGCGGATCCAGGGCGCGCGCGACTGCCTCGCCGAGGCCGGGCTCACGCTCGACGTGCACGATGCGCATGCGCCGACCGCCGAGGCCGGCGAGCGCGCGTGTTCACGCGTGATGCTCGGGCCGCAGCGTCCGCAAGCCGTGATCTGCTACAACGACCTGATCGCGCTCGGCTTCATGAAGGAAGCCGCGTCGCTCGGCTTCCGGCTGCCGCAAGACGTGTCGGTCGCGGGCATCGACAACGTGCCGTACGGCGAATACGCGGCGCCCGCGCTGACGACCGTCGACATCCAGAGCGAGAACATGGGCGAGCTCGCGATGCAGAAGCTGATCGACGCGCTCGCGGGGCGCACCGATGCGAGCTATTCGACGTTCGAGCCGCGGCTGATCGTCAGGGGCTCGACGGCCGCGTGCCGCTGAACGCGGCTGCGCGCGGCCGCGAACGGCCCGGGTCGCGGCATCACGCATCAATGCAGGCATCAATTCACGCATCAAATCAGGCATCGAGCTTCGCGGGCGCCATGCGCGGCGTGAGCGCATGCATGACCGCGAGCGCCAGCAAATAGGCAAGCGCGCCGATCGCGAACAGCACCCAGTAGTGGCCCGTGCGCTGCAGCACCTGGCCGATCACTTCCGAGAACAGTACGCCGCCGATCGAACCGGCCATCCCGCCGATCCCGACCACCGATGCAACCGCGCGGCGCGGAAACAGGTCGGACGCCGTCGTGAACAGGTTCGCCGACCAGCCCTGGTGCGCGGCGGCGGCGAGGCCGACGATCAGCACCGCGACCCACAGGCTCTGCACCTGCGACACGAACGCGATCGGCAGCACGCAGCACGCGCAGATCAGCATCGCCGCCTTGCGCGCGCGGTTCACGCTCCAGCCCGCGCGCAGCAGCATCGACGACAGCCAGCCGCCGCCGATGCTGCCGACCGTCGTCAACGCATAGATGCAGACGAGCGGCAGGCCGATGTGCTGCATGTCCATCCCGCGCGATTCGTTGAGCCACTTCGGCAGCCAGAACAGGTAGAACCACCACACCGGATCGGTCAGGAACTTGCCGATCAGGAACGCCCACGTTTCGCGCTTGCGGATCAGTTCGCCCCAGCGCGGCGCGCCGGCGTTCGCGTTCGCCGCGTCGAGCGCTTCCGCTTCGTCGCGCGGCTCGTCGAACGCCCGGCTGAGCGCCTGCGGGTCGGCGGGCCGGTAGAACGCGAGCCATACGACCAGCCACAGCAGGCCGATCGCGCCGATGATCACGAACGCCGCGCGCCAGCCGTAGGCCACCGCGATGGCCGGGATGATCGCCGGCGCGAACACCGCGCCGATGTTCGCGCCCGAGTTGAAGATGCCGGTGGCGAGCGCACGTTCGCGGCGCGGAAACCATTCGGCCGTCGTCTTGATCGCGGCCGGGAAGTTGCCGCCCTCGCCGATCCCGAGCAGCGCACGCACGAACGCGAAGCCCATGACCGAGCCGACCGCCGCGTGCAGCATCGCGGCGATGCTCCACACCAGCATCGCGACCGCGTACGAGACACGCGTGCCGAGCCAGTCGACGATCCGCCCGAAACCGAGCAGGCCGAGCGCATAGAACGCGGAAAACGCCATCACGATGCGGCCGTACTGCACCTGGCTCCAGCCGATGTCGTGCTGGAGCATCGGCGCGAGCAGGCCGAGGATCTGCCGGTCCATGTAGTTGATCACGGTGGCCAGGAACAGCAGCCCGCACACGGCCCAGCGGTAGCGGCTCGCGACGCGCGCGACGCCGACGACGGCAGATTGCATGAATGTCTCCGATGCGCGCCGCCGCTCGTCGTGCCGCGCGCTTGTTCGTTGCCGGCGACGAGCGCCGGGGCGGGCGCGCCGCGGGTCTCGCGCGCGGCGCCACGTTTCGCCATCGCTTTGGAAAACGTTTTTCAAAGAATAGGAAGTTTTCGGACGTCTGACCAGTGCGGGATTTCTATGAGTCATCTCTAAACACGCGGCGCGAAGATACGACTCAGGCACTCGTCTGAGTTAATCGTTTTTTACCGCACGACGAGTCGGCCGCGGCCGCAATGGTTTACATTCGTCGCCTGAACTTCGATCCGGACACCAGCCATGACACACGGCAACCTGATATCGAGCCCGCTGGGCGACATCGTCGTGCGCGTGGAAGACGACTGCCTGACGGGCCTCTACTTCGTCGGCCAAAAGTATTTCCCGTCGATCGCGATCGCGACCCACGAGCAGCCCCTGTCACCGGTGGCGCAACAGGCTCAGGAAGAAATCGCCGAGTACTTCACCGGCACGCGCGAAACGTTCTCGGTGCCGATTCACCTGCGCGGCACCGGATTCCAGCGGCGCGTGTGGAAGGAATTGCTGGCGATCCCGTTCGGCGCGCTGGCCTCCTACGGCGAGCTGACGCAGCGCATCGGCCTGCCCGTCAGCGCCGCGCGCGCCGTGGGCGGCGCGGTCGGGCGCAACCCGGTGTCGATCATGGTGCCGTGCCATCGCGTGGTCGGCGCATCGGGCAGCCTGACCGGTTATGCGGGCGGCATCGACCGCAAGCGTGCGCTGCTGTCGCTCGAAAGCGCCGGCCGCCGGTCCGTCGGCGACCATCCTGCGCAATACACGCTGGCGCCTTGATCGGAGCGCTTGCGACGGCGCGCCGCGCTGCGCGCGGCCGTCAACCCGGCTTGACGATGCGTCGCGCCGCCTGTTTCGCGAACGCGCCGGGCGTCACGCGGAATTTCGCCTGGAACAGCGCGATGAACGACGACGTCGAGTCGTAGCCCAGTTGCGCGGCCACCGCGCCGATCGGCTCGCCCGCATCGAGCAGCGGCAGCGACGCCAGCAGCCGCACCGCCTGCCGCCATTCGGTGAACGACAGCCCCGTGTCCTGCCGGAACAGCCGCGACAGCGTCCGTCGCGTCGCACCGACCTGATGCCCCCATTCGTCGAGGTTGCGCGCGTCGCCGGGATCGGCGTGCAGCGCGCGGGCGATCTTCAGCAGGCGCGTGTCGCGCGGCAGCGGCACCGTCAGCGGCGCCGCCCGCAGGCGCTGGATGCGATCCGCGATCAGGCAGACGAGCGCACCATCCGGCCCCGTCTCGTCGTAGTTCACCGGCAATTCGGCCGTGGCGATCACCAGCTCGCGCAGCAGCGGCGTCATGCACAGAATCCGGCACGTATCGTCGAAGCCGTCGCCGGCGATCGCCTCGTCCAGATACAGGCTGTGGAACGCGACACAATCGCGCGTCGACACCGCATGCGGCACGTGCGGCGGTATCCACATCGCATAGTGCGGCGGCAGCAGATGACGCCCGTGCGGCGTGTCGACCTCGATCACGCCCGCCGTCACATACATCAGCTGCGCCCACGGATGACTGTGCGCGTCGACGCTCGCGTTGCCGGGAATCTCGAACGCCCGCACGTACAGCGGCCTCGGCAGGCGCGCCATCGCCAGCACCGCCGGGACGGCGCAGGGTTGGGCCGATTGTCCCGCCAGCAACATAAGACGTCCTCCGAATGCCATTCCGTGCACGGGCGTGGTGATACCTTGACGCACCTTCACCCGACACGACATGTGTTCATGAGCGCGCACACTACCACCAATCGCAAGACCGTCACCACGATCCGTTCGACCAAGGGCGTCGGCAGCCTCGTCTCGTTGACCGCGTATTCCACGCCGATGGCGAAACTCGTCGACGAGGTGGCCGACGTGATCATCGTCGGCGACTCCGTCGGCATGGTGCTGTACGGGATGCCCGATACGCTGCGCGTCACGCTCGACATGATGATTGCACATGGCGCGGCCGTCGTACGCGGCGCCGCGCAGGCATGCGTCGTCGTCGACCTGCCGTTCTCGACCTACCAGGAATCGCCCGCGCAAGCCTACCGCTCCGCCGCGCGCCTGCTCGCCGAAACCGGTGCGCAGGCCGTGAAGCTCGAAGGCGGCAGCGAGATGGCCGACACGATCCGCTTCCTGACCGAGCGCGGCATCCCGGTAATGGCGCACGTCGGCCTGATGCCGCAGCAGGCCAACGCGACGGGCGGCTTCAAGGCGCAGGGGCTGGAGCCGCGCACCGCCGAACGCATCTTCGCGGCCGCGTGCGCGGCCGAGCAGGCCGGCGCGTTCAGCGTCGTCGTCGAAGGCACCGCCGAGGCGCTCGCGCGCCACATCACGGCCGCGCTCGAGATTCCGACGATCGGCATCGGCGCATCGCCCGCGTGCGACGGGCAGGTGCTCGTGACCGAGGACATGACCGGCGCGTTCGATGCGTATACGCCGCGCTTCGTGAAGCGCTATGCGGACGTCGGCGCCGTGACGCGCGACGCGATCGCGCAATACGCGCACGACGTCCGGCACCACGCGTTTCCCGAAGCGCAGCATTGCTTCGGGGTCGGCAAGCCGCTGCAGTTGCCCGGCGCGACGGACGACGCACGCGCCGCCGCCTGATCTCCGCGCACGCGCATCGGCATGCGCCTGCGACGAGCGTCACGTCCGCCGGCGCATCGCATGCGTGACCCGCGCGTTCGCCTCGAATTTCGCGCGATGCGTCGAGAAGAACGTCCGCACGTTGCGGACGTTCGATGCGCCGGTGAACAGCCGCCGCGCGAACTCGTCGTATTCGGCGACGTCGGCCAGATCGGCCACCACGACGAAATCGGGCCCCGGCGACACGCGATAGCACTGCGTGACGGCCGGCTCCGCGCACACGTACGCTTCGAACGCGTCGTGGTCTTCCGCCGTCTGCCGGTCGAGACTGATCTCGATCAGCGCGGTGACGGCCGTGCCGATCATCTGCTGATCGAGGATCGCGACCTGCCGGCGGATCACGCCCGCCTCCGTCAGCCGCCGCACGCGGCGCATGCAGGTGGGCGGCGACGACAGCGCGCGCTCGGCCAGTTGCAGGTTCGACACCGACGCGTCGTCCTGCAGGATCGCGAGAATGCGCAGATCGAGATCGTCGAGGGTCACGCTGGCCAAGGGGCCTCCCGTTCTTTTAGAGTGAAATTTAATTTCAACATGATACGCGACGATCGCCTCGTTTCATCATTTCATGTTTTTTGAAATTTAATTCCATTTCATCGCCTCTACCATCGCTCTCACTGATCCAGACAGGACATTTACGGAGCGCGATATGTGTGGAATTGTCGGGGCGGTCGCCCAGCGGGACATCCTGCCGAACCTGGTCGACGGCCTGAAACGGCTCGAATACCGCGGTTACGATTCATGCGGCGTCGTGGTCTACCGCGACCGGGCGCTGGCGCGCGCCCGCAGCGTCGACCGCGTCGCGAACCTGCAGCGCGAGATCGCCGGTCAAGCGCTGTCGGGCTACACCGGCATCGCGCACACGCGTTGGGCCACGCATGGCGCGCCCGTCACGCTCAACGCGCATCCGCACTTTTCGCCGAGCGACGCGAACGCACGCATCGCGTTGTCGCACAACGGGATCATCGAGAACTGCGATCAACTGCGCGCCGAACTGCAGGCGCACGGCTACGTGTTCGCGAGCCAGACCGACAGCGAGGCGATCGCGCACCTGGTCGACCACCTGTATGACGGCGATCTGTTCGATGCGGTACGGCGCGCGGTGGCGCGACTGCGCGGCAGCTACGCGATCGCGGTGATGTGCCGCGACGAGCCGCACCGGATCGTCGGCGCGCGCGACGGGATGCCGCTCGTCGTCGGTGTCGGTGATGGCGAGAATTTTCTGGCGTCCGATGCGATTGCGCTGTCGGGGATCACCGATCGGATCGCGTACCTCGAGAACGGCGACGTTGCCGATATTCAGCTGCATCGCTACTGGATCGTCGATGCGGACGGCCAGCGCGTCGAGCGCGCGGTGCAGCGGGTCGCCGCGCATGGCGGCGCGGCCGATCTCGGGTCGTATCGCTACTACATGCAGAAGGAGATCTTCGAGCAGCCGCAGGCGGTGGCCGATACGCTGCTCGATGTGTCGTCGATCATGCCGGAACTGTTCGGCGACCACGCGTGGCGCGTGTTCAACGACGTCGACTCGGTGTTGTTGCTCGCATGTGGCGGCAGTTATCACGCGGCGCTCACGGCGAAGAACTGGATCGAAAGCATCGCGAAGCTGCCTGCCAGCGTGGAAATCGCCAGCGAGTTTCGCTATCGCGACAGCGTGCCGAATCCGCGCACGCTCGTCGTCGCGGTATCGCAAAGCGGCGAGACGGCCGACGTGCTCGGCGCCGTGCATGTCGCGAAGCAAAGCGGGATGATGCGTACGCTCGCGATCTGCAACGTCGCCACCAGTGCGCTGATGCGCGAGTGCGCATTGCAGTTCGTCACGCGTGCGGGAGTCGAGATCGGGGTGGCTTCGACGAAGGCTTTTACGACGCAGCTCGTTGCGCTGTTCCTGCTTGCGCTGTCGCTCGCGCAGGTGCGCCGCCGGTTGAGCGACGACGACGAGAAGCAGCATCTGCGGGCGCTGCGGCATCTGCCCGATGCGATGTCGAAAGTGCTCGCGCTGGAACCGCAGATCATGGCGTGGTCGGAACTGCTCGCAAGGCGCGACAACATGCTGTTTCTCGGACGCGGAATGCATTATCCGATCGCGCTCGAGGGCGCGCTGAAGATGAAGGAGATTTCCTATATCCATGCGGAGGCTTATCCGGCCGGGGAGCTTAAGCATGGGCCGCTGGCGCTTGTCAGCAACGAGATGCCGGTGATTGCGGTGGCGCCGAATGACATGCTGCTCGAGAAACTCCGGTCGAACATGCATGAGGTCAGTGCGCGGAATGGCCGGCTTTTTGTGTTCGCGGATGTGGACTGCGGGTTGGCGCCGGGCGACGGGATCGAGGTCATTCGGCTCAACGAATACTACGGGCCGCTTTCGCCGATTCTGCATACGGTGCCGATGCAACTGCTGGCGTATCACGCGGCGCTGGCGCGGGGGACAGATATCGATAAGCCGCGGAATCTGGCGAAGTCGGTGACGGTGGAGTGAGGGAACGGGGAAACCGTGACCAATTGGCAATCCAGATTAGAAGCGTTTACACGTAAACGCTTCTATCCCGTCTGGGACCAGTTTTTGGCTCCAAACGCTTGATTTCTCAACGTAAACGCTTCCAATCCGGCAACACCAAATCGCCCGCTTTCGAAGGGGAAATTTCAAAAAAAGTGTCACGGGATGAATCCACCAAGCGGGCGGACCGGGGCTTCGGTCCTGGTCTCTCCCTCCCGCTCCCCCGCAGTTTCCGTGTCTTTCCACCCTGCATCATCGCGTCCGCCGCGTCGCTTCCCTTGGCAACCGCGCGCTCTCACTTCGTGGCGCCATTGGCGTAGTTGATACCGTAGTGCCGCTCGCGATGACAGTTCGGACACAAGGCCATCGCGTTCTCGATGCTACCCGTGCGAGTCGCCCCAAGCGCGCGCCCACGAGAGTCCGGCATCCTGCGCTTCCTCTTCGGAGTCAAAGACACCGAGGACTCCCGAGGCTTCTACGAAATTCCGGTCCCGAGTAATCGTCCCGCTCGCGGCGTATTGCTCGGGCGCGGTAACCTCTTCCTGCTGCTCAATGGCGTAGCCCCATAGCACGTAACCTTTATAGGTAGCCTGTTGCATCGTCTTCGTGTTTCTATGTGGGCGCTTCG
This sequence comes from Burkholderia cepacia, assembly GCF_001718835.1. Classification (NCBI taxonomy): domain Bacteria; kingdom Pseudomonadati; phylum Pseudomonadota; class Betaproteobacteria; order Burkholderiales; family Burkholderiaceae; genus Burkholderia; species Burkholderia cepacia. The sequence continues at coordinate 364,173 of NZ_CP013444.1, read as the reverse complement.
ACTTGTCGGGCGCCGAACATGGTTGAAATGAATCGTTTCGCTTCTTCGCGGCTCACATGCTCGAACGGCGCGGCATGGTGAGCGTACAGAAATAGTGTGCCTTTGCGGTCAGTCAGCGTGACCGAGAGCCGGAACAGCGAGCCTGCTGGATATTGCCGCCGCATGGAACGACTGCACTCGACTTTGAGGTTTGGGTCTACCCCCTGCCCAGGAAGCGGCTTCACGCGCAAGCTTGCCGACGAAGGTTCGCCAGAGGGCACATACGTCTCAACGATGATTTCCATCCGATGACTCCACTCAGGTAGGCGTCTGTCGACGCGCGGCCGGCGCGCAGCTCGCCATGGGACGCGGCTCCGGCGACCGACACAATGGCCAGCGTCCTCGCTGTCTCGCTGCCTGTTATTGTTGCAGAAACAAGGCACGCTTTTGCGAAGGCCTCGAGTGAGGCGATGCGCAAGCGCGAAACATGGAGGCAACTTTCATGGTTGGTTCGAGCGTCAATCTCCCGGTAGTTCCTTTCGAGACGATACGGAAGCTGATTACAGACGTTCTGTACGACGTCAAATCGTACAAGCTTCCGCACGTATGTATGCGGCTGGGCATCCAGCCGGCCGTTGGACCGGATGACGAAGCAGAGGCTCACAGCGGCAAAAGGACCTATATCAGTCGGAGAATCCTCGATTTCAGCGAGGAAGCGCTCATCGAACTGGCGCGTAAGATACTCCGCGAATATCCGAGTGATGACCTCACGGAGGCCCTTGCCGAGCTGACCGAGCATGGTCAGCACCGCGTGAGCAAGCTTGTTCGCTGCGATGTCCTCAAAGTTCTGAATCGGCTTGAATCACTGTTCGGCGACTTCCCGGCCCTTGATAGCCTGGAGGAAGTATTCGGCGCCGCGGCTTTGCGCGAAGGCGATTCGTGGTGGGTGGACAACTCCAGCGTCAGAGCTCAGATAGAGCAGCACTATCTGCGCAACCCAGATTGGTCCAATGAGGAGATGCTCATTCAGTGCGGCGCGTTGACGTGCACGCAGTTTCGCTTCTTCGCTCTACTTGAAAAGCTCGTCCATCCGATGACGCGCCGCGACGCTGAGCAGGCGACGTTGGCCGGCGCCATCAGCGACGCACTGAAGCGAGACGGCTTTACGCTGAAGCAGACTACTGTCGAGTCTGGATACGCGATTTACGGAGTCGTTCGCGCTCAAGCGGGTGTCGCCGGGACGATGAAGAATCTGATTTTCGCGTCGACCGGTGAGAAGCCAGAGATAGTCTTTCGCGACGCGCTGAACAATGACGTCGAAATCACAAAGCACGCGGACAAGGTACTCATCTACGACCAACCGCTTCCCAGCTCCGGTATGCTGCTGTGGAACGACCTTCGTGGCTGGTACGCCGAAATGCACGGCGTAGACAGCGCTGAGGGCTCGAAGATGCTGTACAGGCGCCTGCGCCAATCAGTCATTGGCACCAATTCGCCAGGTGAATACGCGCTTTTTCACGGGTACTACAAGCGTTTCGGGAAACAGCTTGGCGATAGACTTCCCGCTTTAATTCCTCAGGTCTACCTGCATTACGACCCATACACGCGTCGCGAGCGTGGCGATGAGAAATTCTTGGCGCGACAGCGCATGGACTTTCTTCTCATGCTCGAGCAGGGCGTCCGCATCGTCATCGAGATAGACGGTCGCCACCACTATGCCGTGCAAGACCAAGGCGCGCCCGCGCGCTACATCGCGAACGCCGAACTGTACGCCGAGATGGCATCAGAGGACCGGCGGCTGCGATTGATGGGCTACGAGGTGTATCGCTTCGGTGGTTACGAATTCCGCGATGTCGACCTCGGCGCCCGCAAGGTAGGTCCGGAAGCGCAGCGCCGTGTAGCCGAATTCTTCGACAGATTGCTCGCTCGGCACGGAATCCGCTAGGCTTCGCGGCGCGTGGCGCGCAGCACGCCGTCATGTACGAAGCCCAAGCTGCAGAGAGGCATACGCCTGTACCTGACTATGAGGTCCCGGCTGTCAGCAAGCGGCTCGTCATCGCTGTGCTGCCGGCGACGCTCGTCGAGTTGTAGCGGCGAGTTTCGATATTCGCCAACGTCTTTTTCGTGTAAAAGGACGCTGGCGGCCGCCGAGAGTTGAGCGGGAGCGCATCCATCTGCCTCCGGAGCACGTGAAGGTCGTTGGAGACGCATGTAGTCGCAAGTACGGCCAGCAATTCGACTGCCCAGGACGGCAGGCGCCGCCATACTGCCAGATTCGCGCGACCAGGCAGCACTCAAGCCTTGCGTTCGAACTCCCAGAGCGCGGGCTGCGACCGGTAAGCACCGGACCGGTCGGGAGCAAACACCTCGGGCATGCGCTCGCCCTGCTGCACCCGCACACCGGGCACGTGATGGCCTTGTGCTCTCCAGATGCCGGTTTCCGGGCAGACCTGACCGGTGCGCACTGTCTTCGGCCCGTTGTCCTGAAGTGCCGGCGGATTCCCCTTCGCGGGGTCGAAATTGCGCGCGAAGTCGGCAAGGTCCTTCGGATACAGCAGATTGTCGCGGAAAGAGCTATCGTCCAGCTGCAGCAAATAAGCAACTGCAGCGGCTTCAACGGCCCAGTACCCGACGTAGGTGCCCTTACCCTTCTTCTTCGCTTCCAGATGCCCATCGTGCCACGGAGCGGCGGCCATGCCTCGATACCAGCCTTCGAGGTATTCGGTCATGTCGTCGACAGACTCCTTCTTCGTCTCGCGATACAGACTGAAAACAAGAGGCCGATACGGCACGTCGTGATTCCAGCGGTCTACGTTGATTCGACCATCAAGTTCGTAGGCCAACAGGTCCTCATACAAGGTGTCGGTTCCCCGATAGGAGGGGTCGAACATCTCGACAATCCGCGGAAGCAAGTCACGTCGATGCAGCAGGTAGCAAAAGCCTATCAGTTGCATCACTGTTTCATACTCACTGATTTCCTCGAAGACCAACGGCGGCTCGCTGGCCTCCTGCCGATTCAGGCGTTGGGCTGTCGTGTACCGCTCATAGGCTTCGATAACAGTCTCGAGTTCACCGCGCATCGGCTCGATTTCCGCGCCCCCCGTGTACATGAGCAGGAAGCGTCGATAGACATCGGAAACGAGATAGCGCTGCGTCAACGCCTTCCGCTCGTTCTCAGTACTGCCAGTAGGGGCAATATTTTCTGACCAGTACGTGATGTTGTCATTCAAGAGGCCCATGCGCCAATTGAAGTAGTCCTCGCCAAGGAAGCGTTGTCGCCGTTTCGAATCGAAGTCTTCGCTCATATCAACAATCTCGTAGCAATGCCGCTATTTTATCCTGCTCGCTTTCAGCTTGACCGCCTCTTCAACTTCTCCATCCTTGTAGTGGTGTGTGAACGGAAGGTCGTGGTCCGCATGTTCATGTTCGGTGCCCGCGGCGAGCGCTTCGACGTGTTGCACCGCGGACGGAAGATAAAATGGAACATACAACAGATGACGCGAGTAGCCTAAACGCAGAATCGCATCTGCTAGCTCCTGCTCCGGAACCGCTCCCGAGATTTTTGCTTCAATCCACTCGTGACTCATCTGGACTCTGGCGATTTTTGCGCTACTCGGTCCGGTCGTGGCAGGTTTGTCTTTCTGAGTTGTTTCAGTCTTCGGCGATGCAGAGTCGGACTGCTCCCTTCTCGGAGGGCTGCCCTCATTCGTAGAACCACCCGGCGTTGGTTTTCCACCGCCAGGTGATGGCTTCCCTCCGCCGGGTGAAGGCTTCCCTCCGCCAGGCGACGGCTTCCCTCCGCCAGGCGACGGCTTCCCTCCCCCGATATTTGGCCCGCCCGCAGTCGGCGATGCTGGTCCGGAATCATCGGGCGGCGGCTCGAGAAGGTCCTGGGCAGGGGGGCGTACCTTTTCCTTAATCGTCCCGAGTTTGCCCGCGATACTATGCTTGGCATTCGGGTCTTTCAGTTTTCGCGTTGTCGTCGACGCTTTCATTTCGACGATAGCGAAGTCCTTCATCTGGTTGCTGAACGGCGCGGCACGCCAAACGCCGTCGATACCGTGGCCACGGGCCTTGAGGTCGAAAAGTTTGTTCAGCCTGCCCTTGTCGTTGAGCTTACCCATCACCCGAAGGCCCGGCCGCTCGCTCCATTTGCCGCTCAAACCTTTGTCGTGGCCGGTCCAGCCATTGCCCCACTTCAGCTTTTCATAACAGTAGTAGTCCCCAATGTGCTCGCCCAGAATTCCGGTGATTTCGGTCGTAATGTCGGTTACTGCCAGCTTTGCGTTCACGACTCCCTTGGAGGGTGTCGAGACCGGGCGGTCATGACCCGCCTTAGCCTCTTCGCCCTTTGCGCCTGGCTTCTCGGTCGTCCGGTGCTCCTCAAGGGTACTGACGGCCGATGAGTTCGGTTGCTTCTTTCGCCAGTGAAGAAGCTTGCGCTGGACAAACTGTCCGAGCCAGTACGGCAGATTCGTTTCAACGAAGGTCAGCGCTTGCATGAATGTGACCTGCACCGAGGACGGCATCTCACGGTATAGCCACGACTGCTGGATATGCTCGCGAGCCTCCGTGAGGTATTTCTTGACGCCTGTTGCATCGAACAGCTTGTCAATCAGTGCATCCGGACTGGTCTGCACATGAGCGCGCTGGAGCACTAGGCGCAGAATGTCGAACAGCAGCGGACCGTAGATTTCCGACTTGTGGTTGACGAGGCGGAACGTGCGCTTGACGCCGGCGCCGACGACGGGCACCCAGCCCACGACCGCAAACACCAGGTCGATGCCCGCTTCGATTTTCGCCATCTCGTCCGCGCTTTCACGCGCGTTCCAAACCGCCCAGACGCTCTCGGTAGTGTCGTAGACGTTCTGCGCGACGTAGAACACCGGGAAGGCGTTGGACGCCATCGAAAGCCCTATTTCTTTGACTGCGTCTTCAATCGCTTGTTGGTCGTTTGCGTTCATTTCACGTCCGGCCGGCCAGAAAATTTATTGAACAGGCTGTAGAGGTTTTCGTCCGTAATGCCTTCGTGTCCGCCGGCATGCAGTTCCTTGAGGATGTCAGACTGAGCAAGCTCCTTTGCGGCAGGTACAGACTGTGGATTGAACGGCCGCGCATCTTCCCCAAAGAAGACCTTGGCGGCACCGTCCGGCACATCGCGAAGGACAGCGTGGCCGTTACCGTCCAGCTTGCCTGCCATCGTCGTGCCGTTCTCGAACACGACCTTGTACGGTGCGTTGGGGACCGCCTTCAGGTTGTCGTCCGTGAGGTTCAGCTCCAGCTTGCTGTGCAGGTCACCTTTGGGCAGTGCGGGCAAGTCGTACGTACCGCTCGTCGGTCCGTTGAAGGCATGCTGCGCGCCCTTGATGTCTATCTTGCCCGGAGCGTGAATCTCGATGTTGCCGCCCTGGATTCGAATGTAGGCACCACCCGATGTCAGCAGGATTCCCTGGCTAGCCGCGACCTCCACCTTCTCGGTGGTCGACAGGACCTTCACGGTCTTCTGCGCGGTCAGCTCGATATTGTTCGACTGCGCTTGGATTTCCACCTTTCCCATTGCCGCAAAGAGCTTCATTCCAGCATTCTGGACGAACAGACTGATACGCTCCGCCACACTCGCGAGCAACGACTTTCCGGCTGCAAGGTGCGTGCTCTGGCCGCTGACCAAGGTGACCTGTTCGTCCGCGCTGACGTGCACAGTCTGCTGCGACGACAGGGCGATGCCGGCCGGGCTCGCGGCCAGCAGTACCGGGAGCTTGAAGGCGTTTGCCGCCCCCTTTCCACCGCCAGCCGTACGGCCGCCCGACGACTGATGTTCGACGTTGTCGGTCGTAGCGTCCGAGAATACCTTCAGGGCATCCTGGCCGGGCTTCAGACTCTCTGCCTGGTGGATTGTGCTGGCGTCGGACAACGATTCAAGGAGATTGTGGGCGCCGGCGAGTTGCTGCTGAGCCTGCCGGACCTCGAGCTGCTGAGTCGCCGCGCCGGAACCAGGGTGCGTCGTGATGAATAGCCCGCGGTTGGCGCGAATCGCGCCATATGCATCGGTACGTAGGTCGAAACCGCTGCCCAGGTAGTTGCCGCGGACGTTGCCGTTCTGGGCAATCAGGTACCCGAGGTGCAGCATCGAGCTGCCTTGCGACGAGAAAAGCTGCAGACGGTTCTGGCCCGTCGCGTCATCCATCACGAGCTGGTTGTAGCCCCCTCCGCCGTACTCCTTCGAACTGAAACCCGAGAGGATGCCGTTCGAGTGCCAGCGAGGCTGCGTCGCCCCGTTGTATACGCGCCCAGTTGCCAACGGTCGGTCGCAATCACCACCGACCCAGTCGATGGTAACTTCTTCCCCGACGCGCGGTACATGCACGCTGCCGTAGCCGCCGCCTGTGTCGGAATAGGCGACCCGGACCCAGCACGTTGCTCCAACACCGTCGCGTCGGTCCCAGTGCATGCGAACGAGGATGCGGTTCAGCGAGTCGGTGTAGACCTCCTCGTTCTCTGGGCCAACGACGGTCGCCGTCTGCAGGTGCATGACAGGCTTCTTGTGGTCGAACGGGCTGCGAAACGGCACCTTCCGGCGCTGGGCTTCCACTTCCACGAGGAAGAAGCCCTCGCTGCCCAATGCGTCCTTGACGGCGAATGCCGACGCCGCCGCCTCATGAACATCGTGAACCTCAGCAAGACGCGCATCCAGGCTATGCGGATAGGGGCGACTTCCGCCCACCGGCAGATTGTTGCGGATGTACCAGGTTGCCTCGACGACCGCGAACTTGCGGTCCTCTACAGCGTCCCGGTCGTGCTCAGGATGGTCGAAGAGGGTGAACCAACGCCCCACGTCAATGCCGGGCAGACTGCCCACGCCGTAGAATCGCTTCGCACGCGACTCCCATTCCTCGAGCCTGAGCTTGGTCAGCCGGTTACCGCGGTCCTCCTCCAGGTACGTGTACGGCCCGGTGTACTCGTAGACCTCGGCCTGCTGCGGCAGGTCGCCCTGGTTCTCGACGGTAGGATAGGACTTCTCCTTTCGTGCCTCGGGATGCTTGTAGTCGAATGTACGGGTCGAGTACGAGGTGCTCTGCAGGGTGCGCGCGCCTGCCCAATGCACGAGCGTATCTGGCGCTCGAGTGACGCCGGCACGGTAAAACTGAACGCGCTCAGGCTCGAGCGGCTTGAGCGAATACAGGTCGTCCGTGATGACGAGGGTGTGCGACTTGCCGTCCTCTGCGTGCTCGAAATGATAAAACCAGCCCTCCGCTTCCAGCAGCCGGTGCACGAAGTTCCAATCGTCCTCGTACTGGACGCAGAACGAGCGCGCGGGCGACGGCGTGCGCACCTCGAATCGATACGCCCCGACCGCCTGCGGATGTCCTTGAAACACTGTTTCGAGAATGGCTTCGGCCGACTGGTCCTGGAATATTCGAGCGTCCTTGCGGAACTTCAGGAAATGCAACCAGGATGAGAAAATCAGCTGCATACTCGTCAGCTGTCCGTCCGCACCCAAGCGTCGTGCGGTATGCACGTAGCCATGTCGCGGCCGGTATGTCTTGTCGGCCTGCTGAATCCAGAGTGTGACCGGTTGTGCAATAAGCGACTTCAGTTCGAGCGAATCGTGCAGCGAGACCACATCGACTGCATACTCGAAATTGCCCCCCAGCCGGGCAACGCCGACGACGATATGCGGCAGCAGCACGTCCGGCCCAGCTGGAGTGTCCAGTTTCACTAGACGGTCGGACTGGAGTAACCCTGATTTCATTAATGCGATAAGGTCCTGCGCTCCCATTTGCTTTTCCTTGTGCCGGCCTCTCTCGCGGCCGAGCAAAATCATACGGGGAAACCCCTATTCGGACAATAAAAATGGAGGAAAAACAACCGAGATTGCCGGCACAAGTTCAATGCGCCGCCATTCACGACAATAACGAAACAACCAGCATGCAATCCCGAAATTGCTTACATATTTGCGATATTCTGGACATCGCCCATCCACAAGTAGTCACTTTGCGCGCCGACAATTCGGTCCATCTCGTTACTGTCGAGTCGCTGAAAGCCACTGCGACAGTGTTCTTCACCTCGTGCTACGGAACGAGAGCGAGTTAGAGGCGTGCCTTGCGGCGCTTGCGTCTCGGCCGACATACGTTATTGGTGATTGCGCACCGCTGAGAATTCTCGAGGAGAGAGCGTAAGCGACGTGACAGAGTTGAAGGGATGGCCAAATCTCAATTCGGGCATCCGGCGTACTCGAGGCCATACGCGACGACGGTGGCTACCTCGATTGTCTCCGCCGTCGAGGGGGCCGAAATAATTCGCTCCTTCGTGAAGGCTCAAACATCGCCAGGGCATATCCAGTGATACATGGGCGGCTATTTTGCGACCACGGCGCCACAGCCCCCAAGTTCCCATCACCACACACTCATTCCCCCGGCTACCCGCGCCAATCCAGCGCATAGCGTTCGCCTATTCACTTTCATTCATCATCATATTTATCTATTTACTGTATAAATATACAGTTTCATCTCTATACTTCTGAAGCCCTTGACGGAGATGCTTGGTCCTTTCTCTCGTTTGTCGCATATCAGCATCGAGAAAACCGCGACCACATGACGAAAGTGTGGCTATTTCGTAGTAGCCGCTGGAAGCCCGATAAAATCGCAACCTAATTGAGAGGTCGAACAATGAGCGGTGGGCAAAGCAAGATTGAGTGGACGGAGCGCACGTGGAACCCAACCGTGGGTTGTACGAAAATCTCCAAGGGCTGCAAGAACTGCTACGCCGAAGGCATGGCGAGGCGTCTGCACGCCATGGGCACCCCGGGCTATGAGAACGGCTTCAAACTGACCATTCTGCCGAATCGCTTGGACGAGCCGTTAAAGCGCAAGAGTCCGACAGTGTATTTCGTCAATTCGATGTCCGACTTGTTCCACCGCTCGGTTCCTGATGCCTACATCACGCAGGTATTCGATGCGATTCGCGCGTGCCCTCAGCACACGTTCCAAATTCTCACGAAGCGCGCTGAGCGCCTCGCGAGCTACTGCAGCCGTCGTGATATTCCGGCAAACGCCTGGCTCGGTGTGACCGTGGAGGACCGTCGGTATGGGGTACCTCGCATCGATGAGCTGCGCGCGGTGCAAGGCGGTGTGCGCTTTTTGTCCGTCGAGCCGCTGCTCGAGGACCTCGGAACACTGAATCTCGAGAACATCGACTGGGTCATTGTCGGCGGGGAATCCGGTGCGAAGGCGCGCCCGATGCTCGAAGAGTGGGTGCAGAACGTAAAGGTCCAGTGCGAGGAGCAAGGCGTGAAGTTCTTCTTTAAGCAGTGGGGTACATGGGGCAGCGATGGCGTACGTCGCTCCAAGGGCGCAAATGGGCGGCTCCTCGAAGGACGCACCTGGGACGATATGCCCGACCGCGTGCGGCTTACGTGAAGAAATTTCGCTGCGGCGAGTATTCGATGATGTCGGAGGGTTTGTAGTGCTTTGACGGCCGCCGCACTCTGTCGTCTTTATTCGACACCACAATACTCCCTGAGGCGTGCAAGCCACGGATAACCATTTGCAGCCGAGTTTCGTCTGCGATAGTGTTGGAAATGTGGTCGGTGAGCAGTTGCCGAACAGTGAGCGGCTGCTGCCGGCCTGACAGAACGCGGCCGAGGTCTTCCTTCAATGTCTCGATGCAGAGCTCTGCCCCACCAGCATCGAAGAGGATAGACTGACCGGTATATTGCTCGTCCCGTTTCGGGTCGTAGCCAAGCATGAAGAGTCCCGGCTCGAGCTCGTGTCCGAACTCGCTCGAGTGCGCCCAGTGCAGCGACTTCATCACGTCGTGGGCTTTGTACTGCTGCGACAAATGCACTAGCCAATAGCTCCACGGATTTGCCGAGTCTGGCCGAACGAAGAACAGCGTCATGTACGGCGCGCCTGTTTCAGCTTTGATGCCATGCGCAACGTAACGTTGGAGCGCCGCTCGTCCAGACTCCGCCTTGATTTGCCCCAGTTGCTCCCAAGGGATGTACCGCTCAATGCCAATACTGCGAACGGCCTTTCGATTTGCCTCTCTGTCGCTGATGTAGGTGAGGAGCGAGTCGACGTTGAAAGTCATGATGACTTCTGCGTTCGGCAGCTCGGTCATCAGCCACCGAAGCTTGTCCATCGGTACGGCGTTGTAGCTGTACTGGTCGAGCAGAAAAATCGCCCGGCCTCCGCCTCGGCGTGCTTTGATGCGCTCGACGATTCTCGGCAGCTCGTCGAGAAATCCACCGTTCAGCACTTTCGACCGCTCGAAGTCCCGTTGCGCAATGGCACCCTCCGCTCGCCGCCTTTCCAAGTGCTGACACAGATACTCCGCAGATTCCCGCTTTTTTTCCACGAAGAAAAACTCAGTGTCCACTTCGCGCAGCGTGCGCCGACCGACATTGAGGGCGGCTCTCGCCAGGTGCGCCGCCCGCATCATAAGCAGAGGCGTGCCATCAACTGATTTGGCCTGCGCGTTGAGGTATTCCCCACCGCCGGCAAACCCGTCGACCAACGTCAAAGTCAGTTTGGGCATGGTCGGCAAACTCATCAGGGTTTCGATGTATTGCTGAACATACTCTTCGACAATCGAATGCTTAACAGCGCTGTGCTGGTCAAGAATCGGCGGAGGATGCCCGACCTGCCAGAAATACTTGTCTTCTGTCTTTGCCATTCTTGGTGTAATGCGGGGCTCTTGGTCTCTCGAAAGATTATCAGGTTTTGGTAGATATTTCGAAATAGCGGCATACTATTTGACATCCCCATTGAGCCCTCAAAATACGGGACACAAGCGTGGCCAAAAAAAATGACGACGAGATTGTCATCGACCCGGCTGATGGTCTGCCGGTCATGAAGGTTGGTCCTTGGTCGGAAGACAAACATGTGGCGCTGTCCCGTTATGTCGACGCAGCCCGAAAAGCTCGCGCAAAATGGCCATATGCCTCGTTTATCGACCTTTTTTCGGGGCCAGGACGAGTCATGAACCGTGAATCGGGGGTTATCTCTGATGGCGGCGTGCTGTCTGCCTGGCGTATGTCGGAACGCGGTGGAGCGCCGTTCAACGAGATATACATCGCCGATGCCGATGCTGAAAGCGTGGAGGCTTGTAGCTCGCGACTTCGCGCCGCAGGCGCCAAAGTGCAGGCATGCGTGGGCACCGCATCCAAGACCGTTGACTGGGTGCTCGAGACGCTTCCGAGGGGATTACATTTCGCCTTCCTCGACCCATTCAACATCGAGCACTTGGACTTCGAGATTATCCGCAAGCTTGCCGCTCGGCCGAACATCGACCTCCTGATTCACTTCAGCGTAATGGACGTTCAGCGAAACATCGGTGTCGACTTCAATCTGGCCACCTCAAGATTGGATGCGGCCGCGCCGGGGTGGCGCAACAATTTGCGGCTGAAGGAGGTTCCCAAGCGCGAACAAGTCAGTGTGTATCTTGAGTATTGGGAATCGCTCGTCACGGACCTGACTAAGATGCAGGTTGCCCAGTCCAAGCCGCTATTCGTCAACATGAACAAGGGGCCGCTATATCGCCTCATCCATCTTGCCCGTCATCCGCTCGCTACGAAGCTTTGGAATGACGCCGCGTTGCCGACATCGCGCCAGCAATCGCTGCCTGGAATGTGATTACTAGGCGTACGGATGCTGTCGTTCGCCGTGACTTGGACGAGACCGACGGTCGCGGAATCCACAGTGGAGACCTGACGGCACAGCCGTCCAACCTGTGGTCGGGCGCCAGGTGCCTCGCGCCGACCGACGGGGCGCTGGGGTTCGCGCACTACCGGAAGCCCGCAAACGGGTCTGGAAATGCACCCGCATCGCCTCGCCGGCCCTCGGTAGGCAACCGGTTGAAGCGAAGGCTAGAATGGCGTTTCGCTGACCGACCCGAGGGAGCCGAAAAGACATGCTCTCAACGGCCATGCCCGTTCTACCGCCTTCCTAAGTTGGCTATGCTCGTGTCATCGAACTGGCGGCGAAGGCTACATTCGGCTACCTGCAGACGGCTGTCAGCACCCTGAACCCTGAGCGTTCTACATTTTCTCTATGATTTCGTTCCAGCAGACCGTCAGCCTCCGCGAGATTGAAGCCGCGTACGATGAAGCGGTCCGCGATTCGATTTTGCGGATTCCACTCTCCCTTCGGTATGGCGGTGCTGTTGGCGTCCCATCGGCGTTGATGCAGTATGTCGCGACGTGGTCGCGCCTTCAGGCGAATTCCGCGCTTCGACTGTACGGACACGTTGACAGCAATCCGATGGAGGCCCTGGCGCAAGAGCCTCACGGGCTGGTATCCACATATTTCGCCGGCTCAGTCGAAGTGCCGGGACGTGAAGACCCGTTATCGACACGGGAGGCACTGTCGTTTGGTGTCGGCAGAATCCAGGCCATGCAGGAGAGTCAGTTCCGCGACACGATGCGCGGTAGAGGGGTCTTCCTCTGTTGCTTTGCACGGGCGAAGAACGAATATCTCCTTCCGTTCTATAACCGGCCGCAGCCCGGCGCGCTGCGCTCGCGAGCGGATTTCGTTTGGCTCACCTCGAAGATAATCACTGCAATCGCGCCCGCGGCGGAATGGAAGGTTTCCGAGGAAGCCAATACCTCGATTGGGACGTTGATATACGAGCTCTTCAAGAACACCGATGAGCACGCCACCGTCGACGAGGACGGGAAGCCGTATGTCAGAAACGTACGGGCACTCATGGCAAAGTTCATTTCCTATGACCGAGATGCTCAATACGAGCAGGTGGTCTCCGACGACGCGGTATTTAGCGAATACCTCGCAGAGCATTCTGCGGCTCACGCCGCGGCGGCGCCCGGCGGGGATTCCCCTCTCCAACGCACGTCGTTTTTAGAGTTGACGGTGCTCGACACCGGGCCCGGTCTCGTCCGTCGCTGGATGTCACGATACGGTGCGCCGCCTACAGGAGCTCTTTCCATTGACGAAGAGGTCGACATCGTTAAGCGTTGTTTCGCTCTGCACGCGACAACGAAGGGCACGAATGCGAGCGGTGGTGGGCTTACCTACGTACTCAAGACGCTGAGCGAGTTGAACGCATATCTTCGACTCCGCACGGGACGGATTTGCCTCGTCCAGGATTTTTCGAACACACCCGCCGGCGCATTCGAGCCAACGCATTGGCTTGAAGACCAGAGAGAACTGAGCCACACCGCAGGCGCGTCGTACTCCATTGTTATTCCCATGACGACGGCGGTGTCGCGATGAAGGGCTTTTTTGCGTTTGATTGGGTACCCGAAAGCAGTTCGCCGGTCCGAAACTTCCATTTCCTCTTCAAACCACCAGGCACGTTCAACGTAGCAAACCTGGCCGATGCCATTGAGGCCGGCTTGCAAGGCATCAATCCGCCGGACGTGGTCGCCATCATCTGCGAGACAGAGGAAGCCGCTGAGGTCAAGAAGGCGTTCGAGCAACCGCTGCTCGTCCAGGCTTCGAACCGTACGTCGAACAAAGTTTGTCTTTGTATCTGCTCATTTGGCCACGACGGGACCATCAAGCAGGTGGATGCGCTCACCAACCCGGTTGCCGACCTTGAACGGTTGTTCCGCGGCCAGACCGCAGCCATCCGGACCGCGGGTCTCAAAGAACTGTTTTCGGCCAGGCACGTCTCCGTCGTTGCGCCGCCGGGCTTTACTTTCGTCAAACCATCTCAAAAGCGCTCGACGCACTTCTTGCGCGCCGAAGAAGCGTTGACCGAAGTTGAGGGAGTCCAGTTCCTCGCGTTCGCCCTGCTCGAAAAGCTCTGCAATCGCGCCCTGAAAGTTGGGGCGAAACTCGATGTGATTTTCGTCGACACGATGGGAATTGCTGCGGTGGCCTACGCGCTGCGTGACATGTACTGCACGTTGTTCGGCGTTGCAAAGCCTCGCGTGGTCACATTCCATTCGCACGAAGGGATAGACAAAATCGATGCGCCGCTTCATGGCACGTCGTTCACGCTCATCTCGGCATCATCGTCGATGAATCTGGAGCGCGACTGGAAACAGAAGGTGAAATGCGACGCCACCGAAGTCGTCACGCTTCTGACGCTGGTCGACGCGAAGGACGCCACGGATGCTCTCTTTGCACTTCCGGCTCCGACAGGCCTCGATGGCAGACCGCACCATAAGCACCTGAAGGACCTGCCAATCGTCGGCGAGCGCTTCGCTCCAGAAGACTTGTTGCCGAAGTCCGTCCTGCTCCGAAAGAAGCAACATCGACTGCAAGATGTCTCTGATTTATGTAAGGCCTACGGTCTGAACGGCGCGCTCGCCGTTCAAGCTCGCGGCCCAATTCCAACCGCCAAAGTCCGCCCCATTTATCTCGATGGACGGAAGCTGATGGGTAACCTCGGCTTCAGGAATTTCGCCGACAAGCTGGTGAGTCAGCAGACCCCCGCATCGGTGAGCGCCATCGTCTATCAAGATGATGAAGCGTCGCGTGAGATTGCGGAATACTGTGCCAAGAAGCTGCGGGAGGTCATGCATCGAGCGACTCCGCTCACTCTGGTAAGCGATGCCGAAATCGAATCTGGTGACGCCAAGCTGGATGGTACCGCCGGGATTCTGGTGGTTGCAGCGGTGGTCGGGCGTGGCACGCGCCTGCTTTCGATAAGCCGTGACTTACGCGACGTCCACTCGGGCGCGCGCACCTACTTCATTGGGGTCCAGATTGCGGAGACCGCAGCCCAGCTCTCTGCACTTCCGTTGAATCTGAAACACTCGGCTTCCGGGGCAGAAATCAGAATCGAGAGATTCAATGGCGTCGCCGTTGGGCAAGGTATCGAAGAATCGTTCCAGGAAGAGTTACAGGCGCTGCGAAACATTCAACGGCGGTTGGGTGACCCTTTCGCTGCGCGCCTAGAGCGGCTTGCCGGCTCCGCGGACGGCTTGGGGAACGCGGTCTTCATGCCGCGCGATGACAGTCTCGTTACGGATATGCGACTCCGTCCTGATTTCGCGTACTGGGACGGCTTCTACGAGGAAGAGCAAGACACAAACGCTGCTGTTCTGGCGACGGCCGGCGCGCTTCTCCAGAATGCCAGAGAGGGGAAAAAATTTACGAGTGAAAGCGACCGGCTCGCCACCGACGCATTCCAGCAAGTCATCCTCAATCCAGAGAACTTTACGCGGTACAACGATGGCGCAATCCAAGCAGCACTCTTGCGCTGCGCGCGCCCCAGCGAGCTGGACTACTCGCGAGAAGCGAGCGCCAGTCAGTTCATGCTGGACCTGCTGGCAAACATCTTCGAGCAGCACAACCGGCGACAAGGCGAGGCAGCGTGCGAGTTTGCGTTCGCGCTGTACACACGCAAATTGCGCCTCCAGCAACAGCACCTTGATGAGCTGAAGGCTCGCATTCAGCCAAAGCTGGAAGGCTCCACCCACAAGCTTCGCCTGCTCCGAATCCTGTTTGAATTTGACGCGATGCCGGCAAGCGATACCCTTCCCGACGAGTTCTGAACGGGGCATCGTCAGAGTCATCGCCAGCTCACATGGGTGACTAACGCCGCGCTACCTCTTGCTCGAGCTTTGCACTTCGGCCAGCCAGTCTCGAATTCGCTGTTGCGCCTCCTCATCTCCAATACCGCGCTGACCGTCAAGCAGGACGAGATGCGGCTCCAAGTTGAGAACGTTCGTGTTCAGGTGATATGCACCGTAAACCGAATCGTCAATCGCGAGCCAGTTTTTGAGACGGTGCCCAAATACGTACGAGCGAATGATGTATGTCCGCGCGGAGCCGTCCTGCACGTAACCGAAACGTGGCTTGATACCCTGAGTTGTCCCGACTACCCGCTTAGCAAGCGGTGGCGGCAGATATGACAAGACCGTTTCGAAAGGCAACGTGTCGAGCCATGAAGTGGTCAGAACAATTTCAACCTGGGGATAAGGGTCAAGCAGGCTGGCCAGGAGAGGAGCAAATTCGAATAGCGGATTCCCCGTATCGAGTGACACGTGTCCACTTTCATCAAGCAACGCATGGCCACGATGGAGCGCTCCGTCATAATCAACAAAAAGGGTTGGTGTCGGTTGGTCCAGGACCAGTACCTGCGGCTTTAACTCTTTGCGCATGGCATAGGCCTCCGATTTCAGGATTGAGCAATCGAAAACGGACATTAGGACCGGCACATTTCTATCACTTTCCGTATCGAGCCCAAACATTGGCCGCGTCCGCCCATCCACAGTGAACCATTGGGCGCAACCGAGTTCTTATCACATCGCTTGTGATGGAGGTTTGCGTCGACGCTTACTCGCGCGCTGCCTCGGACTCGCGTTTCTCGTCATCATCAAAGGATTGACCGTTGGAACCGGGGCAATCAACTCGAGCCAGGACTCGCGGCCTAAGGTGCGTACGACTTCGATAAGCGTGTGCAACGACGAACCCTTTCCGCTTTCAAGGTTTCGCAGCGAACGTACGCTAATACCCGCTCGTGCCGCAAGGGTCATTTGGTCGAGGTTTCGATGGAGGCGGAGCGCTTTCAAGCTTTCACCCAGTTCGACCTCCCACTCCTGTACCGTTCGGCTGCGCATTGTCAACCTCCCCGACATGAAGCATCGCACTGCTAACGTGCGAAATTACAAGCAAATTTTTGCCTATAAAAGTAAAGAGCGCCGTGTAACAGGCGAAATTTTGCCGCTTGTTGCGAGCGTGCATCTCTTTCTCCGCTCAGTCACGTCAAGAACCGTTGGCAACCTCTCCATCACGCCCCGTGGTTTCCCTGTTCCCTAGACGAGCGAAAACGCCCACGAGCGAATCCCCCACCCCCTGATTACCGAAGGCTCTTAGAGCGCACTGGCCAGTCCGGTGGGAAAGCACCGCCCCATCGCTCCCTACAAATAAGTATGAAATACTTCCGATTTCATTCTAGGAGACGCAATCAGAACGGCAAACGGATAGTTGAAGACGGCTCACAAGGAGCGCTCAGCCGCTGCGCCACGAGCAACCGCGACCAGGTCGTCGTAGTCGATGTATCGGTCAAGGCTCAAGCTGCCGAGCGCCACAACGCACTGGAGAAATTCGGGGAGCGAAATAGTCCCCTGTTCGATATGCAAAGCAAGTGTCTTCTCGCTCAGACTCGCGCCGAGTTGCACCATTCTTAGGGCAAGGTCGCCCACGGACACGGTTGGATGTCTAGCGCGTTCCGCGTCCAAGACCGCTGCCGCACGAGCCTCCCAGCTATCCTCCAACGATAGCGCATCGAGCCAGAGTCGTGGTGTTGTGGAATGCGTGACATGCAAAATTTGGAGCAACAGCGAGAACTTCACTCGACCACGCATCACTCGAAGCGCAAGTGACCGCTCATTTTCCTCAACGCCCACGGATTCCAGAGCTTTCGCGAGTTCTGCGTACCCCATGCCCTTCCGCGCGAGGATGACCCGCACAACACGCGCTGCCATATCTGCCCAAGATATATCAACTTGACTCACAAGGCTCCTTGTAATCGTGCGACGGCGAGCTAAACTAAAGCGAAGTAAAAGTCACCAAAAATGAAGCGAATCCATGCTGCCGGACGACAGCGAAAGAAGGGGCGACATCGGATGATTGTACTGTGCCGCAGCTTGGCGATGACGACGGCTGCAGCGCGAACATCATGACCCGGCAGACAGGGCGCACGGAGCAACTCTGAGCCGCGCCTTGAGCGAGCGAATCAAATGAAGATGAGGTGCCAGAACGGCAAAGGAAATGCAAAGACGAGCAAAAACGCGCACATATGTTGCTGTGCGAGATTGCTCAATGTAGAATATCTTTGAATATTATCGTGTAAAACCGCATTTGTCAACTAACACCACCTGACATTTTGCGGTTTGCACTTTGTGCACAGTTACCACAAATTGAGTTTTTCGCCGCACCGCAGGAGCCACGCGGCATGGCCACAGATTCGTCACCCAGGAGGTCTTAGCGCAGTACCAAGCTTACAAATGAAAAACGGGGCAAAGGGAATGCCGTCCCGATGCCCCGCCTTGTGGCGAACCCCGAAAAGGGACCCCACGCGTAATACGCGCGCGTACGGTCTCACATGGGGTTCGCTTTGTCAACCCTTGCCTGCTTACTTTGCAGGCTCAGGGGGAAGACACGCGCCCCCTGATTTTGTGTGAGAACCCTATGAACACGCCCTTCGAAAGTGGCGTCGCTGGCGCCAGCACGGCGTCACCCAATCCATTTTTCGTGGCTGCACCGGTCTCTCCTGGCTGGTTTGCTAGCGTCGCCACGAGCACTCGCCCCCTCCGGGCCCTCGTCACTAGCGACCGCCCAGCGCCCGGTGCACAACACCTCGCGCTCGCCGGGCTTGAGCCGGGTCGAGTCCTGTTCGCAGTCGTGCCCAGCACACAATTCCGTCTAGGTGTCCCATCGTCGTATAGCCCGCATGCTCGCGACCAAGTCACGTGGGGTGCCGCGTGATGGCGACCGTAGACGGAATCGTCGACGAGGTCCTGGATTCTGCCCCGGGAAAGGTAAGCAAGCGCAATCCTACACTCGACTACACGCCTGTTTGGCGTGGGTATGACGACGCAATGGAGCAGCTGACCTTTGACCCCGCACGGACGAAATCTGGCCTGATGGAATCCGACGGAACAGCAAACTTCGCGACAGACGCCCAGGCACGCCTCGTCCAGGCGCTCGTTACGAACATCACCCACAGTCGCCTGGAACGTAATCCAGCGGACCCGCTATTCCAGGCCCGGCTGTACGACGCCGCCAGCTTCATCGCCGATTCAGAAGACGCACACGGACGGCGCACCGACTCCAAGGTCGTCGATGTCCCAACATCAGGTGCACGGGGCCTTTGGGTGTCCATACCTGCAGATATGGGGGAGCAGGCTTTAGTCGACGCAGTGCAGCGGGTCATAGGAACAAGCGCTCATCGGTTCTACGTAGACGCCCAGGCAGGCGGGCGATTTGACGTAAGCATTGTGAGGTCGTTGACTGTTCCTTTCCCTGAGACAGGTTCTCCGCGCAGCTTCATTGACACTCTGCTCAAAAAAATGGACTCCGTGGTGAATGACGGCTCGTCGACGCACCGGACCGGGCCGTTCCACCGAAACTGGGACGACTTTGCCAACGCGATGAGTAGCTTGGCAATCCAACACAATCTCGGTGCGCTCCTTGTCCCTAACCTGACGGCCAAGGCTGTCAGAGGAAGTGCTGCAGGAGTGCTGCTCAGCGCTCTCGCAAGATTCACAGAGCTGTCCGGCATTCCAGTTGTCTGCTTCGGTACGCCGGGCGCCACGGCTGAGATTTACACGCACGGCAAAGCGCTCAACTCTCTACGGAACAAGGGCGCGGTAAGCATCACCGCATTCCGGCTCGATGAAGCCCAGTGGTTCATGTGGGCTGAGTACCTGTGGGACAACTACTTCGCTTTTTCATTTCGGCATCCCACGCCGGATTGGTTTCCAGCTGAGCTCTGGCGCCTCACAACCGGCCTCACTGAGCTGGCGACAAAGCTATCAGTCTATGTCTACAGCCTGCGAGAAATTGAGCCGGAAGAAGAACTCACCCAACAGTTGCTTTCGTCATATGCAGACGTTGCTCTCCAACTGGACATCGGGCCCCTGACAGCATTGCGCCTCACCCAAGGAGGCAAGTTCTCCACCTGTGGACAGGGCCCCGCCCGACTATACGCAGACTGGATTCCTCTCGAATCCGCGCTGGCGATGGCACTTTCAGTAGATGGTATGCCTCTCAGCATAGCGCTGGCGAGCATGAGGAAAGCAACATGACGCGCTTGATGCTCTTCCCGGCCGTACCTCGTGAAACTGTGACCAGCATAGCTGCAATGGTCTCGCAAACGACCACATCAAAGGAAGCCAAGGAAATCAGCCACCTCGGAAATCGACGAGGTCTGCTCCTGTACAGCACACTCCCGTGTCGAGCTCAGCGCTTCTGTGACGTCACCCAGAATGCATATGGTGACGCTATGGAGGTCTTGGCCAAACACACGTTGCTCTCGTACGGCACATGCGGGATGTCCTTGGAGATGGCCGAGGCAGCGACACGCAACATCGCTCGTGGCTCCGCGTCGAGGACCATGTTCCCCCGATTACTACCAGGAGTCGAGTCGGGAAACCGCTTCGGCCTGCGCTGCCCAGAGTGCACTGACCAATTGCCTGGCGGTCGTACCCGCCAAGCCTCCCTTTGCGCTCACTGTATTCCGTATGTAACTCGTTGCCCATGGCATGGCTGCCGCCTGGTCTGCATGCACGAATCCAGCACGCTCGAGATACTCATGTCGAGCACGGGAGGGCATGCACGAGCTGACAACTCACTCCGCTACGCTCAGCTTTCGTGCTCGGTGAGCGAGGTCATGCCGCGTGAACCGCTCTGGCCGAAGACGTTCGGATTGCTGCACGAGAAAGGGTACGTGACCGAGCGCGGCGCGCTTCGAATGGAGCGACTGCACCGGGACTTCAAAAAGCTGTTCTCCGCAGGGTTCGAAGACGAAAGGCTCACGCATCTAGTGACCGACACAAGTGCTCTCGACTTGTGCCTTCAGGCCGTACGCCAGAGTGGCCGCGCAGCACCTGCGCCGATTCTCGTGCTCATCTACTGCACTGCCTGCGACGTAGAGGCTCTCTCGCATCTGCCGGCCCCATATTCTGCAAAACGGCCGAAATCAGAGGTCGATGGCGACCAGCGAGACCGCTACCGTGCTCAGTGGCTCGCACACATCGGCGAGCATCCCGAGATGACGCGAACCCAATTGCGCAAGTCCATGCCGGCTGCGTGGACCTGGCTGCATCGTCATGACGATGAATGGCTCAGCTCTAACCAACTTCCGAAGCGCCGACCTCACGGAGGCCGGATTCAACGCGAGCTTCCGTCCTTCCTGACGAGCGCCATCGCCCACAGCCAGGTCGACAGGCGCGAGCACACCGGCGGTCGCGAGCCGCTCCCGTCCGCGTACCAATTCCGCCTCGCATACGGCATGGGTGACTTCCTCTTCGGTCGCATCACCGCGAAGTCGACAGCTGTCGGCACCGTAGCGCAGTTGCCGGGACGCAAGGAAGTATTCGTCCGCCGACGCGTGCAGCACGCAATCGAACAGCTTGCGCGCCAAAACAAACCGCTCGACATCGCCACTGTCGCGCGTGCAGCACGACTGCGCATCGCGACCGTCCGAGCCTTCAGCTTCAACATCGAATCCTCACCGCATGACGTCACGAAAGCTCCATCGCCCGGCCCTTGGCCTGTCCATCGTCAAGGGAGAGCTGTTCCCGCTGTATCTACGGAGACTCAGAGCTGTATCCAAACACAACCTATCACCGACGAACGTGTGGATGCTCCCCAGCCGCATGGGGCCGGTCATACAACTGCTGGGAGGAAACGTCGGCTCAGTTGAGGATGTCATCCAACACAACATGTTGATACCTCTTGCATCGCGGTTCATTCCTCCGGAGGACACCAAAAGCATCATGTCGCACTTTATTGATGGCCCCAAGCAGGGGCTTGCATCGAAGGTAGGAATGGCAGGCCCAACCTCTGGTTGGGCCAAACATCGCCTCCTCCGCTGCCCCAAATGCCTCGAAGAAGACATTGGCTGTTGCGGCAGGCCCTTCTGGCGTCGCGACCACCTGCTGCCCGGCATCTTGTTCTGCGGAAAGCATCAGATGCCGTTACATGTACCATGCGACGATTGTTTGAACTACACGGTATTCCCTGAACGCACGTTGCATGCAGGACACCACTGTGGCTGCGGCCTCAAGCCTTTGCCGGAAGCAACTCGGCTAACAGACGCAAAGGCGGAAGCAGAAATCGGCCTGGCACGTGTCGCATCACTTCTCATTGAGTCTGACTACCTCCCGAACTTCGACTACCGTCGCGTCGCTGATGAAATCAACCTCAGCGCTGTCGACCTCGGCCTGGTCCAAGGGGGAGAATTTCGGCCCGCACTGGCGAGGGAATATTTCTCGAACTCTCCGTTCAGCGCCCTCCTCTCAAGAACGGGAATCTTTCGCTCGGATGCCGACACCCTGAGCGAAATCTTCAAGGGGCGTCGTTGCATTCGCCATCCCATCACCGCGATTGCAGTGCTCAAGTCGCTTGCTGGCGGATGGGGCCAAGTGGAAGACCGAATGAGAGGCTTCGTTCGTGACCTTGCAAACTTGCCGGTGCAAGACGTCCCGAAGACTCCGGGTTACCCCCAAAAAAGTACGCAGGGGCGTTTCATTTACTACGCGAAATGGTACAGCCAGCTAAGCGTCGAGCACCCCGAGCTGAACCACGCCAGGCTGATGGGCCTCTTGCCGGGGGCGGCAAAAAAACACCTGACCAAAAAGAGGCTAGAAAGCGCCGGATTTGATACTCCGACTACCACCAACGATACGCGGCTCGCCGGAGAGCTGATTGTCCATATCGAACAGCGGTCGCGTCATCTCCGAGCGACAGGGTATCAGCGGCGCATCACCAAAACCGCGCTCTTGAGTACTTTTCACCGCCCCAAAGTATTCAGTCAGAGAGGGATGACCGAAAGGCTCATCGACGCCTGGGAGACGCTGGAACGAAACACCGAAGACCCCGCCGCGTGGCGTGAACGGTTGAAGTCGAGAAACGCCGCGTCGAAGGCAACACGCACCGCCACTCAACGCCCACATGGGTCGAAAGCCAGCACATCCACCACAGTCGACCAGGAGGACTGATATGACGATGCGACCGGTCTACGCAAGCTACGGAAATCGCAAATCCAAGCTGAAGTCAGCACTCGGCACTGCTGCAATGGAATGGAACGACCCCAACTTCGAGTACGACGAGGGTGTCCAACCCATCGTCACACCCGAACAGAAGAAGGGATTTCACATCTTCGATTTGAAGCCCCCTTACCCCGCGCCTTCGCAAATTTTGCTTCCATCACACGACGCGTTTGGGTGGCCACACGGAAACGAGTACACGCCACTGCTCAAAGCTCGTACCCCTTCGATGAGCACGCGAGCAGTGATGCCAGGATTCAAGCTGGACCGGCTGCATCAAGCGCTCTCGATGGCCGAGCTACGCGTCATGACGAAGCTGGCACTTCATCCAGGCGTCCTCGACTTCCGAGAGCAATACGGCATCGTCGACCGCAAAGCATTCTGGCGTGCTGAAGCGGCCAAGACGCGTATGCAGCGCTCCAAGCTGATGACCATCGACGTCATTGTGACCTACGCCAACCCGCTCGACTTTAGCCTGAAGTATCACGGAATTTCCATCAAGGCACGGGGGTACACCCCGACCGAGCAGGAGTTGCGTCGCGAAGCGCGCGAGCGAGACGCGATGGCCGAACGGGGTTGGACATGGGAGCTCATCATCGGTGACGAAGTCTCCATCGTCGAGTTTGGCAACTTGCGGCTCATCTACGGCTTGTCAGCCCATCGAAACATCGCCTCTCTGTATGGCGCTGCCGAGCAGTTTTCCAAAGTAGTCATACGATGTAGCAATCGAGGCAGCCTCGACGCGGTCTTACTGCGGGTCGCTCGGAACACCGGCATCAGTCTCGACGACGCATACGTCAGGTTCAGTGCCGCGGTCACATACGGCTTTCTCAAGGTCGACCACCGCTATGACCTTCGACCGGCGAACCGTCTCGAACTCATCCGCGACAGCCGTCGCACGAATCAGGATTAATAGCTTGGCCATGTCCACACAAACTGGAGAAGGCGGTGACGTCGCGCCGCTGTCGAAACTGAGGCCGCGAGTAGCCGATGCGGCCACCATTCTGCGGCTACGGCAACTCGAAGAAGAATGGCCCAAGGGCCTAGTCCGATTCGACCTGTTCAAGCATCGAGATGACGAGACCGCGCGCTATCGAGCAATATGTTGGAATCCTATCGACAGGCAGCTTCATGTTCTGAAGCTTGTCGCGAAAGGTTCCCCGGAGGGTCCCGGTGACTGGAGTGCCTGGTCAGCCGATGCTCCTGATTCTCCGCTGCGAGGCATCAGGCGTATCGAAGAGAACGTCGTTCCAGCGTATATGAAGCTGCCGTTAGATATGCTGCCTGATAGTTTGAGGAAGGCACGCAACGGATTCGCGCGGCGCCTGCAAATTCTCCAAGCATTTTGCATGCTTGATGTGGGTGGTAACGGCAACCCTGCCGATTTCGTCTTCAACGACCTGGTGGTCACAGACCGCGCCGCGCGTCTCGAAGCGCTAGATTTCGTCATCTCCGCATTGCGCGTGCAGCGAGGCTATAGCAGCTACATACAAAAGCTGTTCCACCAACACTGCCATTTCAATGGTCACGAGAACTCGATGCTCGCCCAACACAGCGAAAAGGGGAAGACCGGACCTCGACCAAATCTGGCGAACAAACCAGGAGCGTTGAGCAAGGAGGAATTGCGGGACAAATGGAAGTGCGAAGCGACGGGTAAGCCTAGGAAGCTCCGACGCAAACCCGTAAGCGATGAAGATAGAGCGAAGTTTCTGGGCGTTCTCGAACGCTACTGGGTAAAGAAGGGTTGGCCCTTCACAAAAACGTATAACCAGCTCATCAAGGAACACTATGCAGGGGTCGATGAGCGTCTGAATCCAACCTACGACACCTTTTGCAGGGTCGCGAATGAAAATCTGATTCCGTTGCACAACCTGTTGGCGCGTCGAAATGGAAGCAACATCCACCAAAAGCATTTCGCACCACTCTCCGGTACGGCTACCGACTACACGCAAGGTAAGTTCGAAACAGTCGATGTTGACGGGTGGGTTCCCAAGGTCGGTGTCCGGGTCAAAGTCCAACGTAGGTGGAAAAATATTTCCGTGCGGGTTCTGTTCGCCGTCTCTCGCAACTCGCGCGCAGTTCTTGGAATTGAACCGATTCTGACCGGGGAGAATGCAATTGCATATCGAAGGTGCATCGCTTCCTGCTACCTGGACAAATCCAGGATTGCCACGGAATTCAACCTTGCCTCGTCAGACGGATTGCTGCACGGGAACATTGACGGTGTTTTCGTCGATAACGGAGCAGGTCCCTCCAAAGATAACATCAGAATCGCGTGCAGTGTGATGCGACTTTGGTTCGAGACGGCCCCGCCGGCATCTGGTCAGAAAAAATCCGTTGTCGAGAGTCTCAATGAGCTGATGGTCCAAGCTTTAGTGGATTCCCCGAGCGGATACACTCGAAAAAAAGACCCTCTTAGCACAGAGAAACGTAGGAAAGCGATTTTGACTCGGGGCGTTTCGCTTCGACAATTCCTCGCCTCATTGTACGAAGCAGTGCGGCAGCACAACCTTACGGCTTACCGACCGCGTCTTCGTAATCACGAAGACTTCATTGAGGGCGCAGCGAGCACGCCGAAGGACATCTTCGTCTCGCAACAAGCAGAGCGCAGGGGAGATGCAAGGAGGCAGTGGTCGGAGAGGGAAATCCTCTCCCGGTTCATTGACTGGGAGTCGCGCACGGTGCGATGCGGTCTAGTACATTTCCACGGGCTCCGTTATGAATCTGCTCCACTCAAAGCCCTCGCGGAAGAACATGCCGGCCTCCGCCCGGAAGCAAGAGAGAAATTGGTGGTCTTGGTAAAGCGATTCACCGCAGACCCGCACCACCTCATTTGGAAGCATACCTTAGGAGACGAAGAAAAATTGCTGACCATCATCCCTGAGGACATCCGGCGAGTTCAGAACTTGTCGTGGCAGGAGTTCTACCTGACCCAACACGCCGACACTGTTCTCAAGAATGAAAGCGAAAGCAAGAGGCGGAAATCTAAACGACGGGTGACAGCCGAGCAGCATAAAGTGATTGCCGAAGCCGAGCGCACCCGTGCGGCTAACGGAGACATCCACGACCTTGCAGGAACCTCCGTCGCAAACGCGAAAGCACTCGGGATTATTCAGCATGAGCGCGCCTGGGAGGACCGTGAAGCCGCGGCACTGGGCCTCGAAAAGCGGAACGCGATGCCAGCCGTCCCCGTACCGCCGCGGGTATCGAGTTCGGTCAACGATTCATACGCAGCCCGGTACCGCGCAAGAAGGGCCGCCATCAAGGAAGCCACCGCCGAATCGCCGGAAAGATAGGATGCTTAGATTTGTGGCACAGCTGGGTATCGTTTTCTGACCAATGGACGGTACTGCTGTCCGAAGCCCTGGTATAGCGCTGCCAAGCCGCAACCAGGGCGCAGGACAGTTTGAGAGCCAGTTATACAGCAAGCGTCGAATGACGGCTGATGACCTTACCGTCCCTTGTCATCCAAAAATATATCGTCAAAGTTCATGTTGCGCATCTGATAGGTTTGGTTTGCGGTCAGGCGCGCCAGCTCGTCGATACTGAGAAGGTCGATTCGACCATTTGGAAGGTAGCGCACACTGAGCAAACTATCGGGGCCTCGGAGTCCCTTAGCGAAACGCATTTTCCCGTTTATCACTTGTTCCCGCGCATAGTTCATCCGCTCTTCAAACTCGGCTCTAGTAGAGGGCGTTTGCATAGACGTAAACATACTGTCACTACTCTCTATAGTTTGTGAAGGACTGCTCGGACTTTACCATTGACTCGTAGAATCCACCGCATTTGCCAGCCTTCAGGCAATGCAAGTGCATCCCGCTCAATCGCAAGTAGCGCGTTCTCATGTCGACGACTTGACGCTAGGCTCGTCACAGTACCTCCATCTCTCCAATGGTATCGGACGGTTTTCGACGCCTGAGCGCGAACAAGCTGCAGAAATCGAGGTGTTGGAATGGCTGGACTAACGGAACCGAAGTACGCAATGGTCGGCAAGGCTCTGCCACAAATAGCGATGGGTTCATCGGGGCCGGGCCGTGGCAGCTCCGTTGCCTTGAAGCTAGGCGGCGTAGGTGGTGCTGGCTGGGAGTGGCCGGGAGGCACAAGGTGCGATGTAAGCTCTACGTCAGTGGTACGGTGCTCAATCTCCATGAGGCATTGAAAATCGAGGAAGACCAAGTTCCCATGCGATGGCACGTAATTTCGTTCGCTGCCGCTTTCCACGCACGCGACGAGGCTTGCCAGCAGGTCTCGTCCGTTCTCGGGCTCCCGAAGCGTTTCTGGGTTATAAACTCTGAGCACGACCTCAGCATTTCCGAGCTTGCTGGCGGGCATGGGCTGAAAGAGTGCGGTATTCAGCGCATAGCGAACGATTGAAGCCCAACGGCCGGTTGGAAGACTCGAGTCTTCTCGCCCACCCTTCGCGACGAGCGACTCCAACTCAAAGGCCAATTCGACCGTCAACGGCAGACATGAATCAACCATCTGAGCTGCGAAAGCTCGTAGGCTGCCTTCGGTAAAAAGACCGAGCTGGGACAAGTCACGCCAGAGCTTGTGCAGCGTCAGCGGGACAAAATTAGGCGGTCTCCTATCGGGGGCAGGAGTGGAGACGGGGCAGTCCTCGGGGAATCGCTCCTGCAGCGTCCTAAAAGCCGTCACGGCCGAATCGATACCACGTTTGCTCGCGCGCTCAACGATTCGCATGAACGTTGTGAACCGGCTAATATGCCGACACTCCTCGATAACATGTGCAAGCTCGATGTAGGGCTCGATGCGCAGCCACAACCCCACCGGGTCTTCACGAGAGAGGATGTCCAAGGTAGCAGAGGCAATATCTGCCCTATTTCGCCTGTCCATCGAGACAGCAAGACGGGCGAGTTTTGAGAGCCAGTCTCCGTCCGTACGGGCAACCCACAGCACCATCGCCGCGCCGCTATCACGGCGTTCCCAAGCCGGATGGTCTAAAGTCCAAAGCAAGAGTTCGAGCAGTG
Source organism: Burkholderia cepacia (assembly GCF_001718835.1). Lineage (NCBI taxonomy): Bacteria > Pseudomonadati > Pseudomonadota > Betaproteobacteria > Burkholderiales > Burkholderiaceae > Burkholderia > Burkholderia cepacia. The sequence goes on along the minus strand of NZ_CP013444.1, from coordinate 336,519 downwards.
CCTCAGATGCGCCGCCCGCCGCAGAGCTACCGATGTATGCGAACGGCGCCGCGGAGGCGTCACCCACGATTTGCCTGACGTGGTCAACGGCTACCGCCAAGAGTGCCGTCTGCTGGGCTGCGTCAATCTTTTTTCCGACCAGCGATATGAGGTGGGATGAAACCGCCCACCGTTGCGTATGGCGCTCTTCGAGAGCCAGGGGGCCATACAGTCTGGCGAGCTCATCTGCGTTCTGGACTTGAGCGTCGATGAGCCGGTCGGCGTCGCTGCCGGAATGGTTGTTCGACCAGACCGACCATCCTCCTGCCTGCAACGTTTGTAGTGCCCGTATGCACTCTTGCGTCGCCGCCGAGAAGTTGCGTCGGTTTATCAGTGTACGTGCGCTATCAATTTGAGCACGGGCGTCTCTTACTGTCGAACGTTTTCCAAAAGTACCAGGCATGAAAAAGCGGTCATCCTCGGCATCCGCTTCGGCCACGTCATCGGTCGGCGCATTGGTGTCAGATTCAGGCGTCGGTATCTTATCCGCTTCATCTTGCTCATAGCTAAGACCGAAACTCGATGTCAGCCGTTCAATCTGGCTTGCGTCCAGGTTAGACATCACATCATCGCGGAGACGCACAAAGTCCGGCTGAAGGTTGGACGGCAGACTTAGAACGAAACTCCTCAATAGTAGCCATGCGCGCTCATTATTCAACGAATTTGCAATCGAGCGGACCCGGTCCTTTGCTCGCTCCAAGTCGTCAGGACAATCAACCAGTTGCGAGATGATGGCAGCGTACTCTTGCCCCCAGTCCGTCAGGTGCCGTTCGTCGCCATGTTGATACACCTCGAGGAGTGCCCAACGTAGCTGCCAGCTCGCCTGTTCACGACTGTGGCGCAACAGCGGAAGCAGGGCAGCCTGCTCCTCCAACGCTGCTCCTGGAAACCGCATCCCAACAAGGGTTGAGACGCGGTCGAGGTTGCCACTCGTTGCTTGTGCGAACAACTCGCTGAGAGTGCCACAGGTCTGATGTTGGAAGTATCGGACAGCATCCGAGAAAAACGACCTATGGCAAAGCTGGCCGATGAAATTTCCCTTGTCGGCGCGAATAAATCTTTGAAATGTCATCTCGCCCGTCGCTCTCTCCAAGAGGCCAGCGATTTGGGCTAGCGACGAAGCATCAACGGGCGTCGTAGCCGGTAGCGCCTCCAAGGTGCTGGTCATCATGGATAACTGGTCTTCCTTGTACCAGCTTGGCCCCATCGAGAACGACAACATCGACTTATAGGTTCGGAGAGCCTCCTCATGGGCGTCCAGCATGGCGAACAGCGGGACAATTCGCAGAAGCTCTGGCACCAGTTCGAACCTATTCTCAACGTTCGCTGAGACGTAATCCCTGTAGCGCAAGACGAGTGAGAAGACCTTGTCCGCGACTAGCCCTTCGGGACGGCGCTCGATGAAGAGGCGCAGCACCTCGTGGAGCCCCTGCCGGAAACCTTCGTTGTAGATGCCAAGCTGTACTGCGAAATTGCCCTCAATTGCGTCGAGCAAGACCGCTGCTTTCGTCGGAAAACAATCAAGCACCAGCTTTGCAACGCGCCGGTACAGTTGCGGAACCACGGTCTCGGGAATGAAGTAGCTTGACTCCCAGTGAATACGGGATTCAAGGTTGAACGCAAAGCAAGGAAGTAGGGCATCGGCTAGAAACGACCATACGGCATCCAGCCCGGGTTGGTCTTTTATCGCCATGGCCCTCCGGCCCTTGCCGTCACACCATGCAACTGCTCGTGCGATGGCCTCGAGAGTCTTCTCCCAATCATTCTTGGTCGGCATATGCACCGAAGGCGTGGCATATCCGTCCTGACGGAACGAGGAAGCGCGGAGGCGTAGCATCGCACTCTCGAAGATGGCTTCGTCAGGCTCTGCTCGATTCTTCTCATAGAAGGGCAGCGTTTCGTCGCCCATATCTACGCCCACGGAGTATGTCTCGACGATACCGGGGCGGGCTCCAGCCTCAATCAAAGCATCTATAAAAAATAATTGTCGGTCCTCAGGGAGTAGAGGCGCGTCAATAGCTCTTTCGATGTCGGCGAGCAAGAGGTCGACCATCTCGCGCTCAAGCACTATTCCATAATGCTCTGAGTACATTTCGGCATGCGCCAGCGACTGCAGAAAAAGGAGCAGTTGATGACGCAAATCAACGTCGACAGGGACGCCTAGGCTTAAGAAAGGTCGATACCCGCCCTGCAAGCAAAGCTGAGCCCCTGTTATCTCGCCGGTTAGCTGCCTAAGTATTCCGCTCCCTTCCTCTCGCGAGAAGTTTCCATTGGGGCGAAACAAAAAGCCTTCAGTAATGGCACGAAGGAATCTCGTGAATGATGGAGCGTCGCCAGCGGCGTGTGCGAGTGAAAAAGCATGCAGTCGATGATTCACCGCACTGAGGAATTCTTGGATACCGACACCGTTCTCGGAACCCATTTTTTCAAATACTTTATTTATCTCGCGCTGAACAAGCTCCAAGACTTTTAAGGCTTGTTCCGAGCTTCCTTTCTGGGTTAAAGCGTTTGCTACTGCGAAAGCTTCATCTGCCGAGACAACAAGGCGGCCGTTGCGAACGACATGCCTAAGCGCGTCGTCAGTTTTTCCTATTGAGATGAGCGCCAACGCGACGAGTTCTGCCGACTGCACAAAGAGTGTGTTGTACCGAAAGGTAAGGCGCTGGGAAAGTAGCAGCAGCCGAATGATGTCGATTGCACTCCCGACACTGGTAGCGGCACTGAGGGCCTCATCAATGTCCGCGAGCAAGACGTCTGGTTCCGCGCCAAGTAACACGGAGTCGTCAACCCACGCCTGCTGACAGTTGGGAATGGCCAGCAGCAGGGATTCTGGACCGCCTCTCAGCCCGTGGTAAAGCTTGTTAAGAATTCCATAGTCGCCGCTTGCTCTCGAGCTGCAAAAGCCTGCAAGACGCTCGTGCACCCATTCGTCGATAGATGCTGTCTTGTGAACGACAAATTCTGAAAATGAGGGGTGGTAAATCTCAGTATTCTCGGGATTGGCGAGTAGATGCCGAACACGAAGGAGTGTGGACGGGAAGACACCCGATTCGGCAGCGGTCAACATGCTTGTCAGGTTGCTGGTCGGGATACCCCAACGTAGGCGAGCAAGGATTCCAAGCAAGTTGACGACATCCGCGTTTTGCACCAGTTTCGCCCAGATGGTCTCATAGTAATCTTGAATGGAGCCGCTGAAAACTGGCAGCTCAGCAATGTCACCCTGAGTGGCCCCGCTGTTCACCAGGTCGGCTAAATACCGAAGATATAGCGGGTGTCCCATCGCCCTGTCGCAAAGAGCGCCAATGATTTCGGTCGTGGATTTTTCCTTGTCAAGAAATCCTAGGCATACCCCGTATTGGATGTCGCGGTCGAGGGTGGGCAGGGTCAAGCGCTCCGCACTCTGAAGGAGTGTTCCAAGGCTGCTGGCAATTGAATCTAGTCCGACGCCAGTGATGGCGACCACCAAGCCGTCAGGCACTTCTTGTGGTAGCAGATTGATAAACCGCTTTAGCGTTTCTTCCCCTGCAGCGGCAGCCTCATTGATTCCATCGATGAAGAGCACGCCCACTTTCCCCACCTTCGCGCAACGGTTCGCCAAAGACTGAAGTACCTCATTGGTACTCTGAATGAGCTGGCTGTACGACAGTTCCATTAGCCTGGCTGGCTTGCCCGTGGCCCTTTCAGAAAGTAGAGAATTTGCCCAGTCGAAGAATACCTCTGGTTGGGCTTGGTGCGCCGGCGTTGAGCCACGGACACGCTCAGTAAATTGGTAAACGCCGAGCTTATCCAGCTCTGGTAACTCCGGGCTGAATTGTTGGCAATACGTAGACTTACCGATACCGTGCGAGCCCTCGATGAAGACATAGCCACCGCGCTTGGTGGAAATGGCGGATTCGAAAAGTGTGTTAAAGGCAGGCCGCGTTCCGATTGTTACAGGGTCGTCGTTGTCAGTTGGCTCATCAGGCAGCAGGCCATTTGCTAGGAAGAAGGGCTTTAGAATGGAGAAGCTCAGGCCCCCGATGGCACTGTCTACGTTGAGTCGCAGCAATCCTTTGCAGGCGGCGCCGACCATGAACGGGGCGCCGGAGAACCCGTGGTAATCCGATAGATGCGTTCCTGGCTCTATCGACAGGTCCAGGTCGACGCCATGTACCCGCTCGGGCAGCACTTGTTGTATCTCTCCCCTGACGACATGGCCCAGCAGTAGTTTTGCTGCCGGGTAGCCGAATGCGAACCACTTCTCGCCAGGACGCAGGCCATCAACATTAATGGGTATGGGTTCGACGCTGAGCGGCGTAGATAAATGCAGCAGGCAAATATCGAGGTCTTCATCGTGTTTGCCCACAGCCACCGTGAGTTCAATAGCGGACGACCCAATTCCAAACCGAACAGTCACTTGTGCGCCATCACGTATTGCGGTTTCGACGCAGTGATACGCCGTGAGGACGAGGTCCGCCTTGATAAGCCACCCGGTTCCGGATTCGTTCTTACCCGCGACTAGGCACGTAGCCTGCTTGATTTCGTCTTCAGTCATGGTTGACCTCCCCCAGTTGAATCCAGTCGTTCTTAGCCACATGGACACTGAAGGCAGTGCCGGACCTCGATGTATGTAACTCAAGCTGCTTTGTCGCAGCGGTCTCGTAGTTAAAAAACAGGTGCCTTGTGAATGGAGCCGGTCTGTCCACGATTTCGGCTAGCACCTCAAAGTCCGGATGGCCATGGCGAGTTCCGTCGGATGAGATGAGAAAGCGGGGCGAGTCTGCAACCGAGAGCAGGTCTACACTCGTGTTGTGGAGGCTCCCGTGATGCGAAACCTTGATAGCATCAAAGATGAGAGGCGTAGTTGGCGCGTGAAATGACCGCAGCTTCGCTACGACATCTTCAGCCCAAGCATCTCCGAGGAAGAGAACTCGCTTGTTTCCCGCAGAGACGATGAACGTGATGGAACTGCCGTTCGGGATGGAGGTGTCTGGCGTATAGACTTCTGCGAGACGAAGATTTCCGCTGGCTGCTATGGGTGTGGCCTGAGGATTGGAACGGTCTGGCATGCTGGCGCACCACATCTCATATGCGTCGTCAATGATGTCGCTGGGCTGAGATGAACCCTTGTAGCCAAGTCTTTTGACCTCACTCAGCCACAGGTTTCGCAGGTCTTCGAGACGGGCTGTCGTAGGCCCAATAACGTGGATGCTCACATCGCCCGGCAGAGTATGCATGTGCCCCTCACTGATGCACTTTGAGCCATTCCCCGAGTTCCAGATATAGCTATGCTGTCGAAGCAGCCTGGCAAGCGAACTTCCTTGTCGAGCGCTTATGGGATTCGGCGAAGATGTCGGAGGTCTCGGAAATCCACGCCGCCGAATCGCTTCAAGGACTACGCCGTCATAGATGCTGTCGGGCCCTGCGGTCGGAGCCGGCAACGACCGTAGGCTATTGTGCCAGACTGCGGCCACCTCAATGCCTCGTTTGGCAGGAGTGCCGTTTTGGGAGAAGAACTCCAGAAGGCCGCCGATGTGGTCAGCGTCGATATGCGTGCAGACAACCAGGTCGAGTCGAGCTCCCTTTTTTGCAAGCTGCGTCAAGTCTGGCGCAATGAACTCTTGGTAGGTGGTCGCGAAGCCGGCATCAATGAGAAGGTACGTCCCTCCGGCGTCAACAAGAAAGGCGTCGCCGTTTTTGGCGGGGTACATCTTCAATCCAAACATGTTAGTGGGCGAACAGGTGGTCGTTTTCACGTCAAATGTACTTATCCGAGTGCGCATGCCCAGCTGTGCTCACTCCCAAGGTTTATCGCCATTGCCGTAACCGGAATAGCATGCCAGCATTATCTACTTGCTTTGGCTTGCGATGCACTCATTCCATATCTGCGCCGGGGGCAGGGGCTGGAGCAGGTGACGTATCCCAGTAAAGCACTGGAGGTCGCTCGGCCGAACGCTGGGTGTGCCCATCTTCCAGGAGCAGGTATGCAGGTCGCTATCCTGGCTGCCGGCCGGAACCCGCCCCGCTGGAGAGGCGCTTTAACGGAGCCGGCCAGGTCCGCGAGTCTCATTCTTCCGTGTGCGAATCCAGCCATGCGCGGAATCCGGCGTCGTTCTTGGCCCGATACGCGAGCGCCGACAGCGGGTCAATATTCGGCTCGTCACCAGGGCGCTTCGGCCAGACCTCGGCCAACGCACCTCGGTCAATGAGCTTGCGAACGTGCGGCCGACTGACGAATAGGAACCGCGCAGCTTCGCTTACGGTCACAGGTGGCTCCTCTATTGCGGGCGGCTCCCTTTGCAGTCGTGCGACGGCCGCTCATCGCGCGGCGAACGCAACCGCAGCCGCCAACACTACGTTGACCCATCCATGAGCCAGCGCTCGCAGCGGAGTGGCGCGACCAAGGGCGTAGTACGGCTGACTGAGAAACGCCCACTTCCTCCATCCAGATATACAGCCTAGCTCTCGTATTAACCGTCGAACAGCACAACGACGTTGCCGATTCGGTGCGCCACCGCACAGCAAACGGGGACATTCACGACCTAGCAGGCACCACCACCGCTAACGCGAGAGCCCTCGCGATTCTTGAGAATAATCGGAAGTGGGACGAGCGGACAGCTGCTGCACTCGGGTTCGAGAAGCGGCCTGTTGCGCCAGCCCCTGCGGTGCTATCAGCGCCAGCGACGCCTGCGGACGCGGAATACGATGCGTGGCTACAAGAACGGAAGGCCGCCAGAGATGAACGTAGGCGGGAGTCAGAGGAACGCTAGCGCGTCAGACGCGCGGCGCGGCCATGGCGAGGAAACGCCCGATGTGTGGTCGTGCTCGGCAAGTACACTTTTTCACGGGAAGCCTTGCCTTGCGGGCGTAACCACTTCTAATCCAGATTTGCCGAAAATTCATTCACTGTGCACTTTCGGCGGCTCGCCGTGGAAGAGAAGTGATTACGCTCTCTGCAGGGCCATGATTCTTCGGGGAGTTTCTTGCCCGGCCGCGCAGGATGGATTGTGTAACTACTTCTAATCCATATTGGCACAATTGGAATCAGATAAACATCGTCTCAAGCGGCAAGCTTGTGTTCGTAGTATGGCCGGTCCTTGTCATCGACGATGGCGTACATCGCATCTAGGTTCGATGCGCTCGGATTGCGCCATGTTTCGATGTTCCCGGGCTTGATGAGAATGATGCACCGGTCACGGCCGGCCGCTTCAATCTCAGGCGGAGGGTCATCCGTGATGACCGCGAACAACAGCAGGTCCGGCTCACCAGGTTTAGTCCATCGCGACCAAAGACAGGCGACGTGCATCAGTGCCTTCGTCGCGGATTTTCAGCCGCAGCACGTCAAAGTACGGCTCGTAGATGTCGTAGAGATGCGCTTGTATCCTCTCGACGTTTACTGCACACGAGGCCGCGAGAGGGGGAGGCAGTCGTCCTTAGAGTCAGGCCTTGCGTTCGAGCGTCCAGAGCGCTGGCTGCGGCCGGAAGGCACCACTTTTATCCGGCGCAAAAACGTCAGGCATGCGCTCGCCCTGATTCACCAGCACGCCTGGCACGCTGTGACCTTGCGCCTTCCAGACTCCTGTTTCTGGACAAATCTGCCCAGTACGGACCGGTGTAGGTGCTGTGGGAACTGGAGTCGGAGGCCAAGACTCCTGATAGTTTCGACCAAAATCGACGAGGTCCTTCGGATAGACGATATGTTCGCGCAGTGAGGTATCGTCGAGTTCAAGCAGGTAGGCCAATGCAGCGGCTTCGATTGCCCAGTACCCCACATAAAGCCCCCATTCATTCGAGAGATTGAGGTGGCTATCGTGCCATCCGAGCTCTTTCATCGACACATACCACTTCTCCAGATAGGCGTTGAGGTCCGCAAGGCTCTCCTCATCCGAGTCTCCGTACATGCTGTTGATACAGTCGCGGTACGACTCGTGAAACCAGCTGTCAACGTCAGTACGCCCCTCCATGCCGTACGCAAGAAGGTCCTCATAAAGCGTATCGCGCGCGCGATACGTAGGGTCCTCCAACGCAGCAATACGGGGAAGCAGGTCGATTCTATGCAGCAGATGACACAGGCCGATGAGTTGCATCGCGCGTTCGTAGTCGCCCAACTGGCTCAGCCGGAAGGCTGGCCAACCAGGCCGATAGACCAGCGACTCGCGTTGTGCGTACTCTTCATAGGCAGCAACCACTTGCTCCAATTCTTCGCGCATTGGCGCGATGGGCTCCCCGGCCGTGTAACGCAGGAGCATGAGACTGAAACGGCTATCGGCACGGAAATAAGCAGCGCCTGCCTGCTTCTCTTCGGGGGTACCTTCCGCAGGGAGCGTATGTGTCCACTGCTCGATGGACTCGAGGTGAAAGCGCGACCACCACTCGAAGTATTCTTCGCTAATGAACCGTTGACGTCGTTTCTGGGTAAAGTCCATTTAAGTTGCCGTCCTGATGCCGTATCTGTCGTTCAGCCGCTGCTGTTTTTCGTTTACCGCAACCCGGACTTCTTCCTCACGATAGTGGAACCGGATGTTGTGGTTCGGATGGACATGCTCAATACCTATCAGCAACGCCTTCGCATGCTGCAAGGCGCTCGGCAAGTAGAACGGAACGTACAGAATGTGGCGAGCATAGCCCTCTGCCTCGACCGTACGCGCCATCGCTGGCCCAACCGCATCCTGCAGGTTCTGCCGTATCCAGCCACGGCTCATCTGTGCAATTTTATCGCCGGTAGGCGCAAGGTCCCCACTCTTCGGCAATGAGGTGCCAGAGGCTGGTGGCGTGCCTGCGTCGCGGCCACCTGCTTTTGGCGCTGGCGAGCCCGACTTGGGCGGCCTTCTGCGGCCACCTTTCTTTTTTCCCGTCGAAGTGTCGTTGTCCGCCGCTTCGCCTTCATCGTCGGGCGGCTCAAGCAACTCGACGGGTCGGGGCAAGACTTTGTCCACCGCATGACCAAGCAAGCCCGAAACTCCGGGCTTCCCTTTGCGAACGCGCTTTTGAGCGACCCGCGAGGACTTCGCCTCTACGATGGCAAATGGCTTCCCGTTGTTGTTCGCGGGAGTTGCGCGCCATACCCCGTCAATCCCGTTTCCGTGTGCCTTCTCGGCGAACAGCTTGTTGAGCTTGGCTCCGTCATTGAGCTTGCCGAACACCCTGGCGCTCGGCGCCATTTCCCACTTACCAGCGAGGCCGTCATCGTGCTTCGTCCAGCCGTTAAGCAACAATCACTGGTTGGGACTTCAGCCGGATAGCGCTCAAGAAGGTGGCAACCGTGAACGAGGTGCCAACCAAAAAGCCGTCGACAAAGAGGCCTTTCCAGGCCTCGAAGAAGGCGTCTGCCAAGAAGGCCTGCGTAAAAAAGGCCGCATCGAAGAAGGGCGAAGCAGGTGGTTCCCGAGGCTGCACACCGCGCGGTGACCGACGCTGCTGTAATCGCAAATGTTCACGTTCCGACCGAAGGCGCTGGGGCCGCTTGAGCGCCCTCCAGTGTGCGCCGTGAAGGTTCATCGCGACACTACATACGCTCCGGGGAGAGCTGTTGGCTCCTGGAAGTCACCGACTACAACGATTTGGTCGGCACGTTCCCCGGGGCGCATGGGTCGATGCGCAATCGCCTGAGGTTGTTCGGCGGCTGCTCGATGCGACGGATGCCCTGGACGGCAGGCGACACGATACTGCCAGATTCGTGTGACCAGACAGCACTCAGGCCTTGCGTTCAAACTCCCAGAGCGCGGGTTGCGGCCGAAAGGCTCCGCTTTTATCTGGCGCGAAAACATCAGGCATGCGCGCACCCTGCTGCACCATCACGCCCGGCACCTGGTGACCCTGTGCCTTCCAGATACCCGTCTCGGGACAAATCTGTCCGGTGCGAACGGTTGCGGGCGCGACCGAAACGGTGGTCGACTGGGTTGGTTCTTTAAACGTGCGAGCGAAGTCCACAAGGTCCTTGGGATAGACGATGTGTTCGCGCAGCGAAGTGTCGTCGAGTTCAAGGATGTAGCTCAGTGCCGCGGCCTCGATTGCCCAGTAACCGAAATACAGACCCCACTCGTTCGATAGGTTGAGATGGCTGTCGTGCCACGATACATCCGACATAGACGCATACCACTGGTCCAAGTACGCATTCATGTCGGTAAGGCGCTCGTCATCGTCCTCGCCGTAGATGCTATTCAAGCAATCGAGATAGGAGCCGTGTATGCACGTGTCGACGTCGATGCGCCCCTTTATAGCGTAGGCCAACAGGTCCTCATAGAGTCCGTCCTCGCCCTCGTAAAACGGGTCCTCCATGGCTGCAATTCGTGGCAGCAGGTCACGCCGGTGAAGCAAATGACCTAGTCCAATAAGCTGGACCGTCCTCTCGTAATCTTCCAGTTCGCTCAATCGCAATGGCGGCCAACCCGGGCGGTGCACCGCGGCCTGACGCTGCGCATACTCTTCGTATGCGGCGACAACGCCCTCGAGTTCCTCACGCAACGCCACAACAGGCTCGCCCGCTGTGTACCGCAGCAACATCAACTCAAAACGGCTCTGTGCCCTTCTTGCGGCAGCGACAGCCTGCTTCTCATCCTCGGTTCCATTCTTGGGCAACTGCGTTGTCCACCGCACGAGGGCTTCGCGGTGGTAGCCTGACCAAAAATCGTAGTAGGTCTCGCTGATAAAGCGCTGACGGCGGCGGTTAGAAAAGTCATCCATATATCAGGCCGGTTTGGGTCCGTAACGTTCGTTAAGGCGTTTCTGCTTCTCGTTGACCGCCTTGAACACTTCGTCCTCGCGATAGTGGTGCTGGACGGAATGGTCCGCGTGGTCGTGTTCCCTTTTGGTCATCAGTGCTTCTGCGTGCTGCCTTGCGCTCTTCGAATAGAACGTAGTCCCGCGCACTGCGTCAACGTTGTCGGCGTTCGTGGCACTCGTCAGGCCAGCGCGTTCCCTCCAACGCTGCGCGAAGAGCTGGCGCGTCGGCCGGTGTAGCGGCAATCATGTCCAGTTCCGTTTGCATAGCCAACCGGGTCGAGTAGTTTCCGCTTCACGTAGCGCGAAGCCGCGCCCAGCAAGAATTCCGCCGACTTCGCCACGGCGAGAAGCGTCCTACGGAATGCTTTCATTGTTGGCGAACAGTTGGCAATCCGGATTGGAAGCATTTACACGTAAACGCTTCCGCCCGACGACCCACCGGGTCTTGCCGAGGCAGACCCGCGGCGCAATTGTGTAGTCAGTCAGGCAGCGAGACTGTTCTTGAAGAATTCGCCTTGCTTCATGATGACATCCAGGTGACGCCCTTGCTCCCCCAGCAGACCGATGTTCTGCAGCGGGTCTCCGTTGACCACCAGCAAATCGGCGGTGGCTTCCGGCGCCACCACGCCGAGTTCGCCGGTCTTGTTCAAGACCTCGGCTGCGATCGACGTCGCCTGACAAATCACCTCGAAGTTTGAAAACGCTCGCGTGCGCAGCAGGAGTTCCTCGCTTTGGCGTTGATGCATCGTTCCCAGCAAGTCGGAACCATAGGCCATCTTGACCTTGTGGCGCTTGTAAATCTCCAGTGAATCCAGCCCCTTCTGCAGCACGGCGACATTCTTCACCAGCGAATCCGCCGGATAACCCGCTTCAGCGCCATCCGTTCTACAGGCCTCGTACGTAATCAGTGTCGGCACGATGAAGGCGCCTCGCTCAGCCATCGCACGGGCCGCATCGTCGTCGACGAGGTTGCCGTGCTCAACCGTGCGAACGCCGAGCTCGACAGCGCGCTTGATTGCTTGAGCCGTGTAAGCGTGCGCCATGACGTACGTCTGATGCTGGCGCGCCTCGGCAACGGCGGCCCGGATTTCGTCCTCCGAGAACTGCAGATTGCCGATCGGGTCCGTCGGAGACGAGACACCGCCGGACGCCATGATCTTGATTTGCGTCGCGCCCTGACGGATTTCCTGTCGAATGGCGCGGCGAATGTCATCCACGCCATCCACGATGCGACCAATCGCACCGTAGTACTGCGAGCAAGGGCAGTGGTCGGCGCTGTGGTCAAGCCTGACACGATAGTCTGCGTGCCCGCCGGTCTGGGAGAGCGCCTTGCCCGAGGTGAATAGGCGAGGACCTTCTGCGAGCCCGGCCTCTACGGCCTGTGCCAGTGCATAGTCGGCACCGCCTGCATCGCGAACGCTCGTAAAGCCGCGCTCCAGCATCCCGCGAAGAATCGGCACCGCGCGGAACAATGCAAAGGCATTGGGCAACTTCGCGTTTGCTCCCAGGTTGGCCATGCTGGCCATGACGTGGACGTGGCAATCAATCAGCCCCGGCATCAACGTCTTGCCTCTGATGTCGAGCACATTCGCATCCGACCGGACCTCGATGTGTGCCGCGACTTCCCGGATGATGCCATCCTCGATCAGAACGTCGTACGGCTGGTCGTCTTCGTGGTGGTTGACGTCGACGATCCGTCCGCCTTTTAGGAGTGTAAGCATCGTTTCCTCTTCAAGTAATGCCAAACGTCGAGGCCAGAAATTCAGCCTCGACGGGGGAATTGACCATGTAATGGGTACCGAGGCAAAGGCAGCTATGGCAGCTTCAATCGCCCGATACCCGAATCCTGAATTTGGCCTTGTTCCGCTTAAGCGCCAATCATCCCAGGTTTCGCGGCGGATCAACGAGAAGGGAAGATTGACTTCGACGAATAAGGCAAGCGCCTGACTAAAGGTCGCCTGCCCGGCCGGTGCCAGCTCGCAGCGCACCCAAGACTTCTCGATGTGCCCGCGAAACTCGATTGCACCATCCCCGCTTCATCAGCTTGCTAGACTTTCCGAACGCCGTTTCGAGCCAGAGTTTGGCGCAGAAACCCCACTTGCGATTCGGTAAGCAGGCGTTTCGGTATGAAGCGGAGCATCAGCACCGACTGGTAGTACAGGATCACGTGGCGATCCTCGCTCCAATGGACAAGATCCGCGTAGCGGATTTCTTCGCGGGAGGTCGGGGTTTCGACGACGAGGCAATCGCTGCGGCAGGTGACCGTGTAAGGCTGGTGGAGATTTTTTTGCTGGACGTAGACCTTGCGGGCGGCGCGCGGCAGCAACAGATTGGCAAGCAAGGGCCAGCCGATCGTAACCAACGCCGCAATTCCGACGATCCACCAGACAACGCGCAGTTCCGGCAGGGTTCGGTTTGCTATCCAGGCAACACCGAGCGAAAAAAGGACATACACGGCCAACGTGATCGCGAATGTCTTGAGCAGATATTTCCAGTTATATCTGCGCCAAAGATTCAGGCGGTAAGCGAGGACGAGGTCCTCCAAGGTGGGCTGAAAGGCGATTACGGTGTCACTCATGTACCGGCTCGGAATGGTTCTTGATTTTTACTGTCGATTGGGGCTCTGAAAAACGCACCGCCAAAGGCATCGGCCGTTCGAACGGCGTTCCCCGGCGCAATGCCCACGAGGAATACGCTCGTAATGATCTGCTGCCGGCGCTCATCCGCGATGCGTTTGACATTACCCCACCGTATGTCCTTACATTATCGCCGAATCGGAACGTGGCCATAAGAAGCCCAGCCGCACGACGGCCGTCGCGCCCCGCTCACCGGGTCGTGAACACGGATAGTGGCTCGATTCCCGCCGCGGAGCAGGTGGAAGAAAAAGCGATCGCCGGATCCGCGGCGATCGCAAGGCCGCCTGCATCGAGCCAATTCAAGAAACGCAGGCGGGACACAAAATTGGGGACTTGCGTCGTGTCCCGATACGCCAAAAGCGGCCTAAGCGGATCGCCAATAGCCGACGGCGAGTTGACGTCGGCGCTCCCGAACGGGCGTCATCTCGTCTCGCATTCCTGCGTGCCGCCGATTCCTGCCGATTGTTTACAAAACAAACCCCAAAGACCCCAAAGTTTCAAAAAATCAAAATAACGCCAACGACAACATAGTTAAATTGCCTCTTAAAATCCCGATCAAAAATCCACCATCCCGGCAAGGCTCGATTGATTTTCCACAGACGGCACCAGTAAGACATCCGCGAAAATTACTGATACAGTACCCGCGTGCGCATGCTAGATCGGAGTGTGGACGACAATTCCCCGAAACTATTCGGGTAATTTTCATTAAATTTGTTCACAATGCGCCCCTTGCACCTCACCGGGCTACGCCATGAAATGCGACAGCGCAGTTGCCAGCCTCATCGAAAACTTTCCGACTTCGGCAAGCCTGAAGGAAGCGGACACCGGCAGATACATCGTAAATAACCTGCACAACTCGCTTCAGTTTGGAATAAAAAATCCAAAGGATCTCCTGGGGCTGACGATACAGGACATCAGATTCAATCAACCCGACTGGGGAACACAGTACGCAAAGTCGATCGAGCGCCTGGATTTATCCGCGCGCGAAAAGAAATCCCACGTGATCGGCAGACACCAGTTTCTCGACGCTTGCGGCGAGGCGCAGGTCGAGGAAATGGTCAAATTCCCGGTGCTGGGAACGCGCAAAAACATACTTGGCATCGTCACCTATCGGCACGACATTACGCGAACCCTCCCGCCGATTAATGTCTATCTGCTGAACAGGAAGTTTTACAACACGACATCGTCGATCGAACGAACGCTCACCTATTTCAAGGTCCACCAGTATTTCATCACGCCCTTGACGGATGCACAGGTCCGCGTTTTTCTTTTGAGATCGGAGCGGCTCAGCACCAAGGAAATCTCCCGATTCCTCCGCATTTCGGACAGAACGGTAGAGTGCCATTGCGCCGCGTTGCGCAACAAGGTCATAGACGGAAACCTTCCCTACGTCCTGTCGCTCATGAAGGAAAGCGTTTCATGCGATCAAGATTTGACCCAATCCTGAAAATAGCGCTCACGGCCAACCTTTTTGAATGGTATGAATTTTCACTCACTGCCTTCATGGCATTGGAAATCGGCCGTCTATTCTTTCCGCCCGCAAGTGACAAACTGGCGCTGGCGCTGAGTTTTTCGGTGTTCGCAAGCAGCTACCTGGCACGCCCTTTCGGCAGCCTGTTTTTCGGCGCCTTGGGCAATCGATACGGCACCGGCACGGCGCTCAAGTTCAGCATGCTGGGCATGGCAACGCCGGCGTCCCTGATCGCATTCCTGCCGACTTATCAGGCGGCCGGCTACCTTGCGACCATCCTGCTGCTGACGTTGAAAGTGCTGCAAGGCTTTTGCGCCGGCGGCGAAATGCCGTTAAGCGGATATTTCGTGTCGCTCAACGCGAATGACCGGAATCGCGGACCTTATTGCGCGTTCGTTGTGGTCAGCGGATTCATCGGCATGCTGTTGGCGTCAGGCACCACGTTCGGCTTGCCGTATCTTGCCAGCGCGTTGCGCCCGCTCACGGACGGGTCGACCGCGGGGCACTGGTCCGAATCATGGCGCTGGCCGTTTTTGCTCTGCATTCCATTGTCGCTCGCGATCTACTCGCTCAGGTCGTCGGTCAGCAAGGGCTTGAGCGCGCAGGAGCGCCGCACTTCGCGCCGGAAGCCGGCGTTGCCGCTGGCGCAGGCGTTCATCCTGGTTGCGTTCATGGAAATCGTCATCTATGCGTTGCTCGTGTGGATGCCGAATTATTTGCACAGCTATCTCGGCGCATCCAGCTTCGACGCGCATTTTTCGAATGTCGTCACCTTGATCGTCTTCTCTGCGTCGACGATCGGCGCAGGCTATGGCGCTCGCGTCACAAGCGCGGCCAATCTCGTCCTGGCCGGGATCGTCTCGCTGGTCCTCGGCAGCTATCCGCTGTTCCGCGTGTTGCAGACGGGCGATCCTGTTTTGCAATTGCTTGCGCAAGCCGCTTTGGCAATCATGGCCGGCTGCATCGTCGGCGTCATTTTTGTCGTTCTCGCAGACTTGTTCAAGGAGAGCTGGGGGGATGTCGGCATGGCCAGCACTTACTCCTTTGCCACTGCGATTTTCGGCGGGACTGCGCCCGTCGTGTGCGCTTACCTGATCGAAGTCACGCATCTGGTGACGGCACCCGCAATCTATATTCTGGTCACGGGACTGCTTGCCGCGCCCGTTGCGTACAGTCTGGCTTCGACGCAACGAGGCCGGATGCGTTTCCGCGTATCCGACTGATCTCCGACAACGATACCGCCCATCCCTTGTTATCCCTCGCCTGTCACCAAGCCCGATGCAGCATTCAACCAAGTTGCCGTCGACCTGTCTGGTCACGCCGGAACCCCCGGCCGACAAACCGTTAGGCGGTTTTCTCGTGGATCTCGAACGCGCGTTGAAGGCGGGCATCCGCCTGGTTCAGCTCCGCGCCAAAACCGTGACTGCTGCGCAGTATGCGTGGCTGGCCGAGCAAGCGTTGACGTGTTGCCGGCGCCACGATGCGCGGCTGCTGCTGAACGCGCCGCCTGAAGTGGCAGAGACGCTGCACGCAGACGGCGTACATCTCACCAGCACTCGCCTGATGGCGTGCTCGAGCAGACCGTTGCCCGCAGGATTCCTGGTTTCCGCTGCATGTCACGACGCCAACCAGATACAGCATGCAAATCGGATAGGGGTCGACCTATTGACCCTCTCGCCTGTTCTACCGACTGCAACGCATACCACTGCCGAACCGCTTGGCTGGCCGCGTTTTCGCGAACTCGCGGCACTGACCTCGATTCCGATCTATGCGTTGGGCGGAATGTCCGCCGATACGTTGGCCGAAGCCCGCGACGCCGGCGCGTATGGCGTCGCGGCAATTCGCGCGTTTTGGGGAGGGGTCGTGGAAAAGTCGTAATCGAAGAAGCAGAGATTCCTGATGCGCCCGGCTTCCGGTCATCGACTCCCGCGCATCGAAGCTACCTGCCTCTGACTTTCAACTTCACCTGAAGCAAGGTCAGCGCCCCCAGCACGAATACGGCGAGCGTCCACGTGCCGCCATGGTGCTGCAGCAGCGCGGCCGTCGCGGCGATGCCCGCCAGTCCTTGCTGCAGGAAACCGCACAAGGCCATCGCATGCGCGCCATGTTCATGCGCGTCGCCGACGGCAGTCGCCATGCTGTTTGGAAACAGCACCGCCTGGCCGAAGATCGCCAGGCAATACAGCGCGATGAAGATCCACAGGCCGGTGACATGGATCAGCAGGCCGCTCAGCCACGACACCAGCATCAACGTGGTCGCAAGCGCCAGCAGCGTCGCGCCGGCATGCATCAATCGCACGCCGCCAAGCCGTCTCACGAGACGGTTGACCAGCATCGCCCCGCTGAAATAGGCCATGCCGAGCAGCAGGCCGATACTGCCGAAGCTCGTCACGGCCAGCTTGAAATGCGCCTGGAACACGAACGGGCTCACCTCCTGCAAGGTGACGGTCGTCGCGAACCCCAGCCCACCCGCGCAAGCCGGCCACAGGAAGCCCGGGCGCCGCAGCACGGCCCGGTATGTGCCGGCCATGCCCGACATGACGGCGGCGCGGCGTCCCGCCTTCAAAGGCAGCGAATACGAGATGCCGATCGCCAGCGCGGCGACGACGGCCATCAGCACGAAACCCGTTTGCCAGTGACTGTACCGGCCGATCAGCCCGCCGATGAACTGGCCACCGCCCAGGGCCGTGATGAACGCGATCGACAACACGGAGAGGCGTCGCGCCAGTTCGTCGCCGCGCCAGTTGTCGCGGACGATGATCCGGGCGATGATCGCCGCGCCGCCACCGCCGATGCCCTGGATGGCGCGCAGCACGAGCAGCGCCGGTGCGACCGTGCAGCTGGCGAGCAGCAGGCTGCTGGCTGCGAACAGCAGCAAGGAGATCAGCAAAGGCGCGCGCCTGCCCCAGCGTTCCGCGGCCGCGCCCCAGAACGGCACCGGCAGCGCGGCGCCGATCACATAGGCGGAGATGGAGAACTCGGCGCCGCCTTGCGTCATCTTCAACTCGCGCATGACGACAGGCAGCGACGGCAGGTACACCGTCGTCGCCATTTGCGCCATGAACACGACCAGGCACGCCAGCGCCATCGCGCGAAAAGCCGATGCGGCGCTTTCCAGCGGCGCATCGGCGGTGAGAGCCGGTTTGTCATTCATGAGCAGCCTTGGCAGGTCTTTCGCGGGGAAGAGCGCGGTGAACGAAGCATGGCATATCCGGAGATGACCAACGGGCGCCGATCCGCATGCGCAAGAGATGAAATGCGCGTTGCGATATGGCTATTCATCGAACCCGATGGCCGCAAGCGGGGAATCAATTTAAATCAGAATCGCCGGACCCGCATACAAAAAGCGAAGCAAAATTCCTCGGCATATAGAATGATTCTTCTATTTGCGGGATTCCGCCACTCACGTGACGAACGCTACTTTCCACCGGTAGAAGCACATGACCCCACCCATCACGCTACGCGCGGCAACGCCGGCTGACGTCCCGTTCCTCCTGAGACTGCGCAAGCTCACGATGACGGCGCATCTGCAACGCTCCGGCGTCCCCACCGACGACGACACGCACTACGGCCGCATCCGCGCGAACTTCGAGGACGCGAAGATCATCTGCGACGGCACCGAAAGCATCGGGCTTCTCAAGTTGAGCCGCACGCCGGATGAGTGGCACCTCCATCAAATCCAGGTATTGCCCGCACACCAGGGCAAAGGCATCGGCAGCGCGGTACTGCGCGACGTATTGGCTGAGGCGACACGCGCGGGCGTACCCGTCTCGCTGAGCGTTCTTCAGGGCAATCCGGCGCGGCGCCTCTACGAGCACCTCGGTTTCAGACTCGTCACGGAAACGCCCATCGATGCGAAGCTGACGTGGCATCCGTGATGCGTCGCGTCAGCGCGCGCGCAGCAGCGACGGCGGGACGCCCAGCAGCCGCAGGAAGCTGCGGCGCATGTTCTCGGCGTCGCCGAAACCGCATTCGTTCGCCACGCGCTGCAGCGACGACGCCCCGCTTTCGAGCGCGGCGCGCGCCGCTTCCACGCGCAGTTTTTCCACCGCCTTCGCAGGCGTGAGACCGGTTTCTTCCTGGAACGCCCGCGCGAAATGGCGCGGACTCATGCACGCGCGCTCGGCCATATCGCCGACGCGATGACGCGCGCCGAGGTTGCGGCGCACGTGATCGAGCAGCGGCTTGAAGCGGCCGCGCGCGCAGTCCATCTCGATTAGCGCGGAGAACTGAGACTGTCCGCCGGGGCGCCGGTAATAGACGACCAACTGCCGCGCCACCGCGCGCGCGACACGCTCCCCCAGATCCTCGCCGATCAGCGCGAGCGCAAGGTCGATGCCGGCGCTGATGCCCGCGCTGGTCCAGAACGGGCCGTCGTTCACGTAGATATGGTCGGGCTCCAGATGCACCTGCGGGAACGCGCGGGCGAATTGATCGCTGCGGGACCAGTGTGTGGTGGCGCGCCGGTTGTCCAGCACGCCGGACGCGGCCAGCAGCAGGCTGCCCGTGCAGACGCTCGTCACGCGCGCGCCGCGCTTTGCGCAGCGCTGCACGAAGCGATGCAGGCGCGCGTCGGCGATCAGCGCGTCCACGCCGTCGCCGCCGGCGATGAGCAGCGTGTCGACCGCGCTTGCCGGAGGCAGTCCTTCGGCTGCCCAGCTCACGCCCGACGAGCTGCGCACGAGGCCGGCTTGCGCGGCGATGGTGCGCATCGTGTAGTAGCCGTCGCGATAGTAGCTGGCGACTTCGAACGCGGCCACGGGCCCGGCCGCGTCGAGCAGCTGGAAGTCGGGAAAGACGAGCACGGCGATGCGGTGAGGCATGGCAGAAAAAGCAGGATCAGCGACATTGCTGCCAAAACGATAAGGCGCGACGCTGTGGGGTGTCAATCCACCAGAAGGAGATTCACGACATGACTGCCGCACCCTACGTCGTCGTTTTCGCGCTGTTCGACAATGTGACGCAACTCGATTTCGCCGGCCCTTACGAGGTGTTCCTGCAACTGCCCGGCGCGCAATGCGTGATGGCTTCGTCCCGCGGCGGGACGATCGTCGCCGACGGCGGCCTCACGATCGCGAACGTCAAGCGGCTGGCCGACATCCCGCATGCGGATCTCGTGTGCGTGCCGGGCGGCTTGAGCGTCGTCGACGCGCTGGGCGACGCCGAATACTTGCGCGAGCTGCGCCGGCTCGCGCAGGGCGCGCGCTATGTGACGTCGGTATGCACGGGATCGGTGCTGCTTGGGGCGGCGGGGCTGTTGCGCGGCAAGCGGGCGGCTTGTCACTGGTCATGGCGCGACCTGCTGCCGCCGTTCGGCGCGATCGTCGATGAAGCGCGCGTGGTGCGCGACGGCAACGTGATCACCGGCGGCGGGGTGACGGCCGGCATCGACATGGCGCTGACGGTAGTGGCGGAGATTGCCGGCGCGGAGCACGCACAGTCGGTGCAGCTTTGCGTCGAGTATGCACCGGCGCCGCCGTTCGATTGCGGGCGCCCCGAGCGCGCGGCACCCGAGCTACTCGATGCGGTGGCGGCGAAGCTGGACCGGATGAGGACCGATCGCTACGCGGCGGTGCAGCGGGCGGCGCAAGCGCTCTGACGCAGAGCCGGCCGCGCTTTCCGCACGCGCTCGGTCGGGCTCGCTCCTTTGCCGGGCAGGCCCGCCGATGTGCGCGCGGAAGACGCATACTCCACGCATCCGTCACCGTCGCGAACCGCGAACTCTGGCGCATCAATGTTGTGCCGCCCACACCGGTTCGCGCAGGCTGTGGAGTTCCTTGTTCCGCGCAATGGTTTCAGGGCCCGGCGGATAGTCGTGGTTGCTGGTCGGCAGCAGGCCATCGTGATACGCGCGAATCAGCTCCTGACGGACTTGCTCGCGCGTCATTCCGGACGGAGCCGAATTCCCGGACGGGCTGGCCGGCGCAACGGCAGCGGCGCCGCGGGTGCTCGACGCGCTGCTCGCCACGTATGCGCCGGGGTAATCGTGACCGCCATCCGCGAAGGCGGACGTGGCAGCGGTCGCGGCAACAATCATGGCGACGACAATTCGAATGTTCATGTGATCTCTCCGGTTCGAAACCCGGAATCGCGACAGGCGACTCCAATGGCTTGCATTCTGGAGAGCGGCCCCTGAATGGCCCGTGACGCATGCATGACCTTTCGGTCACGCCGCTTTCATCCGCCACCGAATTCAACCGATGCCTCCCGCCTTCAACGCGTCCGTGGTCATGTGTGCGCCAAGCGCAAGCAGCATCACGCCCATGCTCCAGCGTTGAGCCAGCAGGAGTCCCGGGCGACTGGCGAGGAACGTCGCCAGGGCGCCGGAGCAGACCGCCACGAAGCCATTGACCGATGCGAACGCGAAGATCAACGACGAACCGAGCACGAGCGACTGCCTGAGAACGCTGCCGTCATGATCGTTGATGAATTGCGGCAGGAGTGACAGAAAGATCATCGCGAGCTTGGGATTCAACAGGCTCGTCGCGGCGCCCATCGCGAACAGCCGGCGCGGCTGTTCCCGGGGCAGATCGCGAACTTCCAGCGGGGAACGGCCGCCTGGCCTGACGGCCTGCCATGCCAGATAGAACAGATACACGGCGCCCACCGCACCCAACACACTGCCTGCATAAGGCACGCTCAAGAAAAATGCCGTGATGCCGAACGCTGCGCCAAACATGTAGAACAGGTACCCGATCATCACGCCGCCGAGCGAAATGAGCCCCGCCGTGCGGCCCTGTGCGATCGAGCGCGACATCACGTAGACCATGTTCGGGCCCGGCGTCACGGCAATCATTCCGGCAACCGTCAGAAATCCGTACATCGATGCGGAACCGTACATTGCCGTGCTCCCGAAGTGTTCAACGATCGCAGTATCGGTTCGATGCAAACTCCAGTAAAACGAATTAAACTGAATCGATTGATCAGTTTTTCTGAATACGATGAAAAAGCTCGACCTGGACGTGCTCGAGATGCTCGTGGCGATTGCCGATACGGGGTCGTTTGCTCGAGGTGCGGAGTCCGTGCACCGGTCGCCTTCGGCGGTGAGCATGCAGATCAAGGCGCTCGAAGACGCGCTCGGCAAGCCGCTTTTCGTGCGAAGCACCCGTAACGTAACGATTACCCCGGAAGGCATGACGCTTTTGGACTATGGCCGTCGCATGCTTGCGATGCGGGATGAAGCGTGGGCGTCGGTCGTTCGCCCCGAAGTGAAGGGCCGCGTGACGATCGGCGTGCCCGACGACTACATTTCGTCGCTGCTGCCGCAGGTTCTGGGAAAGTTCGCGGTGGCGCATCCGCGTGTCGAAATTCGGGTAATCGGCCTGCCTAGCCACGCGCTCGTGCCATTGCTCAAGGACAACACGCTGGACCTCGCCTGCATCACGAAAGCGAAGGGCGTTGCGGGCGAATTCCTCCGGTTCGAGCCAATGGTGTGGGCCGGATCGCCCGCAAGAAAGGTGTGGAAGGAGCGCCCGCTTCCGATCGCCGTTTTTGCGCATGGCAGTACGGCGCGCGCCCATGCCATCAGCGCGCTTCAGCGGGCGAACATCAAATACCGGATGTCCTACGAAAGCCCGAGCCTGATGGGCCTGATCAGCATGGTCGAAGCAGGGCTCGCGATAGCGCCCCTCGCAAAATGCGGCGTGCCGGGGCACCTCGTTCAGCTATCGCAGAACGAAGGGTTGCCGCCGCTGGACGAACTCGAAGTCGTCCTTGCCCGCAGTGCCCGGTCCGGTCGACCGCCCTGTGATTTTCTCGCCGGGCAGATTCTGGCTGAACTGAGGGCTTGAGCCGGACGCTCGATGGGCGAATTGGGCCGCTACCGCTCAGGAATCTACCTGCCGTGCCGATAATACTTCGGAGCACATACGCCTGATCCTGCATATATAGATAGAGTCATGAAACAAGCCCTCCTTTCCCTGATTCTCTTTCTGTTCGCCTCGGTGGCACACGCCGGACTGGATATCACGGCATACAGTGGATTGAAGATTGTCGAATCGCCTGTCCTGTCATCTGACGGCATGCCTCAACGAGAGAATCAAGTCATTCTCGAATCCGGCGATTTCCCTGAACGTTTTCGCGGGCTCGAAAGCGGGAAGGTGTATCAGTTCGAATCGTCTTTCGACTTCAGGGCCGGCTCCTATTCCGGCTACAACGCATGGCGAAACAAACTGGCAAAGCTCGCAGGCTATCAGCCAAGCACGTCCGTCCGGAATGACGTGGTCGAATTGAGATACGACGAGACGGCATGGAAACTCGACCACGGGCCGTTTTGGGAGTTGATCGATTTCTCCGACGCAGAAGGCACGATTGGTCCGGATGTCTGCAGAAAGGTCTACCAGGATTTTGTCCAGTACCGCGATCAGGCGGCACACGTGGCCGACGCCTACTTTTACGAGTCTTATGTTGACTGGATGAAGGCCTTTGAGATGTGTGCGAACCATGGCGCAATCGTCTTTCACTAAAGGCCTTCGCGGATGAACCGGTTACCGACACACATGCCAGGTAGCACCACCAACGAAACCAATGACGGGGTTACGGACCACATTCGCTGCGAACCTGGCTCTGTACGCGTCGTCGCCCCACGGACGGTTTCTAACTCGAAGCATTGTTTGGGAGCAGCAGCATGACGTTCCGATCTCTGGTTAATGCGCTGTTGGGACGCAAGAAGCATGAGCCGTCTGCCGCCCCGGTGCCACAGGCCGCAGTCGGCCCCAAACTGAGCGAGCAGTTTGAACTTCCGGCCCAATGGGTCTTGCAGCAGGAAGATGAGCGCATCGCCTTTTTCGGCAACGCAGCGGGTGATGTCCTCACGATCAACTTCTTCATGGCCACGCCCGATATAAAAGCGCCCATCGACGACGTCGACGCGCTGCGCGCGTTTTACCGTCGCACATCGGAGGCCAACGGTCTCGCCTTGGTCGAGACGGAGCTGGCACAACTGACCACCTTGAGCGCCGTGCGCACGCTGTTCAAGGCGCGAATGAACCAGATACGCGGTTTCGCCTTTGTCGGCGCCTACACGCTGCCCTTTGCCGACCGCTCTTACGTCATCAAGGTACAAAGCGCCGAGCAGGGCGTCACCGGTATGCGCGAAGCGGCCGTCATGGTTCTGATGGGGCCACCGGAGATTGACGAAGCAACGGGTGAGTTGATCGGATGGACTCAGGATCCCTACGACTCGAGCCATCGCGCCGCGTTCATGCGCAACCAGGCCGATGATCAGAAATTCGGCGCCCAGTTTCCCGACCATCCGCTGAGCAAGGTTCGACGCTATCTGGCAGAGCTTGAAACTGGCGTACGCGTCGATCCGGCCATGCGTGGACTTCAACCATTCGCCTATCCAGCGCAAGGGTACTGAAGAGACGACACATCCGCACAGACCGCTCCGGGCCGGCAAGCGACATCCACGAAGAGCCGAAAAAGAGCCCGGCCACACGGCCGGGCCTGCAAAGGATGGTCGCCGCATGCCAAAGCCGCAGCGTCACGGACGAACCACCCGCGTGGACGGATACCGCAACCGGTCGGCCTACCCCGTGCCCGGCAGCGCACTCGAGACGAGCACGGCCGCGACCAGCAGCACGCCGGCCAGCACGAGCGACTCGACCTTGAGCACCGCGCCGAAACGGCGCAGCGGGCCCGCCGGCGATGCCGCGGCAGGATGCTTCAGCGCGGCCAACAGCTTCGGCATCCCGAAGAAGCGGTTGTGTCCGCCGAGCGCCGCGGCGATCAGCACCAGCGCGAGCTTCAGCAGCAGCACCTGCCCATAAGCGGACGCCAGCAGGTTCGAAGGCGTACTGACTCCGCGCCATCCGTTGTATGCGCCCGTACTGAACAGGACGATCAGCGCCCACGTCGATGCATCGGAGAGCGATTGCACGAACGATGCGCCGTTCCGGTATTCACTTCCCGGAGCGCGAATCAGGGACGGCATCACCGCATACGTCGTCACCAGCACGAGCCCGACCCACGCGCTGATCGCCAGCAGATGCAGCCAGTCGATCCACACCGGCACGCTGAACAGCCCTGCGTCCACCGGATGCCCGGCGTTGCTGCGCGCGAGCGCGACACCCGCCAGCGCAATCCACATCGCGAACGGAACACGCGCGTCGCTTCGTGACGGCAGAAACGACAGCACGACGATGCAAAGCGTGAAGCCGGCGCCGGCCAGCCACGCATGACCGAACCCCGTGCCCGCGAGCATCGCGCACACGGCCGGCCCTGCTTCGAACAGCGTCGACTCGCTCATCAGCGCGCAGTGCGCCCAGAACGCGACGATGCTCGCGACCAGCGATACGACGGACGCGATGCGCAGCGTCGCGACCAGACGCCGAGCCATGCCCGCCTGCCAGTCGGATGCGCCGCGCGCGAGCCAGCGGCTGCCGAGCAGCGCACCGACGACGACGGCGAAGCCGACGTTCTGCACGGCGACCGCGACCAGCCTCAAGATGCCGAGGAACCCGTCGTTCATCACTTCACCCTGAACACGTAGGTGCCTTTGGTCTTGTGCGCATCGGCCGTCATCGCGGCCCACTGCACCGTGTACGCGCCGGGCCCGAGCTTCGGCATCGCGACGGTCATCACGCGCGGCGCGGACGCGTCGACCTTGGCCTTCTCCTTCGTGACGGCGGCGCCGCCTGCGTCGGATACCTTGACCGAACTGAAGGTCGGTTCGAGGTCTTCGTTGAAGGCAAGGCGCAACACGTCGGGCGCGGCATCGACCGTGCTGCCCGATGCGGGCACCGCGCTCTCCAGCTTGCCGTGCGCCAGCGCTGCAACCGGCGCGAACGCCAGGGCGCCGGTCGCGGCCAGTCCGGCGAAGTGCTTGAGGGTGAATGTCTTCATGTCGGGGCTCGTCTCGTCACTGCTTCTGCAGCTTCGTGACGGTCAGCGCTCCGTTCACGTCTTCCGCGACGAAATCGATCCTGTCGCCCGCCTTCACCTGCGACAGCATCGCCGGGTCCTTCACCTTGAACACCATCGTCATCGCGTCCATCCCGAGGTTTTCGAGCGGGCCGTGCTTGATCGTCAGCCTGGCCGCAGCCGTGTCGACCTTGCGGATTTCGCCGTGCGACATGCCGCTCGCCGCTTCGGCGCCCTGCTTCGCGCCGCCGCCCATGTCCATGTTGCCCATCTCGCCGGCCGCATGCGACGCGGCCGAGAACGCGAGGGCGCAGCCCATCGCAATCGAAACAAGTGCTTTTTTCATCGTGCTTTCTCCAGGGTTGAGGGGATGAAACGGTCGGCCGGGTCAGGCCCGGCCTGGTTGTGTCGTTCAGCCGTCCGGCAGTTCGCCGGTGTACTCGTACGCGACGGTGCCCTTCGGATGCCGGAACCAGCCCGGATCGCGATAGTCGTTGCGGCCGAGCCCCTGCCGCACCTTGCAGACCGTGAACATGCCGCCCATCTCCAGCGGCCCGAACGGGCCGGTACCCGTCATCATCGGCAGCGTGTTGTCGGGCAGCGGCATCTCCATGCCGCCCATCGCGCCGCCCGTGCTGCCCATCGCCATGTAGTCGGGCACGAGCTTGCCGATCTTCCTCGCGAGATCCTGCTGCGGCACGCCGATCAGGTTCGGCACCTGGTGGCCCATCGCATTCATCGTGTGATGCGACTTGTGGCAGTGGAATGCCCAGTCGCCCGGGCGATCGGCCGTGAACTCGATCGCGCGCATCTGGCCCACCGCGACATCGGCCGTCACTTCCGGCCAGCGCGCCGCCGGTGGAATCCAGCCGCCGTCGGTGCCCGCGACTTCGAAGCTGTAGCCGTGCAGGTGAATCGGATGGTTCGTCATCGTCAGGTTGCCGAAACGAATCCGCACGCGGTCGCCCGCGCGCACCGGCAGCGGATCGATGCCCGGGAACACGCGCGAGTTGAACGTCCACATGTTGAAGTCGGTCATCTCGTTCACGCGCGGCGTGTAGCTGCCGGGATCGATGTCGTACGCGGCGAGCAGGAACACGAAGTCGCGATCGACCGGCATCGTGCCGCGATCCTTCGGGTGCACGATGAACATGCCCATCATCCCCATCGCCATCTGCACCATCTCGTCGGCGTGCGGGTGATACATGAACGTGCCGTGCGCTTCCAGCTGGAACTCGTAGACGAAGGTCCTGCCGGGCGGGATATGCGGCTGCGTGAGGCCGCCGACGCCATCCATCCCGTTCGGCAGCCGCAGCCCGTGCCAGTGGATCGTCGTGTGCTCGGGCAGCCGGTTGGTCACGAAGATGCGCACCTTGTCGCCTTCGACGGCCTCGATCGTCGGACCGGGCGACTGGCCGTTGTAGCCCCACAGATTCGCGTTCATGCCGGGCGCCATCTCGCGCACGACGGGCTCGGCCGTCAGGTGAAACTCCTTCCAGCCGTTCTTCATCCGCCACGGCAGCGTCCAGCCGTTCAGCGTCGCGACGGGCGTGTACGGCCGGCCGTTCGGCGGCACGAGCGGCGGCTGCGTGCCGGTTTTCGCCATCGTGGGCGCGTCGGGCAACGACGCGGCGCCGGCCTTGCTGACCATCGCCGCACCGAGCAGCGCCGCGCCCGAGTGGCTGAGAAATTGTCGACGGGACACCATGTCAATGACCTTCCGGATGCGTTGCCGGCGCCGGTTGTGCCGTGGGAGCCGAAGCGGGCTGCGCTGCGCCCGCGCGGGGCAGATGGCCGCCGACCGCCTGCTGGAGGTCGGTTTCGGCAAGCCAATAGTCCTTCAGCGCGTCGATGTAGCCGTTCACCGCGCCGACCTGTTCGCGTGCATCGGCCAGCAGCTCGAACACGCTCGCGAGCATCCCGTTGTAGCGCAGCAGCAGCTCGTCCGAGATCGTCTTGCGCAGCGGCACGACTTCGTCGCGATAGTGGGTGGCGACGTCGTAGCTCGTCAGGTAGGCCGCATACGATTCGCGCACGTCGGAACGCGCATCGATCGCGGTGCGCGCGAGCTGGTTCGCCGACTGCATGTACACGGCCTCCGCTCGCGCGACCTTCGCGCCGCCCCAGTCGAACAGCGGAATCTCGACGCTGATCTCGAAGCCGTGCTCGTGACCCTTGCCGGTCTCGTAGTCGTTCAGATACCCGACATCGAGCGCGTTGATGAAGCGCGTCGCCTTGGTGAGCCCCAGCGACGACGCGACGCCCCGCGTCTGCAGCTTCGCGGCCTGGATGTCGAGGCGGTTCTGCATCGCGTAGCTTTCGAGGTCCTGAAGATCCGGGCGCGCCGTCGGCAGGTCCGGCAAGCGCTCGGGCAGCGCGTATTGCGTGCCGGCCCCCCACACGCCCATCGCGCGCGTGAGCTTCTCGCGCGCGGCCACGGCCTGCTGGCGCGCCTTCGCGTGCTGCGCGACCGCATCGGCGTGGAACGCCTGCTCGCGCGCATGGTCGAGCTTGCTGAAGTTGCCCGCCTGACGCATGCGCGACGCCAGTTCGGCGCCGGCGTCCGCGGAATCCTTCACCTGCTCCGCGTACCTGGCGGCCTGCTCGGCCGCCACCGCGTTGACGTACGCGCGACGCGCGTCGGCGGCGACCTTGAGCATGGCGTCCGCCGTCTCGAGCTTGGTCTGCTCGAAGCGGCGCCCTTCGATGCGCGCGGCGAACGGCAACGTCAGGAGACCGAGCACGTTCGCCGAAAACGTGCGGCCGATGCTCAGGTCGCCGTTTCCCGCGCGGGTCCGGCTGAACGTGAACCCAGGGTTCGGGAGGCGGCCGGCCTGCACCAGGTCGGCTTCGGACAGGCCCAGTTCCGCATAGGATGCCTGAAGGCCGCGATTGTTCAGCAGCGCGACCTGCACGGCATCGTCCATCGTGAGCGGCTTGGCGAGCAGTTCCTGCGTGCGTTTTGCCGCGACATTCCGGTCGTCTTCCGTCCTGACGACGATCGCGTCCTTGCCGAGCCGCTCCCTGGCGGCGGTGGACACCGTATCGAAACCGCCGTCCCTGGAGAACGTGGTGCAGCCCGCGAGCAACGCCATCACCGCGATGCCCGCTCCCATTCGAGCGGTAAGGAATCGTCGCATCATTTGGCGGTTTCCTCGTGCTTCGCGTGGTTCGAATGGCCGCCGGCCGGTTGGGCCGGCGCGCCGCCGCGCTTCATGCCGCCTTTGGCCGGTTTGTCGAGGACGGCCTTGTTCAATTGCAGCCACGTCGGCCCGTCGCCGTCGCGGTAAGGCTGATAGCCGTCGAACGCAGAGGGAACGGTCATCGCCGGCACCGGGGCCGTCGCGTCCGTGGGGTCAGGCATCGTTGTTGCGGCATGCGCGAGCGACGGCAAGGTAGCCGCCGCGCCGAGCAGCGCTGCAGAGATTAGTCGCATACGTGTTCTCGTCATGAATCAGCTGGCAGGCGCGTATCGGCGCACCAGGTCGAAGGCGTAGCGCGGTTCATCGACCGCGACGGCGAACTAGACGGGAAAGCGGCGAGGCGGTCGCTCGATGCCGTCGGTCAGGAACGACGCGACGCCGACGGGAGGCGGAATGGGGCGGGCGGCGCGAGCGGCGGCCGGTGCAACGGCCGCGGCAGGCATCGCCGGCAATCCCGTGCCGATGCAGCAGGATGCACAGGTCGAACACGCATGCGCGTGGTGCGCGCCGTCGTGATGTCGAGGGTGATGCGCGCCGTCCGCACGCGCCATGCGTTGCATGTCGCGGTGGTATGCTGGCGCGGCCTGTTGCAGGTACCGGGGCGCATCGTCCTGCGCGGCGGCGCATTGCGTCGAGACGGCCGCAAACGACTGAACCGGAAGGCTCAGCGCCAGCAAGACGACGATGAAGAATGTGCGCCAGTACGACATGGAAGCGGCAATCGAGTGTGTCAGGACAGAACGTGGGCCGCAGCTTAGCGCCGCGCGCATGACGCCGGCATGGCCATAAAATGACCGAAATGTCATGCAGGCGCGTTGTCCGGACCGTCGACGGCCGGCGCTTCATGAAAAAATTGTCATCCAGCCGTCATGCCCGGCGCGTCCGCGCCGCCCCAAGCTCGGACCCTGGACCGACCCGCCTCACTACAGACAGCACGACCCACTCAGCAATGCGGATACTGATAGTCGAAGACGAACCCAAGATGGCGTCGTACCTCCGGAAAGGGTTGATGGAGGCGAGTTACACGGTCGACGTCGCGGAAACCGGCAAGGACGGGCTGTTCCTTGCGCTGCACGAAAGCTTCGACCTGATCGTGCTCGACGTGATGCTGCCGGAAATGGATGGCTTCGAGGTGCTCCGGCGCCTGCGCGCGCAGAAGCAGACGCCGGTGCTGCTGCTCACGGCGCGCGAGGCGATCGAGGACAAGGTGACCGGCCTTGAATTGGGCGCGGACGACTACCTGCTCAAGCCGTTCGCGTATGCCGAGTTTCTCGCGCGTATCCGCTCGCTGCTGCGGCGCGCGCCGCGCAACGTGCGCGACATCCTGCATGTCGCCGATCTCGAAGTCGACCTCATCAGGCGGCGCGTGAAGCGCGCCGACACCCGCATCGACCTGACCGCGCAGGAATTCGCGCTGCTGCAACTGCTCGCGGAACGCGAAGGCGAAGTGCTGACGCGCACCTTCATCACGTCGCAGATCTGGGACATGAATTTCGACAGCGACACGAACGTCGTCGATGCGGCGATCAAGCGCCTGCGCGCGAAAATCGACAACGCCTACGAGAAGAAGCTGATCCACACGATCCGCGGAATGGGCTACGTGCTCGAGGATCGTTCGTGACCGACGGCCCCGCACCGTACTCGCTGCTCCGGCGCCTGACGCTGGCGTTCGCCGTCGTCGCCGCGCTCGTGTTCGCGCTGACCGGCGCGTACCTGTATCGCTCGCTGTCCGCCGAGCTGACGCGGCGCGACGACATCGAGATCTCCGGCAAGCTCAACCAGTTCCTGCAGCTTGCGCATGCGAGCGGCTCGACCGAGGCCGTCCGCACGAACCCGGCCATCGTTCACGAAGTGCTGCTGTCGCATCCGGGCGTCTATCTCGGCATCTACGACAGCCGCAACACGCTGCTGGTCGAGCACACCGACAAGCCGGACGTGAAGCTCGACGCGCTCGTCACCGGCCGGCATCCGGGCCGCCGGCCGTTTAGCTGCTCGCCCGACGGCATCGGGCCGTCCCGCTGCATCGTCGCCGAAGCGACGCTGCCGTCCGGCGATGCGATCCAGGTCGCGCTGGCACGCACGGCGGCCGATCGCCAGTCGCTGCTCGAAAGCTATCGCGTCGACATCTGGCTCGCGGTTGCCGTCGGCGCGATCCTCGTCGGCGCGCTCGGCTATGCGGTTGCGCGCCGCGGGCTGCGCCCGGTCAAGAGCCTCGGCCGGCAGACGTCACGCATCGAGGCGCACAACCTGAACGCGCGGCTCGACGCGCGCGGCGGCCCGGTCGAGCTGCGTGAACTCGCCGTCTCCGTGAATCGCATGCTCGACCGCCTCGAACGCGCGTTCGTGCGGCTCTCCCAGTTCTCGTCCGATCTCGCGCACGACATGCGCACGCCGCTCGCCAACGTGATCAGTTCGTCGCAGGTCACGCTGTCGCGCGCGCGCACGACCGAGGAATACGAAGCGCTGATCGATTCGAACATCGAGGAATGCGAACGGCTGCAGCGGATGATCGAGAACATGCTGTTTCTCGCGCGCACCGACAACGCGCAACAGCACCTTAAGCTGTCGGACCTCGACGCGGCGAACGAGCTGGGCCGGCTGGCGTCGTACTTCCAGGGCATCGCCGACGAAAAGGACATCAGCATCGTGGTCGAAGGCGACGCGCGGGTGGCGGCAGATCCCTCGTTGTTTCGCCGCGCCGTCAGCAATCTCGCGTCGAACGCGCTCGAACATGCGCTGGCCGGCTCGACGATCGAACTGGCCGCGCTATCGTCCGCGGGGTTTTCCGTCGTCAAGGTGACGAATCGCGGACGCCCGATCGCGCCGGAGCACATCGACCGCATCTTCGAGCGCTTCTACCGCATCGATTCGTCGCGGCACGGATCGTCCAGAAATGCGGGCCTCGGGCTCGCGATCGTGAAATCGATCATGGAGCTGCATCGCGGCAAGGTCGAGGCGGTGAGCGACGACGCCGGCACGACCTTCATCCTGCGCTTTCCCGTTCCGGCCACGGCCTGAACCGTTCTTCACTCGCCACGCCGCGCGGCATGGCGTGCATGCCGCGCGGCGAAGCCCCCCGGCCGGCGATCAGCGGCCGCCCGGCAGCGCGATATCGATCAGCACCGGGTCGTGATCCGACGAACGATACGCATCCGGCGCGTACCAGGTCCGTTGCTGCTCGGCGCTCTTGTAGGCGAGCGTGTACTGCAGCGCGAGCGGCTCGTCCGCGTTGATGTGCCATTCGTGCACGGCCTTCACATGCGACGCGAGCGGCAGCGTCGCGAGCGCGTGATCGAGATAGCCGGCTTCGCCGTTGTACACGTAGCTGTACGCGTTCGCGCCGATCCAGCGCGCGACGAGGTTGCGGTAGCCGCGCGATTCGAGCGTGCGGATCGGGTCTTCGTACGTGTAGCTGTTGAAGTCGCCGATCAGCAGCACGCCCTGGCCCGCGACGCCCGTCGGATTGCCGGCGAGCCAGTCGGCCACCTTCGCCGCCGCGCGCGTGCGCGTCGGGTTCCAGCAGCCCTGGCCGTCACCCTGGTCGAGATCGTCGTTCGTGGCGTCCGGGCAGTTCTTCGACTTCAGGTGGTTGACCGCGACCGTCAGCGACTGCTTGTTGCCGCCGACCAGCCGGAACGACTGCGCGAGCGGCTGGCGGTTCTTGTCGTCGATCGCGAGCGTGGCCGCGCGGCCGACCGGTTCGACCTTGCGGCTGTCGTAGATCATCGCGACCGCGATCGCGTCGCCGCCGAGGCGCGACACGCCCGGATCGACCACGCGCCAGTGGTTGCCGAGCTTCGCCGCGAGCTGGCGCACCGCGCTCAGTTCGCCGTAGCCGTTGTTCTGGATTTCCATCAGGCCGATCACGTCGGCGTCGATCGCCTTCAGCGCGCTGACGATCTTCGCCTCCTGGCGCTGGAATTCCTGGAAGGTTTTCGCGCCGCGGTTGTTCGGATCGTCGAAGCCGCCTCCGAGCCCGTTGCCGTTGAAGTAGTTGAGGACGTTGAACGACGCGACGCGCAGGTTCGATTTCGGATCGCGCGCGGGTGCGTTGGTGCGCGGGTTCGTGCGCGCGTCGAATGCCGGCACGGCCGCGCCGGGCAGCGGCTGCACGCGCCATGCACCGTAACGCACTTCGAGCACGCCTTCGACGTCGCGCACCGTGTAACCCGCACGCAGCGTGTTCGCGGCCGACAGGCCCGGCGCCGGATACGGCACGGTCGCGGGGTTCTGCTTGTTCGAGCCGTCGTCGAGGACGAGACGGTTGCGTGCGTTCGCATCGATCTGCGCCTGTGCCTGCGCGGGCGGCACGACGCTCGTCGGCGTGCGCAGGCGGCCGTTGCTGAGCAGCACGCTGCCGTAGCGGCCGAGTTCGTAGTTGTCGGTGACGTTCAGCGTCTGCGGCAGGCGCACCCGCATCCCTTCGTATGCGGCGAACGCGTTCGGGCTGTCGACCGGCAGCGTGAGCGTCGCGGGCGTGACGGTCTGGCCGTTCGCGCACACCGCGATCGCGCCCGACTGCGTGAGCTGCGTCTGCCCGTACTTCTCCTCGACCTTGCCCGTCACGTGCACGAGATCGCCCGCCTTCGCCCGCACTTTCGGCGCATAGACGAACAGGCCCTCGGACACGCCAGGCTGGTTGCGGCGCTGCGCATCGGCCTGCTGGACGAAGAAGCCGCCGAAGCCGTCCGCGCCGCCGAAATCGGCAGTGACGACCGCTTCGATCGACACGTTCTGGCCGGCGAGCGGCGACGGCGCGCCCGGCCCCTGGATATCGGCGATCGGCGTCGTGCTGCCGCCGCAGTTCGCGCTGACGGGCGCGGCGGTGGCCGCGAGCGCCGGCGCGGCGGCAAGGGCGGGCAGGAGCAACAGGAGGGCAGACACGGGAATCGGAGCACGCATGACGGAGGGTCCGGTTGTGAGGGTGGCGAAAGCTTAGCGGTGCTTGGTGACAGTTTTTGGTAAGCGAAGGATGGATGGATGTAATGTTTCCGATCCGATCGGACGGACCGCCGCATGGCGGATGCCCCGGGTCGCCGGAAAGCCTTCGCGACCGGCTCGGCCCGACGGCAGCGGGCCCCGCGCCATTCCTTCGTCGATCGCCGCGCCGAAACCCGGCGCCGCCAATTACTACGAGAAATTACATGTGCTATCGTTCGGCCCACTCGTGCCGTGGGTCGCTCATGACTCGCGCGCACGCCTCGCTACGCCGGCCGTTTTCGGCCCCAGATAAATCACGCCCGGTCCGCCGGCGAACTCCAGACTCATGCAGATCCAGAACGCCCGCCGCTGGGCGCCACGCGGGCCACGGCGATGGGTTGCCGCACTCGCCGCGCTGGGCCTGGCGAGCGGTGCGCGCCTCCTGTTGCACCCGCTGCTCGGTCCCGTCATGCCGGGCACCGCTTTCAGCATCGCCGCCGTGCTGATCGAGTACTACTTCGGCCTCGCGCCCGCGCTGACCGTGATGCTGGCCGGCCTGTGCATCGCCGACTACCTGTTCGTGCCGCCTTATGGCGTGTTCGACGTCATCGATCGCTCCGACATCCTGTTCGTCGTCTCGTACCCGCTGGTCGCGCTCGTGCTGATTACGCTGATCGAGCGCCTGAGGCGCGCGCAATTCCGCGCGGAACTGATCGCGTCCGTCGCGCAGTCGCGCTACGAGATGCTGCTGCGCCACGACAACGAGCGCTTGCTCGCGCGCCGCGCGATCGATGAAACGCACCGGCTGCTGCATCACCTGTCGCAGTACCACCGGACCTTCGTGCTGATGCAGGCGCTCGAACACAACCCCGCATGGAGCGGCGGCACGAGCGGCCCGGCGAGCGGCGCCCATGCCGCGCTGCCACCGCCGGCGGAAATCGCGCCCGGCCCCCGCTTCGACGACGTCGACCCGGACGATCTCCGCCGCCTGTCGAAGACCCTCTCGGCCGGCCGGCACCGCGTGCGGCTGCGCCGGTCCGGCACGCCCGCCACGCGCGCGGCGGGCGACGCGGCGGGCGACGGCGCCAGGCGCTTCGCCGACTGCGTCTGCGAACGCTTCACGACGCACGCGGGCGATTTCCTCGTGCTGCGCATCGACGACTGACGCCAGGGTCTGTTTACACATGTCAATCTCCGCCAGAACGGTGTTCAACGAAGGCGACGGCCACGCCGTGCTGATGCTGCACGGGCTGTCCAGCTCGCCGCTGGAATTCCGCTATCTCGCGCGCTTCCTGAACGACGAGGGCTTCACGACGTGCGCGCCGGTGCTGGACGGCTACAGCGCCGGCACGCCGGAACAGGCGATGGAGCAATGGCTCGACGCCGCGACGCGCGAATACGACGCGCTCGCCGCACGCTACGAACGCGTGTCGATCTGCGGGCTGTCGATCGGCGCGACGCTTGCGCTCGCGCTCGCGCATCGCCGTCCACAGGCGCAGGCCGTTGCGCTGCTGTCGCTCACCCTCGCGTACGACGGCTGGGCGATTCCGTGGTATCGCTTCCTGCTGAACTGGGCGTATTACTCGCCGATGCGCCACCGCTACCGGTATCGCGAATCGGCGCCCTACGGCCTGCGCAACGAGGCGCTGCGCGCGAAGATCGCGCGCGCGATGAGCCGCGACGACTTCAGCGAAATCGGTCCGTCGACGATCTCGCTCCCCGCCCTGCACGAGGCCAGCCGGCTCGCGGCTTGCGTGCGCCCGAAGGTGCGCGCGATCCGCAACGACTGCCTGATCATCCATGCCATCGACGATGAAACGTCGAGCCCGCGCAATGCGCGCTTCATCGCTTCGTCGATCGGGGCCGGCTTCCTGCGAACCATCTGGCTCGACGACTCGTATCACATGATCACTTCCGACAACGAACGCGAAATCGTCGCGCGGGAAACCGCGCTGTTCCTGCGCGAAAGCGAAATGGCAAGCCGCACGGGCGACGCCGGCGCCAAGCCGGTCGTCTCGAAGGCGCTGGCGCGCCGCCTGCGGCAGCTGGCGACACTGGGCAACGGGCGGACGTCGTGATGAAGCTTCCTGCGTTCCTCACCGCAAAGCGGGCCGCGCTGCTGGCGGCGGGATTGTCGCTGACCGTCTGCGCGCTCGACGCATCGGCCGCCGACGCCGCATCCGCCGCAACCGCTGCCGACGCGGCCGTCCAGCCCGCCGGCAAATGGAAGATCGCGTTCGGGCCGGGCCTGTTCGTCTCGCCGCGATACCCGGGCTCGCGGGACCTGCGCGCGTTCCCCTATCCCGCGCTCGACATTTCCTACGACGACCGCATCTTCTCGCAAGGCCCCGACGTGCTGGGCGTGAACGTGCTGCGCGGCGACGACTATCACGTCGGCGCAGCCCTCACGCTCGATTTCGTGTCGCGCCACGAGAGCGACGATCCGCGCCTGCACGGGCTCGGCAACGTGAACGCCGGCCCGAAGCTGAAGCTCTTCGCCGATTACACGGTCTGGATGTTCACGGGCTCCGTCGCGATGTATCAGGACATCGCCGGACACCATCAGGGCAAGACCGTGCTCACCGATCTCTACGCGTCGCTGCCCGCAGGCGGCTGGCTGTTCTCCGCCGGGCCCGGCTTCACGTGGGCGGACGCCGTCCATACGCGCACGTTCTTCGGCGTGTCGAACCAGCAGAGCGCCGCGTCGGGGCTGCCCGCCTACAACACCGGCGCGGGCATCCGCGACGTGCATCTGAACGGCTACGTCAGCTACGACTTCTCGAAGCACTGGGTCGGCTCGGTCGCGGTGACGCTCGGGCGCTTGCAGCACCATGCCGCGTCGAGCCCGATCACCGAGCGCAGGACCGAGCTCAATACGCTCGCGTCGGTCAACTACCGCTTCTGACCGCGCGTGCGGCCGGGACGATGCGGCTCAGCGCCTGGCCTTCGACCGGTTCAGCGCCACCGCATCGCGCACGAGCGTCTTCAACGCGCGTTCGTTGATCGTTTCGCCTTCGTGGAAATCGATCGCGCGCCGCGTGTTCCCTTCGAGACTGGCATTGAACAGGCCGGCGGGGTCCGGCAGCGCCGCCCCTTTCGCGAAGGTCATCTTCACGACGCTCTTGTAGGTCTCGCCGGTGCAGAGGATGCCCGCATCCGACCACACCGGCACCCCGCGCCACTTCCACTCCTCGACGACGTCGGGATCGGCCTCCTTGACGAGCGCCCGGAGCCGGCCGAGCATTTCGCCGCGCCAGTCGCCCAGTTCCTCGATTCTCGCGTCGATCAGTTGCGAAGGCGACTGGACGTTCTCGTGCTGCGACTCGCTTTTCGTCATTTGCGTTTCTCCTTCGGCAAGCGTTCCAAAGTACACGTCATGTTCGTTCGGCGTGCCGGATTCATCACTCGCGAGTTATCGATTGAATTTGGTCGGGAACCGGCGCGAGTCAAGCGGGCATGTCGAAACGTCCGGGGCCCCGTCCACCGCGAGTAGAAACGACTCGATCGCCGCCACCAGCGCGAGCGGGGTTTCGTTCATCGGATAGTGGCCGGCGTTCGCCAGTACGTCGACCGTGGCAAGAGGATACCGCCGCAGATAGGTCCTGGCCATCAGCGCCGCGTTGAACGTCGGATCATGCTCGCCTACCAGCACCTTCACCGGGTGCCGCCCGGCGATCTCGTCGCTGAAGTCCGTATCGGCCCATGCGTGAAAGTAGGCGGCGAACGCTTCCGGCGACGAATGCGATGCCGAATACGCCGCTTTCCATTCGACCCACGACGACGGCAGCCGGCCGCCGGTGCTGCGATCGATGATGGCCCGCCGGTTGCCCGGATGCCCGGCGGCGCCTTCGAACAGCGCGCGCCTTGCGGCATCGAACGCGATGCCGCCGCACGGAACAGGCGCGACCGGCACCAGCGCACGCACGCGCTCGGGCGCGCATGCGGCGATCTTCTCGATCGCCATGCCGCCCATCGAATGACCGACGAGGCTGAACGTGCGAAAGCCGAGCGCATCCGCGAGCGCAAGCGCGTCGGCGGCGATCTCGTCGATCGTGTAGGCGCCGCGCGTGTCGCGCCTTTCGCCGTAGCCTCGATAATCGACGAATACGTAGGAGAACTTGTCCTGTGAGAGCCATGCTTCGATCGGCTCGAACGAGCGCGCGTCACCGAACCAGCCGTGCAGCACGAGAACAGCGTGCGGGCCATGTCCCACGCGATGAAAGGGTTTGGGCATATCGACTCCGGAAGAATCACGATCAGGCGTCCGGCGACTTGTTCGACTGCGCCGTCGCGCCACGCATGAAACGGATCGTAGGCCGGTCGACCATGGCCCGCCTTCGACGCCGGGCCATTCGCTATAGAATCCGGGCCATGCGAAATACCCTGCTCGACCCTTACGAGAACATCCCGCGCAGCGTGGTGGTGACCGTGAACGACTATCCGGCCGGCCTGACGTTTCCGCCGCACGCGCATCGACGCGGGCAGTTCGCGTTTGCTTCGCGCGGCGCAATCAGCATCGCCACCCCGCAGGGCCGCTGGCTCGTGCCGCCGCAGCGGGCGTGCTGGGTCCCGGCCGGCGTCGAGCATGAAATGACGATGAGCGGCCCGGTC
Source organism: Burkholderia cepacia (assembly GCF_001718835.1). Lineage (NCBI taxonomy): Bacteria > Pseudomonadati > Pseudomonadota > Betaproteobacteria > Burkholderiales > Burkholderiaceae > Burkholderia > Burkholderia cepacia. The sequence goes on along the minus strand of NZ_CP013444.1, from coordinate 298,075 downwards.
ACGATGCTCAATACCTTCGTGTCGGGCGACGCGGCGCATGCGGCGGGGCTGCCCGACCATTGCTGCGTGTACGGCGTGTCGCCGTTGCTGCGGCAACTGATCGACGATGCGATCGACCTGCCGGCTCTGTACGACGTCGACGGACGCGCGGGCAAGCTGATGGCGCTGCTGGTCGCGGAAATCGCGACGATGCCGCGCCTGTCGCTGCATGCGCCGTTGCCGGACGATCCGCGGCTGGCAAGCGTGTGCCGGCAACTGTTCGAAGCGCCGTCGATCGCGATCGATCTCGACACCGTGGCGGCCGACGCCGGGATGAGCAGGCGCACCTTCACGCGGCGCTTCCGCGCGCAGACCGGCGTGAGCTTCGCCGCATGGCGGCAGCAGGTCTGCCTGCTCGCGGCGGTCTCGCGCCTGAGCGACGGGCAGCCGGTCACGCGCGTTGCGCTCGATCTCGGGTACGCGAGCGCCAGCGCGTTCACGTCGGCGTTTCGCCGCATCCTGGGCGATACGCCGAGCCGTTATCTGGAAGGTCGTCCATCGGGCGAGCACGAAACGAAACCTAGTCCGCCGCCAGCACATGCTGCACCGACGCGCGACTCCCGACCCGCTCGTACTTCTCGGAGCAACAGATGAAGCGCCCCGTTCCGCCCCGACTGTCCCTGCGCCTCGCCGCGGCCAGCTTCGCCTGTTGCACGCTGCCCGCCGCCGCGCATGCCGCCGAGCCGCTGCTGACGTTCAAGGTCGACCGCGACGTGACCGCGCGCATCGAGCACGCCGACGGCAAGCATTTCACCGTCCGCTTCCTGCCGCGCGGCAACACGCAGACGCTGGACATCGGCGTCACCGGCGAAGAAGGACGCTACGATTTCGACACTGCCGACTACAACTTCGACGGCCATCAGGACCTTGCGGTCACCGCGCCGAGCGGCATGGTCAACTTCAGCTACCGGATCTACCTGTACGACGCGGCCCGCCGGCGTTTCGAGCCGCTGCGCATGCCGGCCGGCGACCGGCCGCACGGCCAGTGCGGCGAACTGACCGACGTCGTCCCGAAGCCGATGGAGCGTACGCTGTACAGCTCCTGTCGCAGCGGTCCGCTCTGGTACACCGACGCCTATCGCTACGACGGCGACGGCCGGCTGTATCTCCATCAGGCCAGCGAGGCGATGCCGGACGACGTGAGCGCGCTGCTCGACGATGCGCCCGACGTGGGGCCCGCGTCGATGCTCACGACCTACGACGCGCGCGGCCGCCGGATCGCGCGCCGCCCCGACGCCTATGGCGGCGGCACCGTCGCGTTCAAGGTGCGGGTGGCGCGGCTGCCGCTGCACGATGCGATGACCGATGCGCCCACGCGCCGCTATGTCGTCGCGGGCGACACGCTGGAAATGATCGATGTCAGCGCCGACAATCGCTGGCTGAAGGTGCAGTACCGCAATCCGCGTGCGGGCGTCGTGTCGGGCTGGATCAGCGTGCGGGAAGCGACGCCCGGCTGACGCGGCGCGCCGGCGCTTCCCGCAAGGATGCGACGGGCCGACCGGACGCTGCGATCCCGCTCGGCCGTCGACGCTCAGAGTTCCTTGACCATGAACACGCGCGCGGCCCCGGCCGGCTGGCACGGCACTTCGCCGAATGCGCGGTAGCCGTGCTTCTCGTAGAACGCGGGCGCCTGGAACGTGATCGTGTAGAGCACCGCGCGCGCGCAGCCGCGCTGCTTCGCCTCGGCTTCCGCCGCATGCAGCAGCTTGCTGCCGAGGCCGTCCTTGCGCAGGGATTCGGGCAGGTACAACAGGTCGATGAAGAACAGCCCCAGCGAGGTCCGGCCGACCAGCCCGCCGAGGGTCTCCCCCGTCTTCGGGTCGGTCACGTACACGTCGAGCGCCGTGTTGTCGGGCTGGCCGGTAATCGCGTCGTTGTATTCGTTGAGCTTGCGGCTGATCAGGTCTCGGGCCGTCGGCTGTCCGACAGCGGCCAACTGGATTGCAACGTCTGATGGAGCGGTCATGTCAATGTATTTATCGGCGAAAGAATGTCGGGCCGGTTGATCCGGCCCCCTCGGAAACTGCCGCGCCATTCTGCCCGATTTGCACCGCCCCGGGTCGTCCGCTTGCCGCGCCGGCGATGCAGGTCAGTTGTAGCCGAGGATCGCGGCCGTCGCAACGTCCGGTCGATCGGTCGTGCCGCCGACGAGCGACGTCATCGGCTCCTGCAGCACGGCCTGATACGACGTCGCGCGCGCGTCGTCCCCGTTGTCCGCATTGCCTGCGTCGTCCCACACGGGCTCGGCAAAATCGTCGATGCTCGAGAAGAACCCGGGTTGCATTTGCGAAAAAGTCATCTCCACTCCTTAAGTTTTCGTTGATGTTCTAAACCACTTGCTTCATTTTCGCTGGTCGCGCCGGCTCGCCGTCGCGGCCGGCATCCGCATGCGCCAGCTGCGCGCGCGTGCGCCGCGTGACGTGAATCACCGCGAACACGACCGGCGCGATCAGCAGGCCTTCCGCCAGTTCGGGATCGACCGGCAGGTTCATCACGTGCAGCGCCTTGAACGCTGCCGTCGCGAGCGACAGCACGTAGTACGAAATGGCGGCCACCGACAGCCCCTCCACCGCGTGCTGCAGATGCAGCTGGTTGCGCGCGGTGCGCTCCATGCCCGCCAGCAGGCGCGTCACGTCCTTTTCCTGCGCGAGATTCACGCGCGTGCGCAGCAGGTCGACCGCCCGCGCGATCCGCGCGGCGATCTGTTCGTGGCGCGCCCATACGCTGCGACAGGTTTCCATCGCCGGCGCAAAGCGCCGTTCCATGAATTCGGCGATCGTCGGCATCCCTTCGATGCGTTCCTCGCGCAACTCGTGGATGCGCGCCAGCACGAGCTTTTCGTACGCCCGCGACGCGCTGAAGCGCGCGCCCGATCCCGACAGCGACTCGACCCGTACCGCCAGGTGCGTGAGCTTGACGAGCAGTGCGGTGTCGTCGCCGTCGGCGCCGCTCGCGTCCATCCGCTGCATCAATGCGTGCAGCGCCGCGTGGATCTCGTCGAGTTCGCGGCTCATCCGGCGCGCGACGGGCAGCGCCAGCAGGGCCATCATCCGGTACGTCTCGATTTCATGCAGGCGCTGCAGCAGCCTGCCGCCCTGCTCTTCGCGGAAATCCTCGTCGACGACGAGAAAACGCATGAAGCCGTCGTCGCGCACATGCCAGTCGCAGAACACCTTGCCGCCGCCGAGCACGTTGCCGCCGACCATCATCGGCCCGTCGATCCAGCGGCGCAGGTCGCCGCACACGAGCCGCGCGGCGTCGCCCGTCAGCAGCTCCATGCGCACCGCGACGAAGCGGATGCCGGCAAGCCGCGCGAACCACGCGGCCGGAATGCCCTCGATCGCGAGATCGTCGAAATAACCGGTGTCGCGACGCGGCGCGACGAACGTGAAGGTCGAGAATTCGGTATGGCGCTCCCACTTCAGGTGCCAGCCGCTCGGCGACTGCACCGCGTAATGCGTCGCGCCTTCGTGCGGCGCGGCGATGCCGGTATCGCGGCACAGCGCGTGCAGCAGCGTTTCGTGAATCGCCGGTTCGCCATCCGAATAGATCGCGTAATGCGTGAGCGACACGGCTTCGGCGAGCCGCAGGAACGGCCGGGCATGCAATTCCGCGGCCAGTGCGGCGCGCAACGGATGGTCGATCATCGATACACCGGGTTTTCCTCGTTCAACTGCGCGGGTTCGGCATGCCGGCAATCGTGGCCTGGCATGGCCCGACGCACCGGCGGCCGCAGCGGAATCGCTTGCGTGATCGCACTATCGCACGCACGTAACGACAATAAAAACGCATAATGCTGATCGTTACGTTCAGTTTTCCTGATACCCATGAAGATGCTCGATCACGACGTGCTGGCCACCGTCGTCGCCGTCGCGGAAACCGGCAACATGACCCGCGCCGCCGAGGCCGTGAACCGCTCGCAGTCGGCCGTGAGCATGCAGATCAAGAGCCTGGAAGACGCGATCGGGCGGCCGCTGTTCGTGCGCAAGCCGCGCAGCATCGTGCTGACGCGCGAAGGCGAGGTGCTGCTGGGATTCGCCAGACGAATGCTGGCGCTGCGCGACGAGGCGTGGGCGGCCGTGGTGCGGCCGGAGGTGACCGGCAAGGTCGTGATCGGCGTACCCGACGACTATGCGTCGTCGCTGCTGCCGTCGGTGCTGAAGAAATTCTCGGCGACCTACCCGAAGGTCGAGATCCAGGTGATGGGGCTGCCGAGCAGCGCGCTCGCGCCGCTGATCAAGGAAGGCACCGTCGATCTCGTCTGCGGCACGCGCATCAAGGGGCTGTCCGGCGACTTCATCCGCCACGAGCCGATGGCGTGGGCCGCGATGACGAACGGGCCGCGCGTGTGGGAGGAGCGGCCGCTGCCGATCGCGGTGTTCATGCCGGGCAGCGTCGCGCGCGAGAACGCGATCCGCAGCCTCGAACGCGCGAAGGTGCCGTACCGTACCTCCTATGAAAGCCCGAGCCTGCTCGGGCTGCTCAGCATGGTCGAGGCCGGCCTCGCGGTCGCGCCGCTCGCGCGTTGCGCGATTCCCGCGCAACTGTCGATGCTCGGCCGCGCGCACGGGCTGCCCGACCTGCCGCCGCTCGAACTGATCCTCGCGCGCAGCACGAAATCGAAGCGGCCGCCGTGCGACTTTCTCGCGGAACAGCTGATGGAAGACCTGCAGCGTCAGACCGGGCAGACCGGCGACGCATAGGCGCCGGCGCGGCGCTCAGGCCGGCGGTGCGCACCGCCCGCCGCTACGCGAACGCTTCGAGCGACGCGCGCCGCCGCTCGTCGACCATCGATTCGATCAGCGACACCAGATCGTCGGTCAGCGGATCGCAGATGCCCGGCGAGCGATGCAGTTCGAGGTCGGCCGCCGGCAGCGGCGGCAGCCCTTCCGTCGCGTCGAGCACGCGCCAGTTCTCGGGCAGCGTGCAGCGGTCGATCATCGTCACGGCCGCGCCGTGGTTCACCGCGATCTTGATGCCGGTCGGGCTCTGGCTCGTATAGACGACGTGATACGGCCGCTCGGCCGTCGCGAGCGCCTGCAGCCCGCGTTGCCGGTAGCAGCATGTCTCCGGAAACAGCGCGAGCGGCACCGACGCCCGCGGGCCGAGCACGAAATCGCGGTGCGCGGCCCACACGACATCGTGCCGGCCGAGCAGCCGCCCGCCCGCGTTCGGCCCGTGCCGCACGACGAGCGCGACGTCGAGCTCGCCGGCCTGCAGCCGTTCGAGCAGTTCGAGCGACGTGCGGCAATGCACGTGAAAGCGCGCGCCGGGCCGCATCGCATAGAACGACTTCAGCAGGTCGGGCAGCCACAGCTCCGCGTAGTCCTCCGGCAGCCCGAAGCGCACGACCCCGCGGTCGCTGCTTGCCTGCTTCAGCGCGAGGATCGCGTCGTTCTGCACCTGGATGATGCGGCGCGCATGGATCAGGAAATTCTCGCCGTCGCGCGACAGTTCGAGCCGCCGGCTGTTGCGCATGAACAGGTGCGTGTCGAGCCGCTCCTCGAGCGTGCGGATGCGCAGGCTGATCGTCGACTGCGTGCGATGCAGTTGCCGGGCCGCCGCGGTGAAGCCGCCGCTCTCGACCACGGCGACGAATGCGCGGATCAGTTCCGGATCGAGCGAACTGAGCTTCGACCAATCGGGCCTTTGAATGGCAGCCATCGGAATTACTCGCTTTCTAAAAAAGTAGGGAAGACGAAAGATAGAGCTCGGAGTACGCCGATTGTTGTCCGGATGCGCCCGGCCCTCCAACCCCTGCCCGGGTATGACAAACCCGGAGCCGGCGGGCGTTTGCGCGGCCGGATCAGGGCTTTCCCGGAGACGACGAGCACGCAGCCCCGATCAGGAACCCGCGATCCACGGACCGCCGTGCGGCCGCCCGCCATCGCTCCACCCTCTATCGACGAGACACCGCAATGACCGCATCCCAACCCAGGCAGCTTTACATCGGCGAAGGCTTCGAAGGCCCCGGCGTCAACCTCGCGCACATCAACGTGCTGGTCGGCCCGCGCAACGGCCCCGCGGGCCAGGCGTTCGCCACGGCCCTCGCGACGCCGTCGGCCGGCCATGCGCCGTTCGTCGTGATCGCGCAGCCGGGCGTGCCGACCAAGCCGCTCACGCTGTACGTCAACAAGGCGCAGATCGCCGGCGATTTCCACGGCAACGCCACGTGGGGCGCGTCGCAGGCCGGCATCGCGAAGGCCGTGGCCGAAGCGCTCGAGAACGGCACGCTGCCGCCCGAGGCGGAGAACGACTGGGTCGTCGTGTCGGCGAACTGGGTGAACCCGCAGACCAACGATCTCGATGCCGTGTTCGAGAACAACTATCGCGCGTGTCGCAACGCGATCGTCGCCGCGATGGAAGGGCTGCCGCATCGCGACGCGGTATTCGCCGCCGCGCGCGACGTGTCGAACCCGTTCTACACCCCGAAGAAAAACTGACGACGACAAGCGGCCGGTACAAGGCCGCACCTGGAGGAAGCATGGAATACGTCCGCCTCGGCCAGTCCGGCCTGAAGGTGTCCCGCCTGTGTCTCGGCACGATGAACATGGGCACCCCCGAATGGAAACCCTGGATCTTCGACGAAGCGCAGAGCGAGCCGATCGTGCGCCGCGCGCTCGATGCCGGCGTGAACTTCATCGATCTTGCCGATTTCTATTCGACGGGTGTCGGCGAGGAAGTGGTCGGCCGCATCCTGAAGCGCAACGCGCGCCGCGAGGAGCTCGTCGTGACGACCAAGGTCGGCTACGACATGGGCAGCTACCCGAACGCGGGCGGCCATTCGCGCAAGCACGTGCTCGACGGCATCGACGCTTCGCTGAAGCGGCTCGGGATGGATTACGTCGACATCTTCATGCTGCACTTCTTCGACGTGAACACGCCCGTCGAGGAGACGATGAGCGCGCTGCACGACATCGTGCGCGCGGGCAAGGCGCGCTATATCGGCGTATCGACGATGTACACGTGGCAGTTCGCGAAGATCATGCAGGCCTGCGAACGAAACGGCTGGGACAAGCCGATCAACATGCAGCTGCAGCTGAACCTCGCGTATCGCGAGGAAGAGCGCGAGATGGTGCCGTACTGCATCGACCAGGGCGTCGGCGTGTCGGTGTTCAGCCCGCTCGCGCGCGGCCTGCTGACCTGCGAGCCGCAATCGACGCGCAACCAGACCGACTTCTTCACCGCGCAGATGTACGGCGATGCCGCATCGCTCGCGATCGCGGAATCGGTCGCGAAGGTCGCGAAGCGCCGCGGCGTGCCGCCCGCGCAGATCGCGCAGGCGTGGGTGCTGAGCCGCCCCGGCGTCGCGAGCATGCTGGTCGGCGCGGATTCCGTCGCGCAGTTCGACAGTGCGCTCGGCGCGCTCGAAACGCAGCTCACCGAAGAGGAATTGCACGAACTGGAGCGCAACTACACGCCGTGCGACCTGATCAACGACTACACGGCCGGCAAGCGCATCGCGCGCGCGTCGCGGCCGGCGCAGGGCAGTTTCGCGGCCGACTGAACGAAGGAAAGACGATGAACGAATTTTTGAGGACCGGCCATTACATCGGTGGTGAATGGCACGAGCCGCACAGCGCGACCTACGCGGTGCGGAATCCGGCGACGGGCGAAACGATCGCGCAGGTCGCGACGGGCGGCGCCGAGACCGCGCGGTACGCGATCGCCGCGGCCGCGCACGCGTTCCCCGCGTGGCGCGCACTGACCGCGAAGGCGCGCGGCGCACGCGTGAAGCGCTGGGGCGAGCTGATGCTCGAACATCGCGACGCGCTCGCCGAGCTGCTGACGCGCGAGCAAGGCAAGCCGCTGGCGGAAGCGCGCGGCGAAGTCGCTTACGCGGCGAGCTTTCTCGAATGGTTCGCGGAAGAAGCGAAGCGCATGTACGGCGACGTAATCCCGAGCCCGAAGCCCGATGCGCAGATCGTCGTCACGCGCGAGCCGGTCGGCGTCGTCGCGGCGATCACGCCGTGGAATTTCCCGCTCGCGATGATCACGCGCAAGGCCGGCCCCGCGCTCGCGGCCGGCTGCACGATGGTGCTGAAGCCGTCGGAGGAAACGCCGCTGTCGGCGTTCGCGCTGGCGGTGCTCGCCGAGCGCGCGGGCGTGCCGGCCGGCGTGTTCAACGTCGTGTCGGGCGACGCGGTCGCGATCGGCGAGACGCTGACGAGTTCGTCCGTCGTGCGCAAGCTGTCGTTCACGGGCTCGACGCGGGTCGGCAAGCTGCTCGCGAAGCAGTCGGCCGACACGCTGAAGAAGCTGTCGCTCGAACTCGGCGGCAACGCGCCGTTCATCGTGTTCGACGACGCCGATCTCGATGCGGCGGTGGCGGGCGCGATCGCGTCGAAGTTCCGCAACACGGGCCAGACCTGCGTGTGCGTGAACCGCTTTCTCGTGCAGGACGGCGTGTACGACGCATTCACGCGCAAGCTCGCGGACGCCGTGCGCACGCTGCGCGTCGGCAACGCGCTCGCGGGTGAGGTCGACCAGGGGCCGCTGATCAACGAGGCGGCGCTCGGCAAGGTCGAGCGGCACGTGGCCGATGCGACCGCGAAGGGCGCGACCGTCGTGACGGGCGGCAAGCGTCACGTGCTCGGCGGCACGTTCTACGAGCCGACCGTGCTGACCGGCATGACGGCCGACATGCTGATCGCCGAGGAGGAAACCTTCGGCCCCGTCGCCGGCTGCTTCCGCTTCACGACCGAGGAAGAGGCCGTCGCCGCGGCCAACGACACGCCGTTCGGGCTGTCCGCGTATTTCTACACGCGCGACCTCGGCCGCGCGTGGCGCGTGTCGGGCGCGCTGGAAAGCGGGATGGTCGGCGTCAACGACGGGATCATCTCGACCGAAGTCGCGCCGTTCGGCGGCGTCAAGCAATCGGGGCTCGGCCGCGAGGGCTCGAAGTACGGCCTCGACGAATACGTGGAACTCAAGTACACGCTGATGGCCGGGCTAGGCGGCTGAGCGCCCCGTGCCGATCGCATGGGTACCGGGGCGAAGCATCTGACGCTCGGGGAGGCATCGGAGCATTGACGACGCAAGGCGGGCGTGTTCGGGCCGACAGGCTCGGCCGCCCCGCCTTCGCGGTGGTCGTTTGGCCGAATGGGTCGGCCGGAACAGCGGTGATACGCTGGATTCTTTCCGCTCCGTACCCACTGCCATGCCCGCCCCATGTGTCGATCTCAGCCATGTCCTGCCGTACGAGACGACGTACTTCGACGATCGGCTGACGGTCAATCGAAACGATCTGGACATCCCGTCGTTGCTTGGGGTGTACGGCGACGTTTCCGACGGACTGCTCGTTTCGTTGTGCGGAGCACCGGCCGAATCGGATAGTCAAGCCTATCTCGACAGTGCTGACAGACTGACATTCGCCGTCACCCACCCGATACTGATCCGATCCGAAAATCGCGTATCCGTGCTTCACACCCCGGACACGTCCGTACTCGAACTCGGAACCATCGATCTCGTCGACAACGCGATCGCGGGACTCGGCGCGGCGATGCTGTGGCGCATCGTTAGAGCCTGTGATAGGTTGGGGATCGCCTGGATCAGCGCTTTTGCAATAGGTGGTCGCAAAGCAGCACCGGAACCTGGTGGGTCGCAGGATCGCATCGGTGGGTGACATTCGACGTTTCGCCGCATGGCAAGTCAGTGCTGGCGCTGCAACAGTACTTGATCGAAAAGGGAATTTACGAATGACCAAAAAGCACCGCCCGATTTCCGGATTCCGGATCGCGCAGCCTGCAGCGCGGCGCGGTCGCGCGGCGAGCGAAAACCGGCCCATTCGTCTCTCGGAAATCAAGCAGCTCATTGGCGAGCTCATCACGAGCGAACGCCACCATCACGGCCAAGCACATGCCATGCTCGCACCGGCCGGCAAGCCGGCATCACCGCCGCAAAGAAAGGTATTTGACGTGGGGCGCATCGATCGCTCAAGGAGCCAGTTGCGCGTCATATCGATGGCCGACGCCGAGGCGCGTTGTCGCCGGGAAACGCTCATGCACTTCGGGCTGGATCCCGATCAGTAACTTGTCGCGGCAACGAGAAGGCCGCAGCCGTCATGCCGTTCGGTCAAGCGACTGAACGGCAGTTTTGTTTGCGGTGGCAACGACGGACAGGGCGGTGCGACATCCAAGCGAAAAGCTGCCGCATGCACGACGCCATGCGGCGAAGCCCTTTTCGCACGCCAGATATCGGGTAACCCTCGAACTCATTCAGAAAAGAACGGCCGCATAGTCACGCGCACCATGCAGCACGTGAAGAATGTCGATCCGCGCCGGCGGATCACCGACGACCCGATAGAAGATCTGGTAGTTGCCGTACACGCGGTGCCGCACGCCGTGACGCTCGAAGCGCGGCACCAGCGGAAACGCCAGCGGCATCGCGGCCAGACTCATGCACTTGTCGCGAATCTCCCGCACGAACGTCACGGCGCGTTGCGGGTTGTCGCGCGCACGCGGGTTGTCGCGTGCAATGTAATCGGCAATCGCTTCGAGTTCGGCAATCGCCACGTCCGACAAGCGGACGATCAGGCCTGCCGATCCGCCTGCGCCCGATACTTTGCCTCGAGACGGTCGAAGACTTCCGCCGCCTCGGCGCCGCGTCCTGCTTCCGCATCGGCCAGGCTGCGCGCGATTACCGCGTCCAGCGCATTCAGTTGCGCCTCGCGATCCTGGATCAGGCGCACGCCTTCGCGCAGCACTTCGCTCTTGGATCCGTAGCGCCCCGATTCGACCAGCTTCGCGACGTAAGCCTCCAGTTGCTGGCCCAGTTCCGCACTGATCATGTCGACCTCCCGACGGCATTGAACTCAATGCGCGTAGGGTAGCTCGGTTATCAACTATTATCAAGCGATCGACCTCCAGGCGGATCGGCGCGAATGCAGGCATCGCCGATCGAACGGATGGACGGCACGCGACTCGTATTGGGCACGTCCCGACAACGCCCGGCCGTCATCGGCCGATCGCCTTCGCTCGTGTCGCCCTGCCGAACCGCTGCCGTGCGAACGCCGATCATGATTGAAGACATCGTCACGCCACAACCCGGCCTGAAGGTCTACCCGTCCGATTCTGTCATCTTCTCTGAGACCTCTATCGCGCCTCGCTCCTGACGTTCGACGTCGTGACGCCGGCGGGAACCGCGACAAGGCGTCGAACCCACTGGCTGTGCGAAACGAGTGCCGCCGCTCGCCTCTCCCTCGCCACCCGCTCCTGCAGCCAATATCGCCAGTCGCTCGCGTCGCCCCGTCACACAGCAAACGGCCGCCTCCCCATGCCGCGCGCCTACAATAAGCATCCCGCACCGAACACGACACCGCCCCGTGAGACGCAAGATGCCGGCGCTGAACGCGCTGAAAGCCTTCGAGATGGCCGGCCGCACCGGCAGCTTCACGCGTGCGGCCGAACTGCTCAACGTGACGCAGAGCGCGGTGAGCCGCCAGGTTCGCCAGCTCGAGGGCCAGCTCGGCGAAACCCTGCTCGAGCGGCGCCATCACCAGCTCGAACTGACGGCGGCCGGCCGCGTGCTGCTGCGCGCGCTGCAGCAATCGTTCGACAAGATCGAGCTGACCGTACGCAGCCTGCAGGAAAAAACCCACCTGAACCGCCTGCGCGCGAACGTGCCGCCCACCTTCGCCGCGCGCTGGCTGATGCCGCGGCTCGGCCGGCTGCGCGACGCGCATCCCGAATTCGAGCTGAGCCTCACGACCCGCATTCACGACAGTCTCGGCGAATCGCGCGTGCTCGACTGCGCGATCCGGTTCGGCGACGGCGAATGGGACGGCTTCGACAACGCACTGCTGATGCAGGAGCAGCATATCGCCGTCTGCGCACCCGCGCTGTATGCGCGGCTGCGACAGGACGGCGCGCCGATCGACCTGAACCGCTTCACGCTGCTGCACGTGCTCGCCACCGACGACCAGCGCTACCTGACCTGGCAGCACTGGCTGAAGGCCGCCGGCATCGCCGACGTCGACACGCGCGGCGGCTACGAATTCGACCTGCTCGACCACGCGATCCGCGCGGCGATCGACGGCCTCGGGATCACGATCGCCGATCGCCACATGGTCGCGCGCGAACTGGCGACCGGGCAACTGATGCAGGTACTCAACGTGCACGTCGACGGCCATCAGTCATACTGGTTCGTCACGCGGCCCGAACAGACGAACCTGCCGCACATCGTCCAGTTCCGCGACTGGCTGCAGCAGGAAGTGTGGCTCGCGAAGCGCCACCTCGAACCGTCGTCGCCGCTTCCGCAGCCGCCGCTGCGCTGAGCGGACGACAGCGTGGCCGGAGCGCCGCGCGCCGGCCCCGCCCCATCGGGAAATACCTGCAGGCCGCGGCACCCCCGCTCGCGCGCCGCCATCGCCCTCCCGTTGCGTGGCGTGCGAATCCGCCCGACCTGCCGAGCAACATGCGTTTTTCTCACGCTCACCCCGAAAATAAGTCGTTTGTCGTGCGCTAAACGCATGAACAGAATGGCCTCTGTCCCGTACCGCGCGTGTCGCCACCCGAAGCGATCCGCCCGCATTCATCGGAGGAGTCACTTCATGCGCACCGAACGCAATTACGTGAACGGCCGTTTCGTCGCCCCGGAAAGCGACGCGTTCATCGTCGTCCACAATCCCGCCACCGAAGCGCCGTTCGCGCGCGTGCCCGCCGCGACGCCGGCCGACGCACTCGCCGCCGTCGACGCCGCGGCCGCCGCGCAGAAGGCGTGGCGCAAGCGGCCGAGCGCCGAGCGCGCCGCATACCTGCACCGCTTCGCCGACGCCCTGGCCGCACGTGCCCCCGAGATCGGCGCGGCGCTCGCGCAGGAATCCGGCAAGAGCGTCGAGGACGCGTCGAACGAAGCCGTCTACGCGGGCCAGATCACGCGCTACCACGCCGAGTGGGCTCGCCGGATCGAGGGCGAGATCATCCCGAGCGACACGCCCGACGAGAACCTGTTCCTGCAGCGCGAGCCGATCGGCGTCGTCGCGTGCCTGATCCCGTTCAACTATCCCGTCTACACGCTGCTGCGCAAGGTCGCGCCCGCGCTGATCGCCGGCAACACCGTGGTCGTGCGGCCGAGCAACCACACACCGGTGTCCGCGTTCGAGATCGCGAAAGCGGCCGACGATGCGGGCTTCCCGCCGGGCGTCGTCAACGTCCTGACGATGGACCACGCGACGGCCGAAGCGCTGTGCACGCACCCGGCGGTCGGCATGATCACGCTGACCGGCAGCGTGAACGCGGGCCGCAAGGTGCTCGACTACTGCAAGGCGAACATCGCGAAGCCGTCGCTCGAGCTCGGCGGCAAGACGCCCGCGATCATCGAGCCCGACGCCGACCTCGAACGCGCGGCCGCCGCGCTCGTCGCATCGAAGACGACCCATTGCGGCCAGCTCTGCACGGCGATCGAGCGCGTGTACGTGCACGACAGCGTGCACGACCGTTTCGTCGCGCTGCTGAAGGAGAAGATGGCGGCCGTGCGCATCGGCAACCGTGCGGAAGATGCCACGCGGATGGGCCCGCTCGTCAGCGCATCGGCGCGCGCACACATCCACGGCATGGTCGAACGCGCGATCGCGGCAGGCGCGACGCTCGAAACCGGCGGCGCGATCCCCGACGGCCCCGGCTTCTTCTACCCGGCCACGCTGCTCACCGGCGTGCGGCAGGACATGGAGATCGTGCAGGAGGAGACCTTCGGCCCGGTCATGCCCGTGCTGCGCTACACGACGATCGACGAAGCGATCGCGCACGCGAACGACCACCAGTTCGGCCTGTCGTCGGTGCTCTACACCGAGCACTACCGCACCGCGATGACCGTCGCGAACGCGATCGAAGCCGGCGAACTGTACGTGAACCGCACACCGGCCGATCCGTACCAGGGCTTCCATGCCGGCTGGAAACGTTCGGGCCTCGGCGGTGACGACGGCAAACACGGGATGCTCGAATTCACGCAGACGCGTCTCGTCGTCATGAAGTACTGACGTTCCCTGCCGGTGCGCGGCGTGATCCCGCCGCGCACCGGCCACGTTCCATCGAGACCAAGACACGAGGAGACGTCCGCGCAGCGGCGATCTCCCGGAGGAAGACATCATGCCGACCCAACCGTCGACGCCCGCCGCGTCGCTCGCTTCGCGCACCGATGCGCACACATCGCACGACTCGCGCACGCAGCGCTACCTGCAACTGCTGCTGCTCGTGATTGCCGCGGGCGCGATCTATCCGATGCTGTATCTGCGGCAGGTATACCAGCCGACGATGCTGCAGTTCTTCCATATCGACGACGTGCAGCTCGGCTACCTGTACTCGTCGCTCGGCACGATCTTCCTCGTCAGCTACCTGCCGAGCGGCTGGCTCGCCGACCGCCTGTCGCCGCGCTGGCTGATCTGCTTCTCGCTGCTCGCGACGGGCGCGCTCGGGCTCGTCTACGCGACCGGGCCGTCGTTCGACACGCTCGTGCTGATCTTCGGCGGCTGGGGGCTGACCACCGGCCTCACGTTCTGGGCCGCCGTGATCAAGCGCGTGAACACGATCGCGGGCCCCGACGAACAGGGCCGCTTCTTCGGGCTGCTCGACGGCGGCCGCGGGCTCGTCGAGGCGCTGCTCGCGACGGTCGCGATCACGCTGTTCGCCTACGTGACGCAGGCGCACGGCGGCACCGATGCGGCCGGCTTCAGGCTCGTCGTGCACCTGTACGCGTTCTTCTGCATCGCGCTCGGCGTGCTGCTCGCGCTGGTGAAGGATCCGGCGGGTGCCGGCGGGCGCAAGGCCGTGACCGAACGCCGAAAAGGCAACGTGCTGACCGACCTGAAGACGCTCGCGGCGATCCCCGAGCTGTGGCTCGTCGCCGCGATCGTGTTCTGCGGCTACCAGGTGTTCTGGGCGACCTACAGCTTCTCGGCCTATCTGCACGAAGGCAATTTCGGGCTCAGCGCGACGGCGGCCGGCTTCATCACGACGCTCAAGCTGTGGATGCGCCCGATCGGCGGCATCGGCGGCGGCTTCCTCGGCGACCGCGTCTCGAAGGTGTCGGTGCTGTTCTGGGCGCTGCTGCTCGCCGCGCTGTCGCTCGTCGGCCTGATCGCCGCGCCCGCGCACAGCCCGCAGGCGATGCTCGTCGTGCTCGTGCTGTTCATCGGCATCCTCACCTACGCGATCCGCGGCCTGTACTGGTCGCTGCTCGACGACTGCAAGGTGCCGACGCATTGCGCGGGCCTCGCGATCGGCCTGATCTCGGTGCTCGGCTATTCGCCCGACGTGTTCGTGCCGCTGATCAACGGCTACGTGACGCAGACCTTCCCGGGCGCGCACGGCTACCAGCTCTATTTCGGCTATATCGCGGCCATCGCGCTCTGCGGCGCGGCCGCGGCCGCCTTCCTCAAATACCGTCTCACCCGCATTCACCGCATCCAGGAGTCCGCATGAAGATCGTTTCGCTCGAAACCCATATCGTCGCCGTGCCGCCGCCGCATGTCGGCGGGATGTACTGGATCTTCGTGAAGCTGAAAACCGACGACGGCATCGAAGGCGTCGGCGAGATCTACTCGGCGACGTTCGGCCCGAAGGCGATGGCCCCGATCATCGACGACGTGTTCGAACGCCACCTGCTGAACCGCGACCCGCATCACGTCGAACGGCTGTTCCGCCAGGCCTACTCGAGTGGCTTCACGCAGCGGCCGGATCTCACGATGATGGGCGTCGTCAGCGGCCTTGAAATGGCGTGCTGGGACATCGTCGGCAAGGCCGCCGGCAAGCCCGTGTACGAACTGCTCGGCGGGAAGATCCACGAGCGGCTGCGCTCGTACACGTACCTGTACCCGAAGAATGCCAGGGGCGAATACGACTACGACGATCCCGACCTCGCGGCCGAATGCGCGGCCGAGAACGTGAAGCTCGGCTTCACCGCCGTCAAGTTCGACCCGGCCGGCCCGTACACCGCCTACTCGGGCCACCAGCTGTCGCTGGAAGTGCTCGACCGCTGCGAGACGTTCTGCCGCAAGGTGCGCGAAGCCGTCGGCAGCAAGGCCGACCTGCTGTTCGGCACGCATGGGCAGATGGTGCCGTCGTCGGCGATCCGGCTCGCGAAGCGGCTCGAGAAATACGACCCGCTGTGGTTCGAGGAGCCGGTGCCCCCCGGCCAGGAAGAAGCGATCGCGCAAGTCGCGAAGCACACGTCGATCCCGATCGCGACCGGCGAGCGCCTGACCACCAAGTACGAATTCCACAAGCTGCTGCAGGCGGGCGGCGCGTCGATCCTGCAGCTGAACGTCGCGCGCGTGGGCGGCCTGCTCGAAGCGAAGAAGATCGCGACGCTCGCCGAAGTGCACTACGCGCAGATCGCACCGCACCTGTACAACGGGCCGGTGGGCGCCGCCGCGAGCATCCAGCTCGCGACCTGCACGCCGAACTTCCTGATCCAGGAAAGCATCATGACGTGGGGCGGCTTCCATGCGGAAGTCGTGAAGACGCCGATCCGCTGGGAGGACGGCTACATCGTCCCGTCGAACGAGCCGGGCCTCGGCATCGAGCTCGACATGGACGTCGTGAGGCGCCACACGCCGTACACGGGCGAACGGCTGCACCTGCAGATGGGCGAACACCCCGTCGACGTGAAGGATCTCGCCCCCGCGAAGGGCTGAGCGCAAAGGACAGACATGAGCTACGACTACATCATCGTCGGCGCGGGCTCGGCCGGCTGCATCCTCGCGAACCGCCTGAGCGAATCGGGCCGGCACTCGGTGCTGCTGCTCGAGGCGGGCGAACGCGACGCGTCGTTCTGGTTCAAGGTACCGGTCGGCTTCACGAAGACCTATTACAACCGCCGCTACAACTGGATGTACTACAGCGAGCCCGAAGCGCAACTCGCCGATCGCAAGCTGTACTGCCCGCGCGGCAAGGTCGTCGGCGGGTCGGGCTCGATCAACGCGATGGTCTACGTGCGCGGCCAGCGCAGCGACTATGACGACTGGGCGGCGGCCGGCAATCCGGGCTGGGCGTACGACGACGTGCTGCCGTACTTCCGCAAGCTCGAAACCCACGCGGCCGGCGCGACCGATCCGCAGCACCACGGCGCGACGGGGCCGATCCACATCACGTCGATGAAGGCCGACGTGCATCCGATCGTCCACGAGTTCCTGAAGGGCTGCGGCGAACTGAACCTGCCGCGCACCGACGACTTCAACGGCGCGAAGTTCGAAGGCGCAGGCATCTACGACCTGAACACGAAGAACGGCGAACGCTGCTCCAGCAGCTTCGCGTACCTGCGGCCCGCGCTGGGCCGCGCGAACCTCACGCTGCGCCCGGGCGCACTCGTGCGGCGCGTGACGTTCGACGGCACGCGCGCGACCGGCGTGGTCGTCGCGGGCGAGCACGGCGACGAAACGCTCGTCGCCGCGCGCGAGGTGATCCTCGCGGCCGGCGCGGTCGATACGCCGAAGCTGCTGCAGCTGTCGGGCGTCGGCGATCCGGCGCTGCTCGCGCGCCGGCGCGTGCCGCTCGTGCATGCGCTGCCGGCCGTCGGCCGCAACCTGCAGGACCACCTGTGCGTGAGCTTCTACTTCAAGGCGAACCGGCCGACGCTGAACGACGAGATGGGCACGCTGCTCGGCAAGATGAAGATCGGGCTGCGCTACCTGCTGACGAAGCGCGGGCCGCTCGCGATGAGCGTGAACCAGGCCGGCGGCTTCTTCCGCGGCACGCACGAGGCGCAGGAGCCGAACCTCCAGCTCTACTTCAACCCGCTGTCGTACCGGATTCCGAAGAGCGACCGGGCGAGCATCAAGCCCGAGCCTTACCCGGGCTTCCTGATCGCGTTCAACCCGTGCCGGCCGACGAGCCGCGGCACGATCGAGATCGCGTCGAACCGCGCGGAAGATGCCGCGAAGATCCACATCAACGCGCTCACCACGCAGAAGGATCTCGACGAAGCCGTGCAGGGCAGCAAGCTGATCCGTGCGCTGATGCGCGCACCTGCGCTGAAGTCGATGACCGTCGAGGAAATCTCGCCGGGGCCGCAGGTCGATTCCGACGAAGCGATGCTGCAGTATTTCCGCGAGCAGTCGGGTTCGATCTACCACCTGTGCGGCTCGTGCGCGATGGGGCCGGACGCGGCGACGTCGGTGGTCGATGCGTCGCTGCGCGTGCACGGGCTGCAGGCGCTGCGGATCGTCGATGCGTCGGTGTTCCCGAACATCACGTCGGGCAACATCAACGCGCCGACGATGATGGTCGCGGAAAAGGGCGCGGATCTGATCCTGGCGGATGCGCTTCGCGAGGAAACGGCCGACGCACGAACCGGCGAGCGTGAAACCGTTGCGCACTGACGCGGCGGCCGCGCGCGGCGAAAGGACAAAAGGCAGGTGGCGCGCAAGCAAGGTCTGTTGCATCGAATCGCTGCAGATCAGGCCATGGCGGTCGAAGTCATCCAGTATGGTTTTTGCGGTCAGCATGCGTTCTCCACGGTGAGCGTACGGTGGTTGGCGTACGCTCAGGCATCGGCGACCTGATTCGCCGTCAACGCCTTGCCCAGAAAATTCGCCACGCGCGTCAGCACGCTGAGCAATTCGAATGCGACCTCGGCCGTCCACGCGTCGCTTAAGTCGAAGTGCGCGGCCTCGACATTGCGAAACCACGCGTTGGGCCCCGGCTCGTCGCGCAACACGCACACGGCCGACACCTGGAAATAACCGGAGCCGCGTGCAGGCATCCCCGTCTCGAGGACGAAGCCCAGCAGGGACGCCAGGCGAAAACGGAAGCATTCGCCGCGCCACCGGAAGCCCGCCCACTCGGCGTCGCGCGAACGGAACATGAAGAAGTGCGCATCGTCGTCGGTCGACGCGACCCATTGCCACGACGCGAATCCGTTGAATTCGGCGTCGTTCGTCATCGACGCCGGCGAGCCCATCGGCCCCTCTTCGATTTCGGTGATCAAGCCGAACACCTTCTTCAATCCCGCGAACATTTCTCCATTGAGACGTCCGCCGAGGCTCTGCCACTCGCTGATGGTGCGAGCGCGAATGTTCGGACGCAGCCCGATGTGCTCGAACACGGCCAGGTCGCCCAGCAACCCGTAAAGACGGTTGTCGTCGGCGGGGTCGTCGGCGTGGCGGCCGCCGAGCGGATACGGCAGATCCTCGACCGGCATGCGCTTGTCGGTGGTCCGGGGGAGCGGTCGGCCTGGCGGCACATTCGGGTTGGAGTTCATCTGGCGAAGGTGGTCGACGTAGCGTCGGGATCGATGGTATGCGCATGCCGGCACGAACCGGCCGTGCGGCATGCATGCGCGCCGACATACTGCCAGAAAACCGACGCAACGGGCGGCGACAGCGATCCTGCTCTGCAAGCTTGTCGACGTGTCGGTTGTCAGCCGATGAACGACAGGCGCACACACAAAAACAACGCGCGCCCCGCGTCGCACAGGCGCGAAACATGCATGCGGTTTTGACGGAAAGCCCCGCGAAACAGGTGCGCCCGTGTCGCCGCCGCACGCGATCAAGGGTTTGTCTGATTGGCTTTCGAAGTCTGCCTGAACTAGCCTCGTGAAGTCTGCTGCTGCGTGGTTCGGGCGGCGGCAACTGACGTTGTGGTGATGTTGTGCACATGACAATCCTGCGTCGGCGCGCGGCCTCGCTGCCGAAGTTTCATTGCGCTCGATCGCACGCGCATCGACGCCGCCGGAGAGACATCCTTTGGCCCGCCGTCGATGCACATTGGGGTGAATCTGCAAGCCTGATCATGGAGACGCACCGTGAAGCGCATGCCATTTCGCCACATCCGTGCCATCACCTACGCCAGCGTGCTGCTCTTTCAAGCCGAGGCGCACGCGCAGTCGCTCGACGCCCAGTCGACGCAGGAGAACATCTCCGCGCTGCGCCAGGAAGTCGACCACCACCTGAAGGAACTGGACGCGCTCAAGCGCAAGCTTGCCGATGAAGAGGCGAATCTCGCGCGCCTGAGCCGGGCGCTGGACAATCGCGAACTCGCGGCCAAACGTGGGGCGGGCCCCGGCGACACCGGCGGCACGGCGCCAACCGACGCCGGCGCAGCAAGCACCGGCGGCGCAATGACAGCCGGCGCCCCCAGCCCTGAGCCCAGCCCCGGCAACGTGCAATCCGCGGCCACCCCGGCGCCGAGCCAGCCGGTCGGCCAGGCGCCCGTGCCGGACACCGCGCCGCCGCCCGTCGCGCCGATCTTCGATCAGCCCGGCGTGTTGACGCCCAAGCACAAGTTCGTCGTCGAGCCGTCGTTCCAGTTCGGCTATTCGTCGTCGAACCGCGTCGCCCTCGTCGGCTACACGATCATCCCGGCGCTGCTGATCGGCCTGGTCGACGTGCGGGAAGTCAAGACGACCACGCTGACGGCCGCGGTCGCGGCGCGCTACGGGATCACCAACCGGATGGAAGTCGAAGTCCGCATCCCCTACGTGTACTCGACGAACGACACGGTCAGCCGCGAAATCTTCACCGGGTCCGCCCAGGACAACGCGTTCAACAGCCACGGCAAGGGGCTCGGCGACGTCGAAATGACGCTGCGCTACCAGTTCAACACCGGCGGCCCCGACAAGTTCTATTACATCGGCTGGCTCCGCTTCAAGACCGCCACCGGCAAGAGCCCGTTCGACGTCGTCACCGACTGCGTCACGCGCTGCGTCGGCAACACCACCGGCACCGGCCTGCCGCTCGAACAGCCCACCGGCTCCGGCTTCTACGCGATCCAGCCGGGCCTCACGTGGCTCTTCCCGTCCGACCCGGTGGTGTTCTTCGGCAACGTCAGCTATCTGCACAGCTTCGGCCGCGACAACCTCAGCCTCACGATCCGCAACGGGCAGAAGGACTTCGTCGGCAGCGTGCAGCCCGGCGACATCTGGGGCTTCAACATCGGCATGGGCCTCGCGCTGAACGAGAAGGCGTCGGTGAGCCTCGGCTACGACCAGAGCATCGTGCTGCCCACGAAGGAGAACGGCCAGACGGTGCCGGGCTCGGTGCGCGTGATCCTCGGCACGCTGCTGGTCGGCTACTCGTACCGGCTGTCGCCGAAGACCACGCTGAACCTGTCGATCGGCGCAGGCCTCACGCGCGACACACCGGACGTGGCCATGACGCTGCGCGTGCCGATTGCGTTCTGACGCCGGACGCGCGTCTGCCCGCTCATCTGCCGGGCAGCACGCCGGTCAGCGCGTTGTTGAGCGTCGACATGATGTTCAGGTTCTTGAACATCGACAGCGTGTTGACGGACGTATCGATCGTGGTCAGCGCCTGAATGTGCTGATTGCTCAACGTATTCTGGATCACCGCGCCGGTCAGCCCCGGCAGCGCGCCGGGCTGCGCGGCGTTGCCGGGCCCGACCTGGATCAGCGCGCCCAGGTTCGCGGCCGCGAGCGCCTGCGCCTGCTGCGCGGTGATCTGGCTGACGTCCGGAATGTTGAAGTTGGTCGTCGTGACCAGGTTGCCGTTCACGAATGCGACACGCGAGATGCCGAACGAGACCTGCAGGCCGCCCGGCAGATCGAAGCCGCCGCGCATCGCGTCGAGGCGCGTGTCGCTGAGCGCGACCGCGCCGCCCGCCGGCCAGTCCCGCTCATCCTGCGCGCGACCGGACGCCGGAAGCCCTGACGCCGCCCCGCTCGTCTGCACGACACATTCGACGGTCGCGGCCGGCGTTCCGTCCGGCATCGCCGCCGCGCCCATGGACGCCATCCCGCCGCACACCATCGCGGCAAAGCCGGCGATCTTCCTGGTCTCGGATCTCATGACGGTCCTCAAAAGTCGCTCGGTCCATGCTTCGGCATCACGACGTTGTACAGGCCATCGCGGTTGATGCCGGTGTAGAGCGGCGCGCTGGGCGCGACGCGCCAGTCGCGCGGGTCGTTGAACACCGCAAGCTCGGGCTTGTTGTGGATCACGAAAATGACGTGGTCTTCCCATTTCTGCTCGAAACTCGCGAGCGAGACCGGCCGCGTGCCGGTGGCCGGATCGCCGACGAGCACGCGCCCGTTGCGCAGCCCCTTCACGACCACGAAATGGTGATAGCCGTGCTCGGTGATCAGCACGATCGCCGGCGTGTGCGTCTTCGCGAGCGTCTGCAGCGGCAGTTCGTAGCCGTCCGCGACGAAACCGTGCGCTTCGAGAAAGCGCCGGATGTCGAGCAGCGAGAATCCCTGTCGGCGGATCTTCTCCTGATTGCCGTTCTCCCACATCTGGGTGAACGCGGTCTGCTCGGTCATCGGATAGCCGTACTGGTAAGTCAGCAGCGTCGCGACGGCGGCCGACCCGCAACTGAAGTCGTACTGCTGCTTGACCGTCCGCCTGAAGCGCGCTTCCTTGAGACTCGTGACGTGCATCGCGTAGCCGGCGCCGGCCGGATCGACCACGGTCATCTCGTCCGCCCGGGCTGCCGGGACGGATGCCGCGCACGCGAGCGCCGCCATCCACACTGCCGCGCAATGTCTCATCGCTCAATTTCCGAAGCGCACGTTGAGCACCGTCGCGTTCTGGATCAGCACGTTGGCGCCGGTATTCTGGATGACCGTCGGCAATCCGCTCGAATTCGCGAACGAGCCGTCGGCAATCGAATTCGAGCCTGTCGACACCCGGTTCGCCACGTTGTCGGAAACCGCGCCGGTCAGGTAGTTCTGCCCGATCAGCGCATCGCCGCCCCGATGCTGGTCGAGCTGGTCGGGCGTCATCGCGACGCCGAGGCTGTCGTCGTGCACGGCCGGCGCGCCGGTCGCTGCCGCAGCGGCTGCGCCACTGTCCGGGCGTTCAACCGGTGTGGAAGGTGCTGGCGTCGGCGCAGCGCTGGCCCCGGCATCCACGCCGGTTCCTGACGCGTCAGGCGCCGCACGGGCCGTCAGGCCCGGCAGCAGCACCGCAGGCAATAGCATCAGCGAAAATGCCTTTCGGATTCGCATGGCTGTCTCCTCGGCCCTGCGCGGTTTGGCTCGAACCCGACGCGCAGGGAGCGGAATCGGCGTGACCGTCGATCGACGGACGTCAGGCCGGAATACGCCGGCGACGGCGAGGCGGCCATCCGGTCGTCCCGCCGTCGCCGGCCATCTCGTCCGTCCGGCGAAGGAACGCGAGCCGCGGGACCGACTGCCCCTGCGGCCTTGCGTACGATTCGCCGGGGCTGGCCGGCCGTTCTAACGCCCGACGGTCAGGTTCGCCTGCACGGTCACGGCCTGCTGCACGAACGACGCCATGCCGCTGTTCTGGTTGGCGATCATGATGCCCGCCGCGGACTGACCGACGCTCGCCATTGCGTTGGACATGTCGAACGTCCCCGCATTGACCCCGACCGCTCCGCCTGCGCCACCCGCGCCGCCGACCGCGCCGTTACCGACGCCGCCGTTGCCGGTGCCGCCTGCGCCGCCCGCCGCGCCCGTCGCACCCACCGCGCCGCTGCCTGCGGTCGCGCTGCCGTTGCTGGCCGTCGTCGACGCGCCGCCGTTGGCCGCGCTACCGCCCGTGCCCGCGCCGCCTGCCGCGCCGTTGCCCGCCGAGGCCGTCGCCGCGCCGCCCGTGCCGCCCGCGGACGTGCCGGGGCCGCCCGTGCCCGAGCCTGCTCCGCCCGAAGCCGTCGCCGTGCCTGACGAGCCTGCGCCGCCCGTACCGCTGCCGCTGCCCGTGCCGGTACCCGTCCCGGTGCCGGTGCCGCTGCCGGTCGATGCCGTCGCGCTTCCGCTGCCATGATTCCGGGCCCACGCGGAACCGGGATCGGCCGTGCCCGCGCCGCCGCCCAAGCCGGCGCCGCTGCCCCTGCCGGGGCCGCCCACGCCGATCGAAGCCGCGACCGCGCCGCCGCCTGTGCCCGAGCCTGTGCCGCCGCCCGCCGTGGCGTAGCCGCCGCCCCCGCCGGTGGCCCCGGATGCGCCGCCGTTTCCGCCGCCGCCGCCGTTGCCGGTGCCGGCCGTCGCGCTGCCGTTGCTGGCGTTGCCTGCCGTCGCGCTGCCGTTCTGCGCGCTGCCGCCGCTGCCGCCCGCACCGCCTGCGCCGCCGTTGCCGCCTGTGCCGCCCCTGCCGCCGAAGCCATACCCGTAGCCGCCCCGACCGCCGCTTCCGCCGGCCGCGCTACCCGAGTTGGCCGCCTGGTTGCCGACGCCCGAGACCTGGACGTTGGAGACGTAGCCGTCGAGCCTGCTGAGCGCGACGACCCTGGTGGTGTTGTAGGAATCCTGATAGACGCTCGCGCCGGGGGAGACTTCGTTCGCGTTGGACCCGGTGCTGCTGGTTTGAGTCGAGCCTACCGTATTGGTCAGGGTGTTCGA
Source organism: Burkholderia cepacia (assembly GCF_001718835.1). Classification (NCBI taxonomy): domain Bacteria; kingdom Pseudomonadati; phylum Pseudomonadota; class Betaproteobacteria; order Burkholderiales; family Burkholderiaceae; genus Burkholderia; species Burkholderia cepacia. The sequence continues at coordinate 273,781 of NZ_CP013444.1, read as the reverse complement.
TCCGTCATCGGCTGTTTGGCTGCATGTCGAACTGGTATCGCTGCTGCATGGATTCGCCGTCGCGTAACCGCTGCATCCTAACGCGAGGAGCGCAGCGGACGCCAATAAAGTTTTGCGCATGAAATCCTCCTGAAGTAACGAGGGACGGCTTGGCCGACTGCGCCAATCCGGACCACTCGACGCATCGGCGATGCCACCCCTGCAAGCGCCTGAATGCAAAGAGGAAGTTGGATTTTTCATGCGGCTCGGGCCGATTCGCCCGATTTCGGCGTGCGATTCATGTTTCAGTCCTGAAACACGCCGGCCCCGGAACAGCCCTGATGCACGGCTGAATTCCCGTTTGAATTCAAGCACATGACGGCGTCTTTCAATGCCGCCGCGACGAACGCGAAACGTTTCACTTTTGACACAGTCGCTTCGGGCATCCGGGTTCACCCGTAGCACCGGATATTCGATCGCGATCGCAGAAGGCTGTCCGGCAAGGGCTTCCTGCCGGATTCGTTCGTCAACGGAGGCCAAGGCCGGGCGCCCTGGCCGTTCAGAAATGCATCACCTGCGATCACGTGTTTTTCTTCGAACCCGGTTTGCGTCAGGCGTCGGCGGATTCGATCCGGCGGCTCAGTTCACGCTCGTGCGCTTCTCGACGAACCGCTTCACGTAATCGTCCGCCGGGCGCGACAGGATGTCGTCCGGCGTGCCGACCTGCACGAGCGTGCCGTCACGCAGGATCGCGATCCGGTCGCCGATGCGCAGCGCCTCGTCGAGATCGTGCGTGATGAACACGATCGTCTTCGCAAGCGTCGCCTGCAGTTCGAGCAGCTGATCCTGCATCTCGGTGCGGATCAGCGGATCGAGCGCGGAAAACGCCTCGTCCATCAGCAGCACGTCGGTGTCGGCCGCCAGCGCGCGCGCCAGCCCGACACGCTGCCGCATCCCGCCCGACAGCTCGTCCGGGTAATGATCGCCATACCCGTCGAGCCCGACCTTCGTCAGCCAGTTGCGCGCGGCATCGAGCGCGTCGTGCCGCTTCTCGCCGCGTGTGCGCAGCGCATACGCGGCGTTGTCGAGCACGGTCTGGTGCGGCAGCAGCCCGAAGTTCTGGAACACCATGCTGACCTTGTAGCGGCGCAGCTCGCGCAGCCCGTGCGCGTCGAGCCCGATCACGTCGCGGCCGTCGATCACGATCTCGCCGGCCGTCGGCTCGATCAGCCGGTTGAAGTGCCGCACGAGCGTCGATTTTCCGGAACCCGACAGCCCCATGATCACGAAGATCTCGCCCGACTCGATGCCGAGGCTCACGTCGTTGAGCCCGACGTTGCAGCCCGTTTCGGCCAGCACGTCGGCCTTGCGCCTGCCCGAGCGCAGCAGGTCGAGCACGCGCGCATGCGCGGCCTGCGGCCCGAACAGCTTGTACACGTGTTTGACGTCGATGGTCGCCATGTCTTTCTCCGCTCCTACGATTGCGCCGGTTGATTCGAATCGACGCCCGCCGACTGCGCCTTGCGCGGCAGCCGGTACGGCACGCGCGACGCGCCCTTCTGCCGGCGCTGCTGCGCGAGCCGGCGCCGCGCGCGCCGCTCCTGGCCGAAGCCCTGGCTGATCCGGTCGATCACGATCGCGAGGATCACGATCGCGAGGCCGGCCTGCGTGCCCTTGCCGACGTCGAGCGTCTGGATGCCCGCGAGCACGTCCTCGCCGAGCCCGCGCGAGCCGATCATCGACGCGATCACGACCATCGACAGCGCCATCATCGTCGTCTGGTTGATGCCGGCCATGATGCTCGGCCGCGCGAGCGGCAGCTGCACGTTGACGAGCAGTTGCCAGCGCGTCGTGCCGAACGCGCGCGCGGCCTCCGTCACGTCCGGATCGACCTGGCGGATGCCGAGATCGGTCAGGCGGATCAGCGGCGGCAGCGCATAGATGATCGTCGCGAGGATCGCCGGCACCTTGCCGAGCCCGAACAGCATCAGCACCGGAATCAGGTACACGAAGCTCGGCAGCGTCTGCATCACGTCGAGCACGGGCAGCAGCATCCGCCGCAGCCACGCGCTGCGCGAAGCGAGAATGCCGGCCGGCACGCCGATCGCGACCGACAGCACCGTCGCGACGAGCATCAGCGCGAGCGTCTGCATCAGCTTGTCCCACAGGCCGAAGCAGCCGATCGCGTAGAGCAGCAGCATGAAGAGCGCGCCGAGGCCGATGCGGCGCGTCGCATTCCACGCGATCGCGCCGACGACCAGCAGCACGAGCCACGGCGGCGCCACGCGCAGCGCGCCTTCGAGCGGCACGAGCAGGTAGCGCAACACGAGCACGCTGAAGTGATGGAAGCTGTCGCCGTATTGCGCGACGAACGTCTCGAGCGCGCCGTTCACCCAGTCGGCGATCGACAGGTGCAGAAAGAAACCGTTCATGGTGATTCTCCGTCGCGCCGCGAAGGCGCGCGAGCGTTACGCGCCCTTCAGGCTGCCGGCGATCTTCTGTGCGACGTCGGCCGGCACCCACTGCTTCCACATGTCCTGGCGGGTCTTCAGGAACTGCGTGGCCATCGCCGCGCCGTCGATCTTCTTCGTCGTCATCTCGAGGATCGTCTGGTTCAGGAAGTCCATCGGGAAACGCACCTTGCCGAATACGCCGACGAGGTCGGGATTCGCATCGGCGAACGGCTTCGACACGCCGACCGTCAGCCGCGACACCATGTACGACGACGCGCACTGGTGCGTGCTGCTCTCGTCGCGCAGCGTCTTCCAGCATGCTTCGTTGTAGGCCGGCATCTTCAGCGCGGTGAACTTGTATTTCGCCATCAGCGCGGCCGGGCCCCAGTAATAGAACACGATCGGCGCGCCGCGCTGGTACGCGGATGCGATCGCCGCGTCGAGCGCCGCGCCGGTGCCCGGATGGAAGTTCGTGTACGACTGGTCGAGCTTCAGCACCTTCAGCAGACGCGTGTTCACGCGCTCGCAGTCCCAGCCCGTCGGGCAGTTCAGGAAGCGGCCCTTGTCCGGTTCCTCCTCGTCGGCGAACACCTGCCTGAACTTCGGCAGATCGTCGACCGACACGAGGCCGGGCGCGACCGGCTTGAGGTTGCGTGCCGGATCGCCCTTCACCACGTAGTCGGGCACGAACCAGCCTTCGGTCGTGCCGCCCGGCAGCGTGTCGCCGATCAGCTTCACCGCGCCCGACGAGACGGCCTTCGCGGTGATCTCGCTGCGGCCCGTCCACTGCTCGGCCCAGATCTGCAGGTCGTTGCGCGCGAGCGCCGTTTCGGTGGCGGCCGTGCTGCCCGGCACGACGTCCGTCTTGCAGCCGTAGCCCTTCTCCATGATCTGCCGCAGCACTTCGGTCGCGAACGACCCGCTCTCCCACGTGATGCCCGCGAAATGGACCGTCTTGCCGTCGGCGCACGCGCCGCCGGCCGCATGGGCCGCGGGCGCGGACAGGATCGCCGCGGCGGCGAGAAGGACCGTTTTCAGTCGTCGAATCTGCATGGTGGGTCGTCTCCAATATCGGGCTTGTTGTCGGTGCGTCGCGCGATGCGCGGCGGCCATATCGGGCCACGCTGCATGTTTGGACCGCCAAATTGTTTAGGGAAACGAGTAATTCCGATCATTGCTATCGGCCGCGCCAATCGCCCCCGCGACGCGCGCCGGGGCCGCCGGAAACCCCATCGGCGACACCGATCCCATCCATCGAAATTACTCGCTTTTGGTTCCGCATCCGGTTCGCAAGAATGCGCGGTGTCATCGGAGGAGACACGACCGCACGCCGCCGGTCCCGGCACGTCCGGCGGCTGCGCATCGCTCCGGATGACGGGGGCGCGCCGCGCTCACGACAACCGATACAAGAAGCTGGATATCCCGGAGATCTCTCAATGAAAAAGACCCTGACGGCGCTCGCCGTAACGGCAACCTTCGCCGCCCCCGTGTTCGCGCAGAGCAGCGTCACGCTGTACGGCGTGATCGACGAAGGCCTGAACTACACGAACAACGTCGGCACCGGCCACGTCTACGAGATGGCGAGCGGCTACGCGCAGGGCAGCCGCTGGGGCCTGAAGGGCAGCGAGGATCTGGGCGGCGGCATGAAGGCGCTGTTCCAGCTCGAGAACGGCTTCGACGTGAACTCCGGCCGGCTCAACCAGGGCGGCCGCATGTTCGGCCGCCAGGCGTACGTCGGCCTGAGCCAGACGCAGTACGGCACGCTGACGTTCGGCCGCCAGTACGACTCCGTCGTCGACTATCTCGCGCCGACCACGGCCAACGGCAACTGGGGCGGCTACCTGCTCGCGCACCCGTTCGACAACGACAACACCGACAACTCGTTCCGCCTCGACAACACGGTGAAGTACGCGAGCCCGAACTTCGGCGGCTTCCAGTTCGGCGGCGCATACAGCTTCAGCAACAGCACGAACTTCTCGGACAACCGCGCGTACAGCTTCGGCGCGCAATACCAGAACAACGGCCTGCTGATCGGCGCCGCCTACCTGCAGGCGAACCACCCGGGCGACGGCTCGGCCGGCGCGATCACCGCGAACGACGCGAGCTACATCGCCGAGCGCATGCGCGTGTTCGGCGCGGGCATCAACTACACGTTCGGGCCCGCGACGGTCGGCTTCGCGTACACGAACTCGAACTACAAGAACCCGACCGGCAACGGCTACCTCGGCACGCCGGGCGCGATCATCGCACCGGGCGCGACGGTCAGCGCGATCAAGTACCAGAACTTCGAGGTCAACGGTTCGTACCAGATCACGCCGGCGTTCATGGTCGGCGCGCAGTACGTGCTGTCGCTCGAGAAGTACGACGCCTCGACCGGCGACGCGAAGCCGAAGATCCACTCGGTCGGGCTGATGGCCGACTACAACCTGTCGAAGCGCACCGACGTGTACGTGCAGGCCGCGTACCAGCACATCGCCGGCGACAGGACGAACTCGATCCTCGACAACGCGTTCATCCCCGGCACCGACGCGCCGTCGTCGACGTCGAACCAGGTGGCCGTGCGCCTCGCGCTGCGCCACAAGTTCTGACGGCTCCGCGCGTTCCACGCGGCCCCCGCGTCGCGTCTGCGTGCAGGGGGTCTTTGCCCGCCCGCGTGCGACAGCACGCCGGCGGGCTTTTTCGTGAGCCGCGCCGAAGTGCTTGCTCGATGCACACGGCCCGCGCGACGGCCTCTACAATGTCGCGGGCGGCAGCGCAGGGCTGGCCGCCGCCATGAGACTGATCCAAAAACGAAGAACGACATTCCTTTTCCGAGGACCTCATGCTGAAACCGCTGCAACGCATGCTGTTCGCACTCGCGGCCGGCGCACTCGCCGCCACTGCTGCCCACGCCAAACCCCTCTGCACGATCGTCGCCGACGCCGCCACCGGCCAGGTGCTCATGCAGCAAGGCGACTGCGCGACCCGCGTCACGCCCGCGTCGACGTTCAAGATCGCCATCAGCCTGATGGGCTTCGATGCGGGCGTCCTGAAGGACGAGCACACGCCGGCGCTCCCCTATCGCGACGGCTATCCCGACTGGGGCGGCGCGCCGTGGCGCGAGCCGACCGATCCGGCGCGCTGGATGAAGCTGTCGGTGTTCTGGTACTCGCAGCAGGTCACCCAGGCATTCGGGCAGGCGCGCTTCCAGCAGTACACGACCGCGTTCGACTACGGCAACGCGGACGCGACCAGCCTACAGGGTGAACTGAACGGCGTGATGGGCGCATGGGTCAACGCGTCGCTGCGCATCTCGCCGCTCGAACAGGTCGGCTTCATGCGCAAGATCGCGAACCGGACGCTGCCTGTCAGCGCGCACGCGTACGACATGACCGAGCGCATCACGCTGATCGACACGCAGCCCGGCGGCTGGATCGTGCACGGCAAGACGGGCACCGGGTCGCCGGGGCGCAAGTACGATGCGTCGCATGCGTACGGCTGGTTCGTCGGCTGGGCGACCAAAGGGCCGCGCACGCTCGCGTTCGCGTACCTGATACAGGACGACAAGCCGCAGCGCCCGAACGCCGGCATGCGCTCGCGCGACGCGTTCCTCGACGCGCTGCCTGCGCTCGCCGATTCCGCGCAGCCGCAATGAGCGCCGGCCCGCGCAACGCGCGGATCGACCTGCTGCGCGGGGTGTCGATCGTGCTCGTCCTGCTGCATCACTTCAACATCGCGTATGCGCTGCGCGACACGGCGCTCTCCCGCGCGTTCGGCTGGGATGCCGTGCATGCGGTGGTGCGCAACGGCAACTACGGCGTGACGATGTTCTTCGCGATCTCGGGCTACCTGATCACGTCGAATGCGCGGCACCGCTGGGGCAACCTCGGCGCGGTCGACGTGCGCGCGTTCTATGTGTCGCGTGTTGCGCGCATCGTCCCGTGCCTGCTCCTGCTGCTCGCGCTCGTCAACGGCCTCGCGGCGGCCGGGGTGCCGATCTTCCGGAACCACGCGCCGGAGGGCGTCGACGGTGTCGTTCTGGCTCGTGAACCTCGCGTCGCTGACGTTCTGGATGAACGTGCTGATCGGCGCATACGGGTGGGTCAACTACGCGCTCGGCGTGCTGTGGTCGCTGTCGGTCGAAGAGGTGTTCTACCTGTCGTTTCCGCTGTTGTGCATCGCGCTGCGCCGCGATGCGCGGCTGGTCGCGTTCTGGGTGGTCGTCGCCGCGATCGGGCCCGTGTACCGCTTCACGCACGCCGGCGACGAAGGCGGGTTCCTCTATGCGTACTTCGCGTCGTTCGACGGAATCGCAATCGGCTGCTGTGCGGCGGTGCTCGCCGACCGGCCGCGCTGGCGCGCACTGGCGCGGCCTGCCGTGCAGTGGCGCGCGGCAGCAGCGATGACGGTGCTCTATTTCGCGTGGCCGATCGCGCAGAGCCACGTCGCCGGCGTCACCGCGATGGCGCTCGGCACGGCCGTGCTGTTGGCCGGCGCGCATGCGCGGGCCGCCGGCGGCGACGCGCGCGGCAGCCGCCTGTTCGCGCCGTTGCGCCGGGCCGGCACGCTGAGCTACGAGCTGTACCTGTTTCACCTGATCGTGCTCGGCGGAATGCGCACGCTGTTCCCGCCGCGCGCGACATCGGGCGACGACAGGCTGCTGCTGCTCGCGGCCTATCTCGTGCTGTCGGCCGGCGTGAGCGCGGCGATCGCGCGCGGCTATGCGACACCGCTCGACCGCTTCATCAAGCGGCGATGGGCGAGCGCGTCAACACGCATGCCGGACGGCGCCCGCGTCTGATAACCGATTACGTGCGCGCAGTGCCCGAGCTGATTCGCGCATACGTGCCGCGCCGTTACGTGACGCTCGGCACGGACGGCTTCGGGCGCAGCGACACGCGGCAGGCGTTGCGGTCGTTCTTCGAGGTCGATCGCGAGAGCATCGTGATTGCCGCGCTGAAGGCGCTCGCGGATGAACGCGAGATCGGCGCCGATGTGGTGCGCGCCACGCGCAAGCGCTATCGGAAAACGGCGGGAGCCGGCGACGCGCCCTGGCAGCGCTAGCGCCGCTCGCGCGCCCCACGCTGCTCAGCAGCCAAGCTGCGCGGCAAGATCGATGAAGTCGTGCGCGTTGATGTCGAAGCGGTCGTCGAAGGCCGTATCGACGTCGCCGCCCGGACCGAATTCCAGCGGCCGCGCGACGAACGCCGTCCTCATGCCGAGCGCGGCGGCGGCAATCAGGTCGTACTTGTGGCACGCGACCATCATCGCGTCGCCCGCCGCCACGCCGAGATAGCGCAATGCCATCCGGTAGGTGCGCGGATCGGGCTTGAACGTCCCCGCCATCTCCGCCGCGAAGATCGCATCCCACGGCAGCCCGCCGCGCCTCGAGATGTTGACGACCGCGCTCACGTCGGCATTCGACAGCGTCGCCAGCTTGAACTTGCGCTTGAGCCGCTGCAGGCCTTCGACCGTGTCCGGCCACGGCGCGATCGTCTGCCACGCGAAATTGAGCGTCTCGCGCTCGTCGTCGGTGAAGAACGTCAGGCCCCACGCGTCGATCACTTCGTCGAGCGCATGCCGGTAGATGCGGTCGACCGACGACCACGGCCGCTCGCCCGCGAGGATCGCGTCGAGCGCGGGCCGGTACTTGCGCCGCCAGTCGTCGACGAAGCGCCCCCAGTCGGCATCCGGCGCACGCGCGCCGGCGAGCGCGCGCGCGGCGCTGCCGACCGTCGAGCGAAAATCGGTGGCCGTGCCCTGCACGTCGAAGATCAGCGCTTGAATGTCATGCATCGGGGTCTCCGTCTGGATGCGATCGCGCGACGCGCCCGCGCGCTGCGCCGCAACGAACGTCGAGCATAGCGCGCCGCCACGGATGCGTCACGCCGCGCGCGTAGTGCGACCGTTCGGTACGGGTGCGTTCGAGCGCCGCGCCGGACGCGCGAACGCCCGGCGACGGCGCGCTACACCGGCAACGCATGCGTCGACAGAATCTCCTTGAGCACCATGAACGAGCGCACCTGCCGCACGCCCGGCAGATACAGCAGTTGTTCCGCGTGCAAGCGGTTGAAGCTCTCGTTGTCGCGCGTGCGCACCAGCATGAAGTAATCGAACTCGCCGGTCACGACGTGGCATTCGACGCATCCCGACACCTTCTGCGCGGCCCGCTCGAACGCGGCGAACGCTTCCGGCGTCGAACGGTCGAGCACGAAGCCGATCACGACGAGCATGCCGGCCCCGAGCGGCTTCGGGTCGAGCAGCGCGACGATCCCGCGGATCAGCCCCATTTCCTTGAGCCGATCGACGCGTCGCAGGCAGGCCGGCGCGCTCAGCTTCACTTTCGCGGCGAGGCGCACGTTGGAAATCGACGCGTCCTGCTGCAGTTGCCGGAGGATCGCGCGGTCGATGCGATCGAGCGCGGGCGCGGCTTCCGGCGCCCGCGCCGGCCGTCTGCCTAATTTCATTGCGCAAATTTCCTGTTTGACGAACTCGGATTGTTCACAAAGTGATGACCACGTTTGAAACGTAGGACGACGTTATTTATTTCGCACGCTCATTTCTCGCGCGTCCGCCTATCATTTTCTCGTCGGGGCGCCATCTGCCGGCCGGTCCCGTCACCTATCCGCCGCGCCTTTCGGAGACATTCGATGAACCTGCACCGCTTTCCCCGCTATTCACTCACGTTCGGCCCCACGCCGATCCAGCCGCTCGGGCGCCTGAGCGCACACCTCGGCGGCAAGGTGGATCTGTATGCGAAACGCGAGGACTGCAACAGCGGCCTCGCGTTCGGCGGCAACAAGACGCGCAAGCTCGAATACCTGATCCCCGATGCGCTGGCGCAGGGCGCGGATACGCTCGTGTCGATCGGCGGCGTCCAGTCGAACCAGACGCGCCAGGTCGCGGCCGTCGCCGCGCACCTCGGGATGAAGTGCGTGCTCGTGCAGGAACATTGGGTGAACTACGACGATCCCGTGTACGACCGCGTCGGCAACATCCAGCTCTCGCGGATGATGGGCGCCGACGTGCGGCTCGTGCCGGACGGCTTCGACATCGGCATTCGCCGCAGTTGGGAAGAGGCGATGGAAAGCGTGCGGCAGGCGGGCGGCAAGCCTTATCCGATTCCGGCCGGCTGTTCCGAGCATCCGCTCGGCGGGCTCGGGTTCGTCGGCTTCGCGGAGGAAGTGCGTGCGCAGGAGGCGCAGCTCGGCTTCCGGTTCGACTACATCGTCGTGTGCTCGGTGACGGGCAGCACGCAGGCCGGCATGGTCGTGGGCTTCGCGGCCGACGGGCGCGCGGATCGCGTGATCGGGATCGACGCGTCGGCAAAACCCGAGCAGACCCGCGAGCAGATCACGCGGATCGCACGTCATACCGCCGAGCTGGTGGACCTCGGGCGCGACATCACCGATAAGGACGTGATCCTCGATACGCGCTACGGCGGCCCCGAGTACGGCTTGCCGAACGAAGGCACGCTCGAGGCGATCCGGCTGTGCGCACGGCTCGAAGGCGTGCTGACCGATCCCGTGTACGAAGGCAAGTCGATGCACGGGATGATCGACAAGGTGCGGCGCGGGGAATTCGAGCCGGGATCGAAGGTGCTGTATGCGCATCTCGGCGGTGCGCCGGCGCTGAGCGCGTATAGCTTCATGTTCCGGGACGGTTGAAACTCGGCGCCTGGTGATACGGAAAGCAGTGAGGCGTCGGCGACGACACCGCCGTTCGGCAGGATGACGAAGCCACTCGCCCCGTCGGCTTATCCTGGGGTAATCGCGCCGAATGGCTGTACGTACCTAGCCTTGCCCGTGAAGCGGTAAGCCTCGTTTACTGGGACCGAATGATTCCGGTCCATCGTTAGGGCACCGTCCTCCGTGATCTGCAATTTGACGCATTTGCCGCTGGTCAATCCGATGCAGATGTCAACGCCGGGCGGCCGGCCCCCCCGGTCCGCCCCCCGTCGGCGAACTGGGCCAGTGCAACACGCGACCCCAGCAGTCGCCCGGCGCGTGCGTCAGTGCGCTACGCGTCCAAGCCTGGTAACCGGATGGTATCGCTGCCCAGTCGACGATCTACTGATAGCTCATGGTAAACGTCGCCACACCATTCGCAGTTCCGGGCTGGACATCGGTTGCCGTCCGGACATAGCGCGCTTTCAGCGGGATCGCCACATGGTTGTTGCCAGGCTCGCCGACGTACCACTGGCCCGGGTTGCCTGCAGCGGCCGAATCCGGCCCATAGCTGACGGGCGTGTCGTCGGCACGCAGTATCTGGATGCCGTAGCCCTTGGCCTTGGAATCCGGAGACAAGGACAACGCTGTGCCGCGATTGCCCGGATCGGCGGCGTCGGTCAGCGTCATGCACATCCTCGTGGTTGCGCCCTGGGTGCCTCCTGCGCACTGTAGCTTGATGTCGAAGGGCGTGGACTGACTGGACGAACCGAGGCCTCGCAGCGTTTCCATCGTAACCTTGCCAAGACCGACCGGAACGGTCTTGGTCAACACGTTGCAGGTGGGCACGCTCGGCTTGATGGTAAGCGTGCCAGTCATGAAAACGCTGTACACGATCTGACCATGGTCCAATAACGTCAGCCGACCGATTTCACCGCCGAGGCTGCCTTGTGCCGTGATGGGGCCCGTCTTGATAAGCTCGACGACGAGCGGGGGCGGATAAATTGTCATGCCCACGGAACCAGAGTTATCGACGATATTGTTATTCCACCAGATGGCAGTACCACCGCTGCTCCGGTACCCGACACGAATGCCGACGCCGGCAACGGACGTGGGAAAGGTATCGAAGCGTCCGAGTGTACCTACACCGGAATGCATCTCGCGCCCAAGTGAGTTCGGGTTTTTGCAGCCAGTGGCATAGACCTCAAACCCCTGCGAGACTACGTCGCGGCTCATGAGAACGGTGCCGTCCGGTTGCATTGGATCGAACGCAACGGTGGCAGGCAGAGAAATCGTGAAGCGGCCGGGGCCGGGACCTACAAAAGACTGCCTGACGTTACATGTCGCCTGCACGTTCGTACAGAGGCCGAACGCAAGAAAAGCCAGACCGAAAGCGATATGCGCGACCCGCTTGAATTTGAATGTAGTGATCGCATGCATGCGAGAACTCTCTGTCGTTAGGTTTCGAAGATAGCCAAATGACACGCCGCTTCGTCATCACAGCAACCCACGGCCAGAGTGATTTGGTTTGGAACCCGATGAATCTGAATTTGAAATGCCGGTGCTGAAATTTCCGATCCGCCACAGTTCACTCGCCGCCGGCCAGCGTGCTGGCGCGCCTGCAACTCGCCGCCACGCGTTCATAGGCCAGTTCCTTGTCCTGCGGCTTCAGCGCATACCCGATCGTGCATTGCTTGTCGCCCCAACGTACGTCAATGCTGCCCTTGTCTTCGATACCGAACACCAGCAAACGCGACTGGTTGTCCAACATGCCGAGCAGCTTGCCCTTCGCGTCGTACGCCTGCGCGCCGAACGGCACCTTGCCGCCTTCGTCGCCGCTCAATTCGAATTGCACACGCCGCCCCGACTCGGCCTCGAAGCGGGTCTTGACGATCGCGCCGCGTGTCGGCACGACCATCTTCGCGTTATCGGGGATTTCCGTATGCGTGCCGATACTCGACGGATCGATGTTCAGCCAGTTCTGGCGATACGGCTGCAGATACGGCACGACCGCATAGCCGCGCCGGTCGGTACGCACGGTCGCCAGGTGCCGGTGCGACCGCTGCCGCGATGGCGATTTTCTCGGCATTGATTGCCGCGATTCACTCCAACTGGAACCCATGAAAATAACTCTTTATCAGAGTTGAGTGAATTGTATTTGCGGGGAATAGCAACAATCAATAGTAATAGCTCGACATCTGACGAGCAAGCATTCGCACTTGTACTAAAATCCTGCAAAGCACGTATCAGCCATCATGGCGCCACGACATTTCAACAAAAAGAAAATGTTTTATATCATCGCTTTAATTCACAAATCCGATTTTAATTTTTAAAATAAACAGACATCAGACAGCATAAGACAAAGCCGACATCCCAAATTCGCCTATATGATCCGCATCGCGCCCCTCGTGCACACGACACGGCGGCCGGAACTATGCGACGCAACGCGCTGGCTCGCCGGGTGATCCTCGGCAACAAGCACGCGAAGCGGCGGCGCGTCGTCGTCATGCCGCTCCGGCTCGATCGCCGTGGCACCACCGATTACCTCGGCCGGCTCCGCAAAAGTGCCGCGCCAGCCGGGCGGCGCATCGGGCAGCGGCAGCGATGCGATGAACGTCGAACCTTCATCCACACGGCTGTCGACCGTCAGTTCGCCATGCATCAGCCTTGCAATGCGCGCACACAGCGGCAGCCCGAGGCCGCTGCCGCCAAAGCGCCGGTAAATGGACGGATCGGCTTGCATGTTCGAACGGAATCCGTTCGAGCACCATCTGGTTCGACTCGGCCTTCGACAGATCGAGCACGTCGTTGATCACGCGCAGCAGCGCGTCCGACGCAATGCGTTCGCGGATCATCGTCCGCACACGTTTCGTTCGACGCAACGCACAGGTCACGACTACGATCAATTCCGCGTGCGCCGCCTACCGCACCGGCACTGCGACTCCGTGTCCGATCCGCGCCGGCTTGCGCACCGGTCGTGAAAACGAAGCGCCAAACTCGCATCAAATCCACTTTAGTACTTGTCCCATTACCTCGCTATCGAGGAATGGTATTTGTCATATTCCCTCGGACACCACGGCACCTGACAATTCAGGCAAACCAGAGCCGCGGCAACAGGCATGTCGACGCCAGCGCCGCCGGCTCGGTGGTTGTGCATGACGGCGGCGTCACGCTAGGCCAGCCGGTCGGCGAGACATTCGCGATCGCCGAAGTGCCGAACGTGTCCGGCGCGCCCTTCCGCACGGAGTCGGTCCGCACCGACCCGCGCGGCTACGCAGTCGTTCCGTATCTGCACCGTATCGCACGAACTGGCTGAATATCAGCCCGGCGAGCGTCGGCACCGAGGTCGAACTGACTCGCGACGCGGGCGGCAAGGTGCCGTTCGGCGCACAGGCGTACGACAAGAACGGCAAGCTGCTCGGCATGATCGACAACCAGTCGCTCCTGCTGGTGTTCGGCATCGAGGATCACGGCAGCGTCGACGTGCGCTGGACCAACGGAAGCTGCACGGTCGCCTACGGATTGCCGCAGCGGAACAATGCGCTGACGTACGAACGGATCGTGAGGCGCTGCGCGCAACCAGTTGCGCGCACACCGTGACGGTACCGCCGACGCCCGTATCTTTTCGCCCTTTTCACCGATGCGTTTGATCGTGGCGACAGGCGAACTGCAATCTCCACATCAACGTACGAACATATGACTTCAGGCCTGCACATGAAATACCTGCCTCGCCCACGACAAGCGATTCGCTGCTCGCACCGATCTGCGCTCCGGCCTGCCGAAGCCACGAACGCGGCGGCCAATCCGGCTCGCCGCGCGCTCGGCACGCTGTTTCTGCTGGCCGCCTGCGGCGTACTGTTGCCGCATCACGCGCGGGCGGCACTGACCGACGTCTGCATTCCGGTCGGCTCACCGACGACGCAAATCAAGTTTCCCTCCCGCATCGCCGTGACGCGCAAGACGCCGATTGGCAGCGTTTTAGCTACCCAAACGGTCACCACCACGATCGAGTGTACGAACAAGTATTATCCGACCGGGTCTTTCGCGGTCATCTTCAAATCGCCGTACAACGAGGCGCGAACAAACACCAGCCGGGGCTTTGAAACGAGTGTTTCGGGCATTGCTCTCGACTGGACGATCACCAACTACAACGGCCAGAAGTATGCGTTCGGTTCGTCGCCGCTCAACAGCCCGCTCACATCGCTCGGCGTACCGTTTCCTCACAGGCCGATCATTCCGATAACGAATACGTACACGTTGACGCACACTTTCGAACTGATCAGGACCGGAACCGTTACCGGAGGCACGTTCACCTTTCCGAAAATTACGATGATGAGCAAGCCGGAATCATTCTTTGGCGACAAATACGACAAGGATCTTCTTTCTTTTACTTTTGCTTCGGCCGAGATCGTCAGCGCGTCCTGCGATGTCATCAAGAACAATATCGGCGTGGTGCTGGGACGCGTGCCGCAGAGTGATTTCAATGGCCCGGGCACGGCGGCGCAGGTTCGGCCGTTCACCATCGACCTGACCTGCACGCCCGGTACCGCGGTCAGTCTGACGCTTGACGACACCTATAAAAATCCCGGCTATCCCGGCACGATCAATCTGTCGGATGCAACGGCCACAGGCATCGGCATTCAGATGCTCGACACGTGGGCGAACAAGCCGTTCCCGATCGGCGAGAGTCGCGCCGTCGGCGTCACGTCCAACGGAAGCATGTCGATCGGACTCGGAGCCCGCTATATTCAGACCGCACCGAGGGTCACGGGCGGCAAGGCGAACGGCGTGCTCACTTTCACGCTCGAATATCGGTGACCTGTGTCGACGGCAGACAGCCGCGTCGTAACACGACGCGCTATACGGATTCCGGCGCGTCCGGAAGCTCGCCTTCTGCGAACTGATGGTCTGCTTGCTGCGATGCAGCTGGGTCGCAATCTCGCCGACCGTGTAGCCCGCGCAGCAGAGCCGCACCACCTCGGTCTCGCGCATCGTCAATGCGCGTGCGGCCGGTGTCGTATCGACGTCTTGCAGCAGCTGCTTGATATGCGGCGACATGTAGTTCGCGCCGACATAGGCCGCGTGCACCGCACCGATCAGATGCGAGATCGCGTCCGATTTGCTGAGGATGCAGTTCACGCCCTGCTTGCGGATCGCGCCCAGCACGCTCGGATTGTCGATCATCGTCATCGTTACGATATGCAACGCCGGATAGCGCCGTTGCAGAAATGACAACAGTGTCAGTCCATCGCCATACTTACCGCTGGGCATTACATAATCGAGCACGAGCACGTCGCACTGCTGCGTATCGAGCGCGGCGACCAGATCCGTCGAGTTCGAAACGGCGCCCACGAGATTGATCGTGCTGTTGCCCTGCATCGCCTGTGACATGCCGAGCGCGGATGCCGGATGATCGTCTGCCACCATCACGCGCACAAGGAATTCGTCCATGTTCCTGTCTTCCCCGAGGCTTTGCAGTCACGTACCGACTCATCGCGGCGACGTGCATGCTTTTATCATCGCGTCAATGGCTGGCCGAATTCGGTCAGCCGGACAAAATGTTGCCGTGATTTTGAGATATATCGGGATTTGAATGCGTCGGGATTGCGCCGCGCATCGCATCGATACCGCCGCACATCCGGCGATCGCGGCGCGGGAACGGTGCGGAACATGCATGTGACTATCCGACGATACCGCCGCAGGATCGCTGCGGTTGCCGCTCGGCACAAGCTCGAACACACCAACGCGGATGCTGTAGTGATAGCCGTTGAACGTTGGCCCGCGATCGGGCGAACGGGTTGCGCAGATGCGCGCGAGCGGCGCTGACGATGACAGGTGGCGCTCAACCGGCGTGCACTAGCGCGTGCGTGGTTGCTCTGCTGTGTCCGCGATGGTTGAACACAATTGCAGCGGGCCGATGCGGAACGCGCTAAAGCGACGGCAATGGCTTCACCGCCCTGTTCGTGAATCCGGTCAGTTGTATTGAAGAATGTAGGTCAGCGTAGCATCCGCCCGCCCGGCTTTGACCTCTCCGCCGCTGGCAACGTAGCGGGCCTTGCCCCGGAATCGGTAGAGCTCGGTATTGGTGCCGCTGGAGGTCCAGGTCGTCGGCAGCGCCCGCTCCTTGGCAAACGGCAAATCGGTGCCGTTGCTGTCGGTCAGCGCGACACCCACGCCCTGGGCCATGCCGGCCTGACCTTGCCCGTCCGTGAGCAGCAGGCCGTCGCGCGGCGAGTTGCCCGCAAAGTAAATCTTCACGGCCGGCTTCGTGGTCGGGTTCATGCCATCGCAGCGGATGTCCAGCGAAAAGTCCTGCTGCGTCACGTTTCCCTTCTTGAGATCCCACGCGGAAACGCGTCCCAGATTGACGGTAGGCGGTGGTGCGGGGTTATAGCAGCTCGTGTAGTAGAAGTTCTGCACCAGCGTGGTCTTCAATTGGGTGCCCGTGATGGGAATACGGGTCTGCGGGTTGGTGCTGATATGAAAGTCAGTACTCAAATTGAAGGGCGTCATGGGGCCCTTTCCCACCTCCATCCCGGTGCGGATGAACTCGATGAGCACCTTGGTGACGATCGAAAAGATAGCGAACCCTGTCCCCGACGAGCCACCCCAAGCGTTTTTGTCGAAAGGTAAAATGAAGGTGTCCCCCCACGGGTAATAGCCCGAGAAGCCGATACGAATGCCAATACCGGGCACGCCGGTTTCGTAGATTCTCCTGCTCTCATCCTGCAGCGCAAGCGTGGTCGTCAATGCTCCCATGCCCCAATGGTCTCCGACTCCGTCCTGGCACGTCCACTCGCTTCTATCGCCATAGCTAATCATATCGAGCTTATAGGAGGCCATCACTGCGCCGATGGCGGCGGGCTTCAGCGTGGTAGTGGCCGGCAGCGCCGGAATTCGTATCTGGGAAGGCGGCGAGCCACTACCCGAAGCCAACTGACACACTGCCTCGGCCTGCACACTCCAGCCGCACCCGAGCAGCAGCATGACCCCAAGCATGACCATGCGGCACTGGGTCATGCCCCAGCGCGATAACTCCGAGCGGTATTGCGTATATGTTTGACGATGCATGAATGCCTCTCGTATCTCTGATTCAGGGGAGTGCTTTCTACAAGCCGATCACTCGACGCCAGCAACCGTGCTGGCGCGCGTACAACTTGCCGCCACACGCTCATAGGCCAGTTCCTTGTTCTGCGGCTTCAGCGCGTAGCCGATCGTGCATTGCTTGTCGCCCCAGCGAACATCGATGCTGCCTTTGTCCTCGATTCCGAACACCAGCAGCCGCGACTGGTTGTCCACCATGCCGAGCAGCTTGCCCTTCGCGTCGTACGCCTGCGCGCCGAACGGCACCTTGCCGCCTTCTCCACCGCTCAATTCGAACTGCACGCGCCGCCCCGACTCTGCTTCGAAGCGCGCCGCCACGATCGCGCCGCGCGTCGGCACCACGCTCTTCGCGTTGTCGGCAATCTCGGTTTCAGTGCCGAGGCTCGACGGATCGATGTTCAGCCAGTTCTGTCGGTACGGCTGCAAATACGGCACGATCGCGTAGCCGCGCCGGTCGGTACGGACTGTCGACGATCCGAACGTCGCGCCGGACACCTTCGGCACCTCGACCACCGCGAACGTCTCGCCGAGCGGCTGCCCCGTCGTGATGCCGCCGCGATGCACGACCACCGAGCCCGCGGCGCCGACATCCAGATGGCGGCCCGAGCGGTCCTGGTTGAAATTGCCGGTGAGCTTCGCATTCGGTGTGTCCCAACCGGCGCTGACGCCGCCCGATCCGCCGCCGTTGCGGCTGTACCCGGCCTGCACGCCGTAGTTGAGCGTGTTGCTGTCGTTCAGGTACCCCGACACGCCGGTCTGCATGTTGAAGTCGCCGTTCGTCGACGAGACCGCATTCGCGTAGACGCGATGCGTGCTCGACGCCTTGCCGAGCGGGATGCTCACGGACACGTTGAACTGCGTGTCCGGCCGCGCGAACGGGCCCGACTCCTTGATATGCGACGCCGACACGCTATAGCTGACGTTTTTGTAGCTGTTGCTGTAGCCGACCTGGTAACGGCGGCTGCGCCCTTCGCCGTTCCAGTACGTCGTGTCGCCCACGCCGACGAACATCGAACCGCTCGCCAGCGGCTGATTGACGTTCACGTCCAGCCGGCTTTTCTGCCGCATCAGGCGCGGACTGTACGAACGATCCCGTTCCTCGACGTGCTGCGCCAGCGTCCGATAGCCATCGGTCGAATAGCGGTAGCCGACCATCGTGAACGTCGTACCGGTCGGATAGAGCGTCTTCGAGTAAAGGAACCGGATACTCTGCCCCTGCCGCGTGCCGTTCGACGTGCGCGAGCGGCTATGCGTGACGTCCATCGACATGCCGCCGATGCGCGTGTTCACGCCGACGCCGACGTTGGCCGCCAGATAGTTGTCCGCGGCGAGAACGCCGCCGTAACCGGTGAAGTTGTCGGACACGCCATACACCAGCGTGCCCTGCGTGAGCTTCGGCTTCGACGTGCCCTGCGCACGGTACTGGCCGACAGCGAACGAGTAGCGCAGGCTGCCGCGCCGAACCATCACCGGCAGGTACGAGTATGGCTGGCTGAACGTGCGCACGCGCCCGTCTGCCTCGGTGATCCTGATCTCAAGGTCGCCGTTCGAGCCGCTCGGATAGATGTCGGTGATCTCGAACGCACCGGGCGGCACCGGCGTCGAATAGATCACGTAGCCGTTCTGCCGCACTTCGACGACGGCATTGCTCTCGGCGATGCCGCGCACGACCGGCGCGAAGCCGACTTCGCTATCGGGCAGCATGCCGAGATCGGTGCCGATCTGCGCGCCCACGAAGCGCACGCTGTCGAAGATGTCACCGGACGTATACAGTTCACCGGCCGCCACCTTGCTGCGCAGGCGCCGCACATCGCGCTCCACGTAGGTACGGTTGCTGCTGAAGCGGCTCCCCGCGCCGGTGGTGCCGGTCAGCGTCGATTCGTTGCGGAAACGCCAGCCGCCGGCATTGAAGCCGTTACGCAGACCGACGAAGTAGTACTCGCTGTTGTAGCCGTGGCCGTCGTTGCGGCTGTAGTTGACCTGATAGTCGCTGTACAGCGCGGGAATGCCGTCATCCCAGAGCGATGAGTCCACGTAGCCGCGCGACGTTCGAGCGACATATTTTTGCGGAAAGCTGATGTTCAGCGACAGCGTGTTGGACTCGAACTCCGCCGCGGCGCCATCCGCCACGTCGGCCAGCGCCACGACCGTCGCATCGTCGGCGCCCGACGCGACGCGCCCGTCCTTCTCCAGCCGCGCGACGTTGACGCCGACGGCACGCAACAATCCGAGCGTTACCATCGGCTTGACCGCACCCTCGGCGTCCGCTCGGAACATGACGTTCTCGCGCTTGACCAGCGTCTGATTCAGGTAGACGTCGACGTCGTAGCTGCCCGGCAGCACCGAGCTGCCCTTCTCGAAATATTTCAGCTCGACAGGCGCATCGCCCTTGCGCAGGAAGGATTCGTTGAACTCGGCCGCATGGCCTTGCGCAGGCAGCGCCAATCCGAGCGTCGCGAGGCACGATGCGCTGATCTGCGTAAGTTTCCAGACATCGGCTTCCTTCCTGACGAATTCCATACCATTTCTCTCAGTAGTTGATCTCCCGGCGCGCGCAGATTTGCAGGCGCGAACGCTCCCCTCCCGCGGCACGAGCCTCGGGATGACGAAGATGAAGAGGAATGCGGCGCTTTAAGCCGCCTGCGTCAACTCGCGGTAGTTACGTCGTGGGGCTCGACGGCGCCGTAGTCGTTGATCGACTCGAAGTGGACCTTGACACCCGCGGCAGCGGCGCTGCCCGGCAGATCCTTGACGTCGAAAGCGCGCGTGGCGGACGGCGGAACCATCTCGGCCGCCGCGGCATATTCGCGGCCGCCGCTTTGCACCTTGACCGACGCCAGCGATACATGGAAAGCCGACGGGTTGTTCACTTCGAGCTGCGCTTTGCCATTGCGATTGACGAGCCGCCAGCGAAGCTGCGCAGGCGCGCTCTCCACGTTGCCGGGCAGGCCGGCAGGCCGGTAGAAGAACTTGATGCGCTGACGCACGGCGATCTGCAGCGTGTTGTCGCTCTTTGACTTCTGCGGGATCTCCTGCACATTGAGCCAGAACGCCGACTCGCGATCGGTGGGCAAGCCCTGACCGTAGTAGAGGACGCGCAGCGTCTGCTGCTTGTCGCCGCCCAGGCGACTGAGCGTCGGCGTGATGGCGAACGGCACGTCGGCCTTCTCGTCGCGCGCGTCCATCCACGCCTGGATCATGACGTCCTCCGGCGCGCGGTTCCGGACCATCAGGGACGCCTCCTTGCTCGGCGCGGCCAGCACGACGCGAGTTCCGTCGAGCGTGATGCCGGCGAACGAGGCACCCGAAGACAACAATAGCGAGCCGGCCAGGGCCAGCCCGGCAAATTGGAAGCGTTTCATATTGAATTGGATAGAGGTGTGTGGGCGGGAAGCCACCTTCCCGCCCAGAGGCTGATTACTCGTAGGTCAGCGTGAAAGGCAGCGTGCCGTTGGCGGTACCGGCAGCGATCTCGCTGCCGTTCGCCACGTAGCCGGCGCGCAGCGCCAGGTTGGCCGTGTAGACCGGGGCTTCTGCCGTGCCGCCCTGGACCAGCGGCGCGTCGAACGTCTCGTTGGCGTTCAGGTTCAGCAGCGTGCCCGCCGTGTTGAAGATGCCGATGCCCACGCCCTTGGCGGTACCGGTGACCTGCAGCAGCTTGTTGTTGTGGCCGTCCACGCCCGAACCGCCAGCCGGATCGAAGCGGACCTTGACCGAGGTCAGGCCCTTGGCCGTCGCACCGCAATCGAGGTTGAGGTTGATCGCGGTACCGGCCGCAATGCCGCCGCCGGCCGTGCCGCTCAGCGTATCCGCGCTGACCTTGCCGAGTTTGACGTCAATGGACTGGTTACCCTTGCCGCCGGTGACGGAAGTCCCGTTGCCGCCGGTGATGCCGCACGACGCGGCCACGATCTCACCCGTAAAGTTGATGGTGCCGTCTGCAGCCATCGCGCTGCTTGCTGCCAGTGCGACCGCTGCTGCGATGGTGATTTTCTTGATATTGATTGACACGATTCACTCCAATTTAAATCCAGGGAAATAACTCTTCGTCAGAGTTGAGCTAATTATATTTACCCGGAAAAACATGGAGCAATAGTAACAGTCCGATATTCACAGCCAAACCAATAGTACTTGTACTAAAATTCTCGAGAGCACATATCAACCACCAGCCCATCCTCGAAATTCCAGCATAAAAATACACCAATTCATTGATTTTATTGAAAATATTATTGTTGTATTTTTTGCAATAGCCAGATGCGCAACAACACAAAATGAAGCCGAATTCACACATTCAACCCATCCATGCGGCATCGCGACTCAGTTATCGAAGCGATAATATTTAAATCAATATGACATTTCATGCAGAGGAAAAGTGGAACCGGCCGGCGCCTGGGGAACATCGAAACGTGCCCGAAAACCGATCGGACGACAGCAGACGCGGCTGGACGAACAATGAGAAAGGACTAGAGCGGGCATAGCGGCCGCGAAACGGGCAGTGCTTCGACACCATCCGGCGCAACGGACATGTGCCGATTCCCGGGCGCGGCACCGCACCGCGTGCAGAGCAATGCGACGCAATGGACAGGAGCCTGCGACCGCGCGTCACCGGTCCACGCCGGCGCGGTCGCTCGGTCGAACGTCAGTCGGACTCGCGCGATTCGCGTTGCCCGGCCCCTGACAGCCGTTTCAACGCGCATTCGATCTCGGCTTCGAACGCAGGCCAATGCGCCTTCATCGCATCGATGCCGCCTTCGGTCACGGTCCGTTCGGCTCGCGCGCATGCATCTCGCGCCGCAGTATCGCCGACCAGCGCGAAGCCGCCCCGCATCGAATGCAGTTCGATCTTGACCGGATCGATTTCACCGCTCGACAGCGCGTCGCCGATCACCGCGAGCGAATGCAGCGTTGCAGCGCGAAGCGTCTCGCGGATCTCGACCGACATCACCGGCTGGTTGCCGGCATGCCTGCCGCTCGCATGCGCCGTATTCGAAACCGCCGCCTGGCCACACGCCGCCTGCCGCCGCAGCACCGCGTCGAGCGCGTCGATCGACAGCGGCTTGAGCACGACCTCTGCCGCACCGGCCTGCGCGCAGCGCCGGTAATCCTCGTCGGTCGCATGCGCGGTCATCGCGATCACCGGCACCGCCGCGCCCTGCTCGCGCAGGAACCTCGTCAACGCGAAGCCGTCGAGCTCGGGCATGCCGAGATCGGTCAGCACGACGTCGAACGGCCCCTCGAAGAACGCACGCATCGCCTCGATTCCGTTCGTCACGAGGGTCGCTTCATGGCCCAATGCGCCGAGCTGGTCGCGCAACAGCGCACGGCTCGCCGGATGATCCTCGGCAACCAGCACGCGAAGCAGCGGCATGTCGTCGTGCGTCTCGAGCGCCGGCTCCTGCTCGCTATCGGGCGCCGCGTCCGGCTCCGCAAACGCATCCCGCCAGCCGGCCGGCGCCTCGGGCAGCAGCAGCGCGGCGACGAAGGTCGTGCCCTCGTCGACACGGCTGTCGACCGTCAGTTCGCCATGCATCAGTCGCGCGATGCGGCGGCACAGCGGCAGGCCGAGCCCGGTGCCGCCGAAGCGCCGATAAATGGACGCATCGGCCTGCATGTAAACGTCGAACAGGGTCGGCAACGCAGGCTCGGGAATCCCGATGCCCGTGTCGCGCACCGCGATCTCGACGCGGCGCACGCCCGCGTCGTCCGTCGCGACGCGCGCGTCGACCGTCACGCCGCCGCGCTTCGTGAACTTGATCGCGTTGCTGACGAGGTTCGACACGAGCTGGCGCAGCCGCGTCGGATCGCCGACATAGCCGTCCGCCAGATCGGGCGCGAGCCGGCAATCGAGCGTCAGATGCTGCGCATCCGCGACCGGACGGAAGATCGCCGCGACGTCGCGCAACACGGCGCGCAGGTCGAACGGAATCCGTTCGAGCACCATCTGGTTCGACTCGGCCTTCGACAGGTCGAGCACGTCGTTGATCACGGCGAGCAGCGCATCCGACGACGACATGATCGTCTTCAGGCGCCGCCGCTCGGACGACGGCAGCGATGCGCGCGCCATCAGCTCCAGATTGCCGACGATCGCGTTCAGCGGCGTGCGGATCTCGTGGCTCATCGTCGCGAGGAACGTCGACTTGGCGCGGTTGGCGTCCTCCGCGGCCTCGCGCGCTTCGCGCAGCTTGAGTTCGGTCCGCTTGCGCGCGGTCACGTCGAGCAGCATGCAGAGCAGTACGTCGACGCCGCGAAAACGCGTGCGCACGATGTTCGCGGCGAGATAGGCCGAGCCGTGGCCCGGCAGTTCGACGGCCAGCTCGTGCGTCATCACGCGCGGCGCGCCGGGGCCGCGCGCGCTGTCGCGATAGGCTTGCCAGATCCGCTTGCCGAGCGGCGGCTCCGACGCAGGCTGCTCGTATTCGCGCATCGTATCGTTGCTCACCATCGTGTCGCCGTCGACCACCGACAGCAGCATGAGTCCGGCCGGCGCCGAGCGGATCAGCGCGCGGTTGAGCGCCTCGCTCTCGATCAGCCGGATCGCGCGGCGGTTCGCGGGGCGCAGCGCGCGGCGATCGAACAGCATGATCGCCAGCCACAGCAACGCGATCGCGACCAGCGCCGTACCGGCCGTTGCGCCCGCCGGCACGGCGATCGCGGCCACGATGCTGCGCCACGAAAATGTCCCCATCAGCACCAGATCGGATTCCGGCATGCGGTCGCTGACGACGAAGCGGGCGCCGACGCGATGCGCCGTCACATGCTCGCCGGACGGTTCGCGCGCATGGTCGAGCGCCTTCGCGATCAGCTTGCCGTCCGGCTGCGCGCCGGCCAGCACATTGCCGCCGCTCCCGATCAACGCGTATGTCTCGTCGATCGCCCGCGACGCGAGCATGTCGTCGATCCGGGCACGGCCGTTGATGACGGCCCAGGCGACAGGCTTCCCGTCGGCGTCGTACACCAACCGGACGAAGCGCAGCACGCGACGCCCCAGCAGCGGATCGACGCGGCGCTCGAGCACGATGCCGTCCTGCCCCGTCATGCCCGGCGTCTGCGTCACGATACGCGCGCTCGAAGGGAGCAGTTCGCCGATCAGGATCTCCAGCGAATGGCCGGCCGGCAACGCGAGCGCCCGGTCGACGAGGATCGGGTCGAACACGCCGAGCAGGTCGCCGTACAGGCTGATCAGGTAACCGGACAGGCCGACATCGACCGGAACCTGCGTGGCAATCGCGTCGAATTGCCGGACGATCAGCGCGAGATAGGGCGAGTACAGCCGGGCCGGATTCTCCGGCGAGAGATTGGCCAGCCCGACGGCCGCCGCACGGCCGAACCGGTAGCGAACGATCTTGCCTTGACCGGCGGCGAATTCCCGCATCACGTCCGGCGATGCCTGCGTGCCGGCGCGCCACAGGGCCTGCGATTGATTCACGTATTGGCCGAGCAGCAGCGTCGTCGACTGCAGCTCGGCATGCAGTTCGGCCTCGCGCTTCAGAAACGCCGCGCGCACCTGCGTGAAATAGTCCAGGACTTCGAGTCGCACGACCAGCGCCGCGCACACGAGGATGAATACCGTGATCGCCGCGCCGCCGCCATACAGCAACGACTGCTGCTGGCGCCGAACCCGATCCGGATCGAATGGCTTGCGGCCTGCCGCAGCGGCATGGGCGACGAGTCTCTTCAGTTTTTCAGGCATGTCGTTCCGATCTCGTCTGTCCCGCACGGGGACGATGCGTCATCGACGGCTGGCCGCCGCGCCGCGATGCGCTATGCGGCCCCCGGCGGCCCGTCGCCGTTCGACGCATCCGGGAATTTGCCTTCGTCGGCGTAGCGGATCAGGTCGGCGTCGCGCACGATGCCGAGCTTCTTCATCGCGCTCGATTTCTGCGAACTGATGGTCTGCTTGCTGCGGTGGAGCTGGACGGCAATCTCGCCGACGGTCAGGCCCGCGCCGTACAGCCGCACGACTTCGATCTCGCGCGTCGTCAAGTCACGCGCGACCGGCACGGATTCGGCGTCCTGCAGCAACTGCTTGATGAACGGCGACAGATAGTTCGCGCCGACAAAGGCCGCATGCACCGCGCCGACCAGGTGCGAGATGGCGTCCGACTTGCTGAGGATGCACCCGACGCCCTGCCGCTGGATCGCGAGCAGCACGCTCGGGTTGTCGATCATCGTGATCGTCACGAGATGCAGCGCCGGATAGCGGCGCTGGAGAAACGACAGCAGCGCAAGACCGTCGCCGTACTTGCCGCCCGGCATCACGTAATCGACGACGAGCACGTCGCTCTGCTGCTCGTCGAGCGCCTCGACCAGATCCGTCGAATTCGAGACGGTGCCCAGCAGTTTGATCGTGCTGCTGCCGGCGAGCGCCTGGGACATCCCGAGCGCGGACGAAGGATGATCGTCCGCCACTATCACCCGCACAAAAAATTCATCCATGTTTCTGTTTCCCCGAGGCTTTCAGTCACGTATCCAGTTCCCCGGTTCGACCAGGCAACGTTCTTGTTCCGTCAGGCAAACGGAGCACCGCGTACAGCCCGCCGGATCATGCGTGACATGATTTTAAGATAAAACCAGGCTCGCCAGCTCCCGCCAGGCAGCGCGCGGCATCTGCGTTCGGCGCGCACCGAACGCGCTGTTGAACGGGCCCGGAGTCACGCGCACGGCGCCTGCGCGCCTCATCGAAATATTTCCGATAGGCGGGAAGCCGCCGTCGAGTCGTCATCCAGCCTCGGCAGGCGGGCTGCCTTGCGCGCCAGCCCGCGTTCGGGGCGGCGCCGTTTCGCCCGGCGCTTCCCGCCCCGCGACGCGTCGCGCTACCGGCGGGTTGGATCGACGGACAGATCGCGCGAACCGTCTTCCAACCTGCTTTTCCATTCGTTGATCGCTCGCCGTTTCTGGAGCGGCGACATCACGAGAAATTCGTTCATCATCGTCAGAAATTCCCTGCGGGATTTCTCAGAGAGCGTCGCGAAATCGAGCAGCAGTGCGAATACCTTCCCCACGTGGCGCACGACCTTCTCCTCCTTGGTTGATTTGAAATATGCCGGACGATGCAAACCGGCACCCTGCCTTCGTTATCTCGTGCATAGCTTCCACGATCGTGCATTTAGGATTTTTCGTCATGCAACGCCGATTCCTGGTCCGCCCGTCCCTGCCGGCCGCCACCCATGCGTAACCGCTGCCCGCGCAAGTCGCGCCGCCGCCGCGCATGCGCGAGCGCGCCGTGCAGATGCGCAAGCGTCACGGGTTTCGTCAAGATGCGCCGCACGCCGGCCAGCGCGTAGCGGCGCATACCTTCCGGCGTCAGGTGCGACGTCACGACCAGCACGTCGCACCCGGCCGCCAGGCCGTGAACAGTCTCGGCAAGCGCGTGCGCCCGCATGTCGGGCATGTCGGCGGCGATCAGCAGCGCGTCCCAGTCGTTCGCGGCGAGCGACTCGAGCACGGCCTGTCCAGTCGCCGCGGCGGCCACCGTGCAGCCCAGCGCGAGCAGTTGCTCGCTCAGCAGCGAACCGTGGACCGCTTCGTCGTCGACCACGAGCACGCGCAACGCGCCGCCTCCCTCCGCGCTGCTCGCAGCCCGGTACCCGGAATCGCAGCGTCGCATCGCGACAGCGGCGACAGCCGGGACACCGGGTGCATGGTTGCCGGGCGCCGGGGCGCCGGCCGCCGGATCGCCGGCCGCCGGATCGTCGAGCGGTTGCCCCCCGGGCGCCGGGGCGCCGGCCGCGAAATCGTGAGGCGCCGGATTGCCGCCCCCTGCATCGCCATGCGACAGGGCTGCACGCAGCCCGCTCAGCGAGTAGCTTGACACGCGCACCGTTGCGCCGGCGCGGTACGGCTCGAGCGGGCCATCCGGCGTGGCGACGATGATCGATGCACAACCGCGCAGGCCGTCGAGTTCCGCATGCGACCAGGTATCCGGATCGCCGAACAGCACGACCGCGCCCGGCCGCGCGCGACGATCGCCCGCCATGCGGGCCGGGCTGTCGTGAACGCTGACGTCGAAGCCCCACGCGCGCAGATGCGGCAACACGAAATCCCGCCATTCGGCATGCGCGGCTATCAGCGTCAGCGCCCGCGCGCCGGGCACGCTCGGGCGCGCGAACTTGACGACGGCCGCGCCGAGCGGGAGTCGAACCGTGAAGCAGCTCCCTGCGCCCGGCTCGCTCGCGACCGAAATCCGGCCGCCCATCGCCGCGACGAGCCGGTCGCACAGCGCGAGCCCGAGCCCCGTTCCGCCGTAGCGCCGCGTGATCGACGCGTCGCCCTGCGAGAACGGCTTGAACAGCTTGCATTGGTGTTCCGGCGAAATGCCGATGCCGGTGTCCTCGACCTCGACAGCGAGTTCCGGCGCGCCGCATGCATCGTCGATGGAGACCCGCGCGGTCACGCGGCCTTCGTCGGTAAACTTGATCGCGTTGTTCAGCAGGTTGCCGAACACCTGGGCGAACCGCATCGGATCGCCGCGCATCCGTTGCGAGATGGACGCGTCCATCTCGCAGAAGAGCTGAAGGCCCTTCGCCTTCGCGACCGGCGCGAACGCGCTCAACTCTCGCTCGATTACGGTCACCACGCCGAATTCGATCGACTCGACGGACATCGCGCCGGCCTCGATCTTCGAGAAATCCAGGATGTCGCTGACGAGCGCCAGCAGGCTCCCGGCCGAGGTGCGCAACGTCTGCACGCGGCCGTGCTGCGACACGTCGAGCGCCGAACGTTCGAGCAGTTCGAGATTGCCGAGGATCACGTTGAGCGGCGTCCGGATCTCGTGACTCATCGCAGCCAGGAACGACGACTTGGCCGCATTCGCCGAATCGGCCGCGCGCACCGCTTCCTCCAGCTTCCGGACGATCTGCCGCTTCGCCGTCACATCGACGGCCGCCACGATCAACACATCCTCGCCCTGATACCGCGCGCCACGCGCTCCGATGTCCAGATGGCGCCAGGCGTCGTCCTGGCCCGCCAGCGGGAGAACGGCCTGCATCGTCCCCTCGGGCGCGCCGCACGCGAGAAAGGCTTCGTAGTGCGCGACGACCTGCGTGGCCAGCGTCCGGCTCTCGTCGCCGCATCGCGCGATCATGTTCGTCAGCGTTCCGCTGGCGAGCATCAACCTTCCGTCCGACCGGGAAATCAGGCCAAGGCCGATCGGCGCCATCTCGATCACGTTGCGGCACAGATCCTCGCTGTCGAATACGCGCTGCGAGCGCGCGTACACGGGCATCAGCGTGCGCCGGTAGAACCGCACCAGCAGCATCCACATGACCGCCAGGGCCAGCAGCGTCGCGGCGGCGAGCGTGCCCGCCTGCCACGCGACGCCCTTCGCGACGTCCGTCCACGATATCGCGTAGACGAGGATCCAGCCGGTCGAATCGAGCCTGCTGCGGAATACCACGAAGCCGTCGCGAAACACGGGCGCGTCCGGCATCGTCAGGCCGCGCGGCGCGTCCAGCCCCAGCAGACGTCCGCTCAGCGCCTGGTCGGCGGCGGCGCTGCGCGCCATCGTCACGAGCCGGTTATCCTCGGTGGTGATGAAGAAGATGCCGTCCGACGGCACTTCAGGCAGCCACGACAGCAGGTATTCCGGCGCATATTCGGTCACGAGGACCGCAAACGGCGCGCCATCCGCATACGCCTGCGCGGCGATCCGGATCCGGACTTGCCCCGCGACGGGACCGACGTACGGCGGCAGCCAGCGCACGCGCGGGCGCTCGCCCGCGGCCGGCGGCCGCTCGTCGCCGAAATCGATGCGCAGCGCGTCCAGCACGCGTGCGCGCCGCTCCGGCGTCGCCAGCGCCGGCCAGTCTTCGTCCATGGTCGGCACGAGGCCGAACACCCCGGTGCGCGTGCTGTAGTGGTAGCCCTCCAGCGTGCGCCCGCGATTGATCGAGCTCGCCGCGCAGATGCGCGACAACAGTATCGACAACGCGAGATAGCGCGAGACTTCGGCGCGGTTCCCGGTCTGCCCCGGCACGCCGACCACGAGCGACGGATACGGCTTGATCGCGATCCGCTGTTCATTGCCGAAAAATGCGTCGACGACGCTGTCCGGCGCACGCGAGATCTCCCGCCAGATCAGCTGCGTGTTCGCGACGCCGTTGCGGAACGACGTCTCGCTCGTCTTGATTTCGTCGAGCGTCTCTTCCTTGCCGCTCACGAAATTGCGCCGTTCGGCCTCGATGTGCCCATAGACGATCGACGCGATCCCGAGCCCGCAGGCGATCAGGATCAGGATCGTGACGACGATGGCGCCGCCGAACAGCGATATGCGCTGGTAGCGGCGAATGGACTGAAGCGTGCTGTATGGCATGACGCGGCACGACGACGCTCCGGGCGCCGAAATGCGATCGCATCCGGCCCCCGGCGTCTCGCAAAAATGCGGCCGAAAAAAATGGAAGTGGGCCGATCATGCCAAACGAATTCCTGAAAATCAGTGCAGAACGAATGGATTAGTACTTGTCAAATATATTTTGGATGTATTTTTGAACTTGAACTAAATGAATCGGACGCGTCCGGCATCGGCGCGTGTCGGCGGAGAGCCGATTGCTCGAGATGAATGCGTGGGTCGCGCCTGCGCGCCGTTCCGGCGAACCCTCGCCTTTCGGCCGGATGCGATTGACGCACGCGGCGGCGCGATCGCGCTGTTGCCGATCGGCGAATCGCTGATGACGATCTGCGGCTCCATGTAGGAATC
Source organism: Burkholderia cepacia (assembly GCF_001718835.1). NCBI lineage: Bacteria > Pseudomonadati > Pseudomonadota > Betaproteobacteria > Burkholderiales > Burkholderiaceae > Burkholderia > Burkholderia cepacia. Next base: position 243,905 of record NZ_CP013444.1, on the reverse strand, counting down.
GGCCGCGACGCACCGGCCCCTCTGCTGCATCGAGCCCGCACGGTATTCGCCGGAGCTGCGCTGCAGGTCCGTGATGCGCGACGGGCGCGCGATGGTGGTCTCCCCGCTGCTGCCCCCGTTGCTTTCGGATGCGGTCAATAGCCGTACCAGTACGTCTGATTCCAGACGCCGATACGGATAGCCCGAATACCAGTAGCCGTAATAGACGTCACGCTATTGCGTGCGCCATTTGTAGTCTTTCTCGTTATCGCGCACCCGGTCGGGCGCCGGCGCGGTGGATATCCACCGCGCCGGCGCTCGGCCCAAGGCTCTCTCAGGTTCCCTGCTTTACTCGTTTGTCACGCTTTGTCGCGCCCCAAACATGACGCGACAAACAAAGGTGACGTGGTGAGCAATAATAATGAAGAAAAACGGCATGTCAAGCCGATTCTTATTTTGAAGTTTGCATAGCACGTCAGCTTTGCTATGCTTCGACGCGCAAACCACCGGAGACCCCATCGAGATGTCCAACAGCGAGCAGGCCAACGTCGATCTGATCACCGCCAACAAGGTGCGCGACCTACTGAACCGGAACGGCATTCCGCCGCGAAGTCACAACACGACGATCGCGAACGTGCTCGGCCTCAGCTTCTCCGTCATCACCCGCAAGATGAAGGGCCTGATCCCGTGGAACCTGTCGCAATTGCAGGACATCGCGACGCATTTCGGCGTGCCGCCCGCGATCCTGCTCGACGACAAGGGCACGCAGGCGGCCGCCGCCGAGATGATCGACGCGACGCTCGTGATCGAGTCGCGGCGCTTTCGCTGCCGCGCCGCGATCTCGACCAAGGCCAGCAGCCACGCCGAAACGGATTTCGTCGCGATCCAGTCGCAAGGCGAATGGATCGTCATGGAACGCCACCACGCGCATGAAGGCCGCACGTATCCGGTCGACGTGATCGAGCTGCGCTCGACCCAGCCGAACGTGTATGCGGCGCGGATCGCCGTGGTCGACGATTCGCAGGACGTCGCCGAAACCGTATGTGAATATTTCATCGAAAAAGGCGTGAACGCGATCCCGTACTTCGACGGCGCATCGTTCCGCAAGGCACTCGAGGTTGAGGATTTCGACGGCTACATCCTCGACTGGATGCTCGGCGACCAGACCGCCGCCGAACTCGTGCGCGGCATCCGCTCGAGCGAGAACAGCGGCGCGCCGATCTTCCTGCTGACCGGCAAGATCTCGACCGGTGAAGCGAGCGAAGACGAAATCGCGCACATCGTGTCGCACTACAACGCGCGCTGCGAGGAAAAGCCGGTGCGCCTGCCGATCCTGTTCGCCGAAGTGGCGCGCGAACTGAAGATCGCCCCGCCGTTCAACGCGCCCGCGGGCTGAACCCGGTTGGGCCCACGGCACATCGACAACACGCAAGAGGAAACCATGCGAAATCCGAAAACCTGGTTGCAAGGCCTGCTGCTGGCCTGCCTGCTGGGCGCCGCCGCCGCGTCGTGGGCCGCGCCGTTCACGTTCACCGTCGACGGCAACATCGCGAAATCGAATCAGCCCGGGAAAAACGCGTACGTCTTCTCCGAGCAGGCGCTGATGGCGCTGCCCCAGCACACGATCGTCACGTCGACGAGCTGGACGCCGAAGGCGACCTTCACCGGCCCGCGCCTGTCCGACATCCTGAAGACCGTCGGCGCGCACGGCACGCAGATCGAGTTCCGCTGCATCGACGAGTACACGTTCACGATTCCCGTGTCCGACGCCGATCGCTACGGCGTGATCCTCGCGCGGACGATGAACGGCAAGGTGCTCGGCAACGACAACTACGGCCCGCTGTGGATCATGTACCCGCGCGACCAGTATCCCGACGAACTGAAGACGCCGCTCGGCGAAGCGAAGTTCGCGTGGCAGATCATCGGCCTGACGGTGAAATGACCGCCAGGCGATGGAAAAATAGAAAAATCATCCTGGTCCTCGGCTCGCTGTGGATCATGGGGTTCGCCGCGTGGGCGTTCCTGCTGTGGGACCTCCTCGCCACCTCGGTCAACGAGGGCGTACTCGAAGGGCCGCGCGAAGGTGTGTTCTGGACCGCCGCGCAATACCGGAACGTCTATACGCGGTTCGACCGGCAACTGATCCTCTACGCGACGCACGAGGACGACGACTTCAATCACGTCCAGATGCAGCTCGACAGCCTGTCGGTGTCGTTCGGCTTTCTGCAGCGGCCGTCGGAAGTGTCTCAATACTGGCTGCGCATCCCGAAGGCGCGCGACGACATCGCGACGCTCGGCGCATTCATGGCCCGGCTGCAGCGCGAGGTGCCGGCGCTGCGCGATGCGCGCGGCGATGCGCGGCGCATGGCGGCCGACGTCGACGCGTACTGGCCGAAGGTCAACGGCCTCGCGAACTATTTCCGCGCGATCGAGATGGCGCAGCGCGACTTCACGTTCCATCAGCTGAAGGAAAAGCAGCGCGCGATCCTGATCCTCGGCATCGTGCTTGGCGTGATCCTCTGCGCGCTGTTCCTGCTGCTGTTCTATACGATGCGCACGCGTGACGACCTGCTCGAACGGCAGGACGCAGCGCTCGACGCGGAGAAGCAGGCATCGGACCGCGCGTTCGAAATGATCGAGGCAAAGAACGCATTCCTCGGGATGGTCAGCCATGAGTTGCGCACGCCGCTGCAGGCTATCTGCGGATCGGTCGAGATCCTCCTCGCGCGCCCGCAGTCGGACGCGAACCTGAAGACGATCCGGCGGCTGCAGAATTCCGCGCTGTCCCTCGAAGCGCTGGTGAGGGAGCTCACCGACTACATCAAGCTGCGCTCCACCCGGCGCCGCGCCGAACCGGCAATCGTCGGCATCGCGCCCCTGCTGGCCGATGCGATGGAACCGTTTCGCGAGCGGATCTCGGCCAAGCGCATCCACGCGTCGCAGCACGTCGATCCGCCCGGTCTGGCCGTGCGCTCCGATCGCAAGCTGCTGCGCCAGGTGCTGTCGAACCTGATCGAGAACTCGGTCAAGTACACGAACGGCGGCACGATCGACGTGAGCGCGACGCTGCTGGACGCGCCCGCCGGCCCGAAGCTGAGAGTCGCCGTGCGCGACACGGGCGCCGGCATCGCGAAACAGCACCTGTCGAAGATCTTCGAGCCGTTCTATCGCGCGAACGACGCGGTCGGGCTGCATGTGGACGGAATCGGGATGGGGCTCGCCGTCGTGCGCGAAATCGTGACGACGCTGCGCGGACATGTGGACGTGCGCAGCACGGTGGGCGAAGGCAGCGAGTTCGTCGTGACGCTGCCGGCCGAAGTGCCCGACAGCGGCGAACCGGCGGGCGACGCGCCGGCATCGCCGCACGCGGCCGCATACCGCGACCGGCGCGCGCTGGTGGTCGACGATGACGACAACGCGCGCGAAACGCTCGGCGCGATGCTGGCGGCGCTGGGCGTCCATGCGGACCTGTGCGGCACCGGCAGCGAAGGCGTCGCGCGTTTCGCCGAGCACCGGTACGACATCGTGCTGCTGGATCTCGAACTGCCCGACCTGAACGGCGTCGAGGTCGCGAAGCGGATCCGCGCGGCGACGCCGGCGGACGGCACGCGGCGCGCGGCGATCCTCGGCGTCAGCGCGTATGAATCGGCCGGGCTGGACGCGCACAAGTCTGTCTTCGACGCATTCCTGCCGAAGCCCGTCCACCTGCGCGAACTCGGCGCGCTGGTGGAGCAGTTGATCGCCGAATGACATCACAAGAAGCGGAGCGTCAGCCGGCGGCGGACGGATCAGCATGAAGCCTGATCCCGTCACCCGAAGGCCCCGACCATGAATGCTCCGCATCGCATCTGTGAACCGAACATCCTCTATTTCGGCACGCCCGTCGTGCTGGTCAGCACGCTGAACGAAAACGGCACGCCCAACCTCGCGCCGATCTCGTCCGCGTTCTGGCTCGGCTGGCGCGGCGTAATCGGCATCGCCGCCAGCTCGCAGACCACCCGCAACCTGATGCGCACCGGCGAATGCGTGCTGAACCTGCCGTCGTCGGCGCAGGCGGACGCGGTCGACCGGATCGCGCGCACGACGGGTTCCAGCCCGGTGCCGGCGTCCAAGGCGGCGCGCGGCTACGTATTCGAACCCGACAAGTTCGGCACGGCCGGGCTCACCGCAACCGCGTCGCAAACCGTCGCGCCGCCGCGCGCGCTCGAATGCCCGGTGCACATGGAAGCGGTCGTCGCGGCCCGGCACGGGCTTGCCGAGGATTCCCCCGACGGGCGTGAGCGCATCTGCGTGTTCGAGTTGCGCATCCAGCGCGTGCACGTGCATCCCGACCTGCTGATGGACGGCCACGCGGACCGCATCGATCCGGACAAATGGTCGCCACTGATCATGAGCTTCCAGAAGTTCTACGGGCTGGAGCCGCGTCAGGTGCATGCGTCGCGGCTTGCGGAGATTCCGGAGCGCGCGTATCGCAGCCCGGACGTCGACCGCGCGCGAGCGGCCGCCGACTCGCCGCAGCCGATCGGATAAGATACGGCCCGCGATGCCCTTTACCGAACCGACGGAGTGTTCTCAGTGATTCAACCGACCCCTGTATTCAAGGACAATCTCGCGCAACTGCCGGCCATCGACGGTATCGCGCGCATCGATCTCGCCGGCGCGAACGGCGACGTGGTCGCGACCATCGAGAACCAGCCGGGCAAGCAGGGCTCGCTCGCGGTGTACAACTATCTGCAGCAGGCATTCGGCACGCTCGACGCGAAAGCGGCCGAGCACGGCCTCGCCGTGTTCGCCGAACATACGGCCGACGCACGCAACCGCCCGGGCGCGCACCCGAACGTCGATCGTCTGCTGGCGATCGTCGACGGCGGCGAAGCGCTGCGCATCGACGTCGTCGCGCGGGCCTGAGCGCGCAGGCGCGGCTGCCGCGCGTTGAAGCGCGGCAGTCGCCGGCCATCCACACGAGCATCGCTTTCCATCGGAGAACGTCCGCGTGTCCGACTCGTTCACTTCCCATCCGCTTCGTCGGCTCGCCGGGATTGCCGCCCTCGCCGCTGCTTTGCTGCTGCCGAGCGGCGCGGCTTCGGCCGATCCCGTTCATACGGCGTCCGAGATCGCCGGCGCGTCGCTCGTGCCGCTCGGCGTGCTGCCGCATTCGCCGGAAAACGGTTCGCTCGACGATTTCTGTTCCGGATACTCCGTGAAAACGACGAGCGCCGCCGGCCGGCAAGTCGCGACACTCGGCTGGATCGTGACGTCCGAGGCATCGCTCGGCCGCTATCAGGTCGTGACGTTCGCGAGCGGGTTCGAGCGCGGCACGAGCGGCATCTGTTTTCCGCGCAACGCAAATGTCGCGATCTTCAACGGGACGGACCTGATCGCGCTCGCGTACACCGCGCGCGCCGCCGATTGGCACCTCGGCATCGCCGAGCCGCTGGAAAGCGGCGCGTTGCTGATCTGGGAAGGCTCGGGCGTGGGCATGCCGATCGGCGAACTGCGCGAGGAAAACGGCGGCTTGCGCCTGACCCGGGTTGCGGCCGAGCACACGTTCTGCCACGGCCGCGCAGTCGTGCCCAATGTCTACGGCAAGCCGCTCGACGTCGCGCGCAAGATCCTGCTATCGCATGGGTGGAAACCGCTGCGCCCGCGTGAAACGCCGGACGGCCTGGGCGTCGGCAAGGCGCTGGTGAAGCGCGGCATCGTCGAAGTGGAAGCCTGCTCCGGCACCGGCGTGGGGTATTGCGCATTCAACTATCGCAGCCCGGCGGGTGTGCTCCGCACCATTACGGTCGGCGGCGATCCCGAACCGGCCAACAACAATCTGGTCCGCTACGGAGTCACGTGCAGCGCAAAATGACGCGCGCGTCGATCCCGGGCGGCGGGCGGCGTCCGCAGGCCGTCACGCCTGCCGGGAACCCGCCAGCGATGCCGCGAACGCCGTGACTTCGTCACGGCTCGACAGACATAAGCGATCGCGCCGGAAGTCATTGAAAATCCGCTCGTGTGCGGCATCGGAGCTCGAGCCCTGACGGCTTCGATACGTCGCGGCCCATTGCAGCAGCGCGGCCAGCGACGCTTCGCTGCCGCCGCGCCGAATCCCTCTCTCCCGGACGGCGGCGACGCAATCGGCCGGATCGACGCGCAGCCAGACGAGCGCCGTCGCATCCGCGAGTATCCCTTCGACCAGCCAGCCGTAGATGCCTTCGATCACCCAGCGCTCGTGCGCGGCCGCACGCTTGACCGCGCGCATCGCGTCGTCGCGGTCGCGCGGCACGTCGTAACCGCCGGGCAGCCAGTGAATCAGGTCGAGATCCACGAGTGTCGCCGCTTGCGACCGGGCGATGCGTTGCGCCAGCCAGCTCTTTCCCGAGCCGGAATTGCCGATGACGATCGTTCTGGTCAGATCCATGGGGCGCGCGGGCGGGTTGGGCAGGAGAGCGTCAGTCTAACCGGACGGACGGGCCGGACAGCCCGCCCCCCATCGCAGCTCACAGATCCAGCACCAGCCGTTCACCGCGGCACCGCGACACGCACGGCATCATGCAGTCGTTGCGGGCCTTGTCCGCCGCGCTCAGGAACGCGTCCCGATGATCGGGCGCGCCGTCGAGCACGGTCGTCCGGCATGCGCCGCACACGCCCGCCTCGCACGACGTGGCGACCTCGATGCCGTGGTCGTACAGCACATCGGTGATCGACTGCTCCGGCGGCACGCGCAGCGTGCGCCGCGAGCGCGCGAGCTCGATCTCGAACCCGCCGGCCTCACCCGCGGCAGCGCCCGCCGCCGGCGCGGAAAAATGCTCGTGATGGAGCCGCGCGTCGCCGAGCGCCGGGCGCGCGATCGCATCGACGGCCGCCATGAACGGCGCCGGCCCGCAGAAATACAGATGCGCGCGCGGGTCCGTCGCGCCGACGATCGCCGCGATCGCGTCGCCGGTCGCGTCGGGCGTCAGCCCCGTGTGCACCGTCGCGACGTCCGCGAGTTGCGACGCGAGCGTCGCCCCGTACGCGGCCGCGTCGGCCGAACGCACGAAGTAGTGAAACGCGAGCGGCCGCCCCGCGCGCAACAGGCTATGCGCCATCGCGAGCAACGGCGTCACGCCGATCCCGGCGGCGAGCAGCACGGCCGGGCTGTCGTCCGGCGCGAGCGGAAAGTAATTCAGCGGCGCGCCGATCCGCAGCACGTCGCCGACCCGGATCGCGTCGTGCACGTGCGCGGAGCCGCCGCGCGACGCCGGCTCGCGCTTGATCGCGATCTCGTACACGCCGCGCTCGAACGGGTCGTTGCACAGCGAGTACTTGCGCGTGAGCCCGTCGCGCAGATGCAGGTCGATATGCGCGCCTGCGTCGAACGCCGGCAGCGCGAAATCCGGCGCATCGCTGACGAGCCGCAGCGAAATCACGTCGCACGCGACGCGCTCGCGCGCGATCACGCGCGCGGCAATCAGATCGTTTTCGATCATTGGATTCCCCCGTTCAGGAAAACTCACAGCAGCCCGATCAACCGCCACCACAACGCATTGACCGGGATCACGAACACCACGCCCAGCAGCGCCGTCGCGATGCAGTACCGCAGCACCGCGCCCCGGTCGAGCTGCGCGAGCGCGTTGCCGAACACGATCGGCGGCGACTGGTACGGCAGGACCGTGGTCGCATAGCCCATCACCTGCGCGAGCAGGCCGGCCTTCAGGTGCAGCCCCTGCGCGAGCAGGCGCGACACGATCGGCACGTACAGCGCCGGCTCCGCGTTCGACGTGACCGCGAAGCAGACGACGATCGACAGCGCGGTCAGCGCGAAGTACGCGAGCATCGGGCTGTCGCGCAGCGCGTCGAGCGCGAGCGCGTCCGGCACGCGCACGCCGAGATGGTTGACGAGCGCGGTCAGCCCGATGATCGCCGCGATGAACCACAGCAGGTCCTTCTTCAGCGTCGCGGTGAAGCGTTCGAGCTGCGCGGGCGGCGACGTGGCGAAATAGACGAGCGTGAAGCCGAGCCCGACCCAGCCGGGCGCGACGTGATGCACTGCGTCGGTGAACCACAGCGCGAGCGTGATCGCGAGCAGCACGATCGCGTGCCATTCGCGGCGGCCGAGCGCGACGCGCGCCGCCGGTATCTCGACTTCGCCGACCGTATCCGCGAACAGCCAGTAGGACGCGAGCACCAGCACCGCGCCGCGCACGATCACGCCGGCCGGAAAGAACAGCAGCAGATACTCGGAGAAGCGCAGATGCAGCCCGTGCGATTGCTCCAGAATCCCCGCCATGATCACGTTCGGCAGGTTCGCGGGCAGCACCGCGGCAGCCAGCTCGTACGAGCCGACGATCACGAGCAGCAGGATGCCGCGCCGCCCGTTCGCGTGCGCGCCGAGCTTCACGACGTCGCAGTAGCCGATCGCGATCGGAATCAGGATCGCGATCCGCCCGAACGTCGACGGCATCACGAGCGACAGCAGGAAGCTCAGGATCGCGAACGCGAGCAGCTCCTTCAGGTACGAGCCGCCGATCCGGCGCGCGAGCGCGATGCCGATCCGCTCGCTCAGGCCGCTCTCCTTCAGCGCGAAGCCGATCGCCGCGCCGCTGAACACGAGCCAGAACGCGCTCGACCCGAAGCCCGAGAAGATCTCGGCGGTGGGCACCGACGTGCAGGTCGCCGCGAGAAAGAAGAACAGCAGCGACACCCAGAGGCTCGCGACCGCGCCTGTCGCCCACAGCACGATGCAGGTGAACACGATCGCGATGATGCGCGCGTCGCCGCCCGGCAGCGTGCCGCGCGCGCCGAGCGCGGCGACGGTCGCGAGCCCCGCCGCGAGCAGCGCGGCCGCGACGCGCCCGCCCGTCAGCATGCCGGCCCCGCGGCCCGGCCCGCCGATCGCGGCGCCGCTCAAGCGCGCATCACCGGCGAGTTCGCCGGGATCTCGTATTCGACGTCACACGACGTGCCCGACCCCACGCGGTTCAGCAGGTCGTTGGTGGCGCGGTCAGGCATGAATACACCTCTCTCAGGTTGTAGCGGGCTGTCTCGCCCCGAAGACGTCTGCGTACCGGCGCCCCCTCGAGCCGCGATACGATCATCAATTAATCTATTTTTATAGACTAAAGAAAGCGAATGAAAAATTCAAGGCAGGAAAATCCGCTATTCCCAGGTCGATCACACATCCTCACCACCGAAAATCGGTCAATATGTATAATTAAAAAGACGAATGGCGCTAACGATCGCGGAGATCGGTGCGCCGTTCGTCGGCCGACCAGGAGGACAAGATGGCGATCATTGGCGTGATGGGCTCGGGCAAGAACGAATGGCCGGAGTTGGCGGCGCCGCTCGGAGCGTGGATCGCCGCGCAAGGATTCGACCTGCTGACAGGCGCCGGCCGCGGCGTGATGCTGTCGGCCGCGCGCGCGTTCGCGACGACGCCGGGGCGCCGCGGCCGCTCGATCGGCATCGTGCCGACCGAAACGCATCCGTTGTTCGGCTTCGCGCCGATCGCCGGCTATCCGAATCCGTTCATCGATCTGCCGATCGTCACGCCGCTGCCGCGCAAGGAGGCCGACGCGCCGGACGACGCGCTGAGCCGCAACTACGTGAACGTGCTGACGAGCGATGTCGTCGTCGCGCTGCCGGGGAGCAAGGGCACGCTCGACGAGATCCGCCTCGCGACACGCTTCGCGAAGCCGCTGATCTGCGTCGGACCGGCGGGCGCGTTCGACGGTGTCGCGGCCGGTACGCGCATCGTGTCGGCGCTCGACGACGTCTACGCATTCGTGCTCGCGCAGGTGAGCCGCGCGGAGGGTGGCGCAGCCGCAGACGCTCCGTCCGCGTGACCGGCGGCCACCCGGTGCTTTCGCGTATCAACGTGTCGATTTTTTTACCTGCCACCCAGAGGATCAAATGCCCACAGCCGGTTCCCGAAAAACGCGCCTGCGCGGCGCGCGCTTCGATTTCAACAGCATCGGCGAGCGCTTGCGCGCGTACCGGATGGCCGCCGAGCTGCGCAGCGAGGATGTCGCCGAGCGGCTGAACATCTCGCGCGCGGCGGTCTACAAGCTCGAACGTGGCGAGATCGTGAAGATCGATACGCTCGAGCGGCTCGCCGCCCTGTTCGGCGTGTCGCTCGCGAACCTGATGGGCGTCGAGGTCGAGTATCACGATTCGGCGATCAGCTATTTCGAGCGCATGCGGCAGCTCGAGAGCCGCTCGCAGCGCATCGTCGCGCATTTCGATCCGTTCTCGTTCCTGCTGACGTCCGACGATTACGAAGGCTGGCTGCGCCAGATGCTCGAGGAAAGCATCCCGCCGTCGCTGACCGACGCCGCGTGGCGGCAGACGCTGTCGAAAGTGATGGCGATCCTCGCGGACCGCAAGGCCGCGTTCCGGCGCGCCCCGCTGAACGTGACGAGCCTGATCGGGCTGCGCCAGATCGAGCAGTTCCTGCACCACGGCCTGGTCGGCCGCCTCGGGCTGCCGCCCGGCGTGCAGCTCGAGCGCAAACTCGCCGCGCGCCGCGAGGTGATGCGGATCGTCGGAATGCTCGAGGACGATGCGAAAGGCGTGCGGATCGGGATCGTCAGCGACAACCTGCCGAACGAGACCTTCCAGATCTTCGAGGACGACGACAGCGCGCATATCGCGGTGTCGCCGTTCCGGCTCGGCGAGCTGCCGAACATTCGCACCGGCATCGCGACGATCACCACGTCGGCCGATGCCGTCGCCATGTATCGGAAGATGATCGACCGGCTGTGGACCGATTCCACGAAAGGGGCCGACGGCGCGAAGCTGCTCGTCGACTTGCTCGACCGGGTGTAGTGCGGGCACCCTCCCGGTTGACCGGCATCGCGCGCGTTCCTACACTGCTCTTCCTTTTGCGCCGAACCCGCACTGAGGAACGCCCATGATCGACCTCTCCACGCTCGCGCTGTTCTCCGGCGCATGTCTCGCGCTGACCGCCACGCCCGGCCCCGACATGCTGCTGATCGCATCGCGCAGCGTGAGCCAGGGTCGCCGCGCCGGCTTCGCCACGCTCGCGGGCATTCAGGCCGGCACCTACTGCCACGCGCTCGCGGCCGCGCTGGGCTTGTCGCAGCTCTTCGTCGCGGTGCCGATCGCGTATGACGCCGTGCGCTTCGCAGGCGCCGCGTATTTGCTGTATCTCGCGTGGAAGACCTTCCGTTCGGATGCGACGTCGCTCGCGCCGGATGCGTCGGCCCCCCGCCGCTCCACCGCGACGATCTTCCGTCAGGGCCTGACGACGAACCTGCTGAATCCGAAGATGGCGTTGTTCGTGCTCGCGCTGTTTCCGCAGTTCGTGCGGCCCGAGCACGGTTCGATCGCCGTGCAGATTCTCGTGCTCGCGACGGTGCTGAACCTGATCGGACTCGTCGTGAACGGCGCGGTCATTCTTTCCGCGAGCCGGCTGAGCCAGCGGATCGGCGCGCGCCGCCGGCCGTCGAAGCTGCCTCAGTATCTGCTCGGCGCCGTGTTCGTCGGGCTCGCCGCGCGGCTCGCGGCCGCCGGCCGGAGCTGACGCGCGCGCCGCGTGCACGTCGCGCCGGCCGCCAATTCATCGCTTCATCGTTTCACCGGTTCGCGCCCAGCGACACGCGCAGCACCTCCATCAGCCGCGTGTAGTGCGCGCGCACTTCGGCGCCGTCCACGACGTTCGCGGTCGCAAACCGCTCGTACCACGCCGGGTTCCATGCGTACGTGCCGTGCTTCGTGCGATCTCCGTTCGGCGCCTCGATGAGCGAGCGGATCCGCGCATCGCGGCCCGGGCCCGTATGCATGTCGAACAGCGCGTGGATATACGTGTGATACGCGTCGTACACGTCGTCGTCGAACAGGTAGCGGTAGATGTGGAACGTGCGGTCGAGCTCGCGCTTCGCGCGGATCACGTCGTCCGGCGAGATGTCCTTCCAGTAGCCGATCCACGTATAGAAGCACAGCAACGCATTGAGCTGCGGCGCGACCGCGTCGTACAGCGCGAGCCGCTTCTCGATCAATCGCTGGTTCGTCCATTGCACCAGTTCAAGGCGCTTCAGCCGGCGTGCGACGAGCCAGCCGAGACACGCGACCGACAACGGCGTCAGCACACCCAGCACGAGCTTGACGATTTCCAGCGAATTCCACGGATTGTTGATTGGCTGCATGAATGGCCCGACAAGAAGTAGCGCATCTGTCCCGACGCATGGCCGGGCGCGCGGCGAAGCGGCCTGGCCGCCAGTTTATCCGGCGATCGTGACCGGCGCGGCGCTACGTCGGCAGCGCCGACGTCAGCTTGACCTTCTGCATCGGAATGTCCGTCTTCACGCTCAGCACGCCCGGGATGCGCGTGAGGGTTTCCATCTGGAAGCGCCGGTAGTCGTCGATATCGGCCGCGACGACGCGCAGCAGGAAATCGCAGTCGCCCGCCATCAAGTGGCATTCGACGACTTCCGGCATTTGCTGGACGGCGTCGGCGAAGCGGTTCACCGATTCCGCGTCCTGCCCCTTCAGCCACACGCGCGTGAAGATCGTCAGGCCCTTGCCGACTTTCGCGGGATTCAGCACGGCCACGTATTTCTCGATCACGCCGGCTTCCTCGAGGAGCCGCACGCGCCGCAGGCACGGCGACGGCGACAGTCCGACCTCGTGCGCCAGCTCCACGTTCTGCATGCGGCCGTCGCGCTGGAGCGCGCTCAGGATACGGCGGTCGATGGCGTCAAGTTTCATTTGGCATCCGATTCCAAGAAATTCGCGTATCGCGTATTCGATGCCAAATTCTCCGAAAGAACTGGCCACAACGCAACCCGATTCGAGTCAAAAAAGCAGACAATTCCTCCCCCGAAGGAGGAGTAATGAGCAGTAGCGTTTCAACGTCGACCGGGCTGCGCCAGCAGTCCGCGTTCTTGCTGGAGATGAGCCGCGGCCTGCGTGCGTCGCTGCCCGTCATGCTGGGTTTCGTGCCGTTCGCGCTCGTGCTGGGCGCGCAGGCCGCGCAGAAAGGGCTGAGCCTGTTCGAAGTGCCGATGATGACCGGCATGAACTTCGGCGGCGGCTCGGAATTCGCGGCGATCCATCTGTGGACGTCGCCGCCGCACATCGCGCTGATCGTCGCGATGTCGTTCCTCGTGAATTCGCGCCACATCCTGATGGGCGCTGCATTCGCGCCGTATATCCGCCGCCTGCCCCGCCGCCGCGCGTTCTTCGCCCTGTTCTTCATGTGCGACGAAAGCTGGGCGATGTCGCTCGCCGACGCCCGGGCGCGCTCGGCCACCCACATCAGCGTCCCGTATTACGCGGGCTTGGCCGCCGGCCTCTACATGACGTGGCTGTCGATGACCACGCTCGGCGTGGCGGTCGGCCCGACGATCGGCAACGTCGAGCAGTACGGCTTCGACATGGCGTTCACGGCCGTCTTCCTGGTGCTGCTGCGCGGGATGTGGAAAGGAATGCGCGCGAGCCGCCCCTGGTTCGTGAGCCTCGTCGTCGCGGCGGCCACGCACCTGGCCGTGCCCGGCGCATGGTACGTCGCGGCGGGCGCCTGCGCGGGGCTGATCGCCGCGCTGCTGTGGGAGCCGCGCGATGCCTGATTTCCATGTCAGCACGGTCGCGACGATCGTGCTGATGGCGTCGACGACTTACCTGTCGCGCATCCTCGGCTACGTGCTGCTGCGCAACCGCACGCTGAGCCCGCGCATGGCGTCGGTGATGGAAAACGTCCCCGGCTGCGTGCTGATCTCGGTGATCGCGCCGGCCTTCGTGTCGACGCGCCCGGCCGACCTGCTCGCGCTGGCCATTACGCTGATTGCGGCGACGCGCCTGTCGATCCTGCCGACCGTGGCGATCGGCATCGTGTCGGCGGGGGTGCTGCGGCATTTGCTCGGGTAGGCGGACGCGGCGCGCCGCTTGGCATCTTGCGGCCTTCAATCCCTACGTCAGGTTCATTCCCCCGTCAAGCATCACGATCTCGCCCGTCACGTAATCGGACGCGACGAGCATCGCGACCGTCTGCGCGATGTCATCCGGCGCCGCCGCCCGGCGCATCGGCGCGCGCTCGCGCCAACGCTGCTGCGCGTCCGTCCAGTCGGCCGTGAGCGGCGTATCGACGAGCCCCGGCGCGACCGCATTGACGCGAATCGCCGGCGCGAGCGTGCGCGCGAGCAGCCGCGTCGTGTGATTGAGCGCCGCCTTCGCCGCCGCATAGGGAATCGACGCGCCCTTCGGCCGCACGCCCGCATGCGAACTGACGTTCACGACGCACCCGGCCCGCCCGTGCGACGCCGCCTCGCGCAGCGCGGCCTCCGCTTCGGCGACGAGCCGGAATGGCGCGATCACGTTGATTTCGTGCATCTCGCGCCACACGTCGGGCGTCGCCGCGGCAAGGTCGTCATGCGGAATCACGCTGCTGACGCCCGCATTGTTGACCAGCAGGTCGAGCCGGCCCCATACGGCGAGCGCGTCGCGGATCAGCCGCACGCGTTCGGCATCGTCGGCGAGATCGGCCTGCACGTAGGCCGCCGCGCCCAGCGCGCGCGCCATCGCCTGCCCCGTTTCGACGGAGCGTCTCGAATGCAGGATCACCGCATAACCGTCCGCCGCCAGGCGGCGCGCGATCGCCGCGCCGATTCCCGACGTCGATCCGGTGACGAGCGCGACCGGCCGCGCTTCGGTCATGACGATGACCGGATCATGCCGGTTCCTCGTCGTCGGGCAGATCGATCAGCGCCTCGCGCTTGCCGGCCACGTACAGGCGCTTGCCGCTTTTCGGGTAATCGCACACGTCGTGCTCGAGCCGCTGCCCGCCGACGAAAATCACCAGCGGCACGTCGCCCGTGTTCACCAGCGTATGCGCGTCGCCGCCCCGCGCGAAGCCGAGGAAATCGCCCGGCCCGACCGCGTGGTCCTGCTCGCCGATCGTCGCCGTTCCGTTTCCGGACAGCACGTAGACAAACTCCTCTTCATACCAGTGCCGGTGATACTCGGCGGACGCGTGTCCGGGCATCAGCGTGATCAGGTGCACGCCGAGCTGCGTGAGCCCGGTCAGGTCGCCGATCGATTTCCGCAGGCGCACCGCGTCGCCGTTCAGCGAATGCACCGCGCGCGTCGGTTCCATCTTCGCGATATCGGCGGCCTTCAGCAGTTCCCGGGGTCGTGTGGACATGGTTGTTCTCGCAACGAGGCTTGCAACGTTTGGGGGGCGGCGCAGCGTGTACGGCAATGCGCCGAACGCATCAGCGCATGAACTGACGGATGCCGAGCGCGACGATCAGCGCGCCGCAGACGCGGTCGACCCGGCGTTTCGCGCGTCGATACATGGACGCGATCGCGTCATGCGACAGCACGAGCGCGACGAATCCGTACCAGCACGCGGCGGTGACGCCGACGGTCGCCAGCATCGCGAAGAACGTCGCGGGAGACACATGGGCCGGCGCGGCCGACGAGAACACCGCCGCGTAGAAAGCGATCGATTTGGGATTGGCGAGATTGGTCGCGACGCCGTGCAGGAACGCCGGACGCAGCCCGGCGGACCCGGCCGCCGCGCCCGCGCGGGGCTGCCCGGGCGCGCCCGACGCCGCGATGAGCCGCAGCCCGAACCAGACGAGATAGGCGGCGCCGGCGACGCGCACGAGCGCCGCGAGCCACGGAAACACGGCGAATACGAAGCCGATGCCGAGGATCGCGCAACTCGCCCAGAACAGGTTGACCATCACGATGCCCGCGACGAGTGCGAGCGACTCGGCGCGCGCGCCGGACGCGGCGCGATGCGCGACCGCGACGAAGTTCGGGCCGGGTATCACGACGCCGGCGACATAGACGGAAAACACCGCCGCAACGGCGGACGAGTCGATCATGCGGGACCTTCGGGCAAGGGGGAGCGAATCGTGACGGTTCAGGGTGAACGCTATTTTGCGGTATTTCGGGATAGACCGGCAAAGGAGCGTCGCATGCTGGCCGAACGTCATCTTGCCCCGGCCGTCGAGCACGTCGAAATTGATGAACCGTGGTTGCGGCGATGGCATGTGAACGCCGACGCGCAACGGATCTATCCACCGACGACTGCGATACAGAGGCTCCTGCCGCTCGCAAGCGATAGGCTGAATTGCAGAAATATCGCAAATTTGCTAACATGAAAATTCATTGGACGATCGTCTACTACTACGAACGCGTGAAGCGTGACGTTTTCGCGTTCCCCGCCGGGATTCTTGCGAACTACCTTCGGCTGCTGGACCTGATGCAGGAATTCGGCGCAGATCTACGAATGCCTCACTCCCGCGCAATGGGTAACGGGTTGTTCGAGTTGCGTCCAAACGGTAGGGAAGGTATCGGGCGAGTGTTCTATTGCACGCATGTGGGGCGGCAAGTCGTTGTGCTGCACTCCTTCGTCAAGAAGACACAGGAGACGCCGCCGCAAGAATTGCGGATCGCCCAAGCACGTTTGAGAGAGGTGCGGAATGGCTAAGGTAGCAACGAAGCGTGTTCGCGCTGAGGGATTCGATCCGGTTCCGCATACGGCGGACGATACGGCTCGTCTGCTCGCAGATGGCAAGGTCAAGGCGGCCTATGATGCGCTGGAAGATGAATACACCGCGCTGCGCGCACTATTGGCCGCGCGGCAAGAGGCTGGACTGACTCAAGCACAGGTCGCTGAGCGCATGGGTACGACGGCGTCAGCCGTGTCGCGCCTCGAAGCATCGCTCACTAGCGAAAAGCATTCGCCCTCGTTTGCGACATTGCGAAAATATGCGGCCGCATGTGGCAAGAGGCTCGTGATTTCGTTTGCTTAGGCTGTGTGAAACCAATATCTGCGAAACGATCCCTACTCGTCATGTTCAATCGAGCGCGGGAACTTCGGGCAAGGCAGAACGGTTCGTGACGGTTCAGCGTGAGCGCTAATTCCGAGGCGATCCGGTGGCACGCCGCGCGCTGCGCGCCACCGTCCGAAGCCCTCCGGGTCTTTCGGTTGTTTATGAATCAAAGCGGCGGAGCGATCGTCAGCGTAGTCCCACCGCTTACACT
The DNA here is from genome assembly GCF_001718835.1 of Burkholderia cepacia. NCBI lineage: Bacteria > Pseudomonadati > Pseudomonadota > Betaproteobacteria > Burkholderiales > Burkholderiaceae > Burkholderia > Burkholderia cepacia. The sequence goes on along the minus strand of NZ_CP013444.1, from coordinate 226,940 downwards.
CGTGACACCGCTGCCGGCGCAAGCAGTGAGAAAATCAGGCTGGCTCAAAGACGTGAGCGTGCTGACGCCAACGGCGGATTGACCCTTGAATAATCCCGCGGAAATATTACCCGTTTGCGTAATGACGAAATTCCCGTTGACTGCACTACTCGAAGCGGTATAGCTGAACGTACTGGACTGCCCATTCGACCAGTGGATGATTTTCGTCGCGGGTCCGCCGCCAAGCAACATTTGGCACGATAGATTGGCAACACCTTGAGCGCTCTCGGTGGCCGAGTTGATTCCGGACACCCCCACCACGAGGCACGGCGACAGGCTTGCCGTGTCCGTCACGACAAGGTTCCGCTGGGTATTGGTCAATGCCGGATTGAATGACAACGTCTCGCTTCCGGTACAGATGACGGTTTGCGCGCCTGCCCGTTCGCAAAAACCAGTCAGGGTAACCAGCAGGAATACCGATGCGAACAGTGTTTTGATCGACGAGCGGCCACGTGCTTTTAGCGTCTTCATCACCACCTCCTGGCTTTATTTAAATACTCCGTTAGCGCATTAAAATATGAGTCATTCGCGCGTAAACGAGACTAGCAGCGGGCCGAAGGTGGACAAATAATTTATTGTTATGACGATTGAGGGTGGCACCAGTTCCGATCGATATTCATTAATTCCCGAAAAATATAATTCATCGAATTGAACCGGGAGATCAATTATTGCGAATTGCGCGAGACCTTGATTAATAGCGGGACTGTGCGTATTGGCGAAACTCCGATGGCCGGCGTCGGCCGACCGGCAGCATGGCGGACGGACGTTCGGCCCGCCCGCCGTGCACCCGCCCGGCTTACCCCGCGTGCCGCTTGTACAACCCCGCGAGCAAATCAACGAGCCGATCGATGTGCGCGTCCTCGGTGCGCCACGACGACACGCTGATCCGGAACGCTGGCCGCCCCTGCCACACGGTCGCGCCGAACCACGCGTCGCCCGATGCCTGCGCGGCTTCGAGGATCGCGACGGTCTGCGCGTCCGTAGCGGCGCGCACGAGCACCTGGTTCAGCACGACGCGGTTCAGCACGTCGTAACCGGCCGCACGCAGGCCGTCCGCGACCCGCGCCGCCTGCGCGCAATGCCGCTCGACCATCGTCGCCACGCCGGCGCGGCCGAGCGCACGCAACGCGGCCCACACGGGAATGCCGCGCGCCCGCCGCGAGAATTCGAGGTTGAGATTCATCTGCGCGTCCCGTTCTGCGCTCGAATACACGGCGGCGGCGTTCATCGCAACGGCGAGCGCGTCGGCGTCGCGGCAGATCACCATCGCGCCGTCGTACGGCGTGTTGAGCCACTTGTGGCCGTCGGTCGTCCAGCTGTCCGCGCCGTCGATGCCGTCCGTCAGCGCGCGCTTCGACGATGCGCGCGCCCACAGGCCGAATGCGCCGTCCACGTGCACCCATGCGCCGGCCGCCTTCGCGGGCGGAACCAGCGCCGCGAACGGATCGAATTCACCGGTGTTCACTTCGCCGGCCTGCACGCAGAGGATCGTCATGTCGTCGAGCGGCGGCAACTGGGCAGGGTCGATGCGGCCGTGCGCATCGACCGGCGCGACGACGATGCGCTTCATGCCGAAGCCGAGCACGCGCAGCGCCTTCTTCACGGTGATGTGCGCGAGCGCGGAGATCACGACCTTCACTTCGGGCGCGCCGATCAGCCCGTCCTCGTCGATATCCCAGCCCTTGCGCGCGAGCAGCGCGCGCCGCGCGGCCACCAGCGCGACGAGCGTGCAGGCCGTCGCGCTCGTGCCGAACCCGACCGCGCTGTCGCGCGGCAGATCGAGCGCATCGACGACCCAGCGCGCGGCCTGGCGTTCGATCGTCGCCGCGACCGGCGAATTCGCGTACGACGACGCGCACTGGTCCCACGCGAGCATCAGTCGCTCGGCCGCGGCAGCAGCCGGGAGCGCCGCGCCGATCACGAAGCCGAAGTAGTTCGGGCCGTTCGACGCGACCGTCGCGGGCGAACCGGCGCCGTCGAGCAGGCGCAGCACGTCGTCGCCCGGGCGGCCCGCGTCGGGCAGCGGCTCGTCGAAGGCGACCAGATTCGCCAGCGCGGCGGCATCCGGAAACACGCGGCGCGTGTCCACCGACGTCAGATAGGCGTGCGCGCGCCGGTCGGCGTCGGCCAGCAGTGCAAGTTCGTCCATGTGGGTTCTCTCAGAGTTGCGACAGATCGCGGCCGAGCTGCTGCAGCGCGCCGTCGATCCGCTTGTAGTACGTGAACTTGCCGACGCGGGTCGCCCGCACGAGCCCGGCATCCGCGAGGATGCGCATGTGGCGCGTGGTCGTGGCCGGTGCGATGCCGAGCTTCTCGGTGATGTACGTGCAGCACACGCCGAGCTCGTCGAAGTCGCCGTGCGGCTGCGGCGGGAAATGCTTGCGCGGCTGCTTGAGCCAGCGCATCACGGCCAGACGGCTTTCGTTGGCCAGGGCGCTGATGCGGGTAACGTCGTCCATGGAGTGCGGGTTCGTTTAACGTTTCGAATATTAGCTAAATGACAAAATGTTTGCAATCGACGACGGGCAAAGCGGCATGCGCCGCCGGGCTTCAGCGCGCGGCGATTCTTTCTTTTCGGTAACGGATCCGGCACCGTCATTTCGTCACTACGCGACGCCAAGGCGTGTCATGATTGCCGCTGTCGTCCATCGCAGTCCGCATCGATCGCCCCGCAGCAATCATGAGCTTCCGCCCCGACGCCGCCGCCATCATCCGGGAACGCGCGACCATCGTGTGTCGGCAAGGCACGCGCATCCTGCTCGTCGCGCGCAGGCCGTCCCGCTGGTCGTTGCCGGGCGGCATGGTCAAGCGCCGCGAAGCGCCGCTCGCGGCCGCGCATCGCGAATTGTGGGAGGAAACGGGACTGGTGAACCTGCCGGTCGCCTACGCGTTCCAGTTCGGCGGACTGGCGAAGCTGCACCACGTGTTCGTCGCCGACGTCGCACCCGGCGCCATGCCCCGTGCGCGCAACGAGATCGCGCATTGCAGCTGGTTCGAGCCGTCCGCCGTCGCGTCGCTGCCGACGAGCGTGTCGACACGGACCATCGTCGAACTGGTGAGCGGCCACACGTTCGCTCGCCTCGCGAACGTCGCGGCCTTCTGATCTCCCCGTCTACACGTCGCGCACGACGCCGGCCCGGAAAGGGCGCGGCGTGCAGGCGCGACCGGTCTCGTCAGCCCTCCGCCGCGAGCGCGATCATGTCGCCGATCCGCCGCGCGAGCCGGTCCATCTGCGCGGCCGGCACGCCGCCGTATCCGAGCACGAGACCGTTGTAGCCCTGCTCCGTGCCCGGCATGCAGAACGTCGACAGCGGGCGCAGGATCAGCCCGTGCCGCTGCGCGACGCGGCTGAGCTCGACATCCGCCACCGGCACGTCGAGCCGCGCGGACAGATGCATGCCGCCGGCCCCGCCCGACACCGTCAGGTACGCACCCAGATGCCGCTCGAGCGCATCCTGCAGCGCGGCGCGCCGCTCGTCATACAGCCGGCGCATGCGCCGCAGGTGGCGCGTGAAGTGCCCGGCCTCGATGAAGTCCGCCAGCGCCCGCTGCTCGACCGCGCGCCCGTGCAGCATCAGCGCGCCGGCCGTCTCGCGCAGCACACGCGCGAGCGCCGGCGGCGCGACCAGGAAGCCGATCCGCAGCGCCGGAAACATCACCTTGCTGAAGGTGCCGAGATAGACCACCGGCGCGTCGTCGGCGAGGCCCTGCACCGCCGCGAGCGGCGCGCCGTGATGACGGAACTCGCTGTCGTAGTCGTCCTCGACGATCCACGCGCCGGCCGCGCGCGCCTGCGCGACCAGCGCGAGCCGCCGCTCGAGGCTCATCACCGCGCCGAGCGGATACTGATGCGACGGCGTGATGTAGATCAGCTTCGGCGGGCGATCGCGCCAGTCCTCCGCGCGCGGCGCCAGCCCTTCGGCATCGACGCCGATCGGCGCGACGCGCAGGTCCGCGGCCAGGAACGCATTGCGCGCGCCGTGATAGCCGGGGTTCTCGATCCATGCGGTGTCGCCCGTGTCGGCCAGCGCGCGGGCGCACAGGTCCAGCCCGTTCTGCGTGCCGTCGGTGACGACGATCTGCTCCGCGCCGCAGCGCACCCCGCGCGACACGCGCAGGTAGCCGGCGATCGCCTCGCGCAGCGTCGCATCGCCCGCCGGGGACTGGTAGCCGAGCTGCACGGGCCCGGCCTCGCGCCACGCGCGCTCGACGCAGCGCCGCCATTGCGCGAGCGGGAATTCGTCGAGCGCGGGCGTGCCGGGCACGAACGGCAGCGATTCGTCGATGCCGTCGGCCGCGCGCACGACGTGCGCGACGCGCCGCGACAGCCGCACGGCATCGCCGCCCGCGCCGGCCGTCTCGACCGGCGGACGACGCAGCCCCACGCGCGCGACCACCGTGCCCTGCCGCGTGCCGCTCACGAAGCCTTCCGCGGCCAGCCGCTCATACGCGTACAGCACCGAATTGCGCGCGATGCCGAGTTCGTCCGCCAGCGTGCGCGACGGCGCGAGGCGCGCGCCTTCCGCGATCCTCCCGTCGAGAATCGCGGTGCGCAGGCATGCGTACAGCCGATGCTGCTGCGACATCCGCGCGGGGCCGTGCCGCCCGCCTTCGCGTTCGAACATCGACAGCAATACGCCGTAGTCCATCGTGGCTCCAGGATTCGTGTTAGACATGGGTCTATACATGGTGCCACGATTTTTCTATCGTAAACGCCTGCGCCGCTTCCGCTCACGCCGAAGGCGGTGACAATTCCACGCCAACGAGAGGTCGATGCAGATGAACGCTGCCGATGCGAGCCTGACCGTACGCCCTGTCCGCGAGGACGACTACGAGCGCTGGCTGCCCTTGTGGGACGGCTATAACCGCTTCTACGGCCGCTTCGACGATACGGCCCTGCCGATCGAAGTGACGAAGCTCACGTGGTCGCGCTTCTTCGACGGCTACGAGCCCGTCCATGCTTTCGTCGCGGAACGTGACGGCAAGCTCGTCGGGCTCGTGCACTTCCTGTATCACCGCAGCACGACGCTGATCGGCCCGACCTGCTACCTGCAGGACCTGTTCACGCTCGACCGCGAGCGCGGCAAGGGCGTCGGCCGCGCGCTGATCGAAGCCGTGTATGCGGCCGCGCGCAGCGCGCGGGCGGAACGCGTGTCCTGGCAGACGCACGAATCGAACCATACGGCGATGCGCCTCTACGACACCGTCGCGGAAAAATCCGGCTTCGTGATCTACCGGAAGATGCTGGCCCGGTAAGCGGCGGGAAGCCGCGTCACATCCGGACGACGTCGAGCAGCACCTTCTTCCCCGCCTGGTACGAGTACACGGAAATCGCGCCATGCCTCAGGTCGCCCTGCGGCGTGAAGCTCGTTTCGCCGATCACGCCGCGATAGTCGGTGGCCGGCATCGCGGCCAGCACCTTCGCCGCATCGGTCGCGTTCGCGCGCTTCATCGCGTCGACGATGATGTACACCGCGTCGTACGAGAACGGCGCATACACCTGCATCGGCTGGTGGTAGCGCGCTTCGTAGCGCTTCGCGAACGCCGCGCCGCCCGGCATCTTCTCGAGCGCGATACCGGCTTCGGAGCACACGACGTTGTCGGAGGCCGGGCCCGCGAGCTTCGGCAGGTCGGTCGAACACACGCCGTCGCCGGCGAGGATCTTCGCGCGCATGCCGAGCTGGCGCGCCTGCTTCGCGAGCGGGCCGCCGGTTGCGTCCATTCCGCCGTACATGATCGCGTCCGGGTTCGCGCCCTTGATCTTCGTGAGGATCGCGCGGAAGTCGATCGCCTTGTCGTTGGTCGCGTCGCGCGACACGACCTTCATGCCGGCTGCCGTCGCGGCCTTCTCGAACTCGGTCGCGAGGCCCTGACCGTACGCGGTCGAATCGTCGACCACGGCGACCGTCCTGATGCCCATGCGCTTGGCCGCATAGGCGGCGAGCGCCGGCCCCTGCTGCGCGTCGGTCGCGACGACGCGATAGGTCGTCTTGAAGCCCTGCTGCGTGTACGTCGGGTTGGTCGCGGCCTGCGAGATCTGCACGACGCCGCCGTCGCGATACACGCGCGACGCCGGAATCGACGTGCCCGAGTTGTGATGGCCGACGACGCCGATCACCTTGTCGTCGACGAGCCGCTGCGCGACCTGCGTCGCGGTGCGCGGATCGCCCGCGTCGTCCTGCGCGTCGAGCTGCAGCGTGACCTTCCTGCCGCCGATCACGAGCCCCTTCGCATTGATTTCCTCGACCGCGAGGCGCGCGCCGTTCTCGCTGTCCTTGCCGAGATGCGCGATCGCGCCGGTCAGCGGCGCGACGTGGCCGATACGCACGATCTCGTCCGCGCGCGCGGACAGCGCGCAGGTCGCGGCGGCGGCTGCGGCCAGTGCGTGCTTGTGATGTCGGGTCATCCTTGTCTCCTGGTGGGTAGGTTTTTCGTGCGGCGTTTGCGGCAGCTGGGGGCCGACTTTGAATCTGTCAGCGCAGAACGATCACGCGCGCCCTTCGAAGCCGAGCAGCACGTTCACCGCATTGATACCGATTTCGTCGACCATGTAGCCGCCCTCCATCACGAACAGCGTCGGCAGGTTCAGGCGCGCGAGCGCTTCGCCGATCCGCAGGTAGTCGGGCGAACGCAGCTTGAAATGGCTGATCGGGTCGTGCTCGAACGTGTCGACGCCGAGCGACACGACCAGCAGGTCGGGCGCGTGCGCCGCGATCGCCGTCGCGGCGCGGCCGAGCGCTTCGTCGTACGTGCTCCAGAGCGTGCCCTTCGGCAGCGGCAGGTTCAGGTTGAAGCCCTCGCCGGTGCCCGAACCGCGCTCGTCCGCGTAGCCGGAGAAGTACGGGTACGACACCGACGGTTCGCCGTGCAGCGACGCGAACAGCACGTCCGAGCGCTCGTAGAAGATGTCCTGCGTGCCGTTGCCATGGTGGAAGTCGACGTCGAGCACCGCGACGCGCGCGGCGCCGCTCGCGATGCCGTGCTGTGCGGCGATCGCCGCGTTGTTCAGGTAGCAGTAGCCGCCCATGTATTCGCGACCCGCATGATGGCCGGGCGGGCGGCACAGCGCGAACGCCGCGCGTGCGCCTGGCGCACCATTGGATAGCAGGTCGGCGCCGGTGAGTGCCGAGTTCGCGCTCGCGCTCACGGCGTCCCACGTGCCGGCGTTGATCGGCGCGCCGGCGTCCATCGCGTAGAAGCCGAGCTTGCCGTCGATGAACGCGGGCGGCGTCGCGGCGGCCGGCATCGCGCGCACCGGCCACACGAGCGGCAGTGCCTGGCAGGTACGGCCGGTCGCGGTCCATTCGTCCCATGCGCCGGCGAGGAAGTCGACATAGCGCACGCTGTGCGCGGCCGCGTAGTGCGCGCGGTCGAACGGCTTCGGCGCGATGACGTCGCCCAGGCCTGCGGCACGCACCTGCGCGAGCACCGTCTCGGCGCGCAGGGGGTTTTCGAACGAATCGGTGATCGCGCCGTCCTTCAGTTCGACGCCGCGATGCAATTGGTGATCGCTGCTGTAGACCGTGAGCATGGTTGACCGTTGCGGTGAGGGTGGCAACAGTTTATTGACCGTCACCGGCAATAGCTTTGCTTTCCGCGCGTCTTTCATACAATTTTGAGAAAACCGCCTACGGAATCCCGGAAATGAGCAAAAATCGCGCTTCGGTCGAACTGGATGGCGTGGACCGCGCCATGCTGCGTCTGCTGCAGGACGACGGCGCGCTGTCGAACGCGACGCTCGGCGAGAAGCTGTCGCTGAGCGTCACGCCCTGCTGGCGCCGCCGCAAGCGGCTCGAGGACGAAGGCGTGATCACCGGCTACCAGGCGAACCTCGATCGCCGCGCGCTCGGCATGAACGTGTTCGCGTTCGTGCAGGTGACGTTCAACATGCACTCCGACCAGGATTCCGATCACTTCGAGGAGGTGATGCGACGGCACGACGAAGTAACGTCGTGCCACAAGATCACCGGCGCGGCCGACTACATCCTGCAGGTGGTCGCGGCCGATCTCGACGCGTATGCGGATTTCGTCGAGCGCGTGCTCCGCAAGCAGGCCGGGGTTTCGTCGATCCAGTCGAGCCTCGCGTTGCGCGAGGTGAAGTTCTCGTCGCGCGTGCCGGTGCCGGAGGAATGAGCGGCGGCGTCACGACACCTATCCTCATTTCACGGAGCACAACCCTATGAAGCGTTTCATCCCGTCAGTCTCGCTGGCAGCAGCAATCGCGTTCGCATTGAGCGCATGTGCTGCACAACCGACTCCGCCTGCGCAGGCGTCCGCACCGATCGTCGGCGCCGACCGCGACGCGCACGGCTGCATCGGCTCGGCCGGCTATTCGTGGTGCGAACAGACCAGGCAGTGCGAGCGCCCGTGGGAACTGGCAAAGCGGAAGGGCTTCGCGAATTCGGCGGAGGCGTTCGCGCAATACTGCCGCAACGGCTCCGCCAACTGAGCCTGACGCGAGTCGCCGCGATCGTTTCGCGGCACTCGTGCAAGAACCGCGCGCGATCCGGTCGACGATCGCGCCGACGTCCCCTCCGGCAACCTCTCGGTCACACCGAATCCCCCGCTGAACACGCCGCGCACGACGCCGATCCGAAGGTTTCCTATTGATCGGTGTTCAAGACTCATACATGCACCGGGACCATGCTCTACTTCGCCTCTGGATATCGAATAAACGAATGAAACAGAGTGCGAATAATCTCAATTGGCTTTAAAAAAATTCTGATATGTTCGAAATTCTCATGGCATAACTAACCATATTCATCACAAACCGTTGGCGGCCTCAAATCTGAAGTGCAACACTCTCGCCATCCGGTAATGTCCGCGAATGGCAAAGAGAACGTACCAACAACTGCAACCTGAAGAACGTATGCGAATCGATTTCTGGCGGGACGAAGGCTTGAGCTTGCGGGCGATCGCCCGCAAGCTCAAGCGCGCGCCGTCGACGCTCAGTCGCGAGTTGGCCCGCAATACCCAATCCAACGGCCTGTACTGCCCGCGCGCCGCGCAGGCATCTCGCGACGCGCGCCGACAGGCTGGACGGCCGGATCCGAAGCTCGCACCAGATTCGATCCTTTGGGGCCTCGTTCGTCGCTTGCTTTGCGAACGTCAGTGGTCGCCGCAGGAAATCGCCGGTACTCTGAAGCGTGTCTTTCCCGACGACCCGAGCCTGCACGTGTCCCACGAAACGATTTACAACGCCATCTACGCCCAGCCTCGCGGCGAGTTGCGCCGCGAACTGATTGCCTGCCTGCGCCAGCATCGCAACAAACGCCTGCCGCGATCGCGTGGCGCCGATCGGCGCGCGACGATTCCCGACATGATCAGCATCCACGTGCGTCCGCCCGAAATCGATGATCGCCTCATGCCGGGCCATTGGGAGGGCGACCTTATCAAGGGTGCCGAGAACAAATCGTCGGTGGCCGTGTTGGTCGAACGCATGAGCCGCGCCGTCCTGCTGGCGAAGATGCCCGACGCGACGGCCGCTTCGGCGCTGGCCGCGTTCACGACCAAGCTGCAATCGCTCGTCGAACCGCTGCGCCAGACGCTGACCTACGATCAAGGTCGCGAGATGGCGCGACACGCCGAACTGAGCGCCGCGACCAATGTGCGCGTCTATTTCTGTGATCCGCACAGCCCTTGGCAACGCGGCACCTGCGAAAACACCAACGGCCTGCTGCGGCAGTACCTGCCAAAAGGCACTGATTTGTCCGTCTACTCTCAAGATGACCTCGACGCCATTGCCGACAAACTCAATACCCGACCGCGCGCCACACTGAACTGGCACACCCCTCTGGAAATCCTTGCCCAAGTCCTGGCTAACCCCATAGACCGGCTTCCCGTTCAGTAACCCGCGAGTTGTTGCACTTCGCCCTTGAAACCGCCGTTAATTCTCATCTCGAAAATTGCACGGCGTTTCGTTGCGAGGTAAAAGAACGCTTTCATTCCTCGCGCGAGTCGTTGATGAAAAACGAGCAAGACCGTGACACGGTCCGTTTGGGCGACACCATCGACCCCGGCGGCAACGTCAGATTGACGCTCCCCCAGTCGCGTACGCTGTCGATTTCCGGCGCGGCGCTGCCGACTTATGGCGTCGACGGACTGCCGGTATTCGTTCCGGTGCGATTGCAGGGGAGGGAAACGATCGGTCGCATCGACCAATGTCATTATCTGGTCACGCTGCGAACCGACGACGCCTATGCATTCTCGCCGAGCGGAACGGCCGATCTCGAACTCGACACGATGGTGGGCACCGAAGCGACCGTATTGATCGAGCTCGAAGGCAAGCCGGGCCTTGCCGGCCATGCCGGACTCGCCGACATCGGCGCGAATGCACGCGAAATCACCGGGCTGATCGAGGCGGCCCGGCTTGTCGGTCAGGATCGGCATTCGATCCTGTATGAGCTGGAACTGCGTCCGTGGCTCTATCGTGCGACGCTGACGCAAGACTGCCGCCTGTTTCAGGACATGAGCGTGGTCGAGATCACCGACTCGGTTCTCGCCAAATATCCATACCGGGTCGACAAGCGTCTGGCCGGTGTGTCTCGCGGCATCTACCCGAAGCGGGACTTGCAGCGTCAGGCGTACGAGACGGACTGGGCGTTCCTGCAACGCCTATGGGAAGAATGGGGGATCTGGTGGTGGTTCGAGCACGACGACGGCCATCATCGTCTGGTCTTGTGCGACACGATGGGCGGCCACCAACCGCACGGCGCGGCCTATGAGACGCTGCGCTACCTGCCGCCCGACGGCAAGCGCATCGACGAAGAGCACATTCATGCGTTGTCGGTGACAAGCCGGCTCACGTCCGGACGCGTGACCGTGACGGACTACGACTACACGCGTCCGCGAGCGAAGCTGACCGTCACCGAAGCCAATCCGCGCGACACCGCGAGCGCGGACGGCGAAATCTACGCGTGGGGTGACTACGGCCAGCCGCTGGCCGGCGCGCACGGTCTCGCGGGCCAGCCGAACGATACTGATGTGGAAGCGCGCCATTTCGCACGCGTGCAGCTCGAGGCGAAGCGTTGTGCGGGACTACGCGCCCATGGCGCGGGCAACCTGCGCGGGCTGACGGTGGGCCGCACCTTTACCCTGACGGGCTACCCGCAGCAGGCGGCCAACCGCGAATACGTGGTGGTGTCGTCCACGCTCGACATCGAGGAAATCGGTGATCGCACGGGAACCGGGCAGACCTATCGCGCCGAAGCGCAGTTCGAACTGCTGCCGGCAAACGAGCCGTTCCGGCTCGCGAGAAGCGTGCGGAAACCGTGCCTGTCCGGCCCGGAGAAGGCCATCGTCGTCGGCCCGGCCGGACAGGAGGTCTGGACGGACCAATACGGCCGGGTCAAGGTGCAGTTCGGGTGGGATCGTCACGGCAAGCTGGACGAGCATTCCGGAATCTGGCTGCGCGTGCTGTCGCCGTGGCAAGGCATTGAGATGGGGGCGACGTTCCTCCCGCGCGTCGGTCACGAGGTCGCCGTGGAGCACTACTACGGCGACCCGGATTTGCCCGTGATCGTCGGCAGCGCCGTGAACGCGTTCCACCAACCGGCGCTGGACCTGCCGGACAACCAGGCGGTAACGGTGCTGCGCGGCCGGGAGTTTCAAGGCACGGCGTCCGGCCACGTGGCGATCGACGACACGCAGGGACAAATCCAGACGCAGATCGCGAGCGATGCGGGCGCGTCTCAACTCAGTCTCGGGAATCTCCGGCGCATCGTGAGGAAAAAAGGCCGCGCGGATGCGCGCGGCAAGGGCTTCGAACTGCGCACGGATTTTTGGGGCGTGGTGCGGGCGTTGAGGGGCCTGTTCGTCACGACGGACGGCCAACCGGGCGGCGCGGGTCATGCGAAGGAAGCGCGCGACGCGGTCAGCCGGCTCACGCAAGCGCGCGAGTTGCAGGAGAGCCTGTCCGGGCTGGCGCAACGGCATGACGCGCAGCAGCGTGACGCCGACCAGAGCGACGTGGCGAAGGCCATCAAGGCGCGCAACGATGCGATTCGGGGAAAGCCGTCCGGCGGCGAACACGATTTTCCGGAACTGGCGGAGGCCGACTTGGTGCTGTCGTCAGCGGCGGGAATCAGTCTCGCGGCGGAACGCAGCGCCCATATCGCGAGCAACGAGGATGTCGCCGTGACGAGCGGCCGGCATGTGGGTCTGGCGGTCGGCCGGTCGCTGTTCGCGAGCGTGGCGAATGCGCTCTCGTTGTTCGTGCACAAGGCGGGGATGAAGCTGGTTGCCGCCGCCGGCAACGTGCGCATCGAGGCGCAGACCGATGGCATCGACATGACGGCCAAGCAGGCGGTCACGATCACGAGCACGACCGATCGCATTCATCTCCATGCAGCGAAGGAGATCGTGCTGCACGCGGGCAGTACGGAAGTGCGCATCAGCGAACGGGGCTACGTGGTGCGCACCGCCGGCGAACACACGGTCCATGCAGGCAGTCATCAGGCCGACGTTCCCCAGACGCGGCCGATGCGCTTGCCGGTCACGCCGGACAATCCGGGGCGGTTTGCCGCGCACTTCGTGTTGATGGAACACGCCGGCGGCTTCGCGCTGCCGCGGCAGCCTTACCGGATCACGCTCGATAACGGACGCGTGATCGAGGGGGTGAGTAACGCGCGTGGCGAAACGGCGCTGGTTACCGACCATGACATCACGTTTGGGACGGTCGAGCTGCTGGCGGCAAGCGACCCGGACAAGGTGATTGCGGTCAATCATGCGGCGATCGTGCGCGACATCGCGACACCCTATGCCGCCACGGCACCGAATGCCGACAAACGGACCGCGAAGATCAGGGGCAAGACGGCGAGCACGCCGGAGCAGGGGGCCACGTCCGAGAATCAACAACCCATGTTCGCGACTTGCGATCCGCTCAACTTCGGGCTGCGCTTCCATCACTTCATCAACGGGGCCAGGCAGAGCGATGTGCGGGCGAATCGGCCGCGCAACGATGTCGTGTATCCGGTGACGAAGGCCTATACGGCGGCGATCAAGGCGGCACTCAAGAGCATTCCGTGGAGTCAGTTCAAAACGGTAGGCGGTGGAATATCAAGTGGATTGAAAGACAAGATTGTCGATACAGTCGGTGAAATATTGAGCGCAGCGTTAGCCTCTGGGCCATTTGGTTTGCCAAAAGGCAATGTTAATGATGCGATGCAGTCAAACGGAGCGATGCCACGCATTGATATCGTCAACGCGCTGCATGGGCAAGCCCAATACAACATGCGCCCCAATGTCAGCGCATCATTTACCCAGAAAAACTGGGCCATGGCCATTCAGGAAAAGGAGGTCACCAAGATTATTGAGGTTGCGGATGATGCGGAGGCGCTGGACGGTCAATTGAAGGCATTTGCTGACATGCTTTATCACGAGGCACGGCATTGCCAGCAAGCGTTTTGGATGATGGCGCTGCTTCAGCAACATCCAAAGGATTACGAAAAATTTACGCAGATTCTCAAAATGTATAAAGCGTATACGAAAAAATGTGCCTATGATGCAGCCCAAAAAATCAACATTCCCGATGACAATCTTGTTACCACTGGATTGCATCGAATGTTGATGTTCCACTACTACTGGATGATTTCATACATGCAAGACCAAGCGGGTGGAACTTATGTGAAACCAGATGTGCCAATTGCGCAGGCTGAAGTGTGCAAGTTGCTGAACGTGTCGCCCGAGACGGCAGCAAAAATGGTGAGTTTCGAAGAAGGCTACCGGAGCCAGTTACATGAAGAAGATGCCTATGCGTGCGCGGATGTGGTGCAGGCCTATTGGGACCGTGGTGATCGCGCTCTTGTGTTCAACCCAGGTACATGCACAGACAAGTATGAGGCTGCCATCAGAGCCGTTGGCGCAAGGAGTTGAGATGCAACATCAAGCGGAAGAACAGCGTGCGATGGTGCGCAGCATCCTGAAAACGGCGATGGCGATCCTGCGCGATGACAAATCATTCGATCCGGGAAACACAGTCCTCGGACGGGTGTACGCGGCGAAGCCACATCTTCCTGCCGAAGGAAAACTTTACCGTTATGTCAATCCAGTGTTACCTGACACGAGAATTGAATTTTCTACTGGTGATGACCCAGAAGATTTTAGTGCTGATCGTTCCAAGGTGAAGATCGTCCCGGCAGGCGTGACGATTCGGTTAAGCCCGATGCTCGCTGATTTACCCGAGACGGAAATCAAAGATCTTCTTCAGTTGGAGGACTATTGGGTAGATTCAGATGGGAAGCGTGAATACGGCAACGAGATGATGGTACGCACTCCGGATATGCCAAACTTGCAATCCTTTCGCTATCGGTCAAAAGATATTCCGGGCAGCAAGTTTCCAGTTGATGTTGAACTCTTTTACGCAAATCCATTGGACGGTTCGTTTCCTCCGATGCTGACCGAAATCGAGATAAGCCGAGCATACAAGATTTTGACGCCCGCCGAACGTAAACAACGTCGCCTTGAAGAGCGGCAGGCAAAGCGGCAGAAATACGGGGAGATGAACCTGTGCACGGGTATGCTCTGTCCTGAAACGGGGTTATGGCAGGGATACGCCAAGACCTCTAACCCGAATCGCTTGGTGGTCCGGAAAGGGCAAAGATTTCCCATGGTCCGCACGTTGACGCATCAGGAGGAACACGCACAACGGCGGCGCAGCGAGCTCGTAGCAGGTCAATGGATGTGGTTGAGGGAGGAGTCCGAGCATCCAATATGGTGGATGATTGATCCGGAATCGGAGACATGAGCTGCAACGTAGCCCAAATTCAATTTCGAAATGAGCGTATCCATGTGAGATCCCACCTGTCGATTTTGCATGCCTAGGCATACGGGCTGTTTGAGTTTCGCCCGAGACGGCAGAAAAAATGGTGAGTTTCGAAGAAGGCTACCGGAGCCAGTTACATGAAGAAGATGCCTATGCGTGTGCGGATGTGGTGCACGCCTATTGGGACCGTGATGATCGCGCTCTTGTATTCAACCCAGGTACATGCACAGACAAGTATGACGCTGCCCTCAGAGCCGTTGGCGCAAGGAGTTGAGATGCAACATCAAGCGGAAGAACAGCGTGCGATGGTACACAACATCCTGAAGACGGCGATGGAGATTCTGCGCGATGATAAGCCATTTGATCCATCAAATACCGTCTTTGGTCGCATCATCGATACGGAGCCTCACTATCGATCGAAAGGACTGCGCTATCTTTACGCCACTCGGGTGTCGCCCTCAACTACAGTTGCCTTTTCGACATTCGACGACCCCGAAAATTACAGCGCCGATCGTTCGAAGGTGAAGATCGTCCCAACTGGATTGGTCATGCGGTTAAGTCCAATGCTTGCTGGTATGCCGAATACGGAAATTGAATTGCTGCTACAACTGGATAACTACTGGGTCGATTCAAACGGAAAGCGACATTATGAAAACGAGATACCGGGTCGCCATCCTCAAACTCCAAATTTGCAGAATTTCCGTTACCGCGCGAAAGATATTCCCGGTAGCAAATTTTCCGTCAATGTCGAACTCTTTTACGCAAATCCGGTGGACGGCTCCTTTCCCCCGAAACTGTCCGAAATCACGATAACGCGCGCCTACAAGATTTTGACCCCCGAGGAACGCAAACAGCGCCGACTCGAACAACAGCAGGCAAATCGCCAGAAATACGGCGAGATGCCCCCCGCCCCCGAGACGACAACGCAGCCCGCATCTCCGCCGATGTAGCAGCACCTTTGACGCGTGATCGACGCTCCATCCCCCGGAACAACACCTCGACTTCCCTGGTTTTTTCCGTCGCCGCCGCCCGTCATTCCGGAAACCCGGACACGCAAAAAACCCCACGAAAACAACGGTATTTTTCGTTTGTGACACAGCAAACGAGTTCGGTTACATTACGCGCCCCTTGCCACCCCGCCCCCGGCGAAAGCGTCGCGTGCGGCCCGTTCCGCCGCAGCCTGAAACCCCAACCGCTCAGGCTTGCCGCAAGGGCCCGGGCGCAATGCGCGCCCACGCGACGCAGGTGATTGCGTGCCTGCCGCGAGTCGCTCCGAAGGTCTCCTTCGCACCGGCTTCGCGTGCGCAAATGCAACGTCCGCCCGCGCCAATCCGGAATTCCGGATTCGCGATCCGGATCTCCGGATGCGTGTATCGCCCCGGCCGGGCGGCATGGCAAACCGATGCATCCAAGTTGAAAAAGGGATCTGCTGTGATCAAAACGTTACGGGTAATACTGTCGGCGCTCGCGCTGTGCGTCGCCGCGTCGTCCGCGCACGCCGCCGATACGAAGAAGGTCGACGTCCTGCTGGTGGGCGGCGGCATCATGAGCTCGACGCTCGGCGTCTGGCTGCACGAGCTTCAACCGGACTGGTCGATGACGATGGTCGAGCGCCTCGACGGCGTCGCGCTGGAAAGCTCGAACGGCTGGAACAACGCCGGCACCGGCCACTCGGCGCTCGCCGAACTCAACTACACGCCGGAGAAGGCGGACGGCAAGGTCGACATCTCGAAGGCCATCGAGATCAACGAGTCGTTCCAGATCTCGCGCCAGTTCTGGGCGTGGCAGGTCAGGCAGGGTGTGCTGAAGAACCCGCATTCGTTCATCAACTCGACGCCGCACATGAGCTTCGTGTGGGGCGACGACAACGTCCGCTTCCTGAAGAAGCGCTACGAGGCGCTGCAGGCCAGCCCGCTGTTCCGCGGGATGCAGTATTCGGAAGACTACGACCAGATCAAGCAGTGGGTGCCGCTGATGATGGAAGGTCGCGACCGCAACCAGAAGGTCGCGGCGACGTGGACGCCGATCGGCACCGACGTGAACTTCGGCGAGATCACGCGCCAGTTCGTCGGCTACCTGAAGACGCAGCCGAACTTCACGCTGTCGCTGTCGAGCGAAGTGCGCGAGATCTCGCGCAATGCCGACGGCACGTGGCACGTGTCGTGGGTGAAGCTGCACTCGGATGAACCGCCGCAGGCCGTCGACGCGAAGTTCGTGTTCATCGGCGCGGGCGGCGGTGCGCTGCACCTGCTGCAGGCGTCGGGCATCCCCGAGGCGAAGGACTACGGCGCGTTCCCGGTCGGCGGCTCGTTCCTCGTGACGGACAACCCCGAGGTCGTGAAGCAGCATCTCGCGAAGGCGTACGGCAAGGCGTCGGTCGGCTCGCCGCCGATGTCGGTGCCGCACCTCGACACGCGCATCATCGACGGCAAGAAGATCATCCTGTTCGGGCCGTTCGCGACGTTCTCGACCAAGTTCCTGAAGAACGGTTCGTACTTCGACCTGCTCAAGAGCACCAACACGCACAACGTCGCGCCGATGATGCGCGTGGGCGTCGACGAATTCCCGCTGGTGCAGTACCTCGCCGGCCAGCTGATGCTGTCCGACGACGACCGCTTCAACGCACTGAAGGAATACTTCCCGAACGCGAAGAAGGAAGACTGGCGCCTGTGGCAGGCCGGCCAGCGCGTGCAGATCATCAAGCGCGACCCGGTGAAGGGCGGCGTGCTGAAGCTCGGCACCGAGATCGTCAGCTCGCAGGACGGCAGCATCGCGGGCCTGCTCGGCGCATCGCCGGGCGCGTCGACGGCCGCGCCGATCATGCTGAACCTGATGAAGAAGGTGTTCAAGGACAAGGTCGCGACGCCCGAGTGGCAGCAGAAGATCCGCCAGATCGTGCCGAGCTACGGCACGAAGCTGAACGACAGCCCGGCGAAGGTTGTCGAGGAATGGACGTATACGAGCGACGTGCTGCAGCTCTCGCCGCCGCCGAAGATCGACGTCACCGCGCCGGCGCACCCGGCGCCGGACGCACCGGCGCGGCCCGCGAAAGCCGCGAACGACATGGCGCTCTGATGCGCTGAGCGGCACCATGCGCGATTCGAACGGCCATCCGCGAGGATGGCCGTTTTTACTTGTGCGGGCCGCGCCCCTGCCGCCTCGTCTCGCGCACGTTCGCGGCACGCGCGGTATCCGCTAGAATTGCGCCACGCACGATTCCGCGATCGCGCCCCGATCCATCATCCACCCCGACGAGCCATCACGCGAACGGCCGCACCGCGCCCCGCCCTTTCACGCGGACGCCGCGCGCCACGACCGCGCAATTCCGGCGCCCTCACCCGACACGCCGGGGCGCCCAACCGAATTCAGCTGGAGAAAAATCCGTGTTTACCTGCCGAAACCAGAGCTGCGGCACGCAGTGGGAACAGTCCGACGTCGTCATCAAGGACGAAGGCCAGGGGCTGCTGTTCCGCTGCCCGCTGTGCGGCGCCCGCAACTACCTCGAGCGCTTCGAGGACGATGAAGGCAACGTCGCCTACGAACAGATGGAAGGCAAGCCTTACCTCGGAGACCTCGAATGACCCAGCCGACCGCCACGCCCTTCAGCGCGCTGCCGCTGACGCCGGCCACGCTCGCCAACCTCGCCCAGCTCGGTTATGTCGACATGACGCCGATCCAGGCCGCGAGCCTGCCGATCGCGCTGGCCGGCCAGGACCTGATCGCGCAGGCGAAGACGGGCAGCGGCAAGACCGCCGCGTTCTCGCTCGCGCTGCTGGCCCGCCTCGACGCGCGCCGCTTCGACGTGCAGGCGATGATCCTGTGCCCGACGCGCGAACTCGCCGACCAGGTCGCGCAGGAAGTGCGCCGCCTCGCGCGCGCCGAAGAGAACGTGAAGGTGCTGACGCTCTGCGGCGGCACGCCGATGCGCCCGCAGGCGCAGAGCCTCGAGCACGGCGCGCACATCGTCGTCGGCACGCCGGGCCGCATCATGGATCACCTCGATCGCGGCAACCTGAAGCTCGACGCACTGAACACGCTGGTGCTCGACGAAGCCGACCGGATGCTCGACATGGGCTTTTTCGACGATATCGCGAAGGTCGCGCGGATGTGCCCGACGACGCGCCAGACGCTGCTGTTCTCCGCGACCTATCCCGACGGCATCGCGAAGCTGAGCCAGCAGTTCCTGCGCAATCCGAAGGAAGTGAAGCTCGAGGAGCGTCACGACAACAGCAAGATCCGCCAGCGCTTCTACGAAGTGACGGAGAACGAGCGTCTGCATGCGGTGGGCCAGTTGCTGAACCATTACCGGCCGGTAAGCACGATCGCGTTCTGCAACACGAAGCAGCAGTGCCGCGACCTGCTCGACGTGCTGCACGCGCAGGGCTTCCACGCGCTCGCGCTGCACGGCGAGCTCGACCAGCGCGAGCGCGACCAGGTGCTGATCCAGTTCGCGAACCGCAGCTGCTCGGTGCTGGTGGCAACCGACGTCGCCGCGCGCGGGCTCGACATCGCGCAGCTCGAGGCCGTGATCAACGTCGACGTGACGCCCGATCCCGAAGTACACGTGCACCGCATCGGCCGGACGGGCCGCGCGGATCAGGACGGCTGGGCGCTGAGCCTCGCGAGCATGGACGAGATGGGCCGCGTCGGGGCGATCGAGCAGGCGCAGAAGCGCGACGTCGAATGGCATCCGCTCGCCGAGCTGAAGGCCGACGCCAACGAACCGCTGCTGCCGCCGATGGAAACGCTGCAGATCCTCGGCGGGCGCAAGGACAAGATCCGCCCGGGCGACGTGCTCGGCGCGCTGACCGGCGACGCCGGGTTCGACGGCAAGCAGATCGGCAAGATCAACGTGACCGAGTTCTCGACCTATGTCGCGATCGAGCGCGGCGTCGCGCGCGACGCGCTGCGCAAGCTCAATGCGGGGAAGATCAAGGGCAAGCGGGTCAAGGTCCGGTTGATGGACGAGTGACGCCGGGCGGGCTGCTTCAACCCAGCGCAGGGTAGCCGAGCGCCGCGGCCTCGGTCGCGAACCGTTCGATCGCCGCGTAGTCGTCCGGCGCGAGGCGCTCGAACCCGCGCAACCGCAGCACGCGCGCGCGCTCGGCATCAACCGCGACGGCATAATCGAGCGCGTCGCGCAACAGCACCGCCTGCGCAGCGCCGAGCGCGCGCGACGCGATCAGCGGCAGGCCCGGCGCCGGCGCGGTCACGCCGATCGCGCGCACGCCGTGCAGCAAGCCGGGCAGCGCGTCGCGCACGTATGCAAACGTCACGCAGTCGATCGCCGCGCAATCCGCCTCTTCCGCAGCCAGTGCGCGCAGCACGTTCAGGTGCGAACCGAACGGCGCCGCCGACGCGAAGAAGCGCCCGCCGCGCGCATGCGGCGCGACCGCATGCCGGAATGCGTTCATCCCGCTGTGGGAGTCTTCGCCATTGAATGCGGCCCGCACCCCCCGGCAGGCGGCGAGCGTCGTCGCGCCGCCCGCATGGGCGCGCGCCGACACGACCAGCACGCTGCGGTATTGCGCGCCGTCGCAGCCTTCCACGTCGAAAGCGGGCGTCGCGATCAGCCGCACGGCATCGCCGAGCCCGAGCATCCGGTACGGGTAGCCGCAGGTCTGCGACAGCAGCAGATCGTCGCGTCGCCAGAAGGACGGCAGCTCGCCGAACGGTTCGGCGGGCAGCGCGACGTCGGCGGGCCCGCCCGCGTTGGCGAACGCATCAAGCGCGTCGCGCAGCAGCGCGCGCCACAGCGCATCGTGGCGCGGCGTCACGTTGTACATCGGCAGGGCGGCGATCCATTGGCTCATGCGGGCATTCTACGCAGGATCGCTTGTCCCGGCGCCCGAGATAAGCAAATGCGAATCGATTGGTTGGCCGGCCGGCTTCGCATGGTTAAAGTGAAGCATGGCCGAATACTTCGACGTCGACCACGCGCGTGCGATCGCCGCGCTCCACACCCGCTTCACCGCCCGCACCGAGTGGCCGACCTGGCTGCTGGTCGCCGCGATCTACGGCGGCTGGCTCGGCGTACTGCTGCAGGTGCGCGCGGGCGCGTTGCCGCTCGCGGCCGCAACGCCGCCGCTGATCCTGCTCGGCGCATGGCACCTGTCGCTGCAGCACGAACTGCTGCACGGCCATCCGACGCGTTCCGCGTTCGTGAACAAGCTGCTCGGCTATCCGCCGCTGACGGTCTGGTATCCGTACACGCTGTATCGCGACACGCATCTCGACCATCATCGCGACGAAGACCTGACCGTGCCGGGCGTCGATCCCGAAACGAACTACCTGTCGCCCCGGCAATGGGCAGCGCTGTCGCGCTGGCGCCGCGCGCTGACGGTCGCGCGCAAGACCTTCATCGGGCGGCTCGTGGTCGGCCCGCCGGCGAGCGTCGCCTCGATGTTCGCCGCGTCGTTCGCGGCGTTTCGGCATGGTGACCTGCGCTATCTGCCGATGTGGGCGACGCACGCCGCCTGCGTGGTCGCGCTGCTCGCATGGCTGCAATGGGCGATCGGCGTGCCGTGGTGGTGGTACCTGCTGGCCGTCACGTGGCCCGCGCTGTCGCTCGCGATGATCCGCTCGCTGTACGAGCACCGCGCCGCGCGGCACCCGAAGGCACGCATCACGATCAACGAGGCCGGCATTGCGATGCGACTGCTGTACCTGAACAACAACTATCATCTCGTCCATCACGACCTGCCGAAGCTGCCGTGGTACGACCTGCCGCGCGCGTACCGGATGCGGCGCGACGCGTATCGGCGGAAATGCGGCGGCTTCGTGATCCGCGGCGGCTACCGGGCATTGTTGACGCGCCATGCGTGGACACCGACCGATACGCCCGTGCATCCGTTTCCGGCAGGCACGGCGTCGCTGTCCGGCGGCGGTGGCGTGCGCGTCGCGGTCGTCGACGGGCATCCGCAGGTCAGCACCTGACGGGCTTCGTGCGCGTCGCTCAGCGCGCCGCGCTGGCCGCCAGCGCCGCGAGCGCATCGCCCGGCCCGGTCCCGCCGAAGCGTCGCTCGGTCGCACCGTGCTCGACGTCGATCTGTCCGGCGTTGTGCACGTCGTAGAGATCGACGATCAATTGCGCATGACGTTCGCTGAGGCCCGCGCGCAGCAACGTCGCGGCCCATGCGTCACGCGGCAGCTCGCGCGCGACGATCGTCCGGCCGGCCGCCTGTCCGAGCGCATCGGCAACGTCGCGCGCGCTGACGCGCCGCGGCCCTTCGACGCTGACGACACGCGGTCCGCCGGCCCTCGGATCATCGAGCAGCAGTTCCGCCGCGACGGCGCCGACGTCCGGCGCCGAAACGGCCGGAAACTGCTTGTCGACCGGATGGTGAAAGCTCGGCAGCACGCCGGTGCCGAGCGCGACCGGCAGCACGCGCGCCCAGTTCTGCAGATGCTCGGCCGAACGTAGCAGCGTCAGGCGCGTGGCGATCGGCTTCATCCGTTCCTCGAGTTCATGGAACAGGCTCGTGATGCCGGTGTCGATGTCCAGCTCCGCGCCGTAATCCGACAGGGCGAGCAGCGCGGGCGGCGGGTTGGCGGCGAGCGCCGCGGCCGCGACGTCGCTCATCCGCCGCATCGTCGCCGCGGGGTCGGCGTCGGCGGCAGGCACCGGGCACAGCATCTGCACGCCGTGCGCGCCGTCGAGCGCCGCGGCGACCGACCGCTTGTCGGTCAGGTCGGCGAACACGACGTCGCAGCCGATGCGCGCGAGCCGCTCGCGATGACGCGCGTCGCGCAACACCGCGCGCACGGGATGGCCCGCATGGCGCAGCGCCGTGGCGGTGGCATGGCCGACGTTGCCTGATGCTCCGAAGATCACGAACACGATTCGCTCCCGTTGGTGGATGTGCGGCGATTATCGGCACGCGCGGCCGCGCCGGCGCGCATGCGCGGATGAAACGAGCACGCAAGGATGACGGCGTCGGCGTGCAGCAGAAAACCGCTCGCTGTTCATTCCCGATGCATTCTGATTAAATGACCCGCTTCCGACCCGCAGCACAAAAACAACGATGAGCGAACTGACCAACGGCCACTCTCTCGGCGCACCGGACGCAGGCGACGCGTCCACGCGCCGCCGCTCGCTATGGGCCGCGTGCGGCGCGCACGCGGTGCACGACGGGCTGACGGACGTCATCTACGTGCTGCTGCCGATCTGGCAGGCGCAATTCGGCATCAACTACGCGCAGGTCGGCCTGCTGCGCGGCGCCTATTCCGGCATGATGGCCGGCTTCCAGTTGCTCGCGAGCCGCGCGGCCGGCCGCTGGGGACGCAAGCGCCTGCTGGTCGGCGGCACCGCGCTCGCCGGCCTCGCGTACCTGGTCGCCGGCCAGGCCGGCGGGCTCGCGGTGCTGCTGATCGCGCTCGTGCTGGGCGGGCTCGGCGCGAGCACCCAGCACCCGCTCGCGTCGTCGATGGTCACCGATGCGTACGAGGCCGGCGGCGGCGTCAAGGAGGCGCTGTCGCAATACAACTTCTCGGGCGACATCGGCAAGACGCTGATCCCGGGGTTGATCGGCCTGCTGCTGACGGTCGTGACGTGGCGCACCAGCGCGACGCTGATCGGCCTGCTCGGCGTGGTGTCGGCGATGCTGATGGCGTGGCTGATTCCAGCGCAACACGCGGCACGTGCCGCACGCAAGGCAGCGCCAGGCGCGGCGGCCGGCGCCGGCTCGCCCGCCGGCCTGCGGGCGCTGCTGGCCACCGGCACCCTCGACAGCGCGGTGCGGATGGGGTTTCTCACGTTCCTGCCGTTCCTGCTGAAGAGCAAGGGCGCCGGCACCGCCGGCATCGGTCTCGCGCTGACGCTGCTGTTCGTCGGCGGCGCCTTCGGCAAGCTGCTCTGCGGCTACCTGGGCGCGCGCATCGGCATGATGAAGACGGTGTGGCTGACCGAGTCCGCGACGTCGCTGCTGATCCTCTTCGCGGTGTTCGCGCCGCTCGTCGCGATGATGGCGATGCTGCCGCTGCTCGGGCTCGCGCTGAACGGCACGTCGTCGGTGCTGTACGGCGTCGTGCCGGAACTGACGGGCGCCGGCCGGCGCGACCAGGCGTTCGCGCTGTTCTACACGGGCACCATCGGCGGCGGCGCGCTGGCGCCCGTGGTGTTCGGGCGGTTGGGCGACGTCGCCGGCGTTCCCGCCGCGCTGATCGCGCTGGCGGCGCTCCTGCTGCTTACGCTGCCGCTGTCGTGGTGCGTGCAGAAGGGGCTCGAACGCTGATGCGCGTCGCGGGCCGCGCGACCTCGCGCTCGCGGCCGCCTGACGCGCGATCGGCCTCTACCGGTCCTTCCATCAATTCGGCGGCAGCCTCGGCTCGATCCTGCCGGTGCCCGGCTGGCATCGCTGGGGCCGGGCGGGCAGCGTCGCGTTCGCCGCCGAGCGGGCAATCTCGCGCGGCGTCGCGCCGAGCAGGCGGTTCATCCAGTTCGCCATGTGACTCTGGTGCGCAAACCCGGCTTCGAGCGCGATCTGGCTGATACTCAGCCGGCCTTCGAGCAGCAACGCCTTCGCCCGCTCGACCCGGCGCCGCACGACGTACTGGTGCACGGGCATCCCGAGCGTTTCGCGGAACAGCACCTTGAAATGCGGGACGCTGATCGACACGAGCGCCGCGAGTTCGGCAAGCGTCATGCGCCGCTCGAGATTCGCTTCGACATAGTCGATCACGCGCGCGGCCGCCTTCGGCGCGAGCGTGCGGCGGCGCTCGCGAAACGCCGGCTGGCCGTCGACCAGCCGCGCGACGAGCGCCGTGCACAGGCTTTCCGCATAGAGCGGATCCGACGCGTCCTCCGCTTCGAGTTCGGCCGCCATCGCCCACGCGATGTGCTGAAGGCGCGGGTCGCGCACCTGCAGCCGGCGGCGGATCTGCCCCTGCGACGGCTTCAGTTCGAGCTGGTCGAAGGTCGCGCGCGCGAACGCGTCGCTGATCGAAATGCGCAGGATCCGGCAGTCGGCGCTGTCGGTCCACTGGCCGGGCAGGCCGGCCGGAATCACGTCGACGTCGCCATGCGCCTGAATGCGCGCGGACCGGCTCCCGTCGCACACGCAATCCGCGCGCACGGGCCCGCCGATATGCACGCCGATCCGGTGATGCTCGGCCGCCGGAATGCGGTAGGTGCCCGCGCGGATTTCCAGCAGCGACGCGCCGAAGCCCTGCCAGCCGCGTTCGGCGCTGGAACGCAGGATGACCGGCACGCCGTGGTCCGGGTGCGCGGCCGGAGTCGCATTGCTCATCGCATCCTCACCTCAAGTCGCGAATCGAATGCGCATTGTGACGCCGTTTCGGCCGGCGCGCTTGCCGTCTGCCGCGCGCGTCGAATGCGGGCGTCGACGCGAAAACGATCATCCGTTTCTGTTCGCGCCGATCCTTGCATGCGCGCGGGCTCGCGATCGGCTCGCTACGATCGGGGCATTCGATCCTTCCGGAGACCGCCATGCAATCCTGCTGCTCGCGGCGAACGGCGTTCGCCGGCCCGCTGTCGCCTGCGTCGTTGCGGAAGGAACCGCGCAACGTTTCCCGTTCCCGGGCCGCCCGCTCGGCATTCGCCGCAGCCTGCGCCTTCGCGCTAGGCATCGTCGGCTGGCGATGGTTCGAATCGTTGCTGAATTCGATTCCGGACAGCAACGACGACTTCGGGATCGTTTGAAGTTCGTCACCGTCCCGCCGGACGATCGACGGCATCGTCGTCCACGCCGGGCTCCAGCGATTGCGCGAACCGGCGCTGGTACTCGCGCGGCGACAGCCCCGTCTTGCGCTTGAACAACTGCCGGAACGTGCTCAGGTCGCCGTAGCCGACCTGCTCGCCGATCGCGTCGAGGCCGACGTTGCCCGCCTCCAGCAAGCGCTTGGCGACCTCGACGCGCAACGTCTGCAGATACCCCAGCGGCGCATCGCCCACCGCCTGCCGGAAACGCCGGTTGAGCGTGCGCTCGCTGACGGCCAGCTCGGCGGCGAGGTCGGCCAGCCGGAATCGTTGCCGCAGCGTCGCCTCCATCCAGCGCTGGGCGCGCGCGACGAGCGGGTCGGTATGCCCGTGGTCGTCGAGCAGCGTCGCATACGACGCTTGCGACGCACGATTGACGTCGATCAGCAGCAGCTTCGCGACGCGCGCCGCCAGCCGCGCATCGGCGAGCCGTTCGACGACGCGCAGCGCCAGGTTGAGATAGGACGTCACCGCGCCGCTGCACACGATGCCGGCCTGCTCCGTCAGGACTTCATGCGCACGCAGTTCGACCTTCGGGTAGCGCCGCAGGAAATCCGTCGCCCTCGCCCAGTGGGTCGTCGCGATCCGGCCGTCGAGCAGCCCGGCCTCGGCCAGCAGGTAACTGCCGGTGCAATACGACGCGAGCAACGCGCCGGCCCGATGCTGGCGGCGCAGCGCGGACGACAGCGCGCGCACCCGGTCGCCGCAGGCGAGGAACGTGTCCATGTCGGCGACGAACGGCGCGGCCACGAGGATCGCGTCGGCGCGCTTGCGGGCGTCGATGCGCCCGTCCACCGCGATGGCCTGCCCGGAGGCGGCGCGCACGGGCTGGCCGTCGAGCGACTCGACGCGCCAGACGAGTTTCGGCGACGACGTGCTCGCGCCCAGGCTGTTCGCGGCGTTGAACACGTCGATCGGGCCGGCGACGCCGGACGCCAGGATTCCGTCGTAGACCCAGATGCGGACGATGGCCATGCTGTCTGAATTCCCTTGAACAATGGCGATCCTGCCACTCGCCGCAACGTGGCGCAAGCGCGATGATGGTCCCGTCCCAACCACTGACGAAGGACGATCGACATGCCGATGATCGACGCATTGA
This sequence comes from Burkholderia cepacia, assembly GCF_001718835.1. Lineage (NCBI taxonomy): Bacteria > Pseudomonadati > Pseudomonadota > Betaproteobacteria > Burkholderiales > Burkholderiaceae > Burkholderia > Burkholderia cepacia. The sequence goes on along the minus strand of NZ_CP013444.1, from coordinate 200,324 downwards.
TTCCGCAGGACGCACTGACGCCCGAAGCCGAGGCGCGCCTGCTCAAGGAGATGACGGACATCCTGTTGCGGGCCGAAGGCTTCGAGCCGGACAACGCGAACGCGCAAAGCGTGTCCGTGCTGTTTCTGCATCGCCCCGCCGCGACGTACGTGGGCGGCGTGCCGTCGGCGCGGCCGCGCTACCGGATCGTGCCGACGGTGCCGGAAGGGCAATACACGGATGCCGCGCGGGAAACGCTCGTCAGGGAGATCACCGCGGCCGTCGTGCGCGCCGAAGGCGGCACGCACGAGGACGTCGCGCCGCGCGTATGGGTGTTTCCGAAGGAGATGCCGGACGGCCAGTGGGGCTCGCGCGGCACGATCCGCAGGCTCCCCGACATCCAGGCGTTCATCGCCGGCGAGCACGAACGGCAGACGGGCGCGCAGCGGCTCGCGCGGCGGCGGCGCGACAAGGCGCGCGCGGTGCTGGCAAGTGCCGTCGACGCGATCGACCGGAACGACTGATTCGCACCGCGCGGCCAGGGCGCGACGCGCTACGGATTGCCGGCCGCTTTCCTGCGCGCGCCGAAATCCTGCGCAGGCGCGGCCCGCCGGGCGCGCCGGCCCTTCGCGGCGGCCGCCGGCGCATCCGCTTGCAGCGCATCCACCTTGAGGCACCGCCCCGCTTCCCATTCGGCCTGAAGCGTGTCGCGAATCCGCTGCAACTCCCGGCGCTGCCCGTCCAGCTTGACGCGCAGCGCGTCGATCTCGTGCAACCGCTCGTCGATGCGCGCGAGCAGGCCCTCCTTCGCGAACGCGTCCATGTCCTCGGCGACGCCGCGCATTTCATCCAGCGAGAAACCGAGCCGCTGCGCGAGCTGGATCTGCCGCAGCCGCTCCGCCGCGGCTTCGTCGTAGATCCGGTAGCCGTTCGCGCCGCGTCCGGCCGGCGGCAACAGGCCGCTCTGTTCGTAGAAGCGGATGGCGGACGTCGTCATGCCGGTCCGTGCGGCCAATTCCCCGATCTTCATAGCGCTCTTGACCTTCAAGTTGACTTGAAACTTAGTATAGGCGCATCAAGGCTATCGAACAGGTCTTCTGATGACGACACCGCTCTTTGCACCGCTGACGCTGCCCAACGGCGCCACCCTGCCCAACCGCATCGCGAAGGCCGCGATGGAAGAGAACATGGCCGACCCGGGCCAGTTGCCCGGCGAAGCGCTGCGCCGCCTGTACGCCGCGTGGGGCGCCGGCGGCGCAGGCCTGCTGATCACCGGCAACGTGATGATCGACGCGCGCGCGCTGACCGGCCCGGGCGGCGTCGTGCTGGAACGCGACACGCCGCTCGAGCCGTTCCGCGCGTGGGCGGCCGCAGCGCGCCGGCACGGTGCGCGCGTATGGATGCAGATCAACCACCCCGGGCGGCAGGTGCTGGCGGCAATGGGCCGCGACGGCTGGGCGCCGTCCGCCGTGCCGGTCGACCTCGGCCGGCACAGCAAGCTGATCGCGACGCCGCGCGAGATGACCGAAGCCGAGATCCACGAGGTGATCGAGCGCTTCGCCGACACCGCGGCGGCGGCCGAGGCGGCCGGATTCGACGGCGTGCAGATCCATGCGGCGCACGGCTACCTGATCTCGCAGTTCCTGTCGCCGCTGACCAACCGGCGCCAGGACGACTGGGGCGGCTCGCCGGAGAACCGCGCGCGGCTGCTGATGTCGGTCGTGCGCGCGGTGCGCGCGCGGGTCGGCGCCGCGTTCAGCGTCGCGGTCAAGCTCAATTCCGCGGACTTCCAGCGCGGCGGGTTTTCAGAGGACGACGCGAAGCAGATCGTGCTGCAGCTCAACGCTTTGCCCGTCGATCTCGTCGAACTGTCGGGCGGCAGCTATGAAGTGCCGGCGATGCAGGGCCGCACCGCGGACGGGCGCACGCTGGCCCGCGAAGCGTATTTCCTCGAGTTCGCGCGCGACATCGCCGCGATCGCCCGGATGCCGGTGATGACGACCGGCGGCATTCGCCGGCAGCCCGTCGCGGAAGCGGTGCTCGAGCACGGCGTGGCGATGGTCGGCATCGCGACCGCGCTGGCGTCCGTCCCGGACCTGCCGAAACGCTGGCGCGACGGTCAGGCGATCGACGCGCCCGTCGTGCAGGTCAACTGGCGCGACAAGGGCGCCGCCGGCCTGGCCACGATGGCGCTCGTCAAGCGCAGCCTGCGCGCGATCGGGGCGGGACAGCGTCCGCGGCGTCGCTACTCGGCGGTCCTGAGCCTCGTGCTCGACCAGCTCCGCACGCGCAGGCTGACGCAGCGGTATCGCCGATGGAACCCTGCGGGGGCCTGATCCGGCGTGACCACGCCCGTCACTTGCGCCGCCGCTCGTGCGGCGCCACCGTCGCGCCGTCGATCACCGGCGCGCCCTGCTTGATCAGGAAATCGCGGAACAGCCCCGTGACCTGCGAAATGCGCCGGTCGGCGAGCGTGACCACATACCATTCGCGTTCGATCGGGTTGCCGGGGAACGGCAGTTGCCCGAGCAGCCCGGTGCGCAGTTCGAGTGCACACGCGTGCAACGACAGGAACGCGACACCGAGCCCGGCTTCGGCCATCTGCTTGATCGCCTCGTTGCTCGACAGTTCGGAGCCCACATGAAACTTGAACCCTGACGACTTGAACAGGTTCTCGACGGTCGAGCGCGTGCCCGCGCCGCGTTCGCGCACGAGCAGGTGCGCGGATTCGAGATCCTTCAGCGAGATGCGCTTGCGCTGCATCAGCGGATGGCCCGGCGCCGCGACGAACACCATCGGGTGCTTCGCGAACTCCACCGCATGCGTACGCAACTCCTTCGGCGCGCTGCCCATCACCGCGAGATCGATTTCATGCGTGGCGAGCATGCGGATGATGTCGTCGCGATTTCCAACCTTGAAATAGGTCTTCACGTGCGGACGCGTCGCGGTGAATTTCACGAGCAGCGGCGGAATCAGGTACTCGGCCGTCGTGATCGCGCCGATCCGCAGCGTGCCGCCGAGATCGCCGGTCAGCGCAGCCACTTCGTCGCCGGCCTCGCTCCACAGATGCAGGATCTCGCGCGCATAGCGCGACACGATCTCGCCGGCCGCGGTCAGCTGCACCCCGCGCCCCACCCGCTGCAGCAAAGCGGCGCCCACCGCCTCCTCGAGCAGGCGAACCTGCAGCGACACGGCCGGCTGCGTCAGGTTCAGTTCCTCGGCCGCCCGCGACACGCTGCCGAGCCGCGCAATCATGTCCAGCGCCTTCAGCTGCCGGAACGTCGCGGTCTTTCCTATAAGTGAATACATATGAGTCGCTTATAAACATTAAATTGTCTGAGCGGATGCCGAACTATATCGTCGTATCTCGAAATCTGTCATCCGTATCGACAACAACGAGGAGCCTCTCATGGCCACGCCCCTCTTCCCCCCAGCAACGGATCGCGCACCGCGCCTGCCGCGCATCGTGATCGTCGGCGGCGGCGCCGGCGGCCTGCACCTCGCCACGCGTCTCGGCGACGCCGTCGGGCAGCGCGGCCTGGCGGACGTCGTGCTCGTCGACCGCTACCCGACGCACTTCTGGAAGCCGCTGCTGCACGAAGCCGCGTCGGGCCATCGCGATCCGGCATCGCACACGATCGAGTACGCGGCGCAAGCAAAGCGCCACGGTTTCCGTTTCGTGCAGGGCGCGCTGCAGCGCGTGGACCGGGCGCGGCGCGTCGCGACGATCGGCGCCGTACGCGACGGCGACGGCTCGGAAATCCTGCCGCCGCGGGACGTGCACTACGACGACCTCGTGCTCGCCGTCGGCAGCGTGACGAACTTCTTCAACGTGCCGGGTGCGGCGCGCCACGCGCTGCCGCTCGAAAATCTCGACCAGGCCGAGGATTTCCGCCGGAAGTTCCTCGCGGCGTGCACGAAGGCCAACCATCTGGCGGAACGGCAGCCGGACCGGCGCGCGCCGCCCGTCTGCATCAACGTGATCGGCGCGGGTGCGACGGGCGTCGAGCTGGCCGCCGCGCTCACGCACGCGATCGATCAGCTCGCGGCCTATCGCTTCAACGCGCTGAGCCCGGATCGCGACGTGCACATCCGGTTGATCGAAGGCGGCCCGCGCATCCTGCCGGCGCTCGACGAACGCCTGTCCGCACGCATGCACGCGCAGCTCACCGCGTTGCACGTCGACGTGCTGACGAGCACGCGCGTGGCAGAAGTCGGCGCGGACGCGATCGTGACCGCGACGGGCGAACGGCTCGCGAGCGACATCACGATCTGGGCGGCCGGCGTGGCAGGCCCCGCGATGCTGCGCGAAATCGGCGACATCGCGCTCAATCGTGCGAACCAGGTGATCGTGACCGATACGCTGCAGACGCCCGACGATCCGCACGTGTATGCGTTCGGCGACTGCGCCGCATGCCCGACGGCGGGCGCGAGCGGCTTCCTGCCGCCGCGCGCGCAGGTCGCGTACCAGCAGGCCGTGTACTTGAGCCAGGCTTTCGCGCGGCGGCTGTCCGGCAGGCCGGTGGCCGGCTTCACGTTCCGCGACGCAGGCACCGTCGTGTCGCTCGGGCATGCGGGCGCCGTGTACCAGGCCGACCTCGGCGTGCGTTCGCGCTCGCTGATCGTCGACGGGCTCGCCGCGATCGGCCTGTACAAGTTCCTGTATCGCAAGCACCTGTTCAGCGTGGTCGGCGTGAAGCGCGCGCTGTTCCAGTCGCTGAGCCACTGGCTGCAAAGCCGCAACCAGCCGTCGATCAAGCTGCATTGAATCGACGGCAGCCGTGAGAAGTGCACCGGTTCCGTGCGAATCGGCGCACTTTTCCTGTGCACGTCGCGCACGTCGAGTGAAGCAATGCCGTGCATCGTTGCGAGCCGTGCCGGCAATGCATCAGGATGCAAAATTGCACGCGGAATCGCAAAATTGAGATATCAGCCGAACCTTATGAGTCGAACAAAAAGATTAATTGGTTCTGTATTCCGTTTCGACGATAAGGTCGTGGCATTCCCGTCGGCGAACGGATCATCACGTTTCTGAAGAGGAATCACCGTGGTTATCGAAGCCATCGTCACCCGTCTCGACGCAGCGTTTGAACAGATCGAAGCGACCCCCGACTCGCGCGAATCGCAGCAGCAGCGCGAGACCATCCTGCAGTGGCTCGATCATGCTTCGGCGGAAGGCTATCGCCTCGGCCTCGTGACGACCCTGCCGGCGGCGCGGTTCAGCGCGCTGTTCGAAGGCCAGTTCGGCCGCGCGAACCTCGACCGCTTCTCGGTCGTCGTCGCGGATGCCGGCCAGCCGTCCGTGGACGCGAGCCAGCATCCTTTCGACGTCGCGCTGCAGGCACTCGGCGTGCCGCGGGAATGTGCGGCGGCGGTCGCCAGCAGCGAGCGCGAACGCCGGGAGGCGGAAATCTACGGCATGTCCCGCTGCGTGCAAATCGCCGACGTCGCGCGCGCCGCCGCGCCGCTCGGCCACTGCTGAACGCACGCGCGGGCAGCGCAGCCATTCACGCGGCGCGCGCCGCCGCAGTCGTCAGCACGACCTTGCCGATGTGCGCGCCCGCCTCCATCAGTGCGTGAGCGGCGCGCGCATCGTCGAGGTCGAAGGTCCGATCGATCAGCGGCTTCACCGTGCCGCGACGGATGTGCGGCCAGACCGCCCGCTCGAGATCCTCGATCAGCGCCGCCTTTTCCGCCGGCGTGCGTGAGCGCAGCGTCGAGCCGAGGTGCGTGAGGCGCTTCGTCAGCATCGGGAACAGGTCGAGCGCCTGCGCCGGCCCCTTGATCACGCCGATCTGCACGATGCGGCCGTTCATCGCGGCCGCCGCGTAATTCCGCGCGACGTAATCGCCGGCGACGATATCGACGACCACGTCGACACCGCGCCCATGCGTCGCGCGCATCGCCGCTTCGACGAAATCCTCGTTCCGGTAATTCACCACGACATCGGCGCCGAGCGCGCGGCTCGCGTCGCGCTGCACGTCGGAACTGACGGTCGTGATGATCGTCGACGCGCCGAACGCCTTCGCAAGCATCGTCGCCGTGGTGCCGATGCCGGACGCGCCGCCGTGAATCAGCACGCTGTCGCCCGCCGCGAACCGGCCACGCTGGAACAGGTTCAGCCACACCGTCAGGAAGGTCTCGGGCATCGCGGCCGCTTCGACCATCGACAGGCCGTCGGGAATCGCCAGCGCGTTGCTTTCGTGCGCCACCGCGTACTCCGCATAGCCGCCGCCCGTGATCAACGCGCACACGCGCTCGCCCACTGCGAACCGCGTCACGTCGCGCCCGACGGCGACGATCTCGCCCGCGATTTCGAGGCCCGGAATGTCCGACGCGCCCGGCGGCGGATCATACAACCCCTTGCGTTGCAGCACGTCCGGGCCGTTCACGCCGGCGGCGTGAACCCGGATCAGCACTTGATCGGCGGCCGGCGCGGGCACCGGCCGCTGCACGGGCGCCAGCACGTCGGGCGCGCCCGGCTGGGTGATCTCGATCGCGGTCATCGCCGCGGGAAGGGTTGGCTTTACGTTCGACACGACTTCACCTTTTCGAAAATCCGGATGCGCAGCGGATTCGATCCACACGCCGAATCGCCGCATCGGTTGAGAAAAAGTGTAGTGACGCGCCGCACGCTTGACACGCAGCGAATTGCCGATCGTATGATGCAAATTTGCATCACGCCGGAGGCGCAATGAACTGGGACGACGCGCGCATTTTCGTCGCGCTCCATCGGGAACGGACCCTGCGCGCCGCTGCGCGCGCGCTCGATATCGACCAGGCGACGGTCGGCAGGCGGCTCGCGGCGCTCGAGCGGGCGCTCGGGGCGACGCTGTTCCTGCGCACGTCGAACGGCTATGAATTGACGCCGGTCGGCCGGATCGCGATCCGCGCGGCCGAGGCGATGGAACAGTCCGCGCACGATCTCGTGCGCCACACGCAAGGCGTCGACAAGCGCCTGGCCGGCGAGGTGAAGCTGTCGACCACGGACGCGCTCGCGCAGGAATACGTGATGCCGGCGATCGAGCGCCTGCATGCGAAGCATCCGGACGTGTCGGTGCTGCTCGACACGACGACGCAGGTTCTCAATCTCGCGAAGCGCGAGGCCGACATCGCGATCCGGACCGTCAAGCCGCGCAATCCGGACCTGCTCGCGCGCCGGCTCGCGAGCTGGGAAGTCGGGCTGTTCGCGTCACCCGACTATGTGCGCCGCCACGGCGAACCGGTGCCGGGCGAGCGTTTCGCCGGGCACGATCTGGTCGTCTACCAGCCGCATTTCGCGAAGGCGCGCGTGCCGTCGTTCGTCGGGGAACCGCTGGCTGACGGCCGCATCGTCGCGCGGCTCAACACGAACCTGACGCTGCGCGCAGCATCGAAGGCCGGGCTCGGCCTCTGCGAGCTCCCGGTGCAGATGGGCGAACGCGACGGCCTCGTGCGCGTCTGGCCCGATCGCGCGAACGATGCGCAGTACGAAATCTGGCTCGTCACGCATCAGGACCTGCGGCACACCGCGCGCATCCGCGTGACGATCGACGAGATCGTCGCCGCGTTCGGCGCATAGCCGCCGGCTCGCGTCACTCGCTTGCCGGCGTGCGCGACACGACGCGCTTCAGCACCCAGCGGATCGACGAGCCGTCGGCCGGCGGCTGCGCGACCTTGTATTCGTCGATCTGGAGTTCGTAGAGGAAGCCCGGCTTGAAGTCGAAGCCTTCGATGCCTGCGTACCACAGGCTCCATTCGCCGTCGGGCCGGTCGCGCACCTGCAGGCACGCCATCGGCGCGACGCCCACGCAGCGCCTGGTCTGCGGCGCGACGTAGACGGTTTTCGTGACCGGCCGGCCATCCGCCGGCCGTGCGGCGGATGCCTGCACATTGCCTGCGCCGGTTTCACACGCGGCGAGTCCGGCCACACCGGCCAGCGCCGCCGTCAATGCCAATCCGCGAAAAATCCGATTCATCCTCTCGTCGACCTTCCAGTTTGAAAAGCCGTCAGACTGCGCGCTCGCACGCAGGTTCCGGATGCCGTCGTCGCCGCGACGCTGCACTCGGCCGTGCGTCAGATCGCCCAGCCGCCGAGATAGAACGTGACGAGCACGGCCGCGATGAGCACGGTGCCGACGTTCAGCTTGCGGAATTCGCCGCTGGCGATGCGACCGATCACGAGCGTCGAGAAGCCGAGCATGATGCCCGTCACGATGTTCGCGGTCAGCACGATGAACACCGCGCACACGAGGCCCGACATCGCGTCGACCATGTCGTCCATGTGCAGCTTGCTCACGCTGCCGAGCATCAGCAGGCCGACGTACATCAGCGCGGGTGCGGTGGCGTACGACGGCACGAGGCCCGCGAGCGGCGAGAAGAACATCACGACGAGGAACAGCAGGCCGACCACGGCGGCTGCGAGGCCAGTCTTCGCGCCGGCGGCCACGCCGACGCTCGACTCGATGTAGGCCGCCGCCGGCGCGCCGCCGAGGAAACCGGAGAAGATCGAGCTGATCGAATCGGCGGTCAGCGCGCGGCCGCCGTTGATGATGCGGCCGTTCTCGTCGAGCTGGCCGGCCTGGCCCGCGACCGCGCGGATCGTGCCGGTCGCGTCGAACACGGCGGTCATCACCAGCGCCAGCACGCTCGGCAGCACGGCCATCGACAGCGCGCCCTTGATGTCCATCGCGCCGATCAGCGACGCGTGGCCCGGTGCGCTCAGCGACGGCAGCGCGAAGATGCCGTGGTACTTCACGGCGGGATCGAAGATCAGCCCGAAGATCGAGATCGCGATCACGACGAGCAGGATGCCGCCCGGCACGCGACGCTTCTCGAGGCCGAAGATCGCGGCGAGGCCGACGACCGACATGATGACCGGGAGTGCGGTGACCTGGCCGAGCGAGACCGGCAGGCCGGCGCCCGGGTTCTTGATCACGAGGCCGACGTCGTTCGACGCGATCAGCAGCAGGAACAGGCCGATGCCGATCCCGGTGCCGTGCGCGACGCCCGCGGGCAGGTTGCGCAGGATCCACGAACGCACGCCGGTGACCGAGATGCCGGTGAACACGACGCCCATCAGGAACACGGCGCCGAGCGCGACCGTCGGATGCAGCCCCTTGCCGAGCACGAGGCCGAACGCGGTGAACGCGGTCAGCGAGATCGCGCAGCCGATCGCGATCGGCAGCTTCGCCCACAGGCCCATCAGCAGCGAGCCGAACGCGGTCGTGAGGCAGACCGCGACGAACACGGCGCTCGTGTCGAAGCCGGCCTTGCCGAACATGCCGGGCACGACGAACACGGAATAGACCATCGCGAGGAAGGTGGTGACGCCGGCGACGATCTCGGTGCGTTGCGTGCTGCCGCGCGACGAAATGCCGAAGTACCGGTCGATGGCGCCGTTCGCGCCGAACGCCGCTTGCGCGCCGACGCCGGCGGCCGGCTGCACCGGGGTATCACTCATGAGCTTGCTCCTTTATCAGCATGCTGAAACGGTCGACGTGGACCGTCGTCAGGTTTGTCTCGTCTCTGTCTCTAATGGATCGTCGGCAACGTCGTCCGCACTTTGCCGTAGCGAAGGGTAGGTGAACAGAACATCACGTCCCATTGGGCGACCAGCATGCAGCGCATGTCGCAGCGCTTATATCGGCGTGCAACCGGGCTCCGTCGCGACGACACGCGCGTATACGCCTAGTTCGAATCCGTTAAGGCGACTATTTGAATGCGGGATCTGAAACGGGGACGGATACGGCATGCATGCCGTTCAGGCATATGCCCGCCGAAACCGCTCCCGCAGTCCGAACGGAACCAGGCAGTCGATCACGCACTTGTTGGTAAAGCCCTTCTGCCCGCCGGACACATAGCTTTCCGACTGAGTGGGGTCTAGCGACGTGCCTCGCAGGCTCTGGGTCTGCAGCACGTCACGCTCGAGCCGGCTGCGCGTCGCGATCGCCCACAGCACGTCGTCGGCCGAGTGAGGGTTCACGTCGTCGTCGACCAGCACCAGGTTCTTCGTCGTGGCGACCCGCTCCAGCAATCGCATCGCCGCATTCAGCAGCGGCGCGTCGTCGTCGCGCGTGCGCCGCGCGACCTGCAGCACGGTGAACAGGTGCCCGCCGCCCGCGGGCAGCGCGACGGCGTCGCGAAACAGCGGCGCAACACCCTCGTCGTGCAGCACCCGCCAGATCGCCGCTTCCTGCCCGACGCCGAGCAATTCCGACTGCTCCCGCCCCGGGCCCGTCAACGCCGGATAGATCGCGCCGGGCCGCCAGGACAGCGCGCTGACGGCCAGCGTGGTCACCGCGCCGGCGGCCGAGAAATAGCCGAGATACTCCGGCATCGAGTGCCCGCGGCCCGGCGGGCCGGCCGACGCACCATCATGCTCGGCTTCCTTGTCCGCCCCGAGGCTGCCTTCGATGACGATCTCCGCGTGGTCGACGTACCAGCCGCCGCCGGACGCGCACGGCGCCAGCGCAACCGGCCTGCCGCGCAACGCGCCGGCCACCGCGAGTTCGTCGTCGCCGAACCCGACGGCCGGACTGCTGAGCGCGGCCGCGTAGTACAGCACCGGGTCGAGCCCGATATTGACCGACACCGGAAGCCGCTCGCCCCGCGCGACGTGCCGATCGACGAGCTGCTGCAGATGCCCCTTCGACGAGATCGCCACCACGGTCGAGCTCGGCTTGAGCGTAATTCGGTGTACCGAGCAATTCGCGATGCCGGTGATGGCGTCGCGCGCATAGACGAGGCCGAGCGTCACCGTCGGCCCCGGGTCGCCGGCCGTGCAGGTCAGCGCCGGCAGCCATTGCCGCAGGTCCGGCGCCGTGACCCATTCGCGCGGCGTCGCTCGTGCCGACAGCGTCGGCGCGAGCGGCGAGCGGATGGCGCGGGCGATCCGCTCGCCCGGCCGATCGGCGCCGAGCAGCACGCCGGTGCGCGCGCGGCTGCCGAACAGGCCCATGAGCACCGGAAAGCGGCCGCGCGCGGGCCGGCGATACAGCCGCAGCGGCTGCTCCGCCGCGAACCACGACGCAGCGCTCGCTCGATAGGACCCGAGGTAATCGTCGATCAGCCCGACGTGCGGATCAAGCGGCGCATCGATTTCGACCGGCCGTTCACCTGCACGGGCCAGCGCATCGAGCGCGCTGCGCAGGTCGTGGATGTCGCTCGCCGCGCTCGTCATGCCGGCCCTCCGCTCAGCGCGCCGTCGTCGGGCTCGCGGCCCGCACGGCGCGCGACGGCGACGCGGCAACCGCGATCAGCGCGACCGACGCCAGCGCGCACAGCGCACTGAACGCGATCGACGCGACGTAGCTGCCGTAGACGTCGAACAGCAGCCCGCCGATGCTGCCGCCGGCCACCGCGGCGACACCGACCGACACGTAAAGCGCGCCCAGGATCGCCCCCAGATTCGTGGTGCCGAACCAGCCGGCCGCAACCGACGGATACAGCGAAATGCAGCCGCCGTTCGCGACGCCGAACAACACGGCGAATACGGCAAGCGCGACAAAGCCGTGCGCGGCGAGCCAGAAGCCGTTCAGCAGCGCCAGCGCGAAGGTCAGCGCCATCAGCAGCGAACGTGCGCCGATCCGGTCGGCAAGGCTGCCGAGCAACAGCCGGCCGGCCACGTTGCCCACGCCGATCAGCCCGATCAGCAGGTTGGCCTCGACGGCCGAGAGGCCGAGCTGTCGCGCATACGGATTGATGTGGACGAGCGCGAGGAACAGCCCGACCGAACCGAGGAAGATCGCGGCGAAATACCACCAGAAGCGCGCGCCGCGAAGCGCCGACGCGAGCGTCGCGTCGGCGGCCGCCGGATGCGCGCCGTTCGTCGTGCGGGCCGGCGCGGCGTCGCCGTCCGCGCGCAGCCCCAATTCCTCCGGCCGCCCCCGCACCACGAGCGCAGCGACGCAGCCGAGCACCGCGATTCCCACCGCGAACACGCGCATCGTCGTTTCCCACGACAGGTGCTGCATCAGCAGGCCGGCGACGCTCGGTCCGACGAAGGTGCCGAGCCCGGTGCCCGCGAGTGCCAGGCCGGACGCCTTGCTGCGGTTCCTGACGAACCAGCGCTGCACCGCGGTCACCGTCGGCACGTACACGAGGCCGACCCCGAGCCCGACGAGCGAGCAGAATGCCACGAGGAAATGTGCGATCGACCGCCCGGCCAGGCTGCTGACGAAGAAGCCGAGCGCCAGCAGCACCACGCCGGCGCCGACCACCTTGCGCGTCGACGTACGGTCGGCGATCGAGCCGGCAAACACGCCGACCGCGTAATAGATGAATGCGGTCAGCGAGAAAATCGACGCGACCGAGAATCGCCCGACGCCGAAACTTGACTGCAGTTGCCCGAAGAACGCGCCGAACGAATAGGCCGCCCCGAAAATCAGCGCCAGCAGCAGGTGCGCTGCGATCACGACATACCAGCCTCGAAAGATCCTTTCATTCATCAAGCCATCCTCCCTGCGATTCGTCAGTAGTTGACATCCAGCACGCGCGACATGTCGCCCGCGACGCTGACCCGCACGAGCGTCGTGACGTCCAGCCCGGTCGCGTCCCGTACTCGCTCGACGCCCGCGTAGTCGGCCTTCTCGGCGACGCAGACGATCTGCTCGACGTGCGCGCCCGCCCGCCTGACGGCCTCGACGAGACCGATCAGCGTGCCGCCCGTGCTGATCAGGTCGTCGACGATGACGACGCGGTCACCGGGCTCGACACCGTTCAGGTACAGCGCGCCCGCCGTGTATTCGCAGCCGAACTCGACCTTCACCTGCCCTTCGAGCCCGGACGGATACCAGCGCGCGATGCCGTACGGCAGCCCCGACAGCAGCGACACCGCGGCGAGCAGCGCGCCGCCCTTGTCCTCCTCGCCGACGAGCTTCAGCCCGGGCGCGACCGACATCACGTCGCATACCCGTTGCGCCGCCATGCGCAGCAGCGGCGCGGGGGTCGCCGGCACCTGCTCGGTCAGCGAATTGACCAGGAAACGCTTGCCGTTGATGCTGACGAGCGGCCGGCCGTCGAACGACGCGCGCAGGATGTCCGCCTCGACCGGTTCGTGCACCGCGCGTTGCGCGCCCCTGACCGCCGCGACGAACGCGCGCATCTTCGCCGGGTCCTTGCGGGTCGCGCTCGCGCCGACTCCCGAGCTGACGTCGACGCCGGACGGCCCGAGCAGGTCGAGCATGCGGCGCACGTTGCCGGCGTTCAATCCGCCCGCCACGATGACCGGCCGCGCGAACCGCAACCCGCGCAGCCGCGCCCAATCGAAACGCTCGCCGGTGCCGCCGTCGCGGCCGGCCACCGCCGCGTCGAACAGGTACGCGCTGACGTCGTACGGTTTGACGACCGCGGGATCAAAGCGCTCGCCGACCCGAAATCCCTTGATCACCGGCCACCCGACCTGCCGGCAATACGCGGGGCTCTCGCTGCCCTGAAGCTGCACGCTCGACACGCCCGAGTGCGCCACGACGTCCTGCAGCCGTTCGAGCGGCTCGTCGACGAATACGCCCACCGTGCTGACGAACGGCGGCAGCCGGTCGACGATCGCCCGCACGTCGCCCGCCGCCATCCTGCGCGGACCGTCGGAGAACACGAAACCGAGCGCGTCGGCGCCGGCGTTCACGGCGTCGAGGGCATCGTCGAGGTTCGTCAGGCCGCAAATCTTGATGCCGGTCTTCATGAGTTGCTTGCTCCGCATAGAAAGTTGTCGAGCACCTTGCGCGCCGCGCCGCTGTCGATCGCGTGACGCGCGAGCTGCGCGCCGTCGGCGAACGTCCGTGCGCGTCCGTCGAGAACGAGCGACATGCCGGCCGCCGCCGTCACGGTGTCGGCGCGCGGCCCGCGTTCGCCGTCGAGAATCGCGCGGCAGATCGCCGCGTTGGTCTGCGGGTCGCCGCCGCGCAGGTCATCGACGCGGCACGGCGACAACCCGAAATCGTGCGCGGTGACGCTGAACGACGCGGTCGCGCCGCGCTCGACGCGCGTGACGAGCGTTTCACCGGCACAGCTCACTTCGTCGAGTCCCGCCACGCCGTGCACGACGAATGCCGCGTCCCGCTCAAGCCTCGCCAGCGCGGCAGCAATCGGCGCCTGCTGTTCGGGCCGCGCGACGCCGACGATCTGGCGGCCGATCCGCGCCGGGTGCACGAGCGGTCCGGCGAGATTGAAGAGGCTGCGCATGCCGAGTGCGCGGCGCAGCTCGCCGAGCCTCGGCGGAAAGCGGTGATGGCTCGCGGTCGAGACGAACGCGAAGCCGCACGCGGCAAGACTCGCCGCGATCCGCTCGGGCGCGCTGCAGCGCAGCGCGTCGGCGCCGAGCGCGTCGATCAGGTCGGCGCTGCCGCACGCGCTCGTCACGCTCCGGTTGCCGTGCTTGATCACGCGCGCGCCCGCCCCCGCCGCGACGAACGCCGCGGTCGTGGAAATGTTGAACGTGCCCGCGCGATCGCCGCCCGTCCCGCCGATGTCGAGCGCGTCTTGCGCCGGCAGCGGCAGCGGCGTGCTTCGCGCGTTGATCGCGTCGACCGCGCCCGCGATCTCGTCCGCCGTTTCACCTTTCCTCGCGAGCGCCGCGAGCGTCGCCGCGATCTCGACGTCGCTGAATCGCAAATCGAGCATCGCGGACACGGCCTCGGCCGCCTCGGCACGGTCGAGATCGGCGCGCGCGTCGATCAGCCGGCTCATCATCGCGCGATAGTGCGCGTCGGCGTCAGGCATGTACGGCTCCGGCCGAGGGGGCGATCCGTGCGATCAACGCATCGAGCGAGACGACCCGCCCGAGCACGTAGCCGATGTGTTCGAGCGCCGCGTCGTGCCGCGCGGCCGTCGTGCCCGCCACGCACTCGCGCGGCACGAACACGCGGTAGTCGAGCTGCAGCGCGTCCTGCGCGGTCGCGCGCACGCAGACGTCGGTGGCCACGCCGGTCAGCACCAGCGTGTCGACGCGCAGCCCCTTCAGCAGCAGGTCCAGATCGGTCGCGAAAAAGCCGCTGTAGCGGCGCTTGACGAGCACATAGTCGGACGCGGCGGGCGCGAGCGCGTCGACGATCTCGACGCCCGGCGTGCCCTCGACGCAATGCTCGGTCTCGCCGTACTCGAGCTCGAGACCGAAGTCGACCTTCTGCCGGCGATGCGCTTCCTGCGTGTAGATGACGGGCATGCCGGCCGCGCGCGCGGACTGCGCGAGCCGCGTGATCGCCGGCACGACGTCGGGCGCGCCCACGCAGGCGATCGGCGCGCCGGGATCGACGAAGTCACGCTGCATGTCGATGATCAGGAGCGCTGCGCGGCGCGGGTCGAACGTATCGCCCAAGGCATTCATCGATTGGCTCCTCCCGGTCAGTCGCGCAGGTTCGCGACGATTTCCGCGAGCGCCGCATGGCTGTCGCGGATCGCGCTCATTTCGTCGAGATGGTCGAACCCCATCACGTGCAGCACGCCGAAGCCGCCCGACAGCGCCTGCATGGCCTCGATGCGCTCGCGCACCGTGTCCGGCGAGCCGACGATCCAGCAGTGCCTGGCGACGTACTCGACGGTGACGTCGCTGTCCGGCATGCCGGGATCCTCCTTGAGCAGGCCCAGCGCGTTGTTGCCCGCGAGCATCGGCAGATAGTCGTCGCGGAAATAGCGGCCCATCTCGCCGTCGACCGCGCGGCGCCACGCCTCGCGATCCGTATCGGCGACCAGGATCGGCCGGCTGACCCGCCATTCGCCGCGATCGGGCGCCGGCCGGCCCGCCGCGCGCGCGCCCGCCTCGACGACGTCCCAATGCGTGTGCAGGTATTGCGGCGTGAAGCAGAAGCTGATCGGAATCCAGCCGTTCGCGCCGGCGAGCCGCAGCGTCGGCGACGACGCGGACAGGCCGGTCACGCCGATCGGCGGATACGGCGCCTGGAACGGCTTCAGGTGATAGGTGCTGCGCTTGTCGGGCAGATCCGCGGGGCGCCGCGCCGTCCAGTACTTGCCGCGATATTCGAACGGCCCGTCGCTCTCCCAGAAGCGCGTCATGATCGCGATCGACTCGGCCGTCATCTCCCGATGCGCGCCGGACCGGTAATCGATGTCGAACATCTCGAGATCGAGATTCGTGCCGCTCGCGCCGATGCCGACCATCAGGCGCCCCTGCGAAATGTGATCGAGCATGCAGATCCGGTGCGCGAGCTCCGCCGGGTGATGGAACGGCAGCATGAACGCGCCCGGCGCGAGGCGGATGCGCTTCGTGCGCAGGAAGGCTTGGGCGAGCAGCAGGTCCGGCGACGGGCACGGCTCCGCCGGCATCATGTAGTGCTCGCCGATCCATGCTTCGGCAAAGCCGGTGCGATCGAAAAACTCGAGTGTGTCGAGGTCGTGGTAGTGACCGTCGTGAAGCGAACGATGCTGCGGATGCGCCGGCATCATGAACGCGCCGAGTTTCATGTCGGATAGTCCTCGGAATGGCCGCGCACTGCCGCCGCCAGGTGCGGCCGGCATGCGACGTTTGTTCGTTGTGGTTCCGAACCGGCGCCCCGGCGAGCTGCCGCGACGACGATCGGGGAGTCTTTCTCTCAGGTTCCGGGTGAACCGGCGGCGTTGTACCGCCGGCTCGGGCGACGAGGTTCAGTCGCCTGACGCATCATCGCGATGCATCCGGACGCGTGAATCCGGGTTGCCGAGCGTATCTGGTTGTATAGACAACGACAGAAACCGCGCCAGTCTATGCCTTAATTTCACCCGTCGCGATGCGCGTAAACCCCGAAGTACTTTGAACTAATCAGGTCGACCGGGACGCGTCCGGCAGCCACCCCGCCCAGGCGTTAAAATCCGCCGCTTGGGCACCAATGAAGAGCGCGCGTCTTGACGGAATTCGAGCAGGGTTTCATCCTCACCCGCCACTGGCGGGACACCGCATCCGGCATCGAGATCGAGTTCTGGCTGGCAACCGAACACGGTCCGCGCCGCGTGCGCTTGCGCCCGCAGGAAGCCGTCGCGTTCATCCCCGCCGAACAGCAGGAGCCGGCCGCGCGCGTGCTGGCCGGCGAAACCGGCGCCGAACTGCG
Organism: Burkholderia cepacia; assembly: GCF_001718835.1. Taxonomy (NCBI): domain Bacteria; kingdom Pseudomonadati; phylum Pseudomonadota; class Betaproteobacteria; order Burkholderiales; family Burkholderiaceae; genus Burkholderia; species Burkholderia cepacia. The sequence continues at coordinate 183,330 of NZ_CP013444.1, read as the reverse complement.
CCCGCTCGCGCTGCGCGACTTCCGGCAACGCCCCGTCGTCGGCCTCTATTGCAAGCGCTATCGTCATCTGTCCGGGCTGCAAAAGCGCCTCGCCGCGGCCGGCGTCGACGTCTACGAAGCCGACGTGCAACCGCCCGACCGCTACGCGATGGAGCGGTTCATCACCGCGCCGGTCCGGTTCCGCGGCACGCCGGCCGGCGACGGCGCGCTGTCCGACGGTGAGCTGAAATCCGCGGCCGGCTATCGCCCGGCGCTGCGCTGCGTGTCGCTCGACATCGAAACCAGCGTCCACGGCGAGCTGTATTCGATCGCGCTCGAAGGTTGCGGGCAGCGGCAGGTCTACATGCTCGGCCCGCCGAACGGTGATGCGGGCAACCCGGGCGGCCTCGACTTCCGCCTCGACTACTGCGACAGCCGGCCCGCGATGCTCGCGCGGCTCAACGAATGGTTCGCGCAACACGACCCGGACGTGATCATCGGCTGGAACCTCGTGCAGTTCGACCTGCGCATCCTGCATGCGCACGCCGGGCAGTATCGGGTGCCGCTGCGGCTCGGGCGCGGCGGCAGCGTGCTCGACTGGCGCGCGCACGGCCAGCAGCCCGACCACTTCTTCGCGGGCGCGGCCGGCCGGCTGATCCTCGACGGCATCGACATGCTGAAATCCGCGACGTGGACGTTCCCGTCGTTCAGCCTCGAATACGTGTCGCAGGCGCTGCTCGGCGAAGGCAAGTCGATCGACAATCCGTACCAGCGGATGGACGAGATCCAGCGCCGCTTCGATCACGACAAGCCGGCGCTCGCACGCTACAACCTGAAGGACTGCGAGCTCGTCACGCGCATCTTCGACAAGGCCGACCTGCTGTCCTTCGCGCTCGAACGCGCGAGCGTGACGGGCCTCGCGGCCGATCGCACCGGCGGGTCGGTCGCGGCCTTCACGCACCTGTACCTGCCCCGCATGCACCGGCTCGGCTATGTCGCGCCGAACCTCGGCGACGTGACGGGGCAAAACAGCCCCGGCGGCTTCGTGATGGATTCGCGCCCCGGGTTGTACGACTCGGTGCTCGTGTTCGACTACAAGAGCCTCTATCCGTCGATCATCCGCACGTTCCTGATCGATCCGGTCGGGCTGATCGAAGGGCTCGCGAATCCCGGCGACGACGCGTCGGTGCCCGGCTTTCTCGGCGCGCGCTTCTCGCGTACCGCACACTGCCTGCCCGATATCGTGCGCCGCGTGTGGGAAGGCCGCGACGATGCGAAGCGGCAGCGCAACGCGCCGCTGTCGCAGGCGCTGAAGATCATCATGAATTCGTTCTACGGCGTGCTCGGCTCGACGGGCTGCCGCTTCTTCGACCCGCGCCTCGCATCGTCGATCACGATGCGCGGCCACGAGATCATGCACCGCACGCGCGAGCTGATCGAAGCGCAGGGCTACGAAGTAATCTATGGCGACACCGATTCGACGTTCGTGTGGCTCGGCCGCGCGCACGACGACGACGAAGCCGGCGCCAAGGGGCGCGCGCTCGTCGAGCACGTGAACCGGTGGTGGCACGCGCACCTGCGCGACCACTTCGGGCTCGAGAGCGCGCTGGAGCTGCAGTACGAGCGGCACTACCGCCGCTTCCTGATGCCGACCGTGCGCGGCGCGGAAGAAGGCAGCAAGAAGCGTTACGCGGGCCTCGCGGCGGCGGCCGACGGCGGCGAGGATCTCGTGTTCAAGGGGCTCGAAACGGTGCGTACCGACTGGACGCCGCTCGCCCAGCAGTTCCAGCGCGAGCTGTACCGGCGCGTGTTCAGCCGCGAGCCCTACCAGGATTTCATCCGCGACACTGTCCGCCGCACGCTGGCCGGCGAATTCGACGACCAGCTCGTCTACCGCAAGCGCGTGCGCCGGCCGCTGCGCGAGTACGAGCGCAACGTGCCGCCGCACGTGCGCGCGGCGCGGATCGCCGACGAGTTCAACCACGCGCAGGGCCGACCGCTGCAGTACCAGCGCGGCGGCTGGATCAGCTACGTGATGACGACCGCCGGCCCCGAGCCGCTCGAGACGATGCGCTCGCCGATCGACTACGCGTTCTACCTGAGCCGCCAGCTGCAGCCCGTGGCCGACGCGATCCTGCCGTTCCTGCGCGACGATTTCGAGTCGGTGATCTCGGGGCAGGGGCGGTTGTTTCCGGGTTAGAGACGCAGCACCGCACAGACGGCAAAACGGCCCGGCCCTGCATCGAAGCAGGACCGGGCCGTCGTCGGGCCGACGCCGGTTACTGCGCGGTGCCCTGCGCCGACACCGAGCCCTTCACGCCGACCGATGCGCCGCCCTGCACCGCGTTCGTCGCACCGTCGAGCGCCTCACCGGCCTTCGCCTTCGCGCCACCGGCGACGTCGCCTGCCGTCGACACCGCGCCTTGCGCGTGGCTCTTCGCCGTACCCGCGACATGCTTCACGTGCGCCTTCGCCGAATGCGCGGCCGACGTGGCGGCGTCCTTCGCCGAGCCGGCTGCCGAACCCACTGCGTGGGTCGCGCCGCCGACCGCGCCTTTGACCGTGTCGCCGGCCGCTTCGCCGACACCGCCGACGGTCTTGCCGACGCCGCTCAGCGCACCGCCGACGACGTTGCCCGCGCCCGAACCCGAACCTGCCGCGTTCGCGCCGGCGCCGGCCTGCGCGTTCGCGCCAACGCCGAGCACCGGCGTCTGCACCTGCAGGCCGGCGCCAGCCGAACCCTGCGCGCCCGTCTGGGCCGACTGTGCGAACGCAGCCGAAGTCGCCATTGCCGTCAGCGCGGCGCCGAGCAGAACCGTACGAAGCTTGTTCATGTTTCTTCTCCCCAAGGACATCGTTGATGCGGCCGCATGCGTGCGGACCGTCACGTTCCTCGCCGCACCATGCGGCAGGTGGGAGCTACTGTAGCGGGCCTCGACGGCACTGCGAGCGGATTTCGCCAACCTGTTACTCACGTTGCAAATGCTAACGAATGGCTCACAGTGTTTAACAGTCGCCGGGTTCATGCCGCCGGTCGCAAGCGCTGGCAGCGAACCCGGCACAATCCCCCCTTTCATTTTGAAAGCAATCCGTTAGTTATCGGTAACTACGATAGTTTTTATTGCAAAGACGTCTCTACTCGCAAAACCGGCCTTCGAATACTGTAGCGACCACGTTACTACCGAGGCCATACATGTCCAAGCTCAATCTCAAACTACTGGGTCCATGCCTGCTCGCGATCGCGCTCGACGCGATGGGATTCGGGCTCGTCTATCCGATGATGTCCGCGATCTTCTCCGATCCCCAGTCCGGCATCATCGGGCCCGATACGAGCCCGCAGCTCCGCAATTTCTACCTCGGTCTCGGCTACGGGATCTATCCGTTGTGCATGTTCTTCGGCTCGTCGCTGATGGGCGAACTGTCCGATCGCTACGGCCGCCGCAGGATCCTGCTGCTGTGCGTGTTCGGCCTGGCGCTCAGCTACTTCCTGATGGCGCTCGGCGCACTGCTGCCGAGCGTCGCGCTGCTGCTGGCCGGCCGCGGGCTCACCGGGCTGATGGCCGGCTGCCAGGGCATCGCGCAGGCGGCGATCACCGACCTGAGCACGCCGGAAAACAAGGCGTACAACATGAGCATCATGTCGCTCGCGTTCAGCGCGGGCGTGATCGTCGGCCCGGTGCTCGGCGGCGTCACGTCCGACCGCACGATTTCGCCGCTGTTCGACTACGGCACGCCGTTCCTGCTGGTCGCCGCGCTGTCGGTCGCCTGCGGACTCTGGACGTACTGGTTCTACCGCGATGCGATCGCGCCGACCGGCAACACGCGCGTGGACCTGCTGATGCCGCTGCGGATCATCTACCAGGCCGGCACGCACCGCCGCGTCGCGTTCCTGTCGGTGGTGTTCTTCCTGATGCAGGTCGGTTACGGCTTGTATCTGCAAACGATCATGCTGGTGCTTCAGACGAAGTTCCAGTACACGAGTTCGCAGCTCGGGCTGTTCAGCGGCGTGATCGGCCTCTGCTTCGTGTTCGGCCTGCTGTTCGTCGTGCGGCTGATGCTGCGCGTATGGCGCGTGGTCGACATCGCGAAGACGGGCCTGCTGATCGCCGGCATCGGGCAAGTGCTGTCGGCCATGTTTCCGAACGAAGGCATGCTCTGGGCGCTCGCGATGGTCGTCGGCTGCTTCGACATGGTCGCTTACACGACGATGTACACGGCGTTCTCCGACGCGGTCAGCGAGGACCGGCAAGGCTGGGCACTCGGCGTCGCAGGCTCGGTGATGGCGATCGCATGGGTCGTGACGGGCTTCCTCACGAACCTGCTGCCGGTGTTCGGCGAGATCGGCCTGCTGCTGATCGGCGGCCTGAGTTTCATCCTGAGCTTCGTGATGATGCTGGCGTACGGCCGTAAATGGTCCGTGTCGCCGGTAGCCGTCGACACCCGCGTCTACGACTAGCGTTTCTTCTCCCGGCGCGCGCATCGCTGCCGCGATGCCGCCCGGGCGCCATCCGGACTCCATGCCGGTCGCGTGCTCCCCCTGTATCGACACTGAAGTATCCGATCAATTCAGCAACACGTTCATAGTGAAGGACTGACATGGTGAATATCGCTTCAAGAGACCAGGACGCCGCATTCGACATGATCATCGTCGGCGCCGGCGTAGCGGGCCTGTACATGCTGCATCGGGCCAAGGAAGCCGGCATGTCCGTGCGGCTCGTCGACGCGGCGGACGGCATCGGCGGCACCTGGTACTGGAATCGCTACCCGGGCGCACGCGTCGACATCGAAAGCTTCGAGTACTCGTATTCGTTCTCGCGCGAACTCGAGCAGGAATGGCACTGGTCGGAACGCTACGCGTCGCAGCCCGAACTGCTGCGCTATTTCGATCACGTCGCGCACCGCTTCGGGCTCTACGAACATATCCAGCTCGGCACGCGGATCGATGCCGCGACGTTCGACGAATCGCGCGCACGATGGACGCTCGTCACGCAGGCAGGCGAACGGCTGCATGCCCGCTTCTGCGTGATGGCGACCGGCTGCCTGTCCGCACCGAAGGTGCCGGACATCCCCGGATACGGCAGCTTCGCCGGCGAGACCTACTTCACGTCGCGCTGGCCGACCAGCGCGGTCGATCTTGCCGGCAAGCGCATCGGCGTGATCGGCACCGGCTCGTCGGCCATCCAGTTCGTGCCGGTCGCGGCGCAGTCGGCGGCGCACCTCACGGTCTTCCAGCGCACGCCGAACTACAGCATCCCGCTGCGCAACCGTCCGATGGACGCGGAGTACGAGCAGCACATGAAGGCGAACTACGCGGAATTGCGCCGCATGGAATGGAATTCGTTCGGCGGCTTCGTCTGCGTCGGCGGGGAGCCGCGCCAGCCGCTGCAGACTTCCGCGCTGTCCGTGTCGCCGGAAGAACGCCTGCGCGAATACGAAGCACGCTGGGCCGCGGGCGGACTCTGCTTTTACACGTCGTACAGCGACCTGCTGACGAACAAGGAAGCAAACGACACGCTCACGGAATTCGTCCGCGCGAAGATCCGGGAGAAGATCAACGATCCCGTTCTGGCCGACAAGCTGACGCCGAGCAATCATCCGATCCTGACGAAGCGCCTGTGCGCGGACAGCGGCTATTTCGAGACCTTCAATCGCGACAACGTATCGCTGGTCGATCTGAAAGAGACACCCATCGAGTCGATCACCCGCGACGGCGTCATCGTCGGCGGCCGCGAGATCGAACTCGACATGATCGTCTTCGCGACGGGCTTCGATGCGGTGACGGGCGCCCTGCTGAACGTGGACATCCGCGGACGTCGCGGCGAATCGCTGCGCGCCGCCTGGAAGAGCGGCCCGCAGACGTATCTGGGGCTCATGAGCGCGGAGTTCCCCAATCTCTTCAACATCGCAGGCCCCGGCAGCACGGCGTCGCTGAGCAGCGCGATTCCCTGCGACGAGCATCAGGTCGATCTCGTGATGAAGCTGGTCGAGCATGCCGCGCGCAGCGAGGCGGCCACCGTCGAGCCGACTCGCGCGGCGCAGGAAGCGTGGACGGCGCGCATCCTGGCGATCGCGGAAAAGACGCTGATCCATCAGAGCAACTCGTGGTACGTCGGCGCAAACGTGCCCGGCAAGCCGCGTGTCGTGCTGCTCGATCTCGAGGGATTCGATTCCTACATCGCGGTATGCGACGGCATCATCGAACGCGATTACGAAGGATTCCTGTTCAACCCGGCGATTTCACACCATTCCCAACCGGAAAGCGTGGCCGAAGTCTGACCACGCGATTTCCTCCCGCTGACTCGGTTTCCTCCACCGCCGATTCGCGTCCGACGGGCGTGAATCGGCATAAGGACCACGTATGAGCAAACTTCATTCGAGCGCTGATTCAGCGCTCCGGGACATCGTGCGCGACGGCCAGACCTTCGCGATCGGCGGCTTCGGCCTGTGCGGCATTCCCGAGGCGCTGATCGCGGCGTTGCGCGATTCGGCCGTCAACGGCATCACCTGCATCAGCAACAACGCGGGCGTCGACGGTTTCGGTCTCGGCCTGTTGCTCGAAACGCGCCAGATCAAGAAGATGATCTCGTCGTACGTCGGCGAGAACAAGGAGTTCGAGCGCCAGTACCTGGCCGGCGAACTCGAACTCGAATTCACGCCGCAAGGCACGCTCGCCGAGAAGCTGCGCGCGGGCGGCGCCGGCATCCCGGCGTTCTTCACGAACACGGGCTACGGCACCGTGATCGCGGAAGGCAAGGAAACGCGCCAGTTCGGCGATCGCCACTACGTGCTCGAGCCGTCGCTGACGGCCGATGTCGCGCTCGTGAAGGCCTGGAAGGCCGACAAGTCGGGCAACCTGATCTATCGCCGCACGGCGCGCAACTTCAATCCGATGTGCGCGATGGCGGGCCGGATCACCGTCGCCGAGGTCGAGGAGATTGTCGAGAACGGCGAGCTCGATCCGGATCACATCCACACGCCGGGGATTTTCGTGCAGCGCATCGTGCTGAACGCGACGCCCGAAAAACGCATCGAACAACGCGTCGTACGCGCGAAAGGAGACTGACATGGCCTGGAATCGTGACCAGATGGCCGCGCGCGCGGCGAAGGAACTGCAGGACGGCTTCTACGTGAACCTCGGCATCGGCCTGCCGACGCTCGTCGCGAACCACGTGCCGGAAGGTGTCGAGGTGTGGCTGCAGTCGGAGAACGGCCTGCTCGGCATCGGCCCGTCGCCGACCGAAGACGAAGTCGACGCCGATCTTATCAACGCCGGCAAGCAAACCGTCACGACGCTGCCGGGCTCGTCGATCTGCTCGTCCGCCGATTCGTTCGCGATGATCCGCGGCGGCCACATCAACCTCGCGATCCTCGGCGCGATGCAGGTCAGCAAGCAGGGCGACCTCGCGAACTGGATGATCCCCGGCAAGATGATCAAGGGGATGGGCGGCGCGATGGATCTCGTTGCCGGCGTGAAGCGTGTCGTCGTGCTGATGGAGCACGTCGCGAAGGGCGACCAGCACAAGCTCGTTGACGAATGCACCCTGCCGTTGACGGGTGTCGGCGTGGTCGACCTGATCATCACCGATCTCGGCGTGATCGAAGTGACGCCGTCCGGCCTGAAGGTCCTCGAGCTCGCCGACGGCGTGACCGCCAGCGAGATCAGGGCGAAGACCGGCGCGCCGCTCGACGTGAGCGCCGTGTCCTGACGCTCGACGGCGAACCGCGGCACCAGGCATGACGCAGTTCCGCCGCTTTCGATTTGCGGTAATCGTTTCGCAGTCCTTGCAGTATCGTTTTGTTACCAGGCAATTGCTTCCGATGTTTTCACATTCATAAATCCAAACCGCTGAGAGGGTCGTTATGAGTCAGGATCAGATGTGGAAGTTCAAGCCGTTTACGAGACATACGATTGCCCAGTCCCCGCAATGGCAGCTATTGCCGGGCGAGCTTCGGGAAGCAGTCGACGTCGTCTCGCGCGTGCTGCCGTTTCGAGTCAATCCATACGTGCTGAACGAGCTGATCGACTGGGACAACGTGCCCGACGACCCGATTTACCGGCTCACATTCCCGCATCGCGACATGCTGAGGGACGACGAATATGCGGCGATTCGCGACCTCGTGCATGACGGCGCCGACGAAGCGCGCATCGAATCCGTCGTCCGTCAGATTCGCCTGCGAATGAACCCGCATCCCGCCGGACAGCTGACCCACAACGTGCCCTATCTCGACGGCGTGCCGTTGAGCGGCCTGCAGCACAAGTACCGGGAGACGGTGCTGTTCTTTCCGAGCGCGGGGCAGTCCTGCCATGCGTACTGCACGTTCTGCTTCCGCTGGCCGCAGTTCGTCGGCATGGACGAGCTCAAGTTCGACGCACGCACGTCGCAGGAGCTCGTCGCCTATCTGCGGCGTCATCCGGAAGTCACCGACATTCTCGTAACGGGCGGCGATCCGCTCGTGATGAATGCCCGCTCGCTCGCCGAATACCTCGAGCCGCTGCTCACGCCGGAATTCGGCCATATCCAGAACATCCGGATCGGCACGAAGTCCGTCGCTTATTGGCCGCAACGCTTCGTGAGCGACAAGGACGCGGACGACCTGCTGCGCGTGTTCGAAAAGGTGGTCGCGTCCGGGCGCAACCTCGCGATCATGGGCCACTACAACCACCCGCGCGAATTGCAGCATCCGATCGCGCAGCGGGCATTGCGGCGCATCATCGGCACCGGCGCGAGCGTGCGCATCCAGGCGCCGCTGATCAGGCACATCAACGAGGACCCGGCCGGCTGGGCCGAGCTGTGGACGACGGGCGTACGGCTCGGCGCGATCCCGTACTACATGTTCGTCGAACGCGACACGGGGCCGAGCGACTACTTCAAGCTCCCGCTCGCGCGCGCGTACGAGATCTTCCAGGCCGCCTACCGCTCGGTGTCGGGTCTCGCCCGCACCGTGCGCGGCCCGTCGATGAGCGCGTTCCCCGGCAAGGTGATGGTGGACGGCATCGTCGAACTCGCCGGCGAAAAGGTGTTCGCGCTGCAACTGCTGCAGTCCCGCAATCCCGAGTGGGTCCGCCGCCCCTTCTATGCGAAATTCGATCCGCATGCAACGTGGTTCGACGAGCTCGTTCCCGCATTCGGCGAGAAGTCCTTCTTCTTCCAGGAAGAACTCGCTGCAATGGAGCACGGCGGCGGATCGGGCCGGACCATCGCCGTGGCGCGTCACGACACCGTGCGCCCGGATCTGCTGGAGGCAGTCGAATGAACGGCCATCCCGCTCATGAAAACGCGGTGTACGAAGTATTCGCGCTCCGTTATGCGACGCATGACGATCGACGCAGCGGCGAGAACTATCTCGGCGAAGATCCGCACGACGACGTGGCCATGCCGCTCGACTTCTACGTCTGGGTCATCCGCGGCATGGGCCGCACGGTGCTGGTCGATACGGGGTTCGACGCACCGACGGCCGCCCGGCGCAAGCGCCGCTATCTGCATTCGCCGGTCGAGTTGCTGGCCGAACTCGGCATCGACGCGGCCGACGTGGACGACGTGATCATCACGCACATGCACTACGACCACGCGGGGAACATCCGCGCGTTTCCCGCGGCGACGCTGCATATCCAGGATGCGGAGATGGCGTACTGCACCGGGCGCTGCATGTGTCACGAAGCCATTCGCAAGCCGTTCGAGGCGCGCGACGTCTGCGCGGCGATCGAGCGGCTGCACGCGGGACGCGTGCGATTCGCGGACGGCGATCACGAGGTCGCGGCCGGCATCCACACGCACCTGATCGGCGGTCACACGGCCGGCCTGCAGGTGGTGCGCGTGCGCACGGCGCGAGGCCATGTCGTACTGGCCAGCGATGCCGCGCATTACTGGGACCACATCCGGTCGAAACGCCCGTTCCCGATCGTCTTCAACGTCGCGCGCATGCTCGACGGACACGCGGCGATCGAAGCACTGGCGGACGGCCCCGACCACATCATTCCCGGCCACGATCCGGCGGTGCGATTGCGGTTCCCGCGCTGGAACGGGCATCCGGACATCGTCGCGCTGCACGCGCCGCCCTTGCACGACACGCACACCGACGCCGTTGCCTCGCGCACGGCGGCATCGAACCCGGCAACGGCATCCGCCGACGTTCAACTCGAAACGGGAGAAACACAATGACGAACACGATTTCGATCGCGATCATCGGCACCGGGCCGCGCGGCGTCACCGTGCTCGAGCGCGTTCTCGAGCACGCGAGCCGGATTCCGGCCGGCGTCGAACTGAACATCACGGCATTCGACGCCGGCGAATGCGGGCAAGGCGCCCATCCGTCGACCCAGCCGGATCATCTGATGATCAACACCGTCGCGTCGCAGGTGACGATGTTCGCGCCGTCGAGCGAGCTGGGCCGGCACGGCGCACCGTCGCTCCTCGAATGGGCGCACGAGAGCGGATATCGCAACGTCGACGGGGCGTTCCGGAAGGTTTCGGGCGACGCGGGCCGTCCGCTCAGCGACGCCGACCACCTGCCGAGAAGCCTGCTCGGTGAATATCTGTCGTGGGTTTACGCACGGATCGTCGCCGCGCTGCCCCGCAACGTCACGGTGACGCATCGCCGCGCGCGCGTCGTCGATCTCGTGCCGGGCCCGCGCGGCTACGAACTGCACGTCGACGACGGCGCACCCGCCTTCGCGCACTATGTGTTCCTGACGACGGGCCACGGCACGCGCCGGGCCACCGAGAGCGACCAGCGCTTCGCGCAGTTCGCGGAGCGGCATCACGTCAAGAATCCGCAGCTCGCGTATGTTCCGTCGCCTTACCCGATCGAGACGCTGGACGACATCGCGCCGACGGCGACCGTCGCCGTGCAGGGCTTCGGCCTGACCGCGCACGATGTCGTATCCGCGCTGACGATCGGCCGGGGCGGGCGTTACGTCGAGCGCGACGGCGAGCTCGACTATGTGAAATCCGGGCTCGAGCCGCAGATCCTGCTGTTCTCCCGCAACTGCCTGCCGTTCGCGGCGCGCGGGATCAACCAGAAAGGACTGACGGGGCGCCACCGCGCACGCTTTTTCACGCCGGAGGCAGTGGCCGCCTTGCGTGCTGCCGCGCTGGACGCGACGGGCGATAGCCGAATCGATTTCCGCACCGACGTGCTGCCGCTGGTCATCAAGGAAATGGCTTACGCGTACCGGCTCGCGCTGCGTGGCGGCGACGTCGACGCCGACGGCTTCGAGCCGCTTCCGGACGAGCTTCACGCGATCGAGCAGATCCTCTGGCCGCTCAACGGCCGGACGTTCGAATCGTTCGACGCGTTCCGCACGTTCTTCTACGCGCTCATGCGCGACGACCTGCGGCACGCGCTCCTCGGCAACCTGACGAGCCCGGTCAAGGCGGCGACCGACGTGTTGCGCGACACGCGCGAAGCGTTGCGCGCGGCAGTCGAGTACGGCGGGCTGACGCCTGATTCGCATCGATACTTCGTCGACGAATTCAACGCCATCACCAACCGCGTGTCGTTCGGCCCGCCGCTGCGGCGCAATCGCGAGCATCTGGCCCTGCACCGCGCCGGCCTGCTCGACATCGCCGGCGGTCCCGGCGCGCGGGTTGTCGCCGACGAGACGTGCGCGCACTTCCGCATCGAAGCGCATTACGGCGAGCGGGTGGAACGCCGCTACGCGGACGTGCTCGTCGTCGCGCGGCTCGATCCGTATTCGCCGGCGACCGACGGCTCGCCGCTGTCGGCGGCGCTGCTCGGCCGCGGCATCGTCCGTCCGTACCGGAACGGCGACTACCACCCTGGCGGACTCGACGTCGATCTTGGCATGCATCCGCTCGGCCGGGACGGGGAAGCACGGACGCGCCTCTGGGCCGTCGGATTTCCGGTCGAGGGCGCGCACTTTTACACGCATGCGCTGCCGCGTCCGGGCATTGCGTCGCGGCAGACGCGCGACGCCGAGCGCTGCGTGCTCGAACTGCTCGACATGATCGCGGCCGAACAGGCGACCGGCCCGGCCCGCATCGGCCTGCCGGCCGGCGACGCCGCCCCGGCTCGCGATCCGCTCGCGTCCGCGCTGGAACCCGCGTTGACGTCGGCGCTGGAGGACAACTGACCATGCTGACCCTGCATGATTTCCACCGCTCGTCGGCATCGTTCCGCGTGCGCATCGCGCTCAACCTGAAGAACGTCGCGTACACGTCGGTCGTTCAGGATCTCGACGCGCGCGCGCATCGCGCCACCGCGTATCTCGCGCTCAATCCGCAGGGCCTGCTGCCCGCGCTGCAGATCGGCGACCATGTGCTGACGCAGTCGTCGGCGATCGTCGAGTATCTCGACGATCAATATCCGGAGCCGCCGCTGCTGCCTGCCGGGGCGCTGGAACGCGCGCGCGTGCGCGCGCTGTTCCAGACGATCGCATCGGACACCCACCCGGTCACGGCGATGCGCGTCGCCCAGTACCTGAAGCAGGCGACCGGCTGCGCCGACGATCTGGTGCTCCGCTGGAAGCAGCACTGGATCGTCGAGAGCCTGGCCGCGCTCGAAACGATGCTTGCCGGCAGTCCCGAGACAGGCCGCTTCTGTCACGGCGATCGCCCGTCGCTCGCCGACATCGCGCTCGTGCCGCAGATCGTCTCTGCGCGCAACGTCGGCGTCGACATCACGCCGTATCCGACCGTATCGCGAATTCACGATGCGTGCATGCAGCTTGCCGCGTTCCGCGACGCCCATCCGGATACCTGTTCATCCAACCCTGCGTACCACAAGGAGTAACCATGCAGACGATCGAAGGCGACATCCTCTCGTTCTCGGAATATCTCGAACTGACGTCGAAACCACCTGCCGACCCGGTGGTCTGGAAGTGGCAGTCGATCGAATCGTTGACGGGCAGCCGCCCGCATAACCCGCAGGGCACGCTTGCGCTGTCCGGCGGCAACGTCGATGAGCACGGGACCGTCGCCCCCGATCTGTCGCTCGTCATTCAGGTACTGAAGCCCGGCGAGATGACGGAGCGGCATCGCCATTCGTTCTGGCATCTCTACATCGTTCATTCGGGGTCCGGAGAGATGGCGTTCGGCGACGACCAGACGAGCGACCGGCTCGTGCCGGGCGACACGGTGTACGTCCCCGCCTGGTGCTACCACGCCGTCGGCAACCAGTCGGGCACCGAGCCGTTCGTGCTGTTCCGTATCCAGAACCTTCCGCAGAACGCGAGCTCCGGCAACCTGATGCGCGAAATCCAGGGGGAGCTGCAAATCATCTATGCCGGTGCGGGGCTCGCATCCCATCGGTAAAACGACGCGCGGACCGGCGGCACGCGGCGGCCGGTCCGCCTTCAAATGAAGGAGGTGTTCGTTGGCTTACACGTTCGAGAAGGGCCGCATCTATCGAATGCCCACGCACTTCGGACCGGCGCCGGGCCCCCGGCAGGTGCCGGACGCGCTCGCAGGCGACCCGCACCGCAATCCGACGCGCATGACGGTGTCCGCGTCGTTTCTCACCGATGCCGCCCGGCTGGAACGGCATCTTCCGGAACGCTTCACGCTTGCGGGCGAACCGGTCGTGACCGTCGAGTTCCACTACCTGACCGGCATCGACTGGCTCGCCGGGCGCGGCTACACGATGGTGCACGTGAGCTGGCCCGCGATCTTTGCGGGAACGCGCGACCGCGCTGCCGGAAAGTTTCTCGCGGCGGTATGGGAAAACCTCGCGGATCCGATCATCACCGGCCGCGACGAGATCGGCCATCCGAAGCTCTTTGCGGATGTCGCGGCGCCGCGGCACTTCAACGGCGAACAGCATTGCGAAGCGAGCTGGATGGGCTTTCGCTTTCTCGAGCTCGGCGTGGCGGGACTGCGGGAACCGGCCGCCGACACGCCGCCCGCCCGGCTCGACGGCACGTTGATGCTGAAGTACACGCCGCGCACCGGCGACTGGGGCGAGACCGAGCTGTGCCAGGTCACGCTGACGCCGGTTCACGACCCGTACGTCACGGTCGACCGGCGGCACGTCGGAGATGCGCGCGTGCGCTTCAACGTCGCGAGCTGGTCGGACCTGCCGACGATGGCGCACGTCGTCAATGCGCTTGCCGAACTGCCGATCATCGAGATGCGCGGCGGCTCGATCGTGCACGCGCATGGCGGGAAGCCGTACCTCGACCAGCGTGTGCTGTCGTAGCGCGCCCATGCTGCCGCCGGATGTTCAACCTTTGCTTGACCCGACCCGCCGGGCAGTCCGGCGGGCACAACCTCAACCCACAGGTGCCAAAATGTCCCGAGCCTTCACACAGAAATTCGACGTCACGTATCGCGACCAGGATCCCGCCGGCCACGTCAGCGCGACGATGTATTACGTGTACATGCTGAATGCGTACATGGCTTACGCGCATGAACTGCTGGAGGTGCCGCTCGATCGGGGCATTCCGCAGATCATGCTGAAGACGTCGTGCGAATACGTCCGTTCCGCGAAATGGGGGGAATCGCTCGAAGTGAGCGCGCGCATCACGCGCCTCGGCACGAAGAGCTTCGACCTCGAATACCTGATCACGCTCGCGAACGACACCGACACCGTGATCGCGCGAGGCGCGTCGACGCACGTCGCTTACGACTATGCGACGGAATCGACGGTGCCGCTTTCGGACACGTTCCGCGCTCGCGTCAGGCAATACCAAGAGGAGGAGGCGCCCGAATTGTCCGAGGTCGCCTGACTGCCCACGCCCATGCGGTGCCCGGTCCGAGGCCGGGCGCTGCCTCTCGACCGGTCCAAGGAGACTGGCATGTCCACTGTCGTCTCGATCCAGAATGGCGATCGCACGTCGGCGCTGTATCGCCGGCTCGACCGCCGCCTGCTGTCCTTCCTGCTCATCTGCTATCTGTTTGCGTGCCTCGACCGGCTCAACGTCGGTTTCGCCCGGCTGCACATGCAGTCCGACATCGGCTTGACCGATGCGCAATACGGCCTGGCCGCCGGCATATTCTTCATCGGCTATGCGCTCTTCGAGGTGCCGTCCAACCTGCTGCTGCCGCGGATCGGCGCACGCAAGACCATCAGCCGGATCATGGTGCTGTGGGGCCTGACGTCCGCGGCCATGGTCGTGACGCGCGATGCGACGACGTTCTATGCGCTGCGCTTTCTTCTCGGCGTCTTCGAGGCCGGCTTCACGCCCGGCATCCTGTTCTATCTGACCTGCTGGTATCCCGAATCGCGCCGGGCGAAAGCCATCGCCGCGGTCATGATCGGCGGCCCCCTCGCGGGCGTGCTCGGCGGCCCGGTGTCGATGTGGATCATGACGACCTTCGCAGGCTTGGGCGGCCTGTCCGGCTGGCAGTGGATGTACCTGCTCGAAGGCCTGCCGTGCGTCGCGCTCGGCCTCATGGTTCGCGTGCTGCTTGCCGATCGCCCCGAGACGGCGTCGTGGCTGTCGCCCGAGGAACGGCAGGAACTCCTCGACACGGTCGCGAAGCCCCGGCATGCGGAGCGGCACGGTTTCGCGGAGGTCGTGAAGGATCCGTACGTCTATTTGATGAGCGCCGCCTATTTCTGCATCATCTGCGGCATCTACCTGATCAATTTCTGGCTGCCCGGCCTGCTGGCGGCCGGCGGCGTCACCGATCCGATGAAGATCGGCCTCTATTCGTCGATTCCGTTCGTTGCCGCGACCATCGGCATGGTCGTCGCCGGCCGCAGTTCCGATCGCCGCAACGAGCGGCGCTGGCACAGCGCGATTCCGGCGCTGGTCAGCGCGCTGTCGCTCGCCGCCACGGTCGCGTCGAGCGACAGGCTCGACGTCTCGCTCATTTGCATCACGGTTGCGACCACCGCGATGTGGATGGCCTACACGGTATTCTGGGCCATTCCATCCACCTATCTGAAAGGGCCCGCCGCCGCGGGCGGCATCGCGCTGATCAATACGATCGGTGTGCTGGGCGGCTTCTTGAGCCCTGCGGCGATCGGCTGGCTGCGGACGTCGACCGGGAGCTTCCGCGCGAGCCTGCTGTTGATGGTGGCAATCATGGCCATCGGCGCCGCGCTGCTTGCGGCCACCCGGCCCTCGTTCGCCTCCACGCGGGGAAAAAGTAAAATAAGTGATTAAAAATATCGAAATATTGAATTATTGTTAGAGGAATTGATCGATCGAATATTGCCTTTCTTTACGAAAATATAATCAATGCCTGTCAAAAATCGGCGGTATAGTTCCATATCCGCCCCACGCAACGATATCGCAACATTTCAAGTTGACTAAAATCGCTCGCCGCTGGCCGGAAAAGAAACGGACGAACAGGCTTTTTCGTCTTCCAGAATAACTACATTCTTCCGATCCGAGGGACTATGGATTTGCTGGCGGCCATGCGAATTTTCGTGCGGGTTGTCGAGCGTGGCAATTTGTCAAGGGCCGCGAAAGATCTCGGCCTGGGCCAACCTACCGTAAGCGACCGCGTCGAGCGGCTCGAACGGTTTCTCGGCGTCAGATTGCTGCTCCGGAGCACGCGCGCGGTGTCGTGCACGGATGAAGGCATCCTGTTCTATCAACGAAGCAAGATCGTGCTCGACGCGGCCGACGAAGCGCGGGCCGTCGTCACGCTCGGCAACAAGATCGTGCGCGGACGCATTCGCATTGCCGCGCCACATGGGCTCGGCGAAGTGGTGCTGCCGGAAATCCTCACAGTCATTCGTGAACATAATCCGCAGCTCTATATCGATCTCATCCTGAACGACGAGATCACGGACCCCGTCACCGAGGGCGTCGATATTTCGTTGCGGCTCGGCCAGATCGGCGACGGCAATTTCGTCGCGCGTCGATTGGGCTACGTGCGACGCGTACTGGTCGCGTCGCCGTCTTATATCGACAAGCACGGGCTGCCGGAGGAGCCGACCGACATCGTCGGGCACCCGTTCATTCGCGTCACGGGGCTCTTCAACGACGGCCAGCTTCGCCTGATGAGCGCGTCGAAATCGGTGCGGCCAACACCGATCAACATCGTGATCAGCACGAGCCACTGGCGGCCGGTGTACGAGCTGCTGCTGAACGGCGCGGGCATCGGCGTCCTCCAGGAACACGTGTGCGTCGACGCGCTGGCGTCCGGCCGGCTCGTCAGGCTGCTGCCGGATTACACGGTGCCGGGATTCGACCTGCATGCGCTGTTGCCGGTCACGCGGCCCGTTCCGTCGAAGACCCAGGTCGTCGTGAAGATCCTCGAGGAGTATCTGCCGAAGGCGATGGCGCGGGCTGCGGACCCAGCCACGCTCGACGTATAGCGGCCGCGCCATCGCCACGCTCACGAGCGCCGCGACGGCAGCGCGTCCAGCCCCGCCCCCGCCGGCGCGTCGCCTGTCGCGCCGCCGTCCGAAATCTCGTCGAGCGCCCGGTTGTTGGTCTTCGGCCCGAACACGCCGATCGACACCATCACGATCAGCATGCTGCCGCCGATCAGCACGAACACGGCCGACACCCCGGCGCGCTCGAGCAGCAGCGCGACGATGAAACTGCTCGCGATGCCCGTCAGGCGGCCGATCGAGTGCACGAAACCGAGCGCGCGCCCGCGGATCTCGGTCGGAAACACTTCCGACTGGTACGCGGTGCCGTTGCTCGCCAGCACCGTGCTGGACAGCGTGACGAGCAGGCCGAACGCGATCACGAACGGCGCCTGCGCCGACATCGCGAACGCGGTGCCGAACAGCGCGACGCCGAACGCCGACGCGACGATCAGCCATTTGCGCTCGATCCGGTCGGCGAGCAGGCCGGCGACGAACGGCGACACCGGATACGCGAACGCGATCACGAACGCATACCAGAGGCTCTTCGTGACGCTCGCGCCTTGAGCTGCGAGCAGCGTCGGCAGCCACTGGCTGAAGCCGAAGAAACCGATGCTCAGGAATGCATTGAATGCGATCAGCATCGTCGTGCGGCCGCGATGCCGCGCATCCCACATCGACGGCGCGCGCTGAGCGGCCGGGGCCGGGGCCGGGGCCGTTGCAACGGGTGCCGGGACCGCGGGCAGCGGCCGGCCGGATTCGCGCTCGACGGCCTGCTCGAGCCGCTGCAACACGGCTTCGGCCTCGGCCTCGCGACCCGTGCGGGCGAGCCAGCGCGGCGACTCCGGCAACCGCGACTGCAGCCACCACACGAAAATCGCGCCGCTGCCGCCGAGCAGCACGACCCAGCGCCATCCGGAGAGGCCGAGCGGATCGCGCGGCACCCATAACCACGACACCAGCGCCAGCACGGGCATCGCGAGATAGCCGACCGCGAAGCACAGCGCGAACGCGCGGCCGCGCACCGCCTTCGGCACCAGCTCGGTCAGGAACGCGCCGATCGTGATCAGCTCCGCGCCGATGCCGCAGCCCGCGATGAAACGGCATACGAGAACGCCGAGCGCATGTGTCTGCACGCACATCGCCAGGCTCGCCGCCGTGTAGAGCAGCAGCGCGCCGGTGAACAGCACGCGCCGCCCGTAGCGGTCCGCGAGGCGCGACACGAACATCTCGCCGACGAACAGCCCGGCGAACGTCGCCGCGCCCAGCGCGCCCTGGTCCGACATGCCGAGCACGCCGTGCGAGCCCGCGTGAAAGATGCCGTCGCGGATCAGCCCGGGCGGCAGGTAGGTCATCTGGAACAGGTCGTAGACCTCGAAAAACCCGCCGACGCTCAGGAACAGCACGAGCGTCCAGATGGTGGCCGTCGCGGGCAGGCGGTCGATGCGGGCGGCGATCGACGCCGCATGGGAATGGGACATGGCGATTCCTCGATGATCCGCCCGCGCGGCCTGCGCGAAGCGGCGAAGCGGCAAACCCGGCGCCGGCGCGGCGTGCGCGCGGCGCCGGCGTTCATACGGTGGCGACCGGATTGACCGGCGACCCGACGAGCCCGCGCAGGTGCAGCGGCGGCGCGGTCAGCAGGAAGCGGTTGCGCCGGTGCGCGCGCAGCCAGTCGGCAAGCGGCGTCAGGTGCCACAGCTCGCCGAGATGAATGCCGAGCTTGAACAGGCACAGCTCGTGCAGCGGCATCAGCGCGCCCGGCCGCTCGCGCGCGCGCGCATCGCGCGGCCGCTCCTCGACCGCGTGGTTGTCCGCCGCGAGCGCGGCGAGCCCCGATGCGTCGATCCATTCGAGCAGGCGCGGGTCGTGGCCGTCGAGCACGCAGCACACGTCCGGCGCGCCGGGCTCGCCGCGCGCGTCGGCGTCGAGCAGGCGATCGGCGAAACCCGTATGCACGCACACGATGTCGCCGCGCTCGACGATCACGTCGTCCGCGCGCAGCACCGCCATCCACTCCGCGTAGCCGATCTTGCGCCGCTCGTCGCCGAAGTGGCGCCGCAGGTCGACCAGCACGCCGCGCCCCTGCACGCCCGTTTGCGCCATCACCTCGATGCCGAGCGCACGCGCGCCGCCGCGCGGCGCACCCGCTTCGGGCACCTGGATGTGCTCGTCCATCCGGTAGCCGTTGTAGAACACGCGGGCCCGCTCGCCGTCACCCGCCGGATCGAACAGCGAGCCGACGTGCGACAGCGCATCCCACTGCGTCGAGAACTGCGAGTGCATGCAGAACGCATCGTCGCAGACGACGTCGGTTGCGTTCGCAACCTGTTCATCCGCGCGATAGCCGAAGTACGGCTTGTCGCCGAGCAGCGCCGGCATGATCGCCGGCGGCCGGCGCCGCGCGTTCAGCCCGCCGCCGCGCGGTACGTCGAGCGGCAGGCTCAGCGAAAACACGCGGCCTTCGCGCACCTCCGCGACGCCGCGCAGCACCGCGTCGGCGGTCAGCCAGTTCAGGCGCCCTTTCTGATCGTCCGGGCCGAAATCCCCCCAGTTCGAGCCGGGCGGCCGATGGGTCCAGCGTGGCTTCATGGTGTCTCCTCCATGCAATGTCCAGGGTGCGGCGGCCGTCGTTCGCGACCGCGTCGCGCGTCGCGCGTCGCACCTAGCGCGTGCGGATCACGCCCAGCCCCGCGAGCCGCTCGTATTCGCGTTCGCCGAGCAGCGGCAGCAGGATCTCGCGATTGTTCTCGCCGAGCGCGGGCGCGGGCCGGCGGAACGTGCCGGGCGTGGCCGACAGGCGCGGCGTGATGTTGTGCATCGGCAGGCTGCCGACGTCGTCGTCCGGCAGCTCGACGAGCGCCTCGCGCTCGATCACATAGTGATCCTGAACGATCTGCGCGATATCCTGGATCGGCCCGACCGTCACGCCCGCTTCTTCGAAGAACGCGAGATTGGCGTCGAGATCGCGCGCGGCGATGAATTCGCCGACGATCGCGTCGAGCGCTTCCGCGTGCTGCACGCGCTGCACGTTGGTCGCGTAGCGCGGATCGTCGATCAGCTCCGCGCGGCCGATCGCGCGGAACAGCCGCTCGGCCATCGCCTGCGTCGAGCTCGACAGGCACAGCCACTTGCCGTCGCGGGTGCGATACGCATTGCGCGGCGCCGTGTTCGACGAGCGGCTGCCGGTGCGTGCCTTGATCTCGCCGGTCATCACGTAGTTCGCGGCGGCCGGGCCGAGGATCGACAGCAGCGGCTCGAACAGCGACACGTCGATCACCTGCCCCGCCGCGCCGTGCGCGTCGCGCGCATGCAGCGCGACCAGCACCGCGATCGCGCCGGACAGCCCGGCCGTCATGTCGCCGAGGAACATCGGCGGCAGCACCGGCTCGCGATCGGCGAAGCCGTTGATCGCCGCGAACCCCGCATATCCTTCCGCGAGCGTGCCGAAGCCCGGTTTGTGGCGGTACGGCCCCGTCTGCCCCCAGCCGGAGATCCGCGCGATCACCAGCTCGGGACGGATCGCGAGCAGGTCGTCCGGGCCGATCCCCATCTTCTCGGCGACGCCGGGCTTGAAGCTTTCGACGAACACGTCCGCGTCGCGCACCAGCCGGCGGACGATCTCGATTCCGTCGGGCGCGCGCAGGTCGACGCACACGCTGCGCTTGTTGCGGCCGTATACCTTCCAGTTGGTGCTGATCCCGCCCGCGCCGACCGCGCGCAGCGTGTCGCCGCGCTCGCTCTCGACCTTCACGACGTCCGCGCCGAAATCGGCGAGCTGCACGCTCAGCATGTTGCCTGCCATCAGGCGCGACAGGTCGACGACGCGCACGCCCGCGAGCGGCCCCTGCGCGCCGGCATCGAACGGTTTCGGATGAATCGGGCCGGTGGACGCGCGACGGTGCGCGCCGGCCGCGTGAGCGGCCTGCGGGTCGGGAACGAACATGCTTGTCTCCTGGTTGGTGTGTGTGCGTCGTTCGATGCGGACTTCAAGGCTGACTTCGAGGCGAGGCGCGCTCAGCCGCGCGCGGCGCTACTCGAGCAGCGCGCCGAGCTGGTCGGCCGCGCGGAATGCCGCGCCTGCCGCGGGCAGATCGCCGCCGAGCGCATGCGTCAGCTCGGCGGCCGCCGCCTGCACGCGCGGCAGGTAGTCGGCCAGCACCTTCTTGTTGAAGCGATAGCGCGGCACGCCGAGCGAGATCGCGCCGCTGAGCACGCGGCCGACGCCGAAAGCCGGGCACGCGATCGCCGCGCTTTCCGGGTCGCGCTCGGCGATCGACACCGCGTAGCCCTGCTCGGCCGTCTTCTCGTAGTCGCCGCCGCGCGTGCCGCTGAACGCGAGCAGCACACGGCCGGCCGCGCCGACGTCCAGCGGGAAGCGGTCGCCCTCGCGCAGGTGCGTGCGTACCGAGCGCTGCGCCTGGATGCGGAACAGGCACACGCGCTGGTCGGCTTCGCGCACGTAGAACGCGGCCGTCTCGCCGGTTTCCGCCGACAGCCTCGACAGGATCGGCATCACGTACTCGCGCAGCTGGAACGACTCGCGATACATCATCCCGAGCTGGAACACGGCGGGCCCCAGCACGTAGCGCCCGTCCGGCAGGCGCTTGATGAAGCGGAACTGCTCGAGCGACTCGAACATCCGCAACAGCGTGCTCATGTTGAGCCCCGTCTCCTCGCTGACCTGCGCGAGCATCAGCCCGCCGGGGGCGTTGCCGAACGCCAGCAGCGCGGTCAGCGCGCGGTTGACCGCGGCCACGCCGCCCTCTGCGGGATTGCTTGTCTCCACCTTGTTCATGTCCACCTCGTGCGATGCCGGGCTGTCCGTGTCACGTCGGTGGTGTCACCACGGTGCCACGGTGTGGCGGCCGGCATCAAAAAAATGAAAGTCACTTTCATTATACGCAGATCGCCGATGACATCAATATGAATCCGCGCAGCTTCGTTCGTTCATCATCCTGCCATGTTCCTTGATACTAGGCGTTAACGATAATCTTGACGAATGCGGCCATCAACCACAAAAATGAAAGTGACTTTCATTTTATGAGATCGCAGATGAATCCATCATCCCAACCCGTCTGGCGCTCGCTGCTGTACGTCCCCGCCCACGTGCCCCGTTTCGTCGCGTCGGCCGCCGCGAGCGACGCCGACGCGCTGATCCTCGATCTCGAGGACAGCGTTCCGCCCGCATGCAAGGCGGCCGCCCGCGACGGGCTGGCCGACGCCGTGCCGGCGCTGCGCGCGCCGGGCCGCGACTTGCTGGTGCGCGCCAACGGCCCGCTCGACCAGCTGGTGCCGGACCTGCGCGCGGCCGTCCGGGCCGGCGTGGACGGCGTCGTGCTGCCGAAGGTGCGCGGCGGTTCGCACGTCGAGGCGATCGACGAACTGCTGGCCGCGCTCGAAGAAGAAGCCGGCGCGCCGCCCGGCCGCACGCGGATCGTCGCGATCGTCGAAACGCCGCGCGCGTTCCAGGCCATGGACCGGATCGCGCAGGCGTCGCCGCGCGTCGTCGCGATGATGCTGGGCGGCGGCGACTTCGCGCTGAACTGCGAAAGCGGCGCGAACGCCGACGTGCTGCGCGTGCCGAAGCAGTTGCTGATCATCGCCGCGCGCGCCGCCGGCATCCTGCCGCTCGGCCTCATCGGCGGCCTCGACGAACTGCGCGATCTCGACGCGTTCGAGCGCATCGCGCGCGCGTCCGCGGAGCTCGGCTATGCGGGCGCGACCTGTATCCACCCGCTGCAGGTCGGTGCGCTCAACCGTGCGTTCCGGCCCGACGACGCCGCGGTGCGCGACGCGCACGCGGTGCTGGCCGCCTACGACGACGCGCGCGCGAACGGGCGCGGCGCGCTGCGCGTCGACGGCCGGATGGTCGACGCGCCCGGCGTCGCCCGCGCGAAGCGCGTGCTCGCGCGTCACGCGGCCGTACAGGCGCGCGCGGACGGCACGCCCCGGTGATGCCAGCGCCGCCCGTCATCGCTGCGCGCCGTTCCCATGCCTGCGCGCGTCGCGCGATGCGCGCAGGCGTCCCGTCACGATGCCGCCCGTTCGCCACCCGGCCCGGATAGCGTCGCCCCGCAGCACCGCCGCACCGCTCGACCGGCGCGGCGCCGAACTCGAACAAAGAACAAAACCCTGGAAGGAGACAAGCCATGGGCAAGCGGATGTCCGCACTGTGCGGACTGGGCCTCGTATCGGCCGGCGCCTGCGCGCAGAGCACGATCACGCTGTATGGCGTGGCCGACATCTATACGGAATTCCTCACCCACCAGGCCGCGCCCGGCGACAAGTCGTCGGCGTCGCTCGTGCGGATGGCGTCGGGCGGCAAGAGCGGCTCGCGCTGGGGGCTGAAGGGCGTCGAGGACCTCGGCGGCGGCTGGCAGGCCGCGTTCCGGCTCGAAAGCGGCATCAACCTGAACAACGGCACCGGCACCGGCGCGGGCGGCTTCGACCGCTCCGCGTGGGTCGGACTGCAGCACGAGCGCTGGGGTGCGTTGCGGCTCGGCCACCAGTACACGACGCTGTTCGACGTCATGGAGCGCTATTCGCCGACGGGCGCGTACTCGACGCTGTACGAGCCGGCCGGTGCGATCGTCGGCGTCAACTTCCGCGAGAACAACGTCGCCAAGTACCTGGCAAAGATCGGCCCGCTGACGCTCGAAACGCACTATTCGTTCGGCGGCACGCCCGGCGCGTTCCAGTCGAACGCCGCCTACGGCGCCGGCTTCGACTATGCCGGCGGCGCATTCTCGTTCGCCGCCGCGTTCGACAACGTCAACACGCCGCAGCCGGGCGGCTTCGCGCATTTCCGCCGCTACGCCGCCGCCGCGATCGTGTCCGTCGACCGCGCGCAACTGCTGGCCGGCGTCACGCACGGCCAGGGCGGCGTCGCCGCGCCGTCGGTCGTGACGCGCTACACGTTCTGGTGGGCCGGCGTGCGCTACGCGATCACGCCTTACCTGCAGGCGGTCGGCGCGTTCTATTACGAGGACATCCGCGCGCAGAACGCGCCGAACGCGCAGACGCCCGCGCCGCACCCGGCCAACCCGCAGCAGGTCACGCTGCAGTTGAACTACTTCCTGTCGAAAGCCGTCACGCTGTACCTGGCGGGCGGCTACGCGCGCCGCGCCGCGCTCGATTTCGACAACTACAACTACAACTTCCTCCACTACACGCTGGCCGGCGACCGCGCCAGCAGCGCGGGCGTCGCACTCGGCCTGCGCAAGCTGTTCTGACCTCGCCTCTCCCCAGTTTCAGGAACCTTCGGAGTCTTCGCACAATGAACCGCCGCCACTTCCTTTCCACGCTGACCGGCGCGGCGCTCGCGCTGCCGTTCGCCCATGCCCGCGCCGGCGCGTCGCCGGCCGCCGGCGCCACCGCCCCCCACCCCGATCTCGCGCAGCAGCTCGCCGACTACGCGGCCGGGCTGCAGTATCGCGACCTCGACGCCGCGACGATCGAGACGATCAAGGCGCACCTGATCGACGCGCTCGGCTGCGCGATCGCCGCGCACGACGAACGTCCGGTGCGGATCGCGCGCGACGCGGCGCTCGCGTCGCCGGGCGGCGTGTCGACGATCGTCGGCACGAACCGGCGCACGAGCCCCGATCTCGCCGCGTTCGCGACCGGCACCGCGCTGCGCTACTACGACTTCAACGACGCGTACGCCGGCAAGGAGACCGGCCATCCGAGCGACAACATGTCCGCGTGCCTCGCGGTCGCCGAAGCGCAGCATGCGAACGGCCGCGACCTGGTCCTGTCGATCGCGATCGCTTACGAGATCGCGTGCCGGCTGATGGACGCCGCCGCGATCAGCCCGCGCGGCTGGGACCACACGTGCTACAGCCTGCCCGCCGTCGCGCTCGCCGCGGGCAAGCTGATGCGCATGCCCGCGCCGCAACTGGTGCAGGCGGTGAACCTGTCGATCAACGGCCATCTCGCGCTGAACCAGACGCGCGTCCAGCAGTTGTCGAACTGGAAGGCGCTCGCCGATGCGGACGCGGCGCGCAACGCGGTGTTCTCGACGCAGCTCGCGCGCGCCGGGCTGACCGGCCCCGCGCCGATCTTCGAGGGCATGGCCGGGTTCTTTCCGCAGGTGTCCGGGCCGTTCACCGTCGATACGCGCGAATTCGGCGGGCGCGGCGGCACGTTCCGGATCGGCAAGTGCTTCGTGAAGTTCTATCCCGCGCAAGGGCTCACGCAAACCGCGATTCCGGCGGCGCTCGACGTCGCCGCGCAGGTCGGCGACCTGCGCCGCATCCGGCGCATCGAGATCGCCACGACCGAAGTCGGTTATGTGACGGCCGGCCGCGACCGCGAAAAATGGGCGCCGTCGACTCACGAGACCGCCGATCACAGCCTGCCGTACATCGTCGCGCGCGCGATGCTCGACGGCGACATCACGACCGAGAGCTACCGGCCCGACGCGCTGCACGATCCGGCGCTGCACGCGTTGATCGAGCGGATCGCGGTGCGCGAGGACCCGGCGCTGACCGCCCGCTATCCCGCGCACGCGCCGAACCGGGTGACGGCCGTGTGCGAAGACGGGTCGACCTGCACGAAGCAGGTGGACGACCTGCCGGGCTCGCCGACGCGGCCGATGCGGCGCGACGACTACGAGGCGAAGTTCACGAAGAACTGCCGGCGGCACTGGAGCCCGGCGCAGATCCGCGCGGCGCTCGATTACCTGTGGCGGCTCGACGAACAGCCCGACGTCGCGACGCTGCCGCCGCTGCTCGTCGTCGGCTGAGCCGCGGGAAGAGCCGCTAAGCCTCCGCCGCGACGCCGTGCCGCTCCAGTGCCTTCGCGACCTCGACGATGCGGCTGCGCAGCCACGCGTGCGCGTTGCTGCCGTCGTAGCGCCGGTGCCAGTACAGCGACCACGCGACGGGCTCCATCGCGAGCGGCAGGTCGCGGATCACGAGCCGCGCATCGTCGAGGCTCAGCGCATGCCGCTCGGACATGATCACGGCGTACGGCAGCGCATCCAGCATGTTCGGCACGACGAGCCAGTGCGGCACGTTGAGCGCGATGCGCCGCGTGCAGTTCATGTTCGCCAGCAGGTTGTCGACCAGGCTGTGGTCGACCGGATTGATCGTCACGTTGAGGAAGTCGAGCGCGAGGAACCGTTCGAGCGTCAACGGCGCGCCCGCGTCCGGATGGCTGCGGCTCATCACGCAGACCATCCGGTCATGAAACACGATTTGCGACGACAGCGTGCCCGAATGTTCGAGGCCGGCGCTGATCGCCAGGTCGAGCAGCCCCGATTCGAGTGCGTCGGCGGTCTTGGCGGCACTCATGTGCACGACGTCCATGCCGATATTCGGGCTCGTCAAGCGCATGCAGCGCAGCAGCGCCGGCAGCAAAAGCAATTCGGTGAGATCCGACATGCGCAACGTGAAATGGCGCTCGGACGTAAAAGGATTGAATTGATAATCCGATTCAAATAATTCCTCGATTTGTTGCATGATCTGTCGAATCGGCATCGCCAGCGCCTGTGCGCGCGGCGTCAACTCCATGCCGAGCGCGGTGCGCGCCAGGATCTCGTCCTTGAACAGGAACCGCAGCCGCGCCAGCGCGTTGCTGACGGCCGGCTGCGTGAGGCCGACCTTCTGGCCGGCCCGTGTGACCTGTTTCTCCGTCAATAGCGCATCGAGTATGACCAGCAGGTTCAGATCGATCGAACGTAGATTCATGTTTGCGACCATCCACTAAACAGGTTAATCACCGCCTGCGGCTGCTGCATTTCGCAACCGGAGCAATCCCCTGATATTTAGTGCAATGCACAAGAATAGTCCAATCTTGACGCATCGATATTTTTTAGATAACGGGCGATATTAGTTATATTTTTAAATTAAATCGCCCGTTTCGCGCCGATTCTTCTGAATGCCTTGCCAATCGACAATTTAATTCACGCTTTGCGCCAGCCGATCGCATTGCAAAAAAAGTGCGGGCGGCCACCGCCACAGCCACCGCCCGCAGGGTCAAACGGTCGCGACGGGATTCGCCGGCGCGCCGACCAGGCCGCGGATATGCAGCGGCGGCGCTGTCAGCAGAAACCGGTTCCGGCCGTGCGCATGCAGCCAGTTCGCGAGCGGCGTCAGGTGCCACAGCTCGCCGAGGTGAATGCCGAGCTTGAACAGGCACAGTTCGTGAAGCGGCATCAGTGCGCCCGGCTGCGCGAGCGGCTGCGCATGCTGCGGACGTTCCTCGATCGCATGGTTGTCGGCCACGAGCGCGGCCAGCCCCGATTCGTCGATCCATTGCAGCAGCCGCGCATCGCTGCTGTCCAGCACGCACGCGCTCGCGACCGTCGCCGGTGATCCGCCGTCATCGTTCAGCAACAGGTCCGCGAAGCCGGTATGAATGCAGACGATGTCGCCGCGCTCGACCTGCACGTGGTCCGCCTCCATCACCTGCATCAGTTGCGCGAAGCCCACCTTCGTGCGCGCGTCGCCCACATGACGCCGCAGGTCGATCAGCACGCCGCGCCCCTGCACGCCCGTTTGCGCCATCACCTCGATACCGAGCGCGTGCGCGCCGCCCGTCGCGTCGCCCTCCCGCGGCACCCGCAGATGCTCGCCCATCCGGAAACCGTTGTAGAACACGATTTCAGGCACGCCGTCGTCGTCCGCGTCGAACACGCCGCCCACGTGCGACAGGCCGTCCCATTGCGTCGAGAACTGCGAGTGCATGCAGAACGAATCGTCGCAGACCACATCGGTTGCGTTCGCAACCTGTTCGTCCGCGCGATAACCGAAGTACGGCTTGTCGCCGAGCAGCGCCGGCATGATCGCCGGCGGCCGCCGCCGCGCGTTCAGCCCGCCGCCGCGCGGCACGTCGAGCGGCAGGCTCAGCGAGAACGACAGCCCTTCCCGCACTTCGGCTGCGCCCTGCCGCACCTTGTCCGGCGTCAGCCAGTTCAGCCGCCCCTTCTGGTCGTCGGGACCGAAGTCGCCCCAGTTCGAGCCGGGCGGCCGCTTTTTCCAGCGGGGTGCATTCAAGATCGGTGTCCTCCTTCCGTGCCCGAGATCAGCGCCGCGAGCGCATCGAGCGGTGTATCGTCGGCAAGCGCCTGTACCGCGTCGCGCAGCGCGAGCGCGCGCGCCATGCCGAGCGCCGAACTCGCCGCCAGCACGAATTTTGCGGTGAGTTCCTGTTCGGTCAGCGGCCGCGAATTCGTGCCCTTGCTCGACTCGATCCGCGCCTCGCGCACTTGCCCGTCGCGCAGCTCGACACGCAGCACGGCCGGCAGGAAATGCGGGAAGCGCGCATCGCACCATGGATCGGCCACGCAACGCACCTTCGCGGCCAGTGCGCGCCGTGCGGGGTCCTGCGCACGCGCATCGTCGAAATCGTCGAACCAGACGCCGAGCCCGCCGCCGCCGAGCAGCGCCGCCGCGATCGTGTACGGCCCCGAGAACGCCGCCGCATAACCGTTCGGCGGATTCGCCTTCAACTCCGCCGGCTCGCCGATCGTGCGCAGCGTCGACGTCGCGACCCGCAGCTCGGCCGACACCACGTCGTCCGCCGTCACGCCTTGCGCCTTCAGTTGCAGCGCCGCGTCGATGCCCGGATGCGTGAAGTGGTTGCACGGATACGGCTTGAAGATGATCCGGCTCGTCTCCCATTCGTCGCCCAGGTCGCGCAGCACCGCGTCGACGTCGGCGAGGTCGCCGCACCACGCGTGGAAAAAGCCGAAGCGGCCTTCGAGCGCGGTCGGCGGCGCGGTGACGCCCGCGCCCGCCAGTTCCGCCGCGCTCACGCCCGCATGCGCCGCCCAGCCGCAGTGGATCCGCTTCACCGAGCCGCCGGTGCGGTTCGCTTCGAGCAGGCCCGCGCCCATGCTCGCGGCGATGCCGAGCGCCGCCGCGATCTGCGCGGCGTCGAGCCCGAGCAGCATCGCCGCGGCCGCCGCCGCGCCGACCGTGCCGCAGATCGACGTCGCGTGCTGGCCGCGCTCGAAGAACACCGAATTGCCGAGCCGCTCGTTGTAGGCGGCGACGCCCAGCCGGATGCACACCTCGGTGCCGACCGTGATCGCATCGAGCAGCGCCGCGCCCGACGCGCCGCTCGCCTGCGCGGCGGCGAGCGCGGCCGGAATCACCGACGCACTCGGATGCAGCACCGACAGCATGTGCGAATCGTCGAAATCCATCGCATGCGCGAGCGTGCCGTTGACGAGCGCGGCGCTCGCGGCCGGCAGCCGGTCGGGCGCGCCGATCACGCTCGCGGGGCCGGTGCCCGCCCAGCGCCGCGCGACCTGCAGCACCGACTGCGCGACCGGTTCGTCGTGGGCGATCAGGCTGTTGCCGACCACGTCGAGCACGCGCGCGGCGGCCTCGATGCGCAGCCGGTGCTCCAGCCCGCCGGCGCGCACCTCCGCCGCAAAGCGGCCGAGCGCGCCGACGATGCCGTCGGGCGGCGCGGGGCGGTCCGGCGCGACCGGCGCGGCGGCCGCCGCCGGAGCGGAAAGCGTCTCGGGTGTGCTCATGCCAGTGCTCCACTGAGTCGAAGATTGTTCGCGAGCGCGAGCGTCACGCGCGCGTTGGCGATCAGCGGCGGCGCGACCACGCGGCCGTCCGGCAGCACGAACACCGACGACGCCGAGGCCTTGCCCGCCGCCGCATCGACCGCCTCGAGCACCCGCTCGGCCGCGCGGATCTCGTCTTCCGACGGCGTGAACACCTCGTTGATCACCGGGAGCTGCGACGGATGAATCGCGAAGCGGCCGAGGAACCCCATCGATTTCGCGCGCAGCGTCGATTCCCTCAGCCCGTCGAGATCGGGCAGCGTGTGATAGACGGTCTGGATCGGCCCGCTCAGCCCCGCCGCGCGGGACACCACGACGCAGCGCGCGCGGCACACCTCGAGCGTGAAGTTGTCGACGCCGATCTGCAGGTCCGCGCGCAGGTCGCTCTCGCCGAGCCCGATGCGCTCCAGCCGCGGCGACGCGGTCGCGAGCTGGTAAGCCGTCTCGACACCGTACGCCGACTCGATCAGTATCTGGATGCCCGCATCGCTGCCGAGCGCGTCGAGCCAGCCCGCCACTTCCTGGATATGCTGCGGCAGGTCGCATTTCGGCAGCCGCAGCGCCTGCAGCGCCGGCTGCGCGATCGCGTCGACGTCGTCGCGGCACCACGGGCTGCCGATCGGGTTGATCCGCACGTACGTCGGCTTCGGCGGGCCTTCCGCGAGAATCGCGGCGGCCGCCTCGCGTGCTTCGGCCTTGTGGCTGGCCGGCACGGCGTCCTCGAGGTCGAGCACGATCGCATCGGCTTCGCTTGCATACGCCTTTTCCACCACCTGCGCCTTGTGCGCGGGCACGTAGAGGTAACTGCGGTAGGTTGCGCTGGTTTTCATACGATGCCCCGTTCGGTCAAATCGGCGATCTCGTGCCGCGCCAGTCCCAATGCGCCGAATACTTCGTCGTTGTGGGTGCCGCGCGCCGGCCCGCCCCAGCGGATCGCGCCGGGCGTGTCGGACAGCCGGAACGGCACGTTGTGCGTGCGGAACGCGCCGAGTTCCGCGTCGGGCACCGACACGACCGAGCCGAGCGCCGCGTACTGCGGATCGCGGAGCACGTCGGCGACGTCGTAGATCGGCGCGACCGCCGCCTGCGCGCGCTCGAACTCGGCGATCACGTCGTCGCGCGAGCGTTGCCCGATCCAGCCGCCGACCGCCGCATCCAGTTCGTCCGCATGCTTCGCGCGCTCGGCGCCGTTCGCGAACCAGGGTTCGTCGATCAGGTCCGCGCGGCCGACGAGGCGCATCACGCGCTCCGCGATGCTGTGCGCCGACGTCGACAGCGCGACCCACTGGCCGTCCGACGTGCGGTAGACCCCGCGCGGCGAATTGTTCGGCGAACGATTGCCGGTGCGCTCGGGCACCCGGCCCGTCTGGTCGTAGCTCGCGACCTGCGCGCCCATCGCGGCGAGCATCGTCTCGATGATCGCGAGATCGACGACCTGGCCGCGCCCGGTGTGCTCGCGCGCCTTCAGCGCGGTCATGATCGCGAACGCGGCGGTCAGCCCCGCGACCGTGTCGGCAAGCGGGAACGACGGCAGCAGCGGCGGCCCGTCGGCCTCGCCGGTGATCGACGCGAGCCCGCTCATCGCCTCGGCCAGCGTGCCGAAGCCGGGGCGGCTCGCATACGGGCCGAACTGGCCGAAACCCGTCACCCGCACGAGCACGAGCCGCGGGTTGAGCGCGGACAGCACGTCGTAGCCGAGCCCCCAGCGTTCGAGCGTGCCGGGCCGGAAATTCTCGACGACCACGTCCGCCTGCGCCGCCATTTCGCGGAAGATCCGCTGGCCGTCGGCCGTGCCGAGATTCAGCGTGACCGCCCGCTTGTTGCGCGCGAGCACCTTCCACCACAACGGCACGTCGTCGCGACGCGCGCCGTACTTGCGCGCCGGATCGCCGTCCGGATGCTCGACCTTGATCACGTCGGCGCCGTAGTCCGCGAGCATCGTCGCCGCGAGCGGGCCCGCGAACAACGTCGCGGCGTCGATCACGCGAATGCCGTCGAGCGGCGCCGGTTTGGACGCGTCCGACGCCGCACCGGCGTCGACGCCCCCCATTTCCACAGTGGCCATGCCGTTCTCCAGTCAGATGGATTGCACGGCGCGCCGCCCCACCGCAATCATCTGCATGACTAATCGTCTTGCAGCGATGCGGGCGCGGCGCGCGACCTGCCGCTCAGACGGCGTTGATCCGGTAGATCGGGAAATACGTCTGGATCTTCCCGTTCAGGTAGTCGGACGCGAGCTTCGGCACCTCGTCGAAATCGAAGATCTCGGTCGGCTCCTGGCCGATCCAGCCGCTCGTTTCCTGGAAATCGCGGATCGCGATGCTGTCGTCGTAGCGCCACGCATGCGTGTGGATGTGCAGGCGGCGGTTGATGCATTCCGTCGCGCGCAGGTTCCACAGGCGCATCCCGGTCTTCCAGCCGACCGTCGCGATGATGCCGGTGCGGCCGACCACGCGCATCGTCGCGCGATACAGTGCGCCGCCGAGGTTGTCGAGGAAGATCGCGACGCCGCGGCCGCCGCTCAGTTCCGCGATCGTCTCCGCGAACGCGCGCTCCGACTCGCGATAGCTCGCCTGGTACTCGGGATCGGTCTTGTAGCGCTCGTCGTCGTACGCGAGGTTCGGGAACTTGCGGCGATCGACCGGCGTGATGCCGAGCTTCGCGAGCTCCTCGAGGCGCCGGTCGTTGCTCGCCGTCATCGCGACGCGAAAACCCTCGCGCTTCGCGAGCTGCAGTTCGGCAAGCGTCGTGCCGCCGCCCCAGCCGAACACCAGGTAGTCGGCCGGATCGACGTCCGGCAGCTGCGAGCGCCAGCACGTCGACGCCACCTTCCAGTTGTCCCACGCGGTGAAGTAGCGGCCGTACGTCGCCCATTGCAGCAGCGAATGCCGGCTGTCCGTCGGCACCGCCACGAGGTTGTCGGCACGCATCTTGGTCCGCTGCGCCATCACGCCGATCGTGCCCGGCGCGTCGTACGCGTAGACGAGCTCGGCGAACCCGTATTCGTCGCGCTTGCCGAACGGCATCACCATGCAGATCTCGCCTTCCTTCAGCGTCTTCACGCCGCTGCCGCGCTCGACGATGCGCACCAGCGCACCGTTGCCGAGCACGATCTTGTCCTCGCGGCGCTGCCGGCAGATGTCGACCGGATTGCGCGACAGCGCGTGGTCGAGGTTCGCTTCCCACGATCCGTACAGCGGCTCGACCAGCACCTCGTCGGCTTCCAGATCGGAGAATTCGAAGGTCTCGCGACGCAGCTCGCCCGCCACGGGCGCCTGCTTCCTGCTCGGTTCCGGTCCTGCGTAGAGAACCCATGCATCGGTCTTGATCATCGTCATGCCTCGGTAAATGACTCTGTTTGAAGGGTGCACGCCGAACACGCCGCTTCGTTCAGCGCGAATACGCCAGCTCCAGTGCCGCCTCCACGTCGGACGTCGCGGCGACCTGCCCGAGTTTCGGGAAGATCTGCGTCAGCGCGAAGGTCTGTGCGTCGGCGGACGACGTGCTGACCGCGTCGCTGACGACGACGACGTTGTAGTTGTTCTCGTATGCCTGGCGCGCCGTCGATTCGACGCCGATGTTGGTTGCGATCCCGGTCAGCACGATGTCCGTGATGCCGCGCCGGCGCAGCTGCACGTCGAGGTCGGTGCCGGTGAACGCGCCCCACTGGTGCTTCGTCACGACGATGTCGGACGGCCCGACGCCGAGCGCCGGCGCGAACGCGCTCCATTCGGGGTCGAGATTCGGCGGCGCCGACGGCGCATCCGTCCTGACCTTCAGCGCAACGCCGCCGTCCGGCTGGTAGCTCGTGTGCACGTAGATGACGGGAAGCTGCAGCGCACGGAACGCGGTCGCGAGCTCGACCGTCTTCGCCACGACCTGCGCGCCGGTATAGGGCACGACCGGCAGCGACACGATGCCGTTCTGCAGGTCGATGGCGACCAGGGCGACCGTGCGATTGAGCGTCGGAGTGGACATGTCAAAACCTCACTTCTGTTGGGGGATGGAAGAAGCGGCGGCATCCAGGTGCCGGCTCGACGCAGCATTGAGCAGCAGCAGCACGCTGATGACCGCCAGGACGATGGCCAGCTCGCGCAGGCCGCGATCGCTCGCCGGATGGCCGAGCGCCAGCCCGACGAGCGCAAACGACAGGCTGCCGCCCACATACTGCGCGGTGCGGTACAACCCCGAAGCCGTGCCGATCCGGTCGTGCGGCGCGCTCCGGTAGAGCGCGGCCTGGTTGCCGAGATTGTTGAAGCCGTTCGGCACGCCGAACACGATCGATAGCAGTACGATCGACCACACCGGCATCGCACTGGTGAGCAGGTTCATCACGACGCTGCCGGCGCACAGCATCGCGGAGCCGATGATCAGCACCGGCCGCGAGCCGTGACGGTCTGCGAGGCGGGTCGCCAGCATCGTCGCCACGGTGCCGATCCCGGCGACCGGCAGCATCACGAGGCCGGCGTCGGCGGCGGACAGGTGCTTGGCCTCCTGCAGCCACATCGGCAGCGCATAGAAGATCGCGTAGAACACCGCGTAGGTGCCGACGCAGCGCAGGTACGTACTCGTGAGCGCACGGTTGTCGCCGAGCATGCGGATGTCGATCAGCGGCGTCGCGGCCCGCCGCTCGTGCCCGACCAGCACCGGGCACAGCACCAGCGTCGCGGCGAGCAGCAGCCAGTCCGGATCGTGCGTGACCGATTGCAGGAACAGCAGCAGGCTCGCGAGCGTCAGGATGAACAGCACGACACCCGGCAGATCCAGTTCCTTCAGCGTGCCCGGCAGCGTTCGGCGTGGCTGCGCGCCGCGCGGGGCGACGTCGGCCGGAATCCACAGCCACGCCAGCGCGAACGCCAGCAGCACGATCGGCACGTTGATCCAGAAGATCGCACGCCAGCCGGCGAACTGCACGAGCGCGCCGCCGAGCGGCGGCCCGAACGCGACGGCCACCTGCGCCGCGACCGAGATCGCGCCGAGTCCGCCCGTCGGCGTCGCGCCGTTCGCGTGCCGCTGCGACCACGTGCGGATCATCGCCATGCCGGCCGGATATGCGGCGGACGTGCCGATGCCGAGCGCGACGCGCGACGCGATCAGCCACCCGAGCGACGGTGCGAACGGCGCGAGCGCGGACGCGATCAATACGATCGCGAGGCCGACGCAGAAGATCCGCTTCGCGCCGAACCGGTCGGCGAGCCGCCCCATCGTCGGCTGGCCGACGGCCGTCGCGAGATACAGGCCCGACACGAGCCACATCGTGTCGATGCGTTCGTGCCCCTGCGGATGGAACGCCTGCTGGATGCTGACGAGCGCGACCGCGATCATCGACGAGTTCAGCGCATTGAGCAGCGTGCCGAGCACGATCGGGCCCACCAGCCTGGCCGGCAGGCGCGGGCCCGCCGCACGCGCATTGCCGCCGCCTGCCGGCGCGCCGCCGGGGGTCGAGGGTGCTGCTTGCGCAGGTCGATCGGAAGTCGTTTTCATGGCGTCGTCGAGTGGTGATTTCGCATCGCTCGATCAAATTCGAACGTGCGTTCACCTTACCGTTACGATTGCCGCGAATGAAATGGATTGTTGCGATGCACACATTCGTCGCTTGAATGCGGATCGCGAGCGGCGCAAGGGGGCGGATACGCTTTGGCGCATCGGGCGGCATCGCGAAGCGCCGCGCCGGCCTTGCCTGAAGGACGGTAGCGACGAAACGCCGAGGGTCGCTCGCGCAACGTTCGGCATGCCGCGCGCGCGGTCGCCGCAGGCGCCGGATGACAGTTTTATGCGGCGGTGCGAGGTGAAATCAGAGGGTAGGCTCTAGCCACGCCAAAGCCGCTCATGCAACGGTCGCGTGCCGACCGGCCGGCGACATCAGGCGTGCATGCGAAGCGCGCTCGAACGCGACGGCGCGCGTACCTGCTTTTCCAGATACGCGAGCGCGTCACCGATCGACAACGCATGCCGTTCGCCGTTTCTCAACCTCAGCGACACCGCGCCGGATTGCGCTTCCTTCGGTCCGGCTACCGCGAAGATCGGCGCAGCCAGTTCGCGCGCGTCGAAGATCTTGCGCGGCAGGCGTTCCGGGCGAAAGTCGCGCAATACGCGGCAGCCGATCGTTTCGAACGCGAGCGCCGCGCTGTCCGCAAACGGGCGCTCTTCGTCGCCGATGTTGGCCACGACGATCTGGTCGGGAGCAAGCCACGTCGGCAGCCATCCCTCATAGTGCTCGAGCAGGATGCCGATGAATCGCTCGAGGCTTCCGAGGACCGCATGATGCAGCATGACCGGCGTCGCCTTCGCGCCGCTCTCCGACACATACGTTGCGCCGAGCCGCTCCGGCAGCACGAAATCGAGCTGGATCGTGCCGCACTGCCACTTCCGTCCCTGGCGGTCGAGCAGATGGAATTCGAGCTTGGGCCCGTAAAACGCGCCTTCTCCCTGCTGTATCTCGAAGTGCAGTCCGGCCGAGCGCGCGGCAAGCGCCAGCATCGATTCGGAGCGGTCCCAGAGCGCGTCGTCGCCGGCGCGAACCGACGGCCTCGTCGACAACGCGACATCGAAGCGGTCGAACCCGAAATCCGCGTAGATCGTCTTCAGCAGACGGCAGAACCGTGCGACCTCGGCTTCGACCTGATCCTCCATGCAGAGCACGTGGGCATCATCCTGCGTGAACGCCCGGGCGCGCATCAGGCCGTGCAGCGAACCGGACGGCTCGGCCCGGTGGACTGCGCCGAATTCCGAATATCGGACGGGCAGGTCGCGATACGAGCGCGACCCTCGCTTGAATACCTGCACATGGCAGGGGCAACTCATCGGCTTGAGGCAGAACGGCTGCCCGTCGCTGTCGAGCGAGAACATGTTCCTGCCGAACTTCTCCCAATGGCCGCTTTGCTCCCAGAGCGCGCGCGACGCGATTTGCGGCGTGCGCACTTCCGCGAACCCGGCCTGCCTCATCCGTTCCCGAACATATTCCTCGACGACGCGATAAAGCGCCATTCCGCGCGGATGCCAGAAAACGGCGCCGGGACTTTCATCCTGCTGGTGAAACAAATCGAGCTTGTTGCCGAGCACGCGGTGATCGAAAGCATCCATCATGTTCTCCATTCACGTTGATGCCGACGAAAACGGAGCATGAAAAAAGCCCCGTCGTCTCCGGCGGGGCTTTGGGGTGATCCGACGCATCGATCTACGACGCGCGACCTCCTCCACGCCCGCCATATGCGGTCGCGGTGGTGGTGGTCGTAGTCGTGACGAAAAATGCGTTCATGCGAGCAATCTAGCGACGCGATTTGTCGTTGTCAACACGCGCCTTCTTCGGATTCAAGGCGCGCGCCCGATCTCGTCGATGTCCGGCTTGAACCGAAGCACCGTGTATTCCAGCACCGATACGCTCGACCATCCGGCCGGGCCTTGGACGACGATCGCACGGACCGCGCCTTTCCGGTCGAATTTCAGCGTCGTGCCGGTTGCATCGTTGCGCAGCGCGTCGAGCTCTTCGATGCGCGCCACCGCGAGTTTGCGCACCGCCCCGCAGACATACACCGGAAGAAACGCCAACGCGATGAACATCGAGAACGCGTCCTTGATCATCGTGTCGAGCAGCATGTGGCCGTACAGCGCGAGCGACACCGACGTCGCATGGACGAAGATCGCCATCACGGTCGCGCCGGCGCCGAGCGACGAGAAGCGTTCGGCGGCCTGCTTCGTGCGCGCTCTCATCACGGCTCGCGTCGTGGGCGACGACACGAGAATTTCGCGCTTCGCGCCGTAATAGCCCGCCACGCCAACGAACAGCGTCACGGCGGCGCTCAGCAGGAGCGCCCAGCCGATCTGCTCGAACAGGACGAGCACGAACAGCAGCACGAAAATGCCGGCCAGCGGATACAGCAGAAGCCTGAAATCGTAGCCGTCCTCGCCGTGCCCCCGGACCCACCGTTTCACCAGTGTGTTTTCCCAGAGCCGGCTCTCTTCGTGCAGCGGAATCTCCTGACTATTCGACAATTTTTCACCTGTGGGGGGCCGGCGCCGATCATCGCCCGCAACGGTGTAGCGATCGCGCAGCCATTGTGAACATTCGATGGAGACGTTTGCATTTCCGCGGATTTTCGCGTCGAATCAGCCGGCAGTATTGCGAGAAAATGGAGATTCCATGGCTGACGTTGTTTCGAGCCCGACGCCACGCCAACATTGCATCACACTCCTGTTACGCGAAACGCAGCTGAACCAATGAATGCGCTGATACTGATTGCTGAAGACGAGCCGGAAATTGCGGAAATCCTCGACGCATACCTGACCCGCGAGGGATTTCGCACTTACCGGGTCGGCAACGGGCAAGCCGCACTCGACGTGCAGCCCGTGCTGAAACCCGACCTGATCCTGCTCGACGTCAGGATGCCGAACAAAGACGGCTGGGAGGTGCTCATCGAGCTGCGACGCCGCGGCGACACGCCGATCGTCATCATCACGGCGCTCGACCGCGAAATCGATCGCTTGCAGGGGCTACGCTTCGGCGCGGACGACTACATCACGAAGCCGTTCAACCCGGCCGAGGTGGTCGCCCGCATCCGGGC
Source organism: Burkholderia cepacia (assembly GCF_001718835.1). Taxonomy (NCBI): domain Bacteria; kingdom Pseudomonadati; phylum Pseudomonadota; class Betaproteobacteria; order Burkholderiales; family Burkholderiaceae; genus Burkholderia; species Burkholderia cepacia. Next base: position 145,026 of record NZ_CP013444.1, on the reverse strand, counting down.
GGTGTTGCGGCGCTCCGGCACGTCCCTGCAAGGGGGCGTGATGCGGGTCGGCAACCTCGAGATCGACACCGAAAGCTATCTGGCCAGGGTCCGGTCGGACTCCGGTGAAACCCAGGTGTCGCTGACGCTGACCGAATTCCGGCTGCTCGCCCACCTGGCCGGCTCGCCGAACCGCGTGTTCACGCGCAGCGAACTGATCGACGCCTGCCTCGCCGACGTCGATGCGCTGGAGCGTACCGTCGACAGCCATATCAGCCGGTTGCGCAAGAAGCTCGAATGCGCGGGCGCGTCCGGGATGCCGGAGGTGATGCGCGGCGTCGGCTACCGGCTGCAGAGAATCCAGTGAACACGCGCAGCAAGCTGAGCCGGCAGATCGTGCTGTCGATGGGGCTGGTCTCGGTCACCACGACGCTGATCATCTTTGTCGGCCTGTTCGTCATCTACGGGTTGCTGTTCACCTTTTCGCCGCCCACGCACGAGCGCGTCATCGATGTGCTCATCCCGCACGCGGCCGATTACCTGATCTTCGCGATCCTGTTGCTGACGGGGCTGATCGCCGCGGTCGTGATGGCGACCCGGCTGGCCCGGCGCATTCTCAAGCCGCTCAACTCGCTTGCGGAAAGCGCGCGCAGCATCGCCGCCGGCGACCTGGACGCCCGGGCGATTCCCGGCGACCGCTCGCTCGGCGAGACGGCACTGCTGGTCGACGACTTCAACGCGATGGCGATCCGGCTGCAGGGCATGACCTCCGAGATGACGGCGTGGAACGCGGCGATCGTCCATGAACTGCGCACCCCGCTCACGATCCTCAGGGGCCGGCTGCAGGGCCTGCGGGACAAGGTGTTCGAGCCTGACGAATCGCTGTTCCGGGGCCTGCTGAATCAGGTCGAAGGCTTGTCCCGGCTCGTCGACGACCTGCACATCGTCACGCTGCAGGACATCGGGCGCCTGGACATGAACATCCAGCCGACCGACATCGAGCTCGAAGTCCGGAGCGCCGTCGATTCCGTCAGCGACGCGCTGCACGACGCCGGTTTTGCCGTCGAAATGGCGACCACCGCGAGCGTCGTGCCATGCGACGGCGCGCGCATCCGGCAGGCGCTGCTCGCGCTGCTCGACAACGCGCGCCGCTATGCGGTGCCCGGCAAGCTTCGCATCGAGATGGCGGTCCAGGGTTCGAGCGTCGTTCTTCGCGTGGAAGACGAAGGCCCCGGCCTCAGCCCCGAATTCGCGCGACATGCGTTCGAGCCTTTTACGCGTGCGGACGTGTCGCGTTCCCGCAAATTCGGCGGCTCCGGCCTCGGCCTGTCCGTCGTCCGCGCGATAGCGCAGGCGCACCAAGGCCAGGCGCGGTATGTCACGTCGCGCGCCGGCGGGTCGATCTTCGAGCTGGACATTCCGCGTCGCAAATCGTGACCTCGATGTTCGTTTAAAGTGCTCCCGTTGACGAACCCCTCTTCAGAGGACAGCGCTTGAAAGTCCCGTACGAATGGCAGATCGGGTTGCGGTACACCCGCGTCGGCAAGCGCACGACCGGCACGACAGGCAACGGCTTCATTTCGTTCATCGCCGTTGCGTCGATGTCGGGCATCGCGCTCGGCGTGGCCGCGCTGATCATCGTGCTGTCCGTGATGAACGGGTTCAGGAGCGAGGTGCGGGACCGCATGCTTGCCGTGCTCGCGCACGTGGAAATCTTCTCGCCCACCGGCGCGCTGCCCGACTGGAAGCAGACCGCCGGCGAGTCGCTGCGCAATTCGTCGGTCAAAAGCGCGGCGCCGTATGTCGAGGCCCAGGCGCTGCTCACGCACGGCGGCAAGGTCACCGGCGTCGCGTTGCGCGGCATCGACCCGCGGCTCGAGCCGCAGGTGTCCGGCATCGCGAAAGACATGAAGAGCGGGCGCCTCGACGCGCTCGCGCCGGGCGAGCTCGGGATCGTGCTCGGCGCCGCGCTCGCGTCCACCCTGCAGGTGCAGGCCGGCGACCGGCTGACGTTCTTCGCGCCCGGCGGCGGCGCGCAGATGCGCAATCTCCTTCCGCAATTCAGGCAGTTCAACGTGGTCGGCACGTTCGAGTCGGGCCATTACCAGTACGACAGCGCGCTCGCCTACATCCATATCCGCGACGCGCAGACGCTGTTCAACGTGCGCGCGCCGACCGGCATCCGGCTGCGCCTCGACGATCTGCAGCGCGCGCCGGACATCGCGCTGGAACTGTCGCGCTCGCTGTCGGGCGATCTCTACATCCGCGACTGGACGCGGCAGAACCGCACGTGGTTCGTCGCCGAGCAATTGCAGAAGCGCATGCTGTCGCTGATCCTGATGCTGATCGTCGCGGTCGCCGCGTTCAACCTCGTGTCGTCGCTCGTGATGACCGTCACGCAGAAGCAGGGCGACATCGCGATCCTGCGCACGCTCGGCGCGCCGCCCGGGTCGATCATGAAAATCTTCGCGATCCAGGGGATGACGATCGGCCTGGTCGGGACGATGACGGGCGTGGTGATCGGCTGTGCGATCGCAGCGAGCATTCCCTGGTTGCTGCCCGCGATCGAGCACATGCTCGGCATCCGCTTCCTGACGCCGTCCGTCTATTTCCTCGACAAGCTGCCGTCCAAGCTCGTCGTGACCGACGTGATCGAAGTCGGCGCCATTGCGTTCCTGCTGTCGGCGCTCGCGACGCTCTACCCGAGCTGGCGCGCCGCGCGGGTACGGCCGGCCGATGCATTGCGCTACGAATGAGCGCCGCCTCTACGCCGGCCGCGCCCTTTTCCGCTACAGTAAGCGCAGGGGCCGCGAATGCGGCCACACTTTCTTCAAGCACATGGGGTCGCGATGCATTCTCCACAAGCCTATAGCGCCGATGCGCCCACCCGCGCGGAGGTCGAAGCGCTCGCCGGCGCAACCGTCATCGAATTCGGCGCGAACTGGTGCGGGATCTGCCAGGGCGCGCAGCCCGCGATTCGCGACTCGTTTTCGGCGCACCCCGCGGTCCGGCATCTGAAAATCGAAGACGGTCCCGGCCGCCCGCTCGGCCGCTCGTTCGGCGTGAAGCTGTGGCCGACACTCGTCTTCCTGCGCGACGGTGTCGAGGTCGCGCGCGTCGTGCGCCCGGCCGACGCGAAGCAGATCGAAGCCGACGGCTTCGCCGCGCTCGCCTGAGCACATCGGTATTGCAACGATCATGAAACAGGCGATTCAACACGTTATCGTCGACGCACGCGGGCGCGGCCTCGTCGAATTCACGCCGCAGGTGCGCGCATTCGTCGACCAGCAGGCGATCCGCACCGGCCTGCTCACGGTGTTCTGCCGCCATACGTCGGCGTCGCTGCTGATCCAGGAGAACGCGGATCCGTCGGTGCAGCGCGATCTCGAACGCTACTTCGCGACGCTCGCACCGGAGGACGCCACGCGCTACGCGCACGACACCGAAGGGCCCGACGACATGCCCGCGCATCTGCGCACGGCGCTCACGCAGGTACAGCTGTCGATCCCGGTCGAGCACGGACGCATGGTGCTCGGCACGTGGCAGGGCATCTACCTGTTCGAGCATCGCCGCGCCGCGCACCGGCGCGACATCGTGCTGCATCTGATCGGGGAGTGAGGGCCCGTCGTTTGCGGTGGCCGAAGCGAGATGCCGTGAATGCGGGTACCGCAGGATCGAGGCCGTTGACGCAGGGTCACGCGCTTCGCGCGTGACGATCTAGCGGCCGACGAATGGAACCGCAGTGAACACCCACATTCCGATCAGAATCAACCACTCAATGGTGAACATTGCCTCGTCATATGCGTTGCGCGGTGCCGAGCGCCTCGCATAAACGATGTAGATCAACGTAAAGAGTGGCGTCACGACCCACGTGGCAACGGTGAATCCGAGGAATTCCATGAGTCCGGCGGCGAAGATTCCGCCGTCCTGTGCATACCAGTACGCGAAGCCGATCCACGGAAGCCACAATCCGATGAGGGTGGTAAGGGCGAGTTTGATCGCGCCGGATGACGGTCCAGAGTCGGCGTTCTCGGGATCTTCGGTCCCACCGCTGGCGTTATTCATCCCCATGGATCAGGGTTGACGTTTGCCACGGCCGCCGGCGGGTTTGCCGGCCGGCTTGCGCGATCCCGCAGCCGGCTTGCCCGCCGGTTTGCCGCGCGGTTTCTGCACGCTGAACGGGTTCCCGCTGGACGAACTTGTGCCTTTACCTGCGGCGACAGCACGCTGCGCCGCAGGCTTGCGTTTGTTTTCGCCACTTTGCGGGCGCGGTTTCTTGCTGAGCGCCTGCGTGGCGCCCGGCGCCGCTTGCGGCACTTTGGGCTTCTTCGGCTTTTTGGGCTTCTTGATGATCTGACCCGTCGCGCTGGTTTCCGGCACGCGGTGTTCGGCCTCGAAACCCGGCTCTTCCTCACGGCGCAGCGTTTGCCGGATCAGCGCTTCGATCGCGGCCAGTTGCGGCGCTTCGTCGGCACATACCAGGGACACCGCGACCCCGCTGGCGCCCGCGCGCCCGGTACGGCCGATCCGGTGCACATAGTCTTGCGCGACGATCGGCAGATCGACGTTGATCACCAGCGGCAGGTCGTCGATATCGAGCCCGCGCGCCGCCACGTCGGTGGCGACCAGCATCTGGACGTCGCCCGTCTTGAAGCGCTCCAGCGCCCGCAGGCGCGCGGGCTGCGGCTTGTCGCCGTGGATGGTGTCGACCGCATAACCCGCTTCGTCCAGCATGGCCGCCAGGTAATCCACGCCGTTGCGCGTCTTGACGAACACCAGCGCATGCTCCCACTTGTTCTCGGCCACGAGGTGCATGAAGAGGTCGGGCTTGTTCCGCTTGTCCACCGGCACCACCCACTGCTTGATCTTGCTGGCCGTGGCATTGGGCGGGCTGACGCTGATGTTGACCGGGCCGCGCAGAATGCTCGCCGCCATCGCGCGAATCTCGTCGCCGAACGTGGCCGAGAACAGCAGCGTCTGGCGCCGGGCCGGCAACGCGGCAAAAACCGCGTTCAGTTCGCGCGCAAAGCCGAGGTCCAGCATGCGGTCGGCTTCGTCCAGCACCAGCGTCTGCACCTGATCGAACTGCACCGCGTTCTGGCGATTGAGATCCAGCAACCGGCCCGGCGTGGCCACGAGCACATCCACGCCCTTGCGCAACTTCATCATCTGCGGATTGATGCTCACGCCGCCGTACGCGGCCAGGAATCGCAGGTCGAGGCCCTTGCCGTAAGCGATGAAGCTTTGCAGCACCTGTTCGGCCAGTTCCCGCGTGGGCACCAGCACCAGGACGCGCGCGCGGTTGCTGGACACCGCCGGGCCGTGCTGCACCAGCCGCTGCAACAGCGGCAGCGCGAAACCTGCCGTCTTGCCGGTGCCGGTCTGGGCCCCGGCCATCACGTCCTTGCCGTCGAGCACGGCAGGAATCGCCTTGGCCTGCACCGGCGTAGGAGCCTGGTAATTGAGGTCCTGCAGGTTACGCAGCAAGGGATCGATCAGGCCGAGCGAGGCAAAGGACATGGACGTATTCCGGGCTAAAACCGCAATTCTAGCGGTTGCCGCGCTGATTGCACCGGGCACCCCGCATCGCCACCCACCGTCCGAAACAAGGCCGAGGGAAAGTCGCGACGGCACGAACAGGAATGCTTATTTCCAATGCGTCGACTCCCAATCCGATTACTCGCCTGATCATGGCGTTCACCTAACATGCCGTGCCGCCCTCGACACGCAGAGTTTGGGTCGCGCCCCCGTGGGTGATTGTCAGGAAACCGGTTTGTTGGGTCGAATCGGCTTGCTCATTCGTGGCGCCATTCCTGAGAGTCTCGACCACCCGAGTGTTGCGCGAAGCATCTTCGAACACGTGGGTGTACCGGAGTACTCTCTCGGCGCTCGACTCATCCACCTTGCTTGCTGTCAAATGTACTCGGATGAGCGTGCCATCAATCCGAATGAAGCCGGTTCCTTCGGTATCCGAGCTACTATCGCGGAAAACGGCCCCGGCCGACTCCGGCGCCCCCACACGCGTCAATTCGGTCGTGCAGCCATTGAGCTCATTTTCACCGTCGTCGAGCGAAAGCGTATTGACTGCAAAGGCACGAGGCGACGGGCGTGTCGATGACTTACGCTGCTCCGTTTCAGCGTGATAAGTGGCGGCATGAGATGGCGTTGCCGAATGGTCGTTGCAGGCCGTGAGCGAGCTCGCTGCACCGCACAGCATCAGCAAGAGCGGGATGACTTTTATTCTTGACATCGATGGATGAGCCGAATTTTCTAAAATTTATATATTTAGTATTCCGTTATATCATCAAACTCAAGTAGCATCCGCATCCGCCATCGGTGGCGGATATGCGGAAGGCGACAGGTTTCGAATGACCATGCGGTCGAGTTCGGCTTGTGCCTGCGCAATTTTCGCATCGGCTGCGGCAATTTTCATTTGGTGGCGATAACGCGCCACGAGTACCGAACCGATTATCACGAGACCGAAAACGACATTCGCAACGGCAGGCGTATTGTCTGCCAGTTGACCGGCCACGGTACCTACGATCGCGCCGATAAGCACGCCGAACGCAGCAGCCAGGATGCCATCGACGATCCAGCTCTTCGAAGGGTATTTGAGCCGCGCAACGTTGATTGCGACAACGGCATCGACCATGCCGTCCACCTTGCCCTGTACGGCATCAAGCTGCTCCTCGATGACCTCCATCAGGTGGTTGGCATGCTCCTTGTCCGATTTGGCAAGCACACCGGCGCTGGAATAGGTTTGCAGGATGCGTTCCACTTCTTTCCACGTGGCTTCCAGATCGGTTGAAACCAGACCTTCTTCCCGCAGATGGCGCCAGCCGGTATCCACATCGTTGAGGTCGACGTAGGTGCCGTGCGATGCACAGCATTCGAATACCGCAAATGCCCGGCGCAGCTCGAGCTCCGTGGTGAAGTTGTCGTTCGCTCGCGACCGCTGGCTTTTCGCCATGTCGGTCGTCGAGTTGCCGGTTGATTCGCTGCGTTTTCCGAATCCGAATCCCATGCGCGTCCTTTGTTTGTCTGGAGGTCAGGATTCGACATGTTGAGATTTCCCGACCGACCAATTTTACGACGATTACATCTTCAGCTTCCAAACGTGCCAAGCCCGTTATTCACGATTCAAATCCTGCTCGCGGACAGGCCGAAGCATTCCCCGCATCGCCGCGCTATACTCCCCCCATGGATACGAACCCGACCTCGCTGAACCTGCATCGTTGGTGGCACGCCTGATTCCGGCGGCCCGTTTCCCCACGCATTTCGCAAACGTGATGCCGCCAGCCATGGCGGCATTTGCGTTTCAGCGCGCTGATGGCTGGTGGCATCCAAACCATGAGGCTCCAGTCCATGACACACGCAAACCACCCCGTTATCCTCACCGGCGACCGCACGACCGGCCCGCTGCACCTCGGCCACTACATCGGCTCGCTGCGCGCGCGCGTGCAGATGCAGCACGAAGCGAAGCAGTTCCTGCTGCTCGCCGATACGCAGGCGCTGACCGACAACGTCGGCCGGCATCAGAAAGTGACCGAAAACGTGATCGAAGTCGCGCTCGACTATCTCGCCGTCGGCATCGATCCGGCGATCTCGACGATCGTCGTGCAGTCGCAGGTGCCCGAGCTCGCCGAACTGTCGCAATACCTGCTCAACCTCGTCACGGTCGCGCGCCTCGAACGCAATCCGACCATCAAGGAAGAAATCCGCCTGCGCGGTTTCGAGCGCGACATCCCGGCCGGCTTCCTGACCTACCCGGTGAGCCAGGCGGCCGACATCACCGCGTTCAAGGCGACCCACGTGCCGGTCGGCGACGACCAGTTGCCGATGATCGAGCAGACCAACGAACTCGTGCGCCGCTTCAACAACACCGTCGACCGTCCGGTGCTGGTCGAATGCGAGGCCGTGCTGTCGGCGGTCACGCGGCTTCCGGGCATCGACGGCAAGGCGAAGATGAGCAAGTCGCTCGGCAACGCGATCACGCTCGGCTCGACGCCGGACGAGATCACGCAGGCCGTGAAGGACATGTACACGGACCCGAACCACCTGCGCGTGAGCGATCCCGGCCAGGTCGAGGGCAACGTCGTGTTCACGTTCCTCGATGCGTTCGAGCCGGACACGCAGAAGGTGGACGAGCTCAAAGCCCGCTATCGCCAAGGCGGACTGGGCGACAGCGTCGTCAAGCGCGTGCTGAACGAGCGGCTGCAGGCGCTGATCGAGCCGATTCGCGCACGCCGTCTCGAACTGGAGAATGACCGGGCCGAGGTGCTGGCGATCCTGCGTCACGGCACGATGCATGCGCGGGACGTGGCCGGCGCGACGCTGTCCGAGGTCAAGCGCGCGCTGGGTTTGACCTACTTCCAGAGCTGAACAGCGGTTTTCGGCCGAACTGACCGGCGACGTGAAGGTACTGATCGACGCTCGTGGCCGCGCCCGTTGGGCGCCGTCTCGGCATCGTCATTCGCCCATCTTGATCCCGTCCGCCCCGTCCCTTGGCCCGTGCCCCGTCCACCGCTTGAACGCGCGCCGGAAGTTGTGCGCGTCGCTGAACCCGACTTCGTGCGCGACGTCCTCGATCGACAGCCGCGGATTGCTCAGCAGCGTGAACGCGCGCTTGCGGCGGATCGTGTCGATCACCGTCTGGTACGACACGCCCTGGTCGGCGAGCCGCCGCCGCAGCGTGCGCTCGCTCATGCACAGCTGCGCGGCGATCGCCGCGAGCGACGGCGCGTGCCGCAGGTCGCGCCGCATGATCCGTTCGATCGATTCGAGAAATTCGGTGCCTTCGGGTTCGGGCGGCAGCGCGTCCTGCAGGAATTCGAGCACCTGGCGATGCGCGAGCGGATCGTGGGTCGCGATCGCCCGATCGCCCCACGCGGCATCGAACGCGAACAGGTTCTGCTCCTGTTCGAACCGCACCGGGCACGGGAACACGCGCATATAGTGCACCGCGTAGTCGGGCCGCGGGTAGCTGAGATCGACGACCTTCGGCTGGAACGCGGGGCCGACGAGCGAGCGCCCGATCTTCATGAAGCTGCCGAACGCCTCCTCGACGAGGAATGCCTCGATGTCGGGCTCGAGGAAGACGTTGGTCGCGCGGACCGACAGCGTGCGCGCATCCGACATCACGTCGAAGCGCATCAGCGGCCCCGTGTGGCGCTGCAGCCGCATGCCCACTGCGATCGCATCCTTGACGGTGGGGCTCGTCAGCATCGCATAGCCGACCAGCCCGATCGACGCGATCGTCTCGCTCGTGCCGAGTTCGAGGCCGAGCGCCCGCCCCGGCGCCATCTCGAGCGCGCGGCGGATCATCGTGCTCGCCTGGCGCAATGAAATCCGGCACGACGGATTCGACAGGTCCGCGACGTCGAAGCCGAGCCCGAGGCACAGCCGCGTGGGGTCGATGCCCAGTTCCTTGCTTGTCTCCGCGAGGCACCGCAACAGATGGACCGGCAGATTCGCCGTCGTATAACGGTCGGTATCGTCCATGGATGCTCCGTATTTTTTTCCATGGATTGTACTCGTCCCGCCCGGCCGGGGCGCCTCCGCCGCCTCGGCCATCACCCGTCGGTTCCGCTCAGAAGTAGTGACGCAGGCCGACCGTCGCGCCGAGCTGCGTGGTGGCGGTGCTCGGCGCCTGCCCGTTCACGCCGACCAGTTGCGCGCCGACCAGCCCGCCGCGGTAGATCGCGTAGTCGACTTCCGCATAGAGCATGCTGCGCTTCGACAGGCTGTAGCCGGCGATCACCTGGAACTGGCGCGCACGGCCGTCGAAATCCGCCGTATAGCCGGACTGCTGCGTCCACCACGCGTTGACGGCCGCCGTGAACGCCGACGTGAAGCGGTAGGTCAGCCCCGCGAGCGCCATCTTGCGGCGGCGGAACCCGCCGGGCACCGTCGGGTCGACCACCTGCGCGGGCGAGATGATGCCGAGCCCCGCCAGATCGGTCGGGCTGAACGGGCCGTTCTCGAACGACGTGAAGTCGTTGTCGCGCGCGTTCTCGATGTAGCCGGCGTTGACGGTCGCGTTGCCGATCGTCACCGAGCCGCCGCCCGTGTAGATGTCGAATTTCCCGTGCGTGACGTCGTCCCAGCTGCGCATGAACGATGCGCCGACCGTGAACGGCCCCTTGTCCGGCGCATACGCGGCGGCCGCGCCGAGCTGGCCGCCGCGCACGCCGCCGCCCGCGTGGCCGCCCGGCGCGTATTGCGCGAGCAGGTAGAAGCTGCCGAGCTGCGCGCCGTACTGGATCATGTTGCTGGTGCGCGCGCCCGCGAGCATCGTCTGCTCCGGCTTGAACAGGTTGAAGTACGGGTCCTGCGGGCCGGCCCACAGGTTCGAGCCATAGGTCAGCGACACCATCTCGAACGGCACGTTGTACTGGCGCCCGAGCGAGAGCTGGCCGAGCGACGTCGACGTCAGCCCCACGTACGCGACCTGGAAGAAATTCGGCGAGCCGGCCGGCACGATGGCGCCGCTGTTGGGGCCGAAGTGGCTTTCGACGTTGAACTGCGCGGACAACCCGCCGCCCAGGTCCTCATTGCCCTTGAGCCCCCAGTAGCTTTCCGTCAGGCCGCCGCCGTCGGCCATCGAGATCTTGCGGCCCGTCGACACCGGCGTGCCGTCGGCGCCGTAGGACACGCCGTGCGTTTCGTAGCGGATGCCCGCATCGATCACGCCGTACAGCGTCACGTTGCCTTGCGCGTGCGCACCCGTACCGGCCAGGACCATCATCGCGCAGCACGCGGCGCGAACGCTATCGTGACGATTCATGCTTCTGGACTCCGCATCGAACAGGGGACGGACGGCTCGCACCGTCGGGAACGACTGTAGAAAGCCAAATTTGCACGGGCCAAGGCCGCGGCGGCCATTCTGGTGGTGCGTCGCGGCCACGGCATGGCGCACTGCGGTCAGGGCGCCGCGCCGGCCACGGCAGCGGGTGCCGCGCGGCGCAGCGCCAGCCGCACGAACGGGGCGGCGGCCAGCACGGCCACGCACAGCACGTGGGCGACGTGCGTGCCGCCGAAGCGGCCGAGCAGCGCGCCGGACAGCGCGGTGCCGATGCCGGCCGCGAAGAACGTGACGACGAGCGTGCGCGCGACCAGCGAGCCGTCCGGGTCGACGTCGGACAGCATGCCGGTGAGGAACGGCACGATCACGAAGAACGCACTGTTCAGCACGAACTGGCTCAGGAAGTACGCGCTGCCGCCGCGCGCGCCGAAGAACCATTCGATCGACGCGATCATCGCGAGCTGCGCGGCCCAGATCAGCGCGAGGCGGTGCTTGTGGCTGGCCGGATGCGACGGTATCGCCGCGCCGACGAAGCCGAGCAGCGACGACACCGACAGCAGCACGCCGATCGTCGTCGGCGACAGCCCGGCACGCTCGCCGACGAAGCCGGCGATCGCCCATTGCGACGCCTGCACGCCATAGACGAGCGCCGTCACGACCCAGATCGCGACGATCGGGCGCCAGGGCAAACTGCCGTCGTGCGTCCGCGCCTGGACCGGCTGCGCCGCGAACGCGTCGATGCCGCGGATCGCGGGCGCCAGCACGGCGACGACCGCGGCCAGCAGCGCGAACACCCAGCGCCCCAGCCACGCGGCCGGCAGCGCTGAGATCAGCACGAGGATGCCGCCGTTGATGACACCCGCGAGCAAGTTGATTTGCCCCCACAGGCGGTCGGTCGATGCGCGCTGCGACACGCCGGACGCAACGACGACGAACAGCATCCCCTCGAACAGCCCCGTCATCCCGCGCGCCGCGCCGGCCGACACGATGCCGGGCGCGACCGCGCCGAGCGCCTGGCCGGCGATCGCGCCGGTCAGCCCGGCCAGCGTGAACGGCCGCGCGGCGCGCGCGATCCGGTGCGACAGCAGCGCACAACTGATCGCGATGCCGAGGATCTCGGCGCTGACGAGCGCGGTCGCGGTGCCTTCGTCGAGCCGGAAGCGCGTCATCACCGCCGCGACGAGGAACGGCGACAGGATCAGGCCGTTGGTGGCGGCCGCGAACGCGAGCGCCAGGCGGACGACGGCGCCGGTCGACGGATCGGGACGCGACCGGCCGGCGGAATCGAAAGCGGTTGATCTCATCTGCTCTCCTGATAAATAGGTCCGATCCATCGCGAGCGGCGCAAATGCACCGCCCGCTATACACCGAACAGATCACGCAGGTACGGGGTCAGGAAGCGGCCGTGCGGGTCCATCCGTTCGCGCAGCGCGAGGAAATCGTCCCAGTGCGGGTAGCACGTCGCCAGCTCGGCCGCCTTCATCGCATGCACCTTGCCCCAGTGCGGCCGCCCGCCGTGATTGCGGCAGATGGCCTGCACGCCCGAGAAATACGCGTCGAACGGCATCCCGCGATACTGGTGCGCCGAGATGCGCACGCTGTCGCGTCCGTAGTCGGGGCTCAGCCAGATGTCGTCGCCGCGCACCCAGCGGTATTCGATCGGGAACATCAGCGGGAAGCTGCGGCGCGCGATGAAGTCGCGGATTTCGCGCAGCGCGTCGGCGCCGCGCTCGGCCGGCACCGACCATTCCATTTCGTTGAAGCGCACGCGGCGCACCGTCGACAGCATCGCGTAACTCGCATCCACGTGCCGGCCGGCCGACACGGTCGACGCGCACAGCCGGCTCAGCGCCGGGCACAGCGACGGCACGCGCCGGCCGAGCCCGCACAGCGCGCCGAACACCGTGTTCTCGAGGAACGCTTCGGCGGCGCGGCCGGCCCGGTGCGCGGCGTCGATCGCCTCGTCGGTCATGTCCCACGCCTTGGTCAGCACGGTGTCCGTATGCGGGAACCAGTAGAACTCGAACGAGCGATGCTTCGCGATCAGCGTGTCCGCCTGCGCGAGACAATCGTCGAGGCGCATGCCGCCGCGCTCGAGACGCAGCTTGAACGCGGGCACGAGGCGCAGGCCGATCTCGGTCAGCACGCCGAGCGCGCCGAGCCCGATCCGGCCGCCGGCGAACAGCTCGGGATGCGTGTCGGCGCTCGCGCGGATCTCGCTGCCGTCCGCGCACAAGAAGGTCAGGCTGTCGATCTGCGTCGCCAGGTTGCCGAGCGTGATGCCGGTGCCATGCGTGCCGGTGCTGGTCGCGCCGGCGATCGACTGCACGTTGATGTCGCCGAGGTTCTCCATCGCGAGGTCGTGCGCGGCGAGCGCCGGGCCCAGCGCCCACAGCCGCGTGCCGGCATGCACGCGCGCGACGCGCCGGTCGCGGTCGACGTCGATCACGCCCTGCATCGCGTCGAGCGACAGGATCACGTCGTCGGTCTGCACGAGCGGCGAGAACGAGTGACCGGCGCCGGCCGCGCGCACGGTGGCGCCGGCTGCCGCCGCGTCGCGCAACACGGCAGCCAGCGCGTCGCGCGTCGCCGGTGTCGAGACGGTGGCCTTAGGACTGCGTACGTATCCGGACCAGTTGCGCCACATGAAGGTTTCCTTGTCGATTGCGTGTTATCTGAAATGCCGCCTAGAAAAAGCTCTTGCCTTCGCCGCGATAGGTGGGCGCCTCGCCGACCACGCGGCCGCCGCGGATCAGCAGCAGCGTGTTGAAGCGCTCGCACAGTTCGCCGGCCTTCGCGTGGCGGAACAGGATCGGATCGCCGATCGCCGGTGCGACGCCGCGCGGCACGCGCACGGGTGTCTGCACCTCGCCCGCGCCTTCGTTGTCGATCAGCGTGCAGCCGGCCGGCAGCCACGGCCGCGGCAGCCGGCTCTTGCCGGCCGGGCCCGATGCGATGTAGCCGCCGCCCGAGCAGGTCACGATGCCGGGCTGCGGAATCCGCACGACCGGCAGCGCGAAGCCGGCGGCCGGTTGCACATGAAACGCCGCGTAGTGATCGAACAGCGCCGGCGCGTAGAGGCCGGAGCCGGCGGCGAGCTCGGTGACCGACACGTCGCCGAGCGTGCTTTCGAAGCTGCCGGTGCCGCCGCCGTTCACGAAGCGCAGCGTGTGGCCCGCCGCCGCGAGCGCCTGCACGGCCGCGTGGCGGCGCGCGTTGATCTCGCGCGCCGAGCGGCGCTTCAGGTGGCGCACCAGCGCGTTGCGCGCGCCGCTGCCCGGCGCCGTGTCGGCCACGCCGGCGATCTGGCCTTCGTAACCCATCAGCCCGTCGAGCCGCACGCCCTGCCGCCGGGCGATGTCGTGCGCGAGCGCAACGGCGCCGGCGACGTCGCGCACCGGCGAGCGGTACATGCCGAAATACAGGCCCGGATACGCGGACGACATGTCGAGATCGATCGCGAGCGGAAACACGACGCCTTCGGCGCGCGCGAACCGGTCGATGCGCTCGACCTGCGCGGCGTCGTCGACCATCAGTGTGATCGCACGATGCTGCCGCAGTTGTGCGGCGACTGCGCGCAGATCCGCGGGCTCGACGGTCGGATAGGCGACGACGATGTCGTCGAACCCGCCGTCCGCGAGCCATGCGGCTTCTCCCGCGGAATAGCACAGCAGCCCCTGCATGAACGGGCCGGCGGCGAGCACCGCGCCGATCAGGTCGCGCGAGCGTACCGATTTCGTCGCGAGCCGGATCGGCAGGCCGCGCGCGCGGCGCTTCAGGTCGGCGAGGTTCGCGTCGAGGCGGTCGAGATCGACGAACGCCGCCGGCAGTGCGCGGCCCGCGAGCGCGTCGCGGTAGTACCGGTAATCGTGCGCGGCGGGTAACGCCCGGCGCGGCGTGTCTGCACGGCTCATCGACCTGGCTCGGACAAGGGGGAAGGCACTTTGCGCATCGACCGTCGATGCGCGCGGGAAATCAGCATAGGGCCAACCGCGGCGCGGCCCAAGCGCTCAGCGGGTCGTTCGACGGGTCTTATCCGGCCAATCGCATCGCGCGCACGCCCGCACGACCGGCCGTCCGCACGCGGCTGGACCGCCGCTTGCTTGGCACGGCGACGCGCATGAACCGCCGGTCCGCGTCGCGCGCCGCACGGGCATGGCGCGCGTTGTCGCGCCGCAACGCGCGCGACGCGCGGCGCGTTCGCGCGGATCGAATCGGCGCGCCTGGCCGGCGTCCGTCTAGTGGATGGGTTCTAGCGCCGGTTTTGACGACCAGCGGGTTTCGACCTAGAACCCAGTCGCGATGCCCCCGACGGAGAGCGGCATGAAACCCCAGCGAAACGGCGTGAACAAGAACCGGACATTCTGGCGACGCGCCGGCGCGGTTGCAGCAATCGCCGCCGCCGTTGCAATTTGGCGATACGAATCGCCGACTCAGGCGGCCGCGTCGCCCGCAAACTCGGGCGCGGTCGCGAACGCAGCGCGGGCCGCGGCCGACACGCCCGCCCCAACCACGGTCGCGCCCGGGCCGGCGGAACGCCGGCTCGATCTCGATGCGCTGCGCCGCAGCCTCGCGGGCCGTCCGGATGCGGACGCGGAAGTGAAGCGCATCGTCGCATTCGCGCGCTTTCGCGACGAAATCGCGGCGTACGGCAACGGCCGCGACCGCCTGCCGCCCGCCGAACGCGCGGCGCTGGCCCGCCGAATCCTCGACGAACTTCCCGACCACGTCGCACGCAACGAGATCGTACCCGTGCAGGCCGAAGCGCTGAGCGCGGCGCTGCTGGCCGACACCGAAGCCGACCCGGCGACGCGCAGCGCGGCGATCCGGTCGATGCGCGCGCAATGGGACACCTATGCGCGGCGGACGGTCGGCCCCTCGCCGGCGCAGGACCCGCGTTACCAGGACTACGCGCGACAAAGCCGCGACATCGTCCTGCAAGTGCAGGCCAGCGTGCCCGATCCCGACCAGCAGCAGGCCGTCATCGCGCAACGCCTGCAGGCGCTGCGCGTCCAGCTGTTCGACGGCGCTTCACCGTCCGGCGTGCACTGAGCGCCGGACGCCCGACGCCGCGCCGGGACGCGGCGAGACCACGTCGCATTCATCGAAATGGAGGGGGCATGTTCACAGCGAACCATCTGCGCGGACTCGCGCTCGCGGGCCTGTTGGGCTGCGCGGCGCTCAACGGCCAGGCGGCCGATACGACGATGCCGGATCCGTCGGTTCCTTATTATTCGTGGTACGAAGTGACGTTGCCCGAGAGCACCGGTGCATCGTGCGGCAACGGCACGCCGATGCGCTTCTACATCAATCGCGCGCAGTCGGACAACCTGCTGTACATGATGGAGCCGGGCGGCGCGTGCTGGGACTACGGCACCTGCACGCAGACGTCGACCGGTGCCGAGGCCGGCCTCGGCGGCTTCAACCCGGACGGCATCCCGCACAACTACATGAACGGCACCGCGAACGAGAGCCTGCTGTCGTCGTTCCTGTCGCCGCTGCTGACGCGCATGGATCTCGCGCACATTCTCGTCGGCGAGCCGAAGGTCGAAACGCAGCAATGGACACAGGTTTTCGTGCCCTATTGCACCGGAGATATCCACATGGGCAGCGCGGTGCGCAACTACACGTCGCCGTCCGGCGACTGGCGCCTGCAGCACTACAGCGGGCTGAAGAACATCCAGGCCGTCGCGCAGTGGCTGACGTCGCACGGCTTCGGCAAGCCGAACCGGCTGCTCGTGTACGGGATGAGCGCGGGCGGCTACGGCACGCTCGCGAACTACGCGACGCTGCGCAACACGCTGCAGCCGCAGGCGCACAGTTCGCTGCTCGACGACGCCGGCACGGTGTTCAACACGCCGTTCGACGCCGACCCGGCGACCTCTCCGTCAGTGGGCCTGTACAGCAGGGTGCGCGACGAATGGGGGATGACGGGCCCCGACGGGATGATCACCGTGAACAGCCGGCTGACCCGCAACTTCGATCCCGGCAATCTCGGCAGCGCGTACGCTGCGTTGGCGGCGACGTTCCCGCATGACCGCTTCGGCTATTCGACGTATCAGCGCGACAAGATCGAGGCGGCCTACCATTACCGCGCGTTCGTGCCGGCCGTGATCGCGGCGCCGGATGACGCGACGAAGGACGCGCTGTCGCTCGCGATGTTCGGGAAGGAGCTGGACGGGCTGAAGCAGACGCTGAACCCGTTGCCGAACTTCGGCTACTTCATGCCGTGGGCGCGCAACGACTTCATCCAGAATCACCAGGTCACGGTGGTCAGCTTTACGGGATCGGTGATTCGCGAGAACGGCATCGACGCGGACGTCGGGAACTTCGTCGCCGACCTGCTGAACCAGCAGGACCCGGCCGATACGCCGGTGATGAAGGCGTTCCGCACGCAACAGTGGTCGGATTTCACGTTCTCGACGTTTCTCGCGTGGATCGACAGCGTGTTCAACCTGACCGGCGAAGCGGGGCCGATCTCGGGGCACCGAGCCTGACGAGCACGTCATGGAAAAAACGCAGTGACGGGATGGACGAGCTCCGCTAGCGTGTCACCACGCCGATCAAAACGGCACGCGGCGACGTAGTGTGACAACGTCGTCGGAAGGGGGCGATCTCATGCATTCCAGGCATCCCGTTACCGCGTCGTCGGCCGCACTTGCCGGCGCCCCCTCCACACAAGCCCACGGCGTCGCGCCCGGCGCACCGGGCGCGGCAGGCGGCTGGAATCCGGCGAACAAGCACGGCTTCGGCACCTCGACGACGCTTGAAAGCAAGGTCTGGTTCACGCTCGGCAGCGCCGGCCTCGACGAGATCTATTACCCGCGCCTCGACACGCCGAGCGTGCGCGACCTGCGGTTCGTGGTCTCGGACGGCAAGACCTTCGCGGAACGCGTCACCGATCATGCGACGCACGAGACGACATTGATCGACGCGGACGGCCTCACCTACCGTCAGATCGACGTCGACGACACCGGCCGCTACCGGCTGACGACGACGTACGTAACGGACCCGGCACGCCCGGTGGTGCTCGTCGACGTCACGTTCGAATCGCTCGACGGACGGCCCTATCACGTCTACGCGCTGCTGAACCCCGCGCCCGGCAATGCGCTGACGAACACGACCGGCGAGACGAACGGCACGACGCTGACCGCGCGCAACGGCAACGTCGCGACCGCGTTCGCGTCGAATCCGCCCTTTACCCGCCTGTCGAACGGCTATGCCGGCGCCAGCGACGGCTGGCAGGACATCGGCCGGCACTTTTGCATAACCCGTGCCTATGCGTGCGCGCCGCGAGGCAATGTCGTGCAGACCGGCCAGACGCCGCTCGACGGCATGACGCGCACGCACGTCACGCTCGCGATCGGGTTCGGCGGCGACACCGCGCAGGCGGCCAGCAACGCGCAATGCGCACTGGCCGACGGATTTGCATCGACGGCCGGCCGGTATGCGGAAGGCTGGCATCGCTACCTGCAGTCGCTCGAGCCGGCGCCGGCGAGCGCGGCCGGCCACTTCCGCCTGTACAACGCGGCCGTGATGATCCTCGCCGCGCATGAGGACAAGACCTGGCGCGGCGCGTTTGTCGCTTCGCCTTCGATGCCCTGGGCGTGTGGCGCAGCGCTCGACCATCCGTCCGGGCCATACCATCTCGTCTGGGCGCGGGACCTCTACCAGATTGCGACCGCGCTGATCGCCGCGGGCGACCGCCGCGCCGCCGAGCGCGCGCTGGACTGGCTGTTCATGACGCAGCAGAAAGCCGACGGCGCGTTCCCGCAGAACTCGCAGGTCGACGGCACGCCGTACTGGCGCGGGCTGCAGATGGACGAAGTGTCGTTTCCGATCGTGCTGGCCTGGCAGTTGCAGCGCTTCGACGAGCCGACGTATCTGAATCACATCAGGAAGGCCGCCGATTTCGTCGTCGCGACAGGGCCGTACACGCCGGCGGAGCGCTGGGAGAATCAGGGGGGTTACTCGCCGGCCGCCATCGCGGCCCAGATCGCCGGCCTCGTCGCCGCGGCGGATATCGCGCGCCGCAACGGCGATGCGGCGTCGGCCGCAACCTATGCGGCCACGGCGGACGCGTGGCAGCGCAACGTGGAATCATGGACGGCGACCTGCACGGGCCCGTACTCGCGCTCGCCGTACTACCTGCGGCTGACCAAGGACCGGCGTCCCGATGCCGCCACGGCGTACGCCATCAGCGACAGCGGTCCGGACGGCATCGACCAGCGCGCGGTGGTCGACCCGAGCTTCCTCGATCTCGTCAGGCTGGGCGTGAAGCCGGCCGACGATCCGGTGATCCTGAACAGTCTCGCGGTGATCGACGCGCAACTGGGCGTGGCCACGCCGAACGGCATGTTCTGGCATCGCTACACCTTCGACGGCTATGGCGAGCGGCGCGACGGCGGCGCATGGCGCATGGACCTTCCGGCCGGCAGTCGATTGACGATCGGCCGCGCGTGGCCGATCTTCGCGGGCGAGCGCGGCGAGTACGAGCTGGCCGCGAACCGGCCCGATCTCGCGCGGTCGCGCCTCGACGCGATGGCGGCAAGCGCGAACGACGGGCTGATGCTGCCGGAGCAGGTCTGGGATCGGCAGGCGCCGTCGGGGCAGCCAGGTTTCGCCCCGGGAACCGGCACGACGTCGGCGACGCCGCTCGCGTGGACCGCGGCCCAGTTCGTGCGCCTTGCGTGGTCGATCGACTGCGGTGCGCCCGTGGCGATGCCGTCCATCGTCGCGAGCCGGTATGCCGGGAGGTGCAAGGATGACGACGAGGACTGACCGCTCGGCAGCCGTCCGAATGCGCTGCATCAACTCGCCGCTGCGCCGGCTCGGCCGACCAAAAACCACGTGCGCAACTCGCCCATTCCCTTCGCCGCGATCGTGCCGCGCGCCTCGCAGACGAACGGATCGCCCAGCCGCTCGCGCGTGGCCTCCGTCAGTTGCACGCGCCCTGCCACGCCATGCGACTCCATCCTGCTCGCGAGGTTGACGGCCATCCCCCACAAGTCGTAGATGAACTTGCGTTTCCCGATCACGCCGGCCACGACCTCCCCGCTGTTGATGCCGATCCGCAATTGCAGGTTGCAGCGTCTCAGCGCGTTGAAGCGGGCCAGCGCATCGATCATGTCGAGCGCCATATGCGCGGCCCGCTCCGCGTGGTCGGCCACCGGGACGGGCAGCCCCGCAGCCGCCATGTACGCGTCGCCGATGGTCTTGATCTTCTCGAGGCCGCGCGCGTCGGCGATGTGATCGAACTCGGTGAAGATCTCGTTGAGCATTTCGACGAGTTGTTCGGGGCGCATCCCCGCCGAAAAGCAGGTGAAATCGACGAGATCCGCGAACAACACCGACACCTCGGGAAACCGGTCCGCGATCACTTCCGGGAAACTGTCGGCGATGTCGTCGACATGGGCCTTCAGGCGCTCGGCGATCGGAGAAGGCAGCATGTTGAGCAGCAGCCGTTCGGAGACCTTCTGCTCGGCCACGACCTTCGCATACAGGCCCTTCAGCTCGTCGCTCTGTTCGCGAATCAGCTCGCGGCTCGCCTCCACTTCGCGCACCTTCTGTTCGAGCGCCTTGCCGTAGTCGCGCAACGCCCGATGCAGCAGGCGCACTTCCAGCATGTTGTGAACCCGCATCAGCACTTCGGCCAGATCGAACGGCTTGCTGATGAAGTCCTTCGCACCGGCCTGCAATGCGCGCAATTTATGGGTCGGCTGGGCGGTAATCACGATGACCGGCAGATAGCTGTCCGCCTCGATCTCCTTCAGGCTCTCCATCACCTGAAAGCCGTCGATGCCGGGCATCTGGAGATCGAGCAGGATCAGGTCGTAGCCGTTCCGGCGGTGCAGCTCGCACACGGCGCCGGCATCCGTCGTCGACGCGACATGCGTATAGCCCGCCCGATGCAGAATCTGCGCGAGCAACAGGATATTGGCCTCCAGATCGTCGACGACCAGAATCCTGGCGTCGAGGATGGCTGACGAATCGATCATGGTGCGCAGCCCCGCATCATCGCTTTCCTTCCGCAAACGCAATCGCTTCGGCCAGCGCATGCATGAAAGGCTCGATCCGGATCGGCTTCGTCAGATAGCGGAAGAAGCCCGCCTTCAGGCCCTGGTCGATGTCGCGCGGCATCGCATTCGAACTGAGCGCCACGACCGGAATCCCCGCCGTTTCGGGCTGGCTGCGCAACAGGCCCAGCGCGTCGACGCCGCTGATGTCGGGCAGGTTGATGTCCATCAGGATCACCCGCGGCAGCGCGCTGCGCGCCAGCGCCACGCCGAGTTGCCCGGTCGCCGCGCTGAGCATGCGCAGGTCCGCGCGCCGCGCGAGCAGTTGCTCGACCAGCGTCCGGTTGGCCGCATTGTCCTCGATGTAGAGCACGGTATGAGCGGGCGCCTCGGCGGCCGTCTCGGCAGTCGCGCGTTCGGCTGACGCGGCAGGCCCGGCGTCGCCCAGCGCGGCGGCTTCCGGGGCGGACGCCGCATCGAGCTCGATCCAGAACACGCTGCCCTTCCCGATGGTGCTGTCGGCGCCGATGACGCCCCCCATCAGTTCCGTCAGCCGCTTCGCGACGACCAGCCCGATGCCCGTGCCCTCCTCGCCGCCGGCGTCCTGTCCCAGGCGATTGAACGGCTGGAAGAGCTGGGCCAACTGCCCCTGCGACAAGCCCGGGCCCGTGTCGCGCACGCTGACGCGAATCCGGCCGGGCGCGCGCAGGTCGCAATCGACGTCGACCGCGCCCGACGCCCGGTTGTATTTGATTGCATTCGACAGCAGGTTGAGCAGGATCTGCCTGAAGCGCGTCCGGTCCGCGCGAACATGGCAATGCGGTTCGACATCGGGAAAGCTCACACGAATGCCGCGTTGCCGCGCCTGCGGCTCGATCATCGATTCGCATTCGCGCAAGGCGTCACTCAACGCAACGGCTTCCGGCGCGATCGCGACTTGCCCGGATTCGATTTTCGCCAGGTCGAGCACGTCGTTGATCAACTCGAGCAGATGCCATCCCGCCCGCAGGATCTGGTCGATGCTCGCCTGCTGCGACGGCGTCGGCGGCGGCGAATCGGACGCCATGAGCTGCGCGAAGCCGAGGATCGCGTTGAGCGGGCTGCGCAGCTCGTGGCTCATGCTGGACAGGAAATCGGACTTCGCGCGGTTCGCGCGCTCCGCGGCGGCCCTCGCCTGCTTCAGGTCTTCGATATCGGTCTCGGTGCCGAACCACTTGACGATCTTTCCGTCGTGATCCCGGAACGGCAACGCGCGACAGAGAAACCATCGATAAGCGCCGTCGGAAGCCCGTCTCAGCCGATATTCGATCTCGAACTCGACGCCGCTCCGGATCGCGCGCGTCCACGTATCGATCGCGAGTTGCAAATCGTCCGGGTGAAGGAAGGATTCCCAGCCCTGCGCCTGGGCCTGCTCGAGCGTGACGCCGCCATAGCTGAGCCCCCGGCAGTTCATGTAGTCGACCCAGCCGTCCGGATCGGCCGTCCACACGATATGGGGGATCGCATCCGCGAGTGACCTGAAGCTCCGTTCCCCCTCGATGGCTTCGACCTCTCGAGGGGGAAATTGAGCAGATGAATGAGCACGACGCATTCGCATGATCTTTTCCCGGATGAGCACGGGCGCCCTTTCAGTTTAGGCTCGAGCGAACCGAAGAGGGCGACGCCGGCACGGAAACCGGCGCCTGACGCCGATACCGATACCGATACCGACGCCGAGCCGGTCGTTTAAGATCACGAATCAATTTCGCGCTTTGATCCGGGCGGCCTCAAATCTGAAGTGCAACACTCTCGCCATCCGGTAATGTCCGCGAATGGCAAAGAGAACGTACCAACAACTGCAACCTGAAGAACGTATGCGAATCGATTTCTGGCGGGACGAAGGCTTGAGCTTGCGGGCGATCGCCCGCAAGCTCAAGCGCGCGCCGTCGACGCTCAGTCGCGAGTTGGCCCGCAATACCCAATCCAACGGCCTGTACTGCCCGCGCGCCGCGCAGGCATCTCGCGACGCGCGCCGACAGGCTGGACGGCCGGATCCGAAGCTCGCACCAGATTCGATCCTTTGGGGCCTCGTTCGTCGCTTGCTTTGCGAACGTCAGTGGTCGCCGCAGGAAATCGCCGGTACTCTGAAGCGTGTCTTTCCCGACGACCCGAGCCTGCACGTGTCCCACGAAACGATTTACAACGCCATCTACGCCCAGCCTCGCGGCGAGTTGCGCCGCGAACTGATTGCCTGCCTGCGCCAGCATCGCAACAAACGCCTGCCGCGATCGCGTGGCGCCGATCGGCGCGCGACGATTCCCGACATGATCAGCATCCACGTGCGTCCGCCCGAAATCGATGATCGCCTCATGCCGGGCCATTGGGAGGGCGACCTTATCAAGGGTGCCGAGAACAAATCGTCGGTGGCCGTGTTGGTCGAACGCATGAGCCGCGCCGTCCTGCTGGCGAAGATGCCCGACGCGACGGCCGCTTCGGCGCTGGCCGCGTTCACGACCAAGCTGCAATCGCTCGTCGAACCGCTGCGCCAGACGCTGACCTACGATCAAGGTCGCGAGATGGCGCGACACGCCGAACTGAGCGCCGCGACCAATGTGCGCGTCTATTTCTGTGATCCGCACAGCCCTTGGCAACGCGGCACCTGCGAAAACACCAACGGCCTGCTGCGGCAGTACCTGCCAAAAGGCACTGATTTGTCCGTCTACTCTCAAGATGACCTCGACGCCATTGCCGACAAACTCAATACCCGACCGCGCGCCACACTGAACTGGCACACCCCTCTGGAAATCCTTGCCCAAGTCCTGGCTAACCCCATAGACCGGCTTCCCGTTCAGTAACCCGCGAGGTGTTGCACTTCGCCCTTGAAACCGCCCCGTTTCAGCGCGCGAGCATTACCGCGATTGCATCGCTTCAAAAAGCGCCTACCCAATAGAACTGTCAGGAGACGGCGAGCCTTCTAATTCCTAGAATTCGATTTGGGCGAGCCAACCATCCAGTCACCCGCACCACAAGAGCAAAGCTCGGCCACGGCATCTTTTTTTCATTCACCGTTGAACAAAGGAATATCGCCACGTCTACCAATCAATTCGACGAAATCCGCGCACGCGCGAAAGCCGCAGGCGGGTTGGTACAGGTCAAGTCCATTCAAGTCGCTTATACGTTTTCCGGAAGCAATGGACCGGAGTTCTTTCAATTCATGTTCAATAGCGACGACGGCAACGCCGTTGTCAACGTCAAGCCTACCGATACCGCTTTGCTGACTCAAATTGGCAACGCGATTGCCGTGCTCGGGCAGAAGCAGAAGGTCGAAGCGCTGGTGGAGGATCAGCAGCTCACTTACCTCGTCACGTTTCCGTCGTAGCAGCTAGCCGGGCCGCTTCCCGGCCGGCAACCTACGGGCCTTTGCCCGCGCCCGGCGCGGGCTCTCGTGTGTCTCAGCGGATACTGCCTCGGTATTCGCCTCTGGCGACCATCGCGTCATGCGGCGGTCGCCTTTTTTTGCGCGCCATCGCGCGCCGCGCCGTTTCATCCCGCCAAACAATGCGGCGCTTCGCATACCGGCTTGTACGCCGAACTTCCGCCGCTCATCCGAAAACGCAGGCAGCCTGAATCGACGCGCGTCCCTCACGAGCCGTCTGAATATTCAGATTAACGCCATCAATAATCCAATTGAATAGCCAATGAAATAAAACGCGGCAGCCGCCACGCATGCCGCGGATTTTCCTCAGACCGAGCCGCACAGGATCATTTCATATTTCTCACCAATTCCCGACTCGATTCATGCCAACACAATCAAAAGTTAATTTATTTGCAATTATCTTGTAAATATTAATTTCACCTCCTAGCATGGCTTTGCAGTTCACAGTACCTCTCTTGCTTAGTGGTTGCATTCAATAAACTTTCAATAATTGCGCATTCATTATCTGGAGGATTACATGAAGAAACTGTCTCGCCTGCTGTCGGTCGCCGCGATTTCCCTTGCCAGCTTCAGCGCATTTGCGCAAGCCGGCGACCAGCAGGCCACAGTCGACCGGGCGCTGCAACTGATCCAGCAGAACCCGTCCAGCTTCAACCTGGCCGCCGGCAGTGCCGCGCGCACGCTCAAGTTCGCGAAGACGAACGTGCCGACGGACGGCGATCAATTCGAGGTACGCGACGTGATCGTCGACCCCGACGGCACCGAGCACGTGCGCTTCGACCGCTTCTACGCGGGCCTGCCCGTGATCGGCGGTGACGTGGTCGTCCATTCGAGCAAGGGGCAGCTGAAGCAGGCGAGCGTGACCCAGTCCGTGCCGATCGATCTTGCCGGCAAGATCGGCAAGATCGGCGACCGCTTCGTGGTGCGCAACGCGCCCGACGTGGGCGCAGCCGTGGCCCGGCGTGCCGCTTCCACGCGCTTCGGTGCGCAGGTGCGCCGCGTCGAAGGGCCGGAGCTCGTCGTGTTCGCGCGCGACACCGCGCCGACGCTGGCCTACGCGGTGCGCGTATACGGCAAGTCGAACGACGTGCACGGCGATGCGGTGCTGTACTACGTCGACGCCCGCACGGGCGCCGTGCTCGATGCGCAGGACCTGATCAAGACCGCCGCCGCGACCGGCACCGGCCGCTCGCTGTACTACGGCAACCTGACGCTGACCACCGACCAGACAGGCACGAACGCGTACCGGATGCTCGATCCGAATCGCGGCGGCGGCTCCGTGTACGACGGCCGCGGCCTGTCCTCGGACGATGTCGCGCAATCCACTGACCTGCCGATCTTCACGAGCAGCACGAACGTGTGGGGCAACAACGCGACCACCGACCGGCAGACCGTCGCCGCCGACATCGATTACGGTCTGGCGTTAACTTGGGATTACTACAAGACGACGCACAACCGCAACGGCATCTTCAACGACGGGCGCGGCGTGAAGAGTTTCGCGCACGTGGTGTTCGACACCGGCAGCGGCACGACCGGCGCGAACGCGGCGTGGCTGGGGGACACGCGCATGATGGTGTACGGCGACGGTGAACCTGGCACCCGTCTGCCGAAGCCGGTCGTGTCGGTCGACGTGGCCGGACACGAAATGAGCCACGGCGTGACCGAGGCCACGGCCAACCTGAACTATTCGGGCGACGCGGGTGGGCTGAACGAATCGACTTCCGACATTTTCGGCACGCTCGTCAAGTTCTACGCGAACAACCCGAACGATCCCGGCAACTACGTGATCGGTGCGCGCGTGGTGAGCGGCGGCCTGCGCAAGATGTACAAGCAGGACCTCGATGGCCGGTCGTTCAGCTGTTACCCGTCCGGTGGATTCTCGTGGTCGAATCCGCGCCACGATCCGCATTTCACGTCGGGCGTCGGCAACCGCCTTTTCTACCTGCTGGCCGAAGGCCCGACGGTGCCGTCGACCGATACCGGACTGTCGAGGAGCCAGCTGGTCTGCAACGGCGACACGACCTTCACCGGGTTGGGCCGCGAGAAAGCCGGCAAGATCTGGTACCGGACGCTGACCGTGTATCTGAACGCCAACTCCAGCTACCCGAACGCGCGGCGTGCATCGATCCAGGCGGCGAACGACCTGTACGGCGCGAATTCGGTTGAGAGCGCAACGGTTGCGCGCGCATGGAGCGCTGCCGGCGTGAACTGACGGCAGCACGCGCGTGCGTCAGCGGCCTGACGCACGCGCGGCCGAATTTCCACGCGTGCTCACCGGCTCCGTTCGCCGGCCCCTTTAAGCTTCAACGCGATTTCCAGCTTCGCGATCCATGCCGTGTGATCGAGCCTGGCGCCCAGGATGTTTTCGATCCGCTCGCGACGGTGATCCAGCGTGTCCGGATGAACGCCGAGCGCCGCGGCGGTCACTTTCCGGCGCTGCATATTGGCGGGGTAAGGTCAACCAGCCTCGGGCGAGGTGATGAGTGACGTTTTCGCGCACCGGCGCGCCCGGTGCCATTTCCATCGCCGGAAATGCAAAAACCCCCGCCTTTTGGGCGGGGGTTTCTGGCTTAGGGAGCCTGACGATTACCTACTTTCACACGGGAATCCGCACTATCATCGGCGTAGAGTCGTTTCACGGTCCTGTTCGGGATGGGAAGGGGTGGGACCGACTCGCTATGGTCATCAGGCAAAGAGGGTTGTTGTGCTGGCTTCGCAGCACAACCAATCTTGGAAGAAGCAGTAATTAGGTTGTGTGTATCACACACGAGAATCCAACCGTCCGACGCGCTCTGTAGCGCGAAACAGACTTGTTATAGGATCAAGCCTTACGGGCAATTAGTATCAGTTAGCTGAACGCATTACTGCGCTTACACACCTGACCTATCAACGTCCTGGTCTCGAACGACCCTTCAAGGGGATCTAGTCCCCAGGGATATCTCATCTTAAGGCGAGTTTCCCGCTTAGATGCTTTCAGCGGTTATCTCTTCCGAACATAGCTACCCGGCGATGCCACTGGCGTGACAACCGGTACACCAGAGGTTCGTCCACTCCGGTCCTCTCGTACTAGGAGCAGCCCCCTTCAAATATCCAACGCCCACGGCAGATAGGGACCAAACTGTCTCACGACGTTTTAAACCCAGCTCACGTACCTCTTTAAATGGCGAACAGCCATACCCTTGGGACCGGCTACAGCCCCAGGATGAGATGAGCCGACATCGAGGTGCCAAACACCGCCGTCGATATGAACTCTTGGGCGGTATCAGCCTGTTATCCCCAGAGTACCTTTTATCCGTTGAGCGATGGCCCTTCCATACAGAACCACCGGATCACTATGACCTGCTTTCGCACCTGCTCGACTTGTCGGTCTCGCAGTTAAGCACGCTTATGCCATTGCACTATCAGCACGATTTCCGACCGTACCTAGCGTACCTTCGTACTCCTCCGTTACGCTTTGGGAGGAGACCGCCCCAGTCAAACTGCCTACCATGCACTGTCCCCGACCCGGATCACGGGCCAAGGTTAGAACCTCAAACAAACCAGGGTGGTATTTCAAGGACGGCTCCACCGAAACTGGCGTTCCGGTTTCATAGCCTCCCACCTATCCTACACAGATCGGTTCAAAGTCCAATGCAAAGCTACAGTAAAGGTTCATGGGGTCTTTCCGTCTAGCCGCGGGTAGATTGCATCATCACAAACACTTCAACTTCGCTGAGTCTCGGGAGGAGACAGTGTGGCCATCGTTACGCCATTCGTGCAGGTCGGAACTTACCCGACAAGGAATTTCGCTACCTTAGGACCGTTATAGTTACGGCCGCCGTTTACCGGGACTTCAATCAAGAGCTTGCACCCCATCATTTAATCTTCCGGCACCGGGCAGGCGTCACACCCTATACGTCCACTTTCGTGTTTGCAGAGTGCTGTGTTTTTATTAAACAGTCGCAGCCACCAGTTTATTGCAACCCCTTCACCCTCCTGGCGCAGGCCAGTCAAGCTACAAGGGCGTACCTTATCCCGAAGTTACGGTACCAATTTGCCGAGTTCCTTCTCCCGAGTTCTCTCAAGCGCCTTAGAATACTCATCTCGCCCACCTGTGTCGGTTTGCGGTACGGTCATCGTTAGACTGAAGCTTAGAGGCTTTTCTTGGAACCACTTCCAATTGCTTCGCGCCCTAGAGCGCTCGCGCCACACCCTTGAATCCTGCGCCCGGATTTGCCTAAGCGCCTTCTCCAATGCAGCGACCGGGACTTCCAACACCCGGACAACCTTCCGCGATCCGTCCCCCCATCGCATCTAACGACGGTGCAGGAATATTGACCTGCTTCCCATCAGCTACGCATTTCTGCCTCGCCTTAGGGGCCGACTCACCCTACGCCGATGAACGTTGCGTAGGAAACCTTGGGCTTACGGCGAGGGGGCCTTTCACCCCCTTTATCGCTACTCATGTCAGCATTCGCACTTCCGATACCTCCAGCACCCTTTACAAGGCACCTTCGCAGGCTTACGGAACGCTCTCCTACCATGCGTACACTCCTTCAAATCCACCGCTCATCACACCGCAACGATCATTGTTGGGTGCTTTGTCGCCACTGCGTGGCGACAAGCTCGGTGCACTTGAAGGAGTGCACGCATCCGCAGCTTCGGTATATGGCTTAGCCCCGTTACATCTTCCGCGCAGGACGACTCGATCAGTGAGCTATTACGCTTTCTTTAAAGGGTGGCTGCTTCTAAGCCAACCTCCTGACTGTTTTAGCCTTCCCACTTCGTTTCCCACTTAGCCATATTTGGGGACCTTAGCTGGCGGTCTGGGTTGTTTCCCTCTTGACACCGGACGTTAGCACCCGATGTCTGTCTCCCGTGATTGCACTCTTCGGTATTCGGAGTTTGCTATGGCGGGGTAATCTGCAATAGACCCCCCAACCATGACAGTGCTCTACCCCCGAAGGTGAGACACGAGGCACTACCTAAATAGTTTTCGGAGAGAACCAGCTATTTCCAGGTTTGTTTAGCCTTTCACCCCTATCCACAGCTCATCCCCTAACTTTTCAACGTTAGTGGGTTCGGACCTCCAGTACGTGTTACCGCACCTTCATCCTGGCCATGGATAGATCACCTGGTTTCGGGTCTACGCCCAGCAACTGAACGCCCTATTCGGACTCGCTTTCGCTACGCCTGCCCTATACGGTTAAGCTTGCTACTGAACGTAAGTCGCTGACCCATTATACAAAAGGTACGCCGTCACCCCTTACGAGGCTCCGACTGTTTGTATGCATGCGGTTTCAGGATCTATTTCACTCCCCTCCCGGGGTTCTTTTCGCCTTTCCCTCACGGTACTGGTTCACTATCGGTCGATCACGAGTATTTAGCCTTGGAGGATGGTCCCCCCATCTTCAGACAGGATTTCACGTGTCCCGCCCTACTTGTCGTACACCTAGTTCTTTCATACTGTTTTCGCCTACAGGGCTATCACCTGCTATGGCCGCACTTTCCAGAGCGTTCGGCTAACAATACAAATAAAGAGTACAAGGCTCATCCCATTTCGCTCGCCACTACTTTGGGAATCTCGGTTGATTTCTTTTCCTGCGGTTACTTAGATGTTTCAGTTCACCGCGTTCGCTTCGCATGGCCTATGTATTCAGCCATGGATACTCCATACGGAGTGGGTTTCCCCATTCGGACATCTACGGATCAAAGCTTGTTTGCCAGCTCCCCGTAGCTTTTCGCAGGCTACCGCGTCCTTCATCGCCTGTGATCGCCAAGGCATCCACCACATGCACTTGTTCGCTTGACCCTATAACGAGTCTGTCTCGTTACAGGTTGAGTTCTCGCGTTGTGCCGTATTCCAATTGAGCCGAACATGAAGTTCGAATCATCTTGAGATACATCGATACAATCACAACCCGGATAGTTTCCACGTCCATCTCAAAGACGCTTGCGCTATCCAAATTACTTACTTCTTCCAGATTGTTAAAGAACGACAGCCGATACAGTTACCTGCATCACTCTGACTGGCTCAATCGCCAATGCCAAATCCTCGGTTCGCTTTCGAACCAAGCACTTCGCATTGAAGATTGTGGTGGAGGCAGACGGGATCGAACCGACGACCCCCTGCTTGCAAAGCAGGTGCTCTCCCAGCTGAGCTATGCCCCCATGTGTACAGAGACTCTCAGGTTTCCACGTCAGACAATGGTGGGTCTGGTTGGATTCGAACCAACGACCCCCGCCTTATCAAGACGGTGCTCTAACCGACTGAGCTACAGACCCCTGAGTCTGTCCTAATTTACAGCCGATAAGCGTGAGCGCTCAACTTGTGCGAGATAGCTCTGGAAAGGAGGTGATCCAGCCGCACCTTCCGATACGGCTACCTTGTTACGACTTCACCCCAGTCATGAATCCTACCGTGGTGACCGTCCTCCTTGCGGTTAGACTAGCCACTTCTGGTAAAACCCACTCCCATGGTGTGACGGGCGGTGTGTACAAGACCCGGGAACGTATTCACCGCGGCATGCTGATCCGCGATTACTAGCGATTCCAGCTTCATGCACTCGAGTTGCAGAGTGCAATCCGGACTACGATCGGTTTTCTGGGATTAGCTCCCCCTCGCGGGTTGGCGACCCTCTGTTCCGACCATTGTATGACGTGTGAAGCCCTACCCATAAGGGCCATGAGGACTTGACGTCATCCCCACCTTCCTCCGGTTTGTCACCGGCAGTCTCCTTAGAGTGCTCTTGCGTAGCAACTAAGGACAAGGGTTGCGCTCGTTGCGGGACTTAACCCAACATCTCACGACACGAGCTGACGACAGCCATGCAGCACCTGTGCGCCGGTTCTCTTTCGAGCACTCCCGAATCTCTTCAGGATTCCGACCATGTCAAGGGTAGGTAAGGTTTTTCGCGTTGCATCGAATTAATCCACATCATCCACCGCTTGTGCGGGTCCCCGTCAATTCCTTTGAGTTTTAATCTTGCGACCGTACTCCCCAGGCGGTCAACTTCACGCGTTAGCTACGTTACTAAGGAAATGAATCCCCAACAACTAGTTGACATCGTTTAGGGCGTGGACTACCAGGGTATCTAATCCTGTTTGCTCCCCACGCTTTCGTGCATGAGCGTCAGTATTGGCCCAGGGGGCTGCCTTCGCCATCGGTATTCCTCCACATCTCTACGCATTTCACTGCTACACGTGGAATTCTACCCCCCTCTGCCATACTCTAGCCCGCCAGTCACCAATGCAGTTCCCAGGTTGAGCCCGGGGATTTCACATCGGTCTTAGCGAACCGCCTGCGCACGCTTTACGCCCAGTAATTCCGATTAACGCTCGCACCCTACGTATTACCGCGGCTGCTGGCACGTAGTTAGCCGGTGCTTATTCTTCCGGTACCGTCATCCCCCGATCGTATTAGGACCAGGGATTTCTTTCCGGACAAAAGTGCTTTACAACCCGAAGGCCTTCTTCACACACGCGGCATTGCTGGATCAGGGTTGCCCCCATTGTCCAAAATTCCCCACTGCTGCCTCCCGTAGGAGTCTGGGCCGTGTCTCAGTCCCAGTGTGGCTGGTCGTCCTCTCAGACCAGCTACTGATCGTCGCCTTGGTAGGCCTTTACCCCACCAACTAGCTAATCAGCCATCGGCCAACCCTATAGCGCGAGGCCCGAAGGTCCCCCGCTTTCATCCGTGGATCGTATGCGGTATTAATCCGGCTTTCGCCGGGCTATCCCCCACTACAGGACATGTTCCGATGTATTACTCACCCGTTCGCCACTCGCCACCAGGCCGAAGCCCGTGCTGCCGTTCGACTTGCATGTGTAAGGCATGCCGCCAGCGTTCAATCTGAGCCAGGATCAAACTCTTCAGTTCAAACCTGTTACTGTTTTCGGTTCCGTAGAACCGGTCGCTCACTCAAAGCTGACAGGAATATGAATTGCTTCATAAACCTGACTTACTTTAGTGTGAGACTCTTGATACTTTTGCTAATCCGATCTGACGATCGGCTCGCTGTCATCAAGCGCCCACACTTATCGGCTGTTAATTTTTAAAGAACGTGTCCGCGAGAAAACCGTCTTTCTCAGCAGCGCTGCGTTGTCAGCAGCAGAGAAGCGAAATTATGAACACTGTTTCGCAGCTCGTCAACAACTTTTTTACTAGCTCGTTGCGACTGCGGGGTTCATCTTCCTTCCCCCTTCCGCGCCGCGTTGCCGTCAGCGCGAAAGAGGCGTGATTCTAGGCACCTCCCGCGCCAAGCGCAAGGGGGTTCGCGAAATAAATTCAAAAGCCCCCGTGCGCTGCCGCGCACGGGGGCTTTTGCGTTGACGCGCCCTCTATATATAGGAGGAGAACGCGTAGCCGATCAAACGATCAGTCGTCGTCGCGGCTCGCCACCTTCTGCGTGCGACCCTTGAGCTTCGGATACGGCTTCGAGCCCATCATGCCCTTCCACAGCACGCGGTTGAACTGATCCGCCGGCACCTCGTCGGCATCGTCGAAGTTGAACTTCGCCGTTACCTTCGCCCAATACGCCGCGTCATGCTTCGGCGTGACGTCCGACCCGGCCGCGTATTGCACGCTCGCGTCCGTTCCCTGGGCCAGTTGCAGGCCGGTGGTCTTCAGCACCGTCGATGCGACGGCCGTATAGCCCCACGAAGCCGGACCGTGCACGTCGAACACGTCAGTCATCGGGCGCTGGTACGCGGTGTTCAGGTTCATGTGCTGCGTGCCGAGCACGTCCTCGATCGTGCGCAGCGCGTTGACCTGGCTGTAACGCGTCTTGATCACCGCGCCCTGCTTCACGTACGGCCCGATGATGTACGCGGGCCCGCGGTGCGAATCCACGTGATCGGGACCGTCCTGCACGTCGTCCTCGGTCACGACGATCAGCGTGTCGTTCGCATACGGGCTCTTCGCGACGACCTCGACGAGCCGGCCGACCGCCAGATCATTGTCCGCCTGCTGCGTTTCCGGCGTGTTCACGCCGGCGAACGCCGTGCCGAACGCCCCCATGTGATCGTGGGACAGACGCACCAGCGACAGCGTCGGCAGGTTGCCTCCCGCGACGTACTGGTCGAACTCGTGCTTCCACTCGTTCAGACGCCACTGATCCGGATAGGTCTGGTCGAAGCCGCGGAAGTACACATCGGTCATCGACGCGAGCCTCGGATCGAGCGCGGCAACCTGGACGACGCCTGCCGCGCGCGGATCCGTGATCGGGCTCGCGGCCGTGCCGATGCTGCCGATGTTGTTCACGAGGAAGCCGTAATTGCGGACCGTGCCGCCGGCGGCGAGCACCGCGTCGAAGATATAGCCTCGCTGGCGGCCGAACGGCGCATCGGACGACGCGTGATTGCCGGTGCCCAGCAGCAGGTTTGCCGCGCCGCCCGGAAGGCCGGCGGCGGCATTGCTGTAGTTCGTGCTGCCGGCCGGGCCCGCCGCCGCATCGCGTTGCTGCACCGTATCCCAGTTGACCGGCACGTTGCGGTTCGAGCCCTCGCTCTCATAGGACAGGCCGCGGTTGACCGCCGCGTAGTTGATCTGCTGGGTAATCGTCTCGGTGTTGGTGACCCGCCCCTGGAGCGCCCACGACCAGCCGTCCATGCTGCCGTCGCCCGGGTTCATGAAATTGTCGAGCGTCACGAACTGGCTCGCCAGGCGATGGAAGTTCGGCGTGATGCTCCGGCCGAACTGGGCCAGCCGCGGGTCGCCGTTGGCGCCATTGCCGATGTCGCCGAGCACCTGGTCGAACGTGCGGTTTTCCTTGACGACGTAGATCACATGCTTGATGTGGCGACGCAGGAAACCCATCACTTCATTGTCCTGGGCGTTTTCCTCCGGACGATAGAAGTTGTTGCGCGCGGCCTGCTGCGTCAGCTTCGGCAACTCGTTGGCCGCCGGCACCGGCGCGCTCACGAGCGACGCGCGCTCGAGCTGGAACTGGTACTCGTTCGACGCGCGCGACGCGGCGGCCTGCGCCGGGGTCGCACCGAACAGATGGTCCGGATTCGGGCCGGTCGCACTCTTGCCGTTGACCACATACATCCACGTACCGTCGGCGCTGAACGTCACGTCATGCGGCTCGAAGGCGGTCGGGATCAGTCCGGTGACGCGATATGCGCGCGGGCCGACGAGCGGGATGACGGCGATCTCATTCGCGCCGGCGTTGGTCGCGTAAAGCGTGCGGCCGTCGCGCGACAGCGTGACCGAGTACGTCGCCGCACCGGTGTGCGCCTGGCCATGCGCCAGCACGCCGGCCGGCGCACGCGCGTCGATCCGGGTCACGACCGCATTGCTGTTCGTATCGATCACCGCGACCTGGTCGGCGTTGTCCTGCGCGACGAACAGCATCGATTGCGACGCGTCGAGCGTCATGCCGAGCGCGCTGCCGTCCAGCTTGATGCGCTTGATCAGGCGGCCGTGGGACGGCGACGCGATATCGATCGCGACGATTTCGCGATCGCGATCCGACGACACGTACGCGACACCGTTGCCCTTGACGACCACCGCGAACGGAAAGGTGCCGCCGGCTTCGCCGTTCCGTCCTTCGTTGCCGGAGAAGAACGGACGCAGGTCGTGCTCGTAACGCACGCTGTTGGTCGCGGTATCGATCACGCTGATCGAATCGTTGTAATTGTTCGCGACGACGAGCGTCTTGCCGTCGGACGACAGCGCGAGACCGGCCGCGTTCGGCTGGACGCGAATGCCGACGCCCTTGCCGTTGTGGCCGAGCGCGATCGTGCCCGACAGCGCCCATGCGCCGCCTTGCCGGGCGTAGACGTAAACCGCGTCGTCGCTGCCGCCCGTCGCGTAGAGCTTGCTGCCGTCGTGCGAAAAGGCCAGGCCGACGAACGCGTTGGTCTGCTGGAGCACCTGCTTCAGCGCGGGGCGGGCCTTGTTCGCGCCCGAAACGTCGTACAGGAAGATGTATTGCGTCGAGTTCGCGGTGTCGACCGTGCCGTCCGGCCGGTACAGCGAATTCTGTCCGGCGGTGATGATCGCCAGCGTCTTGCCGTCCGGGCTCAGTTGCGAGCGCACCGCTTCGCCCGCGACGAAATGCGGGTAGGCAGGCAAGCCCGGATTCAGAAACTGCTGGACCGCGCCGCGCACGGCCAGCGGCGTGACGAACTGACCGCTCGGCACGCGGGCGGCATCGGCGGCGCCGAAACCATCGGCGCGAGCCGGTGACGCAAGAAGCACGGCGGACATGACGGCTCCGAGCCGGAGCACGCGCTTGACGTTGCAGTGTTTCATAGGATTCCTCATGACATGGAGGGAGACGGATATCGTCTGACATGATCGAGGCTTCGTCAGGCCGTGTCGCGCTGCGTCGAGGGTCCGTGCCAGTCGATCGAATGTCTCGTGCCGACGATCGTCGGCGCCCCGGCATTACAGCTCCGCCCAATGTCAAGCGGATGACCGGTCCCGTTCCGGCCCGGTCAATTACATATGGTTACAGCAAAGACGTTTCCATGACAGCGATAACGATGCTGCGGTCAGCGCCTGCGGACCAGCATGTCGGACGTGAGCTCGCCGCAGCCGTTCGCGCCCACCATCGCCATGTTGCGATCGATCTCTTCCTGCAGCAGCCGGATCGCATGCGTCACGCCGGCCTCACCCGCGACGGCAGCCGCATAATTGAACGGGCGTCCCACGAACACCATGCGCGCGCCCAGCGCCAGCGCCTTGAGCACGTCCGCCCCCCGCCGAAAACCGCTGTCGACCATCACCGGATACTCGCTGCCCACGGCTTGCACCACGTCCCGCAGGATCCGCATCGGCGACGTAGCGCCGTCGAGTTGGCGACCGCCATGATTGGACAGAATGACCCCGTCCGCGCCCGCCTCGCGCGCGATGACGGCATCGTCCACGCTGAGGATGCCCTTGATCACCAGCTCGCCCTTCCATTGCTGTCGAATTCGCGTCAGGTGTTCCCAGTTGAGATGGTCGCGTGCGGAGAAGTCCCGCAGCACGTTGGCGGAGAGGATCGGCGCGCCGCGCGTGGCGAAGGAGTTCTCGAAATGCGGCATGCCGTGCGCGAGCAACGTCCGGGCGAAGGTGCCCAGCAGCCAGCGCGGCCGCGTCAGCCCATCCCAGCAAAGACGCAGGCTGGGGCGCAGCGGAGTCGAGAATCCCGCACGGACGTTGTTTTCGCGATTGGCGGACACGGGGATGTCGACCGTGATCACGAGCGTCCGGTAGCCGGCCCGCGCCACGCGTTCGAGCAGCGCGCTGATGCGGGCATGATCGCCCGGAATGTACGCCTGAAACCACGTTCCCGGCGCAGCCTCGGCAACGTCTTCCAACGGAATGAGCGACGAGCCGCTCATGATCGACACGATCCCGGCCGCCTTCGCTGCGCGCGCCAGCACGATATCGCCGCGATAGGCCGACAGCGCATGGATCCCCATCGGCGCGATGCCGAAAGGCGACGCAAAACGCTGACCGAACAATTCGACCGTCTGTTGCCGCTGGGAAACGTCACGCAGTACGCGCGTCAGCAACCCGTACTCGTCGAACACGGCACGGTTGTCGTCGCGCGTGCGGTTGTCCTCCGCCGCACCGCTGACGTAGCCGAAGATCGGGCGCGGCAAGATCCGCCGCGCCCGGGCCTCGAAGTCGTGCAGGCTCAGCACGTTCCGCAAGGCACGGGGCGACACGCTGGCGCCGGACGCAGGTTGACGCGCTTCCGCGATTCGAGAAGTAACGGTGGTCATCAATGAGTTTCCGTGAAACGACGCTGCCATTCTAGGTAGCTGCATCATCGAATAAAAGCGATAATATTCAAACGATCTCGTTCTATAAAAGCGAAAGACAATGGCTACTCCGACTCTCAAGCAGCTCGACGCGTTCTACTGGGCGGCGACCTGCGCCAACTTCTCGACCGCGGCGCAACGGCTGCATCTGTCGGTGTCGTCGCTGTCCAAGCGCATCAACGAGCTGGAGCAGGCCACGGGGCGCGTGCTGTTCGACCGCAGCGGCCATCGAGCCGTATTGACGGAAGATGGCGAGACGTTGCTGCCCGCCGCGATCCGGGTGCTGGAATCCGTGGCTGCGCTGCAGGATGCGTTCGCGCAAGACAAGGGCTTGACCGGCCGCCTGCGCTTCGGCGTCGGCGAACTGTCGGCGCTGACGTGGCTGCCGCGCTTCGTGGCGGCCGTCCAGAAATTGCATCCGCAATTGAAGCTGGAGCCGTACGTCGACGTCGGCGCCGTGCTCGAAGCCAAGGTCGATGCGGGTGAGCTCGACTTCGCGGTGATCGCCGGCCGGTCGTCGCGCAGCAGCGTGCTGTCGCAGCCGGTGGCGGAAGCGCGGTTCGCGTGGATGGCGTCGGAGCGACTGGTCGGCAGCGCGCGCACGTTGACGCCCGCGTTGCTGGAACGACACCCGCTCGTCACGTTGCCCGCCGGCGCCGGTACGACGCACATCCTGGACGAGTGGTTGCTGGCGACCGGCGTCAACCATGCGCGCCGTATCACGTGCAACAACTGGAGTGCGGTGGCCGGCATGCTGGGCGAAGGCGTCGGCATCGGCTTCCTGCCTGCCGATTGGGCCGCCGCGCACACGGACGCGGCGTTGGTGCGACTGGCGAGCAAGCCCGCGTTGTCGCCGCTGCCCTATGCGTTCCAGTGGCGCCGCGGCGACGTGCGCGGGCTGATTCCGTCGATGCTGTCGCTGGTGCGGCAGTACGCGGATTTTCGCTAGCCCAACCAGCGGCGCGTTGCAGCGTCGGTCGCACGGTCGCGATGCTCAATCCTGATCGATGCAGGAGACCTGCTTGGGATCGGGCATCCACAGGTAGCACAGCAGCGACACGAGCACGCATGCCGACACGTAGTAGAAGAACCACGCTTCGTGTCCGATGCTCTTCATCCACAGCGCGACGTATTCGGCCGTTCCGCCGAACAGCGACACCGTGATCGCGTACGGCAACCCGACGCCCAGTGCGCGCACGCCGACCGGAAACAGTTCGGCCTTGGCCACGGCGCTGACCGATGAATACAGGCTGACGATCAGCAGCGCAGCCAATATCAGCATGAGCGCGCCCCCGATGCTCTGAACCCTGGTCAGTTCGTGGAAGATCGGCACGGTGCAGAGCGTGCCGAGTACGCCGAACGCGATCAGCAGCGGGCGGCGGCCGATCCTGTCGGACAGGCTGCCGAACACCGGCTGCAGCAACACGAACACGATCAGGCTGATCACGGAGACCATCGATGCGTCGGCCTTGCTCATCCCCGCGCTGTTGACGAGGAATTTCTGCATGTACGTCGTATACGCATAGAACGCGACCGTGCCGCCGAGCGTCAGGCCGGCCACGATCAGGCACTCGCGTTTGTGCTTGAACAATGCCGCAAGGGAAGGCGGCGGGCGCTTGTGCTTGCGTGCCAGTTCGAACGACTCGGTTTCTTCCATGTTACGGCGCAGCAGGATCGCCGCGCAGGACGCCAACGCCCCGATGAGGAACGGGATGCGCCATCCCCAGCTTTCGAGTTGCGCGGTGGTCAGGAAAAACTGCTGCAGCACGACCAGCACGCCCATCGCGAGCAACTGGCCGAGCGACAGCGTCGCGAACAGGAAGCTCGAATAGAAGCCGCGGTTCGTCTTGTCGGCCATCTCGCTCAGGTACGTTGCCGAACTCGCGTATTCGCCGCCAAGACTCAACCCCTGCATGAGACGCGCGGCGACCAGCAGAATCGGCGCCGCCAGGCCTATGCTGTTGTAGCCCGGCGTCAGGCCGATGATCAACGAGCCCGCGCACATCGCCAGCACCGAAACGAGCAAGGCTGCCTTGCGCCCCTTGCGATCGGCATACAGGCCCACCAGCCAGCCGCCGATGGGACGCATGACGAAGCCGACCGCAAAGATGGCCGCGGTATTGAGCAACTGGACCGTCTGGCTTCCGCTCGGGAAGAAGACCTTGGCGAAGTACAGCGAAAACGCGGAATACACGTACCAGTCGTAATACTCGATGAGGTTGCCTACCGATCCGCTGAAGATGGAGCGCAGGTGCGCGAATGTCCCGGTCTGCCGGACGCCGGCGGTCGGTGCGAGGGGGCTGGCTTTGGGCACGTCAAGTCTCCGTTTCGGTTATTTCAATTGCGCGCACGGATGGCCGACGACGGCGCGCAATTGGGTGCCGTGAGAGTAAACGGAGGCACTGAGCCACGAAAAGCGAAAAAAATTGAACGAATTTGTTCGCCAAACCGAAATGCCGTGACGGTTGCCTCCGTAACAGGCAACCGTTCCGCCGACATCTCCAAAGCGCTACGCTCCAGCGGCAGCCCACGGCTCCGCGAGCGGGTACTCGCACACCAGGTCGATGGGCTTCAAAAGCCTGTGCCGCGTCGATTTGGGGGATAGAGCCGCCCCGCAAGCCCGCGAGCAATGATTTCCTGCGGATGCACGACATTTCCCTCTCCGCCGGACGAAATGGTTTGCCGACTGGATCATATGGCCTTGTTGCGCGAGCAATCGCGAGACAGGGGTATCGCCCTCGCCAGGGATTTCCATACACACGACGAGATTGCTTCGGGTCGCCTGCCGGATACTCCCGCCACTTTGCGGTGTTAGCATCATGGAAGGAGCGTGTTCGTAAAGCGGAACCTTGACGGACATGACTGAAACGAAACATGAACGAGCATCGCGTCCGTGGAATTCCTTTTTTTTCCGTTGTTCATTCTCGTCGGGCTCATCGTACTTATATCCCCATGGGTTGCCGTGGCAGGCACCCTCATCTGGCTGTCCTGCTTCGTATTCAACGTATCCACTCCGCAAAACCGGAAGCGGCTCCGCTTGAAAAGGAAACGTTGGTGGTGGCTGACGGCATGCATCCTGCTGATCCTCGATGCAGCACTTGTTCCCAAAATCCGGGAAAGCCACGAAAGGCAGATGAACGACTATCGGATGAAGATTTCATACACCGGAAACGATTCGGTTTTAACAAAAACCGACATTGAATATCATGGATTATTGATCCCGGCCGGATCGATAGTGGAGTGCCTTGGATACGACTATGGAACCTTCGATCGCTTAACCGCCCTCAATCCGGCAGACGAGCTTTGTGCCGCGCGATTTTCCCGTCCGGTAACCGCGCAAGGAATCGAGTTCATTGCGCTTGTCCCGGACGGCTACAACGGCACCAACCTACATAACTATGGATACGTAGAGCTCTCCAAGGATCAGGAGATAAACGGCCAATCCTGCAAGAAAGGAGACATGGCGCACTACACCACACCCGGAGTTTCATTCAGGGAACCTCTCGACCCGGAAAAGTGGAAATTCGAAGGATGCGGAAACGATGAAAAACCCATCCGGCTGACCGCTGCTCCTCCGCCACCGAAACCGGGATTTTGGGATGCCTTTTTCGATGCGCTATTGCCTCATCCGGGCGGATTTTACTGTTGCTGAAAATTATTCCGGGAAGAAACTTGCGGAGCGCTACCCCGCAAAATCGAACGGTGTAGTCAGCAGCATTTACTGCCTGGATGCCGGTGCCGCTTGCTTCGGACGCCGTGCGAGCGTCTCCGCTACGTCCAAAGCGACCTCGATGAAGGCGCGTGCAGCGGCCGTTTGGTAGGCGCCCTTGCGCTGCATGAGGACCGCCGTTCGTTGCAGCGGCAACGGGTCCAGGGCGACGGCGGCCAGATCGTCCCTCCCTCGCGCGATCGTCGCCGGCAGCAAGGTGGACAAACGGGTTCTTTGAATGACCTCGATCACCGCGCTGATCGAATTGACCTCCATGAGCACCTGAGGACGCAGGTCGTTCTGGCGGCAATAGCGATCGATATGCTCGCGCGTCGCGAATTCAGCACTCAGCAAGATCAGCGATTCGTCGTTCAGTGCGCTCACGCGAACCGAGCGCCGCTTCGCCAATGGATGATGCCGCCCCACGACCAGGGCAAGCGTCTCGACCAGCAAGCGTTGCGCGTCGATGTCCTGCGAGCGGACCTCTTCGAATGCAATGCCGACGTCGAGTTCGTCGTCGACCAGCAATTCTTCCATGCGCTCCTGGGACATCTCGCGCACCGTCAACGTGACGCCGGGGTAACGACCGTGAAACGATTCGACCAGCGGCCCGATGAGATAGGACGTGAACGTCGGCGTCACGGCAATACGCAGCGAGCCTCGGCTCAGGTCCCCCACGTCGTGGATCGCGCGCTTGCCTTCCTCCAGGCCCTGCAACGCACGGCGCGCATATCGGCAGTACACGTCGCCGGCGTCGGTCAGCCGCGTCATTCGCCCCGTGCGATCGAAGAGCTGCGCCCCGAGGCTTTCCTCCAGCTGCTTGATCTGCTGCGACAAGGCCGGCTGGGACACATGCAACGCAGCAGCGGCACGCGTGAAGCTGTGATGTTCCGCAACGGCCAGGAAGTATCTGATGTGGCGTACGAGCATGTCGGCATCACATAAGCAAATCAAATCGGTCGCATAATAAATCGGTATTTTTCCTTATGCAAGTCGACGCGTAATCTTCGGTTCATCGTATCGCCCAACGCGATTGCCCACGGAGGATTCGCCATGAAGGACATCATCGAAGGCTTCCTGAAGTTCCAGCGCGACGCCTTTCCCAAGCGCGCCGAACTGTTCAAGGACCTCGCCACGCACCAGAACCCTCGCGCACTGTTCATCTCGTGCTCGGACAGCCGGCTCGTGCCCGAACTCGTCACGCAGCGCGAACCGGGCGACCTGTTCGTGATCCGCAATGCCGGCAACATCGTGCCGTCGTACGGCCCCGAGCCGGGCGGCGTGTCGGCGTCCGTCGAATACGCGGTTGCGGCTCTGCGCGTATCGGACATCGTGATCTGCGGACATTCGGACTGCGGCGCAATGACCGCGATCGCCACCTGCACATGCATGGATCACATGCCGGCGGTGGGCAGCTGGCTGCGTTATGCCGATTCGGCGCGCGTCGTGAACGAGGCGCGCACCCACGAGAGCGCGCATCACCGGGTGGATGCAATGGTGCGGGAGAACGTGATCGCGCAGCTCGCGAACATCCAGACGCATCCGTCCGTACGCCTGGCCCTCGGCGAGGAGCGCGTTGCGCTCCACGGCTGGATCTATGACATCGAAAGCGGTCGCATCGACGCGTTCGATGGCGCCACCCGCAGATTCGTCTCCCTGGCGGACCATCCCGAGGTCCGTGCTACCCCTCATCAGCTCGTGGCAGCTGTTTGATTTCCGTCC
The DNA here is from genome assembly GCF_001718835.1 of Burkholderia cepacia. Classification (NCBI taxonomy): domain Bacteria; kingdom Pseudomonadati; phylum Pseudomonadota; class Betaproteobacteria; order Burkholderiales; family Burkholderiaceae; genus Burkholderia; species Burkholderia cepacia. The sequence goes on along the minus strand of NZ_CP013444.1, from coordinate 102,640 downwards.
CTCACCCAAGGAGATATCACTATGATCCAATCCCAAGCCAGCAAGAACGCTCGCCTCGACCTGGCAGACGCCATCCTCCTCGTCAAGGCCAGGAAGAACCTGTCGTTCGCGCAGCTCACCGAAGGCACGGGCCTGAGCGAAGCGTTCGTGACGGCCGCGCTGCTCGGCCAGCACGCGCTGCCGGCCGATGCTGCCGTGCACGTCGGCAAGAAGCTGGACCTCGACGCCGATGCCGTGGCGCTGCTGCAGACGATCCCGCTGCGCGGCAGCATCGACGATCGCGTGCCGACCGACCCGACCATTTACCGCTTCTACGAAATGCTGCAGGTGTACGGCACGACGCTGAAGGCACTCGTTCACGAGAAGTTCGGCGACGGCATCATCAGCGCGATCAATTTCCGGCTCGACGTGAAGAAGGTCGACGATCCCGAAGGCGGTTCGCGCGCGGTGATCACGCTCGACGGCAAGTACCTGCCGACCAAGCCGTTCTGACTCCCCGTCGAAACGACACGGCTGGCGCGTCCGTCGGTGTGTTCAGTATGACTTGCCGCCGACGGTGGCCGATTCCAGTTCGCGCGTCAGGATCTGGATGCCGCCGATATCCGCGACCGACTTGACCATACCGACGCCTGGCGCCAGCCAGTCGTCCGCGGTCGTCGTGCTCGTTCGAACCGGATTGGACAGGGTCTCGGTGGTGCGGTAGTGGCACGCGTCATCGAAGACCTTGCCGTTTTTGAGGCTCACTGTTTCCCGGGCGACATACGCACGCTGTATCGATATCGATGTTTGCGCCCCGCCTGACGGAATGACGGGCGTATTCACATAAGTCGCCGTCTCGCTCCCCGAAAGCCCGATCGTCTCGACATACGGCGGCGAGTTCACGTCGCGCAGCGCCAGGGTTCCGGAGCTGTAGACCTCGCCACCGTAATTCGTGCGCACGCCATTGCCGACGAGATAGTAGTGGTTGGTCTGGATGGGCGAGCCGGATGACGTTTCAGCCTGCTGTTCGAGCGTGCATTGGCCGAATTCGGGACCGCGTACGCGCCCATTTCGGATGTCGCGATCCGCTATCGCCGCAAGATGGTCGAATGGATCGGCGAACTGCTCGCGGATCTCGTCTCGCCCGAGACGGCAAAGCGGCTGGCGGCCGTCTATATGATGCTGCTGGACGGTGCGACAGTGGAAGCGAGAGCGTTCAACGATTCGGCGTCTGCCGGGCGAGCGTGGCAAGCCGCAAAATCGCTTCTGGAACAGGAAATGCGGGCCGATGCCGAGCACGCGAAACACGCGGACGCCCATACGCAACACGCGTGACAAGTTTTCCGTGTAGGTAGCAGGTCGAATCTCGAAGCACGGCAAATCCAGGCTAATCAGAGTTCTGCAAAATCATCTGTCGTGTGCCGGCGATGGCATGCGCTGGTCGACGTCGTTGGGTCCGCTTTCGGTGACGCATTCCTCAATGCGATCGATGCCGCGACCGACGCCGCGCCGGTCCGATCGAACCGGCGCGGCCAAACGGCTCTCACGCGGCGCGCGATCGACGTCGGCGCCTCATCGAGCGATCGAACGCCGGGATGGTCACGACGCCGCGCCCTTCACGGCATTCACGGCATTGGCGGCATTCCCCGCCGCCGTCTCCGTCGAGCCGCGCCGCGGCGTGTCGCCGCCGGCCGCGCGCGCTTCCCACCAGTATTTGCCCGCGCGCTGCTGCGGATCGCGGATCGCGAGATACGTCGTACTCCAGAGCTGCGCCGCGTTCGCCTCGGTGGCGTCCGCGCTGCGCGTGCCGAACGCCTCCGTCCGGTATTGCCCGTTCGCGTACGACCACGACCACATCTCGGTCGAGCGCATGTCCTTCGCGTTCGCGATCACCTGCCAGATCTGCTGGCGCGCCTGCGTGAGCAGCGTGCGCACGTCGCTCGGCAAATCGGTGCGCGCGAGCTGACGGTCGAGGCCCGCGACCCACATCGCCTGCTGCCACGACCAGATCACCGTGCCGTGATAGGCGGAACTCGTGAAGCGCGGCCACAGCGTCGGGTCCGCGTACGCCGGATTCGCGATCAGCATGCCGGCATCGGTCACGAGCCCGGCCGGGAACGGCCGCGTGACGTCGGTGACGATGCGCGCGAGCAGCGCGGGCGACGGATTGCCGAACAGCAGCACAAAGCCGCCGTCCGAGTGCATGATCGGAATCGGGTTGCCGCTCGCGTCAAGCGCGATCGCATCGAACTGCAACGCCGTGTTCGGCACCACGCCGGCCGGCACGCCCGCCTGCGGCGCATAGGCGGCGAGCTTCGCGCGCGCGTCGTTCGGCGTGACGGCCACCTGGAAGTACAGCGGCGCGGCGCGCTCCCAGACATCGGCCGCCGCGCCCGCGTTCGCGAGCACGGCGCGCTGGTCGGCGCTCAGGTACGGGTCGAGCAACCCGCGCGCGAGGAAGTTGCTCGTCGCGCGCAACGCGGCCGGCACGAGCACCGCGTTCACGTCATACGGGTAGACGCCGCCGCCGAGCCCGTCGGTGCTGTCGCGCCAGTTGCCGACGATCTCGCCGGGCCGCAGGTGGATCAGGTTCGCGACCGACGGCTGCTGCGCGAACGGCTGCGCGGTCTGCGCGACGCGCAGCAGATTGGCGACGAAGCGGCTGCCGTTCGTCACGCCATCGCCGCCCTTTTGTGCGAGATACTCGGCCGCGCGCGTTTGCCCGCGCGGATCCTCGATCAGCCAGTCCTCCATGATCGGCGCGAGCAGGTAGTCGCTGTCGATCATCTTGTAGTCGTAGGTCGGCGTCGGATCGTTCGGCTTCCCGTTCTTCTGGTTGTCGACCAGCGCGAATTCGCCGATGCCTTCCTCGTGCGCGACCTTGCCGTCGGTCGACAGCCGGCTCAGCACCGAGCCGAGCCCGGCCTCGATCACGTCGGGCTGCAGCACCGGCATCAGCATGCGGACCGAGATCAGCGTGTCGCGGCCGAAGTAGGTGTCGTACTGCCACGAGCCGGCCAGCAGCTTGTCGTGGAAGCTCAGGAATTCGAGCACGTTCTGGCTCAGCGGATCGGGATTGACCGCCGGCGTGAACAGATTCGCGTGCGTGATCGGCTGCAGCGGCGTCTCGCCGCTGAACGCCTCGATTCGCAGCCGCAACGCCGGCGCGCCGGATGGCGATTGCAGCAGCAGCTTGCCGGCGCCGTCAGCGGCGATCGCATTGCCGTCGATCGCCGTGACGCGCAGCGCGTAGCCCGGCGCACCGTCGACGCGATTGCGCTGCCATAGCGCGACGTTGCCGGACACGGACGGCGGCGCGACGATGTCGGACGGCACGGTCGCGCCGCCGTTGAAGTCGCGCAGGAAGCGCACGGAGCTGAGCAGCGCCTGCCGGATCGACAGGTGGTTCGTATCGGCCGATACGTCGACGCGGATGCCGTACAGCATCCGGCCCGACGCGTCCTGCGTGGTCGTGGGTGAAATCGGCGTGTCCTGGCTCCAGTTGACCGGCTGCGCGGTGTCGTCGAACCACAGCCCCGTGCCGCTGTTGCCGGCGGGGAAGACCACGAGCAGGCGCGGTTTCGTCGACGAGCGCACCAGCAGGTGCGCGGCGACCTTGTCCTGCCGGTAGAACGCGTTGATCTGGCCGCCGCGGTCGAGCCGGAACGCGAGCGCGGATGCGGGCGGATCGCCGCCGCCGGAAATGTCGTCGTGATCGGAGCAGCTCGCGAGAAAGGCAATGAAAAAGGCGAATAAATAGCTGAAGACTTTCCTCGTATCAAGACGCGCCTTCATATCTCCTCCATTTGCTCGTGGGCAAGGGAAATCGTGTCGAAGAGCCCGATGAACGGGCGTCGCCTGGCGGCGAAGGCACTGCTGATTGACGCTTGAATCGGGATGCTGATGCTCGCGGGATCGTGATGCGGATCGCGTGCCGACGCGGCAATGCGTGGTGGCTGTGCGCGTTGCGCGTGTAGCCGTAGCCGCATGGGCCGGCGAGCCGCTGCTGCTGCCGGATGCGGGCCGGGTGGAGTGCGGATGATGCGCACCGCGCTCGCCGTGTGCGGCGCGAGCCTGTCGCACATCGGCGGAAACATTTGGACTTCGGCTACGTCGCGTGCCGCGCTTGCTCCCACACGCAGGTGTGGTTCGTCAGCGCGATTGCATGCTAAACCATTTGTCTGATTAATTGGATGGGAATGCGCGCTGCTTAGCCCATTTTTAATCGCGCAGAAGAACTGTGGGCTCTCAGAAAAGATGTCTTTGGGCCCCTAGACAGATCAAGGACTTGGACATCTTTTTTGAGAAATCCACATGCGTCTCGTCTCAGAAAAGATGTCTGCGGCCCCGGCATTTCTCAGAAAAGTCGTCCTTAGGAATGTCACGGCCCTGACCTGCCCCCCCTGCAAACGCCATGGAGATGGATTACCTCCCAGTTGTCAGATCGATTGACAACATCTTGACAAACATCGACCACACATTATGATGATGTCATAGTAAATTTATGACATTGGTGACTTTCGATGAGAGATGACGTAGTGATCACTGCCGAGCATGTGAGGGCAGCGCGTAGCCTTCTCCATTGGTCGCAGCAAGATTTGGCTTTGAAAGCAAACGTCGGAGTATCGACAGTTGCTGATTTCGAACGCGGGCAGCGTATGCCTGTGGCCAACAACGTGCTTGCGATTCGTCGCGCCCTGGAGTTAGCGGGCGTAACGTTTACCGCCGGTGGCGTCGACTATGGCTTTCAGTGGACCTTCATTACGGAGGCCGGGATCAGTTCGATGCACATGGGTTTCGGGCCAGAAAGTGCCGCCACATTGCGCGAATTCATGGCGATCTTTGGCTCAGGTGAGGCAGCCGCGACTAATGCCGTGAAGCTGAACATGGTCCAATGCGCCACTAGCGAACTTAAAAGCAAGCTGTCGAGCTATGTCGATAGTTTTGGCAAATCGGCTCCGCATTTGTATCGTCTGCAGAAGCTTGTGAACGGACTACGCGATGCCGAATTCTTTCTGGTTGTACCTGTGCCCTTAGCTTCAACTTCTGAACAATACCAGCTTGAGCAACTGGTTTATCAGCTCAATCATCCCGACGAACGCTCGTTCGCCGCAGAGCACAAACGTTTATTCGGAGATCTGCTGGCAGCCTACGACATGGTTGCACCGCGAACCGATAAGCGCGTCGATATCGGGAATGCTCGCAAGAGCGATCGGACATGCCGATTCTGTGGCCGAACAAAGGCGACGGGTGCAACATTCTCTGACGAGGCGCACGCAATCCCGGCAGCACTGGGAAATCAATTTCTCAAGCTTTCAGACGAATGCGATACCTGCAATCACTTTTTTGGTGAAGAGATCGAGCCAACGTTGATCGAGCTTCTTAACGTGCAGCGCGTATTTCTGGGAACAGAGTCGCGGGGCTCCAAGCCGACAATCAAGTTCGCTAATGGTCAGATGCTCAATGACGGTAAGCAGATGATCGTCATTTCCGAAAAAATATCCGAGGAAGCGTCTGGCGTGCTTACCGCTCAACTCGGCGAGGGTAAACGCATCGTGCCCGTTAATTTCTATAAGGCGCTTTGCAAGATCGCACTTTCAGTGATCCCCGAAGCGGAGCTACCAGCGTTGGAGAAAACTGCTCGCTGGTTGCGTTTCGGTGAACCGGGTGGCGTGCGTTTGCCGAAGGTTGCCGCCGCAATTGTTCCATTGCCGCCCGAGCCTTCGGCTCAGATCGTCCTTTACGTACGTCGCGAAGACACTTCAAAGCTGCCGCATGTAGTCTGCGAATTCCGCTTAGGCTGCTACATCTATGTCTACGCATTGCCTTTTTCTGCACGTGACGCATGGGATTTGATCGGTTTTTTTGAAGACGATACGTTCAAGGAGACGTTCCGTCATTACGCTAGCGTACCTTCGTGGGTTCATCAGGACTACAGCAACGACAAGGAAATCACCGTAGTTCAGAACATCAAGATGGTGCCAAGAACTCGTGATTGACGGTGTGACCTAAGCCGGCACCCGAGATCTCTAAAGACCATGATTCCGCCAAGGGTTTTGGCGGAACCAATACTCTGGCATCGGGGCCAATTAAACGCAGCGCTTCGTTGCTTGCGACATCGGGGGCACAAGAGAGGTGGCCGCGCAAATTCGGACAGCCGGATAAGTGGAGCGTCTGGGGCCTGAGTCGGGGCTGGCGAAGGCGATTAGATACTCGCTGGGCCACTGGCACGCTCTCACACGCTATTGCGAAGACGGGCGCGTCGAGGTGGAAAACAATACGGCGGAGCGCGCGATCAGGCCGCTGGTTCTCGGCAGGCGTTATGTCCGGTCCACGATTATGCTGAGTAGTAGCGGCGAGCCCCATCTGTTAGCGTGACTCACCCCTTTCAACCATACATAATCAAAGCGCCTGCAGGAACTTCAGCAGCGCGTCCGTCGGGCGGTAGCGCGTGCGTCGGGTTTCGGGCGGCATGATCGCAGCCAAGGCGCGCTCCTTCATGGCCAGATCAGCCTCGACGTAGCCATGGGTCGTTACCGGACTCTCGTGCCCGAGCCAAAGCGCAATGACCGTGAGGTCAACGCCGGACTGCAGCAAGTGCATCGCTGTCGTATGCCGCAGCGTATGTGGCGAGATCGTCCGTCCACGCAACGAAGGACATTGGGTCGTCGCAGTGCTTACAGCCCGTGCGATTCGCTCGGCGACGTTTGATCGGGTCATCGACTTTCCCCAGCGATTAGGCAGCAGAGGTTGAGCCTCTTGCAAGCCGGTGAATTCTATCCAGCGGCGAATTTCGACGGCGGTTTCCTTCCATAGTGGTACGGTGCGCTGCTTGCGCCCCTTACCATGCAGGCGTACCGACGGCGTGATGTTGAACTCCACATCGTCGACGCGTATGCCGATCAACTCGGAAACACGAGCGCCGGTGTTGTAGAGCATCTTGAGGAGCACCCGATCCCGGCGGCCGTACCATGTCGTTGTGTCCGGTGCATCGACAATCGCCCGAACTTCGTTCCTGGACAGGAATCCCAGCAATGGTTTGTCGAAGCGTTTCATCGGAATCGCGAGGATCCGCTGGACGAGTAACAGCGCCGGAGGACATTGGGCGGCGACGTATCGCGCGAAGGCCCGTATTGCCGCGAGCCTCGCATTTCGAGTCCGAACGGTATTGTGCCGTTCAGCTTCGACATGCGCGAGGAAACCAAGAATCAACTCCGCATCGAAGTCGCCCAGCGTCAGTTTGGCCGGTGGCTTTCCGAGTTCGCGTTCGGCATAGGCCAGCACCAGCCGGAAGGCATCCCGGTAAGCAGCTACGGTTCTCGGACTGGCAGCCTGCTGTTGCAGCATCCGCTCGGCAAAGAAGCGCTGAAGCAAAGCTGCAAACTCAGTTGGTTCGGCGAGCAGCGGGTTCATGTCGATACTCCTTCGGCGTAGCGGTGGAAACGCTCACCAGCGACGGCCATCAGTTCCGGAATGCCGGTGAAGTACCAGTAGGTATCGACTACCTTCGCGTGACCCACATAGATCGATAACGCCGATAGACACCGAGCGACGTCCTCTTCCTGCTTGTAGAAGCGCAAGGCGCTGTGCACGATAAAGGTATGGCGCAGATCGTGTAGCCGGTGATGCGCGTAATCTCCACGAGGCTGCCAGCCGAGCTGTCTGCAAAGCGAATGCAGCGCATACAGCACCCTTCGCCGATCAACAGGCCGACCGTCGTCGCGCAAGAAGAAGCGATCGGAGTCGGGACGCAAGACGAGCCGGTCTCGTAGCTCCGCGTACGTCTGCAAATGCGGCGGGACGCTCGCATGCAAGGGAACGAAACGGTGCTGATGACGCTTGGCGTCGCGGATATCAAGCACTCCGGCCTCGAGATCTACGTCGGCGCGAGTCAGTGCCAGCGCTTCGGAGATGCGCAGTCCGGTTGACGCGAGCAGCCCGAACAGAGTGCGGCAAGTGGCTGGGCGTAAGCTTCCAGGCGGTCCCAGGCTGTCGGTCTCCACCAGGAGCGTTCGCAGTTCTCCGTCAGTATAGATATGCGGCACTAGCCGTCGGTGTCCGGGACCGAATAGATTCCGCGGGGGTACGATCGTTTCCGCGTCGCTACGCAAACAGAACTTGGCGAAGCTGCGTAGGACTTCTATGCGACGCGCCCAACTAATCCGGTTTGGACGCTTCGATGCCCGTGCCCAGTCTGCTGCAAGTTCCAGAGTAAGCCTCTCCGCGCCGCATTGATCGGCGAAGTGGGCAAACGATTCAAGCTGTAGGCCATCGATTGTTAGCTCAAAGCCAAAGCCGCGACGATAGGCAAGATATGCGGCCACGCGAGCCGCCCAGGTCATGGTGGCGCTCATGATGTACTCCCCGGCCAAGGCAGTGCGACGCTGCGCAAGCCCTCCAGATCGACACGCGCATAGACCCGGGCTGTGTTCAAGCTCCGATGTCGCAGCAGGTCCGAGATCTCTTTGAGCGACACGCCGGCCTTCTGCAGCCGCGTTGCTGTCGAACGCCGAAGCACATGCGTACTGCAGAACTGATCCGCCAGGCCGCTGCGTGCAAACGCACGATTCATTGCATTACGGATGGCCGCTACGCTGAGGGGGACACCAAAGGGCGCACGGTGGCGCACGAATATGGCGCGACTATCGGTTCGGGGGCGACCTTCCCGAAGATAACGAGTAAGGGCTTCGCCGGTCTGTACCGGCAGGGGCAGATGTTGCGCGCGCTGGCTCTTGGTGCGATGAAGCGTCACAATCCCGTTTCGCCAATCCACGCAGTCCAGCGTCAAGTGAGCGGCTTCATCTCCCCGCAGGCCGAGATCGAGTATGCAGCGGGCGATGGCATAGTCTCGTAGACCAACTGGACAGCTTACGTCGAACGCTTGCAGGAAGTGTCTGAGCTGAACTTCAGAGAGCACCTTCGTCGGACTCCGGCGCGGCCAGCTTGCAATCGCTGGTAGTGTCGCGGCGAGTATCTGGGTATCGTCACCTCGCATCGCACGAAAGCGCAAATAGCTGCACAGGCTCGTGCAAATGACACCGCGCGAACTGGGTTTCCAGCGGGCCGCCAGGTCCTGCAGGAATGAGTCGATATCTCCAGTAGTCAGCCGTTCAATACTGGGAACGTTGCCCTCGAAGCGACTGGTAAAGAATGCTTCCAGATGTCGCACACGATAGGTGCACGTCGACGATGTCAAACCACAGGTGTTCTGCAAATGATCGTGGAAACGCTGGAGCTCGACGGCCATCGGGCTCATCGTTTTAGTGGTCGTCCCGCCCGCATTGGGCAACAGTGCAAGCAGATGATGGAGCGCCGCCCGCGTCTCCGATACGACAGACCGGCACGGTGCCGGACAGGTGCAGGTGGGGAAGTGAAGTCGAATGAAGCGTTCGATAAGCGCGTGGTCAATGCCCGTGACAGCCAACCGCTCAGACATCATCCAGTAGCTGAAATGTGCGAGGCAGCGGAGATAGGCCCCGATGGTACCCCTTGCATAGCGTCGGCTCTGCAGGGTCTCGATGTATGAAGTGATGAAGTTGCTCAGTGGGCCGTTCAACAGCCAATCTCGGCGAGCAAGGTGCGCCAAGCATGCGTCGGTGGACATGGTGATCTCCCGCGTCAGGTTTGCGGAATACCATGAAACCACCGATTATTATGTTCAGCTCTGGCCGACCATGATCGGGTTGTTGGTCCGTTGGCGATGCCGCGAGACAACACTCCCTCGCTCAGGCATCAGCATAATCGTGGACCGGACATAATTGCGATTATGCCGACTTCGGCATAACAGACGCAATTATCTGTTCGCAGGCTCCGACGGCGGTGGCCAAAGCGCGGCGGTGATCTATAGCCTGATCGGTACGGCGCGCCTGAACGGCATCGAGCCGTTTGCCTACGAGCGCTGCAGAGCCCGGCTAAGGCCGAAGCCTATAAGGCCAGTGTTTTTCCTCTCGAGGTCAAGATCCCGCCATTTGACGATACAGACGCGACCGGTTCCGTTCGTAGCCCGGCCGTGGAGCTTCCGTCCGCCCTTGCCGAAATCGAGGCGCTGCTGAGGCGTTGCAGCTTCTCGCCTTACATTTCGCACGTCACTGTGGGAAGGTAAATTCCAGCCAAAGGCCGGCTAACAGCTCGATGGTTTGAGCGGCGAAATTGCTGCATTTCGTCGCTCCCGAACGAGCATTAAGCGCCGGTAGCAGTACATCGTGCCACTGCCGGCCACCCCCGCTAAAATTGCGCACTGGAAAGCTAGCAGCCCGTGACCTGCCCCCTTCAATAGGGCCAATGGGTTTCTAGCAAAGTCCCTTTAAACCAACTCCTGGAAAGCGGCAGGAGCATCCGCGGTCGCCCGGTGTTTCGCCACAAACTCTGACGGCGCAAGGCAGTTCAGTGATCAGGGAGGCGGCGGCGGTTCGATCGCTTGACCAAAGTAAGCCATGCAAACGGCCTCCCGAAACGCAGCTGGTAGCTGGCCTTGGGCGTGGAGATCTTCCACGGTTCTGACGGCTAGAAAAGGCTTGTTTTTGCGAGGCGCTTGATATCCCAAGAGGCCCTCCAGATCTGGTGCAACCAAATGCCGTTGATTTGCACCAGCGACTAACAGGGCGAGAATATTCTGGTTGTTTGCCTGCTCGGCCGGATTGCCAGGATCTTCGTCGTGCAGTACGCGATAGGGGATGTTGAATGCGTTCAGCACGCGCTGAAACGCTGGGATGTTCGATTTTCCGTTGCAGTCCACAAGCGACACTTCGCGCCGAAGCCGTAGATGTCGTTCGAACAGTCCCATTAGCTCTGCGCCTCGCTCGAAGGCTGCAATAGCGCTAAATTCCTCCATAAGCACGACCCGTTTGGCGAAGAAAAGCTCGTTCACGGTAGGATCGAAGCGTGCCACAGTATTCAGTCGCTGCCTGTCGGCTTGGAGAGGTTGCCCGGGAAAGAGATCTTGGGTCACCTGATGCGCAGCCGCGTCACCTTGTGGCGTCTTGAACATCCTAACGATGGCTCGATACTTGGTGGCGATATTAAGGAACACTGGTGAATGAGTGTGGACTTGCCCCTGCATGACCGGACACACGGTCACGCTTGGGTTGGAGAATTTGCTTGCTGGCGAAACTCGCGTGGCGAGCGGTATTTCAAGGCGCTGTGCGGATGCGATTCGTTGTAGTGGTCGAACGCAATGGCCAAGTTCTGCAGCGCCGTTCTGGCGTCGGGCTTGGGCATCCACGAAACGTAGTCACGCTTCATCGTCTTCACGAAGCTCTCGGCCATCCCATTGCTCTGCGGACTTCTGACGGGTGTCGTGACCGGCTTCAGGCCGATTTCCCGCGAGAACGTCAGCGTCTCGTCGGCAATGTAGCAGGAACCGTTGTCGCTCAGCCACTCGATTTCGCTTTCAGCCTTCAATGCACCGGCGAAACGGTTTTCGACCGCCTGAAGCATCACGTCGCGCACCATGTCGCCGGTGTAGCCGCCGGTGGTCGCAGCCCAGCTCATGGCTTCCCGGTCGCAGCAGTCCAGTGCGAAGACGACGCGCAAGGGGGCACCGTCGTCGCATCGGAATTCGAAACCGTCCGAGCACCAGCGCACGTTGCTTCGGTCCACCGCGACCTTGCCATCGTGCCGACGCGTAGACGGGGCATGACGAGCTCGGCGCTCGAGCAGCAGGCCGTGGCGACGCATGACGCGATACACCCGCTTTGCATTGACGCGGGGCTGACCGAGCGCATCCCGGCTTCGCCTCAACAGCGCCCATGCACGCCGGTAGCCGTATGTGGGCAGCTCGGCAACCAGCTCTCGCAGTTCGGTGACGAGCGGCATGTCATCCAGAACGGGCGTCTTGCGCCGGTCGACCCATTCAGCGGGGCGCTTCGATTTGACCGTGAGATTCGAGCGCGACACACCCAGGACTTCGCAGACCGTCTTCAACGGTCGTCCCCCGGCAGCAATGGTGAGCGCGCAATCAATTTTTTTGCTCGACCGTACTCCACTGCTTCGCGGAGAATTTCCACTTCCATCGTTTTCTTGCCCAGCAGCCGCTGGAGCTCACGAATCTGCTTCATCGCTTCGGCCAGGTCCGATGCCGGAACCACCTGTTCGCCGGCACTGACCGCCGACAGGCTTCCGTCCTGATAGAGCTTGCGCCAAGCAAACACCTGATTCGCATTCACCTGATGGCGACGGGCAACACCGGAAACCGTGGCGCCGGGCTCGAAAGTCTCGCGCACTATCGCGAGCTTCTCTTCGACAGAACGCCGGCGGCGCTGCTCCGGCTGGGTCAGAACTTCGACAGGTTCTACGTTGTGGTTAGGTTTAAACATAGGCAGAAGACTACCTCATAATTTAAGCGTTACCCCGTGTCCGGTTTTCGCGGGGGCCAGCCCACAGAGTTCGACTGTAGTCAGTCGCGGTTATTGGGTTGTTGACGTAAGATTGACGATGACTAGTCACACTACGACGTCATCGAACGATGCAAATAATGCTGTTGTACTGAGGCGTCAGTGTTCAAGACAGTTTGATATCGGGGAGAGATCGCATGCGTCTGTGTCGCTTCGAGGTCAGAAATTTTAAGTGTGTTGAGTATGCCAGCTTGGAGTGGGAGGACATGCTGGTGTTAATCGGTGAAAACAACGCCGGCAAGTCAACCATCCTGTCTGCCATTGCCGCTTTTCTGAGCGGCAGTGCTATTAAAGACCCTTCGCTGTTTCGGCGACACCTGACCGATGTGGTGAACGCGATCGAGCTCATTGGACATTTCGACAGTCTCAGCGACGAAGAGACGACTCAGGTAGCCGTTCGTGGTCGCATGGACGGTGACCGTTGGATCTTGAAGAAGCGCTACTGGTTCGAGGCCGGCGAGGACGGCGAATCGGGTGGATGGAAAGAGGCTCTGTATTCCTTCTCCGGCGCGGAGCGATTCGAAGGCTGGCCAGAGATTGACACGGCGTGGAATGCATTTCCAGAGGAATATCAGCCACTCATTGCGGTGCTGCCAAATCGCGGAGTTCGCCCGACGAACGCGGCGAGGGAGGCGTTGCGCGAGGCGGTGCGACAGCAACGGCCTGACCTCGTGGCTTTCGACGCGCCCAATTGGGTGCCTAACCCCGGTGGAGGCGGAAATTGGAAAAGCAACGCCAACTCCATCCTGCCTCGCCCCATACTGGTACGGGCGGTGCAAGAAGCTAGCGACGAAACCAACGCGAAGGATGCGTCGACCTACGGCAAGTTGGTGAACCTCATTGTCGAGCGAAGCTTGGCACAGCGCCCAGAAATGGTTCGGTTGCAAGAGGCGTTGGACGAGGTGCTGGCCTTGTTCCGCCCAGACGAGGCCAATCCTCAACGCCAAGCCCAGGAGGTTCGGAACCTACAGGACCGGATCAACCGGAGCCTCAACGAAGTAGTAGGAGGTCAGGCGCTGATTCGTACGGAAGCGCCGGAGATTCGATCGATGGTGTTGCCATCAACGTCTCTGGTCATCCGTGACGTGGAAGCTGGCATCGATACTGAAGTTGGACACCAAGGACACGGCCTTCAGAGGACATTGGTAATTACCTTGCTGCAATCACTGGCCGATGCACAGGCACAGGTTGTGCCCGGCGCGGCCCTCGCACCGGTAAGAGCCAACATCCTGCTGATCGAAGAGCCGGAGCTATATCTTCATCCGCAAATGGAGCGGTTGATGCGTGACGTTCTGTATCGATTGGCTGAGCAAGCTTCTACCCAAGTGGCATGCTGCACTCTGCAGTCGACTTATATGGTCGGCCCAATATCACAATAGGATCAGCCTTGGATTCGATAAAGCAACGTGCCGTCATCAATAGCCAACGACATACCGCGAGGTCCGGATCGGTGTATGGCGCGACGACATAAGCAAATGCAACTGCCGCGCAGCATCGCCTCACTCACGTCGACCGTCTCGCCTCTCAGTCATTCAAGCACTCTCATCCTCGGCTCGAACTCCGACATCCGCATCCGGCACGACCAGGTTTTCCGCTCCATAGTCACCGGCTTTCCCCTAGGCCATCAGCGCCAGTCGCTACTTCGCTTTCTCGGGGCCATGACACTCTTGCCGCATTGTAATCAGCCGATTCCCTACCAACACCCCCGTCGACACAAAATCTCGATCAAGATGCACGGTCGGCAGGTTGCCGACTGCCGGACAACCGCCATCAGCGGTGTACTCCATAGCAAATAGCGTCTGGTTGAGGATTATTGCAGTAGCCCGTGCGCCTGCTATCGACTCCGGTGCAGCGACGATCACCGCCGCGATACCAAGTAAAGCCATCGGGGTAAACAGCTCGATAATGTCGCGCAAGTAGCGACCTTGCAGCGCCGGATCGCCTCGACGCCCGAAGCGCACTCTTCGCCACCAAATGAATACCCTGTTCGTCCTCTCCTTCGGGAGGAACTTGAACCAGGCTCGCACGGATCGCAACAAGAGCGACGGCAGGTTGATCAGAATAAGTATTGCACCGCACACGGTAAGGAAAATTGCCGCGCAACGGACAAAGTTTAGAACTACATACCAGGACGACAGAAGACCAACGAAGCTCGGAAAGTACTTCGCATCTGCGTGGGTCAACAGTCGCGTCGTACGTATTGCTTGCGCAGTTCCGACTGCGACACATACCGCAGTCGACAGCGCATACAACGCTTTTCCGAGCATCTTTCCCCACGACCACTTCGCGATCCGGGCAAGTATCAAATGTGCGTGCCGAAGTGCCGCAATCGAGGTCACCACACCGATGCAGAACATCTCGTGTATGGAACCGAGCAAGGGCATCCAATGCAGGGTGGCCAGGATCAGACGAGCAATTATGTACATCATGACAGCGCCATACAGGACCGGGACGTCGGGGGGAAGCTTACGCAGCGGCCGTAGCGCTTTCATGATGCGCATTGCACGCTTCAACATCATCCTGCGAAAAGGCGGCAGGAATCGCCGCCACTCCACGAACAGGTCCCACAACATAAAACTGAACAAGGCTGTGCCTACAAGCGTGACTCCCCAGCTATAGGTGACAATTCTCGTCGCCAACGCCAATCCGGAAAACGCGACTACAAGCCGAATCTCCGAGCGTCGCAGTACCCCGCGTACCGCATCAATCCAATGCTTCATACATCCCTCTATTATTTTGATGTTTATGCAAGCCTCGCATGTATTGCGACATTCAAATCGCCGATCGCCATATCGTGTCGATGCTGACTCGAGAAAGGCATACCGTAGATCGATTGCACAAACTAGGCCCGTTGTCTATAACGCAGACATGTGGTCGAGTATGCCCCTCCTTTCACGGAACGCCGCGACCGTCCGCGAGCGACAACGCGTCAGGCACCCGTTGGCAACGCACGGTCGATAAGCTCTTTGAAGTGCTTGTCGTCTTGCTCAATCGAGAGTTTTCGCCCGCGTTCTTCGACGCTAGTCGCGATGCGATCCGATACCAAAGCAAGCCCCCTGAGCAAAATCGATGTGTGCCAACTTCGGGGCCATCATCTCCTCGACCGCGGCAGCAGCCAGACATTGGCCAACGAGAATTTGAGTCGATTGCACCAACTCTGCATAGGCGATCATCTTGTTTTCAAGCGACATGTTTGATCTCGTGATTCGATAATGAGGTTCAACATCGACGAGCACGTACGAGGATAGCTAATTATTCAAGGACAACTTATTGAGAATGCGGACATCTTTTCTGAGAACCCACAACAACAACCCACAACAGCATCAGCACGCCCCACTCCGTACCGGCATCCGCCAAACCAACTGTACCGGTACTGTATAGCCAACTGTCGCTAGACTGCCTCCATCCCCCCCGCCTCACCGATGGAGAGTCACGCAATGGAATTCCTCACCCTGAGTGCGCTGCCCGCCGGCATGCTGTTTGCGCTCGTCACGTCGATCACGCCCGGCCCGAACAACACGATGCTGCTCGCATCCGGCGTCAATTTCGGTTTCCGCCGCACCATGCCGCACCTGTTCGGCATCAGCATCGGCGTCGCGATCCTGATGCTCTGCGTCGGCTTCGGCCTCGGCGAAGCATTCAAGCGACTGCCGCTGCTCTATACGATCCTCGAAGTCGCGAGCGTCGCGTACCTGCTGTACCTCGCGTGGCGCATCGGCACGTCGGGCGAAGTGAAGGCACACGGCGGCAAGCCGCGGCCGATGACGTTCATCGAAGCCGCCGCTTTCCAGTGGATCAATCCGAAGGCATGGATGATGGTGCTGACCGCCGCGACGACGGTCCGCCTGTCCGCCGACTACGGGTTGAACGCCGCGTGGATGGCCGTCGTATTCATTCTGATCGGCTTTCCGTGCATCAGCCTGTGGGCCGCGTTTGGCCAGGGCCTGCGACATTTCCTGTCGAATCCCCGCGCGCTGCGCCTCTTCAACGTGACGATGGCCGTGCTGCTGATCCTGTCGCTGTACCCCCTGATCGCGCACCTGCTGCCACAATAAGCGGCAACGAGCGCGCTCGTTGAGATTCAAGGCTCGCTGGCGTACGCTTGGATTCCGGGCGTGCAAAACCGCTGCGCCGGTAGAGCCGCTGCTGTCGGGAGACAACGGATGAAGCCAACGCTGAGAGCAGGCGAGCACATCGAAGGAATGCACTGGGTCGCCGAATATCACCAGGAGACCCACCACATCCGGATTCTGCGCGAAGACATCGAGATCGGCATCTATTGCGCGCCGCCGACGATGTTCGGCGAAGAGGAAGACATGGGCGCCGCGAACCTCTCCGATCATCGCAGCCGGGAGGCCGCGCTGCGCGCGTATCTGCGCAACTTCGTGAAGGAACACGACGCGGAAGAATAGCGGCGCTGCCCGGTGCTACCACCCGGCAGCGCCCCGGATTCCTCGATCAATGTCCGAGCGGCTCCGCGTTGCCTGACGACGGCGCGGCCTCATACGGCCGCGCCATCTGCTTGATCAGCAGCGCGACACACGCGAGCAAGCCCGCGACGGCGATCGTCGCGAACACGCCCGCGAACGAGAAATGCCGGCGCGTCAGCTCGGCGACGAGGAACGATCCCGCAATCCCGCCGAAGCGACCGACGCCGAGCATCCACGCGACACCCGTGCCGCGCCCCTCGGTCGGATAGAACGCGGCGGCGAGCGCCGGCATCGACGATTGCGCGGTGTTCATCAGCACGCCGGCCACGAACACGACCAGCACGAGCAGCCCGACGTTACCGGCCGCCTGCCCGATCGCATACACGCTGACGGCCGTCAGCGCGTAGCACACGGCGATCACGCGGTTCGCGTTGAAGCGGTCCATCAGCACGCCGCACAGCACGGCACCCACACCGCCGAGCGGGAACAGCGCGGAGATCAGCGTCGCGCTCTTCGGCGTCAGCCCGGCATCCTTCAGCAGGATCGGCATCCAGTTGATCGACGCGTAGAAAATCACGAGCCCCATGAAGTACGCGAGCCACAGCATCACCGAGCCGACGATGTACGCGCGCGACAGCACGACGCCGAGGCCCTTGCTGCCGGTTTGCGGCGCGGCTTCGGTCATCGCGAACGAGCCGGCGTTCAGCGCTTCGCGCGAGATGCGCGCGAGCGTTGCACGGATCTTGTCGACAGCCTGGCCGTTGGCGACCATGAAGCGCACCGATTCCGGCATCTTCAGCAGCAACAGCACGCCGAGCAGCAGCGGCGTCACGCCGCCGAGGATCAGCACGCTGCGCCAGCCGAAATGCGGAATCATCCACGCGGCCAGGAAACCGCCGAACGCGGCGCCGAGCGGGAAGCCGCAGAACATCAGGTTGATGACGGTCGCGCGGCGCTTGTCCGGGCAGAACTCGCCCATCATCGTGACTGCGTTCGGCATCGCCGCGCCCAGGCCGACGCCGGTGACGAAACGCAGGATCGTCAGGTGCCCGATGGTCGTCGAGAAGGCGGACACCAGGCATGCGACGCCGAACAGGAATACCGAGCCGAGCAGCAGCGAACGGCGGCCGAGCCGGTCGGACAGCGGGCCCGACACGAGCGCGCCGCACGCGAGGCCGAACAGCGCGGCGCTGAGCACCGGTGCGAGATCGGGCTTGGTGAGGTTCCATTCGCCGAGCAGCGACGGCGCGATGAAGCCGATCGCGGCCGTATCGAAACCGTCGAGCAGCACGATCACGAAACACATGAGGAACACGAGCCATTGAAAGCCGCCGAACGGCTGCTCGTTGATGAAGGTCTGTACGTTGACGACCGGGGTGCGATTCATCGCCTGTCTCCTGATATATAAGCGGCGCGGCTCATCGGCCGCGCCCTCCTTTGTTTGCGCACCGGATTCGATGCGCTGCGTGCCGATGCACTGTCGGCACGTTTGGTGTCAGCCCGTTCATGCGGGCTTCGGCGTCGGCGTCCGGCAGGCCGTCAACCCGCCCCGTCCTGTTCCTTGAAGATCTTGTCCGCGAGATGGAACGCGGAATTCGCAGCCGGCACGCCGCAATAGATCGCGGTCTGCAGCAGCACTTCCTTGATCTCGTCGCGGGTCACGCCGTTGTTGCGCGCGGCGCGCAGATGGAGCGCAAGCTCCTCGCCGCGATTGAGCGCCACCATCATCGCGATGGTCAGCAGGCTGCGCGTATGGCGCGGCAGGCCGTCGCGCGTCCAGATCTCGCCCCATGCATATCGCGTGATCAGGTTCTGGAATTCGTCGGTCACCTCGGTGCGGTTCTCGAGCGACCGGTCGACGTGCGCATCGCCGAGCACCGCGCGGCGCACCTTCATCCCCGCTTCGTAACGTTTCTGGTCGTCCATCGTCGGTGCCTCACGCGGTCAGGAAATCGAGCAGCGCACGGTTGAAACCGTCGGTGCATTCGATGTTCGAAATATGCGCGGCGTCGAATTCGGCGTGCTGCGCACTCGGAATCGCGGCGGCGAGCGCGCGGCCCTGGTCGGGCGGCGTCGACATGTCCTTCGCGCCGGTCACGACGAGCACCGGCAGCGCGATGCCTTTTACCTCTTCGCGCAGGTCGGCGGCATTCAGCGCGTCGCAGTTCGCCGCATAGCCGTCCTTGTCGGTATGCACGAAGGTGTCGCGGATCGCATCGAACAGGCGCGGCTCGCGCTCGACGAATGCGTCGGTGAACCAGCGCGGCAGCACGGCGTCGGCAAGCGCGGCCATCCCTTCGGCGCGTGCCTTCTGCGCGCGCGGCGCCCACACTTCCGGCGAACCGATCTTTGCCGCGGTGTTCGACAGTACCGCGCGCACGATGCGCGACGGGAAGCGTGCGGCCAGCGCCGCGCCCGTCAGCCCGCCCATCGAGATCCCGCAGAAATGCGCACGATCGATGCCGACGTGGTCGAGCAGGCCGATCACGTCGCCGGCGAGCTGCTCGATCGTGTACGAACCGGCCGGTGCATCGGAATGGCCGTGGCCGCGCGTGTCGTAGCGCAGGATGTTGAAGTGCTGCGTGAGCGGACGGATCTGCGGCGCCCACATCTGCAGGTCGGCGCCGAGCGAATTCGAGAAGACGAGCCATGGCGCGTCGTCGCGCGCGGCACGGTCGATCCGGTAATGCAGTTTCACGCCGTTGACAGTGGCGAAAGGCATCGAGGTTCTCCTGGTTATGGCGTGCCCGCGTGCAGCGCGAGCACGGCGTCGACGCAGGCCTGCGCCTCGCCGACGTAATGAGCGGGATCGAGCAGCCGCGCGAGCGCGTCGCGCGACAGGTGCGCCGACACGGTCGCATCGGCGGCGAGCACATCGAACAGCGTCGCGCCCGTGCGCACGGCTTCCTTCGACGCATGCTCGACGACGTGATGCGCGTCGAGCCGGCCGATCTTGTCGCCGAGCGCGAGCATCACCGCTTCGCCGAGAATCAGCCCGCGCGTCAGGTCGAGGTTCGCGGCAAGGCGTTCGGTGTTCACGTCGAGGCCCGCGACGATCTGGGCGATCTGCGCAAGCGCGCCGCCGGTCAGGCGCGCGAGATCGGGCAGCGCGTCCCATTCGGCCTGCCAGCCGCCGAGCGCACGTTCATGTTCCTGGACCATGCCCGCGAACACCGTCGCGACGAGGTTCGGTGCGCGCACTGCCGCGGTGAGCACCGCCGCGCAACCGACCGGGTTGCGCTTGTGCGGCATCGTCGACGAGCCGCCCTTGCCGGCGGCGGCCGGTTCGCCAAGCTCGCCGACTTCGGTCTGCATCTGCAGCGACACGTCGCGCGCGATCTTGCCGAGCGTACCCGTCAGCATCCCGAAGCAGGACGCGGCTTCCGCGATGCGGTCGCGCTGCGTGTGCCACGGCACGGCCGGTGCGGCGAGCTTCAGGTCCGCCGCCAGCGCGGCCGTGACGCCGGCCGCCTGTTCGCGCAGGCTCGCGAGCGTGCCGGCCGCGCCGCCGAACTGCAGCACGAGCGCGCGTTCGCGCAATTCGGCGAAACGCGCGCGATGGCGCAGCAGTGCGTCGAGCCATTGCGCGAATTTCAAACCGAGCGTGATCGGCAGCGCCTGCTGCAGCCACGTGCGGCCGATCATCGGCGTCGCGCGATGCGTGCGCGCGAGCGCCGCGAGCGACGCACACGCTTCGTCGAGCATCGGCTCGAGCACGTCGAGCGTGTCGCGCAGCTGCAGCACGGTGGCGGTATCGATGATGTCCTGGCTCGTCGCCCCCCAGTGCACGAACTTCGCGGCCTCGGGGTCGTCGGCCTTCACCTGTGCGGTGAGCTGCTTCACGAGCGGAATCGCGAGATTGCCGCCGAGCGCCGCGCCGTGCGCGAGCGCGTCGGCGTCGAGCCGGCTTGCGTCGCACGCGCGCTCGATCGGCGCGACCGCGGCGGCGGGAATCACCTGCCGCGCGGCAAGCGCACGCGCGAGCGCGGCCTCGACGTCGAGCATCCGCTGCATCGTCGCGCGGGGCGACCAGATCCGGTTGAGCGGCTCGGTGCCGCAGATGAGGGAGGTCAGGCGGGCGCTGTCTTCGAGCATGGCATCAGATTGGGGAAACGGCGTGCGCCTATTGTCCACCCAAGCGCGCCGGCATGCGCGCAAGCGCACGCGCCGGCACGTCGGTGGTTCAGGCAGCCGCCTTTTGCGTCGCGTCGATCAGCGGCACGCCGGTCAGCTTCTGCAGTTCGTCGAACGACAGGTCGGTGAAGATCTCGCTCACGGCCAGCCCGTCGGCCGTCACGTCGAGCACGGCGAGATCCGTATAGATGCGGCTCACGCATTGCACGCCGGTGACCGGGTACGAGCACTGCGCGACGATCTTGCTTTCGCCCTGCTTCGTCAGGTGCTCCATCATCACGAACACCTGCTTCGCGCCGATCGCGAGGTCCATCGCGCCGCCGACGGCCGGAATCGCATCGGGCGCCCCCGTATGCCAGTTCGCGAGGTCGCCGTTCGCCGATACCTGGAACGCGCCGAGCACGCAGTAGTCGAGGTGGCCGCCGCGCATCATCGCGAACGAATCCGAATGGTGGAAATACGCGCCGCCGGTGAGCAGCGTCACGTGCTGCTTGCCGGCGTTGATCAGTTCGTCGTCTTCCTCGCCGGGCGCGGGTGCGGGGCCCATGCCGAGCAGGCCGTTCTCGCTGTGCAGGAAGATCTCCTTGCTCGGGTCGAGGTGGTTCGCCACCAGCGTCGGCACGCCGATGCCGAGGTTCACGTACGCGCCTTCGGGGATGTCCTGGGCGACGCGCTTGGCCATTTCATCGCGGGTCAGTCGTTTCATCTGAATATCTCCCTCAAGCGGCTTGCGATGCAGCGTGTTCGGCGGCCAGCTCGGCCGCGTGCGCGGCCTGCGGCACCTCGACGACGCGCTGGACGAAAATGCCCGGCGTCACGATGTGTTCCGGGTTCAGCGCGCCGAGCGGCACGACTTCCGACACCTGCACGATCGCGACCTTCGCGGCGCTGGCCATGATCGGCCCGAAGTTGCGCGCAGTCTTGCGATACACGAGATTGCCCCAGCGATCGCCCTTGTACGCCTTCACGAGCGCGAAATCGGCGTGAATCGGCGTCTCGAACACGTACGGCTTGCCGTCGATCACGCGCGTTTCCTTGCCTTCCGCGAGCTTGGTGCCGTAACCCGTCGGCGTGAAGAAGCCGCCGATGCCGGCGCCCGCCGCACGGATACGCTCCGCGAGGTTGCCCTGCGGCACGAGCTCCAGCTCGATCTCGCCGGCGCGGTACAGCCCGTCGAACACCTGCGAATCGCTCTGGCGCGGGAACGAGCAGATGATCTTGCGCACCTGCTTCGCCTTCAGCAGCGCCGCGAGACCCGTCTCGCCGTTGCCCGCGTTGTTGTTGACGATCGTCAGGTCGCGCGCGCCCTGTTCGATCAGCGCGTCGATCAGCTCGGACGGCATGCCGGCCGTGCCGAAGCCGCCGATCATGATTGTCGCGCCGTCGTGGATGTCGGCCACCGCCGACTGAAGCGATTCGAAAATCTTGTTGACCATGTCTCTTCCTGATACGAACCCGCGGCTCGATGCGCGGCCTGTCGAGGGGACACGCGCGTGCCGCGTGCCGCGCCGGGGCCGAATGTCGATCCCGGTATTTGTTCGCCAATCGAACCTAGATTCGATTAGCGAACGATGGGCCGATCATAGAGTCGCGCACAGCGCGTTGTCAAGGCGGGTTCCCTCGGGGGCCGCCGTCGCGTCGTCGAACGGCAGCCCGACATAGTTTTCGGCGAGCGACTGCGCGGCGGCCCGCGAGCGCGTCACGTATTTCAGCTCGGCAAACTTCAGGCGATTGACGAACGGCGAGTCTTCCGGCGACGAATGCAGCATGTTCGTCATGAAGTACGAGAAGTGCTCGGCGCGCCACACGCGTTCGAGGCAGGTCGCCGAATACGTGTCGAGCGGCGTCGTGTCGCCCGTCCGGTAGCGTGCGCCGAGCGCGCGGGACAGCGCGCGGACGTCGGCCACCGCCAGGTTCATCCCCTTCGCGCCGGTCGGCGGCACGATGTGCGCGGCGTCGCCGGCGAGGAAGAGGCGCCCGTGCTGCATCGTCTCCGACACGAAGCTGCGCATCGGCGTCACGCTCTTCTGCGTGATCCGGCCCTCGGTCGGCGTCCAGCCGGTGTCGTTCGAGAAGCGCGTGTGCAGTTCGTCCCAGATCCGCGCGTCGGACCATTCGGCGAGGTTTTCGTCGGGCTTGCACTGCAGGTACAGGCGTGTGACCGTCGGCGAGCGCATGGAGAACAGCGCGAAGCCGTTGTCGTGATGCGCGTAGACGAGCTCGTCGAGCGACGGCGCCGCGTCGGCGAGGATGCCGAGCCACGCGAACGGATAGACGCGTTCGAACGTATTCAGCCGCTCGGCGGGAATCGTCTGCCGCGCGATGCCGTGGAAGCCGTCGCAGCCGGCGATGTAGTCGCAGTCGATGCGGTCGTCGCGGCCGTCGGCATGCTTGAACGTGACGAACGGGTGCTCGCCTTCGACGTCGTGCAACGCGACGTCGCTCACTTCGAAATGCATCGCGTGGCCGTGCTCGACACCGGCCGCGATCAGGTCGCGCACGACTTCATGCTGGCTGTAGACGGTGATCGCGCGCCCGCCGGTCAATTCGGACAGGTCGATGCGATGGCGCCGGCCCGAGAACAGCAGCTCGATGCCGTGATGTTCGAGCCCCTCGCGGCGCATCCGCTCGCCGAGGCCGGCTTCGTTCAGCGTATCGACCGTGCCCTGCTCCAGCACGCCGGCGCGAATGCGGTTCTCGCAGTATTCGCGCGAACGCGCTTCGACGAGGATGGAATCGACGCCTTGCAGGCGCAGCAGATGGGAAAGCAAAAGGCCGGACGGGCCGGCGCCGATGATGGCGACCTGGGTGCGCATTGTTCGTCTCCTGAACATTAATTCGAATCGTCGAACACATTTGAGCGCTTTCCCGACTATGCGGCAACGCGATTCAGGAGATATGTTGTATACGTTTCCCAGATACTGGCCTGGCGATGGACACGCTCGATCTGAACCTGATTCCCTACCTCGTCGCGCTCGACGACACGCGCAACGTGAGCCGCGCGGGCGACCTGCTCGGCGTGAGCCAGCCGCGCGTGAGCACGGCGCTCGGGCGGCTGCGCGAATACTTCGGCGATCCGCTGTTCGTGCGCACGTCGCGCGGGATGGAACCGACGCCGCGCGCGCTCGCGCTGCTGCCGGCCGCCCGCGACGCGCTCGCGCAGATCGAGCGCGGCCTCGTCGCGCCGCACGACTTCGACCCGGCCGCGAGCACGCATACGTTCTCGATCGCACTGTCGGACGTCGGCGAGATCGTGTTCCTGCCGAAACTGCTGCAGGCGTTCGCGACGCGCGCGCCGCACGCGAACCTGCGCTCGGTCTCGCTCGCGCACGACGAAGTCGGTCGCGGCCTCGAAGCCGGGTCGATCGATCTCGCGGTCGGCTACTTCCCCGATCTCGACGGCAACAACTTCTTCCAGCAGCGATTGTTCACGCACCGGTTCGTCTGCCTGATGCGGCGCGGCCATCCGTTCGAACAGGCGCCGCCGTTCACGGTCGAACAGTTCCTCACCTGCGGGCACGCGGTGGTGCGTGCCGAAGGGCGCAGCCAGGAGGTGCTCGAGAAATATCTCGCGAAGCAGCGCATGCAGCGCCGCGCGGTGCTCGAGACGCCGCACTTCATGAGCCTGCCGTTCATCCTGAGCCGCACCGACCTGATCGCGACAGTGCCGCATGCGATCGGCTATGTGTATGCGGCGGAGCACGCGTTCATCGTGCCCGTCGAGCCGCCGCTCGCACTGCCGCGCTTCGACCTGAAGCAGCACTGGCATCGCAAGTACCACAACGATCCGCGCACCGCGTGGCTGCGCGGCGTCGTCGCGTCGCTGTTCAACGACGAGCAGGACGAATGGCCGAAGTGAGCCGGCCGCGCGGTTGCCGCGCGACGCACGACCGTCGAAAGCATGAAACAATGCTCCCCATCTCGCCGCCGCCGCAGGCGGCCATACTCGATGGAGCGAATACATGGGTAAAAAATCCTCGCGGCCCGAACCTGCCGCGTCCCGGCCGAGCCGTTCGGAGGCCGAGGAAGCCGTCCGCGTGCTGCTGCGCTGGGCCGGCGACGATCCCGCACGCGAAGGCCTGCTCGACACGCCCGCGCGCGTCGTGCGCGCCTACGAGCAGTTCTTCGCCGGTTACGCGCTGGAGCCGCGCGACATCCTCGCGCGCACGTTCAGCGAAGTCGACGGCTACGACGAAATGATCGTGCTGAAGGACATCCGCTTCGAGAGCTACTGCGAGCACCACATGGTGCCGATCATCGGCCGCGCGCACGTCGCCTATCTGCCGAACCATCGCGTGGTCGGCATCTCGAAACTCGCGCGCCTCGTCGACGCGTTCGCGAAGCGCCTGCAGATCCAGGAAAAGATGACCGTGCAGATCGCCGACACGCTGTTCGACGTGCTGCAGCCGAAAGGCGTCGGCGTGATTCTCGAAGCCGCGCACCAGTGCATCTCGACGCGCGGCGTGCACAAGCCGGGCGTCGAGATGGTGACGTCGCGCATGCTCGGCACGTTCCGCACCGATCCGTCGACGCGGCGCGAATTCCTGTCGATCGTCGCGAATCCTTCCTCAGTCAACCTGACGAATACGTAATGGAGTCGACGAAGCAAACGGCGCACGCGCCCGTCGTGCTCGTGACCGGCGCCGCGCGCCGGGCCGGGCGTGCGTTCGCCGAGTATTTCGCGAAGCATGGTTATCGCACCGCGGTGCATTACGACCGTTCCGCCGACGCCGCGCACGCCGCCGCGCGCGCGATCGCCGAGCGCGGGACGGACGCCGTGGCGCTGCAGGCGGACCTGTCGGACGCCGCGCAGGTGGCCGCGCTGATCGACCAGGTGTATGCGCGCTTCGGGCGCCTCGACGTCCTCGTCAACAACGCGTCGGTTTTCTGGCAGGACCATTTCCCGAGCTTCGACCTCGCGGCGTTCGACCAGGCGTGGGCCGTCAACTGCCGCGCGCCGATCCTGCTCACGCGCGCGTTCTACGAACGGGCCCGCGCCGCCGGTACGCAGGGTGTCGTCGTGAACGTGGTCGACCAGAAGATCAAGGAAAACTTTCACCGCGACCATTTCAGCTATACGGTCGCGAAGGCCGCACTCGGCAACCTCACGCAGATGCTCGCGCTGTCGTCCGCGCCGGTGCTGCGCGTGAACGCGGTGTTCCCCGGGCTGATGCTGCCGAGCGACGACCAGACGCAGGCCGACTTCGAACACGCGAGCCGCGCATCGACGCCGCTCGCGCGTATCGCGGGCCCCGACGACGTCGCGAGCGCGATCCTGATGCTGACGGGCAACGCATACAACGGCGTGGATTTCGTCGTCGATGCGGGGCAGAACCTGATCCGCGTCGACCAGGACGTGCTGTACAAGCACCGTTCGCCGTCAGGCGAACGCTGACGCGCGCCGCGTTACGGCTTCTCGGCGCTCCCGCCTTCGCGAACCTTGCCCTGCGCGACGCTCGTGCCGGGCGGCACGCTGTGCGTGAGCCACACATTGCCGCCGATCACCGAACCGCGCCCGATCGTCACGCGGCCGAGAATCGTCGCGCCCGCGTAGATCACCACGTCGTCCTCGACGATCGGGTGCCGTGCGTTGCCCTTGACCAGCGCACCATCGCCATCGGCCGGGAAGCTTTTCGCGCCGAGCGTGACGGCCTGGTACACGCGCACGCGCTCACCGATGATCGCCGTCTCGCCGATCACGACACCCGTGCCGTGGTCGATGAAGAAGCTCGGGCCGATCTGCGCACCCGGGTGGATGTCGATGCCGGTGGCCGAGTGGGCGATTTCATTGATGAATCGCGCAAGCAGCGGTACGCCAAGCCGGTGCAGCGCGTGCGCGAGCCGGTGGTGCATCATCGCCAGCACGCCGGGGTAGCACAGCAGGATCTCGGTGATGTGCTGCGCGGCCGGATCGCCCGCATAGGCGGCCTGGATATCGCTGACGAGCAGCGCGCGGACCGCCGGCAGTTGCCGGCCGAATTCGCGCGCGATCTCGAACGCGCGTTCGTCGAGCTCGGCGAACGGCGTATCGGCATGCTCGGGCAGGAACGGCAGCGCGCGCCGAATCTGTTCGGACAGGATGCGCAGCGTGCTCTCCAGCGTATGGCCGACATAATAGTCGACGGTCTCGTCGGTCAGATCCGGTGCGCCGTAGTGCGTCGGAAACATCGACGCGCGCAGGCCGGTCACAATCTTGCAGATCGCATCGCGCGACGGCAGTTCGCGAATGCCGCGCGGATGGCGCGTGCGATGGAGTTCCTCGCGCGACTCACGCAAGCCGGCGACGATTTCTTCGAGGCCCCACTGACGGGCAAGCGATTTCGGCATATGCAAAAAGCAGGCAGCCGGCGCTGCACGCGCGGCCGCAAATAAAAGTGACGGGTCTGCCAAGATTACCGCGTTTTTCAGCCGGGGGCCGGCGTCAGATCGCGATGCTGCTGGCGTCGATCCATCGCACGGCCCAGTCGCGCGCGTGCGCGATCGCGTCGCCTTCGTCGTTGAACTGGAGCTCGATCGGGAAAAATCGGTTCGCGACGAGCTCCCCGTCGCTCGATCGGGAGATCACGACGTAGGGCTTGAACGAACCGTCGCTGGCACGCGCGGGCGCGCAATTCAACAGATAACCGCGGTGCGTGAAGGCAGTAGTCGCTTGCATGAATCCGCCACCTCTAGTCCCTTGCTTTCTTTTGTTCACGATCCGTCCGTGAGGGTGTTGCGGCGCCCTGGTCGGGGCGGAAGCGGCCATCCTGCGTCCCCTGTCGCCGCTTCGCAGGAAAAGAATCATACTCTGTAGAAAACGCGTCTTCTAGCTGAAATAAATCATGACAAATCAGTGCGCGTCGCGCGACCGCGGCGATCGCCCGCGCGCCTTTTCCCGTCACGCCCGGAACGGGATTTGCTTGGATCCGGAACGCTTCGCCGCGAGGAGAGCCGCGATGCAATCGTCTGCACAAATGCGTTCCACGCATCCGCGCAGCATCGAGCTCGACAACGACGACACGCACGACAGCACGGTCGACACCGACGGCAAGAACCGCGAAGCGGCACGCCTCGCGCGGGGCGAACCGATGTCGCCTGATCAAATCACGACGAGCAATGCGTCGCTCGACAACGCGATGCCCGAATCCGCCGACGGCCTCGCGGGATACGACAGCCGGCCGGGCGGCAATCATTTGGCGCTTGCGCTGCGCGAGGGCTACGTGATGATCGAGAAGGGCTTCGATGCGCCGCAACCGCTCGACGAAGAAGTCGTGAGCCCCGTGCGCCGGATGCGGGGGCGCGAGCACTGGCCGGGCCATGCGCGCCGGCCGGAACGGGTGATCGAGCTGAAGACGACGACGCGCTAGCCGCGGCGTTTGAAGCAACCGTTTGCACAGCCGTTGCCGCGCGCGTCGCGACGTCGGCGTGTCGTGAAACGGCACGCACCATCATGGCGCAGCGGCATGCGCGCGCTTGCGACGGCGTCAGCGGCAGCAGACATTCGACTGCCCGAACGGCGAACCGGACCATCAGTCTGCCACGATCCATCGGGGCGCCTGAGCGCCGCAAGCTGCGACGCCCCGTCGCACCTTCGCGCGCCCTTCCATCGCCGGCGCCCTGCCCGCCGCTTTCCTAGCATGTCCGCGCCGCATCCGGCATGTCGCCGCGCGGTTCCAACGTGCACATCGTTTGATCGACGTCAGGTCGCGTGACGTCTTTTACGCTTCAATGGCGAAGCCCGCGCAGCGCCGGTCCGGCGATCGTTGCGCAGGCACCGAACACCGACGTGCTCATCGTCCAGCGACGGTCCTGCGACGGCACCGCGGCGCAATCGGCCGCGGCGTTGCATGCGGCGTGCACACGCAACGGCCGCGACTCGCCCGATCGCAACCGACGTCGGCGTCGCGCTGCATGGCCGACGGCACTGCAAGGTCGCCGGCATTCGTTTAACCTGCGTCGCAGCAGCGCGCCGTGCAACCGGCCTCCGGCCGGTTCCTTTTCAACCCGCATCTCGGAGACACTATGTACAAGCGTATTCTGGTTGCCGTCGACGGCAGCGACACGTCCCGCCATGCGTTCGATGCCGCGCTGGCGCTCGCGAAATCGCACGGCGCCGAGCTGCAACCGTTCTACGTCGTCGAGAACGCCGCGATCTACTACAACGTGCCCGGCTACGATCCGTCCGTGCTGCGCGACCAGCTCGTCGCGCAGGGCGACGCGCTCGCGAAGGAATTCACGCCGCTGATGCAGGCGGCGGGCGTAAAGGGCGAGGCCCGGTTCGCCGAAGCGACGTCGCTCAACGACGTCTCCTCGCTGATCCTCGACGGCGCGAAAGCGTTCGGCGCCGATCTGCTGGTGCTCGGCACGCACGGCCGCCGCGGGTTCCGCCGTCTCGTGCTCGGCAGCATCGCCGAGCAATGCGTGCGCCACGCGACGCTGCCCGTGCTGCTGATTCCGGCGGCCGCGCACGCCGGCGAACAATCGAACTGAACCCCGGCCGGCGCGCGCAGCGGACGCCGTCGCGTCGCCGGTCATGCCTGCATGCCTATAACGAATCGCGACGTTTTGTCACCCGACAGCGGCAGGTTGCGGTGGGACAATGATTCGGTCGATTCAACGCCGGAGTAAACGATCATGCTGACGCCCGTCGCCACACGCCCCGCCGCCACGCCTCATGCCGGTAGCTGGGCGCCTCGCCAGGCCGCGCACTGCTCGACGTGCGCGATGCGGCACCTGTGCATGCCGCAGGGCCTGGCGCCCGAAGCGCTCAGTCGCCTCGAGTCGGTCATCTGCGCGGCGCGCCCCGTCAAGCGCGGCGAAGCGCTGTTCCGCGAAGGCGACGCATTCGACAACCTGTACGCGGTGCGCTCGGGTTCGCTGAAAACCGTCGCGACGCGCCACGACGGCCGCGAGCAGGTCACCGGCCTGCATCTCGCCGGCGAAGCGCTCGGCCTCGACGGCATCTGCGACGACACGCATCCGCGCACCGCGGTCGCGCTGGAAGACAGCTCCGTCTGCGTGATTCCGTACAGCGCGCTCAAGGCACTGTGCTCGGAAGCCGGTTCGATGCAGTTGCGCATGCACAAGCTGATGAGCGAACAGATCGTGCGCGAAACGTCGCAAACGATGCTGCTCGGTTCGCTGAATGCCGAAGAGCGCGTCGCCGCGTTCCTGCTCGACGTATCGTCGCGTTACCTGAAGCGCGGCTACTCGCCGTCGGAATTCAACCTGCGGATGACGCGCGAAGACATCGGCAGCTATCTCGGCATGACGCTCGAAACGGTCAGCCGCACGCTGTCGAAATTCCAGAAGCGCGGCCTGATCGAAATGCAGGGCCGCCACGTCCAGATCGTCGATTTCGACGGCCTGCACCACGTCTGACGTGATGCCGCACGGCGCGCATCTCGCGCGCCGCGCCGTCCGCGTCACGTTCGGTCAATTCGGTCAATCGAGGAACAGCGCGGCGCGCGCCTTCAGCGCCGCGCTGAAATCGTCGAGCCAGCCGATCGACAAACGCCAGCTCTGCCAGTAAAGGTCGATATCGATCGTTCGCCCGCGCGACATGTCGACCAGTTCACCCGCCGCCAGCTGGCGATCGACCATCCGGTCCGGACACATCCCCCATCCCAGTCCCGTCTCGCATGCGCGCAGATAGCCGGCGACGTGCGGTATCCAGTGCTGCGGCGGATCGAGATCCGCGCGCGTCACGCGCCGGATGAAACGCGCCTGCAGCCCGTCCTTCGGATTGAACATCACGCACGGCGCGCGACGCAGCGCATCGCGGGTAATGCCCGCGCCGAAGTAGCGTTCGTAAAACGCCGGCGAGCACACCGCGCGATAGCGGATCCGCCCGAGCCGCTCCGACCGGCACCCCTGGATCGGCTCGGCCTGTGCGGTCACGGCGCCCTGCACGCTGCCGTCGCGAATACGCGATGCCGTGTAATCCTGGTCGTCGATCACGAGGTCGAGCAAGGTTTCGCGCTCCGTGCAGAACGGCCCGACCGCGTCGATGAACCAGGTCGCGACGCTGTCGTCGTTGACGGCCACGCGCAACGTCGGCCACGCGCTCGCGATCTGGCCCGGCAGCGCCGGCATCCGCCCGCCCAGCTCGGCCTCGAGCAGCTGCACGCGCTCGGTGTGACGGCACAGCAGCGCACCCGATGTCGTCGCGACACACGGCTGCCCGCGCTTGACGAGCACGCTGCCGACCCGCTCTTCCAGCAATTTCACGCGCTGCGACACGGCCGACGGCGTGACGTTCAGCTCCTTGGCCGCACGCTCGAACGAACCATGCCGGATCACGGCCGCGAGGGCATCGAGCAACGCGTAGTCGAGCATTAGATTTCCTTAATCTGCATTAGGTGATTTAGCTTCTCTTATTTTCATGCTGACCGCAGACTAGCGCTACCCGATTCATCCGTCTACTGCTTCTCCGGCTGTCATCCATCATGAACTGGCTCGCTTTTTCCCACGGCGCCGCACTCTGCGGGTCGCTCATCGTCACCATCGGCGCGCAGAACGCCTTCGTGCTGCGGCAGGGCATCATGCGCTCGCATGTCGGCAAGATCGTGCTGCTGTGCGCACTGTCCGACATGATCCTGATCGGCGCAGGCGTCGGCGGCGCATCGGCGCTCGTCGAGCGCTATCCGACCTTCGTCCATGCGGTGCTGTATGTGGGCCTCGCCTATCTCGCGTGGTTCGGCATCAACGCGCTGCGCCGCGCGTTCAAGCCGGGCCACGAAACGCTCGACGTGCGCGGCGATGCGGTCGCCCCGCCGCCGCAGAGCGGGCTCGCGATCGTGCTGATGACACTCGCGTTCACGTGGCTCAACCCGCACGTGTATCTCGACACGTTCCTGCTGATCGGCACGGCCGGCGCGCGTGAGCCGGAAGGCGCGCGGCTCGCGTTCGCGATCGGCGCGATGTCGGTCAGCGTCGTGTGGTTCCTCGGGCTCGGCTACGGGGCGCGATTGCTCGCGCCGTGGTTCCGCAAGGCCGTTGCGTGGCGCGTGCTGGACGGCGCGATCGGCAGCATGGTGCTGTTTCTCGCGGCCGTGCAGTTGCGGTGATGCGTCAGCCGCGCGCCGCCTCGCGAAGCTCACGTGTTCGTTCGCGCAGGCCTGGGCCCGCCACGGCATCCGGGTGAATGCGGTCGTGGCGGTCGACGGCGAGTATTCGACGGCCCGACGCCAGCCTCGACCAGCTGCATGTTGCCAAAAACATGCACGACGTATACAGTTGCACATAGTGCATGTAATACGCCAGCGTGACGCTGAGTCAAGTTTCGTTGGTTTTCAAGGTCTTCCTGAAACCCTGCCGGACGTCGTCATGAATACAAGTCAGCTCCTTCAACACGCGCACGAAATCGTCAGCAACTGCACCTTCTGTTTTGTGTCTTCGAACGACGCGTCCGGCCAGATCAACTCCCGGGTCGTCGAGATTCTGGAGATCGGGACGGATCTCACGATTCGTTTCATGACCGACTCGAGAACGCGCAAGGCGCTGGAGATTCGCCAAGGGAAGACGATCAGCCTGTCCTTCCTCAGCATGGCTGACCGAGGATACGTAACGATCGGCGCCGCCCCGAAAACCTCCGCGGATACTGCGCTGAAGCAGCGCATCTGGAAGGAATCGCTGCACACCTGGTTCCCCAACGGGCCGGATGACCCCTACGTGATCACCGTCACCTGTGAGCCGGCCTGGGTTGAACTGTGGTCGCGCATGCGCGGGGTCGCGCCCGCGCCACTGGGCCTCAACTCGGTTCGGCTGACTCGGAAGGACGGCGACTGGCAAGCACATCAAACGTTTCCGACCGATGGCGGGCAACCGATCTCGACTTTCCAGCCATGATCGATCAACCATTCACGCTGGAGAAAGACGGCTTCGTCGTGACCTCGCTCGAGGCCGTCCTGGCGGCCGCGCGGACGAACAGCCTTTGGTACATGACGTTCGGTCTCGCATGCTGCGCGGTCGAAATGATGCATGCGGCGGGGGCCCGATATGACATGGATCGCTTTGGCATGATCCCTCGCGCATCACCGCGGCAATGCGACCTGATGATCGTTTCCGGCACATTGACCAACAAGATGGCTCCGGCCATGCGCAAGGTCTACGATCAAATGGCCGAACCGCGATACGTCGTGTCGATGGGATCGTGCGCCAACGGTGGGGGCTACTATCACTACAGCTACTCGGTGGTGCGCGGCTGCGACCGGATCGTGCCGGTGGACGTCTACGTTCCGGGCTGCCCGCCGACTGCCGAGGCATTGATCTATGGATTGATGCAGCTGCAACGCAAGATCATGGAACACAGCACCCACAGCCAGCCGCGCGTATTTGAGCGGCGGTGAGTGATTCGGCGTCGTCATCCGGCTGTTCAATCGCACGACACGCCAGATCTCGCTGACGGAAGCCGCCGAACAGTTCTACGAAGGGTGCATGCGCGTGCTCGCCGATCTCGACGCGCTCGAGGAAGGCGCATCGATGCTGGCGCGCGAGCCGACCGGCGTGCTGCGCGTGATCGCGCACGCCACGGCCGCGACGAGCCGCATCACGCCGCTGCTCGCGAGCTTCAAGCGCAAGCACCCGAAGATCGACATCGACGTGACGCTGGCCGAGCGCCCGGTCGATCTCGTCGCGGAAGGCTTCGACGTGGGCCTGCTGCTGCCGTTCATGCTGACGTCCGACACGGTCGTCACGCGGCTCGTCGAGCGCATTCCGTTTACGCTCGTCGCATCCCCCGACTATCTGAAACAGCACGCGTCGCCGCAGAATCCTGCCGACCTCGATGCGCACGTGTTCGTCGCGATCTCGCCGTCGATCCGCAAGGCCGAGCTGACGTTCCGCGTCGGCGATGACGACGTGGCCGTGCCGTTTCGCTACGAAATCGCGTCGAACAACGCCGTCTTCAATCTCGGCATGGTGCTGCAGGGCTTCGGCCTCGGCCTGCTGCCGAGCCCGCTGGTCCAGGACGATCTGGCGTCCGGCCGGCTCGTCCGCGTGCTCGATTCGTTCAGGATCGTCGACGCCGCGACCGAGTTGCGTCTCGCGTACAGCTCGCGCACGCTGCTGCCCGCCAAGGTGCGGACGTTCATCGACCATGCGGTCGCATTCTTCGACGCGCTGACGCCCCATTCGCCGCCCGCGTGACGGCGCTCGCCGCCCGCTCGCGTCA
The DNA here is from genome assembly GCF_001718835.1 of Burkholderia cepacia. Lineage (NCBI taxonomy): Bacteria > Pseudomonadati > Pseudomonadota > Betaproteobacteria > Burkholderiales > Burkholderiaceae > Burkholderia > Burkholderia cepacia. The sequence continues at coordinate 68,552 of NZ_CP013444.1, read as the reverse complement.
TCCGGGCGCGGCCGGCGCGCACTGACGTCCGGCGGCCGTTCCGGGAGGGCGGCGGGCCTTCCCGTTAAAATCCTGCACTTTCCATCCCGACCGGCCGCTCCGCCATGCAACCCGCCTCCCCCGCCCAACCCGCCGCCCATGGCGCCGACGCCGCAGATTCGGCCCGCGACCTCGTCTACGGCCCGAACGACCGGCCGGCGCCGATGGTCGCCTTCGTCGCCGCGCTGCAGCACCTGCTGGCGATCATCGTGCCGATCGTCACGCCCGGCCTGCTGATCTGCCAGGCGCTCGGCGTGTCCAGCCGCGATACGACCCTCATCGTGTCGATGTCGCTGGTGATTTCCGGAATCGCCACCTTCGTCCAGTGCAAGCGCTTCGGCCCGCTGGGCGCCGGCCTGCTGATCGTCCAGGGCACGAGCTTCAACTTCGTCGGCCCGCTGATCGCCGGCGGCAGCTTGATGGTCAAGCAAGGCACACCGGTCGAAACCGTGATGGCCGCGATCTTCGGCGTCGTGATTGCCGGGTCGTTCGTCGAAATGGGCGTGTCGCGCATCCTGCCGTTCGTGAAGCGCCTGATCACGCCGCTCGTCACCGGCATCGTCGTGCTGCTGATCGGCCTCACGCTGATCAAGGTCGGCCTCATCAGCATGGGCGGCGGCTTCGGCGCGATGGCCAACGGCACGTTCGCGAGCGCGGAGAACCTGACGCTGTCGGGCCTCGTGCTCGGCACGATCATCCTGCTGAACCGCGTGCCGATCGTGTGGGTGCGCAGCACCGCGCTCGTCATCGCGCTCGTCATCGGTTATCTCGCGGCCGCGTTCCTCGGCCGCCTCGACTTCACCGGCATGCACCAGGCCGCGCTGTTCCAGGTTCCGACGCCGCTGCACTTCGGCATCGGCTTCTCGTGGTCGCTGTTCGTGCCGATGCTGATCATCTACCTCGTCACGTCGCTCGAAGCGATCGGCGACGTCACGGCCACCAGCAAGATCTCGAACGAGCCGGTCGAAGGCCCAGTGTGGATGCAACGGATCAAGGGCGGCGTGCTCGTCAACGGCGCGAACTCGCTGCTGGCCGGCGTGTTCAACACGTTCCCGAGCTCGGTGTTTGCCCAGAACAACGGCGTGATCCAGATCACCGGCGTCGCCAGCCGCTACGTCGGCATCTGGATCGCGGGGATGCTCGTGGTGCTCGGCCTTTTCCCGGTCGTCGCCGGCGTGCTGCAGGCCGTGCCGGAGCCCGTGCTCGGCGGCGCGGCGATGGTGATGTTCGGCGCGGTGGCCGCATCGGGCATCAACATCCTCGCGGGCGTCCAGCTCGATCGTCGCGCCCTGCTGATCATCGCGGTGTCGCTCGCGCTCGGCCTCGGCGTGTCGCAGGTGCCGGACATCCTCAACAGCCTGCCGCACGCGCTGAAGAACGTGCTGGAATCGGGCGTGGCGACGGGCGGCATCTGCGCGCTCGTGATGAACTGGTTCCTGCCGGAAAAGAAGTGACGGACTGACGGCGCCGCCGGGATAGCGGGCCGCGCAGATCGACGTTTATCCATCCACTCCGGAGCCGAAACGTGGATTCAACGACACTTCTGCTGTACGCGGTCACGGTCTCGGCCGTCACCATCACGCCCGGCCCCACGATGCTGCTGGCGCTGAACAACGGCGCGACGCGCGGCCTGCGCGTCGCGGCCTATGGCATCGCCGGCGCCGCCTTGTCCGATCTGATCCTGATCGGCGCCGTGGGCTGCGGGCTCGGCGCAATCCTGCAGGCATCGGAGCAGTTGTTCGCCGCGGTGAAATGGATCGGCGCCGCCTATCTGCTGTATCTCGCATGGGCGCTCTGGCGCGCGCCTGCGACGCTCGCTCGCCCCGAAAACACGGAGACGGTCGCGGCACATGACGGCTGGTCCGCCTTCAGGCGTTCGCTGCTGGTCGCGCTGTCCAATCCCAAAGGCCTGCTGTTCTTCTCCGCCTTTCTGCCGCAGTTCATTCATGCGCGTGCGGCTGTCGCGCCGCAGTACGTCACGCTTGCGATCACGACCGCACTGATCGACATCGCACTGATGTGCGTGTACGCGATCGGCGGTCACCATGCGATGAAAGCGCTGTCCGGGCGTGCATTGCAATGGCTCAATCGCGGCTGCGCCGGCATGCTGGCGGGGTTGGCCGTGGCGCTGAGCCTGTATCGGCGCAACGCGGGAAACTAGCCGGACCTGGCTTCATCCGGCTCCGGCAGATCGATCCGCGCCGGTGCGCCGGCGCGCGTCCGCCACCGAATCACGGTGGCATCGGCAACACCGGCCGCGACCGGGCGCGCAGGCCCGCCTAGCGATTCATCCCGATATCGGCAACGTAGTTTGCAATACTGAAAAAGCGGTAATCGCTCAGCAGGTCCAGCCCCGGGAACCCTTCCGGATGAATCCGCCCGTAAATCGGGCCGTCGGGGCGCAGGCCGGCCAGGGTCAGCGCGAGCGTGAATTCGTTGAACGGCGCCATGAACTGGCGCGACACGAAATGCATGCCCCAGTTGAACACCGACGGAAGCTGCTCGGTGCGCAACCACCCTTCCGGTCCGCCCTGCGTGTTCGCGCAGAGATTCTCCGCCCACGGGCTATGTCCTTCCACGATGAGAAAGCCATGCTTCGCGTGGGGCTTCCAGCGGGTCAGGAAATCGATCAGATCCGCAGCCGCCACGTAACCGGGAACGAGCCCTTCCGCGTCGCTGTACGCGACCTTGAACGCGCGCTTGATGTCGTCGAGCGCAACCGGGTATTCGGCCTGGTCCGATACCGTCAGGCGGCCCGGATAGTACTGGTCGACAACCGCGCGCAGGCTGGATCGATCGACGAGGCGGAGATGGCGCTCGAGGATCGCTTCGGCGGCGTCCTTGCGCCGGATGCCCAGCCGGCGGTTGTGGACCAGGAACATGAAGGTGTGCAGCAGGTCGCTCAGCCGCGCCGGGCGCACGCTGCCGTCCGGCTGCGTGACGGTCAGGCCGCTGTCGGCCACGGCTTCGTCGTAGCGGTCGGGCTGGGAGATGTCGGCGGCGATCACGCGTACCTGCACGCCGGGGATGTCCTTCAGCGCGGATAGCGTCGCGGCGGCGCGGCCGCGCGCGGATGCGTTGTAGTCGGCGCCGATCACGAGCAGCGGATAGTCCGCGAGGTGCCGGCCGCGTCGCGTCGACGTAATGACGTATTCCGCCAGGCGCTTCACCGCGCTGCCGTCGCCGCAGCCCATGTCGGCGATGCCGGCCGGCTGGCGATCCAGCGGCGTGTCGTCGAACAGCTCGCGCAGGATCTTCGTCGTGATTTCCTGCGACGCCGGCCCCGACCCGGCGCCGCTCGACGCATACACGTTCATCACGCGATCGATGTGGCCGTCGCTGTCGATATCGAGCGGATCGGGGTTGCCGAACAGGAGCTCGTCGAGCAGCGCATACGAACGCAGATACGACGCGGGCAGCCCCGCATAAGGCGCGGCGATCGGGCGGTGGATCCGGCCCGACTCGGTGAGGCGCACCTTTCCCTGGTCGATTTCCACCATGCCGAACTTGCCCATCAGCGCCCATGCCGCGTCCAGGACGACAGGGTCCGCCTGTGTCCAGGCGCCCACCGCGACCCCGCCGGGCTGCTCGACGAGCTTGCCGAGGATGCCGGGCGCCGACTGCGCGTACTGGCCATCCGGCTGCCTGTCGAACACCGGCATGTCGAGCGCGACCCAGGTCGGGCCCAGCAGCAGGCCGTCCATCGCCGTGCGCAGCTGTCCGTTCGCCTGGCGCTCCAGGTCGGTGGCCGCGGGCGCAAGCTCCGGCCAGCCCGCCACGCAGGCCCGCGCGAGCCGCGCATACAGCAGGCTGTCTTCGGCCGCCACGCGCGTTCGATGACACAGTGCGTGCAGATGCTGGAGCACCGACGTTGCATCCGCCAGTTGCTCGAACAGCGGCCGGGCGTGCTCGACGCACGCGACGACATATTCGCCGGCGGGAGTGAGCGCATATTCGGCGTCTTCGTCGCCGCGATCGAGGGTCAGCCAGCCGGCCAGGCTCAGCAGGTTGAAGGCGCCCCACAGAATCCCGAGGTTACGGGTCGGGTCGGGCTGGCGGGATGCCGCGAACGCGCGCATCGCGCGGGGCGCTCCGGCCCGCAGGCCGTCGAACGCGCCGGCAAACACCAGGCGCGCCAGCGTCGGCACCAGCACGATGCCGTTGGCCCAGTTGCAACTGCGCGTATAGGCCATCACGCGCTGTGCGTCGTGCCGGCCGATGCGCAGCGTGGCCGCATGCGTGTGTTGTTCGAGCCTGACGGGCAGTTCCTCGTCGAGCACCTCGACGCCGATCGCGGCGCCGGCCGGCAGGCCGAGCAACGTGCGCGTTTCGTCGGGATAGGCGTCGAGATAGTGTTCGAGCTGCCGGGCCAGCGCGGTGGTGGAATCACCAAGGTCGTATCGGGCGTATCGGGCGTGCATGTTGGACGGTCTCACAGGATCGAAGGTTGGGCTGCAATGGGCGAGGGCGCGTCCGAATCGGCGTGCGCCACGACCGCCGCCGGCGCGGCGCCGCGAGTACGGGGCGCGAGATGGGCGGCCAGCGCGCGAATGGACGGGTAGTCCCAGACCGCGGACGGATCGACGCTCACGCTGAACGCGTCGCTCAATACGATCGTCATTTCGACGGCGAGGATCGAGTCGAAGCCGATCTCGGCGAACGTCGACTCGCGCGTCAAGCGAAGCTTGCGGTGCTTGAGGCGCTCGCCCAGCCACGCGATGAGCCATTGTTCGACGGAAGCGACCCGCTCGCGATCGATCCGGCTCGCCGGCTCGGGCGCGATCAGGTCCGCCACCGAACCGACGTCTTCGCCGGCGGGCTCGTCGGGCTCGCGGGAAACCGAACGCGCACCGGCCTCGGCGTCCAGCAACGGATCGACGAGCTGGCTTGCACCCGGGACCGTTTGCTCGATCGCGCCGATCTCGAGCCCGATCCGCGCTGCCCAGTCGTTCAATTGCGCCGACGTGGTCAGTGCGGATCGCAGGCCGACCTGCCGCTGCGCCGCCTCGATCGCGAGTTCGTACCGGCGCTGCGCCCAGCGCAGCGCGCCGTCACCGATGCGCTGCTGCGCAGCCCCACGTTCGGTCACCGCGAGCAGCAATCCCCATTGCGCGACCGTGCCGAGCCAGTAATTGACCCAGACGGCGGCATGCGCGGCACCGCCGAGTTTCGCCGCATTGGCGAGCCCGTCCTGCGACAGCCGGGCGCCAAGCTCGCGCAGCTCCGTGGCCAGCACGCCGGCGCCCAGCGCACTTTCCAGATAGCGCGGAAGCTCGTCGCTTCCGTTCAGCAGACGGCTGCCGAGGTGAACCAGCAGCGTCTCGGTCGGCCCCTCGAAGATGCGGGTCAGGCGCGCGTCGCGGAAGATCTGCGGCGCGAAGTTGGTCTCGATGTAACCGCGGCCGCCGAGGAACTGCATCAGCTCGTCGGCGGATTGCGACAGCAGCTCGGAGCCGAGAATCTTCGCGATCAGCAGGCAGTCCTCGGGCAACGTGACGCCGAGGTCCAGCTCGGTGGCCAGATGCTCGACCAGCGCGTCGAGCCCGTCGATGCGGTCGCGCAGCTCGCCCAGGCGCAGGCGGCTCAGCGGATTGTCCAGCAGAAGGCCGGTGGCGACCTCGCGCCGCGCCCCGTAGCGATGCATCAGCTGCGCACAGCGCTTCATTCCGCCCACGCTGACGGCGGCGATGCCGAGGCGCGCGATGTTCATGGCGTGCTGCGCCACGGACATGCCCTGGCCGATGTCGCCGAGCCGGCATGCGTCGCCGATCCGCGCCCGATCCAGATGCAGCGAATTCTGGATCATGCCGCGCACGCCCATCGTCAGCTCCTCGGCGCCGATCCGCACGCCCGGCGTGCCGGGGCGCACCGCCAGGCCGACCATTCCCGTGCCGTCGGCCTGCTTCGCGAACACGTTGATGATCCCCGCCCACGCGGACGAGCCGCTCCAGCGCTTGGTGCCGCTGACCAGCCAGTCGCCGGACGCGGTGCGCTGTGCGCGGGAGGCGATCGCACGCACGTGCGAGCCCGCGGCCGGCTCCGTGATCGCGAATGCGGCGAGCATCCGGCCGCTCGCGAGGCTCGGCAGCAGTTCGTCGCGCAACGCGGGCTGCGCGTGCCGCATGATCGGCACGATGCCGAGCGTATTGTTCAGGGCGACGAAAAAAGCCAGCGTCGAATCGATCGCGGCCAGTTGCGAGATCACGCGCAACGTGTCGCGATGCGTGAAGCCAAGGCCGCCGTACGAACGGTCGATCGGCATGCCGAGCAGGCCCCGGTTGCCGAAATCGAGCACGACGTGCGGCGGAATGGTGCGTCGCTCGTCGATGGTGCGCGAATCGATCCGCGTGCGGGCGTAGTGCCTGAGCCAGTCGTTCAGTTCGTCGACGGTGGAGGCGTCATGCTGCCGGCGACCGTCGGCCGGCGGCGCGTCGATGGCGGCGGCCGGGCGCGCGGGTTGCCGGCGATCCGGCGGCCGGCGATCCGGCGGCCGGCGCTCCGGCGTCGGCGTGTGCGCACCGGTCTCGACGTCCCACTGCGCGAGGATCGTCAGCGCGCCGTCGTGCAGCTGCGTGCGGCACGTGCTGCGGCGCACCTTGCCGCTCGACGTCTTCGGCACGCTGCCGGGCGACACCAGCACGATCCTGCTCGGCCCGATGTCGAGGCGGTTCCAAATCGCCTGGCGAATCGCGTCGATGAAGCTGTCGAGATTGCCCTTGCGCTGCGTGCGCTCGACTTCGGCCACGACGATCAGGCGTTCCGCGTCGGCCTGGTCGTCCATGAAGGCCGCGCAGCCGTTCGGCACCAGTTCCGGCACGCCGACGATCAGCGCGTACTCGATGTCTTCCGAGTAGTAGTTGCGGCCGGCGAGGATCACCATGTCCTTGAGCCGGCCGGTGACATACAGTTCGTCATCCAGAATGAAGCCGAGATCGCCGGTGCGCATGAATGCCTGGTCCCGGTCGCCGGCCAGCGTGTGACGGAAGGTCGAATGCGTCTGCTCGTCCAGCCGCCAGTAGCCGGCGGCGACGCTCGGGCCGGCCACGCAGATTTCGCCGATGGTCCGGTCGTCGCACCGGGCGTTGGTCTCCAGGTCGCGCACGACCACGCGTTGGTCGCCGGCAGGGCGGCCCACGCCCACCAGCACCCGCTCGCCCGGGCGATCGAGCGGCGCCGGCGAGACCCCCGCGAACTCGCCGCGGATCACCACGGATTGCCGCTGGAGCGCGGCCTGGTCGGCGCAAACCGTCCTGATCGGCTGCTGCGCCGTGCGGCCGGCGACGTACAGCGTGCCCTCCGCGAGCCCGTAGCACGGCAGGAAGCCGCCGGCGGCGAAGCCCGCTGCCGCGAAGCGCTTGGCGAAATCCGACAAGGTGCCGGCGCGCACGGATTCGGCGCCGTTATAGGCCGTCCGAATACACGACAGGTCGAGCGTCGCCAGCTGTTCGTCGGAAATTCGCCGGCAGCACATCCGGTACGCGAAATCGGGCGCGCCGGTCAGGTCCGCGCGGTACTGGCTGATCGCGCGCAGCCACAGGTACGGATGCTGGATGAACCGTTCCGGGGCCATCAGCACGCTGCGGAAGCCGCCATACAGCGACGTCAGGATCACGCCGATCAGGCCCATGTCGTGATACGGCGGCAGCCAGCTGACGATCGTGCTCGACTCGTCATACGCAAGCCATTCGCGTATCAGCCCCAGGTTGTGCATCAGGTTGCCGTGCGACACCATCACGCCCTTCGGTGTGCCCGTCGTCCCCGACGTGTATTGCAGAAACGCGATGTGGGACGGCTGCACGCCGGCCGGCGCGTGCAGGGGCGGCACCGCTTCGGCGGCACCGACGTCGAGCAGCGTGCTGCCGGACGCGTCGGTATCGGCGAGCCAGGTCGTGCAACGTTCCAGGTCGTCGGGCGAGCACAGGATCGTGTCGGCGCCCGCATTTTCGACGATGCCGGCGATCCGCACCATATGCTGCTTGTTGCGCGGCGGGTAGGCCGGCACCGCGATCGCGCCCGCATACAGGCACCCCATGAAGGCGCCGACGTAATCGAGGCCCGGCCGGCACAGCAGCAGCACCCGGTCGCCGACGTCGACCGCGTTCTGCCGCAGCAGCGCGGCGACCCGGCGGGCGCGCGCGTCGAGCTCGGAGAAGGTCATCGATTCGGCCCGTTCCTGCTCGGGCGGCCCGCTCAGGAACACGTAGGCGGTGTGGTCGCCGCGTGTGGCGGCGCGGTTCTGAAGCAATTCGCCAAGCGTAGTCGGCAAGGTCGCAGTGGTCATGATGTCGTCGGAAGAGGAATGAAAACAGCGAGCAGGGGCCCCGCACCGGCCGGCGCCCGTGCGTTGCCGCGGCGGGAATCCGAAGGCGGCGTCTCGATCGTTTCGATCGCTTGTCGCCGCCTGTCGCACGCGGACATCCGGATACGGCTATTCGGCGCGATGGAACAGGTCGATCATGTGCGTCATGCTTTTGAGGTGCAGGAAACGCGGCACGACCTTTTCGCTTCTTGCCGCGTAACGGGCCGTCCACTGGTGGGCCAGTGCATGCGTGGCGGCGGCGTTGCCGCGAACCGCGCGTGCGTCGGCCTCGCGTGCATCGAGGCACGCGAGCGCATGCCGTGCGGCCGACCGGGCGAGCTCGCCGGTGAGGATGCCGTGGTGCCCCAGGGCAAGCCGCGGGGCATGCAGCTGTTCGATGACGTCCAGCGAGTGCCGGTACGCAAACAGGTCCTGGAAGACCAGCGGCAGCCAGTGGGAGGCGTCCTGAAACTCGCCGAGCGCATCCGACACGAAACCGATGTCCAGTTGCGGGCAGTAGTAGCCGAACTGGCAACGGCTGTGGCCCGGCAGCGCGATCGTGCGAATCTGCATCCCGTCGCCGATATCGAGCTGCGCGCCCGGATTGACCGGGTAGAACGGCAGGTCGGACAACTCGGTGAAATCGGCGCCGGCGGCGGGTTCCCACGACCGTGACGCGTGCTCGTCGAGCTGGCGGATGGTGCGGCAGGCCGACGGGCTCTGGAACGCATCGAACGCGTCGGGCGAACCGGATACATGGAGCCACGGCATGCGCGACTTGAGCGTCATCAGCAGGCTGCAATGGTCATAGTGCGAGTGGGTGATCAGCCAGTAGCGCAAATGCCGGATGCCGCCGAAATCCCGCAGCAGATCGTGAAGCTGCTGCCAGACGAGCGCCGTCATGCCGCTCAGGCCGCCCTCGATCAGCGTCGCGGCCTCGTCGTTGACGATCACGTACAGCGGCGAATCGATCCACCCGGGGGATGCGTTCAGCATGTCGTTCAGCTCCGATAGAGCGCGCAGGCCCATGTCGCGCCCGCGCCGTAGGTCACGAGGAGGTTGAGCTGGCCGGCCGGCATGCGGCCTTGCTCGCGGGCGAGGGAGAGCGCGACCGGAAACGCCGCGCTCGCCATGTTGCCCAGTTGATCGACGGAGATCATGCAGCGCTCGCGGGGCAGCCCGAGCCGCTCGATGACCGCGTCGAGGATGCGCAGGTTCGGCTGGTGCGGCACGACCAGGCCGATGTCCCCGATCGTCAGCCGGTGCTTGTCGAGCATCTGCCGGCACGCGTCGACGATGCGGCGCGTCGCGTCTTCGAACATCGGCGCGCCTTTCATCCGGAAGTGGTGGCGGCCGGCCGCGATGTCGTCCGCGTCGATGAAGCGCGGGCGTCGCGCGCCGGGCGCCTCGGTGGCGAGCAGGTCGAACTGGGTGCCGTCGGCGCCGAGCGTCAGGTCGATGAGCCCGCGCGCCGGCTCGTCCGTCGCCTGCAGCAGCAGCGCGGCGGCGCCGTCGCTCAGCAGGATCGACAGGTTGCGCCCGGCGTTGCTCGTGTCGATGCGCCGCGACAGCGCCTCGGCGCAGACCAGCAGCACGTTGCGATACAAGCCGCTCGCGAGGAAGTGGCGCGCGATCTCGAGCCCGTAGAGCCCGCCGCTGCATTGCGCGCGGATGTCGAAGCACGGCACCTCCCGCAAGCCGAGCCGGGGCTGGATGTAGCACGCCTGCGACGGGTCGTGATGATCGGGCGACAGCGTGTTGACGATCAGCAGGTCGACGTCGTGCGCCGTGACGCCCGCGTCGGCCATTGCGCGTTCCGCGGCCGGGCAGGCGAGATCCGCCAGATGCTGATCGGGGGCGAGATAGCGTCGCGCGACGACGCCGGTGCGTTCGCGAATGAACGCGTCGCTGGTGTCGATCATGCCGGCGACTTCGTCGTTGCCGACGATCCGCTCGGGCAGCGCATGGCCGAAACCGGCGATGACGAGACGGGCGCTCATGCCTGGCCCTCCTGTTCCGTCACGGCGGCGACCGCACCGCCCGCATCGGACACGACGGTTTCGCCCCAGCGCCACAATTGCGCACCGAAGCCCCAGCCCGCGCCCGCGCCGGCAATCACGACCTTCGATCCGGGCCGGATCACGCCCTGCCGGATCGACTCGGCCAGCGCGAACGGCACGGCGGCCGACACGAGGCACGCGCAATCGGCCACGCGAATCACGTACTGATCGGGCCTGAGCCCGAGCCGCTGCGCCCATGAGCGCACGAGCAGCGCGGAAGGCTGGTGGAACACCATCGCATCGACGTCGGCGATGCCGGTGCCGCTCCGGTGCAGCAGGCGCTCGACGATGTCGGGAATGGCCACCGGCATGAAACGCGAGATCGCCTCCTGCGCTTCGGGCTTGAGCGTGAAATACACGCCGAACGGGTTGTCGGCGCCGGTTTCCGCGTCGTCGTCGGCTGCGGCCTGCGCATTGCGCCACTGCATCGTCACGAGGTCGTAGCGGGTGGCGTCGCTGTGATACGCGGCATCCAGCCAGTCGGCGCCGTCGGGGTCGGCCGGCTCCGCGACGAGCACGGCCGCGGCCGCGCCGTCGCCGAAGTTCGTCGACGACTTGCTCGTGTAGTCGACCACCGCCGACATGCGCTCCGACGAGCACACCAGCGCCCGTTTCACGCGCCCTTGCTTGATGAGGTTGGCGGCGAGCTGCAGTTGCAGCACGAAGCTCGCGCACTCCATCTCGATATCGGCATCGAGTGCGCGCGTGGCGCCGAGCCGGTCGCGCAGCGCGCGCGAGAGCCGCGGCGCGAACCGGCGCCGGCCGTCGGCGAGCGACACGAACGGCGACGTCATGTTGAACAGCACCAGGTCGAGTTCGGCGGGGTCCACGCCGGCGCGCGCGAGGGCGTCGCGGGCCGTGCGCTCGGCCAGCGCGAGTTCGGATTCGCCGGCATCGGGGTCGATCATGTGGCGCGATTCGATGCCCCAGAATTGCCACCATTCCGCCGGAATGGGCTCGACGCCCGCGAAGACGGGATCGTCGTTGGGTACCTGGCGGGCCGGCAGGCGGCAGGCGAGACTTGCGATTCGGACGTTGTGCACCGTCAGACCTCCATCGTGCTGCAGGCGATGCGCGGCCGGAACGGATCCAGTGTCATGGCGATCACCGTCCGTTCATCGTCACGCAACGAAATCGAATCCGCGACGCGCGACGCGAGCCACGCGGGCAGCTGGAACGGGTTCGGAATCTCCGCCGAACCGGTGACGACGTCGACAGGCAATTCGCCCTCCGCGCCGGTGGCGATCGACGGCCATCCGCCCAGCCAAGATTCGCAGAACAGCGTGGCGGCACGCCGGTCGATGCGGCTTTGCACCTCGTCGACCACCGCGCGCACCGCGGCGCGCGCATTGGCCGGTTCGGCGTCGAACCGGCCAGTGGCGCGATCGAACCGGCTTTCGAAGCGGGCCAGCGACAGGCTGCCGTTCGCGCGCCGGGGCGCGAGCGCGTCGAGCGTCGCGAACGGCGGGGAATCGAGATCCGCGTAGCGGCTCGCATAAGCGCGGTCACGGCCGGACGGCGTCAGCACGATCGCGCCCGCACCGTCGGCGAAGCCGCTCTCGGCCACCTGCTCGACGTCCGCGAGCGCTTCCGCGCGAACGACGAGCGCGCGCCGATAGCCGAGCTGCCGGCAATGGCTTTGCGCGAGATCGAGTGCGAGCGTCCAGTCCGCATCGAGCAGATCGAACACGGCCGCATGTCGCGCACGCAGGTCGCGCTGCACGGGGTGCGCGAGCCGCGGGCCCGCGATCGACGGCGAGTCCGCCATCCGGCTGGGGGAGATCGACAGGCTGACGATCAGATCCAGTTCCGACGGCAGGCAACCGGCTTGCCGCAGCGCCTGCCTGGCCGCCTTGATCGCGTAATCGTTGGCATAGGGTTGCGCAGCGGTCGCTGCACCCGGCAGGGCCACCGCGGCTCCAAGAATTTTCATAGCGCTAGCTCGTTTTGGACTGCGTGATTCAGGGGACTCGTCGCGCCGTTGGCCTGCTGCCGGAGCACGGCGCGCCGCAATTTGCCCGATTCGTTGCGGGGCAAGCCGGCGGCGTGATAGGCCACGCGATGCGGACACTTGTACGGCGCGATCACGCTTTTCACGTGCTGCTGCAGCTGCGACGTCAACGCGTCCGAGCCGTCGACGCCCGGGCGCAGCACCACGTGCGCGCAGATGAGCGTGCCGCCCCGCTCGTCGACGTGCCCGACGACGCCGCATTCGGCGATATCCGGATGGCGCAGCAGCGCCTGCTCCACTTCGCCGGGCGACACCGTGTAGCCGGAGGTGATGATCATGTCGTCCGCGCGGGCCTGGTAGAACAGATAGCCGTCCTCGTCCAGGTAGGCGCTGTCGCCCGTCAGGTTCCAGCCGTGCTTGACGTAGTCGCGTTGCCGCGCGTCGTTCAGGTAGCGGCATCCGGTCGGCCCCTGCACGGCCAGGTAGCCGATCTCGTGGGGCGGCAGGCACCGGCCGTGCTCGTCCACGACGGCAAGGCGGTAACCGGGCACCGCCTTGCCGATCGCGCCGTCCTTCGTGCCGGTGTCGCCGGTCGACGCGAAGATGTGCAGCATCTCGGTCGACCCGATGCCGTCGATCAGGTGCAGGCCGGTGCGGATCTGCCACGCGTCGCGCGTCCATGGCGGCAGCGCCTCGCCCGCCGACACGCATTTGCGCAGGGACGACACGTCGTGATGGTCGAGATGGCCGAGCATGGCCCGATAGGCCGCCGGCGCCGTAAACAGGATGCTGACCCGATGTCGCTCGACGGCGGCCAGCAGCTGTTCCGGGCCCGCTTTCGGCAACAGCACGACGCTCGCGCCGACGCTGACCGGAAACAGCAGCAGCGCGCCGAGGCCGAACGTGAACGCGAGCGGCGGCGATCCGCAGAAGACGTCGTCGGCCGTGGGCCGGAGCACGTGCTGCGGAAAGCAGTGGCAGGCCGCCATCACGTCGCGATGAAAATGAACGGTGGCCTTCGGTTCCCCGGTCGTTCCCGACGTGAACGCGATCAGGCAGGGATCGTCCGCGCGCGTTTCGGCGGCCGTGAAGTCATCCGAATAGCCGCTGAGCCAGCCGTCGCGCGGATGAACGTCGTCCGTGTCGTAGCGTCGAACGTCGCCGCGCCACTGCAGGCTCGCCATCGCCGCGTCGAGTTCGGCGGACAGCCCGGCTTCGCAGATGACGTGCGTGACCCGGGCCCGCGCGATGATGGTCGACAGTTCTCCCGCGCGCAGCTTCGGCATCGTGGCGACGGCGACGCCGCCGGCCTTGACCACGCCGAACCACGCGGCGGCCAGCATCGGGTGATTCGCGCCGTGCAGCAGCACCCGGTTGCCGGCCACGAGGCCCGCGTCATGAACGAGCAGGTTGGCGATCCGGTTGGCGGCATCGCGCAATTCGCGATACGACCACGTGATGCCCGACCCGGTCGTGATCGCCACCCGATCGCCCCAGCCGCGCTCGTCGACGGCGGCATCCAGCAGCGCGGCGGCGCAATTGAGAAACGGCGGAAACTGCAGCCCCGGCAATTCGAAGACGAACGTCGGCCAATCCTCGGCAGGGGGCAAATTCGCGCGGCAAAAGTCGTCCATCGTCAGCGCTCGCAAGCGTGTGAGTTCAAAGTTCGCGATAACGGCATGGCGCCGGCCGAACGCAATGCTCACGCCCGTTCCGTGCAGCCTGAATCGCGATGGCAAAAAAGGGGTTGTCGAAGCGGCAGGCGCATGTCATCCCCGGGTGGCGCACGGCGCATCCGGTCATTCACATGTCGGCCTGTTGATTCACTTGCAGGTATTTCGTCGCGCCATTTTTGAAAAACAAACAAGCGCGACGAAAGCAATTCGATCAATTCATTTCAACGCAATAAACTCAGGATTCCGAATTCAAAAGTAAACAATTTCAAAATCGGAGTAATGATCTTGCAAGCTTGTCGGCATTCTAAATGCAAGGCGTATGTGAAGCTAGATGGATCATTCAAATCTTTGCGCGAAACCGACATCATCAAAATAAAAACTATTACGAATCGCACTACTGAATTAAATTATTTCGCAACGCAGAGCAATGACTGATCGATCGGGCGCTTCGCGCGTCACGCGTGGCCCGCAAGAAACTTGAGTGCGCGCGCCGCCGACACGGGCGACGCGCGAAACAGTTTCGGATGACTGCCGCCCACCTCCACTTCGAGCCGCGCGCCCGGAATCCGCCCGGCGGCGAACACCGACCCGCCGCAATGCGCAATCTCGTCGTCGTCGCCCGCGACGACCATCGTCGGCACGCTGACGCGCGGCAGCAACGCAAGGGCGTCGACCTTGTTGAGCGCATCGCTCAACTTCGCATACCGGTACATCAGCTCGGCATTCGCATACGGATAGAGCGCCGCGTGCGCGATCTCGGCCGGAACGGTCACGAGCGTCGATGGATCGGCGAACCTGCGCTGCACGTCCTGCGCGACGTCGCGCCCCTGCGCGGCGGCTTCCATCAGCCACGCGTAGTTGCGCTGATGCATCGTCCGCAGCGCGTCGTCCGACAGGTTGTAGTCGCCGTACCACAGGTTCAGCGACACCGCCCGCGCCGGCTGCGCGAGCGCCGCCTGCAACGCGACGACGGCGCCGCCGCAGATGCCCATCAGGTGCGCGCGATCGACGCCGAAGCGGTCCATCACGGCGAACAGGTCGTCGGCCTGCGCGTCGATGTCGGTGCGGGCCGCGTCGAACGCATCGCACGCGCCGAACAGCGCGCGCGTTTCCCAGGTCAGCACGAAGTGGCGCTCGGCGAGCGCGTCGAACCAGCGCTGGCACAGGTCGAGCGGCATCCCGCACGGCAGCGCGAGCACGACCGCGGGCCGGTCGCGATGCGAGCCCGCATACGCGGACAGCGAAACGCCCGCCTCGCGCGCGATCCGCACCCGCTCGACGCCGGCGCTCAGCACATCGAAGTCGAAGTCTTCCGCCTCGCGCTGCGCGCAGGCCAGGCGCTGCGGCGTGTCGAAGTGATCGTAGCGGTAATCGAACGCCGCGCTGATGCGCCGGCTCATCAACAGTTCGAACGACGACAGGCGTGCCGCGCCGTCCGGTTCGAACCGCACGTCGCGCGCGCCGATGCGTGCGAACGCGATCGCGACGACGCGCTGCGCGTCGCGCGCATCGGACGCCGGGCGATCGGACGCATCGTCGAACAGGCACAGGCGAACCGGCCCCGGCAGGCTCGCGGCGAGATGCCGGAACGCGCGGATCGTGCTCAGCACGCGCAAGTCGAGGATCGAGTCGGACGCGTCCAGTGCGGCGGCGGTCGATTCGTGCATGAAGGGATTCCAGGCGATCGATGACGAAACAGGCGCGCCGGGCACGCCGCCCGGCACGTCGATTGAAGCACCCGTGCGCCGGAATGTCTGCAACGGAAAGCCGGGACACGTGCGAGCGTCGCGATCGCCGGCGCTCGCGTCGGCGCTCTGTGGGCGAACGTTCGCGACGCCGCCGTCCCGCGGCGGTCCGTCATGCAGTTCACCGTCACGCAGCCGACGCGCACGGCACGCGTTCGTCGATCATCCATTTCCTGAGCCCGTGCCGCCCGCTGATGCCGAGCTTGACCGCCGCGCGCTTGATGTAGGTCTCGACCGTGCTCTCCTTCAGGCCGAGCTCGCCCGCCATCTCGCGCAGCATCTTGCCCGCGAGCAGGCCGAGGCACACTTCGCTTTCGCGCGCCGACAGCACGACCGCCGAGCGCGCGAGCCGCGATTCGAAGTCGCGGCGCAGCGCCTCGACACCCGGTGCGCCCGCCGCCGGATCGCGCGGCGCCGCGCCTGCGACTGTGCCGTGACGCCACGTCGACGCGTGCCACTCGACGAGCGGCAGCAGCGTATCGGCGAAGTTCTTCAGGAACGACATCTCCTGCAACGAGAAGTCGCGATGTGACGACGTGCGATGCAGCGAGATCACGTAGCGGCGATTCGCCTTGCGCGACACGAGATGACACTGGAATCCCGCGCCTGTCTCGCGCAGCGGCATCATGCTGCTGCCGTCGCCGCGCCGCGCGGGCGGGTTGATGTGAATCAGCTGACGGTCACTGGCGCTCACGATCCAGTTCAGCAGCGGATGCCCGGCCGGGTCCCGCTCGACCTGCGCCGCGGGCGGCACCATCCGCGGATCGTCGCGGGGGGCGCCGGACGCGCCGAGCGATTGCACGTCGACGACCTTGCCTTCCGGTTCATTGAGCGTCCATTCGCTGATTCCTGTGATCGCGAGCGGAATCGACTCGGCCAGCAGCGCGTGCATGTCGGATGCGAACCGCTCGCTTCCCGCGCTCGAAATCACCTTTCCGAGCTTCGTGAAGATTTCGACCATCTGACTCTCCTTGTATTGCGTGCCTGAAGGCAGCGACGCGCCGCCGGCGCAGTCGCGCGCAGCGCGGATCGCGATGCGTCTGCGCTGCCATCGCGCGCCGTCCGGCTTGCGCCGGACAGCGCCCTCTTCTTTCATGTCAGTTCGATGCCAGTCCGAGCGCGGCCCCGGCGGCGGCCGCAGCAGGATCGCCGGCGCTGCGCACCGCCTGCTGCCACCATTGCGCGAAGCGCTCGACGTGCGGCGGCCGAATCATCGTGTAGTGATTGCCCGGACAGCGCCACATGGCCATCCGCGGCGCGAAGCGCCGCCAGCCGGACAGCACGTCATCGGGCACGAAGCCGCGCTCCGCGTCGTCACCGTCGGCGGCGAGCACGAGCGTCGCGCACCCCGCATAGACGTCGGCCGGACGGTACGCGGTGCGCAGCGCCGTCCCGTAGGTGCGCACGATGCCCTGCACGTCATGCAGCCCGGCGCCGCTGCGGATGATGCGGGCGTCGACCATCCCGCGATGGAGCATCGCCCATTGCCCGCGCCGGTCCGCGCGAAACAGCGCATCGCGCTCGATGCCGAGCGGGCGGCCCGTGGCCTGTTCGAGCGCGCGGGCGAGATTCCACACGACGCTCGCGAACGTGTACTGGCGCCCCAGCCGGCCTGCCGACGCCGGCGCCTCGGTGTCGACGATCGTCAGCGACGCGGGCGGACGGCCGATCGCCTGCAGCCGGCACGCGATTTCCATCGCGACCCAGCCGCCGAACGAATGGCCGATCAGATGCACCGGCGCGCGCGCGTCGGCCGCCAGCCGTTCGACGACGGGCAGGTATGCCGTCGCCGCGGCGTCGACGCTCGCATACGGCGCGAGCACGCCGTCGAGGCCGCGCGGCTGAAGGCCGTGCATCGGCCAGCCCGGCTCCGCCGCGATCGTGAACGGCAGGAACGTCGCGACGTTGTCGCCTGCGCCCGGAATCAGCACGACCGGCCGGCGGCCCGGCGCCCCGCGCTGGATCGGCAGGTGCGGCGAATAGCTCGCCTCCGGCGGGTGCGCGTTCTGCTCACCGCCGCCGGCAGCCGCGCGGCGCTCGTCCTGCAACGCATGCGCGATCGCGCGGCCGAGCGCCGGCGCGGCGCCGCCCGCCGACGCGTGCCGCGCCGGCACGTCAACCACGCGGATCTCGCCGGGCTCGAGCCGCGCCGCCCAGCCGTCCGCACGATCCGGCAGCGCGGCGGCGGCGCCGGCACTGCGCAGCTCGAACCAGTGAACCGGCATCGACAGCGAAAACGGCTCGTAGTGTGCAAACGCATGATCGAGCGCCGCCCAGCGGTCGAGCCATCGCAGCAGTTGCGCATCGCTCAGGCCCCGCAACCCGGGCGGCAGCAGCCCCGCGTCGCGGCACCGGGACGCGATCTCGGCAAAATCCGACGTCGCCGCGTCCGCGATCAGTTCGCGTGGATCGATCCCGCCGCCATTCGCTTGGCCACCGTCCGCTTCGCCATCGAACAGCCGCAGCCATTCGGCCCGCCGCATGTCGCGCGAACGGGCGGCAACGCCGCCGGCTGCATTCGATTCGGCGACCAGTTCGACGAGACGCTCGCCGGCCGGCACGTCGGCGGCATGCCCGGGCCGGGCGGCCGCGTCCGCCGTCGACAGCGACGCATCCGCGATGCCGAGAAACGCGACGGTCTCGTCCCGCCCGGCCAGCTGGGTCGCCACTTCGTAGGCGAGCAGGCCGCCGGACGCCCAGCCCGCGAGCCGGTACGGCCCGCGCGGCTGGAGCGCGACGATGCGCTCGAGCAGGCGTGCGGCAAGCCATTCGACGGTCGGTGGCGCATCGCACGACGGGTCGGCGTCCAGCTCGCACACGCGCCAGCCCGCGCCGAGATGCTCGGAGACGCGCCGCGCGCCGTCGCTCGAGCGTGCATAGCCCGCGATCCAGAAGACGCGGTGCGCATACGATCGATCTTCAGGCGCGGCGACCGCAGCCCCGTCATCGACGATCGACAAGGCCGATGACAAGCGTGAAGCAGGCACGATGTTCCCTCCGTGTTCGACGGCGCCATGCCGGCGGCGTCGCGTTGATCAACGATCGTTACTGGCAAATGCTGCGAAAAAACGCCGAGACGACTTCCGTCATTGAGCTTTGCTGATTGGCCGCCCGGCCGACAGACCCGGCGGAAAATCGTTTCCGCAAAACGAAACGATTATTCCCATTGAATTTGGCTCAGGCACATCCTAGTCGAGCATGATAGCGATGAATTTAAAATTTTGCATTTAGTAAAATGTTTCTTTTTATATAACTAAACGGCCCAGCCACTGAATTCCCGGGAATTTCCGATCGATTCGCGCGTTCGATTGCAGCCAAATCGGGAAAAATTTCCTTTGCGCACGGCAAATTCGGTAGAAAACTCTTGCGTATGCACTAAAACATCCATTTCAAAGACGTCTTATTCAGAACAATTAAGGCTTAATGCGATCAACATGAGATACTCATCAGCAAACGCCAGGCCGTTTCTTTCCAGCGAACTGTTTCGATTCATTCAACGATCGATTCGATGTGCCACGCAGCCTGACATGAATTGTCCGCCGGCCGCCCGGCACCGGCTCGCTCACGCGCCCAGCCCCGAGGGACGGCCCGGATAGCATTTCCGATGAATATGACATCGACGTTGCAGAACACACATAAATCAGATGATCGTTTCTTGACACAAAACTTCGCGCGGAAACGATTGTTTCGAATATTCTCGAAACCGCAATAATCATGGCAATACAACCCGATTCCCCTCGATCACCCAATGACTTGCCGCAGCGAATACAAGTTGCTAACCTTGGCTGGCCGTAAAAATCAAATTGTCAACCGATTTAAAACTGCTTCCAAATTTATTTAATACCCTGAAACCATGAAAACAGGCATTCCCAGACCATCATTATTCTGACGATCGTCGGATATAGCGTCTCGAAACATTCCAGAGCGCATCGTTTTTCACTCCCGACCAGCCAACGCGCGAATCTGCACGCGCATCCGTTCCGCTGAAACAGCACCACCCGCGGTCTCAACTCGTTGTCTTTGGCCTTTCCATCTGCAAAACAATTCCAATAGTTGGAGCACACCTTGAATCACGACTTCCGAGACGAATCCAAGCCGCGTCGCGCGTTCCTCGCCGACATGGCCAAGCTCGCGGCAGCCGGTGTCGTTGCCGGCTGGACGCCGATCTACCAGGTTGCCGCGAACGCGGCGACGGCCGGCGCGACGCCGCCCGGCTTCCCCGGAGACATCCCGCTCTACAAGCAGGCGTTCCAGAACTGGAGCGGCGAGATCGTCGTGCAGGACGTATGGACCGCCGCGCCGCGCTCCGCCGACGACGTCGTCGCGACGGTCAACTGGGCGCGTGCGAACGGCTACCGGGTGCGCCCGCGCGGCTACATGCACAACTGGTCGCCGCTGACGCTCGATCCGGGCGTCGCCCCCGCGAACCTCGTGCTGCTCGACACGACGAAGTCGCTGACCGCGGTGTCCGTCGACACGTCGACGCGGCCGGCGCGCGTCACCGCGCAAACGGGCGTCTCGCTGGAGACGCTGCTCGCGAAGCTCGAGGATTACGGCCTCGGCGTCGTCGCCGCGCCCGCGCCGGGCGACATTACACTCGGCGGCGCGCTCGCGATCGACGCGCACGGCACCGCCGTGCCCGCGGTCGGCGAAACCTTGCAGCCCGGCCACACCTACGGCTCATTGAGCAACCTGGTGCTCTCGCTGACCGCGGTCGTGTTCGATCCAGCCAGCCGGCAATACGCGCTGCGCACGTTCCAGCGCAACGATCCCGACATCGGCGCGTTCCTCGCGCACATCGGCCGGGCGCTCGTCGTCGAGGTCACGCTGGCGGCCGGGCCGAACCAGCGGCTGCGCTGCCAGAGCTTCATCGACATTCCGGCCTCCGAACTGTTTTCCGCCAACGCGTCGCAGGGCCGCACCGTCGCGTCGTTTCTCGATCAGTCGGGCCGGCTGGAAGCGATCTGGTTCCCGTTCACGACTTGCCCGTGGCTCAAGGTCTGGACCCTGCAGCCCAGCAAGCCGCTGCTGTCGCGCGCCGTCACGCAGCCGTACAACTACCCGTTCTCCGATTCGATCCCGCAATCGCTGTCGGATCTCGTCAAGCGGATCATCATCGGCGGCGAGGGCTCGCTCACGCCGCTGTTCGGCCAGACGCAATACGCGATCACGACCGCCGGTCTCGGGCTCACGCTCAGCGTGGACATCTGGGGCTGGTCGCGCACCGTGCTGCAGTACATCCGCCCGACGACGCTGCGCGTCACCGCGAACGGCTACGCGGTGCTCGCACGGCGCGCCGACGTGCAGCGCGTGGTCAGCGAGTTCGTCCAGTACTATCAGAACCGCGTCGACGCGTACAAGGCGCGCGGCGAATACCCGATGAACGGCCCCGTCGAGATTCGCATCACCGGCCTCGACAAGCCCGCCGATGCCGGCGCCGGCGCGGTGGTCCCGACGCTGTCCGCGCTCAAGCCGCGGCCCGACCATCCGGAATGGGACGTCGCCGTCTGGTTCGACATCCTGACGCTGCCGGGCACGCCCGCCGCCGATCGCTTCTATCGCGAGATCGAGCAGTGGATGCTCGCGAACTACAGCGGCGCGTACGCGACGGTGCGTCCCGAATGGTCGAAGGGCTGGGCCTACACCGACACGGCCGCATGGCAGGACGACACGATGATCACCACCACGATCCCGAATCTGCAGAGTGCGGGCCAGCCCGCCGCGAGCAACTGGGACGCGGCGCGCGCGACCCTCGAGCGCTACGACCCGCAGCGGATCTTCCGGTCGCCGCTGCTGGATCGGTTGATGCCGTAGCGGTATCGGCGAGCGTCGGCGCTGCGCTTTGGCTTGCGCGCGGCGTCGACGACGTCAGGCCGGATATTTGCGATCGAACGCCTGGTTGTTCGCCTCGATCGCGTGCAGCGCATCCTCCGCCCAGGCCTTCAGCGCGACGACGAGCGGCAGGAGCGTGAGCGCCAGCCCGCTCAGCGTGTACTCGACGCGCAACGGCAGTTCGTCATAGACGTTCCGCTCGATCAGGCCGTCGCGCTCCATCGCGCGCAGCGTCTGGGTCAGCATCTTTTGCGACACGCCCTCGAGGCGGCGCCGGATGTCGCCGAAACGCATCGGCCCGTTCTGCAGTGCGACCATGGTCAGCACGGTCCATTTCTGCCCGATGCGAGACAGCACCGCGCGGGACGGACAGACCTTCAGGAACGCATCCGGCGGCAGTTCGATCTTCTTCGACATGGTTACCTTCAGGTACCTAATTGATTGTGGAAACCATCATTGAAAGAATGATGCCACTGACGCAATCGCGAGGAACATAACCATGAAGATCGCATTTCTCGGTGGCGGAAATTTCGGCGGGAATCTGGCCGAGCTGCTCGTCGCGGCCGGACATGACGTGGTGGTCGGGTTGCGCGACCCCGGACGGGCGCGGCCTCGGGCGCGTTACCGGGTAGCGTCGCTGGAGGAAGCGGCGGCGCACGGAGACGTCGTCGTCATCGCGGTCCTCTATCAGGCATGCGCCGACGTGTTGCCGCCGCTTGCCCGGCAGTTGGCCGGCAAGATCGTTGTTGATGCAACGAATGCGCTGCACGACGACTGGTCGCCCCTCCCGCTGGGCGCCGACGATTCCGCCGCGCAGCAGATCGGCCGCTTGTTGCCGGGCGTTCGCCTGGTGAAGTGTTTCAACACGGTGTTCGCCGACATCATGACGCCGAAGCGCATCGATCGAGCCGGACATGCGGTGACCGCATTCATCGCGGGCGACGATGCCGAGGCCAATGCGGCAGTCGCGGAGATCGCCGCGAGCGCGGGATTTGCGCCGCTCGTTACCGGAGCCTTGAACAACGCCCGCTATCTCGAGGCGATGGCGCATCTCAACATTCAGATCGCGGTCGTTCGGGGTGGCGGAACGAATGCGGGCTTCGTGTATCACCGGGTCGGCGCGTAGGACCGCGCATCACGGATCAAGTCAAAACGAAAAGGGCCGAGCCCCGTGCAATACGGAACCCGGCCCAGTCAGCCCCGGCCGTCAGTCGGTTCAGACCGCCGGGGCTTTCTCCATCGACGGTCGTCAGCCGATGTTCACGCCATGGGCTTCAGCCAGAGGCTTCAGGCCGCCGGCGAAACCCTGGCCGATCGCCTTGAACTTGAACTCGTCGTTGTGACGGTACAGCTCGCCGAAGATCATCGCGGTCTCGGTGGACGCATCTTCGGACAGGTCGTAGCGGGCGATTTCCTTGCCATCGGCCTTGTTCACGACGCGGATGTAGGCGTTGGACACCTGGCCGAAGGACTGCTTGCGGCTTTCGGCGTCGTGGATGGTCACGGCGAACACCAGCTTCTTCACGTCGGCCGCCAGGCCGGTCAGCTTGACGACGACCTGTTCGTCATCGCCTTCGCCCTGGCCGGAACGGTTGTCGCCGAGGTGCTCGACGGAGCCGTCGGCGGACTTCTTGTTGTTGTAGAAGATGAAGCCGGCATCGCTCAGGACCTTGCCGCTGTCGCCGGTGACGAAGACGGAGGCGTCGAGGTCGAACTCGGTGCCGTCGGTGACGCGCGGGTCCCAGCCCAGGCCGACCAGCACTTCGCTCAAGCCCGGGGCTTCTTTCGACAGGGAGACGTTACCGCCTTTGGACAGACTTACAGCCATGGTGAGATTCCTCGTTCAGTTGAATTGAGTTGCGTTGCGTTGCGCGATCAGAAGCTCATGCCGTAGCCGTTGGCCAGCGCGCGCAGGCCGCCGGCGTAGCCTTGGCCGACGGCGCGGAACTTCCACTCGTTGTTGTGGCGGTACAGCTCGGCGAAGATCATCGCGGTTTCGACCGAAGCGTCCTCGGCGAGGTCGTAGCGAACGACCTCGGCGCCGTTGGTCTCGTTGACGATGCGGATGAACGAGTTGCTGACCTGGCCGAAGTTCTGCTTGCGAGCGTCGGCGTCGTGGATGGTGACGGTGAAGGCAACCTTGTCGACATCGGCCGGCACGCGGCTCAGGTCGACCTTGATCACCTCGTCGTCGCCGTCGCCGGCGCCGGTGCGGTTGTCGCCGGTGTGCTCGACGGAGCCGTCCGGGCTCTTCAGCTGGTTGTAGAAGATGAAGTCGGCGTCGCCGCGGACTTTGCCGTTGGCGCCCAGCAGGAAGGCGCTGGCGTCCAGGTCGAACTCGGTGCCGTCAGTGGCGCGCGGGTCCCAGCCCAGGCCGACCAGGATCCTGGTCAGGCCAGGGGCCTCTTTGGACAGGGAGAGGTTGCCGCCTTTTTGAAGAGTCAGTGCCATGAGTACAGCTCCTTGTGGTTGCTACGGGTTACGGGTTGCCGGCCGATGCTTGCGCATGGCCGAATGGACAGCGCGTCAGAGCTCGAAATCCGCCGGGTTCAGGCCCAGCTCCAGGCAGATCAGGCGACACGCAGCCTTCTCCTTGTCGTCGAAGTTGCCGTCCGAGCCGCCGATGGCAATGCACACCCGCACCAGCAGGCGCGCTTCGCCGTCCTTGCCCTTGATCTTGCTGATGGCCTTCAGCGCTTCGGCCTGGCCGATCTGAAAGTCGAACTCGAACTTCGCGCAGGCGTCGGTGAAGACCTTGATCACATCGGTCAGATTGAAGACCTTGAGCTCCGGGGAGTTGTTGATGAAGCCGACCATCTTCATCTTCTCCTCGGACTGGATCACGCCGTCGGCCGCGGCGATCAGCGCGCAGCCATTGGCGACCGCCTCCATAAAGGTCCGGTTCTTGAACTTGGCGACTTCCGTCGTCAAGGTTTCGCGCGCTTTCGCCGCGTTGGTTTTCAGCCACTCGAGCATGGTTTCCTCCTCGTTGGGCGGGGCGCCCCGGCCCCGCCGGATATCTCGTTACTTGGAGCCGGCGCGCCAGCGCATCCCCCATCCGTAGGCACGGTCCATGTCGTCATGCCCACGGTGGAAGTCGACCTGGCGGGTGACCTTGACGGCGCCGCCCACGTTTTCCAGCAGCGCGATCGCGCACATGCCGTGGCGGCCGCCTTCCTCGTTCAGCCGCACCTCGATCTCGGGCTGGCCGGGCACGAAGACGGTCACCACGCCGTCGGTCGCCTTCCAGTTGGGGGCGCCTTCGTAGATGAACGCGAAGACCAGGATCCGCTTGATCTCGCTCCACTGCTTGCCGTTGATGTGCAGCCATTCGCCGCCCGCGACGGAGCCGGTGCGGTCGTCACCCATGAGCTGGATGTAAGGCTCGTCATTCAGGTCGCCGAAGCAGTTGCCGAGCGCCTGGACGACGCCCTTGTAGCCGTCCTGCAGTTCGAACAGGCAGCCGACGTCGAGGTCGACGGAACCGCCCTTGCCGAAGAGGCCGCCCAGCAGGCCCCCGCCGCTGCCGCTGCCGCGGTTCCAGTTCAGGTTCACCTTGATCTCGCCGAAACCCGCTGCCGGCTTGTCCAGGCTGATGCTGGAGCGCGTCTTGTCCAGCGTGACCTTGCTCAGGCTGACCGTCGATTTCGGCGGCGCCGGAGGAACGGGCGCCGGGGCCGGCGTCGGCGCGGAAGCCGGCGCCGGCGCGGCAACGTCGACGCCGAAGTGCTTGGCCAGCGGCTCGAGGCCACCCGCGAAGCCTTGACCGACGCAGCGGAACTTCCAGGCGCCCTGGCGGAGATAGAACTCGCCGAGGATCAGCGCCGTCTCGCTCATGCCGCCGGTCGGGATCCGGGCTTCGATGCCGCCGGTGACGGCCAGCGCCAGGGTCGACACGCGGTCGAAGGCGGCCTTGTTCTCGTAGATGGTTGCGGTCAGCGCAATCTTCTCGACCGCCGGGTCGACACGGCCGAGGTCCAGCGTGAACTCGGCGCGACCCGCGGCGCTGCCGGTCAGTTGGACAGCCCCGCCCAGGATGCTGGTCTGGCCGTAGAAGCACATGTCGCCGTCGCCACGGACTTTGCCCGTGGTGGTCAGCGCGAATGCGGAGATGTCGATATCGGCGCCCGGGATCGGCGCGTAGTGGATGTCGACGCGAAGTGGGCCGGTGGCGACCGGCGCATTGCCGCCAGGCAGGAGCGTGGTCATGCGCGCACCGCCTGAATGGCCAGGTTGACGAGGTCTTCGGCGGTGCGACCGTTGGTGGACTGGCCGATCGCCTTGAACTCCCAGCCGCCGCTCGCACGGCTCAGGCTGGCCATCACCACGCCGGTGTGGCGGCCTTTCTCGGCCAGGTTGAAGCGCGCGAGCTCCTTGTTGGCGGTTTCGTTCAGGATGCGGCAGTACGCGTTCTCGACCTGATCGAAGGTCTGGCCGCGGAAGCTGTTCACGGTGAAGACCAGATGCGTCGCCTTGGCCGGCAGGCGCTGCAGGTCCACGTGGATGGTTTCGTCATCGCCGTCGCCGTCGCCGGTCAGGTTGTCGCCGGAGTGTTCGATCGAGCCGTCCTTCGATTCCAGCTGGCGGAACCAGACGACATCGATGGGCGCGTAGTCGCCATCCAGAACGATGCACGAGGCATCGAGGTCGATCGAGTCGTTACCGCTGCCCAGCATCCTGGAAAGGAAGCCGCCGGGCTTCACGGGGTCCCAGCCCAGGCCCAGGCTGACGTTGCTCAGGCCGGTGCCGGCCGTCTTCTCCAGCGAGATGCTCTGATTCTTGCTCAGGGTGAGTGCCATGATTACGCTCCTTGTTGATCTTCGTTGTTCGGTCGGGATTGAGAGGTCGAGGCGCTCTCCTCGCGCCCGATTTCTTGAACCGCGTGCGGGCCCGCCGCCGCCCAGGTTGAAAATGTCGCCGGCATCAATTGGCCTCCGCCAGGCGGATGCTGGGCTCGCCGCCGCCGGCCTCGGCGGGCTTGACCCCGAGCCATTTGGCGCGCTCGAGGATGTTGGCTGCCCACTTGTGATGGGTGGCGGGTTCGCACATCGCGTCGTTGTGCCTGAACACGGCCTGCGCACCCTGATCGACGATCAGCCTGGCGGCGTTGAGATCCTCCAGGCTGACGCGAAGCGTGTCCTGGATGAGACTGATCTGGCGGGGGTGAATCGCTGTCTTGCCCACCAGCCCGTGACAGATGTCCAGCTCCAGTTCCGCTTGCAGGAGTGCCGGCGTGGCGTGCTGCTCGAACACCGGCGCGGTCAGCGAAAAGCCTTGCGCGCCCATGACGCCGGCCAGCATCGGGATCACATAACTCATCGGGGTGTCGTAGAGCGTCCTGGCCGGGTTGCGGCGAAGCCCGAGGCAGCCCATGAGGTCGTTGCCGCCGATCCGTAGCGCGATGATGCGTTCGTTCAGGCTGGCCTTCAGCGCCTGGCCCAGCTCCACCATTGCACCCGGGTTGTAGACGTCGGCTGTCTCGAGCGTGGGCATGAGGAGCAGGTCCGGGTTGCTGACCGCTTTCTCCCAGGCGCCCAGGCGCTTCAAGGTCAGCTTCGGCACCACGAAACCGTCCACGTGCTTCATCAGCGGCCAGTCGTTCAGCACGGCCGCCATGCCCACATCGCGGGGCCGGACGAACACGAGCGGACCTTCCGCGGGACGTCCGCCGCGAACGTCGATCTGCGTGAGCAGCGCCTGCAGGTTCCCCAGCGCGCGCTCGACATCGATCTCCGCCACGGCGTCTTCCAGGCACACCACGAGCGAGCGAAGCTCGGGGAGCTTGCTGCCGAAGACCACGTCCAGAATGTCGCTGCGGGTGGCCGGCATGTACAGGGTCGCCCCGAGGGCGAACGGCGAAATGGCCTTCATCCGTTCACACTCCGGATGAGGGTCGCTGCACGGTACGGGCCCAGGGCCGAACCCGCTTCTTCGACGGTCACGCCGGCGCGCTCGGCGAGGTGCATCAGCAATTGCACGTCGCCGTCGCCGCGATCACGGACCAGGACGTGGTCAGGCACGCGGCGAAGGACGGCGCGCGTCGCCTCGGCGATGCCGGGCTTCACGCGGTTCAGGTTGGCGATCCCGAAGCGCGCCGCGAGCGAATGCACCACGTTGTCTGCTTCCGCCTGAAGCATCAGGCGCTGATCGGCAGTCCACGGAGACGCCTGCGGCACCTCGCCCAATGCGCGACGCGCGGTCTCGATCTGCTCGATGAAGTCACGGGTGACGTCGTGCTCATGCAGGTGGTCGTACACCACACAGCCATGCAGACCGCCTTGCGCCGGCCAGATGGAACGCGATACCAGGCCGGATACGGTGGCGCCCAGAATGCCGGACGGAATCACCCAGTCTTCCGCCGACGCGGCCAGCCACGCACGGCCGCACGGGTCCGCCAGCACGACGAGGCGCGGAGCCTCCGGGAAGCGCTTGTCCGCGCCGAGCGCGCGCGCGAGTTCGCCGGAAATCGCGCCCTTGCCGGTCCAGCCATCCACGAAAACGATGTTCTCCGCACCGTGGAGACGGACGATCGCTTCGAGGGCAACCGTGTCCATGCCGCGGTCGCGGATGATGCTGACGCCGTAGTGGCGCGCGTCGCGCCCCATCGCCACCAGCGCGCGGCGCAGCAGCACGCCAAGCGGCAGTCCGGCGCGCACGAAGGAGACGAGCGCGATGCTCGCGCCGGTATACGCGGCATTCAAGGCCAGCGCCAGCGACTGCACGTCAGTGGCCATGCGCTTGCCGTTCTGCGCCAGGGCGCGCGCATAGAGGCGCTGGTGCAACTCGGTCGGCGCATGCTCCAGGCTGATCATCTCGGAGTAGTGCTTGCGGTTCGTCTGGATCAGGCGCTCCTTCTCCCGAACGTCCGTCACCTGCATCTGCATGCGCTGCAGCAGCAGATGCACGTCGTCAGGGGCATAGCTGCCGCTGCCGATGGTCATGAGGGAGGCGAAAGGATCACGCATGGATCAGGCCCTCCGCTGCCTTCGCCAACTGGCTCCGGGCCGGCGTGGCCCACATGTGGCAGAGGTCCATGAAACCGAGATCGGTGATGCTGTCGCCCAAGCCCAGCACCGGGCGTTCGCCGTTGAGTTCGCGGTCACGGCGCAGCCATTCCCGAACGGCCAGGCGCTTGGCCAGCCCGTCGGGCAGGAAGGCCAGATTGTTGCCGTTGGCGTGGATGTGCATGCCGTCCAGCAGCCCTCGGGCCTGAACCTCGGCAAGCACCGTGGAAAGCACGGCGTCGTCCGATTCGTTGTGCTTGGTCACCACGTAGTGGCGCAGCCCGTGCTCCGCCGCGACCCAGCCGCGCAGGGAGAAGCCAAGCGCCGCGCCGATCCGCAGCGTGGCTTCGCTCAGCGCCGGCAGACGATCCTGGAAAGTCCGGAGCGCTTCCGCCATCCGGCCGTGCCAGTCCTGATCGAGCGTGCCGTCAGCACGCAGGATCACGCCGCCGTGGGAGCAGATTGCGCCGCGCGTGAACGGCAGCTTCACGCGGCGGTAGGCCTCGACGCTGCGCGCGGTGACCGGAACGACGTCGGCCGATGCCAGCAGCCAGTTGATCAAAGCCTGCTGCACCGGGGTCATGTAGCCGTTGGGCTGGCCGTGACCATCCACGGTTGCCGGGATGCGCGGGGTGCCTTCCGGCATCTTGCGTGCGGTCTGGAACAGCGTGTCGTCGAGATCGACGAGCACCAGCGGGCGCTTACTGCTCATCGACGATCACCTCCGCGCCCAGGGCATCCACCAGCTCGGCGGGCAGCGCCTGCGCGGGGGTTTCGGTGCAGATCAGCACCCGGTCGAACTGGCCGGGCTTCACGTTGTAGAGGAAGTTCGGGATGCCGAGGCCGTAGTTGTCCGGGAAGGAAAGCGCGTGCTCGATGGCGTGGCCCAGTGCGATGGGGGAACGGGTGGTGGAGCTGAAGTGGACATCCGCGCCGGCGCGCTTCAGGCGCTCCGCCAGCAGGAAGGGCCGCCACACGAACTCGCCGGTGCCGATCACGACGATCTTCTCGCCCGGCGCGACCTGGAGGTCCGGCGCGAGGGTGTCTTCCACGTTGCGCACGCCCAGGCGTCCCCAGTCGTTCCGAGGGGAGAGCCGCCATTCGCCGGCGGACACCGCGCCCACGTCCGGCATGTCCGGCAGCGGCGCGGACGGGTCTTCATGAAACCGGTAAGAACCCTTCATCAGCGACACCGACGTGGCCGATTCGCCGATGGCCTTGCCAACGGCCCCTGCGGACCAGTCGGTCAGGACGCAGGTGACGACCCGCTCGACCTTCGTCAGGCCGGCCTCCACCAGCGCGCGATGCAGGTTGACGAAGGTCTTGCCGGTGGAAGCTTCATCGTCCACCAGCACCAGCGATCTGGCCTCGAGCATCATCTCCCGGACTTCCGGCTCGACCGGCATGTGGATCAGATGAGCGCTGGCGTGGCTATGCTCTTCGTCGAATCGAGCGAAGAGTTCAGTGCCGAGCGGATGGCGGGTGCTGACCAGGTAGACGGTATCGGGCCGGGTTGCGCTCAATGCACGGTGCACGCCGGCGCCGAGCCCGACGGCGGTTTCTGCCATGCCGATCACGAGCACCGGGCCGGGCAGGTCCGCCGGGATCTCCGCCGCCAGGCGCTCGAAGCTGGCGGACATGACGGACGGGCTAACCGGTATGTGCCGGCCCAGGACCTTGGACACGAACAGGAAGGCCCGCTTGGGGTTGCGGCGCTCGGCGAAGCCGAACAGGGCGGACGGAGGCAGGACGGCGTCGTCGACGTTGACTTCGAGCAGTCCCCGCATCAGCTGTGCGCGGAGGGACACGGGTACGGCATGGCTTTCCATAACTGCTTCCTCGGGATTCAAGTCAACGTGCTTCTATGGGTTCCGCGCCTCGATTCGCCATAGAAACTGCTGCGCCTCGCGGGATATCTGGGCTGTGGTGAAGGTTTTGCCCGAGGGGGTTCTGGAGGCGACGACGCCGCAGGCATCCAGGAAGGCCAGCGCGAGGCCGGCCTTCACCGCGAAATTCATGTTCTGGGCATCCGGCACCGTCGAGGTGACCATCCCCACGACCGCGCCGGACGTATCGAACAGCGGACTGCCGCTCGATCCGGGCTGGATCGGGGCCGTGAACTGCAGCAGGCTGGCGTCGTTGTGCAGTCCGAACAGTGCGGAGACACCTCCCTGCGTGACCTGCACGCCTCCGCCGGTCAGGCCGGCCAGCGGGAAGCCCATCGCGACCACCTGCTCGCCGAGGTCGCAGCCCGTGCCGTCCCTGAAGGAGACATGCTTGAAGACGGGCGCCCCCTGGACGCGCAGCAGCGCGAGGTCGTTGCGGCGGTCCACCACCACGGGCTCCGCGCGGTGTCGGCCCTCGAGGGAAGCGATGTGGATTTCCTGCATGTCCTCGATGACATGCGCACAGGTGAGGACGTGCGTCGCGCTGATGGCGAAGCCGGTGCCGCTGGCAGCGCGACACGAATCGGAGGAGCGTGGGCGGCGATCGGGATGGGCGTCGTCGACAGCCAGCCCGATCCTGCGGCCGAGGGCGGAAAGTCCATAGGCGGAGCCTTCGGCCAGCGCGCGGAACTTCCACTGCTGGTTACGGCAGTAGAACTCGCCGATGATGATTGCTGATTCGCCGTTCTCGGAGAGGTTCAGGCTGAACTCGATCTGGTCGTCGACCTGCAGGCGAAGGGAGCGGAGCTCGCGCACCGGGCCGATGGCCGAGAAGGTGTACACGACGACGAGTACGCGGTCGGCGCCGGCCGGAAGTGCGGAAAGGTCCAGTCGGCAGCCGATTCTCTCCCGGCTGCCGCTCCATGCCATCCAGCCTCGTTCGACCTGGAACAGGGCCGCGTCCCCCTTGGGCTGACGCTTGTCGTCAACCGGGAGTAGAGCGACTGCAGCATATTCCCCGAAGGCCGAGGGGTTCGCGCATTCCAGCGTCCAGGAACATTGAGGTGCTCCTAAAGCGGTGTTTGCGCCAGGCGCCAGCACCATCATTCCTGCTTCGCTCCTTGAGTCCGAACCCATACAGAAACAATACAGTTGCCATACAAATAGTGGCGGTATGGTATCAAACTTAAGGAATTTTGTAAGACGAGAAACGAACCTGTCTTGATGGTTCCGGCTATATGGCGGCGCTGGTCTGCCGTGAACCCTGAATCAGGAAATTGCCCGGCTCAAAAAATTGAGAAATTCGGCGGGCAGGCCATGACGTTTGAACGGTTCACGCAGTCGTCACCAATCTGAAATTGTTGAAGAAAAAACGATATCGAGCGACCTGCCTTGGGGAAACCATGTGCACCAGGCGGCATCACCGCCCTGCGACCGTCACGAGCGCCTGCGCCAGGCACCCGTCGCGACGCGCGAGTGTCTCGAGTATCGAAAAGTGCGTGCAGCCCGGTACGTGGAGCAACTCGACCGCCTCTCCGGCGGACGCACACGCGGCCGCATATTCGTCCGACTGCCGCACGAGTTCCGGCAATTCCGCGCCGCCGACCGCGACCATCGTCGGCACGCCCTTTCCGATATGTCTCAACGGGCTGAATTCATCGATCTCCCGGGCCGACAACTTCAGTTTGTCGTTGAGCCATGACAGGCTGATCGGCTCGAGATCGACGAGCGCGCTGATCGGCAGTGCGCTCGTCACGACCGGATGCCCGCGATACATCGCAGTCAGGTGGCCGCCGGCCGAATGGCCGCACAGCACGAGCGGACGCCCCTTCGTCCCGAGCGCGTCGCGATCAGCGCCAAGATGATCGAGCAGGCGGCCGATCTCACCGACGATCTGCGTCATCGAAGCGTCGGGCGCCAGCGTGTACTCGGCAAGCACGACATTGAGCCCGTTCGCGAGCGGGCCGCTTGCGATGAACGCGAAATCTTCCTTCGCGCAATTCTGCCAATAGCCGCCGTGAATGAATACGAGCGTCGGCGCAGCGGGCTGCCCGCATGCGATCCAGTCGTATCGTTCGCGCGGGCTGCCGCCATAGCGAAGGTCACGGCGGCACGATGCCTGCTCGTATAGCCCGGTGCTGCGCGCCTGAAAATCGGCCAGTACGGCCGGGAAATCGGGAATGGCCTCGACGTTGTTGTAAGCAGCGTCGAGCGCCGCGCGGTTCATGCCGCGATAAAGCGTCGTCATGTTCGTGTCCTCATCGGCTTCCAGGATAGACGGACGTGCCGGCTGCGCGGCACGCGTCAGCCATGGTTCCACGAAGGCTCGCCGCGGACTATCGCAACGGCGCCATCCGTATCGAAAACGCGCCATCATTTGCCGAAGACCCGCGCGCCCTTCGTTATGTTCCATGTGTGCAATTTCCGATGCGGCAAGGTCGATCAACCTTGCGACACCTGCTTGCCGCTTCCAGTTGCCGGGTGTGCCGTCTCCTTCATGTTCGAAGGCAATGCGATCCCGGCAACGGCCGGCGCATGCAGATTGATCTGACGCGTGAACATCACCTCCTTTTGTCTCGCAAGACCTCGTCATCGCAGGCGGGGCACGTGCCAAGGGGAATCCGTATAATGCTTTCGGCATTGAGCCCTGTCCGGGCATCCGGGTCGCTCACCGCGGCCGAGCATCGCATACGGTCCCATCATTCCCGGAACATTCGCCGGTGACTATCGCGGTTGCTCCGCCAGTATCAGAAAAGCGCCATCTTTCGTTGTCCGTGACAACGAGCGGCCCGCTACCAGGAGCCCGATGATGAACGGCCATCCTCCCTGTCCGCACCCGCCGACGCTGCATTTCCCGCCGCTCTTGCCCGGTAGTGATATTCCGCGTGGCGCGCTGCTGTTCCAGTCCGATGACCTCGAGCACGCGCGCACCAGGATCGGCCGCATCTATCGTCCATATCGGTTCACGGCTGGCGAACGCCGCACGATGCCCGTCACCATGTTCAAGCTCGACGGCAACGGCATGGCGCTGACATGGTTCGCGTACGGCACCGACATTTCGATCCAGCCCGAGATCTGCGGCAATTTCGCGCTCGTGCTCACCACTCTCGCGGGACACTCGGAAGCCCGGAGCGGCCGGGTCGAACAGGTGGGCGGCACCGGATCGACGGTGCTCGTCGCGTCGAATGCGCGGTCGGCATTCCGCTATAGCGCGGACAACGTGCAACTCGGCGTGCGCATCGACGCGGGCCGCATCGCGGACATCTGGCGCAGCATCGCGGGGCGCGAGCCGCCGGCCGAACTTCCCGTGCCGGCGCCGTTCGATGCGCCACGTCGCGACCGCTGGCTCGCCTCGGTTCAACTGGTCAGGCAGTTGCTCGATCCCGACACGCCGGCCGCACTCAGAGCGATGCAACTCCCGCGAGCGGAAGAAATCCTGCTGATGAGCCTGGTCGGCGAACAGCTGACCGACGCGCTGCCTGCGGAAGGCGGCATTGCATCCGCCTGCGTGAGACGCGCGGTCGCGTTCATCGAGGAACACGCTGAACGACCGCTGACGCTGACCGACATCGCGGCGGCATCGCATTGCAGCGTCCGCACGCTGCACCGTGCGTTCCGGCAATGGCGCGACGTCAGCGTCATGCGCCATCTGAAGGACGTGCGTTTGCGGCGCGTGAGAATGGCGTTGCACGATCCGGACGAAACGGCCTCGATCACCGAGATCGCGACGCGCTGGGGATTCGCGCATCTCGGGCAGTTCGCCACGGACTACCGGAAAGCGTTCAACGAACGGCCGTCAGACACGCGCGCGAAGCGCTAGTCTGAATGGTCGGCGAGCGAAGCCTGTCAAGCAAAGTCGGCGTCGGCTCAATTCGATATGTAGCAATCCTTCCGGGATTGCTCCGATGCGTCGCGGTGTTGAAACGGATATTTTTGCAGAACCTCCAGGGACGATCACCACCCAGCCATCATAAAATGGCTCATGCGCTACCCACCTGTCAGCCCGCCAAACCAAATTGACAGATGCGATGTGAGGCTATCTCGAAAACTATCGGAATACATGTGGAATAAAATTTCATCGCGATCGAGTAAAGCTGGCGCTAAAGGAACACGCGAGCGGCATGGTCGGCACTGGGCAAGGACACCTATAACGCCCCGCTCAGGTGACATCCTTGAAGGAAACAAGAATAACCGCGTCGAAGAACTACAATGCCAACTGTCCTGCCACGGGGAAACCATATGACAATGCTGGGCAACAGCCTGATCGGGATAGGTGCGCTCGCATCGCTGGTCGGGATTAATGGCTTTATCGACACGCGTAAGGTCGATCGGAGATTCAGGACTGGCTATAAGAATAACGAGCCGGATTCCAGAAACTTTGGCCGGTCAAGCAAGATCCTGTTGTGCGGCGTCGGCCTGTGTCTCGTCGGCTTAACGATCAATCGCATATTGGATTCAGAAGTAGAGCCGATTCGGTCCTTACCGACCCAAAACGGTTCCAACGCAAACTTTCGCGACCAGCTTCGACTGCTCACAAGCATCACATGACGATGAGTCAGCGATCTGTCATGACCCTGGCTTGGCAGCGATGGACCGGAGGCTGGCTCAGCTGTATTCGGACGCACTGCGCACCATCTCGGATCCGGAATCCCTTCGGCAATCCGAATCAGACTGGTCACTGCGCGACATCAGTGCGGCAAGGATCTCGACTGCCTGCGCCGCGCATACGGCGAGCGGATCGGCCAGTTCGCGGGTTCGCTCGGTTCCAAGCCTTTGCTTTCGGGGGAAGGGAATTAGATTCACTTCGCCACTAACAACTCCGGCGCGTGGCAAATGCCACGCTCGGACTACCCTCTCTAGCGCCGGCTCACCCCATCGTCCGCTTGGCCGCTACCGTGCCTGCCATGTCGCCCATATCGGCAACGACCTTGAGCGGCACCTCGCCGACACCCATCGCACGCTCAATCAGCAGATCGTCGCCATGTTGCGCCAGCAACGCCTGCAACCGGTCGAACTCGCCGCACCAAAGCGTTTCCACATCCTTGTCGCGAACAACATCTCGATTCGCGACGAGGGATACAGCCCGAACCTGCAGGCGGCCGGCTTGGGCCTGACCACCAACTTCGACTCCATAACCCGGCAAGGAAGGTTTCTTGACAACGACGCGGCCGTCCTGCGCCCATGCAGTCGTCATGCCTTCATGCACTTCATAGCCTAGTCGCGCCAAGCCGCTCAAGATCGCGTTGCGCCGAGCCTCAGCTGCTTGTTGTTGCCTCACCCGCGCGATCAAGTCCTGTCCGGCTCGAATCAGTTCGGCCACGATGTCCGGCGATGCGGCCGCATCGCACTGTCGAGCGCGTTCGACAAAGTCCGCCGTTTCTGACGTGTTGCACGCGCGAATCTCCGCGATCAGTTCCTGCAGTGCCGCGAAAGCCGCGCGACGTGCACGGGCCGACTCGATCGTGCTCGACAGGTCGAGGATCAGGCTGTCGAGCAACAGGCTTCTTCGCGCTTCGTTCGTCTCCTCCTCGAGGGCGTTCAGTCTCGACGAGAAACCCGCCACTTCCGACACGTCCAGGAATACTTGCGCTTCCCCGATGCGCCGATCGAGACGGTCGATCGCCGGATCACGAGATATAGCCAGTTGCGCAGCTTTCCAGGCCTGAAAGTCCGCAGACGCTTCGGCTGGCATCAGGCGATTCGCTAGTGCCCGTTGCGCATCGCTGAGCGTCCGCCCCGCGTCCGGCGCCAGAAGAGCAAACCCTTGCGCGAGCAGGGCATCGGCGTTTTCGAGTATTTCGCCCGATCGCATGCGATCAAGCTGGCTACGGAACTCTGCCGGAATCGCAATGCCTTTCGCTTCCAGTGAGCGGAGCAATGTCGTTGCGCCGTGCCGCCCCTGCCGCCGGCGTGTCGCTGCCTGTTCGGCCTTGCCCACCGCCGCCTGTTGACGTCGTGCGAGATCCGCTTTCAGGAAGGCAATTTCGTCGGGCACTTTCTTCTGCAAATCCGTGAACGCGTCGGCGGAGAGCAATGCAGTCAGTGCTTCGCGGCGCGCCTGGGTAGCTGCGATCTCTTCGCCTGACAGCATGCCGGTGCGCCGTCCCTCGGCAACCCACGTGGCGATTGCCTGGTCAAGGCGCAGTAGATGTCCGTCGCAGATCGCGACGATTTCCTCGCGTGTCACGATCCGTACCACCTTCGGGCCGCTCATGCTGTCACCTCCTGGCTCAGGGCAAGCTCCACAGCAGCCTTCAGGCGTGCCTTCTCCGTCTCCGGTTCGTGGTACCAAGCTTGCGACGAGACGCGATGCAGTTTCGAAATGGCTCGTCCCAGCACGGACGGACGCCAGATTTCCCGGGCTCGCGCGTGTTCGAGCAAAGGATGACGCGGCGCATCGCATTCGATGCCGATCGCATAAAGGCCGGTTTCGGGGTCCGCGATCGCGAAATCGAGCCCGAAGGCATCGCCTTCCTGTGCAGGGACAGGCGAAAATCCGAGCCCCTGGAGATAGGCAAGAACATCCTGGGCGAAACCGTCGACAGTGCCAGCTTGTCGCAACTTCGCATGTGCCCGTTCGCTGCTCATGCGGCCAAGCAACGCACGGCCGGCGGGCAGTTCGCCATTCGACATCGCGCGTGCATATTCCATATAACCCTGAAGATAATCGCGCGGAATCGCCGGCTTGCGCTGCGTCGTGAGCATGTCGGAGATCTCCCGGATCGGCATCGACGTGATGAGCACGACTTTATGGCGGGCACGCGTCACGGCCACATTAAGACGCCGCTCGCCACCGCTCTGGCCAAGCACGCCAAACAGGCGCCGGAAGGTGCCCTGGCCATTCCGCCCGAAGGTTGTCGAAAAGACGATGGTGTCGCGTTCGTCGCCCTGGACATTCTCGACGTTCTTCACGAATACGGCCATGTCCTCGCCACGATCGGTTCGATCGAGTTCCTCACGGTAGGCATCGCAGAACGCTTCATCTACTTCCGCACGCAGCTCCAGTCGTTCCAGGATGAGGTCGGCCTGCTTGCGATTGAACGTAACCACACCGACCGAGGGCCGCCGCGCGTAAGGCTGTTGCCACAGTTGCGCCAGATAGGCGACCACGCGGTCCGCCTCGTCGCTGTTGGTCTGCTGCTCGTAAAGACCGTCTACCTGGATGAGTTCGAGCGGCTTGACCTCGCGCACCGTGGCATCCGGATGGCGGGCCGGCACGCTGAGGTTGTTCTCGTAGAACGCCGCATTCGAATAGCCGATCAGCTCGCGGTACGCCGAACGATAGTGAATCTGCAGCGTCGACACGGGCAGCGCGCTGCGCGCCAGTTGCAGCAAATCGGGGCAATCCTTGATTTCGCGCCGATTCCAGGTGTCCTCGAATCGCTCGCGCTCGTCTTCCGTCGCTGCGTCGTCGGGCTGCTCGCCGTCGAAGATCTCCATCTCGTCGCTATCCGTTCGGCTCGAGAAGAACGCCGTCGGCGGCATTTGCTTCTCATCACCGCTGACGATCGACAGGTTGCCACGGAACAACGTCGGAATCGCGTACTCGACCGGCATCTGTGATGCCTCGTCATAGACGACTGAATCGAACAGCCCTGATTTCAGCGGCAGCACGCGGCTGGCGACGTCGGGGTTCATCAGCCAGACCGGCCGCAGCGCCATCAGGCCCAGCTCGGTGCCGAGATCGATGAATTCGCGCAGGCGCCGGGAGCGCCGACCGGTCAGACGCGTCACGTCTTCCCAATCGCGCGCCGAGCCAAGTTTTCCGTGGTCGATACCGTTGCGAAGCAACTCGCGATTCAGGCGACGCATTTCCTCGTCGGCAGTCGCGAGCGCGTCAATTTTCGCGGCTGTTTCGCTCTGGTCGAGCAGCAGCTCCGGGTTGTCCTGCTCCATGCGACGCTTCCAGCCGAGCCGGGCCTCACGGTTGATCAAGCGCCGCACGGCTTCGTCGAGGTGTTCGGGCGGCAGGCGCGTCAGCGCGTCCTCGTGGTCTCGCATGATCGCAAACACGTCGAGCGCTTCAGCGGTGACATGCCGTGCCCGGGTCCGGAACTGCTGATAGGCGGCCAATGTCGGCAAGGCATCGCCGATTCGGTTCAACGGTGCCTGGTAACTGATGTTGTCGGCAATCGCCTGGCGACAGGCCGCGACGAGTTCGGCCGAGATCCATTCCTCGAGCGGCCTCAGCGCCCGAAGACTGTGCTGGCGCGCGTTGTGCCGCACAAACGCGGTCTCGAAACCATCAAGCAGCTGTTCGACCGGCGCCCGATCTCCCGTCATCACGGCCGAGTCGAACTCGTCGCCGCGCGGTGCAATCGCAAGATGCTGCGCGAGTTCGCGGATTTCCTCGAGCTGGCGCAGGCGGCTCAGACTGGCATCGGCGAGTGCTGGTCCGCAGGTCGGCTCGATCGTCTCGAGATGCAATGCCCGGCTGATCGTGTTCAATGTGTCGCGTAACGGTCTCCAGGCCTTTTCGAGCCGCGCGGCAGCCAACAGCTTGCGGAGCATCTCGTCCGTCGCGGGCGCGCCGCAACCGGCGATGAACTTCATCAGGCGAGCGCGCCGCAGATAGGTGATGGGGTTGATGCGACTCAACAGAGACGGAGCACGAGTCGCCAGCGCCGCCTGGGTCTCGAGTCTGCCGAGCTCCTGGTCCGGCAAGCGCGCGACAGCACCCGACAGCACGGTATCGAAGCCGCTGGTCTCGACCGCCAGCAGATCCCGATGCAGGCTGCTCAGCGCGGCGTAGTGCCGATGGCCTTGCGCATCGGCATGATCGGCCGGGCGAAACAACGGCAACCATTGCGCAAGCCGTTTGCGTTGCGTATCGTCCAGCGCGACAAGGCGGCCGGCATTGGCATCGAGCCAGGCCCGGTATGGTGCTGGATCGTCGACGTCGAATCGAGCCGGATGCGCGGCGAGCGTCTCGATCCGCAAGCGCTCCGCCTCGCGGAAATCCGCGAAGATCGCATTGAATGCGTCGATCGTGGCCGCGTCCGTCGCGAACGACTTCAATTGCGCCAGCGCGCTGCCCTCGAACTTCGCCGGCAGCCAGTAGCGCGCCAGCGGTGCGCAGTGTTCCTCCAGCGTTGTCAGTGCCGAAATATCCAACGTGGCAAGCGGTGTGCGCAATTGCGGCACGCTGACAGGCGGTGTGCCGGCCTCGAGCTGGATCAGTTCGCCGAGCAGTGCCCGATAGCTGAGGCCGGTCGATTCGTCGATGCGATGAAGTGCCGTGTGATGGCGGTCCAGTTCGCCCTCGAGGGCCTCGATTCTGACAGCCATGCGTTCGCGCTGGCGTATCAATCCGTGGTCGAACACGGTGCCGCGGAAGATCGCATCCAGTTGCTCGCGGACTGCCCGGATCGTCGGCTCGCGGTCCTTGTTGACGTCGTTGAGCATCACGATGCGATCACCCAGTCCTTCCGCGACGAGGCGCTTGTGAACGACTTCCAGCGCGGCGTGCTTCTGGCACACGATCAACAGGCTCCGGCCCCGTCCGATCGCGTCGGCAACCATGTTGACGATCGTCTGGCTCTTGCCGGTACCCGGCGGACCTTCGACCAGCAATCCGGGCCCTTGCCGCGCCTGCAGGATTGCCGTTTCCTGCGACGGATCGCTCGCCACGGTAAGGAATCGGTCTATTTCGGTCGAGGCCGCGTCGGATGCGTCGTAGGCTGATTTGTCCTTGAGCCTCAGCATCGCCTCGAGCGCCGTGCCGGAAGGTGACAACTGCTTGAGCTGACGCAGATCCTCGCCGATGGCCTGGCCGGCGAAATCGACGTGAAAGAGTACGCCGGCGCAGACGATGCGCACCGCGCCGACGGGCACGTCGAGGGTCGGCGGCGGCAGAGCGCCGAGTTTCCGGCCCTCCACATCAGCCAGCAGGCCGAAGGCATCGACGACGTCGGCTGCCTTCAGCGCGGAGCGTCCGAGCACCTCGTCGGCAGCGACACGCCATGCCTTGGCAGCCTCGCGTCCCAGCAGGCCCTCGAGCGCCGGATTCAGGCGAACTTCCTCGCGCTCGCCGTCGAAGGCCATCTCGACTTGCCCCCGTGTGCCCAGTTCCATCAGCAGCCTAACCGGCCACAACAGGACGGGTGCGATGCGGGGACGCGTCGTGCCACGATGATCCTTGTAAAGCAGGAATGGGAACCCTAGATAGAGGCCGTCGATGCCGGTATCCCGCTTGTAGAGCGAGGTCTGCCGGTACAGGGTGTTTAACCGGCTTTCCAGCGTCGCGCTTGCGCCAAACACTGCGGGGTCCACCGATACCGCCTGTACATTGCGCTGAAGCAGATGATCGAGCAGTGCGGTGCTGGCGAAGCGCTCGCCGTTCAGTTCGTGAAGATCGACCCGGCCCGTGGTCTTACCGATGGTCATCCGTACCAGCGGGCCGCGCAACACGGTCGTAGCGACCTTTTTCTCGAAGAAGTCGAGAATCTGCGACACATATTGCTGCTTCTGCGGTTCCAGCCACTGCTCAGCGGGCACGGACAGCAGGACGACCACTTCGTGCAGCGGCAGGCGACGTTCCAGCCGGAACTGCTCCGCCCATTCATCGACCGTCTGGCTGCCAGTACGCGCGAATCCGGCAATTCGTTCGTCGACGGCGCGGAACAGCTCGGCGCGCGGCAGCGCAAGTGCGGCCCGGGCCGCCTGGCGGTCGAACACCAGAATCTGCTCCCGTTCCGCAATGACTGCCGCCTGATCGAGGATCTCGTCGACGGAACGGAACTGGGAAATCGCCGCGCTCAACAGGACGATGAGGTCTTCCTCGCTGAGAACGCGTCGCTCCGACAGCGACAGCAGGCCGTGATGATCTGAATCGGGCAGCAGCAGGCGCCGCTCTTCCCACTGCGCGGCCAATTGGGCGCGCGACGTGGACAGCAGCGCGATGCGCACCATGTCCTCGTCAAGCTCGATGCCGAGATGGCTAGCCCGGTGTCGCACTTCCTCGGCTCGCGAGCGTAACCGGGACAGCCAGCTTTCCGTGCCCAGCCGCTCCAGGAACGCCGGTACCGGTCCGGTCACCAGGTCGTAACCCTCCAACGGGTTTTGCAGCAACCAACCGGGCGTGACGATATCGCCGCGCAGAATCAGCGGCATGTCGTGATTCAGGAGCTTGAGCGCGATCATCAGGCGGCAATCGTCATCAACGCCGTCGAGCTGAACGACCTGACGCAGGCCAGCCAGCGTCTTCGCGCTGACGCCGGCCTGTTCTGCCCATGTCATTACGACGCCGCGATTCAGGTGGTCGCGCGCCGCTTCCCAATTCTCGCGCTCCGCCGCGGCGAGCGCGAAGACCGCCGGCCTGCGATATTGACGAGCCCCCAGCGCGATGCCGGCACCTTCGCCGCCATCGGAATCCACCGTCGTTGCCGACGGTGCGTCTACCGGTTCGCCTTCCAGCCAGGCCTTGATTTGCGGCCATTGCCAGCGTTGATGCCGGTCGCGTGCGAGCAGGCCCCGCAGCAGCAGGTGAAGCGACGGATCCAGATCGTCCGGCAGCGCGACGCCGTTGGCCAGCACATGAATCAGAAACGCGCGCGGATTGATGCCCTCGAAGCAGCGGCCGTCGGTCAGCTGTTCGAGCAGGATCATGCCGAGACTCCACCAGTCGGACGCCGCGGCAACACCGCCCGCGATGGCCTCAGGCGCCATGTAGCGCGTCGTTTCGAGCGGGGAGACGATGTCGAGATCGAATTCGGACAGCCGGGCCGAACCGAAGCCGCTGACTACGAGGTCGAGCGGTTCACGGCTACGCACAAGCAAAGTCCCGGGCCGCAGGTCGCGATGTCGCAGACCCACTTCCGAAAACGCCTGCAGGGCCTGACCGAGTTCATCGACCAC
Organism: Burkholderia cepacia; assembly: GCF_001718835.1. Taxonomy (NCBI): domain Bacteria; kingdom Pseudomonadati; phylum Pseudomonadota; class Betaproteobacteria; order Burkholderiales; family Burkholderiaceae; genus Burkholderia; species Burkholderia cepacia. The sequence continues at coordinate 26,204 of NZ_CP013444.1, read as the reverse complement.
ATGGCGGATCGTCGCGATGTCGCGTACCGCCATGCCGAGATCCGCCAGCGTCCCGCCGTTCAGCTCCTCGGCGAGTTCGTAGGCGCGTCCATCCCAGCGTCCGGTTGCGATGATCTCCGGCACGTGCTCGCGCGGCAGGCGGCGAATCACGTCGTATACCGCCGGGTCCGGTTCCGCACCCGGCCGGTAAAGCGTCAGGACCGCCTGCCGACCGGTCCCGTCCTGCTGGGCCACGTAACGTTCGCGTACGCCGTCCGTGCTCGATATCTGACGCAGCAATCGCCAGCCATCGATTCGCGTTTCCTCGGCTGGCGTCGGCGGCGAATCCTGACCGGTATGGTCCACGGGATCCACAGGATCGACGGCGAGTTGCTGCGTATCGGCTTGCGCAGCTGGATCCGCGCCACACTCCAGGCACATCAGATCGCCGTCGTTCATTGGATGGCCGTTCACGCACGATACCGATGTCCGTGCGGCGGACTCGGACGAGACCGAAGCTACGTGCTGGTTGACGGCGTCGGCCGTGACCACATCCTGGGGCCGCCAGCCCGGCGCCCGGATCGGCAGGCCCGACAGATCCCAGTTGCAGATGGCACCGCCGATCGTGCCGGCACAGAACCACTCGTCCACCGACCGCTCGGTCCGGCAATTCGGGCAAAAACGCATCATGGCTGGCATTTCCTGTCTTATCTGTTTTTCGCCTTGTCGGCGCTGATCCGGACGCGATGGCCCTGATCGGTCAATAGGTCTCTCAAGCGCTGAAAATCGTCCCGGTCCGGTATCCCCGCGAACCAGACACTACCGTCCTCGTCGAACATCACGTCCAGTGTCTTGCCGCTGCTCGACGACGCGTGCTCGTACTGTGCAAAACGTGCGTGGCCAATTGCCGTCAGGCAATGCAGCCGCTGGTTGTCGCTGCCGCGCAGCGGACGCGTCTGTGCGGCAGCGATATCGAACGGATCAGAGATCAATGCATCGATCAGGCCGTCGGCTCGGGCCAAGGTATCGGCCAATGATTCAATGGCGTGACCGCTGTAGACAAGGACGTCGTCCGCGGACAGCCGCCGCAGACCACGCAGGAGCGCGATCAACGCCTCGGGCTGATCGAATGGTTCTCCGCCCGAAATCGTGATGCCATCGGCTTCCGGCAACCAGGTCCGGACCTGCGCCAGCACCGCGTCGATGGTGGTCTCGCCTCCGGCGCTCGCCCAGGTATCCATTGAAATGCAGCCGGGGCACCGGATCGTGCAGCCCTGAAACCAGATTCCGATCCGCCGCCCCGGCCCCAGCGTCGTGACCGGAAAGTGCAGGCGCGAAATGCGGATGTCCATGGCCTAACGCTTTTGCAGCCGGAACGAATCCGCATCGATGCCCGAAATGACAAATCGATCGCCGGATTTCGCATCTTGATCGAACAGGCCACGTGCCAGCAGGTTGAGCAGATGCGCCTCGATCTGGTTGCGGATGCCGCGGCCACCGTTGGATAGATCGCCGAGGCACCTCGCCTGAAGCGCCATCTTCCATTCGGCGTCCAGTTCGACGACGATACCCTGGGAGGCGATGTCGTCGAGCACGGCACGGACCATCTGCTCGAAGATTTCTGTCGCGACATCATCGCGGATGAAATCGAAGACGATGATGTTCTCGCCGATGCGGTTCAGGATCTCAGGCCGGTTCAAGACCAGCTTGAAATGCCGCTGGATCTCGCCGAGTACTTTTTTCTGGATCTCCGCAAAGTCGTCGCCCGGCTGGACGTTCGCCACGCGCTGGCCCAATTCGTCCTGACGGTAAATGCCGAGGTTCGAGGTGAAGACGATCAGCGCTTCGGAAAAGTACACGCGATCGCCGCGCCCTGACGTCAGCACGCCGTCGTCGAGAATCTGCAGGAACTTGTCGAGAATGCGCGGATGCGCCTTTTCGATTTCATCGAAGAGCACCACGCTGAACGGACGTTCGCGAATCGCATTCGTCAACTCTCCACCAACGTCGTAGCCAACGTAGCCGGGCGGAGCGCCGATCAGCCGCTGGTCCGCGTGTTCCGCGCTGAATTCCGACATGTCGAAGCGGATGTAGGCGCTTTCGTCGCCGAACAGCAGGCTCGTGATCGTCTTGGCGAGTTCTGTCTTCCCGACGCCGGTCGGACCGGCGAGGAACGCGACGCCACGCGGCCGGTTGCCTTTGCGCTGCGACCCCACACCGGTCATCGCGCGCTTGACGAGATCGAGCATGTGCGTGACCGCATGCGTCTGTCCCTTGACGCGCTGGCGAATGAACGCCTCGGCATGACGGATCTTGTCGCGATCGATCTGCAGCCACGGATCCTCGGTTACCCCGACCTTGTAGCGCCGCACGGCATCGGCGATCTTCTCGATGGGGACGTGTTCGACGCGAGCGAGCGTCGCAATCGCGTTCATATCGGCCAGCAGCAATCCCTCGGAGCCGTCGACGAATGCGGATTCCGCATCTGCCAGGCTGTCCGGTGCGGCTGTCTGGGCGCCCGGCACACCGCGCAGCAATGCCCCGGACAAGGCCCGGCGCGCGGCGCTATCTGGCTTCGATACGGGAATGTGCCGGATGCGCGGATTATCGATCAGCAACCAGTCGGGCAGATCGCCTTCCTTGTCGACAATCCAGATTACGGTATTGAAGAACGGGCGCCGCAATTCGCCGGCGGGACGCGGCACAGCCATATGCGCGAGTACCAGTGCGCGGGTAAAAAGCGTGTGCTCGGCCGGGTTCAGTGTTTCCGTACGAATCGCCAGCCGCGAAGCAAAATCGACGACGAGCGCCACCGGCATGCCAGGCAGGACGACCAGGCGCTCGAGGCAGGCGGTCAGCGCGTCGATGCCGCCCTGCGCCGCGCCGTCGACTGGCGTCAGGCCGAGACGCCGCAGCGTTTCGTCGGCGGGCTCCGTCGGCGGCACCCGGCTGTCGGGTACCGTGAAACCTGCGACTGGATTCCACACGACCAGTTGCGCATAGCCCGCTTCCTTGAGACTGTCACCGAGCGTACTGACCAGCGACTGGGCCGTCACGATTTCCGGCGCAACTTCACAGGCCTGTAAATCGCGTACGTTTCCAGATAGCACAAACTGGCTCTTTAACGGGAGAAAACGCTGCAGATCCCGTAACCATCTGGGTTTGACGTATGCAGGCATGTCGTGGAGGCGAGTGCGAAAAACGAAAGCAAAACGTTACCATAGCCGACCGATTAGCATATGCCGAATGAATGACAACATCGGAAACGATTCGGCGTATTTACGGGAGCCCAGATATTTTCCCGATCGGGCGATTGCACCGTTCATTTCGCGTTTTGGCAAACGTTGATTTTCAAATTTGAAAATCGGCGCGGTGAACAAGCGTCGCGAAGGCGATCGCTACGCCTCACTGTTCCGATCGTTGTCAACATGCGTTGGCAATCTCTCTGATCGTCATGCCTGCCATTGGAACCGCCACGCGAGCAAGGCCGACACAAAACACCTGTTCGCATGCTGGCTGCGTCCGGCTTCGACGCATACCAAGAGACCGATCGCCACGTGCGTGGAGCGGGCCGCCGAACTTGCCGTGTGGACTGCTACCTGCCGGGAGCGCGCGCGAAACACCTCGAAGCACCCGCAGCCACCATCCCGCCCCAAATATTCCGCATTGACTTCCTATCTTTCGATATATATCTTTAGATATGTTTTCCGACATATAGGACACAATCATGCGACACAGTCACTTCCGCGGCCACGCCCGTTGCGACGGGTACGGTGCGCAATCCGCCCCCGCCTGGTTCGCCGGTCTCTGGTACGCGATCGGCCGCCACCGTCGCGGCCACGATCCATTCGGTGGCGGCGGGCCCTTTGGCGGCGGCCCCGGCGGTTTCGGGGGATTCGGCGGCGACGATGCGATGCCGCGCGGCCGCCAGTTCAGCTCCGACGATCTCCAGTTGCTGTTGCTTGCGCTCGTCGCCGAGCAACCGAGCCACGGCTACGAGCTGATCAAGGCGCTCGACACGCGTTCGAACGGTTTCTACAGCCCGAGCCCCGGCATGGTGTACCCGGCGCTCACGTATCTCGAAGAAGTCGGCTTCGTCGCGTCGCAGGCGGAAGGCAACCGCAAGCGTTATGCACTGACCGACGCCGGCCGCACCCATCTCGACGCCCAGCGCGAACGGGTCGACACGCTGTTCGCTCGCCTCACGCACCTCGCGCGCAAGATGGAGTTCATGCGCCGTGCATTCGCCGGCGAAACGGCCGGCGAAACCGCGGACGAATCGCAAGGCGGCTGGCTGCCGGAATTCGTCGAAGCGCGCGTCGCGCTGAAGCATGCGCTGCTGCACAGGAGCGGCGCGTCAGCCGACGAACAGCGCCGCATCGCGGCCATCATGCGCCGCGCGACGGCCGAAATCGAAGGGGGCACCGGCGAGTAAGCCGCATCGTTTCAGCAAGGAGCGCAGATTGATGCAACACAACCCCGACCTCACCGTGACCCGCGTGCGCCACACCCTCAAGTTCCGCTTGCTTCAGGTCCTGCGCGTGCACGCCGTGACGCCGCACCTGCTGCGCGTCACGCTCGGCGGCCCCGATCTCGCGGATTTCGAATCCGCGTCGTTCGACGATCACGTGAAGGTATTTTTCCCGCCGCCCGGCGCCGAACGGCCCGCACTGCCGTCCCTGGGACCGGACGGCCCCGTGTTCCCCGACGGCGAGCCGAAGCCCGTCGCGCGCGACTTCACGCCGCGCCGCTTCGACCGCGCCGTCCGCGAACTCGATCTGGAATTCGTGCTGAACCACCCGGGCCCGGCGTCGCAATGGGCCGCACAGGCACGCGTCGGCCAATGGCTCGGCATCGGCGGCCCGCGCGGTTCGTTCGTCGTCCCGACCGGTTTCGACTGGCACCTGTTGATCGGCGACGATACGGCGCTGCCGGCGGTCGCCCGACGCCTGGAAGAGCTGCCCGCGGGCTCGCGCGCGGCCGTCGTGATGGAAGTCGCGGATCGCACCGCGCAGATCGCGTTCGACACGCGCGCCGACGTGCACGAAATCTGGCGCTTCCGCGCCGAAGCGCAGGCCGGCGGCAGCGACGCGCTGCTGGACGCGGTCCGCGACCTGCCGCTGCCGCCTTCCGGCGACGGCTACGTGTGGGCGGCGGGCGAAGCGATGTCGATGCGCGCGGTACGCCAGCACCTGACCGGCGAGCGCGGCATCGACAAATCGCGCATCCGCGCGGCGGCCTACTGGAAGCGCGGCGCGAGCGCGGTGCACGAATCGCTCGACGACTGACGCGACGGGCAGCCGGCATACGGGCAGCCTGCGACGGACTCTCGAAATTCGGACTCCCGACACAGGCGTTCCGGCGTCCGGCGCGCGGACGGCCTGGCATTGGCGCGGCGGCTGGTATATACCTACGTCTGCGACGCCGCCGTCACGCAGTCGACGCTGTCCGCACCAGGAGCGTCCGGTCATGACAAAAGAAAGCCCCGCTTCGCCTTTCCTTCGCAACCTGAAGATCGTCGGTTATTGCGGCCTTGCCGCGGTGGTCCTTGCGCTGTTCGTCGCGATGTGCGCGATCCTGAAGGAAAGCGCGCTCGACCGCGACGCCGCGCGGCAGCCGGCAGACACGGCCGAGCTGCACGGCAGCGCTGCCCCGGCGACGGCCGAATCGGCCAGAACGCCGGGCTGACCGCCCCGGCCCGATCCTTCCCGTTACGGCGCGTGCCGGCGCCCCATCACGACTGCATGCACCGAATCGCCGATGCGCTCGAGCATCGCCGTGACGGGCCGCGCATACAGGTGCGCGGCCAGCGCGCCGGCCGTGCCGACCAGCACGCCGCCCGCCATGTCGAACGGCCAGTGCACGCCCGCATAGATGCGCCCCCATGCAATCGCCGCGGCCATCGCGGCCATCACGAGGCCCGTCACGCGCGTCGCGCCGCCGAGCAGCATGCCGACCGCCACACTCCAGACGAACGTCATGTGATCGCTCGGAAACGAGCTGTCCGGCGCATGCGGAATCAGTTGCGTGCCGACGCCGGCCATGAACGGGCGCGGCGAGAACCAGAAATGTCCGATGACCTGTGCGAGCGCGAGCGCCACGCACACGCCGACGCCGGCTTCGATCGCCTGGCGCCGCGTCGTGCGCGCGCCGAAGATCCAGGTCAGCAGCAGCATCGCGGGCAGTACATAGACGAGCCAGTCGGCGGCGAAGATGGCGAGACGGGCAACGCCCGGCTGCGGCGCAACCCCGGCGTTGATGGCGGAAAAAAGGGTGAGATTGAGGGTCTGCATGGATCCGGAGACGTGGGGCGGGAATGCGCGACCGGTCATCCGGTCACGTCCGATGCTAAGAGCGGCTCGCTTAAGCAATGCTTAACGAGGGCCGGCACCGCGACGGGCGATGCCCGGCCATCCGGCCGCAAGGACGCGGTTAGAGCATGCTTTGCAACACAAGTTCACACAATTGAAATATTTCGCGCGGAGCGTTTCCCGTAAAGCCTCACCTTGCACCCCGAAAAAGCTCACCTTCGGTCACATCGCGGCGTCGTCGACACCCGCGATGATCGGTGCGCTGAGCGCCCATCGGGCCATTGGCGTCGTTCGCATCAACATTTGCGTAGTCAATTCACCGATTCCTGCAACAATTAATTCCAGATGCGGCATCGCACAACGGCAACGCACAGGCATAGGATTACGAGCACTCATCCACGAAGCGATCAACAACAAGGAGTCCGCATGAAACCCAGCGATGTCCGATCGAAAGCGTTTGCGATGCCGTTGACCAGCCCTGCCTTCCCGATGGGCCCTTACCGTTTCGTCGATCGTGAGTTCCTGATCATCACGTATCGCACCGATCCGGATCGCCTCCGCGAAATCGTCCCCGAGCCGCTGCAGGTCACCGAGCCGCTCGTGCATTACGAATTCATCCGCATGGCCGATTCGACCGGCTTCGGCGATTACACCGAAAGCGGCCAGGTGATTCCCGTCGAGTACAACGGCCAGCCGGGCGGCTATACGCTCGCGATGTATCTCGACGATCACCCGCCGATCGCCGGCGGCCGCGAACTGTGGGGCTTCCCGAAGAAACTCGCATCGCCCACGCTGCACGTGAACACCGACCACATCCTCGGCACGCTCGACTACGGCAAGGTGCGCGTCGCCACCGGCACGATGGGCTACAAGCACAAGGAACTCGACATCGACGAGCAGACGAAGCGTCTCGCCGGCCCCAATTTCCTGCTGAAGATCATCCCGCACGTCGACGGCACCGCGCGCGTCTGCGAACTGGTGCGCTACTACATGCAGGACATCAGGATGAAGGGCGCGTGGACGGGCCCCGCATCGCTCGAGCTGGCGCCGCACGCGCTCGCGCCGGTCGCCGACCTGCCCGTGCTCGAAATCGTCGAAGCCCGCCACCTGGTCGCAGATTTGACACTGGGCCTCGGCGAAGTCGTCTACGATTACCTGGCTCAGTAACACGTCCGCAGTCCTTTTCCACCCCTTGCACCTTTTTCACCCTTGATTACGGAATCCCGAACATGAGCAATCTGAATGGCAAGACCGCAGTCGTCACGGGCGCCGCGAGCGGCATCGGCAAGGAAATCGCACTCGAGCTCGCGAAAGCGGGCGCGGCCGTCGCGATCGCCGACCTGAACCAGGACGGCGCGAACGCCGTTGCCGACGAGATCGTCAAGGCGGGCGGCAAGGCGATCGGCGTCGCGATGGACGTGACGAACGAGGACGCCGTGAACAGCTGTATCGACAAGGTGGCCGAAACGTTCGGCTCGGTCGACATCCTCGTGTCGAACGCGGGCATCCAGATCGTCAACCCGATCGAGAACTACGCGTTCTCCGACTGGAAGAAGATGCAGGCGATCCACGTCGACGGTGCGTTCCTGACGACCAAGGCCGCGCTCAAGCACATGTACAAGGACGATCGCGGCGGTGTCGTGATCTACATGGGTTCGGTGCATTCGCACGAAGCGTCGCCGCTGAAGTCCGCGTACGTGACGGCCAAGCACGGGCTGCTCGGCCTGGCCCGCGTGCTGGCGAAGGAAGGCGCGAAGCACAACGTGCGCTCGCACGTCGTGTGTCCGGGCTTCGTGCGCACGCCGCTGGTCGACAAGCAGATTCCGGAGCAGGCGAAGGAGCTCGGGATCAGCGAAGAGGAAGTGGTGAAGAAGGTGATGCTCGGCAATACGGTCGACGGCGTGTTCACGACGGTGCAGGACGTCGCGCAGACGGTGCTGTTCCTGTCGGCCTTCCCGAGCGCCGCGCTCACGGGCCAGTCGTTCATCGTCAGCCACGGCTGGTTCATGCAATGAAGCCGCACGCCCGCACCGAAAAGCAGGCCGTCGATGCGGCGGACCTGCATCACGAGGCCGGCGCACCGGCCGCCGCGCGTACGCTGCCGTACGAAACGATCGCGCTCGTGCTGCAAGGCGGCGGCGCGCTCGGCGCGTACCAGGCCGGCGTGTTCGAAGGGCTGCACGAGGCGGGCATTCCGCTCGACTGGATCGCGGGCATCTCGATCGGCGCGCTCAACACCGCGCTGATCGCGGGCAATGCGCCCGAGCATCGCGTCGAGCGGCTGCGCGAGTTCTGGGAAACGATCTGCAAGCCGGCGTTCTTCCCGACGGTTCCGGCCGCATTCGAGTTCGCGCTGTTCAACAGCATCGACCAGGTTCGTACGTTCTTCACGGCGTCACAGGCCGCGAGCGCGATGATGCAGGGCCAGCAGGGCTTCTTCGTGCCGCGCTTCCCGCCGCCGCTGCCGGGCGTGTCGGATCATCCGGAGAAGATCAGCTGGTACGACACGTCGCAACTGCGCGCGACGCTGCTGAAGCTGTGCGATTTCGACCGGATCAATTCGGGCGAAACGCGCGTGTCGGTCGGCGCCGTCAACGTCGGCACCGGCAACTTCGTGTACTTCGACAACTCGCGCATCCGTCTGGCGCCCGAGCATTTCATGGCGTCCGGCGCGCTGCCGCCCGCGTTCCCGCCGGTCGAGATCGACGGCGAGTACTACTGGGACGGCGGTGTCGTGTCGAACACGCCGCTGATGGAAGTGCTGCGCGCACGGCCGCGCCGCGACACGCTCGCGTTCCAGGTCGACCTGTGGAGCGCGCGCGGGCCGCTGCCGCGCACGATGGCCGACGTCGCCGAGCGCACGAAGGACGTGCAGTATTCGAGCCGCACGCGCTTCGTGACCGACACGCTGCAGCGCGAACAGCGTTACCGCAACGTGCTGCGCCACGTGCTCGAGCAGGTGCCGGAAGAGCAGCGCAAGGCGGATCCCTGGTGCATCGAGGCCGATGCGATGTCGTCCAGCAAGAAGTACAACATCCAGCACCTGATCTACCAGCAGAAGGCGTACGAGCATCACTACAAGGACTATCAGTTCGGTCTGTCGACGATGCGTGACCACTGGTCCGCGGGCCTCGACGACATCCGCAAGACGCTCGCAGTCAAGGACGGCCTCGCGCTGCCCAACAACGACGCGGGCTTCGTGACGCACGACATTCACCGCAGGCGGTGACGTCGTGCCCGAGCGGACCGGCGCGCTGCCTGCGCCGGTCCGCTTCTCTTTCCGAAACCGACATGCCGATTTTCATTGCACTGTTCGCGCTCGTCGCTGCCGGATGGGGCGCGGTTCACCTGTTTCAAGTCATCGCCGCACAGTTCGGCCAGCCGGTCGCGATCGCGGCCGCCGTGCTCGCCGCCGCGATCCTGATCGCGCTGGTCGCCTGGTGGATCAAACGCCGCCGCGACATCGCACCGAATACGAAGGAAGAAGGCTGGACCCACGTCGTGCATCGCGCGTGGGGCGAGCTGCGCGTGTCGGCGACGCAGGGGCTGCTGTGGCTGTCGCACGACGGCGCGGACGGCCGCTATACGCTGTCGCAGCTCGACGGCTGCCAGGCCGCGCCGATCGGCGGCCGCTGGCATCTCGTCGTGCACGTGCGCGATGGCGTGCGCAGCGAATGGAAGCTGCCGATGATGGACAAGCACGACGCGCAACGCTGGGCGCGCGTGCTGACGCTCGCGAAGGACAACCGGCTGTGACCCGGTGCGGGCGGCACTGAATCACGATCCCGCAAAAGCTCACCTTTGGCGTGCATCACGCGACGCCGTCGTTCGCCGTGTCGTTCAGATGCGCGAACGCATCCGCGAGAAAGTCGACGCACACGCGCACTTTGGCCGACGCCGCAACGCGCTCCGGATACACGGCCCAGATGTTCGCGGGCTGGATCGCGTCCGGCAGCACGCGACACAGTGCACCGCGTTCGATCAGCGGCGCGGCTTCCCAGATCGAACGCAGCACGATGCCGCGCCCGGCCAGCGCCCATTGCACGGCTACCTCGCCATGGTTCGTCGACAGCGCGCCACCCACCTTCACCGTGGCCGTTTCGCCGCGCACGTTCAGCCGCCACACGCCGAACGGGTGATCGCGCTCCTTGATGGCAAGACAGTCGTGCGAGGCGAGATCCGCGAGCGAGCGCGGTGTACCGCGCCGGGCGAGATAGTCGGGCGACGCACACAGCACGCGGTAGTTCGCGGCGAGGCGGCGCGCGATCAGGTGATCGGCAATCTCGTCGCCGATGCGCACGTCGAGGTCGTAGCCTTCGCCCGCGACGTCGACGAGCCGGTCGAACAGGTCGAGCCGCACGTTCAGCTGCGGATAGCGCGCGGTGAAGTCGAGCAGCGCCGGCGCGACGATGTGCCGGCCGAACCCGAAGCTGCTCGAAATGCGCAGCGTGCCGCGCGGCACCGTACGCGTGGTCGACACGTCCTCGACGAGATGATCGACGTCGTCGAGAATCTTCTCGGCGCGCGCGAACACGCGCTCGCCGGCTTCCGTGACCGTCACGCGGCGGGTCGAGCGATGCAGCAGGCGCGTGCCGAGCTGCGCCTCGAGCAACGCGATGCGCTTGCTGACATAGGCGGGCGACACCGCGAGCTGCTCGGCGGCCGCGCTGAAGCTGGTCAGGCGGACGACCAGGCTGAATACCCGGAGGTCGTCGAGATTCGGCGATTTGTTCACGATTCGTGGAAAGTCGATTAACCTTTCACGCGATTTTAATCCAGATGGAAACAAATAGAATGGGGCCATCTGCCGCTGCGCGCGTGGTCTGCGGCGGCCCGAATCGATCTGGAGGAGCATTCGCATGAGCGACAGGACCTACAGAATTGCCGTGATTCCCGGCGACGGCATCGGCCGTGAAGTGATGCCCGAGGGCCTGCGCGCACTCGATGCCGTGACCGCGCGCTTCGGCATCCGCTTCGACTTCGTCCGCATCGACTGGGCGAGCTGCGACTACTACACGCAGCACGGCCAGATGATGCCGGACGACTGGAAGGCGCAGTTGTCGGGCATGGACGCGATCCTGTTCGGCGCGGTCGGCTGGCCTGCGACGGTGCCCGATCACGTGTCGCTGTGGGGCTCGCTGCTGAAGTTCCGCCGCGAATTCGACCAGTACATCAACCTGCGGCCCGCGCGCCTGTTCGACGGCGTGCCGTCGCCGCTCGCCGGCCGCCGCGCGGGCGACATCGACTTCATGATCGTGCGCGAGAACACCGAGGGCGAGTATTCGTCGGTCGGCGGCACGATGTTCGAAGGCACCGATCGCGAGATCGTGATGCAGCAGTCGATCTTCACGCGCCACGGCACCGAGCGCGTGCTGAAATTCGCGTTCGAACTCGCGCAGCGGCGCGCGAAGCGCCTCACCGTCGCGACGAAGAGCAACGGCATCGCGATCAGCATGCCGTGGTGGGACGCACGCACGGCCGAGATGGCCGAACGCTATCCCGACATCGCCGTCGACAAGCAGCACATCGACATCCTGTGCGCGCGTTTCGTGCTGCAGCCTGACCGCTTCGACGTCGTCGTCGCGTCGAACCTGTTCGGCGACATCCTGTCGGATCTCGGGCCCGCCTGTACGGGCACGATCGGCATCGCGCCGTCGGCGAACCTGAACCCCGACCGCGCGTTTCCGTCGCTGTTCGAACCCGTGCACGGCTCTGCACCCGACATCACGGGGCAATACATCGCGAACCCGGTCGCGATGATCTGGTCGGCGGCCCTGATGCTCGACTTCCTCGGCAACGGCGCGGGCCGCGAACGCGAGGCGCACGATGCGATCGTCGCCGCGATCGAGGACGTGCTGCGCACGGGGCCGCATACGCGCGATCTCGGCGGCAACGCGGGGACACAGGAAGTGGGCGAAGCGATCGCGACGCGGATTGCGGGATGACCGGTGATGGGCTGGGCAACGCTGCGCCGTATGCATGAGAGGTGAGGTGATCGGCACGACGCGTCGCACGCTTGGCGCGGCGACGTGCCGATCTTGCATACGGGTGAGATGCGCGGTGTATCGACGCGCACCGACGGGCGCATCCGTTCGACCGGATGCGGCCTGCGGTGAGAAACACGGCGTGCCGATACGCACCACCATGCATTTCGGCAGTGTCACATCGCATATTCGCACCGAACGAGATCGGTGAGCTGCGCGTCGTGTCGTTGCGTCACCGAAGCGACAGATGCGATGGCGTTTTCATTGCTCCCGAAAACGCTCACCTTGACCGAACCTGCTCCCGTATTGCCTCACCAATCGATCGCACGGCCGCCGCGTCCGACTGTGCGACGCGCTTACAGGCCGAGATCGGACAGCCCGGGATGATCGTCCGGACGACGACCGAGCGGCCAGTGAAAGAGCCGGTCCGCTTCGCGAATCGGCAGGTCGTTGATACTCGCGTGACGATGCGCCATCAGCCCGTTTTCGTCGAACTCCCAGTTTTCGTTGCCGTACGAACGGAACCAGTTGCCGGCATCGTCATGCCATTCGTACGCAAAGCGCACCGCGATGCGATTGCCGTCGAATGCCCACAGCTCCTTGATCAGCCGGTAGTCGAGCTCGCGCGCCCACTTGCGCTGCAGCAGCCCGACGATCTCGTCGCGGCCGGTCACGAATTCCGCACGATTGCGCCATCGGCTTTGCGGCGTATAGGCGAGCGACACGCGCTGCGGGTCGCGCGTGTTCCACGCGTCCTCGGCGGCGCGCACTTTCTGGCGCGCCGTTTCGAGCGTGAAGGGCGGAACGGGCGGGCGGACTTCGGCTGATTCAGACATCGTTTTCTCCAGTCAGGGTTCGGCCGCGCAATGCCGCGGCCAGCTTGCTACCTCGACGGCCGCGACACGGCGTCGAGCAGCAGTTCGGCCGTCGCGCGCGCATCGCGCGCGGCGTTTGCATCGCCACTGACGAGCGCCACGCCGATTGCGCCGTCGATCAGCACGAGCCACTGACGCGCAATGCGCGCAAGCCCGCGGCGCTCGATCCCCGCGTCGTCGGCCAGCGCGTCGAGCCGTTCGCGCACGAACGCCAGCAAGCGCGCCTTGTGCGCCCGTGCGACGACGCGCACCGGATCGTCGGCATCGGGAATCTCGCCCGATGCGTTGAGGAACGCACAGCCGTGAAAGTCGGGTTGCGCGAACCAGTCGCGCAGCACGTCGAACATGCCGAGCAACTGCGAGCGCGGTGCGTTGCCGCGCGCCAGCGTCGCGTCGACGAACCAGCGCATCCAGCGCTCGTCGCGACGTTCGAGCGCGGCCACCACCAGCGCCTCTTTCGATTCGAAATGCGAATAAAAGCTCTTTCGCGCCGCGCCGGATCGCTTGACGATCGCATCGACACCGGTTGCATGAATGCCGCCCGAGTAGATCAGCGCTTCGGCTGCATCGAGCAGCCGGTCGCGAACGCCCGGTTCCCCGGGCTGAGGTTCGTATGAGGTCATGGTCGGTCAAACGGATCTGTCATGGTTCGAGTTGATGGGTTTACGGTAGAACGATCGTTCTCCCTCGTCAAGAATAATGCAGAACGATCGTTCCACCACGATATGCGTGCGACGCCGGTCCGCAATCTTTACGACATTTTTTCTTGATGCCGACATTCGCGACTCACTACACTGCGTGCACCTTGATGGGCCTGAGGATGTCATGCCGCATTCCGAACCCGCACGCCGCACCCGTAGCTACGCCGCTTACGCGAAGCAGCTCGACGAGCGCGTCGTGCTGAGACGTTTCGATCCGCGCGTGGACTCGTACGAGTCGCTGACCGCGCTGCTGCAGCGTGCCTTCGCACCGCTCGGCGCACTGGGCTTTCCATACCCGGCCGCCGGCCGTTCCGCCGCCGGAACACGCGAGCGCACGCTCGCCGGCGAGTGCTTCGTTGCGCTCGGCAACGCGCACCTGGTCGCGACGGTGACGATGCGCCTGTCCGATCCCGATTCGCCGTGCGATCCGTATCGCAGCCGCCGGGTCGTGACGATCCGCGAGCTCGCGGTCGATCCGGTCTGGCAGGATCGCGGCATCGGCCGATCGCTGCTCGCGTTCGCCGAGCAGTGGAGCGCGTCGCACCGGGCCAGCCATCTCGCGCTCGATGTGCCGCAAGAGGCCGGCCGGCTCGTCGCGTTCTGCGTCGGCGAAGGCTTCCGGCCGATCGACGTCATGCGCTTCGCGGGCCGCGGCTATGACAGCGCCGTGCTCTGCAAGCCGGTCGGCCCGACGAACGGCGCAGCCGCGATGCGCGGCGCCGTCGCGATTCGCCCCAATCGCCGCCAAGCGGCTTCATCATGAAGCGCGACCCGCTCCCGGGCCGCGACTCGTCCATCCCGCCCATCCCACCCGTCTCGCCGGACGAAGCCGCGCGGCTCGCGCTGCGCAACGCGCGCCTTCGCGCCGCGATCCGGCTGCGCGGCCTCGCGAAGCTGGCGCTCGTCACGATCGCCGTCGCGCACCTGCTGACGCTCGCGTTCGAATTCGCGCTCGTCTCGGCCGGGTTCGCGCCGGAAGCCGCGACGCTGCTGCTGTTCCGCTTCATGTCGTGCGCGCTGGTCGGCTACTGGCTGCAGGCCGACGCACAGCGCGCATACCGCCATGCTCTCGATCACGGGTTCGTCGCGTTCGGCGGTTCCGACGAAGAGCCGGTCCGCATCGCGCCGCGCTGTCCGAAGCGCTGGCTCGTGCTCCTCAACCTGCAGCTCGATCCGCACTGGATCGAGAACAAGCCGCTCCGCTAGCCGCGCGCCGCGTTATGCATGCGTTGAAATGAAACAATCCATTCGATGCAGGGCGGCGGCGCCGGCCTGGGAGGCAGCGTGATCGGCAATGCCTGGACACAGGTCGGCGTGTTCCTGTTTGTTCTCACCTTTCTGGTCAAACCGCTCGGGACAGCCATCGCCCGTATCGCGCTCGGCGACCTGCCGGGGCCGCTGCGGCGCGTCGCCGTCGTCGAACGCGCGATTTACCGGCTGTCGGGCGTCGCCCCCGACGAGGAAATGGACTGGAAGCGCTATGCGGTCGCGCTCGTCGCGTTCAACGCGCTCGGCGCGGCTGCGCTTTACCTGCTGCAGCGCATCCAGGTCTGGCTGCCGCTCAATCCGCAGCACTTGCCGAACGTCGAACCGGGGCTCGCATTCAACACGGCCGTCAGCTTCGCGACGAATACGAGCTGGCAGGCGTATGCGGGCGAGACGACGCTCAGCCACCTGACGCAGATGCTCGGCATCGGCGTGCAGGCGTTCCTGTCGGCGGCGAGCGGGATGGTCGTCATGCTCGCGCTGATTCGTGGGCTCGTGCGCCGGGGCAGCAAAACGATCGGCAATGTCTGGATCGACCTGACGCGCATGACGCTCTACGTGCTGGTTCCGCTGGCGGCCCTGTTCGCGGCGGCGTTCATCGGGCAGGGTGTGGTGCAGAATTTCGCGCCGAATCGCGACGTTGCGATCGTGCAGCCGCACTCGTCGACGCCCGCCGCCACGCTGACGCTGCCGATGGGGCCCGTCGCGTCGCAGGAATCGATCAAGCTGATGAGCGGCGACGGCGGCGGATTCTTCAACGCGAATTCGGCGCATCCGTACGAGAACCCGACACCGTTCGCGAATTTCCTGCAGATGCTGGCGATGCTGATCATTCCGGCCGCGCTCTGCCACACGTTCGGCACGATGATTCAGGACCGCCGGCAGGGGTGGACGATCTACGCCGCGATGCTGACGCTGTTCGTCGCCGCCGCCGCGATGGTGATCCGGGCGGAGCAGGCTGCCGGTCCGGCGCTGAGTGCGCCCGGCATCGACACGGTCGCGTCGGCGAGCCAGCCGGGCGGCAACATGGAAGGGAAGGAGACGCGCTTCGGGATCGTGTCGTCGGCGCTGTACGCGACGGTGTCGACGAGCAGCGGCGACGGCGCGGTCGATGCGATGCACGATTCGTTCACGCCGCTCGGGGGCCTCGTGCCGATGGCGCTGATGCAGACCGGCGAAGTCGTGTTCGGCGGCCCCGGTTCCGGCCTGTACAGCATGCTGATGGTGGTGCTGCTCGCGGTGTTCGTCGCCGGGCTGATGATCGGGCGCGCCCCCGAATACGTCGGCAAGAAGATCGAAGCGTACGAAATGAAGATGGTGTCGATCGCGATTCTCGCGACGCCGGCGATCGTGCTGGTCGGCACCGCAATCGCGGCCGTGACGCCGGCCGGCGTCGCCGGACTCGGCAATCCGGGCGCGCACGGCTTCAGCGAGATGCTCTACGCGTTCTCGTCCGCCGCGAACAACAACGGCAGCGCGTTTGCGGGCCTGTCGGCAAACACGGCGTTCTACAACACGTCACTGGCTGCCGCGATGTGGTTCGGCCGCTTCACGGTCATCGTGCCGGTGCTGGCGATCGCAGGCTCCCTCGCGGCCAAGCAGCGACGCGCGGCCGGCGCCGGCACGCTGCCGACGCACGGGCCGCTGTTCGTCTGCATGCTGCTCTCGACCGTGGTGCTGGTCACGCTGCTGACGTTCCTGCCGGCGCTCGCGCTCGGCCCGATCGCCGAGCATCTTGCGATGACGGCCGGCCGGTGACGCTTCCGTGCCCCCGGCCGACGCCGCGCGGCGAGGCGCGACGACGCACGCCATGCAGGGAGCGCGTTCAGGCCGTCCAGTCGAGAATCACCTTGCCGCTCTCGCCGGACAGCATCGCGGCGAAGCCTTTCTCGAAATCGTCGGCCGCGAAGCGATGCGTGATGATCGGCGACAGGTCGAGGCCGCTCTGCAGCATCGCGACCATCTTGTACCAGGTCTCGAACATCTCGCGGCCATAGATGCCCTTGATCTCGAGCCCCTTGAAGATCACCTGGTTCCAGTCGATCGCCGTCTGCGCGGGCGGAATGCCGAGCAGCGCGACCTTGCCGCCGTGGTTCATCGCCTCGAGCATGCTCGTGAACGCGCTCGGCACACCCGACATTTCGAGGCCGACGTCGAAGCCTTCGGTCATGTGCAGGTCGGTCATCACGTCGCGCAACGACTCGCGTGCGACGTTGACCGCGCGCGTCGCGCCCATCTTGCGCGCGAGTTCCAGCCGGTAGTCGTTGATGTCGGTGATGACGACGTTGCGCGCGCCGACATGCTTCGCGATCGCCACGGCCATGATGCCGATCGGGCCCGCGCCGGTGATCAGCACGTCTTCGCCGACGAGGTTGAACGACAGTGCCGTGTGCGTCGCGTTGCCGAACGGATCGAAGATCGACGCGAGATCGTCGGAAATCTCGGGCGGGATCTTGAACGCGTTGAATGCCGGGATCGCCAGATACTCGGCGAACGCGCCTTCGCGGTTCACGCCGACGCCAACCGTGTTCCGGCACAGATGCCGGCGCCCAGCGCGACAGTTACGGCAGAAGCCGCACGTGATGTGGCCTTCGCCGGACACGCGATCGCCGATCGCGAAACCGCGCACCTCCTGCCCCATCTCGACGATCTCGCCGACATATTCGTGACCGACGTGCATCGGTACGGGAATCGTCTTCTGCGCCCAGTCGTCCCACTTCCAGATATGGATGTCGGTGCCGCAGATCGCCGTGCGACGGATCTTGATCAGCACGTCGTTGTGGCCGACTTCCGGACGCTTCACGCGCGTGAGCGTGAGGCCGGGGCCGCGTTCGAGTTTTGCCAGTGCTTTCATGGTCGCGCCTCCGTCAGATCACGCCGAGCGACTTGCCCACGCGCACGAACGCGGCGACCGTCTGGTCGATCTGTTCAGGCGTATGCGCGGCGCTCATCTGCGTGCGGATGCGCGCGCGGCCGCGCGGCACGACGGGGAACGAGAAGCCGATCACGTAGACGCCTTCGCCGAGCAGCTTGTCGGCCATGTTCGTCGCGAGCTGCGCATCGCCGAGCATCACCGGGATGATCGGATGCGCGCCCGGCACGAGCGTGAAGCCGGCTTCGGTCATCTGCTTGCGAAACCGCGCGCCGTTCTCGCGCACGCGCTCGCGCAGCTTCGCGCCTTCGTCGCTGCCGAGCAGTTCCAGCACCTTCAGCGATGCCGCGGCGATGCTCGGCGTAAGCGTGTTCGAGAAGAGATACGGGCGCGAGCGCTGGCGCAGCAGCTCGACGACTTCGCGACGCGCGGCGACATAGCCGCCCGATGCGCCGCCGAGCGCCTTGCCGAGCGTCCCCGTGATGATGTCGACGCGGCCTTCGACGCCGCAATGCTCGGGCGTGCCGCGGCCGTGCGTGCCGATGAAGCCGACCGCATGCGAATCGTCGACCATCACGAGCGCGCCGTAGCGATCGGCGAGATCGCAGATGCCTTTCAGGTCGGCGATGATGCCGTCCATCGAGAACACGCCGTCGGTCGCGATCAGCTTGTGGCGCGCGCCCGCCGCATCGGCTTCCTTCAGCTTCGCCTCGAGGTCGGACAGGTCGTTGTTCTTGTAGCGGAACCGCTTCGCCTTGCAGAGGCGGATGCCGTCGATGATGCTCGCGTGGTTCAGCTCGTCGCTGATCACCGCGTCGTTCTCGTCGAGCAGCGTCTCGAACAGCCCGCCGTTCGCATCGAAGCAGCTCGAATAGAGGATGCTGTCCTCCGTGCCGAGAAAGGCGGCCAGCGCGCTTTCCAGTTGCTTGTGCACGGTTTGCGTGCCGCAGATGAAGCGCACCGATGCCATGCCGAAGCCGTCCTGGTCGAGGCCGGCCTTCGCCGCCTCGATCAGGCGCGGATCGTTCGCCAGGCCCAGGTAGTTGTTCGCGCAGAAATTGAGCACGCCGGCACCGCCGGCGAGCCGCACGGCTGCCGCCTGGGGACTCGCGATCTCGCGCTCGGTCTTGTAAAAACCGTCCGCGCGGATCTGGTCCAGCGTCCCGCGCACCTGGGCGAGAAAGGCATCACGCATCGCAAAGCTCCTGACATGAATCGCAACCCGCCGGCCGCCGCTCGTGGCGGCGGCGCAACGGCCTGCTACTGTTATAGTCGGTCGTTCGGTTGACCGCATTTATCCGATATTCCGAACTAGAATTCGAAATACCGAACAACTCTAAGCGAACGGAATCCAAATGGCAAGTTCCTCCGGTTCGCGGCGCACGCCTGCCAGCGCCGCACCGTAACCGCCGGCCGCCACGCCGCCGCGTGTCGGCGAGCAGATCCAGCGGCTGCGCAACGAACGCAAGCTGACACTCGACGACCTGTCGCGCGCAGCCGGCGTATCGAAATCGATGCTCTCCGAGATCGAACGCGACAAGGCCAACCCGACGATCGCGGTGGCGTGGCGGCTGACGAACGCACTCGGCATCACGCTCGACGAGCTGTTCTCGCAGCCGAAGGCGCCCGAGACGATCCGTGTAGACGGCCCGCACGACATTCCGACGCTCGCCGGCCATGACGGCCGATACCAGCTGCGCGTGTGGGGCCCGATCGACCTCGCCGGCAAGTTCGAGTGGTACGAGCTGACGCTGCCGGGCGGCGGCGCACTGATATCGAACGCCCACGAGCCCGGCACGCGCGAGCACCTCACCGTGCTGCAGGGCGCGATGGAAATCGAAGCCGCGGCGGCAAGCCGGCGCCTGAAGGCAGGCGACACGGCGCGCTACCCGGCCGACGAGCCGCACGCGATCCGCAATCCCGGCAAGGCCGAAGCGAGAGCGTTGTTGATCGTGATTCATCGCTGACGGGCCGTCGAGTCAGCCAAACGGCCAGTTGCGGAAAACACTGTATGTTTGTACAGTATACGGACATTCCGATATGCGTCGGCCAGAGTGCGAAGCCTGGGCCACCCCAGGCGCTAAGGCGCCAACTCCGACCGACAGGAGCCTGCAATGACAGAAGAACAGGATTTGGCCGCGCTCAGCTTCAAGGCTGCCGCGCACGACCTCGAGCTGATCGTTCGCCATATCGCCGGGCGTTATATCCGCCAGCGCGTCCCGCTGACGTGGCGCCTGCTGCACGCGATCGAAGCCGAGGCGCTCGCCGATCTCGGCTTTGCCAGCCGGCACGAGGCCGGCATGCGTCAATTGTTCGAACGGCCGTCGGACATGACGTTTCCCGAAACGGACGATCCGATCGACTTCGGCAAGTCCAACGCGCTGCCGGCCGTATTCTCGTTCGCAGTCGTCGCGTATGAGGCCGCTGCAAGCAAGCGCGACGTGCAACCCCCGTCCGTCAAAACCGGGCGCACGACCAAGGGCTGGCGCGGCTGATTGCGGGCCGGGCGCGGCTTGCCGGCAACCGTCGTTGCGGTCGGATAAGCGAGCGCCATGCAGTGCGGCGACGGATGCGCGTTCCGCATATCGAGCCTTTCGGCTCATCCCGCCCGGGGGTTGCAAAAAGAGCTACCATGCACGCAACTAACGGAATAAATCACATGTCCCTTCCTTCGCCCACGCACACGCCATTGCCAACGGTAGAAAAGGATTTGTTCGACCGTCACGCATCGGACTGGATCGTCTCGCCCGAAGCCGCATTCGATGCATGGCTCGCCATGCAGGACTATCGTCGCTCATCGGCCGACGTCTATCGCGCGCAATGGGGCGCGTTTCTCACGTGGCTGCGTACGCACCAGAAGAATCTCGCATCGGTCGACACCGCATCGATCGCCCACTTCGTCGGCGAACTCCCGATCCGGAAAACCCAGCGAATGCGCTATCTGCGGCTGATCGAGCGTGTGCTCGACCATATCCGGCGTACCGAATACGCGTCGACCAACCCGGCCCGGTTCATTGCTCAGGATGGCGAAGCGAACTGGCGCAAGGCGCGCGACAACGAACCTACCGGTTTCCTCACGCCGGCCGAGCGCGCGACGTTGCTCACGTACCTGTTTTCGCCGATCGGCGTATCCGGTTCCGCGTACTGGAAAGAGCGGCGCGACCGCGCGCTCGTCGCCGCGTTTCTCGGCGCCGGCATTAAAACCGGTGAAGCGCGCGTACTTACGATTAGTTGCATCAATACGGCTGGAACGTCGCTGCAGATCCCGTCGACACATCCCGATTTCGCACGGGAAACGCACGTGGCGTCGTTCGCGATCGCCCTGCTCGAAGCGTGGCTCACCGAACGCAAGCGCCAGGACATACCGGGCGACCTCATCTTTCCGGCATCGCACGCGGGACGCCCGATGCACAAGGCGACGATGCTGCGCGCCATCGACGCGATCGTCGAAGCGGCAGACATCGCGACGTCGCGCACCGCGCGCGCAAGCCCGCAGACTTTGCGCAACACCTATGCCGCGGAATTGTTCGAGAACGACGTGCCGCCCGAACGAGTCGGCAAATGGCTGGGCTTCATGCGACCGATCTCGTCGAACCGCCTGCATCGCGCATGGAAGAACTGGCGTGACAGCTTGATCGAGGGTGAGGTGCCGTCCGAGCCCGAATCTCACTGATCCGGGGATTGCCGGACGCAGCCGGCGATGTGAGAGCGCCTTGCGCAGCAGGGCCTCACCGTTCAATCGCTCCCGAAAAACCTCACCTCAAGGCTCCCGGAAAATCTCACCTTTGACTGTGCATCCGGATTGAACGCGGTCAATTGCTTCCAAAACGGGTGACCGCTTCGAAGCGCGAGGGCCACGAGCCTGACGCGTATTCGCACTCCGGGCACGACACCTCGAAACCCTCATCCGTGTGCGACAACTCCGGTTCGCCGTCGCAGTGCGGACACTGGTTCGGCACGGGGATATCGGAATCCAGTGCCGTGCCGATCACTGTGAATGCGTCGGCGTCGAGCTTGCCGGCATCGGCCAGGCGGCGGATCAGCGCGGCGATTTCCGGATTCATTCCGCGGCTCGCGCGCAGCGTGTTCATTTCGCGCGTCGCCGCGGCCAATTCGTCGCTCTGGCTGCGCAACTGTTCTTCGAGCCGGTCGGCACGCGCCTTGGCCGCACTCAATTGCTGGAGGAAATCGAATTCCTTGCGCTGAACGTCGCGTAAGCCGTTCTGGTAGGTCGACGCCGTGCTGCGCAACGAATCCAGCTCGACCAGCATCGGCTTGACGCGGCGTTCGGCTTCGGCCACCGCATCCTTGATTTGCTGCGCGTAGTGCTCGGTGCGCTGCTGCAGTTCTGCTTGAAGCGCATCGATACGGTCGCGCAACGCAGCGTTCTGCGTCTGTTCGGCATCCACGCGGCCGGTGGCCGCGGCCAGATCCTTTTCCAGGCGGTTGACTGTGGTGAGCAGCGTGGCCTCGTTTGCCGAACCGTGGGTGCTTTGGGACGCCAGTTGAACTTCGAGCTCGGTCACCCGCGCCTGAAGCTGTTCGTTGCGGGTTTCGCTGCGTGCGATGGCCGCTTCGAGCGTCTCCTGGCGGATGGCTGCGTCGCGCAGCCGCTGTTCGGCCTGCGCGACGTCGGTGCGCACCTGTTCGCGGTCGCCATCGAGACTGTCTCGAGCGGCTTTCAACGCTTCTTCATAGAGTGCTCCGAGCAACGCGCCGGCTTTTTCCTCGACGGCTTTCGGAATCGCGGCGCCTTCCAGACGAACCTTCGATGCCGAGCGGATCCGCTCCCAGAAATGGTCGATGTCTTTCGGGATATCGCTGGCGCTGCCGGTCTGGGTGAGATCGCGGACGTTGGCAGCCGACGGCCGGATGCCAAGATCAAAAAATAGCCGCTTGCACGCGTGCAGCGACAATTCCTGCCGTCGTGCGCCGGCAGCGCGCAACGATTCCAGCTCTTCTCGGATGACTTGACGCATCTCGTCCAGGGTCATGGCGTCTCTCGCAAGCATTAAATGTCGCAATCATAACGAAATACGTATTGATCGATACCGATTTTTGACGGACGTTGCGAATTTACGTCGATGTGCACAGAAAGCGCTGCTGTGGCCGTCTGTGACCGATGAAGGGTGCGGATTCCGTGAAACAAAGCGAAGAAAACGAGCTAAGCGATTGTATCGAAAGCGTTTTTGAACCAATAGCGAAAAGTCGGCGTTGTTTCACATGACGGCAGGTCCCAAGGATCGGTGGGTGTTGGGGTAAGGGGTGTCTGTGGAAAACTCTACGGCCGATGTCTTGAGAGTATTAGAAGTAAACACCCTTGAACCCTTAGTTAAAAACGTTAACGCCACGGCACAGCCTTATGCTGCAAGGCTTTCCGGCCGACAAGGTGAAGTTTTACGGGAGCCAAGGTGATCTTCTGCGGGAGCTGAAGTGATGGGGTTCAGGGAGCTGCGTGAGCCGTTGCGGGAAAGGTCGTGAGCGGATTCGGGATCACAGTGAAACACGAGATTTCTCAAAGGTGAGGCTTTTCGGGGCCTCACAGCCACGAAACGCCTGCTGTGCCTGAGGGCACAGTTTTTTGCCTGTGAAGGTGTCGGTGAGCCTTTTCGGGACCTTCGTTTGCAGCCGATTCTGCCCTTCTTTTAGGCAATTTGGATGAAAGGTGAGATTTCACGGGATTCCACACAGTTTTGCTGTGAGGATATCCGGGACGCGAACGCGATTTTGCACCGCAAATGTGCATTTGCGGGCCTGTGAACCCCAAAAGGTGAGCGTTTTCGGGAGCAAAACGGCGGATTCCCTGGCCGGATCGGCTTGAGGTGAGCTTTTTCGGGGCATGACTGAAGAGCAGCCCGTGGACCCAAAGGTGAGCCTTTCCGGGAATGGAATTTGCCCGAAAAATGGTCAAAGGTGAGGCTTTTCGGGAGCTGTGAGCGTCCACTTCCGCTGAAATCCCCGCCAGTACTGGATGGTAAGCCCGTTTTCACAGGCGTTTTTTTGGCACAGGTGAGATTTTTCGGGACTCGTCACGCTGCTGTCGTACGAATGGGCGCTGTGGATAGGTGAGGCTTTTCGGGGGCTGGCGGCATTGGGCCGGCCAGCCGGGAATCGCGCTAAGTATCGGAAGGCATTGAGGTTTTTGATACCGCGTCGGTTACGGTGAGGTTTTTCGGGAGTCGTCCGAATGTCTGCTTTCGCGCCGTTTTTGTCGGTAAGGTGAGGGTTTACAGGAGGTGCAAACGGTCGATCCCGCGCGCGACGGGCGTTCGCCACAGATCGGCCACCAGGGCTGTGCGGATCGAGGGTGAGAATTTTCGGGAGTCTGTGATGATGGTGCACTGTACAATGCGCGCCCGGGCTGTCGAAGCCGGGTGGCGATGGGCATCGAAACACGCACAGGCCATGCCGGATCCAGTCGCTCATGCGCCGAATGCGTGCGTCTGTCCGGACTTCTGACGCTGTGCCGATCGCCCGACCGGCTTTGCCTGTACATGCATACAGGCGGCTGTGCGCAGGTTTGCTGCTATCGGTCAGGCGCAGTGAAAACGCTGTGCGGCGCTCACGAAAAGCAGTCGCAAATTTGCGACAAGGTCACAGGTGAGCCGATACGGGAAGGTGCGGCGCACGTATCGTGCACAGGCGAAAAACTGTGATTCCGCGTCTCCCGCGACGCGTAAAGGTGAGTCCCGCACAGGCCGATTCTGGACCGGTGAGCCTTTACGGGAGCCGATTGGGGTGAGTGCCGTTTCGCCGGCGCGCATCACCCGCTATGGTGAGCATGTCGTTCTGGACGCACTTCACCGCAGACGCTATCCTTCCGGAAAACTTCTCCTCCGACCCGACGTATGGCCACGACGAAGCGCGCCAAGAAAACCGATGTGGATGTGGTGAGTGCCAGTTCAGCCGAGTTGCGTAAGGCCGTCGAGGCGATCGCAATTCAGCCGAAGAGCGGCAAGATCACGCTCCTCACTCGCAAGCTGTTCAATGTCCTGCTGGCCGTGGCGCAGCAGGCCGACGATTCGGGCGATACGTATCGCGCGCTGCTCTCGGACATCGTCGCCAACTCCGCCTTCGATTCGAACGACACCGCGCTGGTGAAGGAACACCTGCGTCGCATGGTGTCGGTGCAGGTCGAATGGAGCACGGGGACGTCGAGCCAGAAGCCGGGCCGCAAGTGGGGGATCTCGACGCTGATCGCCGACGCCGAAATTCTCGAGGATCCGGCGACCCGCCGCGTGTGGGTCGAATTCTCGTTCGCGCCGAAGATCAAGAAAAAGCTGCTCGACCCGGTCCAGTACGCGCGCCTGAGCCTGCAGTTCCAGAGCCAGCTGCGCAGCAGCGCCGGCCTCGCGCTGTACGAAATCTGCGTGCGCTACCTGACGAACCCGAGCCACCTGACGATGCGCGAGCCGTGGGAGTGGTGGCGGCCGATCCTGTCGGGCACGCCCGACACGGAAGCCGGCGACGAAGCGAAACGCGAATACAAGTACTTCAAGCGCGACTATCTGCGTCCGGCGATCGCGGAAGTCAACGCGGTCACCAACATCTTCGTCGAGCTGATCGAACACCGTGAAGGGCGCCGGGTCGCGGAGATCCAGTTCCGCGTGACCGAGCGCAAGCAGCCGATGCTCGCGCTCGACGAACATCCGAACGTGTTCGACAGCACGCTGGTCGACCGGATGGTGAAGCTCGGGATCCCGCTGAAGGAAGCGCAGACGCTCTATGCGGACAGTGAGGAGAACCGCATTCGTGCCGCGCTGCAGATGACCGAGCAGCGGATGCGCAGCACGACGCTGCCGCCGGTGCGCAGCGCGCCGGCATTGTTCAAGGATGCACTGAAGAAGGGTTATGCGCCGCCGGTCGAGGCCGTCGACGCGTTGCCGGCCGGCACGACGCCGGGCAAGGCCGCCGCGACGCAGCCGGACGATCTGAAGGCACGCCTGTTGAGCGAGTTCGCTGCGTTCCGCCGCAAGGAAGCGAAGGTGCTGTACGAAGAGCAGGGCGACGCCGAGCGCGAAGTGGCGCGCGAGTCGTTCGAGTCGGAGGCGCTGCCGACGATGGGCACCCATCTGCGCGACGACTGGCGCAAGCGCGGCCTCGATTCCAAGCTGGCCGAGACGGCCTTTTTCGACTGGCTGGCCCAGAAGACCTGGGGCGAGCCGACGGACGGCGACCTGCTGTCGTTTACGCTGAATCAATCCCGGGCGGCCTGA